>JAZKBG010000004.1:0-256851 GCA_040388765.1 Pseudomonadota bacterium | reverse complement strand
ACATGAGACTCATGCCCTTCGACTTCGCTCAGCACGACGGGGGGGTGCTTAAATCTCGTACTCCGGCCGCCACTCGGGCTCTTCATAGGCCGGTCGCCGGGCGCCGGGCTGGCGCGACACCATTTCGGAGTACAGGCCCTTCACCGTGTTGCTGCCGGTCCGCACGAAGGCGTTGGGCAGGACCGCGTGGACCATGCACGCCAGGCCACCGACGACCATCTTCACGCCGAAGCGGCTCGCGACGCCGAAATGCTCGATGAAGGTTTCGTCGACGCTTTCGGGATGCGCCAGGAACCAGCGGTGGAGGATGTTGCCGTTCGCCATGCACGAAGCATAGCGCGAAGCGTGTCCCAAGTGAACCGCTTCAGTTGCCGTCGCGGCCGTGTTCTAGCGAGTCGAGGACGCGTCCGCCGGCCATGAAGACGGCGACCGGACACGCGGCGAACAACAGCCAGCCACCCCAGCCGGGATATTGCTGCAGATAGTGGACCCCGCGCTCCACCGCGCCCAGCCCCAGGCCATAGATGACCAGATAGGCCTCGAACTTGGTCTTGATCGTGAACAGGCGACGGATCTTGAGCCACATGACGCACTACGAAGCAAACCGCGGGCCAAGCCCGGAAAACCGCCGTTTTCCCGTTTGCGATCATGGTTACCTGTCAATTAACCCGACAAGATCGAGCGATTCCAGCAAGGCCCGGTAGGCGGCCTCGATGCCGGCGACCAGCGCCGGGTCGCCGATCGCGTCGAAGGCGATCGCCTCTGGCCAGTGGGTCTGTATGACCGCCGCGATCCTGTCGAGCTTGCCCTCATCGACCAGGAAACGCGGATCGACCCGCGCCGGGTCTGCGACGACGCGCAGCCGCAGGCAGGCCGGACCACCGCCATTGGCCATCGATTCGCGAACATCGACGACCGCGATGCGGCGGATCGGACCGTTGCCCGCGACATGCGCCTGCAGCCACGTCCACACCGCCGGCGTGTCGCGGACCTCGCCGGGGACGATCAATGCCATCAAGCCATCGGGCAGCGTCACCAGTTGGGCGTTGAACAGATAGGAGGCGATGGCGTCGGCCAGGCTGACGGCGGCGGCGGGGACCTCGACGATCTCGACCTGTGGCAGCAGCGTACGCAGTTCGGCGTAGACGGCGTAACGGTGCTCGAACGCCTGTTCGTGCGCGAACAGCACGGTTTCGTTGGCGACGGCGACGACGTCGTTGTGGAATGCGCCCGCAGCGATCGCCGCGTCGGACTGGCGCACGAACAGCGCCCGGGTGACGCCATGCCGTCGCACGACGGCGGCACTGGCATCGTGATGCTGCCGTGCCGGGAACGGACCGCCACTCTCGCCATAGACGAATACCTCGATCCCCGGCGCGCCGTGTGCCGAGGCGAGACGCATGTGGTTCGCCGCCCCCTCGTCGCCGAACGGCGCGGGTACGGGCGGGTGGACGGCGAAGCTGGGGTCGGCGAATGCGATCCGCAGCTGCGCCAGCGTCGCGGGCCATTCGTGGCTGCGATGCGGCATCGTCTCCAGATTGGCGACGGTTAGGTGGCAGCGACCGTCGGCCGTGTCGGGCGCGGGCGAAACGGTCGCGGCGTTGGCCGCCCACATCGCCGATGCCGACAGCGCCTGCGCCTTCAGATGCGGCGGGGCATCGGCATAGGTTGTCGCCAGGCTGGCGAGCCACGCATGATCCGGCCGCGGATGGGGCAGCAATATCCCCTGCGTCAGCCCCAGCGCCAGATTGGCGCGCATCTTGGCGATGCCCTGCAACGCCGCGGCCCGCGGATATGCGGTCCTGCCGGCGTTGCGCGTCGCGGCGAGGTTGCCGTGACTCAGTCCCGCGTAATTGTGGCTGGGTCCGACGATTCCGTCGAAGTTGATCTCGACCAGCGGCATCAGCGCGCCACGTGGCTGACGGTCGATCCCGCCGTGACGTTCAGTGCCGCCGCGCTGGCCGGGTCGATGCTGCCGTCGCCCACGTCGCCCAGGCAGACGCGGAAGTCGGCGAGGCGACCGGTCGCGATCAGCGACGGCTCACCACCTTCGGCGATGGCGGTGACCGCCATGTCGCGCGCCTCGCGCACCGTTCGCACCTGATCGACGCGGGCCGTCATCGTCGGCCCGCCATCGAATATGTCGATGTAATTCTCGTACGCAAAGCCTTCGTTTTCCAGCATTCTCATCGCCGCGCGGCCGTTCGGGTGGGGCAGGCCGATGACGGCGCGCGCGCTTTCCGACAGCATCGCCGTGTAGATCGGATGCTTGGGCATCAGGTCGGCGATGAACTGGTTGCCGTGGACGGCATTGAATTGGTCGGCGTCCTGGAAATTCATCCCGAAGAAGCGCCCGGCGACCCCGTCCCAGAACGGCGATCCGCCCGCCTCGTCGATGATCCCGCGCAATTCGGCGAGCACGCGGTCGCCGAAGCGGGCGCGGTGGTTGCGGATGAACAGGTAACGGCTGCGCGCGAGCAACAGTCCCAGACCACCGGCGCGCTCGCCGGGATGCAGGAACAGCCCGCCCACCTCGCTCGACCCCTCCAAGTCGCTGACCAGGCTGAGGTTCTCGGCGCGGAACGTGCGGCCCAGCTCGGCGCTGTGCTTGCTCATCATGCCCAGGCGATAGCTGTAGAACGGCCAGCGCAGGCCGACCTGGGTGAAGATCTGGCATGTGCCGCGCACTTCGCCGGTCGCGGTGTTCTCCAGCACCAGCACGAACAGGTCGTCGTCGATCCCGTCGGTGTCGCGCGCGAAGGCGGCGTGGCTGCGCTCCAGCTTGGCCCTAAGCGCGGGCTTCTCGGGCGGCAGGTTGGTAAAGCCGCCGCCGGTCAGCTTGGCCATTTCGTACAGGGGTTGCAGGTCGGCATCGGTCGCCGCGCGGATGACGTAGGTCGAGGCGGGGGTCAATTGAGGCCTTTCTCGATGAGGCGCAGGATGGTCACGGCCGACAGGGCGGCGCGTTCGGGCAGGCTCTCGGGGATCAGAAATTCGTCCGCCGAATGGATCGCGCCGCCGCGCGGCCCCATCGTATCGACCACGGGTACGCCACAGGCGGCGATGTTGTTGCCGTCGCACACCCCGCCGGTGGGGTGCCAGGCGACGGGGATGCCAAGATCGGCCCCCACGTCGCGGACCAGTCCGAACAGCCTTTCGGCACCGGCATCGATCGGCTTGGGCGGGCGGTTGAAGCCGCCGTGGACCGCGACCTGAACGTCGTGTTTCGCGGCGACGATCGCCACGGCCGAGTCGATATGGATACCCGCGCGCGTCACGTCCTCGGCGGTGACGGGACGGAAATTGATGCGCAGGATGGCGAAGTCGGGGACGACGTTGTTCGGGCCGCCGCCGTCGATCCGCGCCGGATTGACCGACAGGCGGGGCCCGTGGACCGTTTTCAGCCGCACTGCCAGGTCGGCCGCGGCGACGATCGCGTTGCGTCCGTCGTCGGGATTGCGCCCGGCGTGCGCACTGCGACCGCGCACGACGATCGAGAAATTGCCGGTTCCCGCGCGTGCACCGGCCAGGCTGCCGTCGGGCAGGGCGGGTTCATAGGTCAGCGCGGCCACTTTGCCGCGCGCCAGTTCCGCCAACAGGGCAGCGGACGAGAAGGAGCCCGTTTCCTCATCCGAGTTGATGAGCACATCATAGCCGAAGTTGCTGGAAAGCGGACTATCCTCGACCGCTTCGAGCGCGGCCAGCATCGTCGCGAGTCCGCCCTTCATGTCGGCGACGCCGGGTCCGTTGATCCGTCCGTCGGCCAGTGTCGCGATGCTCTGGAACGGATGATCGACCGGATAGACGGTATCCATGTGGCCGGTGAACAGCATCCGCACCGCTGCGTGTGGCCGGACGCTCAGGTGCAGGTGGCGGCCATGGGCGATCGGCTCCACCACGCCGGTGATCGTGACCCGTTCTGCCGGCGCGGGATCGACCAGCGCCACCTCGCCGGGGAGCGTGGAGAAGGTATCGGTCAGCATGTCCGCCACCTTGGCCAGTCCGGCGAGGTTGCCCGTCCCGCTGTTGACCGCCGCCCACGCCAGCGTCCGGTCGAGCATCGGCGCAGCGTGTACGTGTTCGACGGCGGCGGTTTCGGTGGAGGACAGGGCCATGCCGACGGTCTAGCCCGAATTTCAGTCATCAAGCCACCACCGTTCGATCAGGGCGAACGGATCGTGCTTGAATGACTAAAAAGCGTAGACCAGCGACGCCCGGCTGGTGGTATCGGTCGTCACCCGCCCAACCGGGGGGCTGCTTTCATAGCTGACGGCGTAGGACATCTGTGCCGACAGCGGACCGAACAGCTTGGCGGCAAGCGCAGTGCGGGTCGTGACGGTCGAATTCATGTTCTGCAGATATGCGGACGCATCCTGGCTCAGCGTGACGCCGGGCGACAGCCGCCAGTCGAAGTCCAGGCTGCCGCGGGCACCGAGCTCGCGCGCGGTCGTGCTGTCGGTGAACGCGGTGCGGCGGAACGACGGGCCCAGTTCGACATCCAGCGTGACCGCCGGCGACTTGAGTGCGGAATAGCCGGCCCCCGCCGACCCCGAGTAGCGCGCGGTGTAGCCCAGGAAGCGATCCGCCTCGAACTGCGCGGCACCATAGACGTACAGCCGGTCGTCGACCTTGTAGTTGGGTTCGTAGGACGCGAGATAATGTTCGCGGCTGACGACGCCGGCGCTTTCCTGATATTCGGCCAGCAACCGCAACTTGTGCCGCCAGTCGAAGCCTTCGCGGCGCAGGTCCGCGCCCAGCGTCAGCCCCACGTTCTGCGTGTTGCCCGTCGTTACGAAGCCGCCCAGTTCGACACGCCCGCGCACCAGGTCGAAGAACCCCGCCTCGCGCAGCGTCCGGTCGGCGGCGGCGCGGCGTTCGTCCTTCCACGTGCTGGCAATCTTGCGGATCGCATCGCCGGCTTCGGGCGCGGCACCGGCCGCATATTTCGCGATTGTCGCGACCTCGCTCTCGCTGCCCGACGCCATCGCCGCATCGAGCATCGCCTTGACCGGCGCGGGAATCTCGACCGTATCGCTCGGGGCCGCCGGCACGACCACCGGATCGCTGTTGGCGAGCAGCAGCAGCGACAGGGGGATCAGGGCAGCGCGCATGATAGCGGTATCGATAGCAGAAACGCGGCCGTTTTACGGCCTCGTTTCGGCGCGAGTGCGGAGCGGTTCGTCGAACGCCGCCAGCACGGCGCGGTACAGGTCGCGCTTGAACGGCACGATCATGTCGGGCAGGTCGGCCGGATCGGCCCATTTCCAGGCGCGAAATTCGGGATGCGCCGTCTGGATGTCGACATCCGCGTCGGTGCCGGTGAAGGCGAACAGGAACCAGCGCTGCCGCTGGCCGCGCCACTTGCCCTTCCATAATTTGCCGACGAGATCCTCAGGCAGATCGTAGAACAGCTCGTCCGGCGCTTCGGCCAGCAGCGTCAGCTGGTCGGGCAAGATGCCGGTTTCCTCGCCGATTTCGCGGATCGCGGCGTCGACCGCGGCTTCGCCGTCGTCGATCCCGCCTTGCGGCATCTGCCAGGCCTCCACCGCCGAATCGAGCCGCTGGCCGACGAACACCCGGCCCGCGTCGTTCAGGATCATGACGCCGGCGCAGGGGCGATAGGGCAGGTCGCTCACGCCGCGCTGGCCTGGGTCATGACGCGATGCGCCTCGGCCTCGACGATCACCGCCTTCAGCGCGACCATCATGCCCGCAACGTCGCCGACAGCCGAGGGTATCAGTTTGCGCAGCGTGATGAAGCCGTGGATGTTCCCCACCGCTTCCCGAAACACCGTCGGTACGCCGGCAGCCACCAGCGCGGCGGCATAGGCGCGACCCTGGTCGCGGATCGGGTCGAGGCTGGCGGTGACCACGACGGCCGGTGGCATGCCGTGCAAATCGCCCAGCAGCGGCGATGTGCGGACGTGATTATGGTCCGCGGCATAGCCCGCCTCGAACCAGGCCAGCGATTCCTTGGTCAGCAGATAGCCATCCTTGAACAGGTCGTAGGAGGCATAGGGCTTCGACGTGTCGGTGGCGGGATAGATCGGCAGCTGCGCGATCACCGGTACGGCTGCCGGTGCGTCGCGCAGCGCCATCGCGGTCACGATCGCCAGGTTGCCGCCCGCGCTGTCGCCGGCCATGACCAGGCTGGTCGCGGTGCGGGCCAGGTCGGCCGGATTCGACGCGATCCAGCGCGCTGCGGCCTCCGCATCGTCGGGGCTGGCGGGCCAGGGATCCTCGGGCCCCATCCGGTAATCGACCGACACGACCGGCAGGTCGAGCAGCCGCGCCATCTCCGCGCAGAAGCCGGCGTGGCTGTCGCTGCTGCCGATGACGAAGCCGCCGCCGTGATAGAAGACGACGATCGGTCCGGGCTCGCGGCGATCCTTCGCATCGAACAGCCGGGCCGGAATGTCGCCCGCCGGCCCCGGGATCATGACGTCACGGACCGTCGCGAGGTCGCCCTGCGGCAGATCGACCAGATCCTTCATCGCGACATATTGCGCGCGCGCCTGCGGCGGGGTGAGTTCGTGCATCTTGGGGCCGGGCATCGCGGCCAGCATGCCGAGGAAGCCACGGACGTCGAGGCGAACGAAGGGATCGGACATCGGGTGGCTCTCCTGCTGGCGAACGTCGGTTCGGCCGCTTACCTAGGCAGCGTGATCGCCGTCGTCCATCATCCCGATTATGTCGCGCCGGTCGCGCCGCGCGGCGGGCCGAGCAAGAACGCCACGGTGCGCGACCTGTTGCTGGCGTTGGGGTCGGCGATCGACTGGCATGTTCCCGAACCGATGCCGCGAAGCTGGGTCGAGGCGGTGCACGATCCCGAATATGTCGCCGAAGTCGCCGAGGCGCGCGTGCCTCCGGTCAAGGAGCGCCGCATCGGATTCCCGGTCACGCCGCTGGTCGCCACGCGGGCGTTTGCGGTACCGGGCGGCACCTATCTGGCGGCAAGGCTTGCGATCGAACGCGGCTATGCCGCCAACACCGCGGGCGGCAGCCACCATGCGCTGGCCGATACCGGCGCCGGCTATTGCGTGTTCAACGACCTCGCCATCGCTGCCATCCGTCTGGCCGCGGAAGGGCGGCGGGTCCTGATCGTCGATTGCGACGTTCATCAGGGCGACGGCACCGCCAGCCTGACCGCCGGCCGCACCGACATCGCGACCTATTCGATCCATGCCGAGAAGAACTTCCCCGCGCGGAAAGCGCAATCGACGCTCGACGTGCCGTTGCCGGACGGGGTGGACGACGACGGCTATATGACGGCGCTTGCCGCCACCCTGCCGCCGTTGATCGCCGACTTCGCGCCCGACCTGATCCTGTATCAGGCGGGGGTCGATCCCTGGGCCGGCGACCGGCTGGGGCGGCTGGCGCTGAGCCGCGAGGGGCTTTTGGTGCGTGACCGCTGGATCGCTTTGCTGGCGCGCGACTGCGGCCTGCCGTTGGCCAGTACGCTGGGCGGCGGATACGGGAGCGACATGGCCGAAGTCGCGGAACGCCACGTCGCGTCGATCCTGGCGCTCGGCGGGGTGTCTGAAAACGAAGAGACTGGTTCACGCAAAGGCGCGAAGCCGCGAAGAGCGTTGCCCGATCGGCCAGCGAGCGGCGCTCGCGGCTTCTGATCGGATTGCGGCGACTCCGGTCGATGGCGCTGATGCGATCGGTCGCGCCCCGGGCTGAAATCTTCGCGCCTTCGCGCCTTTGCGTGATCGATCTTCTTTTTTCTAGAAGGGCGGTCGGGAGAAAGAAGCATTTGCACCCGGTGCGAACCGTTCTACCTTCAATCCGCACGACGCCCCGGCTAGAGAGCGCGGCATTCGATTACGCAGGACAGAATTTTCATGGCCACCGCCATTCACGAGCTGACGCCTTCGGAGGCATCGGCCAATCCGCCAGCAGAGGCGATCGTCGTCCGCTTCGCCGGCGACTCCGGCGACGGCATGCAGCTGACCGGCGGGCAGTTCACGCTGTCCACCGCGCTGGCCGGCAACGATCTGGCCACCTTCCCGGATT
Source organism: Pseudomonadota bacterium (assembly GCA_040388765.1). Taxonomy (GTDB): domain Bacteria; phylum Pseudomonadota; class Alphaproteobacteria; order Sphingomonadales; family Sphingomonadaceae; genus Sphingomonas. The sequence continues at coordinate 248,833 of JAZKBG010000004.1, read as the reverse complement.
TCCCCGCCGAGATCCGCGCGCCGCAGGGGACGCTGTTCGGCGTGTCGGCGTTCCAGATCAATTTCGGATCGACCGCCATTGAAACCGCGGGCGACGCGCCCGACGTGCTGATCGCGATGAACCCCGCCGCGCTGAAGGTGAACGTCGAGGCCTTGAAGCCCGGTGGCCTCATCATCGCCGACGAGGGCGAGTTCAACGACCGCAATCTCGCCAAGGCGAAGTATGATGCCAACCCCCTGGACGGCGATTCGCTGAACAAGTGGCAGCTGTTGCGGCTGAACATCTCGCAGCTGACGCTCGATGCGGTGAAGCCGTTCGGCCTTGGCAACAAGGAAGCGCTGCGCTGCAAGAACATGTGGACGCTGGGGCTGGCGCTCTGGATGTTCGATCGTGACCGCGCGCCGCTGATCGACTGGCTGAAGTCGAAGTTCGCCAAGGAGCCCGAACTGGCCGAGGCCAATATCGCCGCGTTGAACGCGGGCCATGCCTACGGCGAGACGGCGGAACTGGGCGCGATGGGGATATCGCAGCGTCACGTCGCCGCCGCGCCCGCCGAGCCGGGTCTGTACCGCACGGTGACCGGCGCGGAATCGATCGCGCTGGGGCTGGTCGCGGGGACGCAGCTGGCCGGGGTACCGATGTTCTTCGGCGGCTATCCGATCACGCCGGCGTCGGCGATCCTGCACTTCCTGTCGCGCTTGAAGGAATATGGCGTCACCACCTTCCAGGCGGAGGACGAGATCGCCGCGATCGCGTCGGCGATCGGCGCGTCCTACGCGGGACAGCTCGGCGTCACCTCTTCGTCCGGCCCCGGCATCGCGTTGAAGGGCGAGGCGATGGGCCTGGCGATCATGACCGAACTGCCGCTGGTCATCGTCAATTCGCAGCGCGGCGGCCCGTCGACCGGCCTGCCCACCAAGACCGAGCAGTCGGACCTCTACCAGGCGGTCTACGGCCGCAACGGGGATGCGCCGATGCCGGTGATCGCCGCGCGCTCCGCCGCCGACTGTTTCGACTGTGCTATCGAGGCGGTGCGGATCGCCGTCCAGTACATGACCCCGGTCATGCTGCTGACCGATGGCTATATCGCCAATGCCGCGGAACCGTGGAAGGTGCCCGACATGAGCACCTATGCGCCGTTTCCCGTCGAGTATCTGACCGAGGTGCCCACCGACGGCTTCAAGCCCTATGGCCGCGACGACAAGCTCAAGCGTCCGTGGGTCAAGCCCGGTACGCCTGACCTGCTCCACCGGATCGGCGGGATCGAGAAGGCGCTGGACACCGGCAACCTCGATTACTCGCCTGCCAACCACCAGGCGATGACCGATATCCGCAAGGGCAAGGTCGATGGCATCGACATCGCCGACCAGGCGGTCGAACTCGGCGAGGCGGGCGGCAAGCTGGCGGTGGTCGGCTGGGGATCGACCTTCGGCCCGATCCACCAGGCGGTGCGCCGCGCGCGCAGGCGCGGGCTGGACGTGGCCCACATCCATATTCGCCACATCTGGCCAATGCCGCAAAATCTTGGTGACCTGCTCAAGGGTTACGAGCATATCCTGGTACCGGAAATGAACACCGGTCAGCTCAAGACCGTGCTGCGCGACCAGTTCCTCATCGACGCGGTGCCGCTCAACAAGGTGTCGGGCCAGCCGTTCAGCATCGCCGAGATCGAAGCGGCGATCAGTGCGTATTTCACCGGCGGGGAGGAGGGCGGCGAGGTGCCGGCCAACGACACGCAATTGCCGAGTATCGAGGCCGTGAATCCCTGATCCCTCTCCCGGCGGGAGAGGAAGGGGAGCGCCGAAGGCGCGCAAAAAGGGTGAGGGCAGGTTGCTCGTCATCCCAGTCCTCACCCTCCCACGCGCTGCGCGGGCCGGGCCCCTCCCTCTCCCAAGTGGGAGAGGGGAATTGGAAGCAAGACCGATGAACGACATGACTCCCATCACCAAGTCCACCCCCAAGGATTGGGAAACCGATCAGGAAGTCCGCTGGTGCCCCGGCTGCGGCGACTATGCGGTCTTGAAGGCGGTGCAGCGGACGATGCCCGAGCTCGGCGTGAAGCCGGAGAATACGGTGTTCGTCAGCGGTATCGGCTGTTCGTCGCGCTTCCCCTATTACATGGAAACCTACGGCTTCCACACGATCCACGGCCGTGCGCCGGCGGTGGCGACGGGGGTGAAGCTGGCCAATCCGGACCTCGACGTATGGATCATCACCGGCGATGGCGACGCGCTGTCGATCGGCGGCAACCACACGATGCACCTGCTGCGGCGGAACCTGAACTGCCAGGTGCTGCTGTTCAACAACGAGATCTACGGCCTGACCAAGGGGCAGTATTCGCCCACCAGCCGCGTCGGCACCCGATCGCCCTCGACCCCGTTCGGATCGGTCGATCGCCCCGCGACGCCATGCGCGTTTGCGCTGGGATCGGGCGCGCGGTTCGTCGCCCGCGCGATCGACGTGAACAAGAACCTGCCCGCGGTGCTGAAGGCGGCGCATGCGCACCAGGGCGCGGCGTTCGTCGAGATCTTCCAGAACTGCATCGTCTACAACGACGACGTGTTCGCGCCTTTCACCGCCAAGCCCAATGCCGCGGCGAACCAGCTGTGGGTCGAGGACGGCAAGCCGATGATCTTCGGCGGCGGCGCGAAGGGGCTGGCGCTCGATATCGAGACACTGAGCCTGAAGGTCGTCGATATCGTGGACGGCGACTGGGCGGCGGCAGGCGTGATCGTCCACAACGTCCGCAACCGCGCTGTCGCGCACATGCTGGTCGAGATGGAATTCGGGCCATTCCCGATGGCGCTGGGCGTACTGTACGACGATCCCGCCCCGACCTTCGACAGCGCGGTGATCCGCCAGAATGCTGAGGTCGCTGAAGGCAAGGCGCCCGACTTGCAGAAGCTGGTCAGCAAGGGGCAAACGTGGATGGTCGATAAGGAACCTCACACGGTCTGAATTGGACCCACCGTTCGTTTCGAGCGTAGTCGAGAAACCGAGATTGCAAGGCGGGAAAGAGTTTCTCGACTTCGCTCGAAACGAACGGAGTTTGCGTGACCACATCTGTGCTGCTCTGGCTGCGCCAAGATCTCCGCCTTCATGACCAGCCCGCCTTGATCGCCGCAGTGGAAGCCGGGGCGGTCATCCCGGTCTATACCCTCGACGACGATGCGTCCGGCAAATGGGCGATGGGCGGGGCTCAGCGCTGGTATCTGCATCACGCGCTCGACGCGTTCGGTAAGGCGCTGAAGGACAAGGGATCTCGCCTGATCCTGCGGCGCGGCGATGCGGTCGCCGAGCTTCAGAAGTTGTGCGAGGAAACCGGGGCAACCGCCATCCACGCCATTCGTCATTACGAGCCGTGGTGGCGCAAGGCAGAGGCCGCGCTCGGTGACCGCCTGACCCTGCACGACGGCAACCACCTCGCCCCGATCGAAGACGTGACGACCGGTTCGGGCGGCCTGTTCAAGGTCTATTCGGCGTTCTGGAAGGCGCTCAACCAGCGCATGCCGCCCGACAAACCGCTGCCGATGCCGCGCACGATTCCGGTGCCCGCGAAGTGGCCTAAAAGCGATACGTTGTCCGACTGGAAGCTGCTGCCGACCCGTCCCGACTGGTCGAAGGGATTCGACATCTGGACCCCGGGGGAAGACGCCGCGCGTAAACAGGCGAAAGCGTTCGGGGATCGCATCGCCGACTATGACACCGACCGCAACATGCCGTCGATCGACGGCAGTTCGCGCCTGTCGCCGTACCTGCACTTCGGCGAGATTTCGCCGCGCGAGGTGTGGCACCGCGTCGGCGGGGGGCGGGCGGCGCTGACGTTTCACAAGGAACTGGCGTGGCGGGATTTCACCCGTGGCGTGATCCTCGACCGACCGGACTATGGCGACACCAACGGGCGGGAAAAATTCGATGCGTTGCCGTGGCGGCGGGCGAAGGCCGACCTGACGGCATGGCAGCAGGGGCGCACCGGCTATCCCATCGTCGATGCCGGGATGCGCCAGCTGTGGGCGACCGGATGGATGCACAATCGCGTCCGCATGATCGCGGCCAGCTTCCTCATCAAGCACCTGCTGATCGACTGGCGGGCAGGGGAGCGCTGGTTCTGGGACACGCTGGTCGATGCGGATTTCGGCAACAATGCCGTCAACTGGCAATGGGTCGCCGGCACGGGAATCGATTCCAACATGTGGGGTCGCATCATGGCGCCGCTGGTGCAGTCGGAGAAATTCGACGCCGCCGGCTATATCCGCGAATGGGTACCCGAACTGGCGGACCTGTCCGACGCGGCGATCCACGATCCCGAGACGGCCGGGTGCCACCCCGAAACCTATCCCAAGCCGCTGATCGGCCACCGCGAGGCGCGCGCGCGTGCACTGGAGGCTGGGCGGGCGGCGCGCTGACAACCCACTTGCATCGTGCCGGGGCACGTGATTGAGCGCGATCCATGGATGCGCAGTCGCGGAACAGGGGGCGCCGACCCGTCAGCCGCGCGCAGCGCGCCGCCGGTCAGGGTTGGCTGACGCCGTTTGCACCCGTGTTTCACCGGCTGCTCGACCGCATCGACCGGGGGTTGGACGCCGGCGGGATCGACGCGACCTTGCCCGACGGGACGCACCGGATGCTAGGTGGACGCGCCGACGGGCCGCTGCCGGTTGTCCACGTCGTTCGCTGGCGCGCGCTGGTCCGGCTGGCGACCGGCGGATCGGCAGGCTGGTACGAAGCGTGGGCGGCGGGCGACTGGACCAGCCCCGACCCGGTGCCGCTGTTCGATCTGTTCATGCGCAATCGCCGATCCTTGGGGCAGGCGGCGCGGGCAAAGGCGTGGTCGAAGGGGTTGCGGCGGCTGCGCCACTGGCTGCGGCGCAACACGCCGGACCGGTCCCGCAGCAACATCGCCTATCACTATGATCTGGGAAATGACTTCTACGCGCCCTGGCTCGATGCGAGCATGACCTATTCCAGCGCGCTGTTTCCCCGCGACGGCATGACTCTGGAGGACGGGCAGGCGGCCAAGCTGGCCGCGGTGCTGGAGCGCACCGGGACAGGACCGGGCGACTCGATCCTGGAGATCGGTTGCGGTTGGGGATCGTTCGCACAGGCCGCGGTCGCGGGTGGTCGGCGCGTTCATGGCATCACCCTGTCCACCGAACAGCGCGACTATTCCCACGCGCGCGTACCCGCCGGGGCCGAATTCATCCTGACCGACTATCGCGCGGTCACCGGCACCTACGACGCGGTGGCGAGCATCGAGATGGTCGAGGCGGTCGGTCGCGAATATTGGCCGATCTATCTGTCCACGATCGCGCGGGTGCTGAAACCCGGCGGGCGGGCGGCGATCCAGCTCATCACGATCGACGATGCGATCTTTGAATCCTACGCGTCCAACGTCGATTTCATCCAGCAATATGTGTTTCCCGGTGGCATGCTGATCGCGCGCGACGAATTCCGCGGATTGGCCGACCGCGCCGGGCTGGCGTGGCGCGACGAACGGGCATTCGGCATCGACTATGCGGACACGCTGCGGATGTGGCGCGAGCGGTTCGACGCAGCGTGGAAGGCGGGACGGCTTCCTGTCGAATTCGATCGCGATTTCATTGACTTGTGGCGCTATTATCTGATGTATTGCGAGGGCGGGTTTCGGGGTCGCGGCATCGACGTGTTGCAGGTGACCCTGGTGAAGGAGGGGGCATGAAGGCTTTTCTGACGATCGCGGCGCTGCTGCTGGCCGGGTGCGCCCAGACAACGGCGCCATCGGGCTCCGTGGCGGTAACGCCCGCCAGCGAAGCGAAACTGCGTCAGGTTGGCGCCGAGGTGCTGTTCTGGTCCCAGGCACAGCGCGACGCGAATTTTCCGCATATGGAGCGGCTGTTCCCGGGTCACGTCGTCAAGCGCGGATCGCGCGTGCGGCCATTGCCCGCCGGTCGGCCACTGCCGATTCCGACCGCCGACGTCGATGCGTTCATGGCGTCGCAGAATGTCGCCGGCCTGATCGTCGTACAGGACGGCAAGGTGCGGCTGGAACGCTACGCCCGCGGGCTGACGCGCGAAGGGCGCTGGACCAGTTTCTCGGTCGCCAAGTCGTTCACCTCGACGCTGGTCGGTGCGGCGATCCGCGACGGTTTCATCCGATCGGTCGATGAACCGGTCACCCGCTATATCCCCGAACTGGTCGGCAGCGGCTATGACGGGGTGACGATCGCGCAACTGCTGACGATGACATCGGGCGTCCGCTGGAACGAGGACTATACCGATCCGAAATCCGACGTGGCGGCGATGTTCTCGCGCCCGGTACCCGCGGGGCAGGATCCGACCGTCGCCTATATGCGCACGCTGCCGCGAGAAACCGCACCTGGCGAGACATGGGTGTACAAGACGGGCGAGACGAACCTGATCGGCGTACTCGTGCGCAATGCGACGAAGAAGCCGCTGGCGACGTATCTGAGCGAAAAGATCTGGAAGCCGTACGGCATGGAAGCCGATGCCTTCTGGATGGTCGATCAGACCGGGCAGGAAGTCAGCGGCTGCTGCCTGTCGGTGTCGCTGCGCGATTATGTGCGGATGGGACAACTGGCGCTGGACGGCGGCAGGGGGATCGTTCGCCCGGACTGGTTCGCCCAGGCGACCGCGGCCAAGGCGTCGATCGGGCGTCCGGGATATGGCTACGGCTATCAGTGGTGGACCTATCCCGCCGGACGGTTCGGTGCGAACGGCATCTTCGGCCAGTCGATCACGATCGACCCGGCGCGCGAGCTGGTGATCGCGATGGTCAGCGCATGGCCACGGGCCACCGGTCGCGACTTGTCGGCGGAGCGCGCGGCGTTTCAGGAGAAGCTGGTGGCGGCGGCCGGCCGTTAATCCCGTTCGTGCTGAGCTTGTCGAAGCGCCGTTCTGTGATCCGCGAGCGACGCTGATGCGGCACGAAGGGCAGTGGTTCGACAATCTCAGCACGAGCGGCGTAGGTGACTTCACTCCACCCGCACGAACGCCCCTGTCTCGAAATCCTGCTCCAACAGCGTCATGATCCGCGCCGCCACCGTTTCCGGCGGCTTGACGCTGGCGGGATCCTCGCCCGGATAGGCGCGTGCGCGCATCCTCGTGCGGGTGGCGCCGGGATCGACGATCGCGACGCGGACCTTGCTCATGCCCTCGACCTCGCCCGCATAGGTCAGCAGCAGATTCTCGAACGCCGCCTTGGACGCGCCGTACATCCCCCAATAGGCGCGGGGGCTGCGGCCGACGCTGGAGGTCAGCCCGATCACGCGGCCCGCGGTCGAACTGCGCAGCATCGCGTCGAACGATCCGATCAACGCGGCCTGCGCACTGACGTTCAGCGTGAACGTCTTCGACACTTCCTTGGCATCGAACGCCGACACCGGGCTGAGCGACCCGAGTTGCGCGGCGTTGAGGACGAGGATGTCGAGCGCGTCCCAACGTTCCGAAATCGCCGCGGCCAGGCGCGGGATGCCGTCGGCGTCGGTCAGGTCGAGCGGCGCGATCGTCGCGCTGCCGCCGGCGGCGTGGATCGCTTCCTCGATCTCCTCCAGCCCGCCGGGCGTCCGCGCGGTCAGCACGACATGCGCGCCGGCTTTACCCAGCGCCAGCGCGGTCGCGGCCCCGATACCGCGGCTCGCCCCGGTGACAAGGGCGAGGCGGCCGGCGAGAGAGAGATCGGTCATCGCAATTTCCATGTCATTGTCATTCCCGCGAAGGCGGGAATCGATAGTCGCCGAATTCAGTGAAAGTCACCCTGGTCAGCGACTATTGATCCCCGCCTACGCGGGGATGACGGTTTGGTCAGCCTAGCTCATCCGCTCTTCGAGCAGCGCGAACTGATCGACCGGTACGCTTTCGTCCTGGTCGGTCAGCGAGGTCGGATAGTCACCCGTGAAGCACGCGTCGCAATAGCCCGGCTTCACGCTGGGCCGTTCCTGCGCGCCCAGCGCCTTGTACAGACCGTCGATGCTGACGAACGACAGGCTGTCGGCCTGGATATACTTGCGCATTTCTTCAAGGTCATGCGTCGCCGCCAGCAGCTTCGACCGCTCAGGCGTGTTGACCCCGTAAAAGCAGCTGTGCCGCGTCGGTGGCGATGCGATCCGCATATGGACTTCCGCCGCACCGGCGTCGCGCATCATCTGGACGATCTTCAGGCTGGTGGTGCCACGCACGATCGAATCGTCGATCAGGATGATCCGCTGGCCTGCGATCAGCGCACGGTTGGCGTTGTGCTTCAGCTTGACGCCCAGGTGCCGGACCTTGTCGCCCGGCTGGATGAAGGTGCGCCCGACATAGTGCGACCGGATGATACCGAGCTCGAACGGGATGCCAGACTGCTGCGCGTAACCGATCGCCGAGGGTACGCCCGAATCGGGCACCGGCACGACCAGATCGGCCTCGACCCCCGCCTCGATCGCCAGTTGCGCGCCGATCGCCTTGCGCACCGAATAGACCGAGCGTTCGTCCGCGATCGAATCGGGCCGCGAGAAATAGACCCACTCGAAGATGCACGGCCGCGCGGCGTGTTTGGTGAACGGGCGGTGCGAAGTGACCTCCGCGCCCTTCACGATGACCAGTTCGCCGGGATCGACCTCGCGCACGAAATCGGCGCCGACCACATCGAGCGCGACCGTTTCGGAGGCGAAGATCACCGTGTCCCCCAGCTTGCCCATCACCAGCGGGCGGATGCCGAGCGGATCGCGGCAGGCGATCATCCCCTCGGGCGTCATGCAGATCAGCGAATAGGCGCCCTCGAGCTGCTTGAGCGCGTCGATGAACTTGTCGATCAGCGTCCGATAGCTCGACGTCGCGACCAGATGGATGATCGTTTCGGTATCGCTGGTCGACTGGAAGATCGATCCCGAGCGGATCAGGTCGCGCCGCAGCCGCGCGGCGTTCGAGATATTGCCGTTGTGCGCGACCGCGAAGCCGCCGCTGGCCAGCTCGGCATAGAGCGGCTGGACGTTCCTGAGCGCGGTCTCGCCCGTCGTCGAATAGCGGACGTGCCCGCACGCTGTGGTGCCCGGCAGCGCGCGGATCACCTCGTCACGGTCGAAGTTGCCCGCGACATGCCCCATCGCGCGGTGGGTGTGAAAGGTGCGGCCGTCCCAGCTGGTGATGCCGGCGGCCTCCTGCCCGCGATGTTGCAGGGCGTGCAGGCCCAGCGCGACCATCGCGGCTGCACCCTCCGCGCCGGAAATGCCGAAGATACCGCACTCTTCGCGCAGCTTGTCGTCGTCGAACGGGTGTGTCGTGAGCATCGGCGCCTTCGCGTGGGGGCTGATCGGTCCGAGCGGGCATATAGGGCGGCGAAGTCGCTTTGTCGCGTGTTTGTCATGCATCCCGCAAACGCCCTGCCGCGTTTCGCTTCGCGAAGGAGTTCAGCGCGATGGCGAAGGATCACGGCCCGTCGATCAAGGACGATGCATTGTACGAGGAATTGCTGAAGCAGGGCCAGCCCAAGGAAAAGGCGGCGCGGATCGCCAATGCGAAGGCGGCGGGTACGCTCGATCACGACAGCACCCCGCTGGAGGATCGAACGAAGGCGGACCTGTACGACGAGGCGAAAGACATCGGGATCGACGGGCGGTCGGCCATGTCGAAGGCGGAACTGGTCAAGGCGATCCGAACGGGCGGTTGACGGTGCCTAGCGAATGCTCGGCGGATCACCGACGCGACGGGTGACCTTTTCGGCGACCTCGACGAGCGTCGTCGCCAGTCGATTGAGGTGCGAGGTGAGTGCGCGTCGGCAGTGTCGCCGGGATGGAATGTCTGGTGTTCCGCCGACATCGGTTTCCCCTTGCCGTGGCGAGGGTCAATATTTCACCAAGCCGTTGGCGTTGCTTGCGCGGGCCACCGTCCGCTACACGGTGGCGATGACCGACCCGCGCGAAACCGGCCTCGAACTGTCCCCGAAATATGACGCCGCCGGCCTGGTCACGGCGGTCGCCACGGACGCGACCACCGGGGACGTGCTGATGGTCGCGCACATGAATGCCGATGCGCTCGCCGCCACGATCGCGGGAGGCGAGGCGGTCTTCTGGTCGCGGTCCCGCCGGCGGCTGTGGAAGAAGGGCGAGACGTCGGGCCACGTGCTGCGCGTCGTCGAACTGCGGATCGACTGCGATCAGGACGCCGTGTGGCTGCGCGTCGATCCCGCCGGCCCCGCCTGCCACACGGGTGAGCGCAGCTGTTTCTATCGGCGGATCGAGGGTGGCGCGCTGGTCCGCATTCCGTGATGCGCTGGCCGTTCGCCCTCGCCGCGCTGGCCGTGCTGGCAAGCTGCCCGCGGGCGGATCGTGGCGTATCCGACGTGCGCGCGCCCGATCTGGAGACGGCCGCGGTGTTGCGCGGCCTGGTGCGGGATCCGTCGGACGTCGATGTCGTCGGGCTTTATGCGCGCGACACCGACCGGGTGTGCATCGTGCGTCAGGGGTCGGCGTACCGGATCGGCGCCTATGTCGATTACGGAGACGGCATCGGCTGTAGCGGGGCGGGGACGGCCACGCGATCGGGCGACCGGTTGCGTGTGACGCTGGGGCAGGGGTGCGCGTTCGATGCGCGCTTCGACGGCGACAGGATCGCGTTTCCGGTCGGGCTGCCGACAGCCTGCGAAACACTCTGCGGACGCCGTGCCTCGTTCGCCGCGTTGGAAGCGATTCGTCTGAGCGAGTCCGCCGCCGAGGCCGCGACGATGCGGGATGCGGTGGGGCGGCTGCCCTGCGCCGGCTGACCCAGACGCGGTTGACCTTAACGTAAAGGGAAGCTATGCGGCGGCCATGCACCGCAGCGCGTCCCATGTCGCCCTCGCTCCGATCGCCGCCCACCCGGACCGCGAGCAGTTCACCATATCCGACCTGTCGGCCGAATTCGGCGTGACTGCCCGCGCCCTGCGCTTCTACGAGGACGAGGGGCTGATCGCGCCCGAACGGCGCGGCCTCCAGCGGATCTATTCGCAACGCGATCGCGCCCGGCTGGCGTGGATCCTGCGCGGCAAGCGGGTCGGATTCTCGCTGGGCGAGATCCGCGAGATGATCGACCTCTACGACATCGGCGACGGGCGGCAGGTGCAGCGGCAGGTCACGCTGGAGCGATGCCGCGACCGCATCGACCTGCTGACCCGCCAGAAACACGACATCGACGCGGCGATCGCCGAGCTCCAGGAGTTCGTGACGCTGCTCAAGACCATGACTTCGCACAAGGACTGACCATGCCAAAGTACACGCCCCCCGTCCGCGACACGCGCTTCGTCCTCGATGCCGTCATCGGGCTCGAGAAATATGCCGACCACGCCGGTTTCGCTGGCGCGACCCCCGACGTGGTCGAGGCGGTGCTGGAAGAGGGCGGCAGGTTCGTCGCCGAGGTGCTGTTCCCGATCAACCTGTCGGGCGACCAGCAGGGCTGCGTCCGCAACGCCGACGGCAGCGTGACGACGCCGGATGGCTTCAAGGCAGCCTATAAGCAGTTCGTCGAGAGCGGCTGGGGGACGCTGTCGGCGCCCGAGGCGTTCGGTGGTCAGGGCATGCCGCACGTCGTGTCGACCGCGTTCCAGGAATTCATGATCTCGTCCAACATGGCGTTCGCCATGTATCCGGGCCTTGCTCACGGTGCGATCGCGGCGCTGGTCGCCAAGGGGTCGCCCGAGCAGCAGGCGAAGTATCTGCCGAAGATGGTGTCGGGCGAATGGGGCGGCACGATGAACCTGACCGAGCCGCAGTGCGGTACCGACCTGGGCCTCATCAAGACCCGGGCCGAGCCGCAGGCGGATGGCAGCTATGCGATCACCGGAACCAAGATCTTCATTTCGGCCGGCGAGCACGACCTGACCGACAACATCATCCATCTGGTGCTGGCCAAGACGCCCGGCGCGCCCGACAGCAGCAAGGGGATTTCGCTGTTCGTCGTACCGAAATTCCTCGTCAACGACGACGGATCGCTGGGGACACGCAACGGCGTGATGTGCGGGTCGATCGAACACAAGATGGGTATCCACGGCAATTCGACCTGCCTGCTCAACTACGACGAAGCCAAGGGCTGGCTGGTCGGCGAGGAGATGAAGGGCCTCGCCGCCATGTTCATCATGATGAATGCCGCGCGCCTCGGCGTCGGTCTTCAGGGCCTCGGGATCGGCGAGGTCGCCTATCAGAACGCCGTCCACTATGCGAACGACCGGCGGCAGGGCCGCGCGCTGACCGGTCCGGCCGAGCCGGGCGAGAAGGCGGATACGCTGTTCGTGCATCCCGACGTCCGCCGCATGCTGATGGAAGCCAAGGCGATGACGGAAGGGCTGCGCGCACTCTGCCTGTGGGGCGGGTTGCAGGTCGATCTGGAGCATGTCGCAGCCGACGATGCGGCGAAGCAACTGGCCGGCGACCTGATCGGGTTGCTGACCCCGGTCATCAAGGGGGTTGGCACCGACTGGGGCTATGCCATCGCGACCAACGCGCAGCAGGTCTATGGCGGCCACGGCTATATCGCCGAATGGGGCATGGAACAGTATGTCCGCGATGCCCGGATCGCGATGATCTACGAAGGCACCAACGGCGTCCAGGCGATGGACCTGGTCGGCCGCAAGCTGGCGCAGAACGGTGGCCGCGCGGTGCAGGCGTTCTTCAAGCTGGTCGCCGAGGAATGCGCCGCCGCCAAGAGTGACCCGACGACCGCGGACTTCGCGGCCAAGCTGGAGAAGGCACTGGGCGAGATGCAGGCCGCGACCATGTGGTTCATGGCCAATGGCATGCAGAACCCTAACAACGTCGGCGCGGGCGCCTACAGCTACATGAACCTGACCGGCCTGGTCGCGGTCGGGCTGATGTGGTTGCGGATGATGGCGGCTGCGTCGCGGATGATCGCCGCGGGCGAGGGCGATGCCAAGTTCCTGAACGCCAAGCTGGTGACCGCGCGCTTCTTTGCCGAGCGGTTCCTGCCGGATGCCGGCGCACTGCGCCGCAAGATCGAGGGTGGGGCGGAAAGCGTGATGGCGCTGGAGCCGGAGATGTTTGCCGCGGCTTGATTACGGGGTAACCTATCGATCGTCATTCCCGCGAAGGCGGAAATGGATAGTCGCTGAACGTCGTAAGATTGACAGACTTCAGCGACTATTGATCCCCGCCTTCGCGGGGATGACGGCGGTGTGATGACGGCGGTGTGGTGACGACGGTGACGGCTGCAACCGAAGGTCAGGGCTCTTTGCGCGCCTCGGCCGGAGCCGTCTTGCGCACCACCGGCGGCGGCGGGGCGGGATCGCCCATCGGCACCGGCGCGGTGGGATCGCTCTTGCGCCGTACGCCGGTCAGCGGATCGGGCGTGGACGGCTTGACCACGCTTGCCCCCGGCGGAGCACCCGCGATCGCGCGCAGGGCCGACCCCGGCGTGGCGTCATAGGTGAAGTTGGTCGGCGGGGGCGGTGCCATCGTGATCGACACCTGCGCCTTCATGCACTGCGTCGGCTCCGCGCGCTTGAATTCCGCGCAGTTCCACAGCGCCTTCTCGAAGCCATAGGCGCGGTCGCGCAGATAGCTGAACGACATCGCGCGCTGTTGGACCGGGGTGACGGGCAGCGCGGCGGGCGTCGCGGCCTTGCTGCTCCACGCCATGAACTTGCAATATGGCCGGTCGCCACAGGCGCGCGCGGCCAGTGCCGGCAGGCTCTCGGGCGCCAGCTTGGCGTCGAGCGTGACCAGGAACGTGTTGGTATCCTGCTCCAGCCCCTTCGGGATGGCGCCGGTTTCCATCAGCGCGGGATCGAGCAGCGCCGTGGACAGCCCCGCCGCTTCGGACGCGGTGCGATGCGCCTCCGACAGGCGGGCGAGTTGCGGGATCGCCGGCTCGCTGCCGGTGTAGCGGCCGGAGAACGCCGGCGGCGTGCCCCACCAGCCGGTCCAGCGAAAGAACAGGTGCGTGTTGACCTCGACGATCTTGTCCAGGCTGCTGCTCCAATAGGGCACCACCCAGTCGGTATGGTAATGCGTCGCGTGGCCGACGCGGGCATCGACCCGGCCGTTCAGCGCGGTGCGCGCGATATAACGGGCGCGTTCCCACGCCTCCGGCCGCACTGCGCGCATGATCGCGCCGTCGCAGGTGAAGGTGAATTGGCATCCCGTGCGCCGTTCCGACCCCTGAAAGACGACGCCGCAGACGCTCTTGGGGAAAGCGGGGTGGCGGACGCGGTTCAGGATGACCTGGGCCACCGCCTTTTCGCCGACCGCGTCGTCGCCGGCTTCATAGATCACGCCCGCGGCGAGACAATCGACCGCGCGCGACTGGCTTTCCGGACTGCCGGAGATGTTGAACGGGCGCGCCGCGGGGTTGGGCGCGGTCGAAAAGGGGACGGTGGCATTGAACTCGCGCGCGTCCTTGGGGGCGAGATCGACGAAGGCGGTCGGCTCGACCGGCGGCAGCTCGGCCTTCGGCACCACGCGCTGCGGGCGCGCGGCGGCGACCTTCGCGGCGGGCACGATGTGCGGCGCGGTGCGGACGAGCGCCAGCGGGATCGCGAGCGCCGCCAGCACGAGCGTGGCCAGCACCAGCATGATCCAGCGCGGCAGGGGGCGGGGGATGTCGGGGGTCATGTGTGCGAATGGCGCGCGGCGAAGGACTCGGCGCGCGCCCGGCTCTCCGGAAGATCTGGTACGGCGCCCTTAGCGCGAAACGTCACGGATGCGAAATCGCGTCCGTCGCCGGACCGGTCCAGCGCCCAGTCGTCTCGCAGATATCCCACCGCTCGATCGCGATCAGGCGGCATGCCTTTGCCTCGTCGCCCGCGCAGCTGTCGTACAGGCTCTGGTAGCGCGCGAAGCACGATGGCCCGCCAGCGACCGGCGCGTCGAACGGTCGGGGGCGGGCGGCGACACGGATCACGGCGAGTGTCGGCGGCGGGATGGGCAGCGTCACGGTCGCGGCCGCCGGCGGTGCCGGTCGCTCGGCTGCGGGACCGGCGAACGCGATCGGCCACAACAGCAGCATCGCCAGCATCACGCCGGCACAGATCAACGCAGAGCGCATGGTCCCCCCGGCAATGCCCGCCGACGCCGGCGATCATATCGGATCGCCGGCGTCGGGCAAGAGCAGGGCGGACGTTACGCCTCGGGCAGGAAATCCGGGACCGACAGATAGCGCTCGCCCGTGTCGTAGTTGAAGCCCAGTACGCGGCTGCCCGCCGGCAGCTCGCCCAGTTTCTGCGCGATGGCGGCCAGCGTCGCGCCCGAACTGATCCCGACCAGCAGCCCTTCCTCGGCAGCCGAGCGGCGCGCCATCTCCTTGGCGTCGGCGGCATCGACCTCGACCGCGCCGTCGATCGCCTGGGTGTGCAGGTTGCGCGGGATGAAGCCTGCGCCGATGCCCTGGATCGGATGCGGCCCGGGCTGGCCGCCCGAGATGACCGGGGACAGCGCCGGCTCGACCGCGAAGACCTTCAGCGCGGGCCAGTGTCGCTTGAGCTCCTCGGCAACCCCGGTGATGTGACCGCCGGTGCCGACGCCGGTGACGATCGCATCGATCGGCGTGTCGGCGAAGTCCTTCAGGATTTCCTGCGCGGTGGTGCGGACGTGCACTGCGATGTTGGCAGGGTTCTCGAACTGCTGCGGCATCCATGCGCCCGGCGTCGCCTCGACGATCTCGATCGCGCGTTCGATTGCGCCCTTCATGCCCTTTTCACGCGGCGTCAGGTCGAACTTCGCACCATAGGCCAGCATCAGCCGGCGGCGTTCCAGCGACATGCTCTCGGGCATCACCAGCACCAGCTTGTAGCCCTTGACCGCCGCGACCATCGCCAGGCCGACGCCGGTGTTGCCGCTGGTCGGCTCGACGATCGTGCCGCCCGGCTGCAGATCGCCCGAGGCTTCGGCCGCCTCGACCATCGCCAGCGCGATGCGATCCTTGATCGATCCGCCGGGATTCGATCGCTCGGACTTCACCCAGACTTCGGCATCGGGAAACAGGCGCGACAGGCGGATGTGGGCGGTGTTGCCGATCGTTTCGAGGACGGATTGAGCCTTCATGACGGATTCCTCGCTTGTGAGCTGGCTTTCGCAGGGGTCGATACTGGATTGGGAACATCGGGGTCGAGGTTCAAGGGCTGTTCGGGCGGATCGAAGGTCTTCGCGGCACGAAGTTCGGGAAAGATCCGCGCCCACAGGATCGTCACGCCGACCGCGCCGATGCCGCCGGCGACCACTGCCGCGATCGGCCCGATCAGCGCAGCGAGGAAGCCGGATTCGGCCTCGCCGAGTTCGTTCGATCCCGAGATGAACAGGGTGGATACCGCACCGACGCGGCCGCGCATCTCATCAGGGGTGTAGAGCTGGATCAGCGACTGTCGGACATAGACCGACACCATGTCTGCCGCCCCCACCACGAACAGGCAGGCGAGCGCGAAGACGACCGCGGGCGCGAAGTCGCTGCCGATCGCGGACGCGCCGAAGATCGGCAGGAACAGTGGCGCGGACAGGCCGAACAGCGCGGTGGCGACACCGAACACGGCGACTGCGACCAGCATCTTCACCCCGACACCAGTCTTGAGCGGACGGATGCCGAACAGCACCGCGACCACCACGGCACCGATCGAGGGTGCGGCGCGCAAATGCCCCAGGCCCTCGGCACCGACCTGCAGGATATCGCGGGCGTAGACCGGCAACATCGCCGTCGCCCCGCCCAGCAACACCGCGAACAGATCGAGGCTGATCGCGCCGAGCACCAGCCGGTTGCGCCGGACATAGTGCAGTCCGTCGATCATCTGATACCAGGGATTGCGCATGCTCCTGATCGCGCTGCGCGGCACCGGACCGATCAGCGCCAGCATCGCAAAGGCGAAGCTGAACAACGCGCCCGACACCGCATAGGGCAGCCATGACGTCGCGGCGTAGAGATACCCGCCCAGTGCCGGTCCGACCACGGAAGCACTCTGCCACGCGATCGAACTCAGCGCGATCGCGGTCGGGAGCACGACCTTGGGAACGAGATTGGGCGACAGTGCGCCCAGCGCCGGACCGGCGAACGCGCGCGCGACACCCAACAGGGCCGCGATGCCGAACAGCCAGGGCAGCGCGATCTGGCCATGATAGGTCAGCCAGCACAGGGTCAGCGCGCACGCGGCCTCCAGACCGACGGCGGCACGCGCGATCCAGCGTCGATCGAGCCGGTCGGCGACCCAGCCGGCGAACAGTGAAAGCAGCAGCAGCGGCAGGAATTGCGCGACGCCGATCAGGCCGAGCTGGAACGCGGCTTCCTTCACGCTCATCGTGCGGCGCGCGATGTCGTATACCTGCCAGCCGATGACGATGACCATTGCGGTCTGCGCCAGCGTGGTCGCGAAACGCGCCAGCCAATAGGCGCGGAAATTGTGGATCGTGAAGGGGTGGGGGGCGGCGCCGTCCATGCTCGGCTCTTAGGCGGAGCGGACGACGCCGCGCAATGCGTCAGACGACGAGGGCGTCCGACGAATTATTGGCCGCGACGAAGCTGCGCTGTCCCGGATCGCCGAGGAACGTCAGCAGGTCCTTGGTCAGTCGTTCGCCGGCCGTCTCGGCGAAGCCGTGCGGCTCCCCGTCATACTCGACCAGTTGCGCGCCCGAAATGCCCTTGGCGGCGGCGCGCCCGGTGGCGTCGATCGGCACGGTCTGATCGCTGGTGCCGTGGATGACGAGCGTCGGCACCGAAAATGACGCCAGGTCTGGGCGGAAGTCGGTGTGACCGAATGAATCGGCACAGGCCAGTGTGGCCTTCAGACTGGCCTGCATCGCGATGTTGAAGTTTGCGTCGAGCACCTCTTCGCTCACCGGGCTGGAGATGTATCCGACCCCGAAGAATTGCGGCAGGAACGTCGAGCGGAAGAAATGCGCGCGATCTTTCCTGATGCCGGCGGCGATGTCCTGCAAAGTCTCCTCGGGCACACCGTTCGGGTTGTCGTCGGTCTTCAGCATATAGGGAACCACCGAGCCGAGCAGCGCGGCCGAAACCACGCCCTTGCCCTGATAGCGCGACATGTAGCGCGCCACTTCGCCGCCACCCATCGAAAAGCCGACCAGCGTCACGTTCTCGGTTGCGCCGGTCGCCTCCAGTACGTCGGCCAGATCGTCGGTCAGCGTGTCGTAATCATAGCCGGTCCACGGCTGGCCCGACCGGCCGAAGCCCCGGCGGTCATAGGCGATGACGCGAAATCCCGCATCCGCGATCGCCATCGCCTGCGCATCCCACATGTCGGACGATAGCGGCCACCCATGGATCAGCACCACCGGACGACCGGCTCCCCAGTCCTTGACATAGAGGTCGGTGTCGTCGCGGGTCTTGATGAAGGGCATGTCGCTACTCCGAGCAGAAATGTGTCGCATTAGAACGAGCCGATCCGTCCCGGCGTTCCGCCCGCCGGCGTACGAGCGACGCGGCCGGATTTTTTGCCACACGGCTTCTTGCTGCGATGCAGCATCGGCGCTATATCAAAGTTGATGTTCCGTTCAACTTCCCTCGACGACGAACAGGATGTGCCGCAGGGCGCAGTGCCGACGATGTTCGCCGCGATCGTCAAGCAGCGTTGCGTGAACGCGACGTACAACCGCGACAAGGTCGTGCTGGCACCGCATGTTGCCTACACGCGGCATGGCGAGCTCTATGTCGATGCGATCACCGTCGCGCGCAACGGCATGCTGCCGCGCGAGGAGAAGCTGGGGACGTTCAAGGTGAGCGGGCTGGGCGAGCCGCGGCTGACCGGACGCGATTTCGCAGTCAGCAAGCTCTACGAACCCGAGGCCGAGCGATATGCCGGTTGCGCGCTGGTCGCGGTGGAATTGACCGCCGCCTGATCGTGCGGCGACACGGCGTCGCCCAGTCCCTGACGCTGCCACAGGGTGTCGGCGACCGGCTGGTTTCGCACGTAGGCGGGACGACCAAGCGCATCGGTCGGGCTGCGATAATAGTCCGTCGTGCCCGCGACGACCCAGCGCGCGATACCCGCCCCGGCGGCAATGCTCAGTCCCAGCGCGAGCATCGCGACGGCGGCGTGGCGCGCCCGGCGCTCGATGCTGGAATGCTTCATCGTCGCGTACCGCTCCCCGCCTTCGCCGACCGTATCATGCAGCCAAGTCGTTCAAAACCCGTTCAGTGTCGCGGCGTCATTGGAGCGTCCCGGCACCGCTTGCCCGCGGGCGTGACGCAAACTACTAGCGGGTCAACCCCGACGACAGGGCTCGCATGAGGAGATTCCGAGATCATGAAGTTCATCTCTAAGCTGGCGCTGGGCGCGGCACTGACGGCCGGCATGGCGACGACGGTCGCGGTCGCCCCCGCCGCCGCGCAGAAGAAGAAGGACGAGAAGGCGGCAGCCGGACCGAAGCTGTCGGAAGCGATCCGCAAGCCGATCGCCGCAGCGCAGACCGCGATCGCCGCCAAGGATTATCCGACTGCTCTGGCGCAGCTGGCCATCGCCGAACCGCTGGCTGCCAGCGACGATGAAAAATACTTCGTCAACGCGCTGAAGCTCGCCGCCACCGCGCCGTCGAACGAGATCGCGAAGCTCACGCCGATGCTCGATGCCCTGCTGGCCAATCCGCGGACGCCGCCGGCGGCGCTGGGCCAGTACAACTTCCTGCGCGGCGAAGTCGCCATGCAGCAGAAGAAATATGCCGAGGCATTGCCCTTTCTGAACAAGGCGCAGGAACTCGGCTTCAAGAACGACAACCTGCAGTTGCACATCGCCAGTGCCATGATCGAGACCGGTAACGTCTCGGGCGGCCTGGTCGCGATCGAAAAGGCGATTGCCGAGGATGCCGCCGCAGGCCGCAAGTCGCCCGAGGACTGGTATAACTACGCCATTGCGCGCGTCTACAAGACCGATCCGTCGGCGCTGGCCGTCTGGTCGCGCAAGAAGCTTGCCGCCTATCCGACGCCGGCGAACTGGCGCCAGTCGATCCTGCTGTATCGCGATTCGCGCAGCGGGTCGGCGGTAAAGCTGGACCGCGGTCAGCAGATCGACCTGTTCCGCCTGATGCGGGCGACGAAGTCGCTGGCCGATCGTGGCGACTATCTGGAATATGCCGACCTGACCAACCTGGGCGGCTTCCCGAGCGAGGCGAAGGCCGTGCTCGAGGAGGGGCGCGCGACCGGCAAGATCCCGGCCGGCGACGCGATCGCGACGCGACTGATGACGGACGTCAACACCGCGCTGAAGCTCGAGACGTCGCTGGCTCCCGCGGAGGCGAAGGCGCGCGCCGCGTCGAACGGCCGCGGTGCGCTCGGGACGGCGGACGCGTATCTGGGCATCGGCCAGACCGCCAAGGCGATCGAACTGTATCTGCTGGCGCAGCAGAAGGGCGGCATCGACGCGTCGGAACTGAACCTGCATCTGGGTGCCGCCTATGCGCAGGCGGGTCAGACCGAGCAGGCGAAGGCTGCGTTCAACGCGATCACCGCACCGGGCCCGCGCAAGGATATCGCGGCGTTCTGGCTGCAGTATCTGAACGCGGGTGGTGCGTCGACGCCGCCGGCCGCAGCGTCATGATCGTCGCCGCACGAGCCTGAAACCGGGAAGGGGCGGCCGCAGGGTCGCCCTTTTCATGTCAGGCGACGGGGATCCCGGGCATCGACTTCGCCGTGCGGATCGTCAGCGACGTCTTCACATGGCTGACATTGGGCGCCGGCGTCAGTTGTGTGGTCAGCAGTTCCTGGAACGCGCGCAGATCGGTGGCGACGATCTTCAGGATGAAGTCGATTTCCCCGTTCAGCATGTGGCATTCGCGGACCTCCGGAATCGTTGCGACATGCTGCTCGAATGCGGTCAGGTCTGCCTCGGCCTGACTTTTCAGGCTGACCATCGCGAAGACCGTGATCGTGTAGCCAAGGCTCGCGGGGTTGAGCGCGGCATGATAGCCCTGGATCGCGCCTTCCTCTTCAAGCGCGCGCACCCGCCGCAGGCAGGGCGGCGCGGTCAGCCCGACGCGTTCGGCAAGCTCGACGTTGGTCATGCGTCCATCGTCCTGCAACAAGCCCAGAATCTGTCGGTCGATCCGGTCGAACGCCATCGTCGCCACCTTCGCATATTCTATGATTCGATCGCATCACGATAAGAATATTGCGCGCAAACGCAATTGTCCCACATTCGCACGGGGCAAAATTCGTGGTTCCCTTTGGCGGCGTGGCGCGGTTAAGAATTCGTTACGACGCGCATCCGTGCCGTTGCCTGGGGGATTGGCGATTTGCGCTTCGACGATACACTGGAAACGGTCCGTGCCAGCGACCTGACGACGCCGGCGTCGCTCCAGGCGGCCTGGCGGCAGATCGTCGATCTGGTCGGTCGCGGGCGCGCGCCGGTGGACGACTGGGTCGTCGCCACGCTCGATCGTATCCGTCGCGACGTGCCACTGCCGGTACGCGCCGCCAGTGCACGGGCATTGTTCGGCGCCGCTCCGCCGGCCGCTCTCGTTCGCCTCCTCGCTCTGGACGACATTGCCGTCGCGGCGCCGGTGCTGCGCAGCGCGACGCTCGACCCCGCCGACTGGATCGCACTGCTGCCCGAGCTTACGCCGACCGCGCGGGCCGTGCTGCGCCACCGCCGCGACCTGCCGCCCGAGGTTCTGCGAGGCCTGTCGAGCTATGGTCCGGTCGATTTCGTGATCGGGACGGATGCGGTCGCGGCGAACGACGTGCTGGTGCCGGCCGTCCCGGCGCCCGAACCATCCGTCCCGCACCCGGTCGTTCCGCCGGTCGAGGCCGTGGTCGATCCGGGTCCGTTCGTCACGGTCGGCTCAATCGCACTCGGGCTGCCGCTCGTGGCCGAGGCGCTGCGGCGCGAGAATGACAACGAAGCGCCGCCGGTCGAGGAGGGAACGTTCCGCATCGCGGACGTCGTTGCGCGGCTGGAGGCGTTCCAGCGCCGGCAGGAGGCGGCCCAATCGGCGGTTCCGACGCCCCCGCCGGTACCCGCGACCGAAGGCTTCCGGTTTGAAACGGACGCGGCGGGTACGATCCGCTGGATCGACGGCGTCACGCGCGGTGCGTTCGTCGGATTGTCGATTGCGCGACAGGCGCCACCCGGCGGGGCCGGGGTCGATGGTGCCGCAGCGGGAGCGTATCGCCGCCGCGCCCGCTTCACCGACGCGCATCTGGTGATCGCCGGCGCGGGCCACGCCGCCGGACGCTGGCTCGTGAGTGCAGTGCCTGCATTCGATGCCGCGACCGGTCGGTTCACGGGATATCGCGGCAGCGGCCGGCGACCCGAGCGCCACGAACGCGTCGCGCCGAACCGCGACGACACGCCGTCCGCGGACTCGCTGCGCCAGCTGGTCCACGAACTGCGCACACCAACCAATGCGATCGCGGGATTTTCCGAGATGATCGAGCACCAGCTGCTCGGCCCCGTCGCCGCACCCTATCGTGACCAGGCGGTCGCGATGCGCGGCGACGCGGGTGGCTTGCTGGCGGCGATCGACGATCTGGATGCGGCGGCGCGGATCGAGGCGACGGCGCTGCCGCTGCATCCCGAGAGTGTCGCGTTGAGCCCTCTGCTCGCGCGGATCGCCGGCGATCTGGCACCGTTGGCGGCGGCCCGTGGTGCGCGTTTCGGCTTGCCGGTCGAAGATGCGGCGATCAGCGCTGACGTTCGTGCCGTTGATCGGCTGCTGAGCCGGTTGCTCGGCACGATGATCGGCGCGGCGGGGGCAGGGGAGGTCATCGCGGTCCGCGTGTTCGAAGGCATCGATGGTCAGGTCGGCCTGGCGATCACGCGCTCCCGCGCGCTAGACGCGCATCCCGGCGACGCAGTGCTGGCGATCGACGACGAGGACAGTCCCGCGTCGCTGCTGGGCATCGGCTTCGCCCTGCGGCTGGTGCGCAATCTCGCCTGCGAGATGGGCGGCCGGCTGACGATCGGCCAGCGGACGCTGACGCTGTACCTCCCGGCCGCAGCCATGCGCCCGGCGGACCGGGCGGGGACCCGCTGAACTTCGTGGATCGGACGTTTCGCCCGTCATCCCCGTCGCCGGCGCTGCGGGTGGCGTGGCCCGCAAGCTTCGGCCAGCGCTACACGATCTTCGTCGATACCGAGGAGGAATTCGACTGGTCGGCACCGTTCGACCGGTCAAATCGCGCGATATCCGCGTCGGCGGCGCTGCCCCCGGCGACACGGCGCTTCGCCGATCTCGGCGCGCCGCTGGCGTTGCTGGTCGATCATCCGATCGCCACCGATCCGGCGGCGATCGCGAACGTCAGGCAGGCGCTGGAGACGGCGGGCACGGCGATCGGGACGCAGCTGCACCCATGGGTCAACCCGCCCTTCGATGAAGACGTGTGTGCGACCAACAGCTTTGCCGGCAACCTGCCGCGCGATCTGGAGGCAGCCAAGCTGCTGGTGCTGACGCAGGCCATCGCCGACGCGTTCGGCGAGCGCCCCCGCATCTATCGCGCCGGCCGCTATGGCCTGGGTCCCAACACCATGGGGCTGTTGGCGGCGCAGGGCTACGCGATCGACAGTTCGATGCGGTCGCGATACGATTATTCGTCGGGCGGCGGCCCCGATTACGGCGCGATCGGTAATGCGGCATTCGCGATCGGGGATAGCGGGCTTGTCGAGCTGCCGCTGACCACCGTCTACACCGGCGCGCTACGATCGATCGGACCTGCTCTCGATCGCATCGCCGCGACCGTGCCGCGCCTGACCGGCGCGCTGGCCCGCGGCCGGATGCTGGGTCGCGTCGCGCTGACGCCCGAGGACATGCCCTTGCGCGACGCTCTGGAGGCGGTGCGCATCGTCGTCGGCGACGGCCTGCCGCTGCTGAATCTCTCGTTCCACTCGCCCACGCTGGTCCCGGGCCACACTCCCTATGTCCGCAGCGATGCCGATCTGTCGCTGTTCTGGCACTGGTGGGATGGCGTGATCGGCCTGCTCGACACGCTCGGCGTCCACTCGGTGGGAGCGACGGAACTGCTGGCGGCGATCCCTTGCGCACACTCGCCGGCGTCCGTATCGACGACGGGCGCTGTGGGCCTGTAGCTCAACTGGTTAGAGCTGGCCGCTCATAACGGCTAGGTTGCGGGTTCAAGTCCTGCCGGGCCCACCAGCGCCGCGCAAGTCGCAGCATAGCTGCGACGCGCTTCGGCGGCGCTGCGGCCGGCGCGGCCACAGCCGCGACCGACAACGCGGCTTTGCCGCGGCGCAAGGCCTTTCCCCACGCCCGCCATGGGCAAAGCCCATGTCGTCGATCCTTTGCTGCGCAATGACCGGCCGCGACGGTTGCGTGCCGGGTCTCGGTCCGCTAGGCGCGTCCGCACACCGTCGGGGAGTGGCGCAGTCCGGTAGCGCGCCTGCTTTGGGAGCAGGATGTCGCAGGTTCGAATCCTGTCTCCCCGACCACTCGCCGTCCTGTCAGAAGCTCGGCTGTTCCGGGTCGCCATCGGTGGCGACGTGGATGCCGCATTCGACCTTGTCCCAGCCGCGCCAGCGGCCTGCGCGCGGGTCTTCGCCGGGTTGGACCTTGCTGGTGCAGGGCGAGCAGCCGATCGAGGCATAGCCCTGCGCCTCCAGCGGATGGCGCAGCAGGTCGTGCTCGGCGAAATAGGCGTCGAGCGCGGGCTTGTCCCAGCTGGCTAGCGGGTTCAGCTTTAGCCGGCCTTCGTCCTCCTCGAACCGCGGCAACGCGCGGCGGGTGCCAGACTGGAAGCCCTTGCGCCCGGAGATCCACGCATCGAACGGCACCAGCGCGCGACGCAGCGGCTCGACCTTGCGCAGGTCGCAACATCCGTCGGGATCATAGGACCAGCGCAGTCCGGTCGCGTCCTTCGCGGCCAGCAGCCGCGGATCGGGTCGATAGACACGCAGGTCGGTGAAGCCCAGCCGCTCCGACAGTTCATCGCGGTAGGCGAGAGTGTCGCCGAACATCTTCTGCGTATTGGTGAAAATCACCGGGACGTCGCGATCGACCTGCGCGATCATGTGGAGCAGCACCGCTGACTCCGTGCCGAACGACGACACCGCTGCGATCCGCCCCTTCAGTTCGCCGCCGATCAGTTCGGCCAGCATGTCCTGGGTCGAAACGCCCGCGAACCGCGCCTCCATCGCCGTGGCGTCGGCGGCGGTGAAGGCGGGGGTCAGGTCGATCGTGTCGATACGGCGGGCGGCTTCAGCCATGACGCCGTTGCCAGACGGGCACACGATCGTCCGCCGCGCGCTGGTACACGTCGGCATAGCGATCGAACGTACGGGCGAGGACTGACTTGTCTACCGGAGCCTCGGGCGCGAAACTGTCGAAGCCGCAGCGGCGCATCAGCGGGATCTGATCGACCAGCACGTCGCCCTGTGCGCGCAATTCGCCCTCATAGCCCGCCTCGCGCAGAATCCGCGCGGCCGAATAGCCGCGCCCGTCGCGGAAGGTCGGGAAGGCGACCTCGACCAAGGTCAGGTGCGACAGGTGCGGGAGCAGCGCGCGCGCGTCGTCGCCGGATTCCAGCCGGACCGCGCCGGCATCTGGCTGGTCGAGGAAGGCCTCCAGCGTCACCGCCGGCTGTTCCTGTGGGTCGCTATCGCGATAGTGCAGCAGGTCACCCATAGATCGCCTCCTTGAACGGTTCCATGCCGAGCCGGCGGTAGGTGTCGAGGAAGCGCTCTTCGCCTTCGCGGCGGGCGAGATACAGGTCGGTGACCTTCTCGACCGCATCGACGATGCCGTCTTCGGAGAAGCCCGGGCCGGTGATCT
The DNA here is from genome assembly GCA_040388765.1 of Pseudomonadota bacterium. Lineage (GTDB taxonomy): Bacteria > Pseudomonadota > Alphaproteobacteria > Sphingomonadales > Sphingomonadaceae > Sphingomonas. The sequence continues at coordinate 223,157 of JAZKBG010000004.1, read as the reverse complement.
TCGCCAGGCTGACGTCCTCCGCACCCGATCCGCCCAGCAGCAACTGATAGTTCTCGACGCCCTTCTTATCGACGCCCAATATGCCGATGTGGCCGGCGTGGTGGTGGCCGCAGGCGTTGATGCAGCCGCTGATCTTGAGCTTCAACTCGCCGATGTCGCGTTGCCTGTCGGCGAAGCGCGTGGCGATCTTCTGGGCGACCGGAATCGATCGCGCGTTGGCGAGGCTGCAATAATCGAGGCCGGGGCAGGCGATGATGTCGCTGATGAGGTCCAGGTTCGCGTCGGCCAGTCCCGCCTCGCGCAGCGCGCGCCAGACGGCGGGCAGGTCGGCGGTGCGGACGTGCGGCAGGACGATGTTCTGCGCGTGGGTGACGCGCAATTCGTCGAAGCTGTAGCGCTCGGCAAGATCGGCCATCACGTCGATCTGTTCAGCCGACGCGTCGCCGGGAATGCCGCCGATCGGCTTCAGGCTGATCGTGACGATGCTGTAGCCGGGCGCCTTGTGGGCGTGCGTGTTCTGGTCGAGCCAGACGGCGAAGTCGGGGTCGGTGCGATCGACCGCATCGGATGCACCCGTCTCGAATGCAGGTGCTGCGAACATTGCGTCTATGCGGTCGAGTTCGGCCTGGGGCGGATCGAGGTTCAAGGCCTTCAGCGCGACATGCTCCTCGGCGACCTGACGGGCGTATTCCGCCGCGCCGAGATCATTGACGAGGATCTTGATCCGCGCCTTGTAGATATTGTCGCGACGGCCGTGGCGATTATACACGCGCAGGGCGGCTTCGAGATACGACAGGATATCCGAAGCGGGCACGAAGTCGCTGATTTCCGGTGCGACCATCGGTGTGCGACCCATGCCGCCGCCGGCAAAGACCCGCGCGCCGATCTGGCCATCGCGCTCCACCAACTGGATGCCGATGTCGTGCAGCCGCATCGCCGCGCGATCGGTGTCCGACGCGATTACCGCGATCTTGAACTTGCGTGGCAGGTAGCTGAATTCGGGATGGAACGTGCTCCATTGCCGGATCAATTCGGCCCAGGGGCGGGGGTCGGTCACCTCGTCCGCGGCAGCCCCGGCGAACTGGTCCGAACTGATGTTGCGGATGCAATTGCCCGACGTCTGGATCGCGTGCATCTCGACCATCGCGAGATCGGCAAGAATATCAGGGGCTTCTTCCAGCTTGATCCAGTTGTACTGTATGTTCTGGCGGGTGGTGAAATGGCCGTAGCCGCGGTCGTACTTGCGCGCGATGTGGCCCAGCATCCGCATCTGGCGGCTGTCGAGTGTGCCATAGGGGATCGCGACACGCAGCATGTACGCGTGGAGTTGCAGGTACAGGCCGTTCATCAGCCGCAACGGCTTGAACTGATCCTCGCTGATCGCGCCCGACAGGCGGCGGGCGACCTGATCGCGGAACTCGTCGACGCGCGCATCGACGATCGCCTGGTCGTAGGTGTCGTATTTATACATTGGAATGGCTCACAACATCCGTTCGCCCTGAGCTTGTCGAAGGGCTGCCCTTCTTCTGCGCACGGCTTGGAAAAGAAGGGCAGTGCTTCGACAAGCTCAGCACGAACGGGGAGAAGGGCTTGTTCATATCACCCAGTCCCCCGCCGCCGGGTCGGCCGGTTTCAGCGTCAGGTCCGGCCGTACGGTGGGGCCGAGCGCGCGGATGCGGTCCTTGATGTGGGCGGGGCGGGGGCCATCTGGCGTGTCCGTGGCGTCGATCACATACGGGCCGTTGACCCGCCGCGCGCCTTCCTCGGCGCGGGCGATGCTTTCGCCGCCTTCGCCGACGTCGGCCGAATCCTCGACATGCCGCGACCAGCCGGTGCCGGTCCACCACAGCACGTCGCCTGTCGGTAAATCATTTCCGGTCAACAGCTTCATGCGATCATCTCCGCCTGGACGGCAAGTCGCCCGAGCCGGTCGTCGGCGTCGGCCAGCAACACCACTTCGCCGACCACGATGATCGCCGGGCTGCCGACCTTCTCGCGCACCACCATGTCGCCCAGGTCGGCGAGCAGGGTGCGCAGCGCGCGATGCCCGTCGAGAGTGCCCTTTTCGAGCACCGCGACCGGCATGTCCGGGGCGACGCCGTCGTTCATCAACTTGTCTGCGATGTCGGGGCAGGTCGCGACGCCCATGTAGATGACCAATGTGCGGCCCTTGCCGGCCAGGCCCGACCAGTCCTGCTCGGCCAGTCCCTTGCACTGACCCGCGACGAAGCTGACCGCCGACGACCAGTCGCGGTGCGTCAGCGGTAGCATGGCCTCCGCCGCACAGCCGAGCGCGGCCGAGACGCCGGGGATGACCTCGACCGGCAGACCCGCCTCGCGCACCGCCTCGACCTCCTCGCCGCCGCGGCCGAAGATGAACGGGTCGCCGCCCTTCAGCCGCACCACGACCTGGCCCAGCCGGACGTGCGCGATGATGAGGGCGTTGATCCCCTCCTGCGGCAGCGTGTGGCGAGCGCGCTGCTTGGCGACCGAAATGCGGTGTGCGGTCGGCGGGGCGATGTCGAGGACGCGCGGGTCGATCAGCCCGTCGTGGACCACGACGTCCGCAGCCTTCAGTGCCTCGACCGCACGAACGGTCAGCAGGCCGGGGTCGCCGGGCCCGGCGCCGATGAGAATGACACGCCCGCGGGCGGTGGGGTCGAGAAGGCTTGGCATGACGGTGAGATGGGCTTGGGCGGCGTCATGCGCAAACCAGTGATGCTTGGGATGGCGGAAGCACAAGTTTGTTCAGAGAAGGCGCGAAGGCGCGAAGTAGATCAAGAACGGATGCTCACGCGGAGGCGCGGAGCCGCGGAGAAGAAAAATCGCGCGCGGAAGCGCGCTAATGTACAAGCCGGGATTGCTGCCGCTGGCGCGGCGGGACTGACGTCGATCCCTTTCCGCTCCGCGCCTCCGCGTGAAAATCAACTGTTCTTCGCGCCTTCTCTGACCCGTCTCCTCTATCGATCCCCGTCGATGTCCCGCAACCCAACCCCTATCGACGCCCGCGCCTGTTCGGCCTCGTTGCTCGCGACGGGATAGGCGCAGTAATCCGCAGCGTAATATGCCGCCGGCCGGTGGTTGCCCGACCAGCCGACGCCGCCGAACGGCGCGTTGGAGGCGGCGCCGTTGGTCGGCCGGTTCCAGTTGATGATGCCCGCGCGGATATTCGCCCAGAAACCGTCGTACAGCCGGGGATCCTGGCTGATGAGCGACGCCGACAGGCCGTAGCGGGTCGCATTCGCCTCGTGCAGCGCTTCGTCGAACGTCTTCACGCGCTGGACCTGGAGGATGGGGCCGAACAGTTCGATGTCGGGCCGTTCGCTCGCACCCGTCATGTCGATGAGCGAGGGGGTGAGGAAAGGGCGGTCGTCGATCGGCCGTTCGAGATGCCTGATCGGCCGTCCGCCCATCGTCATCAGCGCCAGAAAACTCTCGGTCAGCATGTCGGCGGTGTCGTTGTCGATGACGGGACCCATGAACGGCGCAGGTTCGTCGTGCGGAGCGCCGACGATCATCCGGCGACAGAGCTTGTCGATCTCGGCGATCAGCGGATCGGCCAGCGCGTCCTCGACGATCAGCCGGCGCGCGGCGGTGCAGCGCTGGCCCGAACTGGTGAAGGCCGACTGCACGACGATCACCGCGGCGGCATGCAGGTCGGGCTGGCTCCACACCACGATCGGGTTGTTGCCGCCCATTTCCAGCGCCAGGATCTTTTCCGGGCGATCGGCATACAGGCGGTTGAGCGCCAGACCGGTGCGCGCCGATCCGGTGAACAACAGCCCGTCGATATCGGGATGCGCGGCCAGCGCCTTGCCCTCGTCCGGTCCGCCGACCAGCAACCGGATGCACCCGTCCGGCACACCCGCGGCATGATAGCATTGCACCAGGAATTCGCCGACTGCAGGCGTCTTTTCCGACGGCTTGAACACCACCGCATTGCCCGCCAGCAGCGCCGGCACGATGTGCCCGTTGGGCAGGTGCGCGGGAAAATTATACGGACCCAGCACGGCCAGCACACCGTGCGGCTTGTGGCGCAGCGCCATGCGCGCGTTCATCGGGGATTCGCTGCGACGCTGGCCGGTGCGTTCGGAATAGGCGGCGACGCTGATATCGACCTTGGCGATCACCGCCTCGACCTCGGTCCGGGCATCCCACAGCGGCTTGCCGGTTTCGCGCGCGATCAGGTCGGTCAACGCATCGGCGCGCTGGCGGACGACGTTGGCGAAGCGGCGCAGCGTCTCGATCCGGAACGCCAGCGGCTGCGATGCCCAGGCGGCCCAGCTTTCGCGCGCGCGCGCAACCTCGTCATCGACCGAATCGGGCATGCGACGCCACAGGATCGCGCCCGTCGCCGGCTCGACCGATACGATTTCCTGCCATGCCATCGCGCCGTTACCTGCCGCGAAAGACCGGACTAGGCAAGCGCCGCTCCCATTGCGCGGATATCGGCGATCTTCGCGCCGAACGGCGCCCAGTCGTCGTGCGCGTCGATGGCGGTCCAGATGGCCTCCACCTCGTCGATCAGCATCGAACATGCGCGGTCGGACCAATATGGGTGCGCGCGGTCCTTGCGTGGCGCGTAGCCGACCAACGCCGCGCGGACGGGCGCGAATGCCTCTCCGTAACGCTCTGGCACGTGCCCGCCGAACGCGTCGAAGAAAAAGTGGTCGATCCCCATGTCCGACGCGCGCAGCGCGGGCTCGATCGCCTGCACCAGCGCACGATCCGCCTCGGTGCCGCGCGGGATGACGCCAAGCCGCCACAGGATCGCGCGTGTCACCTCGCGCTGATACAGATCGGGAAACGTCTCGAGCGCGGCGATCAGCGGCTCTGCATCGCAGATCGTGCGCAACGAGACAGCCAGCTGCATGACGTCCCAGTGGATCGCCTCGGGCTGACGACCGAAGGCGTAGAGGCCGGCGTGGTCGAAATAGGCGGCGACGAAGCCGGGATCCCAGTTCGGGGTAAATCGCCACGGTCCATAGTCGAAGCTTTCACCGGTGACGTTGATGTTGTCCGAATTGAGGACGCCGTGGACGAACCCGGCAGCCATGTAGCTGGCCGCCAGCCGCGCGGTGCGCGCGACGACGTTCTGCAACAAGCGCACGGGATCGCCGGGCGCGTCGCCGTGCAGGTGGACCAGCACGTAATCGACCAGCCGCATCATGGCGTCGGGATCGCGCAGATAGGCCAGCCGCTGGAACGCGCCGATCCGGATGTGGCCGTGGCTCAGCCGGACCAGCACGGCGGAGCGGGTCGGGGAGGGTTCGTCGCCGCGGTCAAGCGCCTCGCCGGTCTCGATCAGCGAGAAGCTGCGCGACGTCTCGACGCCCAGCGCCTCGAGCATTTCGGTCGCCAGCACTTCGCGAACGCCCCCTTTCAGCGTCAGCCGCCCGTCCCCTGACCGGCTCCACGGCGTCCGTCCCGATCCCTTGGTCCCCAGGTCCATCAGACGCCCCGCGTCGTCGCGCAGCTGGGCGTAGAGGAACCCGCGGCCATCGCCGATGTCGGGATTGTATACCCGGAACTGGTGCCCGTGATAGCGCAGCGCCAGCGGCTCGGTCAGGCTTCCGGGCAACGGCTCGAAGCGGCCGAAGTGACGGATCCAGTCCTGCTCCTCCAGCGCACCGAGCCCGACCTGTGTCGCCGCGCGATCGTTGCGGAAGCGCAGGACGGTCTGCGGAAAGTCCGCAGGCGCGACCGGATCGTAGAAGGCGTCGCCCAGATCGAGGATCGTGCGTTCGGGATAAACTTGCGGGAATTCGGCCATGACGCGATATGGGTGGCCATGGCAGCTTCGCGCAACCGTGACTTCACCGATGGCCATTGGTGGTCGAATGACGAACTGCGGTTGCACTACCGCGATTTCGGCGGCGGCGGAGACGGGCGACCGCCGATCCTGTGCTTCCCCGGCCTGACCCGCAACGGCCGCGACTACGAGGATATCGCCGCCCGGTTGGCGCCGGCATGGCGGGTGATCGCGGTGGATTTCCGCGGTCGCGGCGACAGCGCCTATGCCAGGGATCCGATGAGCTACGTCCCGCTGACGTATCTGCAGGATGTCGAGGCGTTGCTCGACACGCTGAAGATCGACCGGTTCGTCGCCTTCGGCACGTCGCTGGGCGGGATCGTGACGATGCTGCTGGCATCGGCTGATCGCGGGCGGATCGCCGGCGCGTTGCTGAACGATGTCGGGCCGGAGATCGACGAGGCGGGGCTGACCCGCATCCGCAGCTATGTCGGCAAGAATGCCTGGCATCCCACCTGGCTGCATGCCGCGCGCGCGCTGGCCGAGAGCAATGCCGACGTCTATCCCGGCTATGCGCTGGAGGACTGGCTGGCGATGGCCAAGCGGCTGTACCGGCTGAATTCGGCGGGCCGCATCGTGCTCGACTATGACATGCGGATCGCCGACCCGTTCCGCGTACCGGGAAACGAGTCGGGGCCGGACATGTGGCGGACGCTGGACGCGCTTGCCGGGCGGCCCGTACTGGTCGTGCGTGGTGAGCGATCGGACATCCTGTCTGTCGCGACCGCGGAGGCCATGATGCTGCGGCTGGGCCAGCGGGCCGAACTGGTGACGATCCCCGGTGTCGGCCATGCCCCGACGCTGGTCGAACCCGCCGCGACGGCGGCGATCGACCGGTTGCTGGCCAAGGTGGCGGAACCGGTGGTCGCGTGACGCGGTTGGGGCGGTGATGCAGCACATTAGCGACCGCCTGGTCTTCACTCCCGATGACATCGACCTCTTCCGGTCGCCCCTGCATGGACAGCTCGACGCGGAGACGTACGTGCTGGGAGCGTTCAATCCCGGGCTGACGCGGCTGGCGAACGGCAATCTGCTGATGATGGTGCGGGTGGCAGAGGCGTTGCGCGCGCCAGTTGCCGGCGACCGAATCCGCATGATCCGCTGGACCGAGGACGGCTACGTGCTCGACGCCTGGCCGATGGCGGACGTCGACAGTCCGGACCCGCGCTGGTTCGCCGTGAAGGGCGTCGGCTGGAAAGTCATGGGGCTGACCTCACTCAGCTGGCTGTTGCCGGTCGAACTGTCGCCGGACGGACTGTCGGTTATCGCGATCCACTATGATCGCAGCATCGCACCGGCTGCGAGCTATCAGTGCTATGGTATTGAGGATGCACGCATCAGCCGAGTCGGCGATCGCTATCTGATGACGACATGCTCGGTCAGTCCCGAGCGTCATGCGACCACGCTCTACACATCCGACGACGCGCTCGACTGGCGGCTGGAGGGGATCGTCCTCGATCACCAGAACAAGGACATGCTGATTTTCGAGGGGCTGGTCGGCGGCAAGTTCTGGGCGCAGACGCGGCCGCTCGGCGACCTGTACTTCGCCTATCCGCCGGGCAGCGAATGGCGGGCAGGGCCGTCGATCAACCTGGCGTCGTCACCCGACGCGCTGCACTGGAAGCCATGCGACCGCCCCGGCATCCGCCCGCATGCCGCGACGACCGCGACGGCCAGAATGGGGGGCGGGGCGCCGCCGATCCTGACGGACCGCGGCTGGCTGAGCCTGTGGCACGGCGTCGAGCCCAAGGGCGCGGTGGGCGTCTATCGCACCTACTGGTCGATCCTCGATGCGGACGATCCCAGCGTCACGGTGGCGACGGACCATGCCGCGGTGATCGAGCCGTCGCCGACACTGACCACGCCGATCGCGCACCAGATGTACCTCGACGACGTCGTGTTCACGACCGGGATCGTCGATGGCGGCGACCATTTCGTCGTGGCGAGTGGAGAGGCGGACCTGGCGTGCCGGATCACGCATGTGCCGAAGTCCGTGTTCGGGTGACGGCGGCCCCCCTCATCGTCACCGCCACGTTCGGCGCGCAGGATCATGCCTATCTCGACGGCCTGCGTCGTCGGCATTTTCCGCCGGAGCGCAACCAGCTCGCCGCGCACCTGACGTTGTTCCACCACTTGCCACCGGACATCGGCCCGGAACTCAAGCGTCGCCTGTCCGACCTGACCCGCGACCAGCCGCCACCGCGGGCGTGGATCGGCGGGGTGATGTCGCTCGGCCGCGGCGTCGCGTTTCGGATCGAGTCGCCGGAACTCGAAGATATCCGCGCCGATCTCGCCGCGGCCTTCGCCAGCCTGCTGATCCCGCAGGACCGCGCGGGCTGGCGACCGCACGTCACGATCCAGAACAAGGTCCAGCCGGCGGCTGCCCGCACACTCCACGACCAGTTGGCCGACACGTTCCAGCGTCGAGCGCTGACGATCGCGGGTCTGGCCAGCTGGTGGTATCGCGACGGACCGTGGGAGGCGCATTCCGCCCACAAATTCGCCAGCCACAAGTTCGCTTGACCGCCCCGCGCACTCGACCTATTGGGCGCGCCTTGCCCGATGGGGCGGAGTAGCTCAGTTGGTTAGAGCACGGGAATCATAATCCTGGGGTCGGGGGTTCAAGTCCCTCCTCCGCTACCAAATCGGTGGCCTGTCATTCGATCAGCGGTTTCGCCGGAACCGCCGGGCCGAGGCCCAGGCCGTCCAGGCGCTTGGCCTGTGTCGCAGCGTCACCGACGACGACATACAACAGCTTGTCGGGCGCCAGATAGCGGGCCGCCATCGACCGGACCGTGTCCACCGTCATCGCATCGACCTGCGCCGCCTCGCGCGCCGGGTAATCGACCGGCAGGCCATAGTCGCCGACCAGCGCAAGCAGGTTGAGCTTGTCGGACAGCGTCTCGAACTGGAACGCGCGGCTCTTCGTCAGATACCCCTTGGTCACCGCGAGATCCGCCGCGGTGAACGTCGTCGCATAATCGCCGACGATCCTGCGCGCGAGGTCGGCGGACTCGAACGTGACGTTCGCGCGCACCGGACTGGTCAGCGCCCATCGCCCCTCGTTCTTCCACCCCTGCAATCCCGACCGGATGCCATAAGTGTAGCCCTTGCCCTCGCGCAGTTCCTGCGTCAGCCGCGACGCGAAGCCGCCGCCGCCCAGGATATAGTTGGTCACGAACAGGTCGAAATAGGCCGGATCCGACCGGCGCGGGGCGGGCGCGGTGAACATCAGCAGCGATTGCTTGGCGTCGGGTATGTCATAGAAATACAGCGGCTTGCGTCGCTCGACCGAGGTCACGACGACCTCACCGGGGGCCGGCGCGGCGCTCGTCCAGGCGGCGGTCAGCGGTGCCAGTGCAGCCATCGCCTGCGTCTGGTCGATCGCGCCGGCGACACGGAACCGCGCGCCTGTCGGATAGATGGCGTCGGCAAACGCGCGCTTCAGCTGGTCCATCGTCAGCGCGGCGACGGTCTGTGGTGTGCCCAGAATGTCGCGGCCGAGCACGCTGTCCCTGCCATAGGTCACGACGTCGGTGACGCGATTGGCGATCGCCTGTGGATTGGCCTTGTTGTCCGCGATCCGCGCGGTCACCGCTGCCTTGGCCAGCGCAAGCTCACCTGCGTCCCATCGCGGTTCGAGCAGCATCTCGCGCACCAGCGCGACCGTCGCGTCGTAATTGCGCGACAGGGTGAAGACCGACAGCAGCAGCCGATCGCGGTCCACCGTCGCCTCCACCCGCGCGCCGAGCGCCTGCAGCGCCTTTTCGAGTTCGGCGGGCGTCCGCCGCGCGGTGCCGCGCGTCATCATGCGCGCGAGCATCGTCGCGGTCCCCTGCGATGCGCGCGCGTCGATGACGCTGCTGCCCGGAAACGCCAGGGTGAACTGCGCGATCGGCAGTTCGCGCGCCTCGATCCCCGATATCGCCAGTCCGTTCGCCGCCGTCGCCTGCCACACGACCGGTACGGCCACCTTGGGTGCGGGGCCGAAGGCGGGTTCCTTCGCGCGGTCGATCTTCGACGGCGTACGCGCGAAGGCGGTGCGCCCGGCGTTCTGATCGACCGCCGCCTCGGCGCCCTGGACGATCGGTTCGGTGACGGGCGTGACCATCGTCGCGCCCGCCAGCGCCAGCTTCGCCTGGCCCTTTGGCACCGCGCTGACTGACACGCTGGGACGCCCGGCGATATAGCGGCGGAATACGCGATCGATATCGGCCGGGGTCAGCGCGCGCAGGCGGGTCAGATAGGTGTCGAGGAAGTTCGCATCGCCGGTCTGCGCCTCATAGCGCGCGATCGCCGTGGCCTTGCCATCGACATCGCCGATCTGGGCGTAGGTCGCCGCCTCCTTCAGCGTCTTGGCGCGGGTCAGTGCGGCCGGGTCGACCCGGAAGCCCTTGAGCGCCTGGTCGATCGCCGCCTTGACGCTGTCCAGCGACACGCCGTCATAGGCGCGCGTCTGGATCACCGCTTCGCCGGCGATCTCGCTGTCCCACTGGTACATGTCGACCTTGTCGGTCAGCTTCTTGTCATCGACCAGCACCTTGGTCAGCGCGGCATCGCGGCCGTCGGTCAGCAGGTCGAACAGGACGTCCAACGCGACCGCATCGGGACTGGACACGCCGACGGTGGGCCATGCGATCGACAGTTGCGGCAGCTTGGCATAGGCGTCTTCATAGGCGAGCGACTTCGCCGCGGTCAGCGTCACCGGTCGCTGGGCGGGGCGGGCCGCCGCATCGCCGCGCGGGATCTCGCCGAAATATTTGGCGATCCACGCCTTTGCCTGCGCCGGATCGAAATCGCCCGCGACCGTCAGTGTCGAATTGTTCGGCGTGTACCAGCGGCGATAGAATTCCTGCACGTCGGAAAGCTGCGCGGCGTCGAGGTCGGCCATCGATCCGATCACCATCCAGCTATAGGGATGATCGGCCGGATACAGCGCCTGCGCCAGTATCTCGTTCACATGGCCATAGGGGCGGTTGTCCACCGACTGGCGCTTCTCGTTCTTGACGACCTGCTTCTCCTTCTGAAGCACGGCCGGCGTCACCGTCTTGATGAAATAGCCGAGCTTGTCGGCCTCGGCCCAGATCATCTTCTCCAGCGCGTCCTTCGGAACCTCCTGGTTGTAGACGGTCCAGTCGCGACTGGTGCTGCCGTTCGCCCCGGTGCCGCCGACCCGCGCGGACAGTTTGTCGAGTCCGCCGGGGCCGAGGTTTTCGGAATTGAGGAAGAACAGATGCTCGAACATGTGCGCGAAGCCGGTGCGCCCCTTGACCTCGCGCGACGATCCGACATGCGCGGCCAGCGTCACCGCGACGACCGGATCGGAACGGTCGATGTGGAAGATGACCTTCAGCCCGTTGGGCAGCGTGTAGCTGGTGGTGGGAAGGACCCTGGCGGCGGGCGCGGGCCGCCCTTGCGCTGCGGCGGGCGCGACGATCGCGCTGGACAAGGCAAGCGCGGCCAGCAGGCGCGAGATGGTCATGGTCTGGATCCCCCCGGAGATTGGCTCGGCCACAGATTGTCGCTGTGCGCGCAGCGGGTCAACCGCGCTAGGCGCGGCCGGCGTCCTCGCATATGCGACACCATAGAGAATCGCGATGACCGGGAGAGCGCATGACCTATGAATCGATCCTGACCGAGCGGCGCGGCGACGTGCTGGTCATCACGCTGAACCGGCCCGACCGGCTGAACGCGATGACGCCGGCCGCCTTTGCCGAGATCGGTGACGCGCTGGCCGACCTTGATGGCGCGCGGGCGGTGCTCATCGCCAGCACGGGTCGCGCCTTTTGCTCGGGTGCCGACGTGGCGGGCGGGTCGATGCAGGCGGCCGATCCGGCGCAGGCGACCTACGACGCGCTGACACGCCAGTATAATCCGGCGTTGCAGCAGATCGCGGACCTGGCCGTGCCTGTGGTCACCGCGGTGCGTGGACCCGCCGCCGGGATCGGGTGCAGCCTGGCGCTCGCCGGCGATTTCTGCGTGACCGGCGAGACGGCGTATTTCCTGCAGGCATTCGTCAACATCGCACTGGTCCCGGACGGTGGATCGAGCTGGATGCTGCCACGCCTGATCGGGCGGGCGCGGGCGCTGGAAATGGTGATGCTGGGCGAACGCATACCCGCCGCCAAGGCGCTCGACTGGGGCATGATCCACAGCGTGGTGGCCGACGACGCGCTGGACGATACGGCATTTGCACTGGCGCAGCGGCTGGCTGCCGGCCCGACGGTCGCGCTGGGACTGATGCGGCGCGGCATGGCGTACGCGCTCGAATCGACGCTGCCGCAGGCGATGCAGCGCGAGGCGGAGGACCAGCGCACCGCGCGCGGCACGGCGGACTCGCTGGAGGGCGGCATGGCTTTTCTTGGGAAGCGCAAACCGGTCTTTCACGGGCGCTGAAAATCTCTACATCGCCGGTCATGACGACTCACACGACCCGAATGCTCATCCTCGGCTCAGGCCCGGCCGGCCTGTCCGCCGCCATCTACGCCGCGCGGGCGGGCATGGAGCCGATCGTCGTGCAGGGTATCCAGCCCGGCGGCCAGCTGACCACGACGACCGATGTCGAGAACTACCCGGGTTTCCGCGAGGTCATCCAGGGCCCGTGGCTGATGCAGGAGATGCAGGCGCAGGCCGAGCATGTCGGTACGCGGATGATGTGGGACACGATCGTCGAGGTCGATCTGACCCGGCGTCCGTTCCGCCTGATCGGTGACGGCGGCGACGTGTACGAAGGCGAGGTGCTGGTGATCGCCACCGGCGCGCAGGCCAAATGGCTGGGGCTCGACAGTGAGGAACTGCTCAAGGGCAAGGGCGTCAGCGCCTGCGCGACCTGCGACGGGTTCTTCTATCGCGGGAAGAAGGTCGCGGTGATCGGCGGTGGCAACACCGCGGTCGAGGAGGCTTTGTACCTGACCAACCACAGCGACGACGTAACGCTGATCCATCGCCGCGACACGCTGCGCTCGGAAAAAATTCTCCAGCAGCGGCTCCACGCGAACGAGAAGATCAGCGTGCTCTGGAACAAGGAAGTCCACCGCTTCGTCGGCGGCGGTCAGCCGGAGGGGCTGGTCGCGCTGGAGCTTAAGGACACGGTGACGGGCGAGCTGTCGATGCTTCCGGTCGATGGCGGCTTCGTCGCGATCGGGCATCACCCCGCTACCGAACTATTCCGCGGCCATCTGGCGCTGGACGAGGACGGCTATATCGCGGTGGAAACCGGATCGACGCGCACCAGCGTGGCGGGCGTGTTCGCGTGCGGCGACGTGATGGACAAGATCTATCGCCAGGCGGTGACTGCGGCGGGGACGGGCTGCATGGCGGCACTGGACGCCGAGAAATTCCTGGCCGAGGCGGAATTCGAGGCGGTCAGAGAGGCGGCGGAGTAACCACCGCCGTGCTCCGGCGGAGGCCGGAGTGCTGGCGATCGTAAGCCTGATGACGGCCAACGCTCCGGCCTGCGCCGGAGCACGATTATTATCGCTCGAGCGTCGCGTCGATCAATCGGTCGAACAGCCAGTCCTTGTCCGCAGCACCAGCGTAACTGTGGCTGGCGGAGTCGAGCGAGACGATTCGCGCATCGGTGGCATACGCACATTTCCGCCAGGCATCGGCAAACGCCACGGCGGTGTTGTCGTGCGCCGCCAGCAGGATCGTCGTCGGTAAGCCCGACGCCTTCAGCGCTGTCGCCATGCGGTCGACCAGCCCACGATCCTCCGACCCACTGCGAGCGACCTTCAGCAAGCCGCCAAAAACATTGCGGATATTCACGCCTCCGCGCAGCAGTCGCAGCCACTCCTTCGGATCGCGCAGTCGCTGCGCATAGCGCGCCTTGATCGCGGCCGATTGCGGCAAATCGTCGTCGCCGCCGCCGCCGGTCCAGGGATTGGACAGCACCAGCGCGTCGATGCCCGCGTCGGCGTGGAACAGCGCCAGCGCGCTGGCCGCGTCGCAATTGCCGAAGCCGACGACCCGGGCTACGCCGTTCCCGCGAAGGGCGCGCACCGCCGCGGCGATGTCGTCGGCCGTCGATTCGAACTCGGCGTTTATCCCGCTTGAGTCACCGATCCCGCGGCGATCGTAGCGCAGCACCGGGACGCCTGCCTCCGCCAGTTTCTGCGCGAGCATGGCCATGCCACGATGCGCACCTGCCCGAATCTCGTTGCCGCCGGACACGATCAGCAGGCCGGTCCGCCCCGCCGCTTCGTCGAGTGTACCGACCAGCGTCTCGCCGGTGCAGGGGAAGGCGATCATCCGGCGCATGTACGTACCCATGCGACGATGTCGTCGGCCAGCAGCGCGGCCAGCGCGGGGTCATTGTCCGGCTCGGCGCGACGCCACAATGGACTGCCGTCGATCTTCACGTCGGCGGGTTGCGCGTCATTGGTCAATCGGACGGTTCGCACCCTGTCCCGAGACACGATGGCCGCACCCAGTTCGCCCAGCAGGTGGCGGGACAGTCGGTTGCCCGCGATTTCGATCACGGTCTCGTCGCTGTTCCCGCCGCCTGCGTCGTGGATGCGGGTCAGTTCGCGGACCAGCATCGCGCTGGTCTGCGGCGCCAGGTGCCAGTGCCCCGCGAGTGCCGCCTCGGTGTCGATCAGCGCCCCGCCGCGGATCGCCACGCTCGTGACGGCGCCGGTGGCCTCCGCGGCCGCGGCAAAGGCGGTGCGCCATGCCGCCAGCGTGGCATCCTCGGTGGCGATCAGACTGTCGTTGGTGCCCGGCAGGTCGGGCAGGGCGCTCGCCACGCCACGCTCCGCCAGCGCGCGCATGGTCGTGACGGCGAAGGTGCGGGTGCGATTGGCCTCCTCGAACGGGGGCAGCGCGACGATCACGACCGGCGCGTCGTCGGGGCCGAGCCGCAGCATGCCCTCGCGTCCGCCCGCCCAGTCGTAGGCGTCGATCACCCCAACGCCTTGCGCATCGCAAAGCCGGTCAGCGCGCCGAACGTCTCCAGCGTGTCGCCGTCGATATCGTCATCGTCGATCAGGATGCCCAGTCGATCCTCCAGTTCGGTCAGCACACCGGCAACCGCCATCGAATCGAGTTCGGGCAATGCGCCGAACAGCGGCGTGTCCTCGCGAAATTGCGCCGCGCGCTCTTCGCTCACGCCCAGCACGTCGCGCAGTACGGCGCGAACGGTTTCGATGATTTCCGGCGCACCGTCTGGCAACACGTTCCGCGAACCCCCGCAATTTCTGCGCCTCGCCCGTAGTTTGTGGCAGCCGGCTTGCCAAGGGCGGCCGGATCGCGGCTATGTGTCGCCATGGTGCAGCCCGATCCGACGCCGTTCCCGATCGACCACGTCCTGCGCGGCGCGCCCGAGACGATCGCACTGGAGGATCGCGCCGGGACGCTGACCTATGCCCAGGCAGAAGACGCGGTCGCGCGGATGGCCGGGTGGCTGACGGGGCTCGCGCTGGAGCCGGGCGCACGCGTAGCAAGCTGGCTGCCCAAGACGCGCGACGCCTGCCTGTTGCCGCTCGCTGCACCCCGCGCCGGGTTGGTCCACGTCCCGATCAATCCGGTGCTCAAGCGCGCGCAGGTCGCCCATATCCTGGCCGACAGCGGCGCGAGCGTGCTGGTCAGCCAGGCGAGCCGCACCGCCAGTCTCGAACCCGGCGATACCGGTGAAATCCCGATCTTCGATGGCGCGGGGACTGGCGATCCGAAGCCGCGCTCGTCGGCCGATCCGCAAGCGCTGGCGGCGATCCTCTACACATCGGGTTCGACCGGGCGTCCGAAGGGCGTGATGCTCAGCCATGCGAACCTGTGGCTGGGCGCGATCAGCGTCGCGCACTATCTGAAGATCACGCCCGACGATCGCGTACTCGGGGTGCTCCCGCTGAGCTTCGACTATGGCCAGAATCAGCTGTTCTCGACCTGGGCGGCGGGTGGCTGCGTGATCCCGCTCGACTACCTTACCGCGCGCGATGTGGTGAAGGCGGTCGCGCGCCATGACGTCACCACGCTTGCCGGCGTGCCGCCGCTGTGGGTGCAACTTTTGGAAGTCGAGTGGGGGGACACCGCTGCCAGGTTCAAGCGCCTGACCAATTCCGGCGGCGCGCTGACGCTGCGACTGGTGCGCGACTTGCGCGCGCGGTTCGCGAACGCCGATCTTTACCCGATGTACGGACTTACCGAGGCATTTCGCTCGACCTATCTCGCGCCCGATCTCGTCGATGCCCATCCCGACGCGATCGGCCGCGCGATTCCCTTTGCGGAGGTTATGGTCGTGCGAGAGGATGGCAGCAGGGCGGCGGCAGGCGAGCCGGGCGAACTGGTCCACGCCGGGCCGCTGGTCGCGCACGGATATTGGCGCGATGCAGAGCGGACGGCACTGCGGTTCAGGCCCGCGCCCGACTGGTCGGCGTATGGCGGCACCGCGGTCTGGTCCGGCGACACGGCGGTCGAGGGCGCGGACGGCCTCCTGCGGTTCGTCGGGCGCGACGACGAGATGATAAAGTCGGCGGGCAACCGCATCAGCCCGACCGAGATCGAGGAGGCGGTGATGGCCGGCGGCGAAGCGGCCGAGGCGGTCGCGTTCGGGGTGCCCGACGCCCGGCTGGGGCAGGCGATCGTCGTAGTGGTGCGTGGCGACGCGAGCCGCGAGGACGCGTTGCGCGCACGGCTGCGGCGGGATTTGCCGAGCTTCATGCAGCCCACGCGGTACGATTGGCGGGACGAGCTGCCGCGGAACGCGAACGGCAAGCTGGATCGATCGGGCCTGCGCGCTAATCTCGACTCCGTTCGTGCTGAGCTTGTCGAAGCACCGATCTTGTCTTCCGGCGAAGAAAGTACGGTCCTTCGACACGCTCAGGACGAACGGGGAGGGGGTGTCGCGTGAAGCCGACCGGTCCGATCCCGCCCGAATTCAACGCGCCCGGCACGTTAACGGTCGGCGGTCGCACCGGTGAAGATTGGGTCGCCGAACACGGCACTCCGCTGTTCGTTTACGACGCCGCCATCGTCGCGGCGCGGATCTCAGCGTTGCGCACGGCCCTGCCGCCGGCCGTGGAAATCCATTTCGCGATCAAGGCCAATCCCTATCCCCCGCTGCTCGCCGCCGTCGCGCCACTGGTCGGCGGGCTGGACGTCGCGTCTGCGGGCGAGCTTGCCAAGGCGCTGGCGGTCAAGTCGGCCGAGCACATCAGCTTCGCCGGGCCGGGCAAGCGGGACGTCGAGCTTGAGGCGGCGATCCGCGCCGGCGCGACGATCAACCTCGAATCGGAAGGCGAGGCGACGCGCGCGCTGGCGATCGGCGATCGGCTGGGTATCGTCCCGCGCCTTGCAGTGCGCGTGAACCCCAGCTTTGAGCTGAAGGGGTCCGGCATGAAAATGGGCGGTCGGCCGTCGCCGTTCGGGATCGACGCAGATCGCGTGCCGGCGCTCGTCCGCAGGATCATCGACGCCGGCGCGGACTGGCGGGGTTTCCATATCTTCGCCGGATCGCAGGCGCTCGATACCGCAGCGATCATCGAGACGCAGGCGGCCACCGTCGCGCTTGCTTCCGACCTCGCGGCCAGGGCGGGCGCGGTTCCGCCGCTGGTCAACCTGGGCGGCGGCCTGGGCGTCCCCTATTTCGCCAACGACACCGCGGTCGATGTCGCTGCGATCGGGGCAGCGCTGGGCGAGGTGCTGGTGCCGGGTCAGCATTATGCGATCGAGCTGGGCCGCTGGCTGGTGGCGGAAAGCGGCGTGTATCTGACCCGAGTCGTCGATCGCAAGGACAGCGGCGGCGAGACGTTTCTCGTCATCGACGGAGGATTGCATCACCAACTCGCCGCGACCGGAAACTTCGGTACGGTGGTGCGCCGCAACTATCCGGTCGCGCTGGCCCGTGCGGTCGGTGCCGAGCCGGACGAGACGGTGTCGATCGTCGGCCCGCTGTGCACCCCGCTCGATCGTCTGTCGGACCGTATAGGTTTTCCGCGTGCCGATGTGGGTGACGTCATCGCGATCTTCCTGGCCGGTGCCTATGGCCCGACGGCCAGTCCGGCGGGCTTTCTTGGACACCCACCGGCTGTCGAGTTTCTAACCGGGACGGCCGTTTAGGCGCGGTTCTACGCCTAACCCTATCTTTACCTCTCCCCGCCATAGCTGACCTGTCCTGCGTGGACTTGCGTGTCGTGCGATCACTCGCCCGACCGGCCCCGCGCGCTGACGGAGAGACAGGCAATGCGTTCGCGTGGTTCGTACAACATCATTCTGGGGATCGGCGCGGCATCGCTGCTGCTGACCGGCTGTTCGGGCAGCGGGGGCCGCCCCGAGTTGCCACCGGCGTCGTTCGTCACGCAGAAAGAGGGACCGGGCGAGGAATATGTCATCGGCCCCCTCGACCAGCTGCAGATCTTCGTGTGGCGCAACCCTGAACTGACCGCGAAAGTCCAGGTGCGCCCCGACGGTCGCATCACGACGCCGCTCGTCACCGACATGCCAGCCACCGGCAAGACGCCGACGATGCTGGCCGACGACATGAAGCTGGCGCTGGGCGAGTTCATCAAGGACCCGATCGTCTCGGTCATCGTCGAGAATTTCAGCGGCACGTTCAGCCAGCAGGTCCGCATCGTCGGCGCGACCGAAAAGCCCGCGTCCATTCCCTATCGTGCCAACATGACGTTGCTCGACGCGATGATCTCGGTCGGCGGCCTGAGCGAATTCGCGGCGGGTAACAAGGCACGACTGGTGCGCTTCGACAAATCGACCGGCAAGCAGCGCGAATATGCGCTGAAGATCAACCGCCTCATCAAGAACGGCGATTCCAGCGCCAACGTCCGGCTCGAGCCGGGCGACGTCATCATCATCCCGGAAAGCATGTTCTAAGATGGGCAGTGGTCTTTACGATGAGGTCCGCGCGGGTCTCCACGCGGTCTGGATCCGGCGCTGGACGGCGCTGGCCGTGGCGTGGGGCATCTGCCTGCTCGGCTGGCTGGTCGTCTCGCAGATCCCGAACCAGTATGAATCGCGCGCCCGCGTGTTCGTGCAGCTGCGCACCATGCTGCCGACCGCCAGCGGCGGCGTCAGCCAGGCCGAACAGTCCAAGGATATCGACCGCATCCGCCAGACGCTGACGTCGGCGGTCAATTTGCAGAAGGTCGTGCGCGGCACCGACATCGCCCAGACGGTGTCGAGCGACCGCGATGTCGCGGATCGCGTGGCCGGTCTCCAGAAGGCGATCACGATCACCTCGACACAGGACAATCTGTTCGAGATTTCAGCCAAGATCGCCAATGCCGGCGCGTCCGATGCCGCGAACGCCAAGCTCGCGCGCCAGATCGTGCAGAAGCTGATCGACATCTTCGTCGAGGACAATCTGTCGAACAACCGCGACGAGAGCAGCCAGTCGCTGCAGTTCCTCGACCAGCAGCTCGACCTGCGCCAGCGCCAGCTGCAGGATGCGGAGGCCAAGCGCGCCGAATTCCAGTCGCAGTTCCTGGGCTCGCTGCCCGGCACCGGCAGCCTAGACGATCGCATGTCGGCGGCGCGCACTCAACTGGCGCAGATCGACAGCGATCTGGCGGCGGCCAATTCGTCGCTGGCGGCAGTGAACGGCCAGATGGCGGGCACCACGCCGTCGCTCGCCGGTCCCGGCGGCACGGCGGCCAGCGCCGGCCCGGCCCGCGCGCGGCTGGCCGCGATCCAGGGCCAGATCGCCGACGCTCGGGCCAAAGGCTGGACGGACAATCATCCCGACATGATCGCGCTGCGCAACCAACTGGCCGCGGCGACAGCGGCGGCGCGTGGCGAACCGCTGGTCGGCGGCAGCGGCGGGGGCGGCGGATCGCCCAACCCACTGTACCTGTCGCTGCAATCGATGCGCGCCGACAAGGCGTCGCAGGTCGCTTCCTTGCAGGAACGCAAGTCGCAGATCACCCGTGACCTGGCGGCGCTGGAATCGAAGATGGCGCAGTCGCCCGGCGTGGCGGCCGAACAGTCGGCGATCGACCGCGACTATCAGGTGCTCAAGGACCAGTACAACAAGCTGCTGGGCGACCGCGAGCAGGTGAAGCTGCAGAACCAGGTCCAGACGCAGACCGACGCGGTGAAGTTCAACGTCGTCGATCCGCCGACCGCGCCGCACGCGCCGATCGCGCCCAATCGTCCGCTGTTCCTGACCGGGGTGCTGTTCGTCGGCCTGTTCGGCGGGATCGGTGCCGCCTGGGGTCTGGCGCAGGTCCGCTCGACCTTTCCGACTCCGTCGCGCCTCGAACGCGCCAGCGGCATGCCCGTGATCGGATCGATCGGCGAAACCATTTCGGCCGCGCAGGTTGCGCTGCGCCGGCGCAAGCTGCGCCAGTTCGCCGGTGCCGCCGGTGCACTCGCCTGTGCCTGGGTCCTGCTGCTGGGCCTGGAATTCTTCCAGCGCGGCATGGTCGCTTGAGGGTCATCATGAACGACGCAACGCCCCGCCACCTGACCGGAAGCCCGGTAGCCGGAAGCCTCGTAGAGCGCGCCGCCGCGATGTGGGACATGCACCCGCCCGCATATCCCCCTCTGCCGTCCGATCCGGTCGCCGTCGCGCCGCCGCCCGTCGCGACGCCGACCGCGTTCGGCACGGTCGTTGCGCCGCCGGCTCCGCGTATCCAGCGCGCGATAGGTCCGCGGGCTGTCGTGCCGATCGATCGCCGGATGCTGAAGGACCAGGGCATGATTCTGCCCGGTGCGGCCGTGACCGCGCTCGCCGAGGAGTTCCGCCAGATCAAGCGCAACCTGTTGCTGACCGCGCGCGAGGTTCCGGCCGACAAGGGGCGTACGATCCTGGTCTGTTCGGCGCGGCCGAACGACGGCAAGACGTTTTGCGCGATCAACCTGGCAATCTCGCTGGCGGCGGAGAAGGACGTCGAGATCCTGCTGGTCGATGCGGACTTCGCCAAGCCCGACGTGCTGGCGGCGTTCGACCTGGAGGCGTGCGGCCCCGGCCTGCTCGACGCGATCGCCGATCCGTCGATCGATGTCGAAAGCTGTATCGTCGATACCGACATCCCTCAGCTGGCGATCCTGTCGGCGGGTGCGAAGTCGCATGACGACACCGAACTGCTCGCCAGCAGCGCGGCGGCGACGGTGCTGAAGCGGTTGGCGACCGCCAATCCGAACCGCATCGTCGTATTCGATTCTCCGCCCGCGCTGGCGGCATCGCCCGCCGCGGTGCTCGCGGGACATGTCGGTCAGGTCATGCTGGTCGTGCGCGCCGATGCCACCAGCGAGAGCGACCTGCGCGATGCCGTCGCGCTGCTCGACGGCTGCGACCATGTCCAGCTGGTGCTGAACGCGGTGGCGTTCCAGCCCGGCGGGCGTCGCTTCGGCAGCTATTACGGCCAGGAGGCCACGGAATGAAGTATCTCCTTCTGCTCGGTACCGCCGGACTTGCAGTCGTCGCGACCCCGGCCGACGCGCAGCGCCGCCGCCAGATCACGCCCTATATCGAGGTCGCTCAGGTGCTGACCGCCGATCTCGACGGGCCGAACAGCGACGTGCTGACCTATTCCAGCATCGCGGCAGGCATCGATGCGTCGGTCCAGACCGCGCGCGTCGAAGTACAGGTCAACTATCGCTACGAACATCGTTTCGCCTGGGACGACGATGTCGCCGACAACGACATCCATTCGGGTCTGGCCCGCGCTGCGGTGAAGCTGGGGCCGGGCCTGAACATCGAGGGCGGGGCGATCGCCGCCCGTGCGCGTGACGACATCCGTGGCGCTGCGCCGGGCAATCTGGCGGGCAATGTCGCCAACGTCAGCCAGCTCTATTCGGCCTATGTCGGTCCCACCTTCGCCACGCACCTGGGCGAGACGACGGTCAATGCCGCCTATCGCTTCGGCTACACGAAGGTCGAGGAGCCGAGCCTGCCGGCATTCCTGCCCGGGCAGCCGCGGCTCGACAATTACGATTCGTCGACAAACCATCTGGCGGTCGCCTCGATCGGGACGCGCGCGGGCACCTATCTGCCGATCGGCATGACGCTGAGCGGCGCATGGGAGCGCGAGGACGTCAGCCAGCTCGACCAGCGGTATGACGGCAAGTACCTGCGCGGCGATATCGTCGCGCCGATCACCGGCCAGCTCGCGCTGGTCGGCGGGCTGGGATATGAAAAGATCGATATCTCGCTGCGCGATCCGCTGATCGACGGCACCGGATTTCCGGTAATCGACAACAACGGCCGGTTCGTCACCGACCCGGCGTCGCCCCGCCGGTTGGCGTACCAGACCGACGGGCTGTTCTGGGACGCGGGCGTCGTGTGGCGGCCGAGCTCGCGCACGACCTTGCAGGGGCGTGTCGGACGTCGCTACGACACGATGAGCTATACCGGATCGCTCAGCTATCAGGCATCCGATCGCACCGGCCTGAACATCGGCGTCTACGACAGCGTCGACAGCTTCGGGCGCGGCCTGAGCGACTCGCTCGCTACGTTGCCGACCAGCTTCACCACGGCGGCCGATCCGTTCGGCGACCAGTTCGGCGGCTGCGTGTTCGGTACGCAAGGGCAGGGCACGGAGGGGACGGGCGTCAGCGGCGGCACCGTCATCTCTGCGGCGGGCAATTGCCTGAGCCCGATCCTCGGCGCGATCACCACCGCCAGCTTCCGCTCGCGCGGCGTCACCGGAGTGCTGTCGACGCTCGCCGGTCCGTGGTCGCTGGGTCTGGGTATCGGCTATGCCAATCGCACCTTCCTGGTTCCTGCGGCAGGTCCGGCCAGTGTGCTGAACGGCCTGAACGACGACCTGTATTTCGGCCAGGTCACGGTCGGTCGCGGCCTCGGCCGGCGCTCGGCGCTCGCCGCCAACGCCTATGTCAATTATTTCGACAGCGGCATCGGCGGGGCTCCCAACGTGCTCGGGGGCGGGGCGAATACCAGCTATTCCTACAATTTCGGCCGGTTCGGCGCGACCGCGTCGGTCGGCATCTACGGCTTCGACCAGGATGGCGTCGGCTCCGACGTCTCCGGCCAGGCGCTGCTCGGCATGCGCTATTCCTTTTGACGCCCATCCTGGAGCGATACGACGATGTACGACACCCATTATGGCCTGAGCGGACGCCCTTTTCAGCTGACGCCGGACCCGCGCTTCTGGTTCGATACCGCCACGCACAAGAAGGCGATGGCCTATCTCGGCTATGGCCTGAGCCAGGGTGAGGGCTTCATCGTCATCACCGGCGATATCGGTGCGGGCAAGACGACGCTCGTCGGCCATCTGGTCGATACCGTCGATGCCGAGCGGCTGAACGTCATCCGGATCGTCTCGACCCAGATCGCCGCCGACGACCTGCTCCGCACGGTCTGCGCGGGGCTGGCGGTCGATGCCGCCGGCCTGAGCAAGGCGCAGATGCTGGGCGCGATCGAGCGCGGGCTGCACGCGGTCGCGCGCGGCGGGCGCCGTACGCTGCTGATCGTCGACGAGGCGCAGGCGCTGCCGGTCGACAGCTTGGAGGAGCTGCGCATGCTCTCCAATTTCCAGGCCGGCGGCTTCGCCCTGTTGCAGATCTTCCTGCTCGGCCAGCCCGAGTTCCGCGAGAAGCTGAGCCACGACGGGCTGGAGCAGCTGCGCCAGCGCGTCATCGCGATGCATCACCTGGGGCCGATGGAGGCCGACGAACTGGAGCCCTATCTGATCCACCGTCTGACGGTGGTCGGCTGGGACGGTCGCCCGCGCTTCAAGACCGATGCGCTGGCGACGATCTACGCCTGGTCGGGCGGCATTCCGCGGCGGATCAATGCGCTGGTCAGCCGCGTGCTGCTGCACGGTGCGATCGAGGGGATCGACACCTTCACCGCTGCGGACGTGATGACGGTGGTCGGCGATCTGGAGAGCGATGGCATGACCGGCGGCGCGACGCCGGCGATCGAGCCCGAACTCGACTTCGCGGCGCCCGAGCCGGTCGCAGAAGCGCCCCCCGTCGATCACGATGTTGCTGCCGAAATCCCCGCGCCTGTCGAGGACGCAGTGATCGCCGAGGAGCCCGCCGCGATGGAGTGGCCGTTCGTCGCCGACGAACCCGAGCCGGCCGAAGACTGGCGCCCGATCGCGGCCGAGGATGTCGCGGCCTTCGCGGAGCCAGAGGTCGCCGCCCGTCCGATCGTGCTGGAGCCTCCCGTCGTGCAGCCGGAACCCGAGGCAGTGGAAACGCGCCCGGTCGAGATCACCGCGCCGCCCCGGCTGTTCGATCGCATCTCGCTGCTCGGCCGCAAGCCGATCCTCGCGCCGGTCGATCCGGCCCCGAAGGTCGAGGAGCGGACCGTCGAGATCGCACCCGCATCCGGTGTCGAGGAGCCGGTCACCGAGTGGGTGCCCGCACATCCGTCCGCGCCCGTCATCGACCTCGATATCGCGCGCCGGCTGGTCGAGATCGACCGTCGGCTGGAGGATCAGGACGTCGCGCTGCGCCGCGTGCTGACGTTGCTGGTCGATTGGGTCGAGGGCAACGGATCGCGTCCGCAAGTCTCGGACCAGGATTTCCCGGAGCTGCGCGACAGGGTAGGGTGAGGCCGATGCGCAACGCCTTGTCGGTCGATGTCGAGGATTGGTTCCAGGTCGGCGCGTTCGAGCGCACGATCGACCGTGCCGATTGGGACACACTCGACAGCCGGGTCGAGGCGAATACCGATGCGGTGCTCGATCTGTTCGCCGAAGCGGGCGTCAAGGCTACGTTCTTCACGCTCGGCTGGGTCGCGGCGCGCAAGCCTGCGCTGATCCGCCGCATCGCGGATGCGGGACATGAGGTCGCCAGCCACGGCTGGGATCACCAGCGCGTGTTCACGTTCAATGCCGACCAGTTCCGCGACGATCTGTCGCTGGCGCGGCGAACGCTGGAGGATGCGGGTGGCGTCGCCGTCACCGGATATCGCGCGCCCAGTTTCTCGATCGATACGCGCACACCATGGGCGCATGCCGTGCTGGCCGAGGCCGGCTATACCTATTCATCCAGCGTCGCGCCGTTGCGGCACGATCATTACGGCTGGGTCGATGCGCCGAAGCGCGCGTATCGCCCGCTGGCCGACAGCAACCTGATCGAGCTTCCCGTTACGACGATGCCGGTGTTCGGCAAGACGGTGACGGCGGGCGGCGGGTTCTTTCGCCTGTTGCCGTCGCATTTCACGAACAGCGCGATCCGCCGGGCGAATACGGACGAGGCACGGCCGGCGATCTTCTATTTCCACCCGTGGGAGGTCGATCCCGGCCAGCCGCGCGTGGCCGCCGCGCCGCTGAAATCGCGGTTGCGCCATTATGCGCGGCTGGGGGCGATGGCCGGCAAGCTGCGCCGGCTGGTGCGCAGTCACGACTGGACGCGTGTCGATGCCGTGGTCGCCGACGAAGCGGCGAAACTGTGAACGCGCCGATGCTGACCCGCCCGGTCGCGATCCGCGCGATCGACCTGGCGGATCGCGACGAACGCGCGCGGATCGCCGCGTATGTCGATGCGCATCCGGGCGGTACGCCGTTCCATCTGGTCGAATGGACGGTCGCGGTTGCGACGGGCTGTCGCCAGACCGCGCGATATCTGGTGGCCGAGCGCGCCGATCTGACGATCGCGGGCGTGTTGCCGCTGACACTGGTCCGGTCGCCGCTGTTCGGCACCGCGCTGGTGTCCGCCGGGTTCGGCGTGGACGGTGGTGTGCTGGCCGACGATGCGCCTGCTGCCCGGGCATTGGCCGACACCGCCTGGGCCTTTGGTCTGGAGCAGGGCGCAACCTCGCTCGAACTGCGCGGCGGTGATGCGCCGAGCGACGATTTCCATACCGACGCCGACACTTACCTCGGCTTCGTCCGCGATCTCGCTGCGGACGCCGACGCGCAATTGGCCGCCATCCCGCGCAAACAGCGCGCGGAGGTCCGCAAATCGTTCGACAAGGGGCTGACGATCGCGGTCGATGACGATCGCGCCGCGCATCATGCCGTGTATGCCGAATCGGTCCGCAACCTCGGCACACCGGTGTTTCCAAAGGCGCTGTTCGCCGCCGTGCTGGACGCGTTCGGCGACCGCGCGGACATCCTGACCGTGCGCCACGAAGGTCGTGCGGTCGCGAGCGTGCTGAGCCTCTACTGGCGTGGAACGGTCTATCCCTATTGGGGCGGCGGCACCGCGGCGGCGCGGGCCTTGCGCGCAAACGACGCGATGTACTTCGCGCTGATGAACCATGCGCGTACGCGCGACTGTACCCGATTCGATTTCGGCCGGTCGAAGGCGGGTACCGGCCCGGCGGCGTTCAAGCGCAACTGGGGGTTCGACGGCGTACCGCTGGCCTATCACATCCGCACCGCCGACGGCGCGGCACCGCGCAGCGTCAACCCGCTCGACCCGAAATATGCGCGCAAGATCGCGCTGTGGAAACGGCTGCCGTTGCCGGTCGCCAATCTGGTCGGGCCGCTGATCGCCCGCGGGCTGGGGTGATGCGCGATATCCTGTTCCTGGCGCACCGCGCACCGTTTCCGCCCGACCGCGGCGACAAGATCCGCGCCTACAACGTTCTGAAGTATCTCAGCGATCGCGCGCGTGTGCATCTGGTGGCGTTCGCCGACGACCCGCGCGACCTGAACGCGCCGGAATTGCGCGCGATGTGCGCCAGCCACTGCGTCGTGCCACGCACCAGGTCGAAGGCGCGGGCTGCGCTGGAAGCGCTGGCGACCGGGCAGTCGGTGTCGGTCGCCGCCTTTTCCGATCCCGCGTTCCGGGCCGGCGTGCAGCGGGCGCTGGCCGGATCGATCGACGCGATCTATGTCTTTTCCAGCGCGATGGCGCAGTATCTGCCGCCGCTGCCGCGTGTCCGCACGGTCATGGATTTCTGCGACGTCGATTCGGTCAAGTTCGGCGAATACGCCGCCGCCGCGCGATTTCCGCAGAGCTGGCTTTATGCGCGCGAAGCGCGGCTGCTCGGCGCGTTCGACCGGGCGATCGTCGCTGACGCCAGCCTGTTTGTGAGCGAGGCGGAGGCCGCATTGTTCCGCACGATCGGCGGGCAAGGCGCGATCCAGGTCGTCGAGAACGGCATCGACACGGTGACGTTCGACCCCGCCGCGACGTTCGACGCGGTGCCGGACGCACCGGAGATCGTCTTCACCGGCCAGATGGACTACGCCCCCAACGTCGCGGCGGTGCAATGGTTTGCGAACGACGTCCTGCCGCTGATCGCGCGGCCTGCGCGCTTTGCGATCGTCGGCCGTGCACCGACGGCGGAGGTGCAGGCGCTGGCGAATGAGCGGGTGATCGTGACAGGCGAGGTCGCCGATGTCCGCGGCTGGGTGGCCGGTGCGGCGGTCGCGGTGGCGCCGTTGCGGATCGCGCGCGGGATCCAGAACAAGGTGCTCGAAGCCATGGCAATGGCGCGGCCGGTGGTCGTGTCGTCCGCGGCTGCGGAGGGGATCGACCATGGCGGGACGCTGCGGATCGGGGAGGGCGCGGCAGGGTTCGCGGCCGAGGTGTCGCGGCTGATCGAAGATCGCGCAGCGGGTGACGCGCTGGGTGCGGCCGCCCGCGCGCGGGTGCAGGCCCGCTATGGGTGGGATGCGCGGCTGGCGGCGCTGGATGACCTTCTCGATATCGCCCCCGACGCCGACGGGGTGGGTGCGGCCAGCGAGCGGAAACGCGCATGACCATCGCATTCCCCCGATCCGCGTTCACCGGTCCGGTTATCAAAGCCGCCTGGCGTACCCCGCTCGCGCTGGTCGCCGGTGCCTGGGCCGCGCTGCTGCTCCTGTTCCACCGCGATGTCGGCGATCTTGCCTTCATCTACTGGAATTCGACCACGTTCGGGCATTGCCTGTTCGTGCTGCCGGTGATCGCGTGGCTGGTCTGGCAGAGGCTGGGCGAGGTCCGGCAGGTGCAACCGGCCGCCTGGTGGCCCGGGCTGCTGCTCGTCGCAGCCGGAGCGGGGGGCTGGTTTCTGGGTGACGTCGCGGGCGTCGCCTTCGCGCGGCATCTCGGCCTCGTCATGATGCTGCAGGGGACGGTCGTTGCGGTGCTCGGGCCTCAGGTCGGCCGCGCGCTGCTGTTCCCGCTGTTCTACCTCGTGTTCCTCGTTCCGTTCGGCGAGTTCCTCGATGCGCCGTTGCAGGTCGTCACGCGCGACCTGGCGGTGCCGCTGCTGCACCTGTTCGGCGTACCGGCGACGATCGACGGTGTCCTCATCACCACGCCGAGCGGCTATTTCGAGGTGGCGGAGGCGTGTTCGGGCGCGAAGTTCGTGATCGCGATGATCGCCTACGGCGCGCTGGTCGCCAACGTCTGCTACGTGTCGTGGGGTCGCCGCGCGGCGTTTTTCGCGATGGCGATGGTCGTGCCGGTGCTGGCGAACGGCGTCCGTGCGTTCGCGACGATGTATGCCGCGCACCTCACCTCGGTCGAGGCGGCGACCGGTTTCGACCATATCCTGTACGGCTGGGTGTTCTTCGGGCTGGTGATGGCGGCGGTGCTCGCGATCGGCTGGCGCTGGTTCGATCGCGATCCCGATGCGGCGTGGGTCGATATCGCGCGTATCCGGGCGATGTCGGTGCACCGGGCCGACGGCTGGACCGTCACGGGTGCCGTGCTGGGAGTCGCGACGATCGCGTGGGGATTGGGCGCGTTCGTCGTCGCGCGCGCCGATGCGCTGCCGCGGCAGCTCCACCTGCCGCAGGTGCCGGGCTGGAGCCGGGTCGCCAGCGAAGAACGACCCGCCTGGTCGCCATATTATCCGACCGCCGACCATGTGCTGTTCGGGCGCTACAGCGACGGTCGCGGACATGCCGTCGACCTCGGCATCGCCGTCTTCGCCGGTCAGCGCGAGGGGCACGAACTCGTCGCGTTCGGGCAAGGGCTGCTGCGCGAGAACGACGCCTGGGTGAAGGTGACCGACGAGCCGGGACTGGCGAACGGTCGGATCGAGCGGATTACCGCGCCCGGTGGAGTGGAACGTCTGGTCGGGACTTGGTATCGCGTCGCCGGGGTCACCACTGCGAGCGATGAAAACGTGAAGCTGCAAACGCTGAAAGCCAAGCTGACCGGCGGTCGCCAGTCGGCCGTCGCCGTCCATCTGTCCGCCGTGATGGGGGAGGGCGACGCGCGCGAGAGCATGGCCGCGTTCCTGACCGCCGCCGGCGCGCCGGGACGAATCGCCGACACCGCGCTGACGGGCCGCTAGGCCGTGTGCGGTATCGCGGGGATCTTCTACCCCGCCACCCCGAAGCCGGTCGATCCGGCGCGGATCGTCATGATGACCGACGTCCAGGCGCATCGCGGGCCTGACGGTGCGGGCGTGTGGACCGGCAGCGGTGTCGGTCTGGGTCATCGCCGCCTGTCGATCATCGACCTGGCGGGGTCGCCGCAACCGATGCGGACGGGCGCGCTGACGATCACCTATAATGGCGAGGTCTACAACTTCGCCGAACTGCGCACCGAACTGGAAGCCATGGGTGCGCGGTTCGTGACCTCTGGCGATACCGAGGTGCTGCTCCACGGCTGGCGCGCGTGGGGACCGGGGCTACTCGACAGGCTGGTCGGCATGTTCGCGTTCGCGATCCACGATGCCGATGCGAATACATTGGTGCTGGTCCGCGACCGGCTGGGCGTGAAGCCACTCCATTATGTCGAGCTTTCCGACGGCGGCGTCGCCTTCGCTTCGGAACTGAAGGGGCTGCTCGCCCACCCGCTGCTGCGCCGTGAGGTCGATGTGCGCGCAGTCGAGGATTTCATGGCGCTCGGCTATGTGCCCGACCACGCCTGTATCGTCGCGGGGGTGAAGAAGCTGCCGGCGGGGTCGATGCTGCTGCTGGAGCGGGGCAAGCCCGTGCCGCAGCCGCGGCGCTGGTGGGACCTCGACTTCTCGAACCGTGCGGAGGGCTCCGCGAAGGACCTGCAGGCCGAACTCACCGACCTGCTGCGCACCGCCGTGCGATCGCGGATGGTGGCCGACGTGCCGCTGGGCGCGTTCCTGTCGGGCGGGGTCGACAGCTCGGGCGTGGTCGCGCTGATGGCGGAGGCCAGCCCCAAGGCGGTCAGGACCTGCTCGATCGGCTTCGATGCGGCGGGGCATGACGAAACCGCCTATGCCCGCCAGATCGCGACCCGTTTCGCCACGGACCACCGTATGCGCACCGTCGCGGCGGACGACTTCGCGCTGATCGACACGCTGGTCGATGCGTTCGACGAACCGTTCGCCGATGCCTCCGCGCTCGCCACCTACCGGGTGTGCGAACTCGCGCGCGAGAGCGTCACCGTGGCGCTGTCGGGCGACGGCGCGGACGAGGCATTCGCCGGATATCGTCGCTACAAATTCCATGCCGCAGAGGAGCGTGTCCGCGGCCTGGTGCCCGACGACATGCGCGCGAACCTGTTCGGCGCGCTGGGTCGCGCCTATCCCAAGGCGGACTGGGCGCCGCGGATGTTCCGTGCGAAGTCGACGCTGCTCGCGCTCGCCGACGATGGCGCGACCGCCTACGCCGGCGCGGTCGGCGTGACGACGCCGGCGACCCGCGATGCGGTGTATGGCGACGGGTTTAAGCGCGCGCTTGCGGGGCATCGCGGCGAGGATGCGATGATCGCGACGATGCGCGGCGCGCCGGCGCGCACCGGGCTGGATGCAGCGCAATATGCCGACATGCATCACTGGTTGCCCGGCGATATCCTGACCAAGGTCGATCGCACCAGCATGGCGGTGGGGCTGGAAGCGCGGGAGCCGCTGCTCGACCACCGGCTGCTGGAATTCGCCGCGACCTTGCCGCCCGCGCTGCGCATCCGGGGCGGCCAGGGCAAGTGGCTGCTCAAGAAAGCGCTGGAGCCGTGGCTGCCGAGCGAGATCCTGTACCGGCCCAAGATGGGGTTCGTCACGCCCGTCAGCACCTGGTTCCGCCGCGAACTTGCGGGCGAAGCGGCGGCGCTGTCGAAATCGCCGGTACTGAGTGCCTGGTTCGACCGCGCGGCGCTGGACCGCATGGTGGAGGATCACCGTTCCGGCCGGGCCGAACATGGGCGGACCTTGTGGCAGCTGGTGATGCTCGACCGCAGTGTGCGGCGGGTGTTCGGTTAGAGTCTGATCCACCCGCGCAGAAGCACCTGTGCTCCGGCGAAGGCCGGAGCCTTGGCAGTCGCGGCCTGACGATCGCCACCGCTCCGGCCTTCGCCGGAGCACAGGCCTTGTTTCAACCTGCGTAGATCAAACTGTAGTAGCCAGCCACGCCGTCAGACGGAGACGGCTGCGCCGTCACCGCTGCCCGCCGTGGCATCTCCTCAGCTTGCTCGGGCAAGCTGAGGGTGCCCGCGCATCAATGCAACTTCGCTATACTCAGTCCGTCTTCCTTCGCGCGCGCCTTCACCGATTCCTCGCTGCGGGTCAGCGCCTTGGCGATCGCTTTCAGCGCCATGCCCTTCTTGGCCAGCGTGTGCAGCTTCTGGATCTCGTCCTGGCGCCACGGCTGGCGATGCCGCTCGAAGCCCTCGTTCTTAGCCATGGAACACGGCCATCGCGGCATGCAGCGTCAGCGCGATCAGGCAGAGCGTGGACAGAAGGAACAACGCGAAGCGCACCGATATCCTGTTGAACGTCGCCTGCACGATCGAGTGCGCGATCCGCAGAGTCACATAGCCCCAGCCGAGCCAGGCGTTGAAACCGTCGCCGGTCGCGGTCATCGCGATCACCACCGCGATCGCATAGAAGATCGTCGGCTGCTCCATCAGGTGCATGTAATTGTGCGCGGGCCACTGTTTCTCAGGCGCGAGAATGCTGTCGAGCTGGCCGGGTTTGCTGCCTCGCACCTTTGCGAGATCGATCCCTGCCGCCTTCATCGCCGGCAGGCGGACGACGACCATCCACGCCCACATCACCAGCGTCCAGGCGATCAGCACGACCACCGGCTTCAGAATATCCTGTCCCACGTCTCGCTCCCCTTGCCGACTTCAGGCGACGCTGTTCCATTTCCCGCGCCGACGCAATAACAGGATGCTGATGCGCTGGATCGACGAACCCGAGCGGGAACCCGCGCTCAGCGATCTGCCGATGCCGATGCTGCGCGCGGCGCTGGCGGCGCGACCCGACGACAAGGCGTATCTGGCGCTGCTCGGCGATGCCCTAATGGCAGAGGGGCAGGCCGATGCCGCGATCGATGCGTTCGAGCGATCGGCGCGCCAGCCCGGATCCGGTGTCTGGCCGCGCCTGATCGCGGCCCATCGCCGCAAGGGCGACCTGGCTGCCGCGCTCGCCGCACATGACGCCGCGCCGCCGTCATCCGCCGTCGCGATCGAGCATGCGCGGACGCTGCGCAAACTTGGACGGACCGCCGAAGCGGGCGCGACGCTGGCCGAGCTGGTCCGCGCCGACCCGGCCGACCCCTTCGCACTGGAGCAGTGGCTCGAATTGCTGGCCTCTGATGCGGACGGTGCACGGCTGCTGGATGCCTGCGCGTCCGTCGCGCCGCCGCTGCGCGACAGCGCGCTGGTCCGCGGGCATGTCGCGATCGGGCTGAGCCGCGTCGGACGCGAGGATGAGGCAAGGGCGCTGGTCGATGTCGATCGCCATGTCTGGCGCGGGTCGATCGCGGTACCGCCGGGCTACGCCGATATCGCCGCATTCAATCGCGCGCTCGCCACCGAAATGCGCGCCGAGGTGGGCCGGGTGTCGGCCGGAATGCTGCGGATCGACTATCGTCCGCGCACTGTCGACCGGCCGGCGCGCACCGCGCTGCTCGACGTCATCCGGGATGCATTCGCGGCGTATATCGACAGCTTTGCGAAGCGTGGATTGCGGGACGTCATGCAGCCGCCACCGGCAGTCGCGAAACTTGCCCACGCCAGCGTTCAGCTGACGCACGACGGTGCGAACGGCGAACACATCCATGGCGAGGGGTATCTGTCCGCCGTCTATCACGTCACCGTACCGCCGGACCTGACCGGGCGGGCGGGGGCGCTGTCGGTCGGGCCGACCCGCTCCTACACCCGCGGGTATCAGGGCTGCTGGGGGGTGCGCGATATCGCCGCAGTGCCGGGATGGCTGACGATCTTTCCGTCGCACATCTTCCACGACGTGGTGCCGACCGGGGTAGCGACGCCGCGCCTGTCGATCGCGGCCGACCTGCGCCCGGCCTGATACGACGATGGCCGCCGCGGAGGATTCCGTGGCGGCCATTCTTGCCGTTGGGTCGGGACGATCAGGCGAACAGCGTCGCCCAGCCGCGCTTCGCCCGATCCTTCCAGTGACCGCGATGATAGGCGTCCGACGCCAGCAGCGGCATGACCGACCCGGCTTCGGCGAACACCATCTGCTCGATTCCCGTGTTCACCTTGCCCCACGACGCCGCTTCCTGCAGCGTCGAGGACGAGCAGGCACCGTCGCGCACGTCGGCGACGGTGATCTGGACGGCGTACTTGTGCACCGCGACGTCCTCGTGGCCGAGGATCTCGGCGCACACGACCGTGTCCTGAATGAAATTCTTCGGCACGCCGCCGCCGATCATCAGCAGGCCCGTCGTGCCCGCCTCGATCTTGATCTGGGTGAGCTCGCGGAAGTCTGCGATCGCATCGAGCACCATGTAGGGCTGGCCGGCCTTGGCGCGATCGACCTGATGCTTGACCAGCCCGAAGCCGGCCGAGCTATCGACGAATGCCGGGCAGAAGATCGGCACGTCATGCTCGTAGGCGAGCTTGACCAGGCTGTTGTCCTTCTTGCCATGCTCGACCAGATACTTGCCCATCTCGCGGATGAATGCGCGGCTCGAATAGGGCTTGGCCTCCAGCGTCTCAGCGATCTCGAAGATCGTGTGATCGACGTTCTGGAGCGCTTCCTCGTCGATGTAGGTGTCATAGATGCGGTCGATGTAGAGCGAGCGCAGCGTGTCGTCGTCCGGGATTTCCAGGGCCTGATAATGCTTGTGGCCAAGCCCCTCGAAGAAATCCATGTCGACGATCGTCGCGCCGGTGGCGACGATCACGTCGACCATGTTGTTGCGCACCAGTTCGGCATACAGGTCCATGCACCCGCCCGCGCTGGTCGATCCGGCGATCACCAGGCAGACCGTGCAGTCCTTGTCGGCCAGCATCTCGTTGTAGATCTTGGTCGCACGGCCGAGATCGCGGCTGGTGAAGCTCATGTCGGCCATCGCATCGACGATCGGGCGCGCGTCGAAGCTGGTGATGTCGATGTGCTTGACCTGCTTGCTCAGCAGTTCGGCCTTGCGGGTGTCGTTGATCGGCGGGTTGGCCGCGGCGGTCTTGGTCAGGGTGGTCATTTTGCTTTCCCGTCATCCCCGCGAAGGCGGGGATAAATAGTCGCTGAACGTGCGGCAGGAGCCGCACGTTCAGCCAGAATGGATTCCCACCTTCGCGGGAATGACGAAATCTAGGGTAGTGCGATTACAGCGTGACGACGTTCGACGCGACCCGCGTCTCCACGTCCACGTACAGGCTGGCCATCGGCTCGTCGGTGACGATCACCGTTTCGTCCGATCCGAAGCCGTTGAACGCGGTCCGCATCGCCGAGCCATAGGCTCCGAGCATGCCGACCTCGATATAATCCCCCGCCTGCACGTCGGCGGGCAACAGGAACGGGCCGGTCATGTGGTCGAGGTCGTCGCAGGTCGGGCCATAGAAGCTGAACGGCATGTCCTTGGCCCGGCTGTCCGGCTCGCGCAGCAGGCGGACCGGAAAGCGCCAGCCGATGTGCGCCGCGTCGAACAGCGCCCCGTACGCACCGTCGTTGATGAACAGCTCGTCACCACGACGCTTTTCGACGCGGACGATCAGGCTGCTGTACTCGGCGCACAGAGCACGGCCGGGTTCGCACCACAGTTCGGACGAATAGCTGACCGGCAGCGATTCGAACGCGCGGTGGATCGTCTCGAAATAGCGCTCCAGCCCCTGCGGCTCCATGCCGGGATAGATCGATGGGAAGCCGCCGCCGACGTCGATCACGTCCACGGTCACCGCGGCCTCGACGATCGCCGCGCGGACGCGCTCCATCGCCTGGGCATAGGCATCGGGCGACATCGCCTGAGACCCGACATGGAAGCAGATGCCGAGCGCGTCGGCCGCCTGGCGCGCCGCGAACAGCAGCGCCTTGGCCTCGTCGGGCATCACGCCGAATTTGGACGCGAGGCTGAGCTTCGACAGGTCGGACGACACGCGGATGCGGACGCACAGGGTCAGATCAGCCGCGGCGACGCCGTTCCAGGTCGTCGCGCGGACGATCTTGTCGAGCTCCTCCAGCGAATCGAGACTGAACGTGCGGACGCCATGCTCGAAATACGCCTGGTGGATCGCTTCCTCGGCCTTGACCGGGTGCATGAAGCACAGGGTCGCCTCGGGCAATTCGCGCGCAACCAGGCGCACTTCGCCGAGCGACGCGACATCGTAATGCGTTATGCCGTTGTCCCATAGCACATGCAGCAGGTCGGGCGACGGGTTCGCCTTTACCGCATACATCGAGCGGCCCGGAAACTTCTCGACGAAGTAGCGGGCGGCGCGCGCGGCGGCGTGCGGACGAATGAGCGTCACCGGCTGGACCGGCGCACCCTTGGCGATATCGACGGCATTATCGGCCGTCGAGGGGGCAGCTAGCCCCAGCGCTCGATGATCGTTGTGCAAATCAAGGGACCTCCAATGCCAGGATCTTCGATCCCGGACTTTCAGTTGACGTGTTCACTGCCTTGCGGAGGAAGTCCCATGGGGCAGAGGAGGAGCGCAGTTAGGGTCGTTGGACCCCCATGTAAAGAGTTTCGTTCGCCCGTGTTTTGCGGCAGGGATGAAGCGTGACGATCGTGCGACAACCCACCCGCGCCGGTGTGCGCGACGCCGCGGCCAAGATGGCGGCGCTGCTGCCGCCCACGCCGATTTTCTTCGCCGATATCAAGGGGGTGGAGATCGCGTTCAAGGCCGAATCGCTGCAGCCGATCGGCGCATTCAAGATCCGCGGCGCATGGCATCGGCTGACCGCGCTGGACGAGGAGGCGCGCGCAAGGGGCGTCGTCGCCTTCTCGAGCGGCAACCATGCGCAAGGGGTCGCCTGGGCCGCGCGCGAACTCGACATGCCCGCGGTCATCGTGATGCCCGACGACGCGCCGCGGGTGAAACGCGATTCGACGCTGGCGCTGGGCGCCGAGGTGGTCGGCTGCAACCGCTTCACCGACAGCCGCGAGAAGATCGCCGCGCATCTCGCCCACGCGCGCGGCGCGGTGCTGGTGCCGAGCTTCGACGACGCCTGGGTGATCGAGGGGCAAGGCAGCGCGGGGATCGAGGCCGAAGACCAGTTCGACGATTTCGGGATCGAAGAGGGCATCGAACATGTCGTGACGCCGTGCGGCGGCGGTGGGTTGGCCGCGGGGCTGGCGCTGGCCTTGCCCGACGCAAGCATCACGGTGGTCGAACCCGAAGGCTGGGACGACATGCGGCGCAGCCTGGAGGCGGGGTGGATCGAGGAAGTGCCTGCCGACGCGCCGCCGACGGCGTGCGATTCGCTGCAGACCAAGCGCGTGTCGCAACTGACGTTCGACGTGTTGTCGCGGCGGGGGGCTACCGGCGTCGCGGTGTCGGAAGCGGAGGTCCGCGCGGCACAGCGCTGGGCAGCGGCAAAGCTGCGGCTGGTGGTCGAACCGGGCGGCGCGGTGGGAATCGCGGCGCTGCTGTCGGGCAAGGTACAGCCGCAGGAAAATATGCTCGTGATCGTGTCGGGCGGAAACGTCGATCCGGATGCCTATGCGGCGGTGCTGAGCGGCGATGACTGATTTGCAAGCCAACCCGTTCGCGCCCGCCACGCCGCTCGGTACCCCAGCCCCGTTCGTTTCGAGCGCAGTCGAGAAACATGGGCCGGGTACTGAATCCCGTTTCTCGACCGCGCTCGAAACGAACGGAGATCAAGAGTGACCAACCTAGCCCCCGCCATCGCGATGCTTGCCGTCTTCGCACTGACCTTCGGCGGCATCCGGATGCTGCGTAGTGCGGGCGATCGGCGCAAAGGCGCGCTGATGCTGGTCTGTGCCGCGGTGATCCTGGGGAATGTGGCGATTTGGACGGTCTGAACGACGGCTAAGCTCGCTTGATTGCAAGCGGGGTCCACCATTCGAGCGCAACCTGGAACGCGTTAATCGGGCACATGCAATTCGGAGAAATGCAATGAGCTTTTTGAAGAGATTTCTTCGCCCTGAATTGCGACCAGAAACGCAAATTAGGATGCGATTTTGGAAGCGGACGGTAGCCGTGTTTTCAAGAAAATCGAGTATGTGGGTTATGCACCGAGATCTCAGATCTTGGAGATAACTTTGATGTGCCGTTGGTAAGGCGATAATCCAATGGTTTTCATGACCTTAGGTTTCTCGCCTGCCATCACAATCCAAGATGGATATATTGCCGTTCGGGTGCATAGCGATGCCTACGATAGCGGTTTCTGCGTCGCAGCGGTTGAAAGCCTCCCTAATGATACGACTTTGATTGGAAAAATGGTCGAGGCAGACGTACGGAGAATATTGGAGGTACTGTCCGCCGATCGTCCAATGGATATTTGGGTAGGTGGTCCTGAGAATGATGTTCTTCGTATTCCCATCCCACCGGAGCGCGGCTTAGAAGACAAGTTGGAACAAGCAGCTTCCCATTCAACAGCCCGCACGTAGCTCGTGGTAGAAGTGCACGTTTGATGTTGTTGCATTTGATCGACACCCGCCATCGGCAAAGCCGATGTCGTCGGTCGGCGCTGATCGCGCCGCCGGCCGGGCTCGCCGCTGACGCGGATTAGCTGGTCGCTAATCCGCTGCGGGCTCCCAATTCACCGGATCGGTGAATTGGGATCGAGCCGCATATCAAGATACTTGTCCACGCTGCCCATCAATTGCGGCATTTCATGCTCGAAGAAGTGGTTCGCGCCCGGAATCGTGTCGTGGTGGATCGTGATGTGCTTCTGCGTACGCAGCTTGTCGACCAGCTTCTGGACGGCCAGCGGGGTCACCACTTCGTCCGAATCGCCCTGGATGATGATCCCCGACGAGGGGCAGGGGGCCAGGAAGGTGAAGTCGTACATGTTGGCCGGCGGCGCGACCGAGATGAAGCCGCGGATTTCCGGGCGGCGCATCAGCAACTGCATGCCGATCCACGCGCCGAAGCTGACCCCCGCGATCCACGTCGTCGATGCCTCGGGATGGAAGCTCTGCACCCAGTCGAGCGCGCTCGCGGCGTCCGACAGTTCGCCGATGCCGTTGTCGAACGTCCCCTGGCTCTTGCCGACACCGCGGAAGTTGAAGCGCAGCGTGGCGAAGCCGCGGCGCTGGAACGTCTTGTAGAGTTCCTGCACCATCCGGTTGTTCATCGTGCCGCCCGACTGCGGATGCGGGTGCAGGATCATCGCGACCGGCGCGCGCGGCTTTGGCGCGGGCGAGAACCGACCTTCGAGTCGGCCTTCGGGACCGGGGAAAATGACTTCTGGCATGATGAACCTGCGGGCTAGGGTGGCGCGTTGCCCGCTCGATGGGACAAAAACGGGCGCGCTGGGGATGGCGCATTATATATGCCGCGGCGGCGCGGGCGCAATCCATTCGAGCGTCCCGCCGGCCAGCGCGTGAGTCTTTCAGGAACGGAGTGTGCGTGTCCAGGCGTCTGTATCTCGATCATGCGGCAACCACGCCGATGCTGCCGCAGTCGGCCGAGGCGGTGGTCCGCGGCCTTGCCACCTGGGCCAATCCGTCGTCCCCGCATGCCGAGGGACGCGCGGCACGCGCCCTGCTGGAAAGCGCGCGCAACGTGCTGAAGACGGCGTATCGCTGGACCGGCGAACTGCTGTTCACCAGCGGCGCGAGCGAGGCGATCGGGCTTGCGATCGGCCGCGCGCAGGTCGCGTCGGTGCTCATGTCGGTGACCGAGCATGATGCCGTGCTGCGCGCCGCGCCCGATGCGATCCGATTACCGGTGCATCACGACGGACAGGTGTTCCTGCCCGCGCTGCAGGCAGCGCTCGCCACGGCGCCGGCACCCGCGCTGGTCGTCGTGCAATGGGCCAACAGCGAAACCGGCGTGATCCAGCCGCTGCGCGAGATCGCGGCCTGCGTCGCTGCGGCCGGCGCGAAGCTGTTCGTCGATGCCGCGCAGATGCCCACCGGCTGGGACACCGATGCGCCGCAGGAGTTCGCCGACATGATCGCGATATCCGGCCACAAGCGCGCCGGCCCCGCCGGGATCGGCGCGCTGCTGGTCCGCGATCTGGGGTTGCTGCTGCCGACCGGGGGACAGGAACGCGGCTATCGCGGCGGGACCGAGAACATGCCCGCCGCGCTGGGGTTCGCCGCCGCTGCCGTTCTGCCGGAAGACCTGAACGCGATGGCGGCGATGCGGGCGCGCCTCGATTCGGCGATCGAGTCGCTTGGCGGTCAGGTCGTCGCCGCGCCATCGCCGCGCAGCCCGCACATCGCCTCCTATCGCATGCCCGGCTGCTCGGCGGCCGCGCAGCTGATCCGTTTCGACATGGTGGGCATCGCGGTGTCGGCGGGGTCGGCGTGTTCGTCGGGATCGATGCGGCCCAGCCACGTGCTGGCGCATATGGGCTGGGACGGTGCCGCGGCGGGCGAGGTCATCCGCGTCAGCTTCGGACGGTCGACCACGCCCGCCGACGTCGAGCGTTTTATCGCCGCCTGGGCCGAGATCGCGCGCGAGGTGCGGGCGCGGTCGGTCGCTGCCGACCAGATGGCGTGACCTACCTCGACTATCAGGCGACGACGCCGCTCGCGCGGGAGGCGCTGGCGGCGATGCTGCCCTGGCTGGAGAGCAACCACGCGAACCCGCATTCCGCGCATGCCGCCGGTCGCGCGGCGCGGGCGGCGATCAAGGTTGCGCGCGAACAGGTCGCCGCGATACTGCCCGTCGGCGGGCAGGTAACCTTCACCAGCGGCGCGACGGAGGCGCTGAACTGGGCGATCAAGGGCGTGCCCGGCCCCATCGCCACCTACGCGACCGAACATGCTGCCGTCCTCGACACGGCGCGCGCGGGCGGACGTGCTCGGGTGGCGGGCGTCGACCGCGATGGTCGTGTCGCCCCGCAGGATTTCGCCGAGGTCGCGCTGGTCGCGGCCATGCTGGTCAACAACGAGATCGGCACGATCCAGCCGATCGACGCACTGGCGGACCGCGCGCATGCCGCCGGTGCGCTGCTGCTGTGCGATGCCGTCCAGGGCTATGGCCGCGTCGCGATCCCCGACAGCTGCGACCTGATCGCCATCTCCGCGCACAAGATCCACGGGCCGAAGGGCATCGGCGCGCTGTGGATCCGCGACGGCGTGACGCTCGAACCGCTGCTCCACGGCGGGGGGCAGGAGGCGGCAGGGCGATCGGGCACACTCAGCCCGGCGTTATGCGCCGGATTCGGTGCGGCGGCGACGCTGGCGGCGGAGCGATTCGAAGCCGATCATGCGCATGTCGCGCACCTGTTCGACCGTGCGGTCGATGCGCTCGGACCCGGTTGGACGATCAACGGATCGGTCGCGCATCGCTATCGCGGCAACCTCAACATCCGTCGTGACGGCCTGGACGTCGCGCGGCTGATGAGCGACTGCCGCGACATCGCCTTTTCCGCCGGATCGGCCTGCGCGAGCGGATCGGGGCGACCGAGTCACGTGCTGCAGGCGATCGGCCTGACCCGCGACCAGGCGCGCAGCAGTATCCGGCTGGGATTCGGCCGCTACACCACCGAAGGCGAGTTGCTGGCGGCGATCGCGCGGATCGATGCCGCCGCCCGCACGCAGGACATCGCGGCATGATCCGCGTCACGGTGATCGGTCGGGACGGTATCCTTCATGTGGTGGAGGCGGCGGACGGCGATTCGCTGTTGCGCCTGGCGCAGGCCGACGGACAGCCGCTGGAGGGGACCTGCGAGGGACAGATGGCCTGTTCGACCTGCCACGTCATCGTCGATGCCGCCGACTTCGACCGCCTGCCACCCGCAAGCGACGAGGAGGAAGACATGCTTGATCTTGCCGCGGGCGCGACGCGAACGAGCCGGCTGGCCTGTCAGATCGTCCTGACGCCGGCCCTCGACGGACTGACCGTGCGCATCCCCGGCGATGCCCGCAACATGCAGGGTCGGTAGGTCGTTCGGGGGGGGGCGCGCGCCTGCACCCGCGGTGAATGCCGCATTCAGGGAACATCCACGCCGGCCCGACCATTCTTCGATCATGCCCGCGTGAATGGGCGTGTAGAGGAGACAGACGATGAAGTTCATCGCAATTGCCGCAGCCGGCCTGATCGCCGCATCGGGCCTGGCCGCGACCCCGGCCGAGGCGCAACGCTACGGTTACGGATATGATCGCGGCCATGATGGCTGGAACGACGGGCGCAACTGGCGCGGTGACCGCCGTGACTGGCGCGACGACCGCCGTGGCTGGCGCGGCGACAATCGCGGCTGGCGCGGCGACCGCGGCCGCGGCTGGGGTCGCGATCGCAGCCGGGTGCGCTGCACCTGGGTGCGTGGCTGGTATGGCCGCGAACGCCAGTGCTACCGCGTCTATCGCTAACCGCTTGATCACGCCGCCCGGCTTCCCTATCTTCGCACACGGAAGTCGGGCGGACGTGGTCGTCGCCAATCTGGTCAGGTCCGGAAGGAAGCAGCCACAACGATTTCGCCACGGGTCGTTCCGGCTTCCACCGCGCAGTTTGCGAGAGAGCGACTGCGTCGCTCCACGCAAACCAGCGCGGCCGGCAGGCGAGGCCCGTCCGGCGACTTGAGCTTTGCCCAAGTCCTTCCGCGTATCCACACAGCAATATCCCTTACATCGCTTAAGACTTCGTCCTAGGTACGCGTCGATGCCCGACTCCCTCGACCTCGGCGAACCTGCACAGCCCAAAGGCGCCGCGTATCGCGTACTCGCGCGCAAATACCGGCCGCAGACGTTTGCCGAACTGATCGGCCAGGATGCGATGGTCACCACGCTGGGCAACGCGATCAAGCGCGACCGGCTGGCGCACGCGTTTCTGATGACCGGCGTACGCGGGGTCGGCAAGACGTCGACCGCTCGGTTGATCGCCAAGGCGCTGAACTGCATCGGCCCGGACGGTCAGGGTGGGCCGACGATCGATCCGTGCGGCGTGTGCGAACCGTGCCGGGCGATCGCCGAGGGGCGGCATATCGACGTGATCGAGATGGACGCCGCCAGCCATACCGGCATCGACGACATTCGCGAGATCATCGAGGGATCGCGCTATGCCGCGGTGTCGGCGCGGTACAAAATCTACATCATCGACGAAGTCCACATGCTGTCGAAGGCCGCGTTCAATGGCCTGCTAAAGACGCTGGAAGAGCCGCCCGGTCATGTGAAATTCCTCTTCGCCACCACGGAAGTGACCAAGGTGCCGGTCACGGTTCTTTCGCGGTGTCAGCGATTCGACCTCAAACGCATCAGCGCCGAGCAGCTCGCGACGCATTTCGCACATGTCGCAAAGCTGGAGCAGGTCGATGCCGAGCCCGACGCGCTGGCGCTGATCGCGCGGGCGGCGGAGGGGTCGGCGCGCGACGGGCTGTCGATCCTCGACCAGGCGATCGCGCATGCGG
Source organism: Pseudomonadota bacterium (assembly GCA_040388765.1). GTDB lineage: Bacteria > Pseudomonadota > Alphaproteobacteria > Sphingomonadales > Sphingomonadaceae > Sphingomonas. The sequence goes on along the minus strand of JAZKBG010000004.1, from coordinate 180,879 downwards.
GGATCGAGGGCGGGGCGGTGACCGCGGACGCCGTTCGCGACATGCTCGGCCTGTCGGACCGCGGGGCGATCCGCACGTTGTTCGGCACGTTGCTGGAGGGCGATGCCGCCGGGGCGCTCGCCGCCCTTCGCCAGCAATATGACCTCGGCGTCGATCCCGCCGCGGTACTCAAGACCCTGCTTGAGACGGTGCACGGCGTGACGCTGGCGCGGCTGGGCTCGGAGATCGGCGGGCAGGCGGCGGAGGAACGCGCGGCACTGGCCGAGTGGGCTGCGGCGCTGTCGTTCCCGGCGCTTCACCGCCTGTGGCAACTGCTGCTGAAGGGACATGACGAGGTGGCGCGCGCCGCGTTGCCGATCGAGACGGCGGAGATGGCGCTGCTGCGCGTGATCCACGCCGCCAGTCTGCCCGACCCGGGCGAATTGGCCAGGCAGATCGCCGGCGGCGCGGTGCCGGGTGCGCCGGCCAGGCCCGCGACCGGATCGATGCCGACGGAGGGCAACCTGCCCGCCAGCGTGGCCGAGATGGCGGACCTGCTCGAACATCATCGGCGCAACAAGCTGGCGGCCGACGTCCGACATCGCCTGAGGGTCGTCAGCTTCTCGCCGCCGGACATCGTCGCCAGCTCCGCGACGCCGCTGCCCGCGGATCTCCTGCGCGACCTGGGCAACGAACTGCGCACGATTACCGGGCGCGCGTGGAAGGTGACCGCCGATCCCGCCGCCGGCGCGCCCACCGTGGCGGAGCAGCAGGCGGCGGACGCGGAGGCTGAGCGCCAGGCGGTCCTGGCGTCGCCGATCGTCGCAGCGGCGATCGCGGCGTTTCCGGACGCCGTGCTGGACACATGGACAATGACCGGGAGTGGACGCACGTGAAGAGTATCGAAGATATCATGGCGATGGCGCAGAACGTCCAGGACGAGCTGACCAAGGCCCAGGCGAACCTCGACGGGATCGAGGTCGAGGGCGTGTCGGGCGGCGGGCTGGTCAAGGTCCGCGCGTCGGCCAAGGGGCGGATCATCGGTCTGTCGATCGACGATTCGCTGATCGCCCTGTCGGAAAAGCAGATGCTGGAGGATCTGGTGGTCGCTGCGTTCAACGACGCGCGGACCAAGGCGGATGCCGCATCGTCGACGGAGATGGGCAAGCTGACCAGTGGCCTGCCCCTGCCGCCCGGTTTCAAGCTCCCGTTCTGATCTTGTTTCGCAACGGGAACGTTATCGCCACCGGCTCGTTGCTCCCCGCATCTGCCCTTTGAAAGGGCTGGTTTGTGAAGGGGATGCGTGATGAGTGACGACCGTTATACCGAAACGACGACGACCACCGGCCCGGCGCCGGTGCAGCCCACGCACACGACGACGATCGTCGAGCGGCGCGGTGGGGGGGGTGGCTTGCTGGTCGGTCTGGCCGTGCTGATCCTGGTGGCGGTCGGCGCCTTCTTCCTGTTCACCCAGAACAGCAGCCAGACGAAGAAGGACAATGCGATCGCGGGTGCCGCAAAGGATATCGGCGCGGCGGCGAAGGACGTGGGCGATTCGGCCAAGAAGGCGGTCGAATAGTCTGCCCCGCGTCGCCGCGAAGGCGGGAGTCCAGGGTCACGAGCGATCGTTTGTGACACCCCGGGGCTCCCGCCGTCACGGGAGCGCGATCATCTACTTCAGACATGCATCCAGCGCGTCATTGCGGACGACACCGATCCGCTTGCTGATCGAGTTCCCATATCGTCGCGTAAAGCCGGTCGGCGCGATTCCGGCGCGCTTCTTGGGAAGCGGGAGAACCGCGGCCAGTTGCGCAGCTTCCCTGGGTGTCATCATAGTCGCTCCGTGCCGGAAGTATCTCCGTGACCCGGCCTCTACTCCGTAGGTTCCGATGCCGGTCTCGGCGACGTTCAGATACACCTCCATGATCCGCCGCTTGCCCCAGATCGTCTCGATCAACAGCGTGAAATACGCTTCCAGCCCCTTGCGGACATAGCCGCCGCCCTGAAACAGGAAGACGTTCTTGGCGGTCTGCTGGCTGATCGTCGATCCGCCGCGGATGCGGCCGCCCTTGGCGTTGCGATAGGCCGCGGCGGCCATCGCCTTGTAATCGAAGCCCGAATGCGAACAGAAGCGCGCATCCTCGGCGGCGATGGCGGCGCGCGGCATATCCGGGTCGATGCGGGACAGCGGCACCCAATCCTTCGTGACGCCGTGGCCGCCCACGACATCGCCGATCATCGTCCAGGTGATCGGCGGCGGCACGAACCGATAGATCACCGTCATGGTGACGCTCACGAACACGAAGACCAGCGCCACCTTGCCCAGCCAGCCGAATATCCGGCGGAGTATCGAAGGCGACGACTGACGTCGGCCGGGACGGGCAATGGTATCGGGTGGCATCGCCACGACGCTAGACAGGTCGGTCCGTCAAGAAAACCGTTTGCGTTCGCGGGTCAGGCGGCGGACGTATCGCGAAGGCAGGTGGAAGGATCGACGATGCGCGCATGGCCTCTGATTCTGCTGCTCGTGGCTGCGCCCGCGGCGGCGCAGGACGAACGCGACCTGTGTCCCGATCGTCCGGGCCTCGGCACCCCGGCCTGCACGACCGCGCCGGGGCGGATGATGCTCGAGGTCGGACTGGCCGACTGGACGCTGGATCGCACATCGACCAACCGCACCGATACGCTGGTCGCCGGCGACACGCTGGTTCGGATCGGCGTTGCCCGGTCGGCCGAGGTGCAGATCGGCTGGACCGGGTTCGGTCGAATCCGCGACCGCGACCGGCTCGGCGGCGTGACGGACACCACGTCCGGCACCGGTGACCTGACCGTGGCTGTGCGCCGGAATCTCGCCAATCCCGACGGCTCCGGCACATCCATCGCAGTCATGCCGTATCTCACGCTGCCGACGGGCGGCGCGGCGATCGGGGCGGGGGACTGGAGTGCGGGTCTGCTGGTGCCGATCAGCTTCGACCTGGGACGCGGGCTGTCGTTGGGCCTGACGCCACAGATCGATGCCGCAGCCGACGAAGACAGCCACGGCCGACACCTGGCCTATGGCAGCGTGATCGGCCTCGGCATCGGCCTCACCGATTCAGTTTCCGCAACAGCTGAAGTTCAGGTCACCCGCGACCGGGACCCGGCAACCCGAACGACCCAGGCGCTGGCAGGCCTATCGCTGGGCTGGGAGCCCGGTCATTCGACGCAGATCGACGTCGGAACGAATATCGGCCTGAACCGCATGTCGTCCGACGTCGCACTCTATCTTGGCATCGCCCGCCGGTTCTGAGCGATCAGGCCATTGCCAATACGCGCCCGCCACCACCGGCAAGCCGCATCATCGCCTTTTGCAGCTTCTCGAACGCGCGGACCTCGATCTGGCGGACCCGCTCGCGGCTGACGCCATAGACCTGGCTCAGTTCCTCCAGCGTCTTGGGATCGTCGGTCAGCCGCCGTTCGGTCAGGATGTGCTTTTCGCGATCGTTCAGCTCGTCCATCGCGCTCACCAGCATGTCGTGTCGAACATCGGCCTCCTGGGCGTCGGCGACGATCGTGTCCTGCAGAGGCGCATCGTCCTGCAACCAGTCCTGCCACTGACCCTCGCCGTCTTCGCGCATGGGCACGTTCAAGGAGGTGTCGCCGCCCATCGCCATGCGGCGATTCATCGACGTCACCTCGTCCTCTGTCACGCCCAGGTCGGTGGCGATCTTGGTCAGGTGTTCAGGGCTGAGGTCGCCGTCCTCGAACGCGTCGAGCTTTGACTTCATCCGGCGCAGGTTGAAGAACAGCTTCTTCTGCGCGGCGGTGGTGCCCATCTTGACGAGGCTCCAGCTGCGCAGGATGAATTCCTGGATCGAAGCGCGGATCCACCACATGGCGTAGGTCGCCAGGCGGAAGCCCCGATCCGGCTCGAACTTCTTCACGCCCTGCATCAGGCCGATGTTGCCCTCGGAAATCAGCTCGGAAACCGGCAGGCCGTAGCCGCGATAGCCCATCGCGATCTTGGCGACGAGGCGAAGATGGCTGGTGACCAACTGCGCCGCCGCGTCCGGATCGCCATGATCCTGGAATCGCTTGGCGAGCATATATTCCTGCTCCGGCGCCAAGATCGGGAATTTCTTGATCTCGGCGAGATAGCGGTTGAGGCTCGCCTCACCACCGAGTGCAGGAATCGTCGCGGGGACGTTGCTGCCGTGTGCCATGATCTTGTCTTTCTCCCTTGGCGCCGCCGCATTTGCGGCATCGCACAAACTATACGTGAAGCTGGGTGAACAGTTCCTGCATGTCTGCAGGCATTTCGCTATCGAACGACAAAGCGTGGCTTGTGATGGGATGAATGAACCCCAATCGCGCTGCGTGCAACGCCTGTCGCCGGAAATCCAGCGTTTCCAAAATCGACCGGTGGGCCGGTTTTGTTCTACCATAAACGGGGTCGCCGAGCAACGGATGGCCGATCGACGCCATGTGCACCCGCACCTGGTGTGTCCGCCCGGTTTCGAGACGGCATTCCACCAGCGTCGCGTCCTTCAGCGGCGTTACCGTCGAGAAATGCGTCACCGCCCGCTTGCCGCCGGAGACGATCGCGACCTTCTTGCGGTTCTGCGGCGATCGGGCGAGCGGAGCATCGACCTTGCCGGACGCCAGGATCGGGCGCCCGGCCACGATCGCCTTGTAGCGGCGGTCGATACTGTGCGCCTTGAATTGCCCGGCCAGCCCGACATGGGTCCGATCCGTCTTGGCCGCCACCATCAGGCCGCTGGTGTCCTTGTCGATGCGGTGCACGATTCCCGGCCGCGCGACGCCGCCGATGCCCGACAGCGATCCGTGGCAGTGATGGAGCAGCGCGTTGACCAAGGTTCCGTCGAGGTTGCCCGCGGCGGGATGGACGACCAGCCCGGCCTGCTTGTCGATGACGATCAGATGCTCGTCCTCGAACACCACGGTCAGCGCGATGTCCTGCGCTTCGTTATGCGCGGGCGTTGGGTCCGGAACGACGATGGAATAGCGTCCGTCGCCGATCGCTTTCTTGGAAGGATCGCGGACCAGACCGGCGGGGCCGGTGACCGCGCCGGTCGAGATCAGCGCCTTCAACCGTTCGCGCGACATCGTCGGCACGGCGTCGGCGAGCGCACGGTCGAGCCGCCAGCCATCGGCGGCATGCGCGATCCGCGCTTCGATGATGGAAACCCCCCGGTCCATTGGTGTAGGCAAATGGGCGTGACGCTGGAAATTTCAAGATCGGTGCTGGCCGGAATCGCGGCGGAAGCGGCCGCGTCGCCCAGGCTGGAGATCTGCGGATTGCTGTTCGGGCAAGGCGGACGGATCGATACGCATCGTCCGTGCCGCAACGTGGCGGCGCGACCGCAGGACAGCTTCGAGATCGATCCCGCTACGCTGATCGCGGCTCTGCGCGCGGAGCGGAACGGGGGTGCGCGGATCGCGGGATGCTATCATTCTCATCCCGCTGGCAGCGCCGAACCGTCGATCCGCGACGCCGAGGCGGCAACGCCGAACGGCTGGGTCTGGCTGATCGTCGGCAGTCACGCGGCCGAATGCTACCGGGCGGTCGGGCATGGCCGCCTCCACGGCCGGTTCGATCCCGTCGCGCACCTATCGGTGCAGCCTTAGGTTGCAGCATCCGCAACGCTTCGCGTAAAGCCCGTCAATTGTCCGGAGCGTGCCACTTGACCCTTTCCTCGACCGATTTCGCCAGCCTGCTGTGTTCACGGCTCTGCCACGACCTGCTCAGCCCCGTCGGTGCGCTGAATAACGGGCTCGAGCTGCTGGCGGACGAGAACGATCCGGCGATGCGCGCGCGCTGCCTGGAACTGCTGTCGGAAAGCGCAAAGGCATCGGCCAACAAGCTGAAGTTCTTTCGCTTGGCGTTCGGCGCGGCTGGCGGCTTCGGCGAGCGGGTCGATGCGCGCGAGGCGCAGACCGCGATCGCCGGACTGTTCGGTGACGGACACCGTGTCCAGCTGGGCTGGATGGTCGAGGAGCCGGCCCTGCCCAAGGGCGCGGTCAAGGTCCTGCTTAATCTGGCGCTGATCGCGGGTGATGCGCTGGTGCGGGGCGGGCAGCTCGACGTCGGAGCCGAGATGGTCGATGGCCATATCGAGATCGTGGTGCGCGCCGAAGGACCACGGATCGTGCTGGACGAGGAATTGCGCGGTGCACTGACCGGCACGACCGGTGCCGCGCCGATGACGCCGCGCGCTGCCGCGGCGCATCTGGCGCGCGCGCTGGTGGACGAGAATGGCGGTTCGTTGCGGATTTCCCCGCCCGACGCGCCGGTGCTGATGTTCGGCGCGGTGTTCAACGCGGCGTAAACGCCGATTTAACTACGGCCGGTCCATGACCCCTCGCGATTGTCAGCGGGGCCAAATGGACGACCTTCTTCAGGAATTCATCGCCGAAACGCGCGAGACGCTGGAGGCGTTGTCGGGCGAGATCGTCGCGTGGGAGGCGAATCCGGGCGACCGCGCGCGGCTCGACGCGATCTTTCGCTTCGTCCACACCGTGAAGGGCAGCTGCGGATTTCTCGACCTGCCGCGACTCGCGCGGCTGAGCCACGCGGCGGAGGACGTGCTGGCCGCGGTCCGCGACGGAACGCGGAGTCCGGACCGGGCGCTGGTCAACGCTGTACTGGCCGTGGTCGATCGCATCGGCGACCTGGTGGAGGCGATCGACGCTCAGGTCGCGCTGGACGACAGCGGCGAGGATCTGTTGATCGCGGCGCTGGCCGAGGGGTGCGAGATCGTCCTCCAGGCACCGGTCGCCGCCGGGCAGCGCGCCGCGGCGCGCAGCGTCCGGCTGAACGTCGATCTGCTCGACCGGATGATGTCCGGCATGTCGGACATGGTGCTGGCCCGCAACGAACTGGCGCGTCGTGTGCGCGACGAGAACCCGGACCCGGCGCTGGAGGCGGCGCTCGAACGCCTGTCGGGTACCGTCGCCGACATGCGCGAGACGGTGACGCGCACCCGCATGCAGACGATCGATGCACTGTTTTCCGCACTGCCGCGCATGGTCCGCGACACCGCCGCGAGCCTTGGCAAGTCGGTTACGCTCCACATCGAGGGATCGGACGTCGAACTCGATCGCGAGATGATCGAGGTCATGCGCGATCCGCTGGTCCACATCATCCGCAACTCGATCGATCACGGCATCGAGCCGCCCGCGCTGCGCCGGCTGGCCGGCAAGCGCGAGAACGGTCGGCTGACCGTCAGCGCACGCCAGGCCGGCAACCAGATCGTCGTCGAGATCGTCGATGACGGCGCCGGAATCGATACCGATCGACTGATCGCCAAGCTGGTGGCCGATGGCGCGCGGGACGAACGTGAATTGCGTGCGCTGTCGCACAAGCAGCGGCTTGACCTGGTATTCGAACCCGGTCTGTCGGCGAAGGATGTCGTAACGGAAGTGTCCGGCCGCGGCGTGGGCATGGACGTGGTGCGCGCGGCGATCGAACAGATCGGCGGACGGGTGGAACTGGACAGTGTCGCCGGCAAGGGATTGCGCATCGCGATCCACGTGCCGCTGACCCTGTCGATCATCCCGACCATCGTCGTCGGTATCGGCGAACAGCGCTACGCGATCCCCCGTCAGGCGATCGAGGAGATCGTCAGCGAAGGCGGAGAGGCGATCCGCATCGACCATGTCGGCAGTGCGCCGCTGGCCACCGTTCGCGATCGCCGGCTGGCCGTGGTCGAACTGGCCGACCGGCTGGCGATCCGAAGCGACGCGGGCGACGGGCAGCGGATGCTGGTGATCGTCGGCATCGGTATCGGCAGCTATGTCCTGGCCGTCGATTCGGTGCTCGACACCGAGGAACTGGTCATCAAGCCCGCCGCTCCTGCGATCATGGCGTGTGGTCTGTTCGCCGGACAGACATTGCCGGACAACGGCCGCCCGATGCTGATGCTCGATTGCGCAGGCATCGCCACCGACGCCGGGCTGACCTTCGTTCGCCAGACGCTGGCCGACGACGCCGACGACACGATCGACGTAGCTTCGGCCGGAACGGCTGCGCTGCTGTTCCGCGATCTCGATGACGTCGTTCGCGCCGTGCCGCTGTCGGTCGTCGATCGCGTCGAGACGGTGGATGCGAGCCGGATCGGCGTGTCTGCCGGCGCGCTGCGCCTGACCGTCGACGGGCTGATACTGCCGCTCGTCGCGGTGCGCGACGTCGCCGGTCGCGGCCACGTCGGCGTCGTGCGCCTGACCGACGGCGCCAGCGAAATCGGCTATGCCATTGCTGAGGCGCTCGACATCGTCACATTGCCCGATGACATCACCGAACCGCGCGACCCGGGCATGATCGCCGGTGTGGCGCTGATCGGCGACGAGGCGGTCGAACTGGTCGATCCCTTCTGGTTGTTCGCCCATGAAGGCAGCGTCGCCCCGAGCGCGGGGGAGGCTCCCCCGGTCTGCCTGATCGACGCGGACTGCGCATGGATGCGCGGGTTCGTCGCGCCCATGCTCACGCGCGCCGGCTACCGCGTCGTACAGACGCTGGCTCCCGGTGAACGCGCCGCTGCTATCCTGACGCTGGCGCAAGACGGCGGCGACGGGTCGGCGATCCGGCTTCGGCCGACACCCGGCGGACCGGACGGCAGCATCTACCGATATGACCGCGCGCGGATCCTCGCCGCAGTCGAGGCAAAGGTCGCGGGAGCACGAGCATGAGCGGGTTGTTTCTGATCGCCCATGTCGCGGGACGCACCGTCGCGATCGGATCCAACCAGGTGGAATCCGTCGTCGATATCGGCGAGGTCACGGCCGTGCCGCGGGCGCCCGCCATGGTACTGGGTCTCGCAGCGTTGCGCAGTCGCGTCGTCACGGTGATCGACACGCGGATCGCGCTCGGTCTGCCCGGTGGCGACGCGACGCGCGCCGTGATCGTCTTGAGCGATGGGCATCACTATGCCTTGCTGGTCGATGCGCTGGACGAGGTGCTGCCCTTCACGCTGCAACCGCTGGCCAACGGCATCGCTCTTGACCCGGCATGGCGGGCCATCGCGATCGGTCTGGTCGAACGCGACGGGGAGCCTGTGCTGGCGATCGACCTTGCCGCGCTGATCCCGTCGGTGGCGCAGGCGGCCTGAATTTTTCTCGATTAACGCGACGCTTACGCTTCGTCTGGCAGACAGGCGACGTGGCTCGCAACAGAAAGTGGCGTACATGAAAACCTGTCTCGTCGTCGATGACTCCAAGGTGATCCGCAAGGTTGCACGCCATATCCTCGAAACACTCGATTTCGAGGTGCGCGAAGCCGGTGACGGCCGCGAGGCGCTCGACAGTTGCCTGGCGTCGGCGCCCGACGTGATCCTGCTCGACTGGAACATGCCGATCATGAGCGGCATGGATTTCCTCCGTGCGCTGCGCGAATCCGAGATTCCGACCCGGCCGAAGGTCGTGTTCTGCACGACCGAGAACGGCATGGCCTATATACGCGCCGCGATCGAAGCCGGAGCCGACGAATATGTCATGAAGCCGTTCGATCGCGAAACGCTGGAAAGCAAGCTCCAGATCGTCGGCATGGCCTGATCCGCGGATCCCGTCCCGTGACCGCGGCTGCATCTTCCCTCCCGGACATCGATCCGCCGACGGCCAGCGTCCTGATCGTCGATGATTCGATCGTCGCGCGCGCCGCGCTGGGGCGTATGGTCGATTCGACCGATCGCTTCATGGTGGCCGGTGCGGTGGGCAGCGTGACGGCGGCGCTCGCATTCCTGACCAGGCACCGGGTCGATGTCATCATGCTCGACCTTGAACTGCCCGGCATCGACGGACTTGCCGGCTTGCCCGATCTGCTCGTGGCGGGTCGGGGTGCCAAGATCCTGGTGGTGTCCGCCTCTGCCGAGACAGGCGCGATCCCGACGATCCATGCGCTGGCGCTGGGCGCAGCGGACACCTTGTTCAAACCCGGCATCGGCGGCTTCGCGGCGCGCTTCGGCGCAGTTCTCGAGGAAAAGCTGAACCGCTTGGTCGATGCCGGGCCCGGCGGAGCGACGGCACCGACCCCGGCCGTCGAGAGCCAGCCCCTGCCGACGATCGGCGCGTTCGACATCGTCGCGATCGGCGCTTCGACCGGCGGCATCCACGCGCTGAGCGCCCTGCTACGCGCCCTGCCGCCGGAATTCGACCGCCCGATCGTCATCACCCAGCATCTGCCGGCATCGTTCATGCCGTATTTCGCGGCGCAGCTGACACTGATCGCCGGGCGTCCGTGCGACGTGGCCCAGAACCATATGCGGATCCGGCCCGGCCGCATCGTCGTGGCCCCCGGCACGGCGCATCTGTGCCTGGCGCGTACGACCGACGGCGCGTGCGTCCGCCTGTCGACCGAGCCGGCCGCCAGCGGATGCCTGCCATCGGTCGATCCGATGTTCGTGTCGGCGGCGGCGACCTATGGCGCGCGCGCGCTCGGCATCGTCCTGAGCGGCATGGGGCGCGACGGAAGTGCCGGCGCCGTCGATCTCATCCGCGCCGGCGCATCGGTCGTCGTGCAGGACCGGATGAGTTCGGTCGTCTGGGGCATGCCGGGAAGCATCGTCGGCAATGGCGATGCGACGGCGGTGCTGCCGCCCGCGGAGATCGGTCGGCTGATCGCCACCCGGGCGGCGCGGTCGTGATCCAGGCTGCCCTTTCGGCCGCGCCGGGATCCAGCGCGGCGATGACGATGATCGCCACCCTGCTGGAGCAGCGCACCGGTCAGCAGATCGGCGCGAGCCGGGCGTGGCGGCTCGAATCCGCGCTGAAGCCGATCCTGCGCGGTCTGGGTGTCGGGAGTGTGGATGATTTGGTCAGTCAGTTGATCGTGGCGCGCGACGGCGCGCTGTCCGATCAGGTGGTCGATGCCCTGCTTAATCAGGAAAGTTCGTTCTTTCGCGATGCCGGTGTGCTCGATCTGGTGGCGGACGCTGCGGTCGCGATGCGAGGCGCGGCACCGGCGCGCCGATTGCGGATCTGGTCGTCGGGATGTTCGACGGGGCAGGAGCCGCTGAGCCTGGCGATGCTGATGCACGAGCGCGGGCTGGGCGAAGATGCGGTGGAGATCGTGGCGACCGACGTGTCGGTAGGCGCGATCGCTCGCGCGCGGACTGCGCAATATTCGCAGTTCGAGATCCAGCGCGGGCTGTCGGTTCATCGGATGATGACGTGGTTCGATGGCGAGGGCGCGGACTGGACCGCGCGGCGCGATCTGGTTCGGCGCATCCAGTATCGCCAGCAGAACCTGGTCAGCGATCCGCCACCGGCGGGCGCATTCGATCTGATCCTGTGCCGCAACGTTCTGCTGTACTTCTCGGCCGAGGTGCGTCGCCAGGTGTTCGCCAATCTGGCGCGCGCGGCGCGGCCGGGCGGCTTGCTGGTGCTGGGAGCGGGCGAGACCGTGATCGGCCAGACCGACCTATTCGCACCCGCCGAGGCGTGGCGCGGACTGTATCGACGGGCCGACGTCAGCGCCTGACTGTTGCGTTTCCGATCCAGCGAACGCATCGTTCGCGCGACATGGATTTCATCGATACGCCCTCGCCCAATTTCGACGAGCGGTCGCTGCCGATCTCTGCGATCGTCCTCCATTACACCGGCATGGAAAGTGCCGAGGCGGCGCTCGAACGGCTGCGCGATCCGGCGGCCAAGGTATCGTCGCACTATCTGGTGTTCGAGGATGGCACCGTCCACCGCATGGTCGCCGAGGACAAGCGCGCGTGGCACGCCGGACGGTCGCACTGGCGCGGACTGAACGACCTCAACAGCGCGTCGGTCGGGATAGAGATCGTCAATCCGGGCCACGAATATAAATACGTGCCCTATCCCGAAGCACAGATCGATGCCGTCGTGCGGCTGGTCCACGAGATTAAGGACCGGTACGAGATCACGCGCGGCAATGTCGTCGGCCATTCGGACATCGCGCCGGCGCGCAAGCGCGATCCGGGCGAACTGTTTCCCTGGCACCGACTGGCCCGGTTGCGGCTGGCGCTGCCGCGGCCGACGAAGAACCTGATCGACCCACACTGGACAGAGGCCGGGTTTCTGCTGGCGCTGGAACGCTTCGGTTACGACGTGACGAATACCATGGCGGCGATCATGGCGTTCCAGCGGCGGTTCCGTCCCGAACTCGTCGATGGCGAGATCGATGCCGAGTGCCGGATGATCCTGCTCGCGCTGCTGCTGCCCAAGCCGCAGGGCGACGACTGAGGTCAGAAAGGCAGCCGCACCTTCGCCATGACCCGTGCGTCGGGCTTGCCGTCGGGGCTCGTCTCGCTGGTCGAATACAGATTCGCCTTGCACCTTTGCCCAGGTCGAATTCCAGTCCGGGACCGGATTTCGGCCGGTCAAAACGGCTGGGCAGGGGCCGCAGCCTGTAGTGCTCCTGCCCGGTCCTGGCGCAGACGACGACCTCACCGTCCGCCAGAGCGGTGCGACAACCCCGCGTATTGGCGGCGGCGGGCGGTGGCGCGGCTGCGGCCTGCAGGGCGAGAAGTATGACGATCACCACGAACGGATCATGCAGGATTGGGGCGGATTTGCGGCGATGGCAATTCGTCCGCAATCGGTTTAGGAGCGTCCCCGTCAGAGGGTCGGGCGGCCGCGGGCGCTTCACGGCGCGCGAGGAAAGTCCGGGCTCCACGGAAACGACGGTGCCGGCTAACCGCCGGCCGGGGTGACCCGAGGGAAAGTGCCACAGAGAGCAGACCGCCCGCGTCCTGCGGGTAAGGGTGAAAGGGTGCGGTAAGAGCGCACCGCGCGGCTGGTGACAGCGGCGGCATGGCAAACCCCACCGGGAGCAAGACCGAATAGGGACGGCACATGCGCCTCGTTCCGGCGCGTCGTCCGGGTTGGTTGCTGGAGGCGGCGCGCAAGCGTCGTTCTAGAGGAATGGTCGCCTATCCCCGCAAGGGGTGGACAGAACCCGGCTTACAGACCCTCTGACGCTTTTGTAAGGTGACCAGCGAAGCTGATTGCCGGCGCAACGCGCACAAAAGCGCGGCCGGCCTCGCGACGCGAGGACCGACAGGCACGCGATTCACTCGCGTGCCCAAGCCCTCTCGGTTAACGCCGACCGCGTCGCCGCAGGATCAGGCCGACAGCTTCATCGGCTTGACCTTCTTGACGATCAGGTCGGCGTTCTGCGCTTCCAGTTCGTCGGTCGTCAGCAGCACCTTGTTCGGCCGCGGCACGTCGTCGAGTGCGGTCTCGCGATCGATCTCCATCATCGGCTTGATGCGGCCGTCGCGGATATCATAGACCCAGCCGTGCAGCCACAATTCCTGGCCGTCGGCGAACGCCTGCTGAACAATGTCGGTGCGGGCGAGCTTCACCAGCTGGTCGCGAACGTTGACCTCGACGAAGCGGTTGACCTTGGCCTCCTCGCCCGTCTGGCTGTCGATCTCGTCGGCATGCGCAGCATGGACCTCGCGCGCGGTGTCGAGCCATGCATCGACCGCGCCGGTGACGCCGCCGTTCAGCGTCGCCGCGATGCCGCCGCAGGCGTAATGGCCGCAGACGATGACGTGACGGACCTTCAGCACGGTCACGGCATATTGCAGCACCGACATCAGGTTGAGATCGTCGGTATTGACCAGATTGGCGATGTTGCGGTGCAGGAACATGCCGCCCGGCGGCGTCTGCGTCATCTGCTCGGGCGAGACACGGCTGTCCGAACAGCCGATCCACAGGAACTGCGGCTTCTGTCCGCCGGCCTGACGCTGGAAGAAGGCCGGGTTTTCCTCGAGCAGTTCCTGCGCCCACGCCTGGTTGGACAGCAGCAGCTGTTTATATTCCCTCATGCGAAGACGACCTCTCGTGACGGCGCGTTGATGAGCGGAGCGCTTTTCTCGGCGACGTCGCCGCGCACCATGACGTCGATGCCGCGGAACGCCGCGCCCTTGATGAAGCTGTTGATGATGTCGATGTTGTCGAGGTCGATGTAGTTGGTCGCCGACACGTCGATCAGCAGGTTGGCTCCATCCGGCACCTTGGCCAGATCCTTCTGCAGCTCCACCTTGTGGATGAAGTACAGGTTGCGCCGTGCCCGGATCAGGCAATCGTTGCCGTCGCAGGCGAAGGTGATCGCGGGCCGGAAATTGCGCGCGACGACGAACACGAAGCCGATCGCGATGCCGATCATGATCCCCTTGAGCAGATCGGTGAACAGGATCGCGCCGATCGTGGCGACGAACGGCACGAATTGGGTGAAGCCCTGTCCCCACCGCTTCGTGAACAGTTGCGGCTTGGTCAGCTTGTAACCGGTCGCGATCAGGATCGCGGCCAGCGCCGCCAGCGGAATATAGTTGAGCAGCGTCGGGATCAGCGCCACGCTGAGCAGCAGCCAGAAGCCGTGGAGCATCGTCGAGAGCTTCGACTGGGCGTTCGATTCGACGTTGGCCGACGACCGGACAATTACAGACGTCACCGGCAGCCCACCGAGCAGGCCCGAAACGATGTTGCCGCCGCCCTGCGCGACCATTTCCCAGTTCTTGTCGGTCGTGCGACGCTGCGGATCGAGTTCGTCCACCGCCTTGACGCTGAGCAGCGATTCCAGGCTGGCGACGATCGCCAGCGTCAGCGCCGTCGTCCATACCGCGGCCGTGCCGATCGACGAGAAATCCGGAGTCGAGAAGAAAGAGGTGAACTCGCCGAAGCTGCCGGCCACCGGCACGCTGACCAGATGCGACTTGCCCAGCGCCACGCCGGGCGCGAACGCCTGGAACAGCGCGTTCAGCCCGACGCCCAGCAGCACGACCACCAGCGGTCCGGGCAGGTAGCGCAGCGGCCCGTCCTTGGGTTTCCACGCATCCCAACTGAACAGAAAGGCGAGGCTCAGCCCCGCGATGATCAGCGCCCCGGCCGAGATGCTGTCCACCACCGCATGGCCGATCGCGGAAAAGGTATTATATCCATCGGACTGCCAGAACTGGAAGCTGCCCTCGTAATCGCCGTCATACCCGATCGCATGGGGGATCTGCTTCAGGATCAGGATCAGGCCGATTGCCGCCAGCATGCCGGTGATGACCGATGACGGCACGAACTCGGAAAGGACGCCCGATTTTGTCGCCGCGAAGGCCAGCTGGATGATTCCGGCCAGAACCACCGCCATCAGGAAGGCCTGATAGGTCGGCAGGCCCTCGATCGCGGTCAGGACGATCACGGTCAGGCCCGCTGCCGGACCGCTGACCGACAGCGGGGACTTGGACAGACCGCCGACGACGATGCCGCCGACGATCCCGGCGATCAATCCGGAAAACAGGGGGGCGCCCGAGGCAAGGGCGACGCCGAGACACAAGGGCAGGGCGACGAGCGCGACGACGATCGAGGCGGGCAGGTCCGACCGCCAGGTCGCTAGCACTGATTTCCGGGGCACCGTTACTCCTGAGGTTAGGGACGAGGACTTGATCTGGATCGTGCCGCATCGCACAACATTTACAAAGGACGCATCGACGAAGCGTGGTGATCCGTCGATGATATGAAGCCGCTGATGCGACGCAGACGCAATTGCGGTGGTCCGTCACCGCGCGCGGCGCTTGCGCTGTCGGATGCCGGCCCTATGTCGGACCCATGTCCAGACCGACCCGTTCCGACAACTGGGGCTTCCCGCGCTGGGGCGGCTATGGCTCGTCGCGAGAAGCGACGCGTGTGCGGATCTGCGACCGCCACAATTGCGACGAGCCCGGCAACTGCCCGGCACCCAAGTCGCCGAACAGCCCCGATCGCTGGTATTTCTGCCAGGCACATGCCGCGGAATACAACAAGGGTTGGGATTACTTCGAGGGTCTGAGCGCTGAGGACGCGGCCGAGCGCGAGGCGAATGAGCGCCGCGATGCCGGCGGCTTTTCGCAATCCAAGCACAATGCCTGGGCCGGTCCGGGCGATGGCACCCGGTCGCGCGACGAGATGCGGGCGCTCGACGTGCTGGAGCTGGAGCCCGATGCCGATTTCGATGCGGTGCGGATCGCCTGGCGGCGGCTGGCCAAGGCCAGCCACCCCGATGTGAAACCCGGCGATGCCGATGCCGCCCGTCAGTTCCAGGCGATCCAGGCCGCCTACGAGGTGCTGAAGGCGGCCGAGGAACGGCGGGAGTGGAAGCCGGCGTGATCCGCCACCTTCGGTCGGAATGGCAGGACGTCGTGCTGGTCTGCGGCAAATGCTCGAAGAAGCTGGACGGCGGATTTGGCGCAAAGGGCCGGACGTCGCTCGCCAAGGCGCTGCGATCCGCGCTGAAACTCGGCAAGGGGCGCAAGGCGACGGCCGGGATCGTCGAGACAAAATGCCTGGGCGTCTGCCCCAAGCGCGCGGTCGTGGTTGCGCGGTCGGGCGACTGGCTGGTCGTACCGGCTGGGACCGACATCGCCCGCGTGACCGACGGGCTCGGATTCACGCGCGCCCGTTGATCGCATCACAAACCGCTTGAGCGGATGGCGAAGTGTGTTAACTCGGCGGTACACCATCCGGGGGCGGATCGAATGACGGAAGCAGCGGGCGCACTATCGGCCGGACGCGAAGCGACGGCGCATGTATCGATGACGACCGCCACCGAACCGGACGGCGCGCCGCGCGTCGCCAGCCTGGATATCCTGCGCGGGCTGGCCATCCTCGGCATCCTGTTCATGAACATCAACGACATGGGCCAGTCGATGGCGGCGTCGTTTGGCGACGTCCGCCATCTGGGCTGGACGACCGCCGATCGATGGGCATGGTGGCTGCGCGAGGTGTTCGCCAACGGCACCGCGCGCGGGCTGCTGCAGATGCTGTTCGGGGTCGGCATGGTGATCCTGACCGATCGCGCGGCCAGTGTGGCGCAGGGCAGATGGGCGGTGCTGCGCGGCTACTGGTGGCGCAACACCGTGCTGTTCGTCTTCGGTGTCATCCACATGTATATCCTGCTGTGGCCGGGCGATATCCTGCACACCTATGCGATGGCCGCCTTGCTCGCGGTGTTCTTTCGCCGCCTGCGACCGCGGTGGCTCATCACGATCGGCTTGATCTTCGCGACATTGCAGCTCTTCGGCGGCGGGATCGGCGGATATTACATGACCACGCATCGCCAGGCACAGGTCGCGGCCGTGCGGGCCGACCAGGCCGCGGGCAGGACGCTGACCGCCGAGCAGAAGACAACGCTGGCCGACGCGGCGAAGGCGGACAAGCGTCAGGCCGAAGGCAAGGCCGAAAGGGCGAAGGAAATTGCCGAGGAGGATGCGGGTCGGCTGGGCACCGCGACGACATGGGCCAAGGCGCAGACCGACATGTCGATCAGCCGCTTTCCGACCTTCGGCGAGATATTCTCGGTCTGGGAATCGTTGGCGACGATGCTGATCGGGGCCGCGCTGTTCAAGCTCGGCATCCTGCAGGGAACGCGGTCGCGGCAGTTCTATATCCGCTTCACGCTGATCGCCTATGCCGTCGGTCTTCCGATGCGCGCGATCGGCGCGTTCGAGCAGATGCAGTTCACCGACGGGCCGCACATCTATTGGGCGACCAACGAATATGCCCGGCTGGCGATGACGCTGGGGCATGTCGGGCTGGTCCACCTGCTGCTTGGCAGCGCGGTGGGGAGCCGGTTGCTGCGACCGTTCGAGGCGGCGGGACGGACGGCGCTGACCGTCTATATCGCGCAGACGATGATCTGCCTGTGGGTGTTGTACCCGCCCTTTGGCCTGCACCTTTACCGGACGCAGGGGTGGATGGCGCTGATGCTCACCGCACTCGCGATCAATGCCGCGCTGCTGTGGGGTGCCAATATCTGGGTGCGCCATTATCGTATCGCGCCGGTCGAATGGGCATGGCGATCGATCGTCGAGCGGCGACGGCTGCCGTTCCGCCGGCGTGAGCGGTCGATCGGCGGACTTGCGGTACCGGCCTGACCTGTCGAATTGTCGTTGCGCGGGCGCAAGGGTTTGATAGTCTGCCGTCCTTCTCCGGGGGGAGCAGACACATGACCGATACCGTTATGACGACCGCGGCCGAGCCGGATGGCGCGCCGCGCCTGGCCGGGCTGGATATCCTGCGCGGGATCGCGATCCTGGGCATCCTGTTCATGAACATCAACGCCATGGGCGGCGCCACCATGATGGGGTGGTTCGATATATGGCGGTACGGCCATTCCGCCGCTGACGAGGCGGCGTTCTTCCTGCGCAACGTCTTTGCCGACGGAACCGCCCGGTGCCTGCTCGAGATGCTGTTCGGCGTCGGCATGATGATCCTGACGACACGCGCGGCCGACGGGGTGGGGCAGGCCGTCGATGCCGGTCGTGCCCGTCGCGTCCTGCGCTGGATGTTCGGGCCGTGGGCGGTGATGCGCGGCTATTACTGGCGCAACTTCGTCCTGTTCCTGTTCGGTCTCGTCCACGTGTTCATCGTGCTGTGGATGGGCGACATCCTGCACACCTATGGCATCGCGGCGATGATCGCGTTCCTGTTTCGCCGTACGGGACCGAAGACCATGCTCGCGATCGGCCTGTCGATGGCGCTGTTCGTCGCGGGCGCGGGAGGATATGGCTACTGGAGCGCGACGACCGAGATCCGCCAGGAGACCGCGATCAAGGCCAGGCAGGCGGCCGGAGCGCCGATCACTGCCGACGAGAAAAAGCTGCTGGCAAAGGCTGACAAGGGGCACACCGAGCGCGCCAAGCAGCGCGCCGAGTTCGGCCAGCGCATGACGTCCGAGGACCGAACCCGCGGAGACTCCGGGACCTTCGCGACATGGGCGAAGTCGATCTGGGACGTGTTCTTCTGGATCCAGGCGATGGGGATCGAGGTGCAGTCGATCTGGGAAGCGGCGGCAACCATGCTGGTGGGCGGCGCGCTGTTCCAATGGGGTATCATCCAAGGGCGCCGCTCGTCACGCTTTTACGCGACGCTGCTGATGATCGGCTATGCGATCGGAATCGCTTTCCGGTTGCCGGCTACCCTCAACGACATCGCGGAGTACAAGGGTCCGCAGTTCTTCTGGTTCGCCAACGAGTTCGCGCGGCTGGCGATGACGCTGGGGCATGTCTCGCTGATCCACCTCCTGCTGCGCAGCGCGGCCGGCGCGCGGCTGTTGCGGCCGTTCGAGGCGGTCGGTCGCACCGCGCTGACGGTCTACATCCTCCAGTCGATCATCTGCCTTTGGATCCTGTATCCCCCCTTCGCGCTGGGACTGTACGCGACCCAGGGCTGGGCGGGCTGGATGCTGACGGCGCTCGCGATCAACGTGGTCCTGACCTTCTGGGCCAACTGGTACGTGCAGCATTACCGGATCGCGCCGGTCGAATGGGCGTGGCGTTCGATCATCGCGGGCAAGGTGCTGCCGATCCGCAAGGCCGGCGGGTCGCTCGCAGGGGGGAGTGTGCCGATCGCGGCTTGAGGGTTGGCGCGGGCATGGGCGGGGGCTAGTCTTTCGCCCATGATCCGCACATCCCTCGCGGCCCTCGCCGCTTCAGCCGCAGTCGTCATGACCGTTTCCATCCCAGATCAGGCCCGTGCCGAAGACCTGACGCTCAAGCGCGTGTTCGCCAGCCCCGACCTGGCCGGCGAACAGCCGCGCTCGCTCAAGCTGTCGCCGGACGGTCGGCTGCTGACCTCGCTGCGGCCGCGCGCGGAGGAAAAGGATCGCTACGACCTGTGGGCGATGGACACCGCGACCGGCGCGTGGCGGATGCTGGTCGATAGCAAGAAGGTCGGCAGCGGTGCCGAGCTTTCCGAAGCCGAGAAGATGCAGCGCGAACGCGCGCGGATCGGTGGGCAGCGCGGCATCGTGGCATATCAGTGGTCGAGCGACGGAAAGTCGATCCTCGTGCCGCTCGACGGCGACCTCTATCTTGCCACGCTCGACGGCAAGGTGAAGCGGCTGACCAACACGCCGGACGGCGAGTTGAATCCCCTCGTCAGTCCGCGCGGCAATTACCTGACATTCGTGCGCGACCAGAATCTGATGGTGTCCGACCTGAACGGCGGCGCGGCGCGCAGGATCACCACGGACGGGGCGGGGACGGTCCACTGGGGCGAGGCCGAGTTCGTCGCGCAGGAGGAAATGGATCGCACCACGGGTTACTGGTGGTCGCCCGACGAACGCCGCATCGCGGTGGAGCGCTTCGACGAGGCTCCTGTCGGCACCGTGACCCGCGCCGCCATCGGTGCGGACGGGACGAAGGTGTTCGAGCAGCGCTATCCCGCCGCCGGTACGCCGAACGTCCTGGTCGACCTGTACGTGATGGCGCCGGACGGTTCGGGTCGGGTCAAGGTCGATCTGGGGGCGGAGCGCGACATCTATCTGGCGCGGGTCAAATGGGCACCCGACGGCAACACGCTGTACGTCCAGCGGCTCGACCGCGAGCAGACGCGCATCGACGTGCTGAAGGTCGATCCGGCGACCGGCAAGTCCAGCGTGCTGTTTAGCGAACGCGCCGCGCCGAAGAGCTGGGTCAACTTGTCCAACGTGTTCGTGCCGATGAAGGACGGCAGCATCATCTGGTGGTCCGAACGCGACGGCCACGGTCACCTGTACCGCTTCGCCAAGGGCCGGTTCACACAACTGACCAAGGGGCCATGGGAAGTCGCCGGGATCACCGGCATGGATGAGGCCGGCGGCAAGCTGTATTTCAACGGCAACAAGGACGGTGTGCTCGAACGGCACATCTATGCGCTCGACCTCAAATCGCTGGCGACCACGCGGATGACCGAGCCGGGCTGGTGGAACAATGCGTCGGCTGACGAGAATGCCAGCCGCTTCATCGTCTCGCGGTCGAACCCGACGCAGCCGACCCAGGTCTATCTGGCGGACGCGAGCGGCAAGCGGATCGCGTGGATTAACGAGAATGCGGTGAAGCCGGGGCATCCCTATTACCCCTATCTCGCCAGCCATCAGCCGACCCGCGTCGGCGAGTTGAAGACCGCCGACGGTGCGACGCTCCACTGGGAGATGATGACGCCTCCGCTGGAGCCGGGCAGGAAATACCCCGTGTTCTTCGAGCATTACGGCGGACCGCACAGCCAGACCGTCAGCCGCAACTGGGGCAACCCGCTGCACCAGTATCTGGTCGACAGGGGTTATATCGTCTTCCAGATCGACAATCGCGGGTCGGCCAATCGCGGCAAGGCGTTCGAGGATGCGATCTATCACGCGATGGGCAGCGTCGAGGTGCGCGACCAGCTGGCCGGCGCAAATTACCTGAAAACGCTCGATTTCGTCGATCCGAAGCGGATCGCGACCTATGGCTGGTCGTACGGCGGCTACATGACGCTCAAGATGCTGCAGGCCAATCCGGGCGTCTATGCCGCGGGCATCTCGGGGGCGCCGGTGACGAAGTGGGAGCTTTACGACACCAACTATACCGAACGTTACATGGGCGCCGATCCGAAGGGGAAGGATGCCCGGGCCTATGCCGCGTCGGCAGCGATCGAGGACGCTCCGAAGATCGCCGATCCGCTGCTGCTGATCCACGGCATGTCCGACGATAACGTCGTCCTCGACAACTCGACCGCCTTCGCGGCCAGGATGCAGGCCACCAACACGCCGTTCGAGATGATGCTGTATCCCGGCAAGACGCATTCGGCGGGGCGCGACATCCACGTGTGGACGACGATCCTGAACTTCCTCGATAGGACGGTTGGGGCCGGTCCCAAGTAACGCTTTGCTTGTGCGCTGCGGCGCGGCGGGGTAACCGCCGCGCCACAAAGCGGAGGCACGTCATGGGTTATCGTATCGCGGTCGCAGGGGCGACGGGCAATGTCGGGCGCGAGGTTCTCGCCATCCTGGCCGATCGCGAATTCCCGATCGACGAGATCGCGGTGCTGGCGTCGGCGCGCAGCCAGGGCGACGAGGTCGAATTCGGCGAGACGGGCCGCAAGCTCAAGATCCAGAACATCGAGCATTTCGACCCCGCCGGCTGGGACATCGCGATCTTCGCGATCGGCAGCGAGGCGACCAAGGCGCATGCGCCGCGCTTCGCCGCGGCCGGCTGCGTCGTCATCGACAACTCGTCGCTGTACCGGATGGACCCGGACGTACCGCTGATCGTGCCCGAAGTGAATCCCGACGCGATCGATGGCTATCGCGCGCGCAACATCATCGCCAATCCCAATTGTTCGACCGCGCAGATGATGGTCGCGCTGAAGCCGATCCATGACGCGGCGACGATCACGCGGGTGGTCGTGTCGACCTATCAGTCGGTGTCCGGCGCGGGCAAGGCGGGGATGGACGAGCTGTTCGAGCAGAGCCGCAACATCTTCGTCGGCGACAGCGCCGAGCCGAAGAAGTTCACCAAGCAGATCGCTTTCAACGTCATCCCGCACATCGACAGTTTCCTGGACGACGGATCGACCAAGGAAGAGTGGAAGATGGTCGTCGAGACCAAGAAGATTCTGGGGTCGAAGATCAAGGTTATCGCGACCTGCGTCCGCGTACCCGTCTTCGTCGGTCATTCGGAGGCCATCACCGTCGAGATGGAGCGCGAACTGTCGGCCGAGGACGCGCAGAAGCTGCTGCGCGAGGCACCGGGGATCATGCTGGTCGACAAGCGGGAGGACGGCGGATACGTCACGCCGATCGAATGCGTCGGTGAATATGCGACCTACGTCAGCCGTGTCCGCGAGGATCCGACCGTCGAGAACGGCCTGGCGCTGTGGTGCGTCAGCGACAACCTTCGCAAGGGCGCGGCGCTAAACGCGGTGCAGATCGCCGAACTGCTCGGGCGCCGGCACCTCAAGAAAGACACTTGATCGGGACCGGCCACGGGTCGAACGCCGTGCCGACGCGTTGGCCCGGATATGGAAGATTCACCCGTCGTCATCGCGCTGAAATGGTTCGCCACCGGAACCGGGATCGTCGCCGCGCTGATGGTCGCATGGGACCATGGTCGGCGCACGACGGGGTGGGGGTTCGTCATCTTCGTCGCATCGAGCCTGGCGTGGATCGCCGGCGCGGCGCTGGCGAAGGACGGCGCGCTGGGGACGCAGAACGCGGTGCTGTTCTGCATCAACCTGTTCGGCGTCTATCGCTATCTGGTGCGCAAGGCCGGTGACTGAAGCGATCTGGTGGCCGGTTGCGCTGGGCGTGCTGGGTGCCGTCTTCGGCAGCTTCATCGCGACCGTCGCGATCCGCTGGCCCGCCGGGCGATCGGCATTGATCGGGCGATCGGCCTGCGACGGCTGCGGTCAGACGCTGTCGCCGCTCGAACTGGTGCCGCTGGTAAGCGGGATCGCGCTGCGCGGGCGGTGCCGATCGTGCGGGGGGCGCATCGGCCTGTCGCATCCTGCCACGGAGTTGCTCGGTCTGGGCATCGGCGTGGTCGCGGGACTGGTCGCGCCGGGCTGGACGGCAGTGGCGGGCGCGGTGTTCGGGTGGCTGCTGCTGGCCGCCGGCGCGGTCGATCTCGCCGCGTTTCGCCTGCCCAATGCCGTGACGCTGACGCTGGCGGTTTCCGGGGTGTTCACCGGCGCGATCGGCGTACCACCACCGGTGTTCGATCGTGCGATCGGTGGAGTGCTCGGGTTCGGTGCACTGTGGATGGTCGCCGCCGTCTATCGCATGGTGCGTGGTCGGATTGGGCTGGGTGGCGGCGACGCGAAGTTGTTCGGCGCGATCGGACTGTGGCTCGGCTGGCGCGCGCTGCCGCCGACGCTGTTGATCGCCTGCCTGTTGGGACTGGGTGTCGTGCTGGTCATGGTCCTGTCGGGACGCAAGGTTGCGGCGACCGATCGCCTGCCTTTAGGCAGCCTGCTGGCGGTCGGAGCCTTTGCGATGTGGATTTTCGCGGCTAGCTAATGGCGCACGAACGGTGGAGAGCGATCGCATGGACCTGATCTCGACACTGGCGGCGCAGCGCGCGGCGTTCATGGCCGAACTTCCCGTCCCGGCCGCCATCCGCAAGGATCGTCTGCGACGCGCCGTCGCGCTGGTCGCCGACAATGCGGTCGCCTTCTGCGACGCGTTGAGCGACGATTTCGGTCATCGTAGCCGCGAGCAGTCGATGATGACCGACATCGCCGCCTCGGTCGCGCCGTTGTCGCATGCCATCAGGCATGTCGATCGCTGGATGCGGCGCGAGCGGCGGCCGGTGCAGTTTCCGCTGGGGCTGCTCGGCGCGCGCGCGTGGATCGACTATCAGCCCAAGGGCGTCGTCGGCGTCATCAGTCCGTGGAATTTCCCGGTCAACCTCGTCATGTCGCCGCTGGCCGGCGTGTTCGCCGCGGGCAACCGCGCGATGGTCAAGACCAGCGAATTCACGCCTGCCTCCGCCGCGCTGTTCGAGGAACTGGGGCCACGGTATTTCGCCGCCGATGAACTGGCGTTCGTGTCGGGCGGCGCGGATATCGGCAAGGCGTTCGCGGCGCTGCCGTTCGACCATCTGATCTTCACCGGCGCGACCGCGATCGGGCGGCACATCCTGCACGCGGCGGCGGACAATCTGACCCCGGTCACGCTCGAACTCGGTGGCAAGTCGCCCGTCATCGTCGGGCGATCCGCCGACATCGCGCAGGCGACGGAGCGGGTGGCGCTGGGCAAGATGCTGAACGCCGGCCAGATCTGTCTCGCACCGGACTATATGCTCGTCGCGGCCGATCAGGAGCAGGCCGTGGTCGACGGGCTGAAGGCGGCGGCGTCCGCGATGTACCCGACGCTGCTCGCCAATGCGGACTATACAGCGATCATCAACGATCATCATCACGCACGGCTGACCGCGCTGCTCGACGACGCGCGGGCCAAGGGGGCGACGGTCGAGACGGTCAACCCGGCCGGCGAGGATTTCGCCGGGTCGAACAGCCGCAAGATGCCGCTGCACATCGTGCGCGGCGCGACCGACGCGATGGCGGTGATGCAGGAGGAAATCTTCGGTCCCGTCCTGCCGGTCCGTCGCTACGACACGATCGATGGCGCGATCGACGAGGTGAACCGCCGCGACCGGCCGCTCGGCCTGTATTATTTCGGGGCCGACGATAGCGACCGTCGTCGCGTGCTCGATCGGACCATCTCGGGTGGCGTGACGATCAACGACGTGGTGTTCCACGTCAGCATGGAGGACCTGCCGTTCGGCGGCATCGGACCGTCGGGCATGGGCAGCTATCACGGGGCGGACGGCTTTCGCACGTTCAGCCACGCGAAAGCGGTGTTCCGGCAAACGCGCTTCGACGTGGCGAAACTGGCTGGCCTCAAGCCCCCGTACGGGAAGGCGACCGCGCGCACCATCGCGCAACAGATGAAGCGCTGACCCCGCTTCCGCTGGCGGAGGTCGCCGAACTCGCGCCGACGCTGGCGTTCGTGGCGCCCGCCGCCTTCTCGCTGGCCCGCCTGCGGATCACGCTGACCTATCTGTGGCGTCATCGCCGGCTGCCGGCGCTGACCCGACCGCAGCGTTTCACCGAACTTGTCCAGTGGCGCAAGCTGCACGACCGTGATGCGCGGATGCCGGTGCTGGCCGACAAGGTCCGGGTCAAGGCGCATGTCGCCGATCGCATCGGAGCCGAGTGGCTGATCCCGACACTGTGGACCGGTGACGTGCTGCCCGAAACGCCGCCATGGCCGACGCCGTTCGTGGTGAAATCGCGCCACGGCTGCAACCAGACCCGCGTCGTCCGCGACCGCGCCGACTGGTCCGCGATCCGCGTGGCGGCGGCGCGATGGTTGCGGCGACCCTATGGCTATTGGCTGGACGAGTGGCTTTACCGCGGGATCGATCGCGGTCTGCTGGTCGAGCCCTTCGTCGGCGTCGGCGACGACCTGCCGGTCGATTACAAATTCTATGTGTTCGGCGGCCGCGTCGCCTTCGTGCAAGTGCATCTGGACCGGGCGCGACGGCACCGGTGGATCCTGCTGGACCGCGACTGGACCCGCCTGTCCGGCCGCGGCGATGCGGCGCTGCCCGACGTTCCGTCTCAGTTGCCCGCGATGATCGTCGCCGCGGAGACCCTGGGTCGCGGCTTCGATTTCGTGCGGGTCGATCTCTACCAGCCGGCCGACCGGCCGCTGTTCGGTGAAATGACCTTCTATCCCGGGTCCGGACTGGACCCGTTCGACCCGCCCGAACTGGATCTGGTGATCGGCGCGCGCTGGCGGGCGGTCAGGGCAGGGTGGCCTTGGGAAAATCCGCCCATACCTCGTCATAATCCTCGTCGAGCGCGCTGGTCCGCAAGGCAAAGTCGGTGCAGCGGAACGGCCAGCGGCTCTCGATCATGAACGCCATCGTGCCGTCGATCCTGTGCGGCCGCAGTTCGGCTTCGCTGGCGCCCTTCCAGCTCGCGACATCGGGACCGTGCCCGCTCATCTGGTTGTGCAGCGACAGCGCGCCGGGGCGGAAGCCGTCGGCCTTGGCATCATAGGA
Organism: Pseudomonadota bacterium; assembly: GCA_040388765.1. GTDB lineage: Bacteria > Pseudomonadota > Alphaproteobacteria > Sphingomonadales > Sphingomonadaceae > Sphingomonas. The sequence continues at coordinate 154,597 of JAZKBG010000004.1, read as the reverse complement.
GCCCGCGATCAGCCCCATGCACTCGCTCATCGTGTTGCGGTGGAACCACGGCGGGCGGAACGTGTCTTCGGCGACCATCCAGCGAGGTGGGAAGATCACGAAATCGACGTTGGCGGTGCCGGGCATGTCGCTGGGCGAGGTCAGCACGGTGAAGATCGACGGATCGGGATGGTCGAAACTGACCGTGCCGATGGTGTTGAACCGCGCCAGATCATAGCGGCACGGCGCGTAGTTGCCGTGCCACGCGACGACGTCGAGCGGGCTGCGGCCCAATTGCGTCGTCCACAGGCTGCCGAGAAACTTCTGGACCAGTTCATATTCGCCCTCGATATCCTCGAACCAGGCGACCGGCGTCTCGAAGTCGCGCGGGTTCGCGAGCCCGTTCGATCCGATCGGCCCGAGATCGGGCAGGCGGAACGACGCGCCGTGGTTTTCGGCGACATAACCGCGCGCACGTCCGTCGGGCAGCGCGACGCGGAAGCGGACGCCGCGGGGGATCAGCGCAACCTGTCCCGGAGCGACGTCGATGCGGCCGAATTCGGTCAGCAGCCGCAACCGCCCGTGTTCGGGCAGGATCAGCAACTCGCCGTCCGCTGACACGAAGGCGCGGTTCACCATGTCCTTCGACGCGCGATAGACGTGCATCGCCACGCCTGCCTGCGTCTGCGGCCCCTCGCCGGCGACGAGCATCGTCGTCAGGCTGTCGAGCCAGTCCGCATCCTCCACGTCCAGTGCGCCCCAGCGCAGACGGTTGGGCGCGAGTGGCGCGTCGCTGACGCCGGGCGCGAAGCGGGTTGCGCCGGCGTAGCGCGTGAAGGCGGGGTGGCTGGCCGACGGGCGCAGGCGATAGAGCCATGACCGGCGGTTCTCGTGCCGGGGGGCAGTGAAGGCGGTGCCGGATAGCTGCTCGGCGTAGAGGCCGAACGGTGGCTTCTGCGGCGAATTGCGGCCGATCGGCAGGGCACCCGGCACGGCTTCGGTCGCGAAGTGGTTGGCGAAGCCGGTCATGTAGTCGGACGTGGTCATAAATTCTCCGTTCGTCCTGAGCCTGTCGAAGGACGTGTTCCGGGCACGTGCTTCGACAAGCTCAGCACGAACGGTGGTTCTCAGGCGTCCTGCTTAGCCGGCACGACGCCGCGACGGATCTGATCCAGTTCGATGCTCTCGAACAACGCCTTGAAATTCCCCTCGCCGAAGCCGTCGTTGCCTTTCCGCTGGATGATCTCGAAGAAGATCGGGCCGACCATGTTCTCTGTGAAGATCTGCAGCAGCAACCCGCCGCCCGTCTCCGGTGCGCCGTCGATCAGGATGTCGCGCTTGCGCATTTCCTCGACGTCGTGGTTGTGACCGGGCAGGCGCTTGTCGATCAGGTCGAAATAGGTCTGCGGCGTCGTCTGGAAACGGATGCCGTTGGCGCGCAGTGCATCGACCGTGGCGAAGATGTCGTCGGTCGCCAGCGCAAGATGCTGGATGCCTTCGCCCTTATAGTCCTTGATGAACTCCTCGATCTGCGAATGCTCGTCCTGGCTTTCGTTCAGCGGGATGCGGATCTTGTCGTCGGGCGCGGTCATCGCCTTGCTGAACAGGCCGGTTGCCTGACCCTCGATGTCGAAATAGCGGATCTGGCGAAAGTTGAAGATGCTCTCGTAATAATTGGCCCAGTAGTCCATCCGCCCGCGCTGAAGGTTGTGCGTCAGGTGGTCGAGCGTATGCAGGCCGACCGCATTGTCGTTCACGCCCTTGCCGGTCGGCACGAAATCGGTGTCGTAGATCGTCGCATCGCCAAACGTATCGACCAGGTACAGGTTGGCACCGCCGATTCCTTCGATCGCCGGGATGTCGAGTTCGCCCGGGCCGTGCTCGCCCGTGACCGGGGCGGCACCGCGCTCGATCGCCAGCTTCACCGCAGCCTTCGCATCGGCGACGCGGAAAGCCATGGCATTGGCACTCGGGCCATGCGCATTGCGGAAGCCCGCGACCTGGCCGGCATCGTCCATGTTCAGCAGGAAGTTGATATCGCCCTGCGCGTAACGGCGGACGTTCTTGGTCTTGTGCGTGGCGACATGGGTGAAGCCCATTTGCTCGAACAGACCGGCCAGCGCGTCCGGATCGGGCGAGGTGAACTCGACGAACTCGAATCCGTCGAGGCCCATCGGGTTTTCGGTCCGGTCGGTGCTTGCGTCGGTCATGGCGGTCCTCGTCAAGGTGGTTTCAATTGTTACTATATCGTCGAGTGAAACCTGTCAAAGGTCGGGCGGCCCCTTGTCGCCGGCATCGCGCTGTCGCAAGGTTCGGTCGTGTCCGACACGCTGAAACTCGAAGCCTTTCTGCCGTACCGCCTGTCGATGGCGTCCAATCGCGTGTCCGACGCAGTGGCCGAAACCTATCGGGCGCTGTTCGGGCTGCGAATTCCGGAATGGCGACTGATCGCCGTTCTGGCGGAAAGCGACGGGCTGACCCAGCAGGCGCTGGGTGTGCGGACCCGGATGGACAAGGTGACGGTCAGCCGCGCCGCGATCGCGCTGGCGGAACGCGGCCTGATCGTCCGTGCGCCCAATCCCGGCGACCAGCGGTCGCATCTGCTGGCGCTGAGCACACAGGGGCGGGCGCTCTATGCCGACGTCGCGCCAAAGGCTCTGGAGATGGAAGCGCGGGTCTTCGCCGAGTTCGATGATGACGAACTGGCCAGCTTCCGATCGATGCTGGCGCGGATCGAGGGGGCGGTGAATCGTCTCGAAACGGGACCGCCCCGGGATTGATCGGCAGGAAAATTCGCGAAGTCGCGGAGCGAATTCGGAAATCGACCGTTACGTCGGCTGCGGGGACATGTACGGGCCGTCGCAAAGGGTGGGTTATGCGAGCCGTACCAGGGGTGTGGGCAACGACGATCGGGCTGTTGGCGAGTGTGCCGATGGCTGTGCCGTCCTACGCGCAATTGAATCAGCCAAAACCGGGGCAGGGTGCTCCGTCCCAGCTTCCGACACCCACCGTTCAGCCTGCGCCATCGCAAACACCTGATGTGAACAGTCCCATCGTCAGCGACGAAGCGTTCGAGAAGTCGGTGCCGTCGCTTAGCAGCGATCCCAACGCCCCGCTCGAGCCGATCGAGGATTTCACCCCGACCACGCCGGTGCCGACCGATGCGAAGGCGGCGGAGGCGGCGGCTGCTGCCGTGGCGCAGGATGCCGATCTCGCCCAGCCGTTGCCAGCGCTCGGCAGTTTCGACGCGACGCCGGTCGCGATCGTCGGCGTCGATGACGATGCCGCCACCGAATTGAAGTACGAAACGCGCGTCGATGGGCTGGACGCGATCGGGCTGGAAAGCCGTTTTAATGCGCTGTCCGCGCTGAAGGACGATGGTGACGCGCCGAACGCCGCCGTGGTCGCTGCGCGCGCCCGGGAGGACGAGGCGCTGGCGATCCGCCTGATGCAGGCGATCGGCTATTACGACGCGACCGCATCCTCGGCGATCGAACAATTGCCCGGACAGAAGGGGCGAGTCCGCGCCACGCTGACGGCACTGCCCGGTGCGCTCTACAACCTCGGATCGATCACCGTCCGCGCCGAGCCGACCGTGCCGCCCGGCCTGATCGAGCGCGAACTGCCGCTTAAGGTCGGCGAGGCGATCGACGCCGAACGTATCCAGGGCGCAGAGGCGAACGTCAGCCTCAAGCTGCCGCAACTGGGATACGCCTTTGCGGAGGTCGGCCAGCGCGACATCCTGCTCGACGAGGTCACGCACAAGGGTGACTATACCTTGCCGGTGACGATCGGCCCGCGCGGCAGCTTCGGCCGGATCGTGACGAAGGGCGATCCCGTCTTCGGTGTTGATCATATCGCGGTGCTGCGGCGGTATCGCGAGGGTGAACTCTACGACAATCGCAAGGTCGACGATTTGCGCGAGGCGCTGGTCGCGACCAGCCTGTTCTCGTCGGTGGCGGTCGAACCACAGCGTACCGGCCGTCCCGGACCCGATGGGACCGAGGAGGTCGACCTGCTGGTAACGCAGAACAAGGGGCCGCAGCGCAGCCTGGCCGGACAGATCGGTTACGGCACCGGACAGGGCTTTCGCGTTCAGGGCAGCTGGACGCATCGCAACCTGTTCCCGCCCGAAGGCGCCTTGATCGTCGCGGGCGTTGCGGGAACGCAGGAGCAGGGGCTGGGCGTCACCTTCCGCCGCTCGAATGCCGGACAGCGCGATCGTACATTCGCGATGGTGGCGTCCGCCAGCCGCCAGAATTACGATGCCTTCGAGGCGTTCACCGGCACCCTGTCGGCACGGATGAGCTATGATTCGACGCCGATCTGGCAGAAGAAGCTCACCTATTTCTACGGCCTGGAACTCGTCGGCACGAACGAGGACGTCTATGACTTCGGCCTGGCCGATCGCGTACGCCGGACCTATTTTATCGGCGCGATCCCGTTGTTCGCCGGGTTCGACACGTCCGACGACCTGCTGAACCCGACGCGCGGTTACCGGCTGAAGCTGAACCTCAGCCCCGAGGTGTCGATCAACCGCGGTACACGGCCCTATGCGCGCACGATGGTCGAGGGCACGATCTATTATCCGGTCAGCAACAGCCTGGTGATCGCCGGCCGCGCGCGCGCGGGGTCGATCGCGGGCATCGCGCGCGACGACCTCGCTCCGTCGCGGCGGTATTACGCCGGTGGCGGCGGATCGGTGCGCGGGTTCGGATTCCAGGAACTGGGACCGAAGACCGAAGAGCCCAACCCGAACTTCGATCCGACCGATCCGGATGAAAAGGACGCGCCGACGGTGTTCCGTCCGGTCGGCGGACGCAGTTTCAACGAATTCGCGATCGAGGCCCGCTATCGCTTCGGCAATTTCGGCATCGTGCCGTTCGTTGATGCGGGGCAGGTGTATGACAGCGCGCTGCCCTCGGGATCGAATATCCGGTTCGGTGCCGGCATCGGGGGGCGGTTCTACACCAATTTCGGGCCGTTCCGCATCGACGTCGCGACCCCGATCGCCCGCAAGCCGGGGGAATCCAAGATCGCCCTCTACCTGTCGATCGGACAAGCTTTCTGATGACGCAGGAACAGGTCGTCATCGTCCGTCGCCCGCTCTGGCAGACGATCGTGAAATGGGTCGGCGTCGCGATCGCAGGCCTGGCCATCCTGGCCATCCTGCTGGTGGTTGGCGTGAACACCCAGCCGGGCCGTCGCTTCGTCGCCGATCGCATCGCCGGCTATACGATGGCCAACGGGCTGAGCGTGAAGGTCGGCCGGATCGACGGATCGCTGTACGGCGACATGCTGCTGCGCGATGTGCGGGTGCAGGACCAGAAGGGCGTTTTTCTGACGTCGCCGCTGCTGCGCGTCGATTGGCGGCCGTTCGCATTTGCGTCCAACCATGTCGATATCCGTTCGCTGACCAGCCCGCTGGTGCGGATGAGCCGGACGCCGGAACTCAAGGCGGTGCCGAGCGACCCGAATGCGCCGCTGCTTCCCGACCTCGATATCGACGTGAACCGGTTCGCGATCGATCGCATCGAACTCGATCCCGCCGTCAGCGGCGCGCGACGGCTGGCGCGGGTGAGCGGGACGGCGCATATCGCCGACCGTCGCGCACAGGTGGCGCTGGACGGGGCGACGCTGAATGGACCCGGCATAGCCGGCGGCGACCGCGTCGTCCTGAAACTCGACGCAGTGCCCGACGACGACAGGTTCGACCTCGATCTGAAGCTTGCCGCGCCCGCCAAGGGCCTGATCGGCAGCATGGCGAGGCTGGAGGCACCGCTGACGCTGGCCGTGGATGGTCGCGGCACGTGGAAGAATTGGGCGGGGCGCGCGGTATCGACGCTGGGCGGCGGGAATCTGGCGCGACTGCGCCTCGAAGGGCGCGACGGCAATTTCAAGGTCCGCGGAACCACGCAACCCGGCCTGTATCTGAAAGGTTCGGTCGAGCGCCTGACCGCGCCGCGGCTCGACGTTGCGATCGACGCAGCGTTGTCGAAGCGCGTCGCCGACACGAAGCTGCTGCTGAAATCCAGTGCGCTGCAGGTCACCGGTGACGGCAAGATCGACTTGGCCCAGAGCCGCTTCTCGAATTTCCGCACGACGGCGATGCTGCTCACGCCCGGCGCGATTGCGCCCAATCTGCGTGGGCGATCGGTGAATGTCGCGCTGGCGCTCGATGGCGCGTTCGCAACGCCTGTCGTCGATTACAAGCTGACCGGCGATGCGATAGGCTTCGGCGAGACGACGGTGGAGGGCCTGTACGCAGAGGGCCGGGCGCGCGTCGATGCGAACCGCATCCAGGTGCCGATCGCGGCGCGGGCACGGCGTGTCAGTGGACTGAACGCCGCAGCCGGCGGCCTGCTCACCAACGTTTCCGTGGCCGGCGATCTGGCGATCAACGGCGGGACGGAGATCCTTTCCGACAATCTGCGCATCCGGTCCGACCGGATCGACGCGACCGCGATCGTCGCGGCCAATCTGACGACGGGTCGTTACGCCGGCGCCCTGAAGGGGCGGGTGAACGATTACCGCGTCGAGGGATTCGGCATCGTCAATCTGACGACGGATGCGCAACTGTACACCGCGGCGAACGGCGGTTTCGGAATTCGCGGCAGGATCGTCGCGCAGACAGCGCGGATCTTCAACGACGGCGCGCGGGAATTTCTGGGCGGCAACGCGATCGCGCGCGTCAACCTGGACTATGATCCGCGCGGCATCATCAACTTCTCGAACCTGCGCGTGACGTCGCCGCAGTTTCGCGTGACGAACGGATCAGGCCGCTACGATCCCGCAGGACCGTTGCTGGTCGATGCCGACGCCTATTCGACCATCTACGGCCCGATCAGCGCGCGGGTGACGGGCACGTTGCTGGCGCCGGTGGCGACGATCCGCGCCGCGCGTCCCGGGCTGGGCGTCGGGCTCGTCAACGTCACCGCGACGATCCGCGGGCAGGGCGCACGTTATGCGATCGTGACGCGTGGCGGGTCGAATTACGGGCCGTTCAGCGCCGATCTGCTGCTCGCGACCGGCCCGCGGCTCACCGCCGACATCCGAACGGCGCGCTTTGCCGGCATCGACTTCCGCGGCCGCGTCCAACAGACCGGGACAGGGCCGTTTGCCGGACAGTTGGTCTTCAACGGCTCCGGCGTCAGCGGGACGCTGGGATTGCGTGCGCAGGGATCCGTGCAGCGCGCCGATATCGATGCCCGCGCCCTGAACGCCGTCATCCCCGGCAGCGCCGGCCTGACGATCGGCCGGGCGATCATCGTCGGCACCGCTGTCCTCTATCCCGCTGGCCCGGCCATCACCGGCGACGCGCAGATCGCGAGCCTGAAGATGGGCGATTTCCTGCTGCGTATCGCGCGCGCGAAGATCGACTATCGCGGGGGCAGCGGGACCGCACAGGCCTTTGCCGAGGGGTCGTCGGGCGTTCCGTTCCGGATCGGCGCCAATGCGCGATTCACGCCGCAACTCTGGCTGGCCGCGGTGCAGGGCACGGCGAACGGGATCAACTTCAAGACGGCGTCGCCGGCACGGATCGAGCCGAGTCGCGGCACCTATCGTCTGCTGCCGACACGGATCGATTTCGACCAGGGGTCGATGCGGCTGGCTGGCACCTATGGCGCGGGCATGGCGATCCAGGCGCGGCTCGACCGGCTCGACCTGTCGATCGTCAATGCGGTCGTGCCGGGCCTGGGCCTGGGTGGCAGTGCGACCGGCAGCCTGGACTTCAGCCAGCCGACAGGCGCAAGCTTCCCGACCGCCGATGCGAAGCTGCGGATCGCGAATTTCACGCGATCGAGCCTGGCGTCGGTGTCCACGCCGGTGAACATCATATTCGCCGGACGACTGCTCCCCGATGGCGGCGATGCGCGCGCGATCGTGCAGCGCGGGACGACGACAGTCGGACGGATGGTCGCGACCCTGCGGCCGCTGCCCCCCGGCGCGGGCAGCTGGGTTACGCGACTGACAGCGGCGCCGCTGTCGGGCGGGATCCGCTACAACGGTCCGGCGGGGGTGTTGTTCTCGCTCGGCGGCTTTGCCGACCAGCAGCTGTCGGGTCCGATCGCGGTTGCGGCCGACTTTGGCGGGCGTGTGTCGGCCCCGCAACTGAACGGCGTCGTCCGCGCATCGAACCTGACGTACGAGAACGAAACCTATGGCACCCGCCTGACCAACATGCGGTTGAACGGACGCTTCACCAACGACCGGTTTGAATTGACCGAAGTCAACGCCCGCGCCGGCGAAGGTACGGTCAGCGCAACCGGATCGGTCGGCCTGGCCGCGGACAGCGGTTTCCCGATCGATGTCCGCGCCACGCTGACGAACGCCCGGCTGGCGCGCAGCGACGAACTCGGGGCCACCGCGACGGGCACGATCCGCGTCACGAACAGTGCGGCGAACGGCGGTCTGATCGCGGGCGAACTGGTGCTGCCGGAAGTCCGCTATCAGGTCATTCGACAGGGGGCGGCCGAGGTGCCCGCGCTGACCGGGGTCCGTCGCAAGAGCGATGCGGTGCGGGCGGCGGCGCAGCGCGAATCCGCGCGCGCCACGCCGCCCGGCCTGTTCAAGCTCGCTTTGCGGGTTCGCGCCGACAACCGCCTGTTCGTTTCGGGCATGGGGCTGGAATCCGAATGGCTGGCCGACATCCGGATCGGCGGCACGTCGGCGGCACCCAGCGTCACCGGGCAGGCGCGCATCGTCCGCGGCACGTACAGCTTCGCCGGCAAGCGCTTCGACGTGACGCGCGGTATCGTCCGGTTCGAGGGCGGGCCGATCGGCAACCCGATCCTGGACATCGCCGCGACCACGACGGCAGAAGGGATCACGGCGACCATCGGTATCGGCGGCAACGCGTTGAACCCACGGCTGACCTTCACCTCGTCGCCCAACCTGCCGCAGGACGAAGTGCTGTCGCGCCTGTTGTTCGGCAGCTCGGTCACCAACCTGTCGGCGACGGAAGCGATCCAGCTGGCCGCGGCGCTGAACGGGTTGCGCGGGTCGGGCGGCGGCGGTCTCAACCCGCTCGGCAAGCTGCGCTCGGTGACAGGGATCGATCGCCTGCGCATCCTGGGCGCGGACGAGGCGACTGGCCGTGGCACGGCACTGGCGGCCGGGCAGTATCTGACCGATGACATCTACATCGAGATCATCACCGACTCGAAGGGCTTCACCGCCACGCAGCTCGAGATCGCTTTGACCAAGGCGCTCAGCCTGTTGTCGTCGACAGGGTCATTCGGCGGGTCGAACGTGAACCTGAAATACTCGAAGGACTATTGACGACGGCGCGGGCACGAACTTACATCCGTGTAAGTATGTAGCGGAGAGCCGGGCGTGAGCGAGCATTTCGACGTCGTCGTGGTCGGCGCGGGCATATCGGGCATCGGCGCGGGATATCACCTGCAAACACGCTGTCCTGACCGCAGCTACGTGATCCTCGAGGGCCGCGCCGACTTGGGCGGGACATGGGATCTGTTTCGCTATCCCGGCATCCGGTCCGATTCCGACATGTACACGCTGGGCTATGGCTTCAAGCCGTGGACCGACGCGAAGGCGATCGCTGACGGCCCGTCGATCCTGGCCTATCTGCGCGAGACGGCGGCGGAGAACGGCATCGACCGGCGGATCCGTTACGGCCACCGCGTCACGAATGCGGCGTGGTCGACCGACACGGCGACTTGGACCGTCGTTGCCGAGCGCGGGGATGCGGCGGAGCGGGTGGAATTCACGTGCAATTTCCTCTTCATGTGCTCGGGCTACTACAACTACCACCAGGCACACACTCCGGCGTTTCCGGGCGTCGACCGGTTCGGCGGCACATTGGTGCATCCGCAGTTCTGGCCCGACCAGCTGGATTACGCCGGCAAGCGCGTGGTCGTGATCGGCAGCGGGGCGACTGCGGTGACGCTGGTGCCGGAAATGGCGAAGACGGCCGCGCACGTCACGATGCTGCAGCGGTCACCGACCTATGTCGTGTCGCGTCCGAGCGAGGATCGGCTCGCCAACTGGCTGCGCGCGAAGCTGCCGGCCAGGGTCGCCTATGGCATCACGCGGTGGAAGAACGTGCTGCTCGGCCGCTATTTCTTTGCGCAGGCCCGCAAGCATCCGGACAAGGCCAAGGCGCGGATCCTCGGCTGGGTGCGCGACCACCTCGGTCCCGATTATGACGTCGATCGCCACTTCACGCCGCGCTACAATCCATGGGACCAGCGATTGTGCCTGGTCCCGGATGCCGACCTGTTTGCGGCGATCACATCCGGTCGCGCTTCTGTGGTCACGGATCGCATCGCGGCATTCACCGAATCCGGAATACGTCTGGAATCCGGTGAAACCTTGCCCGCCGACATCGTGGTGACCGCGACCGGCCTCGAACTCCAGTTGATGAGCGACATCGCGCTGACCATCGACGGTGCCGTGATCGATCCGGCCCGATCGCTGAACTACAAGGGCATGATGCTGTCGGACATTCCCAATCTGGCGATGTCGTTCGGCTATACCAACGCGTCCTGGACGCTGAAGGCGGACCTGACCTGCGCCTACGTCTGCCGCCTGCTCAACACGATGCGCAAACGCGGGATGCGACAGGTCACGCCGCGGATCGATGACGCGACCGTCCAGACCGAGGACTTCCTCGATTTTTCGTCCGGCTACGTCCAGCGCGCGATCGACCGATTTCCGAAGCAGGGATCGAAGGCGCCGTGGAAACTGCACCAGAACTACGCCAAGGATCTGATGGCGCTGAAGTTCGGGTCGGTGGACGACGGCGTGGAGTTTTCCAATCCCGTGCCGTCGCCGGTCGATCGGGCGGCCTGAGCGCGCGGGACTACACCTTTCGTCGGAACGGCAGGATCAGGGGCGTGGACAGTTGGTCTGACGCTGGGTCCAGGTGATGTTCAGGATCTTCCAGCCACTTGCGTCGCGCACCATGTCGAAATGGTCCACGCCGCAATGGCTGAGCTTCCCGTCGATCAGGAAGACATAGCTGGACCAGACCATCGCGATGTCGCCGTCGATCTCGACCACGGGATTGACCAGCCGCTCCTCAAGCTTGCCCGGACCGTCCTTGATCCCCTCGGCGAAATCGGCCCAGCTGCGCGCCCGGATCGCGCGGGAGCCGTCGGGCATGGTGACGACCGCGGTGGCATGGCCCGACGGGAGCGTATTGGCGGAAATCGCGGCGGCGTCACGCGCGGTGAGCGCGGCGAACATCCGGTCGATCGGTGCCAGCACCGCGGCGGTATCCGCGTCGGGCGGCGGGAGCGCCACCGCCTTGGGAAGCGGCGCCATCGGCGTGACCTGGAGCAGCAGGGACAGGAGGATCATCGTTGACCTTTCATTCCTCCGCGCGCGGGAGGGGATGGACGTTCCGGTGCGTCGAGCCGACGTAGCGGCCGACGATGGCGATGGAAAGCGACGCGCGTACGCGTTACGATCCCGGGCATGCGATTCCTTGCCCTTCCGCTCGCGCTGCTGATCGCAGCAGTCCCCGCTACCGCACAGACCCGTGGGGGCTGGACCCGCGCCTGGACGGCCAGCATGTGGCAGGGCGGGACCGGTCCGAACCTGTTCACGGTCGAGGGCGTGACGATCCGGTCGGCCGTCCGCGTGGGTGCGGGGGGAACGGCGCTGCGGCTGCGGCTGTCGAACGAACATGGCGATGCGGTCGTGCGGGTCGGTGCGGCGACGGTCCGATCCGCCGATGGCCGGATCGCGCGGGTCACCTTCGGGGGCGCGCCGACCGCACGGATCGGCGCGGGCGCACCGCTGGTCAGCGATGCCGTCGCGCTTTCGGTCAAGCCGTTCGAGGTCGTCGAGGTATCGATCTTCCTGCCCGAAAAGACCGCGTTGAGCACATTGCACGGAGCCGGCGGCGCACCGACTGCGGTATCCGCACCCGGAGACTTCACCGCACAGCCTGGCTTCGCCGCCGCCAGTACGCTTCGCCACCGGCCGATGATCGCGGGCATCGACGTGCTGGGCGCGCGCTCGCGACCCGTCATCGTCGCCTATGGCGATTCGATCACCGACAACACCGGTTGTGCCAATGATGCCCCCGTGATCTGCCGATGGGGCGATATGCTGGGTCGGCGGCTGACAAAGGCCGGCAAGCCGCACGTCGTCGTGACGCAGGCGATTTCGGGTAACCGGGTCCTGACCCCGGGCGCGGGGCCGAGCGCACTGGCGCGGTTCGACCGCGACGTGCTGGCCGTGCCGGGCGTCAGCCATGTCGTGCTGTTGGAGGGGATCAACGACATCGGCAATATGACGCCGGACAATATCATCACCGCTGACGACCTGATCGCCGGTTTTCGCCAGTTGATCGCGCGCGCGCACGATCGCGGGATCAAGGTCTATGCCTCGCCGATCCTGCCGTGGAAGGGGGCGGCGCGCTTCACGCCGGGACGTGAGGCGATCCGAGTCGCGGTGAATCGGTGGATCCGATCGTCCGGCGAATTCGATGCGGTGATCGACCTGGAGCGACCGGTCGCGGATCCGGCCGATCCGCTGCGGCTGGCGACTGCGCTCCAGACCGGCGACAACCTCCACCCGAACGGTGCGGGCGAGGCGGCGATGGGCGATGCGGTGCCGCTGGGATTGTTTCGCTGACGTCGGGCGGCCCGTGGCACCGATCACGCGCCGGTCGCGCCGGTTGACGCGGCGGCGGAGCGGGGCAATGGGTGCCGGCATGACGCGTGCGACGGTCGATCCCGATGCCTGAGGTCCATATCGCCGCCAACGCCGCGCGCGACGAGCTGCTGCGCCTCGCCACGCTGGAACGCACCGGCATCCTGGATACGCCCGCGGAGCCGCGGTTCGATGCGATCGTCGCCGCGGTCAGGGCGCTCCTCGACGTGCCCATCGCGCTGGTCAGCCTGGTCGATCGCGATCGTCAGTGGTTCAAGGCGTCGGCGGGTGTCGACATGTGCGAGACCGCGATCGACACGTCGGTCTGCGCGCTGGCGATCCGACAGCCCAACCTGTTCGTCATTCACGACCTGGCATCCGACCCGCGCACCGCGCAGATGTCCCTCGTGACCGGCGACGCGGCGCTGCGCTTCTACGCGGGCTTTCCGATCGTCACCGGTGACGGCGTAGCGATCGGCAGCGTCTGCGCGATCGACACGCAGCCGCGTCCGCGCGGCGTGCAGCCGGAACAGGCCATCGCGCTGGAGGCGCTGGCGCGGCAGGCGGCGGTCGAGATCGAACGCGGTACGCCCGGCGGCACCTCGCTGGAGGGCGCCTTGCCGTTCAGCGTCGGCAGCTGGGACTGGGACATCGTCAACGATCGCATGACCGCCGATGCGCGTTATGCGCGGTTGCTGGGGGTGGACGCCGAGCGCGCGTCGCGCGGCGTCACGCTGGAACAGTTCCTGACGGTCGTTCACCGCGACGACGTCGATCGGGTGCGCCACGCCATCGCCGAGACGGTCGCGGGACGCGCATCCTATGCGTGTGAGTATCGCATCCGCCGGGCGGATGGATCGTCGCGCTGGGTGATGGCGCAGGGGCGGCTGGTGCGCGGGCTGGACGGCGCGCCGCGCCATTTTCCGGGCGCGGTGTTCGATATCGATGCGCGGCGATCGCAGGAGTTGCGGCTGGCAGCGCTGGTCGAACTGAACGACCGGCTTCGCGACATTTCCGAACCCGAGGATCTGGCATTCGCCGCATCCGAGATACTGGGCCGGACGCTCGACGTGGCGCGGGTGTGCTACGGGCGGATCGATCCGCAGTCCGAAACGATCGAGATCGGTCGCAACTGGACGGAAAAGGGTGCCGGCCCGTTGCCGTCGCTGCTGCATTTCCGCGAATACGGCACCTTCATCGACGATCTTAAGCGCGGGGAGACGGTGACGATCGGCGATGTCGCCGTCGATCCGCGGACCGCCGCCCATGCCGATGCGATCCGTGCGCTCGACGTGACCGCATTGGTCAACCTGCCGATCATGGAGGATGGACGGCTGGTGGCGATGCTGGTGGTCAACGACAACGCTCCGCGATCGTGGTCCGAGGAGGAACTGGCGTTCGTCGGCGAGGTCGCGCAGCGTACGCGACACGCCGTCGAGCGGCGGCGGATCGAAACCGAGCTTGCGCAGCTCAATGCCCAGCTCGAAGCGCAGGTCGAGGCACGGACCACCGAGTTGATGGTCGCAGAGGAAAATCTGCGCCAGTCGGCGAAGATGGAAGCGGTCGGCCAGCTGACCGGCGGGCTGGCGCATGATTTCAACAACCTGCTGACCGGTGTGTCCGGCGCGATCGAGATGATCCGCCTGCGCGTGACGCAGGGGCGGACCGGCGAACTGGACCGGTATACGGCGATCGCCAGCGAGGCGGTGACGCGCGCCGCAGCCCTGACGCACCGGTTGCTTGCCTTTTCGCGCCGGCAGACGCTCGATCCCAAGCCGACCGACGCCAACCGGCTGGTGTCGGACATGGTCGAGATGATCCGCCGTACGGTGGGACCGATGCATCCGGTCGATGCGGCGCTGGACGACGCGCTGTGGACGATCCTGGTCGATCCCAACCAGCTCGAGAATGCGTTGCTGAACCTGTGCATCAACGCGCGCGACGCGATGCCCGACGGCGGACCGATCGTGCTGGAGACGGCCAATCATCGGTTCGACCTGACCGACGCACGGGCGCGCCGGCTGGTGCCGGGGGACTATGTGTCCCTGTGCGTGACCGATACGGGCACCGGCATGTCGGAGGATGTGAAGGCGCGGGCGTTCGACCCGTTCTACACGACCAAGCCGCTCGGCGAGGGGACGGGCCTGGGCCTCTCGATGATCTATGGCTTCGTCCGCCAGTCCGGCGGTCAGGTGCGGATCGATACCGAGGTCGGGCGCGGGACGACGATGTGCCTGTATCTGCCGCGCCACATCGGTGACCCGGCGATCGACCCACGGGAGGACCAAGTGGCCGGGATCCTGCCGATCGGCGATGCCCAGCGCCGCTCGATACTGGTCGTCGATGACGAGCCCGCGGTCCGCCAGCTGGTGGCCGAGGCGCTGGGTGACCTGGGGCACCGGGTGGTCGAGGCCGGCGATGGTGCCGGCGCACTTCTGGCGCTGGACGCGCTGGGCAGCGACATCGACCTGCTGGTGACCGATGTCGGACTGCCCGGGGGCATGAACGGGCGGCAGGTCGCCGATGCCGCTTTGGCCCGTCTGCCCGAGCTCAAGGTCGTCTTCATCACGGGCTATGCCGAACAGGCAGTGATCGGCGGGCGACAGCTGGGACCGAACATGGCGTTGCTGACGAAGCCGTTTGCGCTCGATATCCTGGCGGCGCGGGTGCGTTCGCTGCTCGACAGCTGACGAACGACACCAGGCCGTGCCGGTCTATTCCGCCGTTGGATTGACCCTGGACAGTGCGATCCTGCTGCCCGGGCTGGCCCTCGCGCCGCCAGGAGCGCAGCCGGTGCTGACGATCGAACTCGGCCGCGTCGGCGCGCATCACGGGGCGTACGTGCGCGCCGGGCCGGGCTGGCGCGCCGGCCCCGGCCTCGTCACGCTCGACATACCGGGCATCGCCCGAATGCAGGCGCGCGACGGGCGGCAACTGACGGTCGAGGTGGGCGACGGCGCGACGGCAGGCGACGCCGCCGCGTTCGCGCAGTGCACCGGGCTTGGCCTGCTGCTCCATCAGCGTGGCGAGATCCTGATGCGTGGCACTGCGGTGCAGGTCGGCGATCGGGCCGCGCTGTTACTGGGGGAGCCCGGCGTGGGGGCCTCGACACTGGCGATGGCGCTGGGTCGCGCAGGGCATGCGCTGGTCGCGGACGACCTGTGCCGCATCACGACAGCCCCCGACGGCGCATTGCAGGTCGAGGCCTCCCGCGGATCGTGCCAGCTTTGGCGCAAGGCAATCGATGCGCTGTCGCTGCAGGAGCGGGCGGGCGTTCGGGTACGCGACGGCATCGACCGGTTCCACGTCGCGCCGCCGCGTCTCGCTGAAGGGCCGGTCGTACTGCGCGACGTCATCGCGTTGCGTGACAGCACCAGCGCGCACCCGCCGGGGTGGAGCAGCCTCCCGCCCCTCAAGACCGCGGTCATGCTGTACGTATCGGCCTATCGGCAGGCACTGGTCGCACCGCTCGGGCTTGAGCAGGCGCAGTTTCGCGCGATGGCCGCGCTGATGCGTCAGGTGCCGGTGCGGACATTGTCGGTGCCGCGCGCGCTCGGTCGCCTGCCCGAGACGGTCGCGATGCTCGACGGGCAATGGGCATGACGATGCGGACGTTCTGGCTGGCGTCCTATCCGAAGTCGGGAAACACGTGGTTCCGGCTGCTCGTCGCGAACCTCGGGCGAACTGGGCCGATCGATATCAATACCCTGTCCGAGGACAGCGAGATCGCCAGCATCCGCGACTGGTTCGATCGTGCGACGTTGCTCCCTTCAGCGCTGATGACCAACGACGAGATCGATCGCATCCGCCCGGCCTATCACCGCGCGCTGGGTCGGGGCGGTCTGGACCGGATATTCGATCGCGCCGGACCGGTCGCCGACGCGCGCTTCGTGAAGGCGCATGATGCATGGACGATGACCGCGGGCGGAGAGCCCGTGCTCGGCGGGGCGGACGCCGCAGCCGGGGCGATCCTGATCGTTCGCGATCCGCGCGCCGTCGCGCCCTCGTTCGCCGCGCATACCCGGGCGTCGATCGACGAGGCGATCGCGATGATGGCCGATCCCGACGCGAGCCTGTCGTTCATCGACGACGGGACTGCGCGCCAGTTGCGCCAGCGCCTGCTCGACTGGGGTGGCCATGCGGCAAGCTGGCTGGATCAGCGGGACATTCCCGTCCATCTGATCCGGTACGAGGATCTGCATGCCGATCCCGGCGCTGCGTTGCATTCGGCCATGGTCTTTGCCGGAGTGCCGGTCGATCCCGCGGATTGTGCCGCGGCCGCGTGTCATTCGGCGTTCGAGACATTGGCACGTCAGGAAAGCGCCACGGGCTTTCGCGAGGCGACCGGCGACCGGTTCTTTCGTCGGGGCGAGGTGGCCGGCTGGCGCGACGAACTCACTCCGGCGCAAATCGCCCGGATCGAGGCCGATCATGGGGCGGCGATGCAGCGTTTCGGCTATGCATTGGTTGAAGGTCGGACCGCATCGTCGATGCGGGGTGAGGGCGAGGCAGATGGCTGAACAGAAATCCGACGATCCGCAGGTCACGCCGTTCCAAGGCCCGGCAGGCGGCTGGGGATCGGTGCGCTCGCTGGCCGAGATCATTCCGCGCGAACGGATGTCGCCGGCCGGGATTGCCGAACTCGGCCGGCAGAACAAGCCCGATGGCTTTGCCTGCGTGAGTTGTGCATGGCCCAAGCCCGCGAACCACCATCCGGCCGAATTCTGCGAAGAAGGGGCGAAGGCGACGGCGTGGGAGTTGACCACGCTGCGCACGACGCCCGCTTTCTTCGCGCAGCATACGCTGACCGAACTGCGGACGTGGCGCGATTACGACCTGGAACAACACGGGCGGCTGACACACCCGCTGCGGTATGATAAGACTACGGACAAATATGTCGCGTGCAGTTGGGACGAGGCATTTGCCGGAATCGGCGCGGCACTGCGTCCGCTCGAACCGAAGTCGGTGGTATTCTATGCCTCGGGACGCGCCAGCCTGGAAACGTCGTACATGTACGGCCTGATGGCGCGGATGTACGGCAACCAGAACCTGCCCGACAGCTCGAACATGTGCCACGAATCGACCTCGGTTGGGCTGAAGGCTTCGATCGGCGTACCGGTCGGGACCACGCGCCTGGACGATTTCAAACACTGCGACGCGATCCTGTTCTTCGGCTTCAATGTCGGATCGAATGCGCCGCGGATGCTGCACGACCTGCGCGATTGCCGGAAGCGGGGGGTGGAGATCGTCACGTTCAATCCGCTGAAGGAACGCGGGCTGGAACGGTTCACCGATCCGCAGAACCCGTTTGAGATGGCGACGCTGCGCGAAACCGGCATCTCGACGCAATATCATCAGGTCAGGGCCGGCGGCGATATCGCGGTGATGATGGGCATCGCCAAATATCTGGTCGAATGGCACGATGCGGCGATCGCGGCGGGCAAGCCTGAAGTTCTGGACACCGATTTCATCGAACGGCACACGCATGGTTTCGACGCGTTCGTTGCCAGCGTCCGCGCTGCGGACTGGGCAGCGATCGATCGCGAGACAGGGTTGCCGCGTCGCGATATCGAGGCGGCAGCACGGGTCTATGCCAGAGCCAAGGCGGTGATGGCGATCTATGGCATGGGCCTGACCCAGCATGCGAAGGGCGTCGATAACGTCCGCATGCTCGTCAACGTGCTGCTCCTGCGCGGCAACATCGGTCGACCCGGTGCGGGTCCGACCCCGGTGCGCGGTCACTCGAACGTGCAGGGTCAGCGTACGGTCGGCATCACCGAGAAGACGGAGCTGGTACCGGTCGAGCGGCTGGAAGAGCAATATGGCTTCACCGCGCCGCGCGAAAAGGGGCTGGATACCGTCGAGACCTGTCGCGGCGTGATCGACGGGTCGGTGGAGGCATTCGTCTCGCTCGGTGGAAATTTCCTGCGCGCGGTGCCCGAAACCGGGGCGATGGAGGCGGCGTGGCCGCGGATGAAACTGTCGGTGCAGATCGCCACGAAGCTCAACCGCAGCCATCTGATCCCTGCGGAACGGACGTACCTTCTGCCATGTCTGGGCCGGATCGAGGCGGACGTGCAGGCGACCGGGCCGCAAGCCGTCGCGGTGGAGGATTCGACCAGTTGCATCCACGGTTCGCGCGGAAAGGCTACCCCCGCCAGCAAGGCACTGCTGTCCGAACCCGCCATCGTCGCCAATATCGCGAAACAGATCCTGCCGCCCAATCCGAAACTCGACTGGGATGCGTGGGTCAGTGACTATGCGCTGATCCGCGATGCGATCGAGCAGACCTATCCCGAGCCGTTCAAGGACTTCAACGCCCGGATGTTCACCCCGGGCGGATTCTGGAAGGGGAACAAGGCTGCCGAACGGGTCTGGCAGACCGAAAGCGGGAAGGCCGAATTCCTGGTGCCGCCCACGCTGTCGGCGACCGGATTCGACGACGCCGAGGGCCGCTATCGCCTGATGACGTTGCGATCGAACGATCAGTTCAACACGACCATCTATGGCTATCACGACCGGTTCCGCGGGGTGAAGGGGACGCGGGACGTGCTGTTCATGCACACCGCCGACATCGCTGCGGAAGGTCTGTCCGACGGCCAGATCGTTGCGCTGGAAAGCGATGCCGGTGACGGGATCGTGCGGCGGCGCGAAGGGTTGATCGTCACGCCCTACGCCATCCCGCGCGGGTGCCTCGGTGCCTATTATCCCGAAGCCAATGTGCTGATGCCGGTCGAGCATCACGCCGAGGGCAGCCACGTGCCCGCGGCGAAATCGGTGCCGGTCAGGATCGCGCGCTGAACGACATGGGACGCATCGACGGCCGTTTCCTGCGCATTGCGGCGACGGGCGAAGCCGAGACGATCGTGCGCCCGCTGGCGATCGAGATGCCGGTGGCGATCGAGGTCAGCGGCATCGGTTACGCCGTGTTGATGGCGACGCCGGACGACCTGTCCGATCTCGCGGCCGGTTTCGCGCTGGCCGAGCGGCTGATCGACAGCGCCGACGACCTGCTCGACATCGACGCGCATCCGACGACGGGCGGCGTCATCGTTCGTATGCACTTGGCCGCTCGCGTGGCCGATCGCATCGCCGACCGGGTGCGGCACCGCGCGACCGATTCGTCGTGCGGCCTGTGCGGTGTCGAGAATATCGAGCAGGCCCTGCGCCCGCTGCCAAGCGTGACCGCTGTCTGGGACGGCGATGACGATGCCGTGTTCCAGGCGCTCGCGCGGCTGGAGAAGGTCCAGCCGCTGGGGACTGCGACCCGCGCGGTCCATGCGGCGGCGGCCTGTACGCGCGACGGTGATCCCTGGCTGGTGCGCGAGGACGTCGGGCGGCACAACGCGTTCGACAAGCTGGTCGGTGCGATGCTGAGGACCGGCGCGAACTGGGACGGCGGCTTCGCGCTGCTGACCTCGCGCTGCTCGTACGAACTGGTCGAGAAGGCGGTGCTCGGCGGGTGCCCGATGCTGGCGACGATCTCGGCGCCGACTTCGCTGGCGGTCGAACGCGCCGCCGCCGCGGGCCTGCCGCTGCGCGTCCTGGTGCGCGACGATGCGCTGCTGGCGAGCATCGCGTGACGTTGCTCGGCGCGGTGCTGGCCGGTGGTCAGTCGCGGCGGTTCGGCAGCGACAAGGCGATGGCGATGCTCGATGGCCGCGCGTTGATCGACCGCGTGATCGCAGCGATCGCGCCCCAGGTCGATGCCGTGATCGTGTGCGGCCGGGCGGGCGCGCTGGCCGATCGTCCGGGCGGCAATCTCGGCCCGCTCGCCGGGATCAACGCAGCCCTGCACCACGCGCGCGCAACGGGGTTCGACGCGGTGGTGAGTGTGCCGTGCGACTCGCCGTTTCTGCCCGGCGATCTCGTCGCGCGGATCGGCGTGGGGCCGGTATCGGTCGTGGATTCGCCGGTCATCGGCTGCTGGCCCACGCGTCTGGCCGATGACCTCGATGCCTGGCTGGCGACCGGCCCGGATCGCTCGATGCGCGGCTGGATTCGTGCGTGCGGCGCCCGCGTCGTGGACGTGGGTGAAATCGTCAACGTCAACACGCCGGCCGAATTGCGCTTGGCGTCGGCGCGGCTTCTGCGCTAACGGCCGCGGCGACACCGGGTCCAGGCCCGGCGTCGAAGATCGCGCCGGTGCCCCGCATGGGGCTTAATCGGGAATGCGGTACGGAGGGCCATCACGCCCTCCAAATCCGCGGCTGTCCCTGCAACTGTAAGCGGAGAGCGAGATCTGCACGTCCGGCCGACCGCCGGACAGCCACTGGGTCGCCAGACCTGGGAAGGCGTGGATCGAGCCGTGACCCGTGAGCCAGGAGACCTGCCGGCGCTGTCGCTCATGCTTTGGCCCAGGGGGTGGTCGAGGCACGGAAACGAGTCCGTTCGAGCGACGAACCGTGCGGCCCGGGGGCTGCAGGCGGCAGGGAAGTGGCCGGACTCCGCGTCCGTTCGGCACGCTTCACTGACGCGGTTCGCGCTTGCGCGTCCGGCCCCTGTGTCGCGTCGTCACACGGCGCGGGGGGACTGACCATGAGGACCATTCTTACATCACTGCTGGCGATCGTCGCCGCTGCGCCGGCATATGCGCAGAGCGTACCCGTCTCGACCGACGAACAGGCCGGCGACGTCGTCGTCACTGGATCGCGATCGGGTGAAGGCACGGCGATCAAGGACCTGCCGGCATCCGTCACGCTGATCGACGCCGCGACGTTGCAGGCGCGACAGACCCGCATCCTGTCCGATGTGTTGCGCGACGTGCCGGGGCTGGCTGTCAATCGTTCGATCGGCGGTCTGACCGACGTGCGCATCCGCGGTAGCGAGGCGAACCACGTGCTGGTCCTGATCGACGGGATCGAGGCGGCGGATCCTTATCAGGGTCAATTCGATTTCGGTACGCTGATCGCCGATGAAGCCGCGAAGGTGGAGGTGCTGCGCGGGCAGCAGTCGGCGCTGTACGGGTCGGATGCGATCGGCGGCGTCATTCACTACATCACGCTCAGCGGCCGGGAGCAGCCGGGCCTGAGCGTCCGCGCAGAAGGCGGTTCGTTCGGTACCGTCGCCGGCGGCGCGCGGATCGCGGGCTTCTCCGACGACTTCGACTATGCGCTGACGAGCTCGGTCTACCGCACCGACGGTACGCCGACCGCGCGAAACGGTACGCGCGATATCGGTTCGACCAACGTGGGCGCCAGCGGCAAGGTCAACTGGACGCCGTCGGACGTGTTCAAGCTGAGCGGCGTCGCGCGCTACAGCTACACCGACGCCGACTCCAACAACACGGCGAACTCGGGTCGGCTGTTCGGGCTGATCGTCGACAGCCCGGGCGTACATTTCCGCAACGCAGCATTCTATGGCCTGGGCCGCGCCGAACTGTCGCTGGCCGATGGGCGGTGGACGACATCGCTGACCGGGCAGATCGCCGACACGACGCGCAAGGGCTTCAACGCGCGCGGCCTGGACTATGGCGACAAGGGCCGCCGCTACAAGGGATCGTTCGAGACGAGCTATCGCATCGACACCGGTGATTTCGTCCACCGGCTGACCGGCGCGGTCGATTACGAGCGCGAGAGTTTCCGCAACATCACGCCATCGCCCTTCGCCTTCCAGGGCAAGCGATCGACCGACAACTGGGGTTTCGTCGGCCAGTATGAGGGCAGTCTGGCCGATGCGCTGTCGATCGGCGCATCGATCCGTCGTGACGAGAACGACCGCTTCGCCGACGTGACGACATGGCGTGTGCAGGGCGGCTATCGCCTGCCGTTCGGGCTGCGCGCGCGGGGCGCCTATGGCACGGGCGTCAAGAACCCGGGCTATTTCGAACTCTTCGGCTATTCCGACGGACGCTACATCGGCAACCCCAATCTGCGACCCGAAAAGTCGCAGGGCTGGGAAGCCGGCGTGGATCAGATCTTCGCCGACGGACGCGCGACGATCGGCGCGACCTATTTCCGCAGCCGGCTGGAGGACGAGATCTTCACGACCTTCCCGGCCCCGACTTTCATCGCGACTCCGGGCAACCGCGCGACCTTTTCGCGTCAGCAAGGTATCGAGACGTTCGTGTCGGCCCGTCCGATCGACCAGATCCGCTTCGACATCGCCTACACCTATCTGAGGGCACGCGAGAACGGCGCGGTCGAGGTGCGGCGCCCGAAGCATGTCGCCAGCTTCAACACGACGGTTTCGACCGGTGACCAGCGCGGTTCCGCGACGTTCAGTGTGCGCTACAACGGGCGGCAGGGCGATGTCGCCTTCACCAACCCGACGTTCGTGCCGGTGCCGGTGACGTTGCAGGAGTATGTGCTGGTGAATCTGGCGGCGGAATATCGCATCGGCGGGCGCTTCTCGCTGTTCGGCCGGGTCGAGAACCTGTTCGACGAGGAATATGAGGAAGTGTTCAGCTTCGCCACGCCGGGCCGCGGTGTGATCGGCGGCGTCAGGGCGCGATTCTGACATGATCGCCCGGTCGGCCCTGATGACGCTGTTGCTGCTTGCCAACGGTTGCGCATCGGTGCCGGCCGCACCGGCGAAGTCCGCGCGGCCGGTTCGCGTGATGAGCCTGAACCAGTGTACCGACCAGCTGGTGCTGGCGCTGCTGCCGCCGGATCGGATCGCGTCGGTCACGTGGCTTTCGCGCGACCCGCGATTTTCGTCCGAGGTGGCGGCGGCACGGACGGTGGCGGCCAATCGCGGCACGGTGGAGGAGGTCGCGCGCACCGCGCCCGACCTGATCGTCACCGACACGTTTTCCAATCCCGCCGGCCGCGTCCTGTTGAGGCGGCTGGGCTATCCGATGCTGGAGGTGGACGATGCCGGCACCGTCGACGATATCCGCCGCAATGTCCGCCGCATCGCCGCCGCGGTCGGTGAACGCGCACGGGGCGACGCCATGATCGCCCGGATGGATCGGGCGCTAACGCCGGATCCGGACCACGGCCTGCGTGTCGCGGCGTGGGATCGCGACGGCATGGCGTCCGGCCCGATGCTGCGCGTCGTGCTGAAGGCTGCGGGGCTGACGGACGTGGGGCAGGGGGCAGGCGACGTCGAGACGTTGCTGGCGACCGCGCCCGATCTGCTGATCGATCGCGAGGACCACGCGCCGACCCCCAGCCTGGGCGACAACCGTGGTCGCCACCGCCTGGTCCGCGAGCGTTGGACCCCGGATCGTCGCCTGACGATCCCCCGTGCCAGCCTGTTCTGCGCGACACCGGCGATCGGGACGGCTGCGATGGCGCTGAAGCGTCAGGTGCGGGCATTGCGGGGGGCCGGGGCGTGACGCGATGGTTGATCCCGGCTTTGGCGGTTCTGGTCGCACTACTGGCACTGGTTTCGTTGCTGGCCGGCACGGTCTGGCTGGATCCGACCGCACTGTGGCGGGCGGTGGCCGATCCGTCACCGGACCTGACGGAACTGATCCTGACCGAGATTCGCCTGCCCCGTACGGTTTTGGCGATCCTGGTGGGCGGGATCCTGGGCCTGTCGGGAGCCGTGTTGCAGGGACTGTTGCGCAATCCGCTGGCCGAGCCGGGGCTGCTCGGCGTTTCCTCGGGTGCGTCGCTGGGGGCCGTGATCGCGCTCTACTACGGCTTTTCGGCCAGCTTCGCGCTCGCGACGCCGCTGTTCGGGCTGGCGGGCGCATTCATCACCGTGGGCGTGGCGCTGTCGCTTGCCCGGATCGGCGGCACCCTGTCGCTGATCCTGGCGGGCGTTGCCGTATCGGCGATCGCAGGAGCGGGGGTGAGCCTGGCGCTGAACCTCGCGCCCAATCCGTTTGCGGCGTACGAGATCATGGTCTGGCTGATGGGCTCGCTGGTCGATCGCAGCTGGGATCATGTCCTGCTGGCCGCGCCCTTCATTCTGGCCGGCGCGGCGTTGCTGTTGCGAACCGCTCGGGCGCTCGATGCGCTTGCGCTGGGCGAGGCACAGGCCGAAAGCCTGGGCATCGACGTCAGCCGGACCCGGCTGCTCGCGCTGTTCGGCACCGCGCTCGGCGTCGGTGCGGCGACGGCGGTGACCGGCGCGATCGGCTTCGTCGGGCTGATCGCGCCGCATATCGTCCGGCCGCTGGTCGGGCATCGGCCCGGCGCGACGCTGGTGCCCGCGACGCTGGCGGGCGCGGCAATCGTGCTGGCCGCCGATATCGCGACGCGGGTCCTGCGGTTCGGGCCGGATATCCGGCTGGGCGTGTTCGTGTCGGTGGTCGGGGCACCGTTCTTCCTGTGGCTGGTGCTGCACGTGCGCAGGGTCGCGCCATGAGCGGCCTCGTGCTGAGCGGCGTGTCAGTGCGACGCGGATCCCGCATCGTGCTGGACGCGGTCGATGCGGACTTCCGACCGGGCCGGTTGACCGCGGTCATCGGGCCGAACGGTGCGGGCAAGTCGACCTTGCTGGAGGTCGCCGCCGGTCTGCTCGCGCCCGAAGCGGGCTCGGTGTGCATCGATGACGCGTCCCTGACGCAGATCGGACGCAACGCGCTGGCACGGCGGCGCGCGTATCTGCCGCAGTCGCCGCGGATCGACTGGCCGATCAGCGTCGAACGCGTCGTCGCCCTGGGGCTGACCGCGCATCTGCCGGCGTTCGGGCGGCTGCCGGCCACCTGGCAGCCAAGGATCGACGAGGCGCTGGAGCGCCACGACCTGCTGCACCTGCGCGATCGCGCCGCCACGGCCTTGTCCGGCGGCGAACGCGCGCGCGCGATGCTGGCGCGCGCCACGGTCGGTGCGCCGGAACTGCTGATCGTCGACGAGCCCACCGCAGGTCTCGATCCGCGTCATGCGCTCGACGCCGGTCGTACGCTCCGCGGTCTTGCCTTATCGGGCTGCACCGTCGTCGTGGCGTCGCACGACCTCGACCTCGCGGCGCGGATCGCCGACGACGTGATCGCGGTGCAGGACGGTCGGATCGTCGCCGCCGGTCCGAGCACCACCGTTCTGACGCGCGAGGTGCTCGGTACTCTCTACGAAGTCGATGTCGCGGTCGTCCGGGCCGGCGGAGAAACGACGATCCGCTTCATCGGATGAAGACACCGGCTTGACCGCGGGCGCGGCTTTGCCTAACCGGCCCGAACCACGGCGACGTGGCCCCTTCGTCTAGCGGTTAGGACGCGGCCCTTTCACGGCTGAAGCACGGGTTCGATTCCCGTAGGGGTCACCATTCTCGCGATCGGTACCCCCCCTCAATCCGCCCAGGCGGCATCGTCCAGGTGGAGTTCGGCCGCCGGTCGGCTGGCCCAGTCGTCGATTCTTGCACGGCCGGCCAGCCACAGGCGGCGGTGCGGGGGCGCGCCGAGCAGGGCGGCGCCCAGCGGCGTTTCGGCAGCCCGAAACGCCATCGCCTTCAGGCTGCGACCGTCGTCGCCGGCCACCACCGCGCGCACATGTCCGTTGCCGACGATATCGGCCTTGATGATCCGCACCGGCCCCGCTGCGACGCGCGGCGCGGGCCAGCCCATGCCGTAGGGGCCACCCGCCTCGAGCGCGCCGACCAGATCGGGCGAGACGCCGCCGGGGGCCAGCACCGCATCGAGCAGCAGCGCGCGATTCTCCGACGCGCGGGCCACGGCCTCGGCGAGCCGGTCCTCCAGAAAGTCGGCGAAGGCGGGAATCGCCTCGGCGGCGATCGTGAGGCCCGCCGCCATCGCATGACCGCCACCGGCGACCAGCAGACCGTGTTCCCGTGCCGCCATCACTGCCGCGCCCAGATCGACGCCGGGGATCGATCGGCCCGATCCCTTGCCGACGCCGGCGTCGTCGACAGCGATGACGATCGCGGGCTTGCCCAGCCGCTCCTTCATCCGGCCGGCGACGATGCCGATCACGCCCGGGTGCCAGCCCCGGCCCGACACGACCGTGACGGCGCGGTCGCCGTGCATCATCGTCTCCGCGTCGGCCTGCACCCCTGCCTCGATCGCGCGGCGATCCTCGTTCAGGCGGTCGAGTTCCTCGGCGATGCCGCGCGCTTCATCGGGGTCGTCGGTGGTGAGCAGGCGGACGCCGAGATCCGACTTGCCGACGCGTCCCCCCGCATTGATCCGGGGACCGAGCGCGAAGCCCAGATCGGTCGCCGTCGGGCTGCGGGTCAGGCGCGATGCGGTGATGAGCGCGGCAATCCCGACGTTGCGGCGATTGGCCATGACCTTCAGCCCCTGCGCGACATAGGCGCGGTTCAGGCCCTTCAACTGCGCGACATCGGCGACGGTGCCCAGGGCGACGAGATCGAGCAGGTCGAGCAGCTTCGGCTCGGCCCGCGCGGCGAAGAAACCGCGCCCGCGCAACGTGCGCAGCAGCGCCGCGCCCAGCAGGAAGGCGACACCGACTGCGGCGAGATGGCCATGCGCTGCGCCTTCGCCCTCGTCCAGCCGGTTGGGATTGACGAGGGCACGAGCGACGGGAAGCGCGGCGGCGCATTTGTGGTGATCGACCACCACGACGTCGAGCCCCGCATCGCGTGCGGCCTGCAACGGCTCGAACGCCTGCGCGCCGCAATCGACGGTAACGATCAGCGTCGCCCCTTGCGCGCCCAGCCGGACCAGCGCGGCGCTGGTCGGGCCATATCCCTCCAGCATGCGATCGGGGATATATGCGGTGGGGCGCAGGCCCAGATCGCGCAGCAGGCGGATGACCAGCGCGGCCGACGTCGCGCCATCGACATCGTAATCGCCGAACACGGCGACCTGCTCACCGGCCTGCACGGCATCGGCCAGCCGGTCGGCGGCGGCGTCCATGTCGCGGAAGATCGACGGATCGGGCAGGAACGCGCGGATGCTGGGGTTGCGGTGGATTTCCAGCGCGTCGCGCGGACAGCCGCGCGCCAGCAGCAACTGCGTCACCAGATCGTCGGGCACGAAGCCGTCGCGGGCATCGGCGGACAGCCCGCGCCAGCGCCACGGCTGGCCGAGGATCGAGCGGTCGATGCCGAGGACGGAGGTCATGCCGTGCGGTAGAACGCGGCGGCCACAAAGGGAACCGGCAATGCCCTCAGCGGATCCAGGGCGTCTCGCGAAACCACTTGGTCACGACATATTTGGTGCCCTTGGTCACCGCCATTCCCTCGTGCAGCGTATAGGGGTTGGGGCTGCCGTCGGGGTTCATGTTGTTCCACGCCAGCAGCATCCGCTTGCGCGGCGGAATGCGGATGCCGGCCTGCGGAAACCAGGTCGCGCCGCCTTCCTCCACATCGTTCAGATACAGCATCGCGGTCCATGTGCGTTGCCCGCCCTCGGTCATCATGCGCGGCCAATAGGGCTGGTTCGCCTGGAAATAATCGTGGTGCGCCCGGAATTGCTGGCCCGGGCCATAGCGTTGGCCCTGCATCGTCTCGCCGTGCGGCGGCGCGATGCCGAGCAGGTGGGCGATACGCTCGTCGATCGGCTGCACCTGGGGCGAGAAGCGGTCCATGTCGCAACTCTCGCTGGTGCGGAAGTCGGACGTCTTGGTTTCCGACAGCAAGGTGGACGGCCGGCGGTTGGCATCGATCAGCCGGATCAATTGCGCGCATTCGGCGTCGGTCAGGAAGTCGAGCAGGTAGAATACCTGTGCGGTCGCGATCTTCGCGTGCTTCATGCCCGGCGTCGCGGCGAGGCGCGCGGCGACATGCTGGCTGAAGGCGGCACGGGCGGGGGAGGGCGTATCGGGGTTGTCGATGACGATGGACATGACGTTCAGATTGCCGCGCTTCGGGCCAAAAGCAAGGGGCCGATCCGTCGCCGGACCGGCCCCGAAACCGCTACCAGAAGATGTCGTTGATGACGTCGACAACTTCCCCGGTGTCGATATCGACCAGCAGCGCGTCGTTGTAGTAACGCACCCAGCGATATGGACCATAGGCCGGCGGCAGGCGATAGGCCCAGGGATCGTTGATCCAGTAGTTCTGCGAAAACAGGATCGACCCCAGGGTCACGCCGATGCCGAACCGCTGGTACCCATAGTTGTACCCGCGCGGCGCGTAATAGCGGGGCAGGCGGTACACGTTGCGATTGCTGCCGCGCCAGCCCTGCCAGTCGTACCGGCGATCGTTGCGCCAGTCGCGGGTCCAGCGATTGCCGTTGTTACGATTCCAGTCGTTGCCGCGATTGTACGCGCCGTTGCCGCGGTTCCAATCCGTGTTGCGATTGCCGACATTGCCGTTCCAGCCATCGTTGCGGTTGTTGTCCCGCCGATAGTCCCGGCGATCGTCTCGGCGATCGGCGCGATAGTCCTGACGGTCGTCTCGGCGATCGCTGCGATACTGTTGCCGCGTGACGGTGCCGTTGTTCAGGTCCGCACGATCGTCGCGACGCTCCCGACGGAAGTCCTGGCGATCGTCCCGGCGCTCCTGGCGGAATTCGGGCCGCGCACCGTTCCACTGGCGCTGCTGTTGCACCTGTTGCTGGACCTGCGGCTGGGCGGCGCGCTGCGCCTCGCGCTGGGCGCGGAACGCCTCGCGGTCGAAACCCTGCGGCCGATCGGGTTGAGCAGCACGCTCCGGCTGACGCTGGGCGCGGAACACCTCGCGATCGGGCTGCTGCGCCTGTTGCGGTTGCGCCGCCCGTTCCGCCCGGAACTCGGCGCGCGCGGCTTGGCGTTCCGAACGATCGCCTCCGCGATTGCCGCGCTGGCCCCGCTCGTCCTGTGCACTGGCCGCCACCGGCGAGAGTGCCGTGGCAGCGATCAGGGCGGTCAAGATCATCTTCTTCATGAACCCACACTCCACTGGCCGGTCCCCCGGCGTCTGTCGATGGAGGCGCTTTGCCTGAACGGGGGTGAGCCGTGGCTGAATTGCGCTGAAAGCAAAGCGAAAGGATTGGCCATCGATCAGCGTCTTGCGGGAGCCGACAGCGCGGGGACCTCGCGCGCGGCTTCCGCCGGGTCAATGTCGGGCGGGGGCGTGGCCTCCAGCGTCTCGTCGCCGCGCATGACGCTGGCCGCCTGCAGGATCGCATCGACCAGGCGCGGATAGATGCCGCAGCGACACAGGTTGGTCAGTACACGGCGCACGTCGTCCTCGGTCGGATTGCGGTTGGCCCGCAACAGCGCCTGCGCGGTCATGACGACGCCGGGTATGCAATATCCGCATTGCACCACGTTGGCCGCGAGCAGCGCCTGCTGGACCGGATGATTGCGATCGCGCGACAGCCCCTCGATCGTCGTCACGAACGCGCCCTCGATTCCGCCGATCGCCACGGTGCAGGATTGTACGGCGCGCCCGTCGATATCGACCGTACACGCCCCGCAGTCGCCGGTGCCGCAGCCGTATTTGGTGCCCGTCAGGTTGGACGCGTCGCGCAGTGCGAACAACAGGGGAGTGGCGGGATCCATCCGATACCGGACGGGCTGGTTGTTGACGGTGAAGCGGGTCATGGCGCGATGTGTTTAGCGCGGGCGCGGAACGCTGTCGCCGGTGCCGTGTTGTCGGACCTGAACCCTACAGGAGGCGATGCGATGAGCAAGACACTCGGCCAGTTTTCGATCACGCGAGAGGCCGACGGTTACGTCCTCCACCTCGAGGACGACGATGGCGAGACGGTGGAATACAGCGCGACGGTGGATCAGCTGGACGAGATCACGATGGCGATCGAGGACCTGGAAGTCATCGACGAGGATGATCCCGCGTTGGCGAGCGATGACGAAGACGACGTGCTCGGCGAGACGGAGTGAGTCAGCGCGGAGCCGGCGTGACATCCGGCTCCGGCGACACGGGGCGGGGACCCTGCGGCGTCGGATCGAGTAGCGCGTCGCCGCCAAGCGTCCTGTACAGGGTCACCAGATTCTGCGCGCGAAGCAGCCGCGTCGCCACGAGCGATCGCTGCGCGGAATAGAGCGAGCGCTGCGAATCGAGGCTTTGCAGGAACGTGTCGATACCACCGCGATAACGCGCGTCCGACAGGTTGAAATTGTCCTGTGCCGCCGCGACCAGCCCGACCTGTGCCCGCTCCTGATCGGCGATCGTGCCGCGCCGCGCCAGCCCGTCGCTGACCTCGCGAAAGGCGGTCTGGATCGAAAGCTCATAGTTTGCCAGCGCCAGATCGCGCTGCGCCCGACTCTGATCCACGCCGGCGCGTCCGGCCCCGGCGTTGAAGATGTTGTAATCGACTGCGCCCGACGCACTCCAGGTGAAGGCGTCGCCGCTGAACAAAGACCCCAGCGCCCCGCTGGCCAGGCCGACAAGCCCCGTCAGACTGATCCGGGGAAACAAGGCGGCGCGAGCGGCCCCGATCTGCGCGTTGGCGGCGCGCAGGCGATACTCCGCCTGCACCACGTCCGGTCGGCGCAGCAGGACGCCGGAGTCGAGACCGGCGGGCAATTCCGCAAGCGTCGGTGCGACGGCTTCGATCGATTCGGGCAGCAATGCCGCATCGACATCGGCCCCGACCAGCAGGCGCAGCAGATTGGCGTCCTGCGCCAGCGCGGTGCGCTGCTCGGCCAGGTCGGACAGCGCCTGCGCCTGGACCAGCTCGGCCTGCCGCAGGTCGGTTCGCGGCACGATGCCGCCCTCCAGCCGCAAGCGGGTCAGTCGTACGCTCTTGGCGGCGCTGGCGGATGTGGCCTCGGCGATCTTCAGCAGGCTGCGATCGGAGGCATAGGTCAGCCACGCATTCGCGATATCCCCCACCAGCGTCAGCCGGGTCGCGCGCGCGGCGGCTTCGGTCGCGAAATATTCGTCCAATGCGGCACGGCTGAGCGAGGCGACGCGGCCGAACAGGTCGAGCTCGAACGCGGTAACGCCCACGCCGACCGAATAATTGTCGGTGGTGCCGGTGCGGGTGGTCGTTCCGTTGGTGCCGGTGGTGCTGCCCTGGCGAAGATTGGCGTCCGCGCTTGCCGCAACGGTCGGCAGACGCTCGGCGCGCTGGATGCGATATTGCGCGCGGGCGATCGCGATGTTTGCAGCGGCGACGCGCAGATCGCGATTGTTCGCGAGCGCCGTCTCGACGATCCGCTGCAACCGCGCATCGCGAAATATGTCGCGATAACTCACGGTGGGCAGCGCGGCTTCGCTGGTCCGCAGATAGGCGTCGCCGACCGGCCACGACGGCGGAACCGGCGGGGTTGGGCGCTGATAGACCGGTGCCATGGAGCAGGCGGTCAGCGCGCTGGCGAGCAGCAGCGATATCGCGGGCCGGATCATGCGGGTTCGGGCTCCTTGGGCGCACCCTGATGGCCGGTCGGCCTGCCGCGCAGCTTCGCGATGCCGTCGCGCACGCCGCGACGCACGAGCACGAAGAACAGCGGGATGTAGAAGATCGCCAGGATGGTCGCGGTCAGCATGCCGCCGATCACCGACGTGCCGATCGCGATGCGGCTGTTGGCACCGGCGCCGGTCGAGATCGCGAGCGGCAACACACCGAAGATGAACGCCAGGCTGGTCATCAGGATCGGGCGCAGGCGCAGGCGCGCGGCCTGCAGTGCCGCATCGAGGACGCGGGCACCCTTGCGTTCGGCCTGCTCGGCGAATTCGATCATCAGGATCGCATTCTTCGCCGCCAGCCCCATTGTCGTCAGCAGCCCGATCTGGAGATACACGTCGTTCTCCAGCCCGCGCAGCGTGACGGCAAAGATCGCACCGACCAGACCGAGCGGGATGACCAGCAGGACCGCGGCGGGGATCGACCAGCTTTCGTACAGCGCCGCCAGGCACAGGAACACGACAAGCAGCGACAGGCCGTAGAGCAACGGCGCCTGACCCGACGACAAGCGCTCCTGATACGACAGTCCTGCCCAGGCGACCGAGGTCCCCGGAATCTGACTGGCAAGCTCGGCGATGCGGTTCATGGCTTCGCCCGAACTCGTGCCGCTGGCGGCCTGACCCTGGAACTCGAACGCCGGTACGCCGGCGAAGCGGGCGAGGGTGGTCGGGGCCTGCGACCAGCTGATCTTCGCAAAGGACGAGAACGGCACCATCTGACCGTCGTTACCGCGCACGAACCAGTTGGCGAGGTTCTCCGGTGTCGCGCGATAGGGGGCGTCACCCTGGACATAGACGCGCTTCACGCGCCCGCGATCGATGAAGTCGTTGACGTATCGGCCGCCCCAGGCGGTCGACAGCGTGTTGTTCACGTCGGCTTGCGTCAGCCCCAGCGCCGACAGCTTGGCCTGATCCACGTCGATCCTGAGCGTGGCGATGTCGGGCAGGTCGGATAGCCGCACCGCGGTCAGCATCGGATCGGCGTTGGCGGCGCGCAGCAGCTTCTCGCGCGCGGCGACGAACTGCTCTCGCGGCATGCCGCTGCTGTTCTGCAATTCCATCGTGAAGCCGCTCGACTGGCCGAGACCGCGGATCGCCGGCGGGACCAGCACGAACACGTCGGCATCGCGCAGACCCCGGAATGCGGCGCTGGCGCTCTTGGCGATGGCGTCTGCGGTGTTCTCCTTGCCCGATCGCTCGGCCCAATCCTTCAGGTTGATGAAGCCCTGGCCCGTGTTCTGTCCCGACGCGCCGCCACCGCCGCCGCCCGCGACGGTCAGCATGACGTTGGTGTTGCTGGCCTGGGTGTTCAGGAAGTATTTCTGCACCTCGTCCTGCACGAGGCGCGTACGGTTCTGGGTCGCACCGGCGGGCAGGCGGAACTGGACAGACACGGTGCCTTGGTCCTCGCTGGGCAGGAAACTGGTCGGCAGGCGGAAGAACAGGACCGCCAGCAGCGCGAGGATCGCGGCGTAGATGAGCAGGAACAGCCATTTGCGATCGACGATCCGCCGCGTGATTTCGACATAGCGTTCGGCGCCGTTCTCGAACCCGCGATTGAATTTGTCGCCCACGCGGTGGACGAAACCCGACGCGCGCGGAAATCTGCGTTCGGCCCAGCCGGGCTGGTCGTCCGCGCTCTTCTGTTTCAGCAGGTTGGCGGTCAGCGCCGGGCTGAGCACCAGCGCGACGACCACCGACAGGATCATCGCCGCGATGATCGTGAGCGAGAACTGACGATAGATCACGCCGGTCGAACCGCCGAAGAACGCCATCGGCAGGAACACCGCCGACAGCACCAGCGCGATCGCGATCAGCGCGACGGTGATCTCGTCCATCGACTGGATCGTCGCCTCGCGCGGCGACATTTCCGGGTTTTCCTCCATCAGCCGCTCGACATTCTCGACGACCACGATGGCATCGTCGACGAGCAGTCCGATCGCGAGGACGAGGCCGAACAAGGTCAGCGTGTTGATCGAGAAGCCGGCAAACGCAAACACCGCGAATGTGCCGAGCAGCACGACGGGCACCGCGATCGTCGGGATCAGCGTCGCGCGCCAGCTTTGCAGGAATACGAACATCACGATGACGACCAGGATCACCGCCTCGATCAGCGTCTTGACGACTTCCTCGATCGACAGCTTGATGAACGCGGTCGTGTCGTTCGGATAGGCATAGGTCAGGCCGGTCGGAAAGCTCTTCGCGGCATTCTCGACATAGGTCTTCACATTCTCCGCTGTCTTCAGCGCGTCGGCCCCGGGAGCCAGGCTGACCGCGATGCCGGCGCCGGGATGACCATTGACCCGGCTGACCGCGGCATAGCTTTCCTGACCCAGCTCGATCCGCGCGACGTCGGACAGGCGGACCGTCGCGCCGCTCGGCTGCGTCTTCAGGATGATCGCGGCGAACTGCGCGGGATCCTGCAGTCGCGACTGCGCGGTGACGGTGGCGTTCAGCATTTGCTCGGCGGAATTGGGCAGGCCACCGACTTCGCCCGCCGCGACCTCGGTATTCTGGTTGGTGATCGCGGTGATGACGTCGCCGGGCATCAGCGCATAGCTGGCCAGCCGCGCGGGATCGAGCCAGATGCGCATCGCATATTGCGACCCGAACACGTTTGATTCACCCACACCCGGCACCCGGCCCAGGCCGTCCTGCAGGTTGGAGACGAGATAGTCCGACACGTCGGCGTTCGATCGCTTGTCGGTTTCGTCATACACCGCGACGATCATCAGGAAGTCGGGATTGGACTTGGTGACGCGCAAGCCCTGTTGCTGCACCTGTTGCGGCAGGCGCGAGATCGCCTGCTGCACACTGTTCTGCACCTGCACCTGCGCGATGTCGGGATCGGTGCCCTTGTCGAACGTTGCGGAGATCGTGACCTGACCGCGCGAGGATGACGACGAGGTGAAATACAACAGCCCGTCGATGCCCGTCAGCTGCTGTTCCAGCACCTGGGTCACGCTGTTTTCAAGCGTTTCGGCCGACGCGCCGGGATAGGTCGCGCGGATGTTCACCTGGGGCGGGGCGACGTCGGGATATTGGGCGATCGGCAGCGACATGATCGCGCCGACGCCGGCCAGCATGATGATGATCGCGATCACCCAGGCGAAGATCGGGCGATCGATGAAGATGCGCGAGATCATGGCGCTCAGCCGCCCTTCTTCGCGGCCGCTTCGCCCGATTGCTGGCCCTTCGCCGGTGCCTGGACCTTTTGCGGCGTGTTCGCCGGCACCGGGCGAATATCGGCGTTGGGGCGCATCTTGCCCAGACCCTGGACGATCACCTTGTCGGTCGGGGCGAGCCCCTTCGTCACGATCCAGTACTGCCCCTGCGTCCGCACGGTGGTGATCGGGCGCTGTACCGCCTTGTTGTTCGGACCCACGATGTAGACGCTCGCATCGCCCTTCGCATCGCGCGAAACCGCGACCTGTGGGACCAGGAAGGCGTTCGGCTCGGTCGCCTGGCTGAACAGCGCGCGGACGAACATGCCGGGCAGCAGCAGCCCCTGGGGATTCGGGAAGGTCGCGCGCAGCGTGACGGTGCCGGTCGCCTGATCGACCGTGACTTCGGTGAACTGGACGGTGCCGGTATAGCCGTAGTCGCTGCCATCCTCGAGCTTCAGGCGCACCTGCGCAGTCGCCGGCACGATGTCGCCGCGCTGGAGCGAACGGCGCAGCGCCAACATGTCGGCCGATGACTGCTGCATATCGACGAACATCGGGTCGAGCCGCTGGATGACCGTCATCGGATCGGTCTGGCTGCTCGTCACCAGCGCGCCCACTGTGGCCAGGCTGCGCCCGATCCGCCCGGTGATCGGGGCGGGGACGCGCGTGAAGTTCAGGTTGATCCGTGCGGTCTGCAACGCGGCGCGATTTTGCGCGACGGCGGCCGACGCCTGGCGCTGGGTGGCGACGGCGTCGGTATAGTCCTGCTTGCTCACCGCCTCGGCCTGGGCGAGGGGGCGGAAGCGCTCGGCGCGGATGCGTGCCGCTTCGGCCGTGGCGGCGGCAGCGGCCAGGTTGGCCTGTGCCTGCGCGGTCGATGCCTGATACAGGCTCGGGTCGATCTGATAGAGCGTCTGGCCGGCACGCACCAGCGACCCTTCGGTGAACAGGCGTCTCCGCACCAGTCCGGTCACCTGGGGGCGCACTTCGGATGTCTCGAACGCGGCGGTTCGCCCGGCGAGTTCGGTGGTCAGATCGACAGACGTTCGCTGCAACGTGACGAAGCCGACCGCAATCGGCCCGGTCTGGCCGCGACCGCCTTTTGCAGCGCCGCTGGAATTGCCCGCATCGCTGCCGCCGCAGGCGACCAGCGCCAGTGAGAGCGCGACGATTGCGCCCGCCTTGCCAAATTCAAACCCGCTCACGCGCTGGGAACCCCGAAATCATGCCATGGTTGCGTCCCATGGACCGGAATTTTCGCATCGCAGCAAGGCCAACCCGCTCGGCTGCGACATTCTGCGACATAAAAGCCGGCCGGCGCGCGACGTTCGGGACGTTACCGCGGTGCCATCCGGATCGCGCCGTCCAAGCGAATATCCTCGCCGTTCATATACGGGTTCTCGATCAGCGCGATCGCCAGCTTCGCATATTCCGCCGGGTCGCCCATCCGCTTGGGGAACGGCACCGACGCGCCCAACGCATCCTTCACCGGATCGGGCATGCCCTGCATCAACGGGGTGTTGAAGATGCCGGGCAGGATCGTGTTGACGCGAATGCCCTCGCCCATCAGGTCGCGCGCGATCGGCAGGGTCATCCCGACGATGCCGCCCTTGGACGCCGAATAGGCGGCCTGGCCGATCTGGCCGTCCTCCGCGGCGACCGACGCGGTCATCACGATCGCACCGCGCGCGCCATCGGTGCCGGGATCGAGCGTCAGCATGCCCGCGGCCGATTTCGACACGCAGCGGAACGTCCCGATCAGGTTGATCTGGATGAGCCAGTCGAACGCGGCGGCCGGAAAATGCCTGATGCCGCCATCGTCGCGGGACCGACTGGCGGTCTTGACCGCATTGCCGGTGCCCGCGCAGCAGATCAGGACCGATTCCTGGCCGTGGGCGGCACGGGCGGTGGCGAAGCCGGCATCCACGCTCTCGTCGCTGGTCACGTCGACCTTGCAGAAAATCCCGCCGATCTCGGCGGCCAGCGCCTCGCCCTTTTCGGCCTGGAGATCGAAGATCGCGACCTTGGCTCCCTTCGCGGCGAGTGCGCGCGCTGTCGCCGCGCCAAGCCCGGAGGCGGCTCCGGTGACGACGGCGACGGTGTGCGACGTGACGTCCATCCGATATTCTCCCTTACAGCCGTTCGATGATCGTGACGTTGGCGATCCCGCCGCCCTCGCACATCGTCTGCAGCCCATAGCGCTTGCCGCGTTTGCCCAGCGCGTGGACCAATGTCGCCATCAACTTGGTGCCCGATGCGCCCAGCGGATGGCCGAGCGCGATCGCGCCGCCGTTGACGTTCAGCCGTTCGGGATCGCCGCCGACGTGCTGCAACCAGGCTAGCGGCACGGGGGCGAACGCCTCGTTCACCTCGTACAGGTCGATATCGTCGATCCGCATGCCCGCGCGCTGCAAGGCGCGATCGGTGGCGAACAATGGCTCCTCCAGCATCACCACCGGATCGCCGGCGGTCACCGTCAGATTGTGGATGCGCGCCAGTGGCGTCAGGCCGTGCGTCTTCAGCGCCGCTTCGGACACGATCATCACCGCGCTCGACCCGTCGCAGATCTGGCTGGCGTTCGCAGCGGTAATGACGCCGCCCTCGGCCAGCAGTTTCACCGCGCCGATCGATTCGAGCGTGGCATCGGCGCGA
Source organism: Pseudomonadota bacterium (assembly GCA_040388765.1). GTDB lineage: Bacteria > Pseudomonadota > Alphaproteobacteria > Sphingomonadales > Sphingomonadaceae > Sphingomonas. Next base: position 117,005 of record JAZKBG010000004.1, on the reverse strand, counting down.
ATCCCCTCGTCGCGGGTATGGCGCTGCGCCCCGTCGGGCGTCTCGATGTCCAGCGGCACGATCTCGCGATCGAAATCGCCCCGATCGGTCGCTGCGGCGGCGCGGCGGTGGCTCTCGACCGAATAGCGATCCAGTGTCTCGCGGTCATAGCCGTATTTGCGGGCGATCATCTCCGCCCCGGCGAACTGGCTGAACTGGACGCCGGGATACCGCGTCTCCTGACGCGGCGACTTCGGCGTGCCCAGCCCCGCCTGGGCGAACAGCGCGACGGTCGCGCCCATCGGGACGCGCGTCATCGATTCGACTCCGGCGGCGATGACGACGTCCTGCGTACCCGACATGATCGCCTGCGCGGCGAACTGGATCGCCTGCTGTGACGAACCGCACTGGCGATCGATCGTCACGGCGGGCACACTCTGCGGCAGTCTGGACGCCAGCACCGCGCCGCGGCCGACCTGAAACGCCTGTTCGCCGCCCTGGCCGACGCAACCCATGATGACGTCGTCGATGGCAGCCGGATCGATGCCGGTGCGGTCCAGCACCGCATCGAGGACGGCGCCCGCCATGTCGGCCGGATGCCATCCGGCGAGTCGCCCGCCGCGTCGCCCGCCAGCGGTGCGGACGGCCTCGACGATATAGGCGGTGGACATGCGCGCTCTCCCGGATCGGTTGCTTTGCGCAACGCGATATCAGCGTGGGAGAGTCGGTTCCAGCGCCGATGTCGAGGGGCCGAAACGCGCCGACAGGTCATAGGCTGCGCCGACGAACTGCTGGCGGACATAGGTGATCGGCTCGCCACCGCGCCACGTCCGCCGCTCGATCGCAAGACAGGCGGTGCCGACAGCGACCCGCAGCCGACGCGCGCCGGCAGCATCTGCGCCCAGCGCGGCGATGCGGCTCTCCGCCTCGGTCCAGGCGACGTGATCGAGCAGCCAGGCACCGGGCGACACGCGCGCGAAATCGACGTCGCGCGCCTGCGGCACCGCGACGAGCGCGATCAGCCTATCCTCGATCGCCAGCGGAATGCCGTCGGCGAGATGGGTGCCGGAGATCCGCAGCAGATCGGACCCCCGGGCGATCTCCACCGCCACCGCGTCGGCTGGATCGGGCGCGGCGATGGTGCGATGTTCCAGCACGAAGCCATAGGCCTGACCGCGCGACGCGACCTCGACCGCGAGGTCTGGGATGTCGAGCACCATCGAATGGACCCGCGGCCGCGCGACGAAGCTGCCCGCGCGCTTGCGCCGTTCGATGAAGCCGGCGGCGGCAAGCGACGCCAGCGCCTTGTGCACCGTCATGCGCGAACAGCCATATTCCGCCATCAGCGCGTGTTCGACCGGGATGCGCGTACCCGGCGCGCGCTCGCCGGACAGGATCGCCCGTTCCAGATCGCCGCGGATCCGCTCGTGCAGCGCGGTCATGCCAGCAACCTGGCGAGGGTGGCGCGATATCGGTCCGCGATGCGCTCGCGCGCGACGTGGCGGCCGTTTGTGACCACTTGCCGACCGCGCCTCCACACGCCGTCGATTGCACTGCGTCCCGCGGCGAAGACGAGGGCGTCGAGGATCGTGTCACCGCGCCGACCCGCGAGGTCGGGGTGTCCGGGGTCCAGCGTCACGAAATCTGCAGAGGCACCCGGCGTGATCGATTGGACGGCTCCAAGCGCCTGCGCTCCACCGGCCAACGCACCTGTCCAGAGCGCCGCGCCGGTCGATCCGCCGTTCGCCAGGACGTTGCGACCGCGCAGGCGCAACCGCTGGCCATATTCCAGAAGCCGCAATTCCTCCGTAGCATCGATCCGTACGTTCGAATCGGAGCCGATGCCGAACCGCCCGCCTTCGGCGAGGAACGCGAGCGCAGAAAAAATGCCATCGCCCAGATTGGCTTCGGTGATCGGGCACAGCCCGGCAACCGCGCCCGATCGCGCCAGACGACGCGTCTCGGTCGGGGTCATGTGCGTGGCATGGACCAGGCACCAGCGTCGATCGATCGGCATGTGATCGAGCAGCCATTCGACCGGCCGGGCGCCGCTCCACGCGAGGCAGTCCTCGACTTCGCGGGTCTGTTCGGCGGCGTGGATGTGGATCGGGCCATCCTGCATCGGCAGGAGCGCGGCAAGCTGGTCCGGGGTCACGGCGCGCAGACTGTGCGGCGCCACGCCGAGGACGCCATCGGGGATCGCGGCGATGACGCGGCGACTTGCCTCGATCAGCGCAGCGAAACCGTCCAGGTCGTGGACGAACCGTCGCTGACCGGCTGTCGGCGCCGCGCCACCAAAGCCCGAATGCGCATAGAATACCGGCAGCAGCGTCAGGCCGATGCCGGTCTCAGCGCAAGCGGCACCGATCGCCGCGGCCATCTCGGCACGATCGGCATAGGCTCCGCCCGATGGATCGTGATGCAGGTAATGAAATTCGCCGACGCGCGTGAACCCGCTTTCCAGCATTTCCACCTGCGCCAGCGCCGCGATCGTCTGCAGGTCGTCGGGCGTGAGCCGATCGACGAAACGATACATGATTTCGCGCCACGTCCAGAAACTGTCGTCGCTCGGCCCGGCCCGCTCGGCCAGCCCCGCCATGCCGCGCTGAAAGGCGTGACTGTGCAGGTTGGGCAGGCCGGGCAGGGCGATGGCATGTCGATCGTCATCCGGTTTCGCCAAAGCGTCGCGCTCGATCGATCCGACCACCCCGTCGCAGATGGCGATGCGGACGTTCTCGACCCAGCCGGTCGGCAGCAGCGCTGAAGCGAAGTGATGCGAGGACGATGTCATAAACTAATGTCTATACATTATCGAGACGTCATGCCAATCGTCTGTCATGCGGTGCGACACGATCTGGCGGAATGCGCGACTGGCGACGATGACCGGCGACGGTCTTGGCGTGATCAGCCCCGGACTGATCGCGGCGGCGGACGGGCGCATCGTCTACGCCGGTTCGGCGGATGACGCGCCCGCGCTCGACGCGCCCGACATCGTGGATTGCGATGGCCGCTGGATCACCCCGGGGCTGATCGATTGTCACACCCATCTGATCCACGGCGGTGACCGCGCGAACGAGTTTGAGCAGCGTCTGGCGGGCGCAAGTTACGAGGAGATCGCGCGGGCTGGCGGCGGGATCGTTTCGACGATGCGCGCGACGCGTTCGGCAAGCGAGGCAGAGTTGATGGCGTCGGCGCTGCCCCGTCTGGACGCCCTGATCGCGGAGGGGGTGACGACGGTCGAGGTCAAGTCCGGCTATGGCCTGACGCCGGACGACGAGGTGAAGATGCTGCGCGCCGCGAGGTCGCTGGGTGAGCGGCGCGATGTCCGGATCGCGACGACTTTCCTGGGCGCGCATGCGGTGCCGCCCGAATTCTCCGATGACGCGGATGGCTATATCGATCTGGTGTGCCGCGTCATGTTGCCGGCGATCGCCGCCGAAGGGCTGGCCGATGCGGTGGACGCCTTCTGCGAAGGCATCGGCTTTTCGGCCGGGCAGGTCGAGCGGGTGCTCGTCGCCGCCGCCCGGGTCGGGCTGCCGATCAAGCTGCACGCCGAACAGCTCTCGAACCTGCACGGCGCGGCGCTGGCGGCGCGTTACGGCGCACTGTCGGCCGACCATCTCGAACATCTCGACGATGCAGGCGTCCAGGCGATGGCGACCGCCGGTACGGTCGCGACGCTTCTGCCCGGCGCCTATTATTTCACGCGGGAAACGATGCTGCCGCCGGTTGCGGCGTTGCGCGCGGCCGGTGTTCCGATCGCGCTGGCGACCGATTGCAATCCGGGCACGTCGCCGATGACTTCATTGCTGCTGGCGATGAACATGGGGGCGACGCTGTTCCGCCTGACCGTCGACGAATGTCTGCGCGGCGTGACCGTCAACGCGGCGCGCGCGCTGGGCCTGTCGCAGGACGTAGGGACGCTGGCACCGGGCAAGGCCTGCGACCTGGCGATCTGGAACGTCGAGCGGCTTGCCGAGCTCGTCTACCGCATCGGTTTCAACCCCCTCCACGCACGGATCCGGAACGGCCGATGACGCAGATTTCCCTGAACCCCGGCGCAGTATCACTGGCCGACTGGCGCGCGATCTGGCGCGGGGCGACCGCGCGGCTCGACGAGGGGTGTCGCGACGTGATCGCCGACAGCGCCGCCGCCTTGGACCGAATCCTGGCGCGCGGCGAGCCTGTCTACGGTATCAACACCGGGTTCGGAAAACTCGCCAGCGTCCGCATCGTCGATGCCGACCTCGCCGTGCTTCAGCGCAACATCGTGCTAAGCCACGCGGCCGGCACCGGCGCGCCGAGCCCGGACGCTATCGTGCGACTGATGATGGCCCTGAAGCTCGCAAGCTTCGGCGTCGGTGCCTCGGGTGTCCGCCCGGCCACCGTCGCGACGATCGAGGCGATGCTGGCCGCCGACGCCATTCCCGTGGTGCCGTGTCAGGGGTCGGTCGGGGCCAGTGGCGACCTTGCCCCGCTGGCGCACATGGCCGCGGCAATGATCGGGGTCGGCGAGATCGCGCTGGCCGGGCGGCGCATGCCCGCGGGCGTGGCGCTCGCGATGGCGGGCCTGACGGCGATCGAACTGGGTCCAAAGGAAGGGCTGGCGCTGCTGAACGGCACACAGTTCTCGACGGCGAACGCACTGGCCGGACTGTTCGAGGCCGAGGCGCTGTTCCAGGCCGCGCTGGTCACCGGTGCGCTATCGACCGAAGCGGCGAAGGGCAGCGACGCGCCGTTCGATCCGCGCATCCATGCGCTGCGCCGTCATGCCGGTCAGATCGCGGTCGGCGACGCCCTGCGCGGCCTGATGGCAGGATCGGCGATCCGCGCGAGCCACCGCGAGGATGATCCGCGCGTGCAGGACCCGTACTGCCTGCGCTGCCAGCCGCAGGTGATGGGCGCCTGCCTGGACGTGCTGCGCCAGGCAGCGGCGACGCTGGCCATCGAGGCCAATGGCGTCAGCGACAATCCGCTGATCTTCGCCGACACGGACGAAGCGCTGTCGGGCGGTAATTTTCATGCCGAGCCGGTGGCCTTTGCGGCCGACATGATCGCGCTGGCGATCTGCGAAATCGGCAGCATCGCCGAGCGGCGCATCGCGATGCTGGTCGATCCCGCCCTGTCCGGTCTGCCGGCGTTCCTCACGCCGCGACCCGGGCTGAATTCGGGGTTCATGATTCCGCAGGTCACCGCCGCAGCGCTGGTCAGCGAGAACAAGCAGCGCGCCTATCCCGCCAGCGTCGATTCGATCCCTACGTCGGCCAACCAGGAGGACCATGTGTCGATGGCCGCGCACGGCGCGCGACGCCTGCTCGACATGGCGGCGAATGCGCAGGCGGTGGTGGGGATCGAGTTGCTGGCCGCGGTGCAGGGGTGCGACTTCCATGCCGGGCTGACGTCATCGGACGCGCTTGAGCGGGCGCGGGCGCGGTTGCGCGCGGACGTGCCGATGCTGGACGAGGACCGGCACTTCCATCCGGACATGGAGGCCGCAACCGCGCTGGTGCGGTCGGGTGCCCTGGTCGATGCGGTGGCGGTCGATCTGCCGGGTGTCTGCGCGTGACCGACGACGACTGGCTGACGGTCCACCGCGGCCATGCCCCGCTGATCGTGGCATTTCCGCATACCGGAACAGACCTCTCCGGCCTTGAGGCGCGATTTGTCTCGCCGTGGTTGGCGACGCACGATGCCGACTGGCACGTCGATCGACTCTACGCCTTTGCGCACGACCTTGGCGCGACGACGGTGCGGACCGCGATCTCGCGCAGCGTCATCGACGTGAACCGCGATCCGTCCGGAGCGTCGCTCTATCCCGGCCAGGCGACCACCGGCCTGTGCCCGACGACGACGTTCGATGGTCATCGCCTGTACGGTGACGAGGAACCGGACACTGCCGAGATCGCGCGGCGGCGCGTCGCGTATTTCGATCCCTATCATGCCGCGCTGACCGGCGAGATCGCCCGGTTGCGCGGGCTGCACGAAAGGGTGGTCGTGTACGACGCCCACGCGATCCGCAGTCGGATCCCGCGCCTGTTCGACGGCGTCCTGCCGCAGTTCAACATCGGCACCAACGGCGGCACGACCTGTGCACCCGGACTGACCGCCGCCGTCTCGGCGCATTGTGGCCCCGACCAGGTGATCGATGGCAGGTTTCGCGGCGGCTGGACCACGCGCCACTATGGGCGGCCGGAACTGGGCGTCCACGCTATCCAGATGGAACTGGCGATGCGGGGCTATCTTTCCGAACCCGTCGTCACCGAGCCCGGCAACTGGCCAGCGCCGCTTGATCCCGTGCCGCCGATCGCGCCGATGCTGCGCAGCATTCTCACCGCCTGTCTGGATTTCGCCGCATGACCCGTCTCGACAACAGCCGCATCATCCGACCCGCCACGGGCACCGAACGGACCGCAAAGAGCTGGCTGACCGAAGCGCCCTTGCGGATGCTGATGAACAATCTGCATCCCGACGTCGCCGAGAATCCCCAGGAACTGGTCGTCTATGGCGGCATCGGCCGGGCGGCGCGCGACTGGGACAGCTACGACCGGATCGTCGAGACGCTGCGCCGGCTGGAGGACGACGAAACCTTGCTCATTCAGTCGGGCAAGCCGGTCGGCGTGTTCCGCACCCACGCCGACGCGCCGCGCGTCCTGATCGCCAATTCCAACCTCGTACCCAGATGGGCGACGTGGGAGCATTTCGCCGAACTCGATCGCAAGGGGCTGGCGATGTACGGCCAGATGACCGCAGGGTCGTGGATCTACATCGGCACGCAGGGGATCGTGCAGGGGACCTACGAGACGTTCGTCGAGATGGGGCGCCAGCATTACGGGGGCGACCTGTCGGGCCGCTGGCTGCTGACCGCGGGCCTGGGCGGGATGGGCGGGGCGCAGCCGCTGGCGGCGGTCATGGCCGGCGCGTCGTGCATCGCGATCGAATGCCAGCCGAGCCGGATCGAGATGCGGTTGCGCACCGGCTATCTCGATGCACAGGCCACGACGATCGACGAAGCGATGGCGATGATTTCGGGCTCGAACACGCCGATCTCGGTCGGGCTGCTCGGCAATGCCGCCGAACTGCTGCCCGAGATGTTCGCGCGCGGCATCCGCCCCGACCTGCTGACCGACCAGACATCGGCGCATGACCCGGTCAACGGCTATCTGCCCGCGGGCTGGAGTGTTGCGGAATGGATGGCCAGGCGCGAAAGCGATCCGGCCGGGGTCGCCGCGGCGGCGTCTGCATCGATGGCCGCGCATGTCCGCGCGATGCTGGATTTCCAGGCGGCCGGCGTTCCGACCGTCGATTACGGCAACAATATCCGCCAGGTCGCCAAGGACGCGGGTGTCGCGAACGCGTTCGATTTCCCCGGTTTCGTTCCCGCCTACATCCGCCCGCTATTCTGTCGCGGCATCGGGCCGTTTCGCTGGGCCGCGCTGTCGGGCGATCCCGAGGACATCTACCGCACCGATGCCAAGGTCAAGGAACTGATCCCCGACAATCCGCACCTTCACCGCTGGCTGGACATGGCGCGCGAGCGGATCCGGTTCCAGGGCATGCCGGCGCGAATCTGCTGGGTAGGGCTGGGCGACCGCCACCGGCTGGGGCTGGCGTTCAACGCGATGGTGGCGTCGGGTGAACTCAAGGCACCCGTCGTGATCGGCCGTGACCATCTGGATTCGGGATCGGTCGCCAGCCCCAACCGCGAAACGGAGGCGATGCGCGACGGGTCGGACGCGGTAAGCGACTGGCCGCTGCTCAACGCGCTGCTGAACACCGCCAGTGGGGCAACATGGGTGTCGCTGCACCACGGCGGCGGCGTGGGCATGGGCTATTCGCAACATAGCGGCATGGTGATCGTCGCCGACGGCACCGAAGCGGCGGCACGGCGGCTGGAGCGAGTGTTGTGGAACGACCCCGCCACCGGCGTGATGCGCCACGCCGACGCCGGCTATGACATCGCGCTGGAGTGTGCGCGGGAGCGGGGGCTGGACCTGCCCGCGATTCCTTAGGACGCGTCGGGCCGGCGTGTCAGTTCAGGATGGCGGTCAGGATCGCGCGACCCATCACGTCCTCGCCGCGCGTCACGAACAGTTCGCGGACGCCGGGAATCGCGATTTGAACGGAATAGGTCTTGCCGCCCAGCGGGGCCGTCGCGGCACCCACGTCGAACGCCACGATCATCGTCTGGGGTCGCAGGGTGTCGGGACGATCGCCACCCATGACGCCCGGCACGACGCTCAGGACGCGACCGCCGACGGTGCCGTTTTCGCCGGTGATCGTCATGCGTGTGTTGACCGCTGCCTGCCAGACATCGGCCGATATCTGGTCGAACGCCGGCGCGCCGTTGCCGCCGGACAGGATCGTGACGAGGCCGTTGGCGCTACCGCCGGCGGACCCGACCGACTTGGCGAAGGCGAGCGAACCGACGACCGTCGCCGTTGCCGCCGCAGCCGTGATAAAGCCGCGCCGCGTTCCTGTAGTCTCGCTCATGATATCCCCACTCCCTCTTGCTTCCGCGCATATCTTCATTTTGGATGAATCGCCAGCGCCGATCGTGGCGGCTCAACGACTTGCGAATGTTCCGGGGCTGCGGCAGGTATCGCGACATGACGCAGACACCGGCCGCGCTGACCCATGACATCTTCGTACCGTTGGTCGGGTCGATTTTCACGCTCGCAGGATGGCCTGACGGACCCGCATTTGAGTTGGTCGAGGCCAACTCGTTGGTGTCACACCCTTATCCTGGCCGGACACGCGACTCGTTTCGGCTCGAGTTCGTAGCCGATACACCCGAACCCGAACAGGGCATCCGGCATTTCGACATTCCTGGGCACGGGGAAGCGATGATCTTCCTCGTCCCGATCGAGCGCCGTGGCGACCGGATCGTCTATGAAGCTGTCTTCAACTGATACAGTCGATGGCGCGTGACAGGCGGCGGTGCGAATCGAACGCGCTGGGCACATCGACGAAGTCGTTGCGATGATAGAAGGCGATGGCGGTATCGTTGTCGGTCGCTACATGCAGGTCGACGGACGTCGCACCGGCGTGTGATGCGCGATCGATGACCCAGCCGATCAGCGCGCGGCCGATCCCTTTGCCGGCAGCATCCGGCAACAGCGCGATTTCGACGATCCGCCAACCCTCGCCCGTTTCCTCGCGATCGATGTAGAGGCGCCCGATCGGCGTCTCGCCGCGCTGGACGATCAGATAGTCCGCATCTGGCCGATGTGACTCAAGGTGCGCGCTCTGTGCTGCGAACTGCTGGTCCAGGAACAGCGCCTTGGTTGCCGCGTCCCATGGTGCCTGATCGACCTCGGCTGCACGATTGGCGCCGTACAATCGGCGACAGAATGCCTGATCCTGGCCGACCTGGGCGCGCAGCGACACGTCAAGTGCCGCCAGCCCCGCCGACGGTCGCAGGTCCAGCGGCGCAGCAGTCACGTCAGTTGCGCGACGGGAAGATACCGACGATCGCGATGCAGATATTCACGACGGAGAACGGCTGTCGGTTCTCGTGCGCCTGACCGCTGCCGACGCCGCCGATCATGCCGGTCGCCAGGGCCGTGCCGGTGGTGGCGGCGCTGTACAGGCTGACAGGATAATTGGCCCCGCTTCCCGGGAAACCGCCGGTCTGGCCCAGACTGCTGCCCGCCGCAGCCGCGCTGGTGTTGTTCACTGCGGCATTCGACGCGTTCGCGCTGAGTGTATGCAAATGCTGCGGCATCTCGTTCGTGCTCAGCGAGTGGAATTCGGTGCCGCCGATCTGACCCCAGTTATACGCTGGCAGGCCGTCGCCCTGGCCGACGCCCAGCGGCACCCGGCCCTGGAGGTTCGGCAACGCGAACGTCGTGGTACCGTTACCGCCATAGGTCGTCCCCAACAGCGAAAACAACGCCTGGTTGGTGTTGATGGCCAGCAGCTGGCCGTTGCATTGCGCCCACCCCTTCGGGGCGAAGTTGAACGCCATGATCCGGAGTTCGCCGATGAATGCTTCTGACATGAAAATGCTCCAGCTGGGCGTCGATCAGTTGCGCTGAGGAAAGATGCCCTGCAGCGCGATGCAATAATACAGCGCCAGATGCGGCATCTGGTTGTTGTGCGGCTGCGATCCGCCGTTAAGGGACAGCGATTGTGGCGCCATCACCGTATCTACGCCGTTCGGGCTGTACATGCGTACCTGCGACGCGGCCTGGAATGTGCCGTTCAGGCCGTTGGCCAGTTGATTGCCACTCGAATCGGTCGTTGTCGCGCGCGATGTCGAGACGTTCAGCGGGTGCGTGTGCGCCGGCATCTGACTGGGAAGCAGCGTTTCCGTCGATGTGCCGGTCTGCTGACCCTGCACCCAGGCGCTCAGCCCCGGACCCTGACCGCTGGCGACAGGAACCCGGCTGCTGAGGTTGGGCAGGGCGAAATTCTGCGTTCCGTTACCGCCGTACATCGTTCCCAATAGCGAGAATAACGCCGTGTTCTGGGCGATCGGCAACAACTGCCCCTGACACAGCGCCCATCCACGCGGTGCGAAATTGAACCCGACGATGCGGATTTCTGCGATGAAAGGTTCCGTCATTGTGATCTTTCCTCAACAGGCGATGCGGCAACGGGCTGTCTGCACGAACTGCGCGGCAGGAGCCGTCAATTCTGCGTCGGGAAAATACCGAACAGCGAGATGATGAAATTCACCGCCAGGGTCGGCTGGATATTGTTGTGCGACTGATTGGCACCGGTAACACTGACCGACTGCGCGTTCAGCTGCACCTGGTTGCTGCCGTCGTACGCGACATAGGTTTTGGTGTTGCTCGCGCCAGCCGGTCCGGCGGCGGCGAGGTACGCGCCGGATTGCGGCGCGGAAAGCTCGCCCGCCGCACTGTTGCCGGTCAGCACATGGGTGTGCGTCGGCAACTGACCGGTGATCAGTGTGACGGTCTCGACGCCGGCCTTTGCGCCGATCACATAATTCTGGCCGCCGGGCAAAGTCCCCTGGTGCACCGGTACGCGACCGCGCAGATCGGGTACGCCGAACGTGTTGACGCCGTCGCCGCCATAGGTCGTGCCGATCAGCGCGTAGAGCGCGTTATAGTCGGCGATACTGAGGAGCGCGCCGTTGCAGAATGCCCAGTTCAACGGAGCGAAGTTACCGCCGAACATGCGAATTTCGCCGATGTACGGATCTGACATCAGACTTGCCCCTCACCCCGATATCGAACCGTACCGGCATCATCGCCGCCCATGATTCGAATTGTTACATCGACATCATGTCGCAATCCGCGGCGTGACGCCAGTGGGTGGAAATGAAGACGTGTCCCGATTGGCACCAGAACCGACGGATCGGCCCGGCAATTTCCCTGGCGGATACGCGCCGATTGTGGCATCGGGCGCACCAGATATAGCGATGTTTGGCACCGCGCGGGCGCGCGCCAATCGTGGGGGATGGGAACATGGCGGTCAGCGGTCAGCTCTGGTACGGTACGCAGGGTGCGGGCGACGACGAACGGATCGTTCGCGTCAATAACGACGGCACCGGCCAGACGACGATCGTCGATGACAGTCCCGATGCGCTGCAGACGCCGAACCCCAACGATATCGGCGTAGACACCGCCGCAGGCTTTTACTTCGCGATCCTGAACAGCGGATCGGACGGCGGTAACGCCAAACTGGTGCGCGGATCGATCGGCGGGGGCCCGACGACGGTCGTCTATGATTTCGTCGCGAATGGCGACCAGATCGTCAACGCCCTGTTCGTCGATACGGTGAATCGCCGCATCTATGTCGGTCGCCAGGACAATGCGGGCAGTACCGCGACGCCCAGCGGCATCGGCGTGTTCACCTACGACAGCGCCGGGACGGTCACCAACACCGGATACCTCGTCACGCAGACGACGTCGAACAAGGGGCTGGAGAGCGGCTTCAACGTGTTCGACCCGATCGATTTCGGTTTCGATCGCGCGGCCAACCGCCTGTATTTCACCGAGACGCTGACCGGTGGCGTGACCGCGACCGGGCTGTTCAGCATCAACCTGTCGGCCCCCACCACCGTGACGCAGGTGGTGAGCCAGGCGCAGTTCGCCGACAGCGGCGCGAACGGTTACATCCGCGACGTCGAGATCGACAGCGCGCGCGGCAACGTGTTCTTCAGCACCTATTCGCAGAGTCCGATCGACGGTGGCAGCTACAATGCCGGCCTGAACGCGATCTGGCGGGTGGCGACCGGGGCGTCGAATGCCACCGCGCAAAAGGTCACGCTGACCGGCGCGCCGACCAACTTCTATCCCGACGACATGACCCTGGATGTGGTGCTGAACCAGCTCTACGTCGAGACCGAAGGCACCAACGCCAGCAATGCCGACGACGTCATCCTGGTGTTCCAGCTCGATGCGTCCGGGCTGAACGGCACACTGCTGCGCACGATCACGCCGGGCCCGTTCGGCGCCACCAGCAACATCGCCGGCATGTCGTTCGTCCAGCTGGCGGCGCTCGCCGCCACGCCGAGCGCGTCGCCGGCGCTGGAGCAGCAGATTTCGCCCGTGTTCAACACCGTCGCGGTCAACGAGCCGGAAGGATATCTGCGCAGCGCGACCGTCCAGATCACCGCCGGCCTGACGACGGGCGACGCTTTGTCGGTGCTGGCGGCGGCGACCAGCGGGACGTCGATCGTGGTCAGCGCCTATAATGCGGTGACCGGCACGATCACGCTAAGCGGTCTGGACACCGCGGCGCGGTACCAGACCGCGCTTGCCGGCCTGCGCTACACCAACACCACCGACAATCCGACCGCGTTCGGCACGGTGACGACGCGCACGGTCACCGTTACGCTCGACGATGGATCGCCGTCGGTTCCGGCCGGGTCGGCGAATGTCAGCACGACGACGTTCAGTGTCCTGGGCATCAACGACGCGCCGCTGTTCGCCGCATCGGGCGCGCAGCCGAGCTATACAGAAAATGGCGCCGCGCTGAACATCGCGACGAACGTGTCGCTGACCGATGCCGACAACGCCAATTTCAATGCCGGTTCGCTGACGCTGACGTTCGGCAATCTGGTGGCGGGCGATGCGATCGGGCTGCGCACCTCCACGACGCCGAACACGGGCATCGAGGTGTCGGGAACGACCGTCCGGTTCAACAATGTCGCGATCGGCACGATCACGACGCAGAACGCCACGACACTGGCATTCTCACTGAACGCGGCGGCCACGCCGACGGCGGTCATCGCGCTGACCCAGGCTGCGGTATTCCTGAGCACGTCGGAAAATCCGACGAATGCGCAGCGGACCGTCACCTTCACGCTGAACGACGGTGGCGGCACCGCCAACGGCGGCATCCCGACCGCGAGCTTCACCCGTACGATCAGCGTGACGCCGGTCGACGACGCCGCCGTGCTGAATCCCGATCTCGGCAGCACGACCGAGACTGCATCGACCACGATCAACGTGCTGGCCAACGACAGCGACGTCGACGGGCCGGTGCCGTCGGTCAGTGCGATCGGCGGGACGCCCGTCGCATCGGGCGGCTCGCGCACGCTGCCATCGGGCGCGATCGTGACGCTGAACGCCGATGGAACGCTCGGGTATAATCCCAACGGCGCCTTCAACTATCTGGTGTCGCCGGCGACCGCGGCGGCGGCAGGCGCGTCGAACGGGTCGGCCACCGACACCTTCACCTACACCGCCAATGGAATCACCCAGACGGTGACGGTGACGATCACCGGCGTCGATTCGCCGGGTGACCGCCTGCAGGGCGGGTCGGGCAACGACACGCTGGGCGGTACGGCGGGAGTCGATCTGTACGACTTCAGCCAGGGCGGCAATGACGTGGTCAACGCTGGTGCCGGCAACGACGGCATCTATTTCGGCGCGGCGTTCGGCACCGGCGACGTGGTGGACGGCGGCGACGGGAACAACGATCAGCTGGCGCTCCAGGGAAATTATTCCGCGGGCGTCACGCTGACATCGTCGAACCTGACCAATGTCGAGGTCGTCGCGTTGCAGGCCGGGGCGGGCGCCGCCTACGTCATCACGACCAACGACACGCTCGTCGCCACCGGCGGGACGATCAGCTTCTATGCCAGTACGTTGACCGCAGGGCAGAACTTCACGCTGAACGCGGGCAGCGAGGCCGACGGGACGTATCTGGTCTATGGCGGCGCGGGCACCGACATCATCACCACCGGCGGCGGCAACGACGGCGCGCTGTTCGGGCCGGGCAAGTTCGATCCCAGCGTCGATCGCGTCAACCTGGGCGGCGGCACCAACGACCAGCTGGCGCTCGACGGCGACTATACGTTGACGCTGGACGGCACGAGCATCCAGAACGTCGAGGTCATCGTGCTGCTGGAGGGGACGGCGGCGAACAAGAACGACTTCAACCTGACGATCGCCAACAGCTTCGTGCCCGCGGGCCAGACGCGCACGATCAACGGCAACGTCACCAGCGCGGCGATGACGGTCAACGGATCGGGCGAGACCGACGGCAATCTGGTCATCATGGGCGGTCGCGCCGGCGATACGCTGACCGGCGGTTCGGGCGCCGATATCCTGTCCGGCGGTGGCGGCGGCGACACGCTGACCGGCGGGGCAGGGGCGGACATCTTCCGCTATGGCGCGGTCAGCCAGTCGACCTCGACGGCTTACGACCGCATCACCGACTTCGTGTACGGCACCGACACGATCGACCTGCCCGGAACCTACGACGTGTTCACGCGCGTGACGACGGGTACGCTGAACAGCGGCGCGACGTTCGACACCGACCTGCAGTCGGCGCTGGCCGGGCTGCTGAACGTCGGCGGCGCGGTGGTGTTCACGGCGAGCGCAGGGACGCTGTCGGGCGTCACCTTCGTCGTGGTCGATGCCAACGGGATCGCAGGCTATCAGGGCGACCAGGATTACGTCATCCGCGTCGACGGCGTGGTTCCCGGCGTCATTCCGGACTTCATCGTCTGAGCCGATACGGCCGGGTTCGAGGCGACTCGAACCCGGTGCGCTTGACGTGTCGCGCGACCTGGCCTAAGCGCCCGCCTCCACTGCATACGGCCCCTTCGTCTAGCGGTTAGGACGTCGCCCTCTCACGGCGAAAACACGAGTTCGATTCTCGTAGGGGTCACCAGCGGTGCGATGCGGACTGCGCGCATAAAGCCCGACTTCGCCATCTCACGGATCATTCGGGTTGCCGCCGCCGCGCGGGCTGACCTAGGCTGCGCGGCATGAAGCGCTTGCCGTCGTCCGCCGCATTCCTCTCGCTGCTGTTCGCCCTTGCCGTTCCGGCGCTGGCGCAGAATGTTCCAGCGGCTGCCGCGCCGCGTGCTTCGTGGCTGCACGAGGGCAGCGACATCCCGGCCGATCCGGCGTGGATCACGGGCACCTTGCCCAATGGCCTACGCTATGCCGTCCGGCGCAACGCCACGCCGCCGGGAACCGTGGCGCTGCGCGTACGCATCGATGCGGGCGCGTTGATGGAGAGCGACGAACAGAGCGGCTGGGCGCATCTGCTCGAGCATATGGTATTCCGCGGCACCAGGACGCGGCCCGACGGCGAGGCGGTGAAGCTCTGGCAGCGGCTGGGCGCGTCGTTCGGGTCGGACTCCAACGCATCGACGACGCTGCGCGCGACGACCTACAAGCTCGACCTGCCGCGCAACGATGCCGGGTCGCTCGACGAGGCGGTCGGTGCACTCGCCGACATGATGCAGAACGCGCGGATCGACGCGCGGCTGCTGGATACCGAACGCAAGGTCGTGATGGCCGAGCGCGCCGCGCGGATCACGCCGACCTCACGCCGGATCCAGGATGCGGTGAAGCCGCTGATGTACGCGGGATTGCTGGCGGAGAAGCGGGAGCTCGGCGGCACCGACGCATCGCTGGCGGCGGCGACGGCGGCGGGTCTGCAAGGGTTCTACGACCGCTGGTACAGGCCCGAGCGCGCCGTCGTGGTGATGGTCGGCGATGCGGATCCGGCGCTGCTCGAGAATCTGGTGAAGCGCAAGTTCGGCGGGTGGCGATCGGCGGGGTCGGCACCGGCCGAACCGGCCTATGGCAGTCCCACCGAGCCGGCGCGGCGGATCGCGCTCGTCGTCGATCCGCTCACGTCGGCGGGATTGCAGCTGGCGTGGGTCACGCCGCATCGGCCCGGCAAGGTCACCGCTGAGACATTGCGTGCCGACACGACCGAAACGGTATCGTTGCGTGTCCTGAACCAGCGGCTGAGCGAACAGGCGTTGAAGGGCGGGCCGATGCTGGGTGCCAGCGTACGCGTGTCACGGGCGCGCAGCTTGGCCGACACCGTGTCGCTGTCGATCTCGCCGCGCAATGCGATGTGGGCGGAGGCGCTGGCCGAGGCCTATGGCGTGCTCAACCGGACGCTGGCCGCACCGGTCGATCCGGCCGAGATCGACCAGCAGACCGCGTCGATCGGCGAAGCGCTGAACCGGGCGGTGGACGCCAGCCAGACCTGGCCGTCGACGACCTGGGCCAACGCCTATGTCGACGATGTGGACAGCGGCGACGTCGCGGCCGACCGGCGCTATTATGCCGGGCAGTTCCGTGCGCAGAAGCCGACGATCACCCCGGCCGCGGTACAGTCGGCGCTCAAGACATTGTTCGCGCCGCAGCCGCGGTTGCTGATACTGGCCGCGGCTCCGGTCGCTGGCGGTGAAGCCGCGGTCGCCGACGCGCTGACGAAGGCGCGCGCCACCGATGGCGGGGCTGCGGTGGCGATCCGCACGGTCACGCTCGACATGGTCAGTCCGCCGTTGCCGCCCGGGAAGGTCACGCGCGAACGCACGATCGTCGAATTCGGGATCGATCGCGTGACCTTTGCCAACGGCGTCGAGCTGGTCATGAAGAAGACCGATTTCGCGCGCGATGCGATATCGGTCGAGGTCCGGATCGGGCAGGGCGTGTCGGGCCGTGCGGTCAACGATCGATCGCCGGACTGGAGCGCCGGCGTTGTCGCGGCGAGCGGGATCGGCGACGTCACGCTGCCGGAACTCGCGCGGCTGACGGCCGGACGGCAGATCGGTTTCGGCATGGCGGCGGGGACCGACGCTGCGTCGCTGGGGACGACGACGAATCCGCGCGACCTGGCCGACGCGCTACGCCTGGTGCTGGCGGGAGCGACGCGATCGCGAGGCGATCCGGTCGCGCTCAACCGGTATCGCGCGGGCTATCTCGCGTCGCTGAAATCGATCCAGGCACAACCGCAGTCGGTGTTCCAGGTGATGGGCGCGACCGCACTTTACGGCGGCGACCGGCGGTTCCAGCCGATCCCGACGCCGGCCGAGGTCAACCGCACCGATATCGCTGCGATCCGGGCGCACTGGGCGAAGGTGCTCGGCGAGGGGCCGGTGCGCGTGGTCGTCGTCGGCGATCTCGACCGTGCTGCCACGATCCGCGCGGTCGCGGCGACCTTCGGCGCGCTACCGCCACGCCCCGCGACGACGATAGATCCCGCGACGCAGGTCGTTCCGCCGCTCAGGACCGACGTTCCGGTCATGCTGACGCACAAGGGCGATCCGAACCAGGCGCTGGTGGCGGTCGCGTGGCGTACGTTCGGCGCGCTCACCAACCTGAAGGCGGCGCGCGCGATGGCGGTTGCCACGACGATCATCCAGAACCGGCTGAATGAGGAATTCCGCGAAACGGAAGGCGGCACCTACAGCCCGTTCGTTACCGCGATGAGCGTGGCCGGATTCGATTCGTTCGGCCAACTGATGGTCGGCGCGCAGTTGACGCCCGATCGCATTCAGAATTTCTACGCGACGCTGGACCGTATCGTCGCCGATCTCGCCGCGAAGGGGCCCAGCGCGGATGCGCTGATCCGCGCGCGCGAGACCGCGGTCGGTGCCGCGCAGCGGTCGATCGCCGGCAATGCCTATTGGAGCGGAATCCTGTCGCGCGACCTCGACGATCCGCGACAGCTCGAATCGGTGCGAACCTATGTCAGCGGCAGGCGCGCGGTCGATGCCGGGGCAGTGCAGGCGGTGATCCGGACCTATCTGGTCGACGCCAGGCCGCTGCGGATCGAGGTGCGACCGGAGCCGAAGACGATCCCCACCGCGAAGTAGCGCAAGCCCCCCGTTCGCGCATGGCAAACGGGGGTGGACTTCAGGCGGCCCGGGCTTCGGGTGCCGCTCCGCGGTGCTTCATCTCGAGGTTGAGCATCTCGGCCAGCAGGAACGCCAGTTCCAGGCTCTGCCCGGCGTTGAGGCGCGGGTCGCAGTGCGTGTGATAGCGGTCGGCCAGTGCCTGCTCGGTCACGTCGATCGCGCCGCCGGTGCATTCGGTCACATTCTGGCCGGTCATCTCGCAGTGGATGCCACCGGCGAACGACCCTTCCGCACGATGGACCGCGAAGAAGCCACGGACTTCGGCCAGGATGCGCTCGAACGGGCGCGTCTTGTATCCGTTGGCGGCCTTGACGACGTTTCCGTGCATCGGATCGCAGCTCCACACCACCGGATGCCCTTCGCGCTGGACGGCGCGCACCAGCTTGGGCAGCCCGCCTTCGATCTTGTCGTGGCCATAGCGGGTGATGAGCGTCATGCGGCCGGGGATGCGCGCGGGGTTCAGCGTGTCGAGCAGGCGCAGCAGCGCGTCGGGCTCCAGCGTCGGCCCGCACTTCATGCCGATCGGATTGCCGATGCCGCGCAGATACTCGACGTGCGCGCTGCCCTCGAACCGGGTGCGGTCGCCGATCCACAACATGTGCGCGGAGGTATCGTACCAGTCGCCGGTCAGCGAATCCTGTCGGGTCAGCGCCTGTTCGTAGCGCAGCAGCAGCGCCTCGTGGCTGGTGTAGAACTGCGTCGCCTTCAGCTGCGGCACACGATCGGCATCGATCCCGCAGGCGGCCATGAATTCCAGCGCCTCACCGATGCGGTCGGCGACGTCCTCGTATTTCTTGGCCCACGGGCTGCGGCCCATGAAGTCGTGGGTCCAGCGGTGGACCTGGTGCAGGTTCGCGTAGCCGCCGCTGGCGAAGGCGCGCAGCAGGTTGAGCGTCGCGGCCGATTGCGAATAGCCTTTGATGAGGCGCTGGGGATCGGGCGCGCGACCTTCGGCGGTGAACGCGATGTCGTTGACGATGTCGCCGCGGTAGCTCGGCAGTTCGACGCCATCGATGGTCTCGGTCCCCGATGAGCGCGGCTTGGCGAACTGTCCGGCCATGCGCCCGACCTTGACCACCGGCAGCTTCGACGCGAACGTCAGGACGACCGCCATCTGCAGGATCACGCGAAACGTATCGCGGATGTTGTTGGGGTGGAATTCGGCGAAGCTTTCCGCGCAGTCACCGCCCTGGAGCAGAAACGCCTTGCCCGCCGCGACCTGCGCCAGGTCTGCGGTCAGATCGCGCGCCTCGCCGGCGAAGACCAGCGGCGGGAAGCGACCCAGTTCGGCCGTGGCGGCGTCGAGTGCGGCCGCATCGGGATAGTCGGGCATCTGCTGCGCATCGTGCGACATCCAGCTGTCGGGGGCCCAGGTCGCGGCCATGTCAGTCTCCATGTGATTGGGGAGCGCCCAGTCGGCGTGTCCCGCGATTCCGTTGGCGGCGATCTGGTTGGCGACCTTCGCGCTGGCGCGCTTGCCGTCCTCTTCCCAGCCCTGGACGGTGCTGCCCGCGGCATCGAACCACGCGCCGAACGCGGCGCGGCTGAGGCCACGTTCGTCGCGAAACCTGCGGATCTTGGCACCGGCGAGCGTCGTCATGCGGCGCGCTTACGCCGACGGAGTAAGCCGATGCAAGCAGATTTTCCCCGATGGAGTAAATTCAGTCGACGAGACGACTGTAGCGATGCTCGAATTCGGCTTCCGGCATGACGAGATAGCGAATGAAATCGACGAATGCCCAGATCCCGGTGACCAGCAGGCCGACGATCGTGCAGGTCAGGATCAGCATCACGATCCCGCTGCCGGTGCGGCCAAGGTAAAAGCGATGAACGCCGAGGGGGCCGAGAAAGAAGGCGAGGAGCGCGGCGACAATCTTGTTGCGATCGTTCACGCGGCGCGGGCGGTGGTCCTGCTGCGGCGCAGGAACGCTGCCGGGCACACGATAGACGCTGACCGCGCGGCCATCGGACACGTCGAAATCGACCATCGCGCCGACGGCGGGGCCGACCGGATCGGCCCAGTCGTCGCGACGAAAGCGATAGCGATTGCCGTCCTCGCCGGTAACCTGCGCGTCGCCCGTCGTGCGATCGACCCCGAGTATCTGTCCGCGCATCCTGCTCCCCTGTGCCTGCGCCCGACGTGGCCGCGGCGCACCCGGTTCGTCAATATCCCGCGTCGAGATCGACGACGTTTTTCATGGCCGCCCCCGACCGGAAGGCGTCGAGGTTGTCGAGAAACAGGGCGGCTGCGCGCTGGAACATCCTTGTCTGGCTGCGGCCCGACAGGTGCATCGTCAGGATCGCGTTGGGCGTGGACCACAGCGGATGATCGGCAGGCAGCGGCTCCGGCGTGACGGTGTCGAGGAACGCGCCAGCGACACGTCGCGCATGAAGGGCGGTGATAAGCGCATCCTGATCGACCATGTCGCCGCGCGCGATGTTGATGAGCCAGGCAGATGGCTTCATCGCGGCGAGTTCGTCCGCACCGATCAGCGCGTGGGTGTCGTCGGTCGATGGGGCGGCCAGGATAATCCAGTCATATTCGCCGATGCGTGTCTTCCATTGGTCCGGCGTCAGCGTACCGTCGCGGCCCGATCGCGTCACCGCGGCGATCTCCACCCCGAACGCCGCCAACCGTTCGCCGATCAAGCGACCGATCGCGCCATAGCCGACGATCAGCGCCCTCGTCTCGTACAGTTCCGTCGTCCCCGGTGCCGCGGTGGTCCACGTCCGCGCATCGGCCTGGCGCACGACCTGATCAAAGCGCTTGGCGGCGACAAGTACGCCCATCACGGCATATTCGGCGACGGCCAGCGCATTGATGCCGACTCCGTTGGTCAGGACGGTGCCGCTTGCCTTCATCGCGGCAAGATCAAACGGATCGACCCCGGCATACAGCGTGGACACCCATTTCAGCCGGGTGCCCGCGGCGATCGCCGCCGCGGTATCGCGCGACCGCTGCATATCGACCCAGGCGATGTCGGCATCGACGATCTGCGCCCGCGCCTCCTCGGCAGAAGCGAACCAGTCGATGTCGAGATCGGCAGGCAGCCGTGGTTCGAGCAGCGGGCGGGCGAGGGCGGGGAGGACGGCCTTCATATGTTACCTTTCAATCCTCCCCGGCACGGGGAGAGGGACCGCCGCGAAGCGGTGGTGGAGGGGGGGGCTGCGGACGACTCGCTTGCGGCCCGCCCCCTCCGTCAGCCCTGCGGCCGCCACCTCCCCGCGTACGGGTAGGCTTTCAGAACGATAGCTTCCACTCCCAGCCCAGCGGATCGCCGTCCATCACATCGACCCCCGCCGCGGCCAGTTCGTCGCGGATCGCGTCGGAGCGGGGAAAGTCCTTTGCCGCGCGGGCGTCGCGGCGCTCGGCCAGTTTCGCCTCGATCATGTCCTCCTCGATCGTCGCGTCCCTCGGTCGGACGCGCAGTTCGTCGCGCGTGATCATCGCAAGCCGCAGCCCGAGCGCACGATCGATCTTACGCACCGCCGTATAGCGATCGCCCGCATGTCCCTTTCCGCCGACGACCGTTTCGAGCAGCACCAGTGCTTTGGCGGTATTCAGGTCGTCGCTCACCGCCGTTTTCGCCTGCTCGACCTCCATCACGTCCAGCGAACCGCGGGGCTCGGCGGCGAAGCGGTCGCGGAGTTTCTCGACACCCTGCACCAGCCGCTTCAACCGGGTCAGCGCAGCGCCGAGATTGTCCCAGGTGAACTCCAGTTCGCTGCGATAATGCGCCTGCAGACACATCATGCGATACGCCAGCGGGTGGACGCCCGCATCGACCAGAACCTGCAACGTCAGGAAATCGCCGGTCGATTTCGACATCTTGCCGCCGCGGTCGACGAGGAAGTTGTTGTGCATCCAGATCCGCGCGCCCGGATCATCGCATCCGCAATGCGCCTGGTTCTGCGCGATCTCGTTCGGGTGGTGGATTTCGCGGTGGTCGATGCCACCGGTGTGGATGTCGAACGGATGGCCCAGCTTCGCCCGGCTCATCACCGAACATTCCAGGTGCCATCCCGGCGCGCCTCTGCCCCAGGGTGAGTCCCATTCCATCTGGCGCTGTTCGCCGGGAGGAGACTTGCGCCAGATCGCGAAGTCGGCGGGGTTGCGCTTGCCGGAGACGGGATCGATCCGGCTCTCACCCTCGTCGCTGACGGCGCGGGCGAGGGCACCGTAGTTCGGGACCTTCGACGTGTCGAAGTACAGGCCGGTGTCGAGTGCGTAGCAGTCGCCCTCGATCGCCCGGGCGAATTCGATCATCTGCGGCACATATTCGGTCGCGACGGTCCATTCGGCGGGCGGCGTGATGTTGAGCCGCGCCACGTCGCGCTTGAACGCGTGGGTATAATGCACCGCGATGTCCCAGATCGACGCGCCCCGTGCGGCCGCCGCCTTCTCCATCTTGTCCTCGCCCGCATCGGCATCGCTGGTCAGGTGGCCGACATCGGTGATGTTGATGATGTGGGTCAGGTCATAGCCCTGCCACCGCAGCACCCGGCCGAGCGTGTCGGCAAAGATGAACGCGCGCATGTTGCCGATATGCTGGTAGTTATAGACCGTCGGCCCGCAGGTATAGACCCGCGCCTCGTCCTTGCCGTCCTGTCCGGTGCCGCGGTGGATCGGCACGAAGGGTTCGAGGCTGCGGGTCAGGCTGTTGTAGAGAGTGAGCGTCATGGGTGGCGGCTCTAATCCAAGGCGCTCCCGACACAAACCCCGTTCGTGCCGAGCGAAGTCGAAGCCCGTGCCCGGAACACGCACGTCGACTTCGCTCAGTGCGAACGGAGGTATTTGAACATCCCCCGCGACCGCAGGATCGCCTTCGCCGCATTATGGCCCGGCGCGCCGGTCACGCCGCCGCCGGGGTGCGTACCGGCACCGCACATCCACAGGCCCTGGATCGGGGAGCGGTAGCTGCCGTGGCCCAGCACGGGCCGCGCGCTCCACAATTGGTCGAGGCTCATGCGGCCGTGGAATATGTCGCCGCCAGCAAGGCCGAACTTGCGCTCCAGATCGAGCGGCGAGTGGACCTGGCGCGCGATCACCGACGCGGTGAAGCCCGGCGCGTAACGCTCGACCACGGACAGCACCGCGTCAGCCGCGTCCTCGCGTTCGTCGTCCCATGACCGCCCTGCGGGCAGGGTGGGCGAGAAGCCCTGGCAGAACAGGCTGGCGACATGCGCGCCCGGTGGTGCCAGACTGTCGTCGAGCGTGGAGGGGATCAGCATCTCGACCACCGGGTTGCGGCTCCATCCGTGGGCCCGTGCCTCGTCAAACGCCGCGTCCATGTAATCCAGGTCCGGAGCCAGGATGATCCCCGCCGACAGATGCGGCCCCACGCCCGGGCGCGCGGTGAAATCGGGCAACGCGGACAGCGCGACGTTCATCCGGAAGCTGCCCGATCCGACCGCATAGCCGGCGATGCGAGTGCGGAAATCGGCGGGGAGGTCGGATGGATCGACCAGCCTTTCGTACAGCGGCTTCGGCCCGAGATTGGCGATCACCAGCGGCGCGACGATCTCCTCGCCATCGGCCAGCCGGACGCCCGCCGCCTTGCCGCCGTCGGTCAGGATCCGCGCGACGGACGCTTCCGTGCGCAGCGTGACGCCGACCTCGCGGCATGCTGCGGCCATCGCGGTCGTGATCGCGCCCATGCCGCCAATCGCATGGCCCCACGCCCCCTTGCGCCCGTTGACCTCTCCGAAGACGTGGTGGAGCAGGACATAGGCCGATCCCGGCGTGCTCGGGCCGGCGTGGTTGCCGACGACCGCATCGAACCCGAAGACGGCCTTGACCGCATCGCTCTCGAACCATCGGTCGAGAACCTCGCGGGCCGACCGGGTGAACAGATCGAGCAGGTCGCGCTGCCCCTCGATCCCCAGCTTCGCGAACCGCCGGCCCTGGCGCGCCGCGTCGAGCAATGTCGCCAGCCCGTCGCCGGCGTTCGGCGGGATTTCCAGCGCCAGATCGCGGATCACGTCGGCGATCCGGTCGAGCGCGGCGCCATAGGCGGGCAGGGCGGCGGCATCCCGGGTCGAGAAGCGCGCAACTTCCGCGACCGTGTCGGGTCCGCCCATCGCCAGCGACAGCCCATCGGGTAGTGGCAGGAAATTGGCGACCGGGCGTTCGACCACGCGATAGCCGCGATCGTGCAGGCGCATATCCGCGATCACCCGCGGCTGGAGCAGGCTGACCGTATAGCTGGCCGTCGAGTTGCGAAATCCGGGCGCGAATTCCTCGGTCACCGCGGCCCCGCCCAGGATCGGTCGCGCCTCGAGAACACAGACCTTCAGCCCGGCGCGGGCGAGGTAGAAGGCGCAGACGAGACCGTTGTGCCCGCCGCCGACGATCAGCGCATCATAGCGACTCGTCATGCCGACATCGTCAGGCCGGGGTCAGTTCGACCAGACCCTCGCGCTCCAGTTCCTCCAGCAATTCCTCGACCTGCGGGCGCGCTTCGGCCGGCTCGATCTCGAATTCGCCGCTCAGCGTTTCGCACAGCTGGGTCACGGTCTGCGGTGTTTCGATCAGCGCCCAGATCCGTGTCGCGGTCGGGTTGAAGCCATAGCAGAACCCCTTGTCGATATGCAGGCCGAGCAGCTCGCCATCGACCTCCGCCTCGATCAGCCCGTCCCGCCGCGTCGCCAATCTGTCGGTCATCGCATGCGCATCCTGTCCCTGAGTATCATCTCCGCCTTAACGTCTGTTGCACGGTTCGCGCAACGGCGCGAAGCACGGTTGACTTCATCGCGCCGCCGCCGCATCTGCCCGCGTCCACGACATCGAGGCCCGATGGCGGAGTGGTGACGCAGAGGACTGCAAATCCTTGCACCCGGGTTCGATTCCCGGTCGGGCCTCCAGAGTCTCCTGCTCAGGCAAAAGATATCTTCGCAGCGTTCCACGAGCGCTTGGCGACGCCGTGGCTGGCGGCTAAGCGCAACTGATCTACAACTACTGTATTGCATGACTAAGACAGTTGTGCGATTGCGGGGCGATGACGATGACGACGATCCACGGAGCACAGGAAACGGCGCGGCATGCCATGGTGGCGAGCCAGTTGCGGACCAATGCGGTGACCGACACGCGCGTCGTCGCGGCGATGTCGGCGGTCCCGCGCGAGGATTTCGTTGGCGCGGCGAATGCCGCTACCGCCTATCGCGATCGCCCGCTGCCGCTGGGCGGCGACCGCTGGCAGAACAGTCCACTGACGACCGCCCGGCTGCTGACCGAGGCGCAGATCCAGCCGACCGATAAAGTGCTGCTGATCGGGGCGGCGGCGGGATATACCGCCGCCGTGCTGGCGCGGCTGGCGGGCGAGGTCGTGGCGGTCGAGAGCGATGGCGCCCTTGCGGCGGCGGCGCGTGATGCGCTGGCCGGTCTGGGCAATGTCGCGGTGGTCGAGGGATCGCTGAACGCGGGGGCGACGGATGCCGGTCCGTTCGACGTCCTGATCGTCGATGGCGCCGTGGAGCACCTGCCCGATACGCTGCTCGATCAGGTCCGCATCGGCGGGCGGGTGACGTCGGGCGTCCTCGATGGCGGCGTGACGCGACTGGCGCGCGGGGTCCGCAGTGCAGGCTTTGCGCTGGTGCCGTTCGCCGATATCGATTGCGTGGTCCTGCCGGGTTTCGACCGGCCGCGCGCCTTTCATTTTCCGGGGTGACGATGCGACGCATTCTCCTTTCTTCGGCGGCGGTTGCGGCGGCGTACGCGCTGCCGGCGCCGGCGCTGGCCGATACGCTGCGCGAGGCGCTGATCGAGGCGTACAAGACCAACCCGACGATCACCGGGGCGCGGGCCGACGTGCGCGCGCAGGACGAGAACGTGCCGCTGGCGCGCGCCAACGGCCTGCCGTCGGCGCAGATCCAGGGCCAGTACACCGAGACGCTGCGCCAGACCTCGAACAACATCTTTGCGCCCGACCGCCAGCTGAACGGTAACGGCACGGTCAGCTATCCGGTGCTGACGTTCGGGGCGGTGAAGAATTCGGTGCGCGCCGCCGCGACTCGCGTGGAGGGCGCGCGCGCCAACCTGCGGGGCACGGAGGCCGACGTGTTCACCAGCGTGGTCGCCGCGTACATGGACGTGATCCGCGACGAGGCGGTCGTCGGGCTGAACCAGCAGAACGTCCGCGCGCTGGGCGTCAATCTGCAGGCGTCGCGTGACCGGTTCGAGGTCGGTGACCTGACCCGCACCGACGTGGCGCAGTCCGAAGCGCGGCGCGCTCTGGCCGAGGGTCAGTTGCGCCAGGCCGAGGCGCGCCTCATCGCCAGCCGCGAAACCTATATCCGCGTGGTCGGATCGCCGCCCGACAACCTCCAGGCACCGCCCGCGCTGCCGAACCTCCCCGCCGATCCGACCACGGCGGTCGCCGTCGCGATCGAGGAAAATCCGCTGCTGCAGGCCGCGGGCAAGGCGCGCGACGCGACCGCTTACGACATCCGCGTCGCGCGGACGGCCAAGCTGCCGCGCGTCAACGTCCAGGCGGGTGCGACCTATTTCAATTTCCTCGGATCGCTCGGTTCGTCATCGCCGCTCGTGACGCCGACGCAAAGCGACTATGGCCTGACCGGTGGCGTCGGCCTGACGCTGCCGCTGTTCCAGGGCGGGCGGCCGGCGGCGCAGGTCCGGCAGGCGCAGGCCCGGCGTGGGCAGGCGATCGAACAGGTCACCGCCACCGAACGCGGTGTCATCGCGCAGACGCGCTCCGCCTACGCCAGCTGGCGCGCGGCGCAGCAGGTCATCGCCAGCAGCGAAGTCGCGGTCGAGGCGAACAAGCTGAGCCTCGAGGGCGTGCGTGCCGAGAACAGCGTCGGTACGCGGACGATCATCGATATCCTGAACGCCGAACAGGAATTGCTGAACGCGCAGGTCACGCTGGTGACGGCGCGGCGCGACGCCTATGTCGCGGGCTTCGCGCTGCTGGCGGCGATGGGCCGCGCCGAGGCGGACGACCTGAACCTCGATGGCGGGCCGCTCTACGATCCGATCGTCAATTACGATCGCGTCCGCCGCAAGCTGAGCGACTGGGACAGCGATCCCGAGCCGCAGCCGGTCGCGACGCGGACGACGGACACGGTGCCGCAGACGGCGACGGTCGGCCCGAATCCGGCGCTGAGCGATCCCGTGTTGCAACGTCCGGTTGACAGGACCCCGGCCAATCCCGCAGGAACGCCGCGTTAACCACGATCTTCGTGGGTGCGCGCGGAGTGATGGTTCGACATGGGGGATGTCAGTTCCGAACCGACGATGGAAGAGATCCTGTCCTCGATCAAACGCGTGATCGAGGAAAGTGAAACCGCGCCGTCGGCGGTTCGTGCGCGTCGGTCGCCCGCCCGGACCAACGCGCAGGGCGGCGAGCCGCGCGATCTGCCGCCGTCCGACGAGGTGCTGGAACTGTCCGAACGTGCGCCGTTCCCGACCGCCGAGCGCATGCCGCCGCCTGTCGCGCGTCGTGAGGAAGCTCCCGTGACGCCACCGGCTTCCGCAAGGCTCGAATCGATCCTGTCCGCTGGTGCCGCCGAGGCCAGCCGCGGCCCGCTGGAAGCGCTGTCGCGGATGATCGTGAAGCCCGACGTCGCGGGTAGCGACACGCTGGAGGGGATGGTGCGCGAAATGCTGCGCCCGATGCTGCGCGACTGGCTCGATGCCAATCTGCCGGGCATCGTCGAGACGATGGTGGCCAAGGAAATCGCCCGGATCTCCGACCGCGGCTGATCCACGGCGACGGGGCTTGCCTCGCCGCGGATGCGCGATACACCGTTGCGCATGAAGACCTTTTTGCTCGCAGCCTCCGCGCTGATCGCCGCCGGCCTGTCGGTTCCGGCTGATGCCCGCCAGTTGACCATCGAGGACGTGACGATGCTGTCGCGCATCGGCGCGCCCGCCGTGTCGAAGGACGGTCGGTGGCTGGTGTGGCAGCAGCGCGAAACCGACCTCGCGGCGAACCGGGGTCGATTGGATCTCTGGCGGCTCGAAATCGCCCGCAAGGGCGCGAAGCCGGAGAAGCTCGTCGCCGAGGTCGACGTCAACGAATCATCGCCGCAGATCGTCGGCGACATGGTGTATTTCCAGTCGGACAAGGGAGGCGACGACGCCGTCTGGGCGGTGCCGGTCACCGGCGGCGCGCCGCGTAAGGTCACGGGATTCCAGGGCGGCTTCGGCGGGTTCAAGGTCGCGCCGACCGGTGACCGTCTGCTGATCTGGGCGGACCGCAAGCCGGGCGCGCCGACGCTCGCCCC
Organism: Pseudomonadota bacterium; assembly: GCA_040388765.1. GTDB lineage: Bacteria > Pseudomonadota > Alphaproteobacteria > Sphingomonadales > Sphingomonadaceae > Sphingomonas. Next base: position 88,687 of record JAZKBG010000004.1, on the reverse strand, counting down.
GGCGATGGTGAAGAAGGACCCGAACGCAGGGTCGGGGCGGACCTATGACCGGTTGTTCGTGCGCCACTGGGATACCTGGGCCAACGGCGATCGCTCGCAACTGTTCGTGCTGCCGCTGGGCGCCGATGGTGCGCCGGGCGACGGTGTCGCGATCACCGGCACATTGATCGGCGATACGCCGTCCAAGCCATTCGGCGGCGGCGAAGAGGTGACGTGGAGCGCCGACGGCCGCACCGTGTATTTCGCCTTGCGTGAGGCGGGGCGGATCGAGGCGACGTCCACCAACCTCGATATCTTCTCGGCACCCGCCGACGGATCGGCCGCGCCGACCAACCTGACCGACGCCAACGACGCGACCGACAATTTTCCGACTGTCTCCCCGGACGGTAAGTGGCTGGCTTGGGCGGCGATGAAGCGGCCGACCTACGAAGCCGACAAGATGACGCTGATGGTTCGCGATCTGGCGACCGGCCAGGTGCGTGCGCTCACGGATGCGTGGGACCGCTCGGTCGGATCGATCGCGTGGTCACCTGATTCGAAGCGCATCCTCATCACCGCCGAGGATACGCAGGAGAATCCGATCTGGTCGATCGATGCCGCGACCGGCAAGACGGCCCGTCTGACCCAACTGGGCAACGTCACCGCGGTGGTGCCGACTGCGAAGGGCGTCGTCTACACGATGAACAGCCTGACCGCGCCGGACGACCTCTACCGGCTCGACGGCAAGCGCACGGTCCGCCTGACCGAGGTCAATGCGGCGAAGCTGGCGGGCATCGACATGCCGACCGTCACCCGCTTCAGCTTCGCCGGCGCGAACAACGACACCGTGTGGGGCTATGCGGTGAAGCCCTATGGAGCGACGGGCAAGGTGCCGGTCGCGTTCATGGTCCATGGCGGGCCGCAGGGGTCAAGCAACAACAGCTGGTCGTACCGCTGGAATCCGGCGGTGTTCGCGGGCGCCGGATACGGGCTGGTCGCGGTCGATTTCCATGGGAGCACGGGTTACGGCCAGGCCTTCACCGACGCGATCCAGAACAACTGGGGCGGCTGGCCGCTTGAGGACCTGCAGAAGGGTCTGAAGGCCGCGACCGAAAAATTCGGCTGGCTTGACGGCGACACCGCCTGCGCGCTGGGCGCGTCCTATGGCGGCTACATGATGAACTGGATCGAGGGGCAGTGGCCCGACCGGTTCAAGTGCATCGTCCAGCATGACGGCGTCTTCGACGCGCGCGCCATGGCCTACGAGACCGAGGAACTGTGGTTCGACGAATGGGAACATGGGCAGAAGGCGTACTTCGAAGACCCTGCCGCATTCGAGAAATGGAACCCGGTCAACCACGTCGCCGCCTGGAAAACCCCGATGCTGGTCATCACCGGCGAAAAGGACTTCCGCATCCCCTACACCCAGGGTCTGGCGAGCTTCACCGCGCTTCAGCGGCGAAACATTCCATCGCGACTGGTGGTGTTCCCGGACGAGAACCACTGGGTGTTGAAGGCCAAGAACTCGCGGCAATGGTATGGCGAGGTGCTGGGCTGGCTGGACCGGTGGACGGGGAAGGGCAAACCCTAACCCGGTTCACTCCCGTTCGTGTCGAGTAGATGTCGAGCGTGTCGAGACATCGTATCGAGACAGATTTCTCGATACGCGCTCTCGACTTCGCTCGATCGCTACTCGAAACGAACGGCTGTGGGTGGGGTTTAAAATCGGTCGCCGCGCGCTAAAGCCACCCGCATGACCGAACTCGCCAAGACCTTCGACCCCGCCGCCATCGAAGCCAAATGGTACGCCCATTGGGAAACCACCGGCCAGTTCCGCCCCGACCGTCCGGGCGCGGAGCCGTGGACGATCGTCAATCCGCCGCCCAACGTGACGGGCAGCCTGCACATCGGCCACGCGCTCGACAACACGCTCCAGGACATCCTCGTCCGTCACGCCCGGTTGCAGGGCAAGGACGCGCTGTGGGTGGTCGGGACAGACCATGCCGGCATCGCGACGCAGATGGTGGTCGAGCGCCAGATGAACGCGGCAGGCCAGAAGCGTACCGACCTCAGCCGCGAGGACTTCGTCGCAAAGGTCTGGGAATGGAAGGCCGAGAGTGGCGGCGAGATCACCGGCCAGTTGCGCCGGCTGGGCTGTTCGATGGACTGGGCCAACGAACGCTTCACGATGGACCCCGGGTTCTCGAAGGCGGTCCTCAAGGTCTTCGTCGACCTCCACCGCGACGGCCTGCTGTACCGCGACAAGCGGCTGGTGAACTGGGATCCGGGCCTGGGCACCGCGATCAGCGACCTCGAGGTCGAGACCCGCGAGATCAAGGGCCAGTTCTGGAAGCTGCGCTATCCGCTGGAAGACGGCTCGGGCTTCATCGAGGTCGCGACGACGCGGCCCGAGACGATGCTGGCCGACATGGCGGTGGCGGTGAACCCGGCGGACGAACGCTATATGGCGCTGGTCGGCAGGAACGTGCGCCTGCCGATCACCGGCCGGCTGATCCCGATCGTCGCCGACGAGCATGCCGATCCCGAACTCGGATCGGGCGCGGTGAAGATCACGCCGGGGCACGACTTCAACGATTTCGAGGTGGGCAAGCGCGCCGGATTCAAGGCGGGCGAGATGCTCAACATGCTCGATGCCAAGGCGCGGGTGGTGCAGACGGCGGACGGGCTGATCCCGGCCGACCTGCTGGGGCTGACGACCGCCGACGCGCGCAAGGCGGTGGTCGCACGGTTGAAGGACGAGGGCTTCCTCGTGCCTCACATCGACAAGGACGGCGCCGAGCACGACAGCGAACCGCGCACGATCCAGACGCCCTACGGCGACCGGTCGGGCGTGGTGATCGAGCCGTGGCTGACCGACCAATGGTATGTCGATGCCGCAACGCTGGCGCAGCCGGCGATTGAGGCGGTGCGCGGCGGTGCCATCAAGATCGTGCCGAAGACGTGGGAGAAGACGTTCTTCAACTGGATGGAGAATATCCAGCCCTGGTGTGTGTCGCGGCAATTGTGGTGGGGGCACCAGATCCCGGCGTGGTTCGATGCCGACGGCAAGGCGTATGTGGCCGAGACGGAGGCCGAAGCGCAGGCACAGGCCGGCGAGGGTGTGGCGCTGACCCGCGATCCGGACGTGCTGGATACGTGGTTCTCCTCCGCACTGTGGCCGTTCGCGACGATGGGGTGGCCGGACGCCCAGCCCCCGTTCGTTTCGAGCGAAGTCGAGAAACCTTTGCCCGGAACACGTGTCTCGACTGAGCTCGACACGAACGGCGGGGGGGGCGCTTCCCCAGCCCCCGAGTGGCAGCGCCGCTATCCCAACGACGTCCTGATCTCCGGCTTCGACATCCTGTTCTTCTGGGACGCCCGGATGATGATGCAGGGGATGCATTTCCTGAAGGACGTGCCGTTCCGCACGCTCTACCTCCACGGCCTGGTGCGTGCGGCCGATGGCGCGAAGATGTCCAAGTCCAAGGGCAATGTCGTCAACCCGCTCGGGCTGATCGACGCCTATGGCGCGGACGCGCTGCGCTTCTTTATGGCGGCGATGGAAAGCCAGGGCCGCGACATCAAGATGGATGAGAAGCGGGTCGAGGGCTATCGCAACTTCGCAACCAAGCTGTGGAACGCCAGCCGCTTCTGCCAGTCCAACGGCATCGGTGCGAGTGCGCATATCGAGCCGCCGGTCGCGACACTGGCCGTCAACACATGGATCATCGGCGAGACGGTGCAGGCGATCCAGGCGGTCGATCTGGCGCTGGCCGATTACCGTTTCGACGGCGCGGCGGACGCGATCTACCAGTTCGTGTGGAGCCGCTTCTGCGACTGGTATCTCGAACTCATCAAGCCCGTCCTGTCGCCCGCCCCGGGCGAGCGCGGCGAAGGGCCGGAAGCTGACGAGACGCGCGCGGTGGCCGGATGGGTGCTCGACCAGATCCTGGTGCTGCTCCACCCGTTCATGCCGTTCATCACCGAGGAACTCTGGCACGCGATGGGGGATCGGCCATACGATCTGATCGTCGCGAAATGGCCGATGGCGGACGCCCGCGCGCTCGATCCCGCGGCGAGCAAGGAAATCGACTGGCTGATCCGGCTGGTGAGCGAGGTGCGTGCAGCCCGGACCGAACTGAACGTGCCGCCGGGTGCGCGGCTGCCCGTGCATGTCCGTGACGCATCCGACCTGAGCCAATCGCGGCTTGCGAACCAAGCCTCCGTCATCGCGCGCATGGCGCGGCTGGATCAGGTCGCAGGCGATGCGCCCGAAAGCGGCGCGCTCCAGATTGTTGTGGACGAGGCGACTTATGTCGTGCCGCTCGCAGGCGTCATCGATCTCGACGCAGAACGCGCGCGCCTGACTAAAGCGATCGCGGCGGCGGAGAAGGAGCGGGATGCGCTGGCCGGGCGGTTGGGTAATGCCAGCTTCGTCGAGCGGGCCAAGCCCGAGGCAGTGGAGAAGGCCAAGGCCGATCATGCCGAGAAGTCGGCCGAGGCCGAGCGATTGACGGCGGCGCTGGGGCGGTTGGGGTAGGGGCTTCCCCTCCCTGGAAGGGAGGGGCTAGGGGTGGGTTGCTATCCACGGGCGGTGTGCTTGCGGAACCGCACCCACCCCCGACCCCTCCCTTGTAGGGAGGGGAGGAGTTACAATGGCCCGCCAACGCGACCTCACCACCGGGCCGATCACCGGCACCCTGCTGGCCTTCGCCCTACCCACGCTCGGCAGCAACATCCTCCAGTCGCTGAACGGGTCGATCAACACGATCTGGGTCGGGCATTTCCTGGGCGAGGCGGCGCTGGCGGCGACGTCGAATGCCAACATCATCATGTTCCTGATGTTCGGCGCGGTCTTCGGCTTCGGCATGGCGGCGACGATCCTGGTGGGTCAGGCGGTCGGGCGCGGGCAGATCGATGCGGCGCGGCGGGCATTCGGCAGCGCGGTCGGGCTGGTCGTCGGCGGGGCGGTGCTGATCGCCGCGCTGGGCTGGGTCTTCGCGCCAGAGATCCTGCACCTGCTCAGGACACCGGGCGAGGCATTTCCGCTGGCGCTGGCCTATCTGCGCGTCATCTTTCTCAGCCTGCCGGCATCGATGCTGACCGTCCTCATCATGATGGGGCTGCGCGGCACGGGCGATTCGACGACGCCGCTGTATTTCATGATCCTGAGCGTCGTGATCGACGCCGGGCTGAACCCGTTCCTGATCGCTGGAATCGGGCCGTTTCCCGAACTGGGCATCGCGGGGTCGGCCTGGGCGTCGCTGATCGCCAACCATGCCTCGGTCGCGGCGCTGGTGGCCTATATCTACGCGCGCGATCTGCCGCTGCGGCTGCGCGGACGCGAGCTGGGCTATCTCAAGCCCGACCCGGCGCTGATGAAGACGATCATCGCGAAGGGTCTGCCGATGGGTGCGCAGATGCTCGTCATGTCGTCGGCCGGGCTGACGATGGCGGGCCTTGTCAACCGCGAGGGCGTCGATACCGTCGCCGCCTTCGGCGTCGCGCAGCAATTGTGGACCTATATCCAGATGCCGGCCCTGGCGATCGGCGCGGCGGTCAGCGCGATGGCGGCGCAGAACATCGGGGCGGGGCGCTGGGACCGCGTAGGCCGCATCACCCGCGCAGGCCTGCTCACCAATCTGGCGCTGACCGGCGTGATGGTGGTGCTGACCACCGTGTTCGATCGCGCGGTGCTTAGCCTGTTCCTGCGTGAGGGCAGTTCAGCGATGCCGATCGCCGAACATATCCAGTTGGTCGCGGCCTGGGGCTTCATCCTGTTCGGCGCGACGATGGTCCTGTTCTCGACCGTGCGCGCGAACGGCGCGGTGGTCGCACCGCTCATCATGCTGTTCGTGTCGATGTATCCGGTGCGGATCGGCTTTGCGACCGCCTTGCTGCCGAGCTGGGGGGCGGACGCGCTGTGGTGGAGCTTCCCGGCAGGGTCGGTCGCCAATCTGGTGATGGCGGTCGGCTATTACCGCTTCGGCAACTGGCGCAAAGGGGCGCTGCTTGTGCCGATGTCCGACGCCTGCGAGGAACAGGCGCATGCCGACGCCGAGCCGGCGGGGATGGTGCGGCCCTCCGCCTGATTCGCCGTTCGTCCTGAGCTTGTCGAAGGACGTGCCCGGTACACGTGCTTCGACAGGCTCAGCACGAACGGTAATCAGGACGCCAAATTGTCTTTCGGCACCATCACCTCGATCACCCCCGCCGCAACCTTGGCCGTGACCGGCGTCTTCGCCAGCACCTCGCCGTCGATCGAGATCGGGCGGGGCTTGTCGCTGTCGATGCGCAGCGACTGGCCGCGGAACACCGTCACCTTCTCGCGGCGTTGCGGCAGCCGCAGGACGTTGGCCGCCCAGTTGTAGATCAGCCGGCTGCGCAGGTGGCCGCGGACGACCTCGACGACGATCTCGCCATTGTCGATCGCGGCATCCTCCATCATCTCCTGTCCGCCATGGAAGCGGCCGTTGGCGATGCGCACCTCGACCGCGCGCATGAGTTTCGGGCGCCCGCTGGCGTCGTCGATCGAGACGGGGAACGGTCGGAATTTCGCATATTGCAACGCCGCCCAGCCGAGATATCCGGCGCGGCCCAGCCATTTCTTCAGGTCGTGCGGCACGGTTTCGGCGATCTTCGGTGCGATCCCCATCGTCGCGGCGTTGGCGAAATAGTCACCGTCGATCATCCCGAGGTCGATACGCTTCGGTACGCCTTCGCTCAGCACCCTGACCGCGCCATCGATGTCGAGCGGGATGCCGAGCGTCCGGCAGAAGCTGTTGGCGGTGCCCAGCGGCAATACGCCCAGCGTGATCCCCTTGCCCACCAGGAAATCGACGAGACCGCTGATTGTCCCGTCCCCACCGCCCAGGATGACGAGGTCCGGTTTCTTCGCCAGGACGCGTTGCATCGTCGCGTCCAGCTCCGCGGGATCCTCGACGGCATGTGCATCGACCGGGAAGTCGGCGGATTTCAAGGCCTGGCACGCCTGTTCAAACAACGCCTGGCCCTTGCGCGACTTGGCGTTGACGATCAGCGCGGCGGAGGAGATTGTGGTCATGACGCGCGCAACGCGCGGGCGGCGGTTTCGGGTGCGTAACGCTTGCCGCGTCGCACACTCTGCCCCAAAAGCGGGGCATGTCCCAATATCCCGCGCTTCGCCTGCGTCGCACTCGCGCTTCGGCGTGGAGCCGTCGCCTCCACGCCGAAACCGTGCTGACCCCGGCCGACCTGATCTGGCCGCTGTTCGTGACCGAGGGCGCGGACGAGGAGCCGATCGCGACGTTGCCGGGCGTGTCGCGCTGGTCGGTCGCCGACGTCGCGAAGCGCGCGAAGGAAGCGGCGGCGCTGGGCATTCCGTGCGTCGCGCTGTTCCCCAATACGCCCGCGCATCTGCGCAGCGACGACGGGGCGGAGGCGTTCAACCGAGACAATCTGATGTGCCGCGCGGTGCGGGCGATCAAGGATGCCGCGCCGGACATCGGCGTCCTGACCGATGTCGCGCTCGATCCCTATACCAGTCACGGGCACGACGGGCTGGTCGACGGTGCGGGCTATGTGCTGAACGACGCGACGGCCGAGGTGCTGGTGCGTCAGGCGCTGGTCCAGGCGGAGGCGGGGGCGGACATCGTCGCGCCGTCGGACATGATGGACGGGCGCGTCGGCATGATCCGTGACGGGCTGGAAGCCGCCGGGCACACCAACGTCCAGATCATGTCCTATGCCGCGAAATACGCCAGCGGCTTCTATGGTCCGTTCCGCGATGCGGTGGGCAGTCGCGGGCTGCTGAAAGGCGACAAGAAGACGTATCAGATGGATCCCGCCAATGCCGAGGAAGCGATCCGCGAAGTCGCGCTGGATATCGCGGAAGGGGCCGACAGCGTGATGGTGAAGCCGGGCCTGCCCTATCTCGACATCATCGCGCGGGTGAAAGCGGAGTTCGGCGTTCCCGTCTTCGCCTATCAGGTCAGTGGCGAGTATGCGATGATCGAGGCGGCGGTCGCGGCCGGCGTGGCAGAGCGCGATGCGGTGGTGCTGGAAACGCTGATGGCATTCAAGCGGGCGGGCTGTTCGGGCGTACTGACCTATCACGCGCCTCTCGCGGCACGGCTGCTCGGCGCGTGATCGAGACGGCGCGGCTGATCCTGCGCGACTGGCGCGACGAGGATATCGAGCCGTTCGCCGCGATGTCGGCGGATCCGCTGGTGATGGCGCACCTGGGCGGCGTGATCGATCGCGCAGCAGCGTCTGCGGTCATCGACCGGCTGCGGGATACCGCCGTGCGCGACCGCATGACGTTCTGGGCGATCGAGCGGCGCGATGATGCCGCGTTGCTCGGCTTCTGCGGCCTGCGCATCGGTGGGCACGCGGGCACGCCGGTGCCGCAGGAGCTCGAGATCGGCTGGCGGCTCGCGCGCCCGCATTGGGGACAGGGCTATGCCCGGGAGGCGGCGCAAGCCTCCATTAACCATGGCTGGGCTAGCACGGAACACGCGCGTATCGCTGCCTGGACGGTTCCGGCGAACGTCGCATCCTGGGGGCTTATGAGACGACTTGGCATGACGGCGCGGCCGGACCTCGATTTCGACCATCCGACCTTCGCGGTCGGCCATCCGCTGTGCCGCCATATCGTCTACACGATCGATCGCCCCGCATGACTGCCACGACCATGACCCACGCGCCGTCGCGCAGCCGCCGACCGATCTTCGTCGCAACGATCCTGGCCGGTTCGTTTCTGCTGTTCCTGGTCCAGCCGATGGTCGCCCGCATGGCATTGCCGCGGCTGGGCGGGGCACCGGCGGTGTGGAACTCGGCGATGCTGGTGTACCAGGCGCTGCTGCTGGGCGGCTATGCCTATGCGCACGGGCTGGGCAAGCTGTCGCTGCGGGCCGGGTCGATCGTGCACCTGGGCCTGCTGGCGCTGGCCGCGCTGTGGCTGCCGATCGGGCTGTTCGCGTTCGCCATGCCCGCCGATGCCGAGCCGGCGCTGTGGGTGCCATGGCTGCTCGGTGCCTCGATCGGGCCCTTGTTCTTCGCCGTTTCCGCACAGGCACCGCTGATGCAGCGCTGGTATGCCGCGACCGAACCCGGGCGCGACCCCTATGCGCTCTATGCCGCGTCGAACGTCGGCAGTTTCGGCGGGCTGATCGCCTATCCGTTGCTGGTCGAGCCGACGATGGCCCTGCACGCGCAGAGCCTGATGTGGAGCGCAGGCTATGTCGCCCTGTTCGTACTGGTCGCGCTATGTGCCTGGCTGTTGCCGCGCGGGGGCGGGGCGGCGGTCGAGGCCCGGACGGAGCCCAGCCCGCCGCCGTCGCGCGCACGCGTCGCGCACTGGATCGTGCTGGCCTTCGTGCCCTCGGGCCTGATGCTGGCGACATCGACCTTCCTGACCACCGATATCGTCGCGGTGCCGCTGCTCTGGGTCTTGCCGCTCGGCCTGTACCTGCTCAGCTTCACCGTCGCCTTTGCCGCGAACCGAGCGATCTGCGCGGCGATCACGCGGTTCGCGCCGGTCACAATCCTGTTGTTCGGCGGCGTGATGATCGCCGGGCACCAGCAGATGCCGTATCTGAACGCGCTGATGGCGCTGATGCTGCTGTTCATGGTGTCGGTCGCGCTGCACGGGCGGATGTATGCGCTGCGTCCCGATGCCGATCGGCTGACCGGATTCTACCTCGCGATGTCGGTCGGTGGCGCGCTGGGCGGGGTGTTCGCCGCGCTGATCGCGCCGGTGGTGTTCGACTGGACCTATGAATATCCGCTGCTGGTGCTCGCCGCCGGCCTGCTCGCGCCGCAGAGCTTCCTGTTGCCCGCGGTCGCGCGTCTGTGGCGGTCGGATGCGCGCGGTGTGCGGATCCGCATCCTCGCCACCGCGCTGCTCGTCGCGCTGATCGTGTTCGTCGGCCTGCGCAATCCCGGCGGCTGGCTGGGCGAGATGCACGAGAATATCGCCTTCCTGGTCGTCGCCGGCCTGGGCATCGCCGTCATCGGCATGCGCATACCTTACATGATCGTGCTGGCCGGCGCGCTGTTCCTATTCGGCGGCTATCGCGCGCTGCAGATCAGCTATGACGGCGACATGCGGACGCGCAGCTATTTCGGGGTCTACACGATCCGCGAATACAATGACGTGAAGACGCTGGCGCACGGCACGACGCTGCACGGGATCGAGCTGACCGGGACGGTCGAGCGCGAAACCTATCCGACCAGCTATTACATCACCGGATCGGGCGTCGGCCGCGCCCTGCTCGCGACGCCCGCGCTCTATGGCCCGAATGCGCGGATTGGCGTCGTCGGGCTGGGGACGGGTACGCTCGCCTGCTACGAAACGACCGGGCAAAGCTGGCGCTTCTTCGAGATCGATCCGGCGGTGGTCGCGATCGCGCGAGATCCGAGCAAGTTCCGGTTCCTGTCGCACTGCCTGCCGAAAGCGGATATCGTGATCGGCGATGCGCGGATGCAGCTGGCCGCGCAGGCGCCGCAGGCGTTCGACCTGCTCGCGCTCGACGCCTTTTCGTCCGATGCGGTGCCGATGCACCTGATGACGCGCGAGGCGTTCGCGACCTATGCCCGCGTTGTCCAGCCCAAGGGGCTGCTGCTGGTCCATATCTCCAACCGCTTCCTCGACCTCGAGCCCGTCGTCGCGGCGTCGGCCAAGGGGGGCGGCTGGCTGGGGGCGATGATGTCGTATCGACCGGATGCGCGCGAGGGCGAGCAAGCCGCGAACAGCGACTGGATCGCGCTCACCCGCGATCCCGCGACGCTGGCGAAGCTCGTCGGTGACGGCGGTAGCTGGCGCCCGCTCCATCCGCGGCCCGGGTTTGCGGCATGGACCGACGATTACGCGACGATCCTGCCGCTGGTGCGCGGCCTGAAATAGCCTCGCGCGCTCAGGCGCCGAGGATCGCTTTCAGTTCGGTTTCGGTCGCCATCTCGCGGTCGAGCTCGGCCTGTGCCGTCGCGATCGCGCGGTCGAGCGCGGGGTAGGGGGGCTGTCCGGCACTGGCGCGCGCGATCGCCAGTGCCTCCAGGTCGGCCATCGCCCCTTCCACCGCGGTCCTCGCCTGCTGCAGGTCGCCGATCGCACTCTGACCGTCGAGCCAGCGCTCCGACCCTTCGGCGGCGCCCTTTGCCCGATCGATTCGTGTGGCCAGGCCGGTACGTGCCTCGGCAAACGCCTTCGCGGCGGCATCGAATGCGGCGATGCGTGGCGCGATCTGCGATTCGAGCGCCGGATCGGGCGCATCGACCGGTGCCGCAACCGCCGGCTCCGCAACGCCACGCGTCTCGATCGCGCGCGGCAGCAGCGAAGGGGCGTCGGGGACCGTGCCCGCGCAGGCGGCGAGCAACAGCGGGGCGGGAAGAAAGAGGCGGCGCATGTGTTTTGCCTAGGCCTGCGCTTTTCTACACGCAACGGGTTGCGCTCCCCGGAAAGCCCTTCTATCAGCGCCACTCCCAAGCGCCCGTAGCTCAGCTGGATAGAGCATCAGACTACGAATCTGAGGGTCGGACGTTCGAATCGTTCCGGGCGCGCCATATCCCCCGCCACAGCCAATCGGCTTGGCGGGGGTTTGTGTTTCTGGGGTCTTCGCGTCGTGTCTCAGATGCGCGGTCCGACGGTGCCGATGCCGTCGGGCACCTCGGTCCCCAACGCCAGCAGGCGCCGCTGCTCGAACGGACCGGGCAGTCGCCAGCCGGCAGTGCGGGTCGCGTCGAAGCCGAAGAATCGCCCGTAATATTCGGGATCGCCGATCAGTATCAGCGCGCGCGCGCCGGGCAAGCAGCTGTCGGCGGCGGCGCGGAGCATGTGCTGGGTCAACTGCCGCCCGATGCCGCCGCGCTGGATCGCGGGATCGACCGCCACCGGACCGACCAGGATCATCGGCACGGTGCCGCCATCGTCGGCGCGAAACGCCACCGGCCAGCACTGGATCGTCGCAAGCAGGGCACCGGCGTCATCGACCGCCGCGAAACTCAACGCCGCGATCTGGGCGACGCCTGCGCGCAGTCGATAGACGGTCCGGCCGCGCCGATCGGGTCCGAACGCGCGATCGAGCAGCGCCTCGACATCGGCTTCGGCAACGCGGGCGATCGGGACGATATGCATCGGCGGGCCTTCGGGTACGGAGGAAAGGCGCGCGCTTTAGCGGGCAGCCGGCGATGCGCAAGGCTTCCGCCCACGCCGCGATCTGCTATCTGGCGCCGGATCGCACCTCCGACGGAAGCCCGCGCCCTTGCCCGCCAATCCCATGTCCGACAGTCTCACGCTCCAGGTTCACGATCTCGAGGTCATGGTGCTGACCGGCGTCTATTCCGAGGAGACGCATCTGCCACAGCCGCTGCGCATCTCGCTCGACGTCGAACTGGACTGCCCGCCGCATTTCGCGCCGGACACGCCGCTGTCGGCGTCCAAGAGCTACCTCGACCTGAAACACGCCGCGACCGCGGGGCTGCCCCAGGGCGTCCATTTCACGCTGATCGAGGGCGTGGCGGATCATATCGCCGAAACGCTGTTCCTGCAGGATGCGCGCGTCCGCCGGGTGCGAACGCATATCGTCAAGCTCGCGATCGCGGAGGGTGCCGAATCGATCGGCGTCACGATGGTCCGGCACCGGCGCTGAGATGCCGCCGCTGGCACTCGTCACCGGGGGCTGCCGCCGTCTCGGCGCGCACATCGCCGCGCGACTGGCCGCGGCGGGTTATGATCTGGCGCTGCATTCCGGGCACGGCTGCGATCTCGAACCGTGGCTGCCCGACCGGCTCGACGCGGTGCGGCACGAGACGTTCGTCGCCGATCTCGCCGATCGCGATGCCGTCGCCGCCTTGCCGGGTCGGGTGACCGAAGCCTTTGGTCGGCCGATCGCGCTGCTGGTCAACAGCGCTTCGCGCTTTTCGGCTCACGACGGAATGGCCGATCTGTACGCAGCATCCCAGTCGCACTTCGGCGTGAATGTCGCTGCGCCGATCGCGCTCGCCGCGGCGGTGGCCGACGGGGCGGGGGAGGCGGGCGCCGCCGTGGTCAACATTCTCGACCAGCGAATCGCCCATCCGCCGCGCGACCAGTTCGCCTACACGCTGTCGAAACAGGCGCTGGCGGAAGCGACGCGGACATTGGCCATCGCCCTCGCGCCGAGAGTGCGGGTCAACGGCGTCGCACCCGGGCTGGTGCTGCCGACCGACGATTACGCCGATGGCCAGGCCGGGCGTGTCGGTGCGATGATGCCGCTGGGGCACAATGCGTCAGCCGACGACGTCGCGGATGCGGTGGCGTGGCTGGCGCAGGCGCGGTCGGTGACCGGCCAGGTCGTGTTCGTCGATGGCGGCGCGCATCTCAAAAGCTTCGAGCGCGATTTCGTCCACCTCGGCCGCTGAATTACCGACGGCACGGGCCGAGCGATCGTACGACGAGTTGGTAATCCTCGCGCGCGACGGCGGCATCGGTCGGCTCCATCGCCGCGACCGAACGATCGGGCAGCATCGCGGGCAACCCGCAGGCCAGCCGGTACCACAGCAGCGTGTCGCGCGCCGGTGGACCGGCCCCCTCATCCACGATCTCGCTGAGCGACACCGCCCAGCGCGTCTGCTCGCCCGGGCGCCGCAGGATCGACAGGGACACCGGTCGCCCGTCGGCGGTCGTCAGGAAGATCTGCGTCTCGCCTTCGCCGGGCAGCGATCCGGCGACGTGAAAGGCGTTGCCGATACCGGTGATCGCCGGCGGCGCGTCGGGCGCGACGAGTTCGCGCGCGACCCGGCGCACGACCGAATCGAGCTCCGCGCTGAACGGCAGCTGGGCGTCGGGGGCCGTCAGCTGCACTTCACCGCTGCGTCCCTGGACGGGACGGGCGAACAGCAGGACGCGCGCCTTCTTGAGCCTGGGCGCCTTGCCCCGAGCATCCAGCGGGACATCGGCCAGATAGGCCAGCCGGGAGGAGAGTCCGGCCGGCCCGCGAATCAGCGCGACCACGTCGGCGACGATATAGAAGCGGACGTATCCCGGGCGCAGACCGGGCGATTCGGCGGGCTTCAGGCGCGACGCCTCGCGGATCGTGGCGTCGATGATGGCAGGGGACGAAAGCGAGCGATCGACCACCTCGCGATAGCCCGGCAACAGCTGCCCCGATTCGGCCACGATCTGAGCCGTTTGCGACGGAGACGTGGCGATGCCCGCGGTTGCGAGGGCGATGACGAGGCATACAGGGCGAAGTGCGGACATGATCGAATCCGTTAGCCTGATGCCCCTGGCCGATACAGAAATAATTCCCGGTGCCATCGACTGTACGTTTATTGCGCCCGACAAAGCGTTTGCGTCATCGCAACCACGTGTTAGAGACGACATGCCCTGCCGTGCGATGAAATCACATCTGCGGCAGAAGGTGGGCATTGGCAGAGGGATGCGAAGCCGTGATCCGCCGAAGTCAGTCATGAGGGAGTTTCGTAGCTGAATGGCCTACGCTGACAAAAATATGAGCAGCAACCGCATCGTCGCCCTGGTTATCGTGGCGCTGATCCATGCGGTTATTGGCTATGCCTTCGTTACGGGGCTGGCCTATCAATATGTCAAGAAAGCCCAGGAGAAGCTGACGACCTTCGAGGTCGAGGAGCCGCCACCCCCGCCGGAGGAGGTTCCGCCTCCGCCGCCGCCACCAGACCAGCCGCAGACGCCGCCGCCGCCGGTGCTCGTGACGCCGCCGCCGATCGTCCAGATGCAGACGCCGCCGGTGACGATGCAGGCACAGACGACGCCGCCGCCGGCCTATGTCGCGCCGCCGCCGGCTCCGCCTGCGCCGCCGGCACCACCGCCGCCGCCGCCGAAGATCAGCCAGAAGGCATCGGCCCGGGGCAATCCCGGCCAGTACTTCGGTCGCGACAACTATCCGCCGTCCGCCGTGCGCAACGGCGATCAGGGTCGCGTGGCGGCGACGCTGACGATCGGCACCGACGGTCGCGTCACCGATTGTCGCGTGACGTCGTCGAGTGGCAGCCGCGATCTGGACGACACCACCTGCCGCATCGCGCGCAGTCGGGTGCGGTACAATCCGGCGAAGGACGATGCGGGCAACCCCATCGCCTCCTCGGTGCCGCTGGCCGTCGTCTGGAAGCTGGACGAATAGCCTGTTGATATCGACCGACAGAAACCTTGGCGTTTTGCATTTTCAAAAGGACTAACCGAGCATGATCACCACCATTCTGGCCGCTGCTGCCCCGGGCGCCGCTGCGGAGAACCCCTACGGCCTCTGGGCGGCACTCGAGCAGGGCGGCACGATTGCCTGGACCGTGTTCCTGATCCTCGTCGCGTTCTCGATCGTGTCGTTCTACATCATGTTCACGAAACTGTTCGAGCAGCAGAAGGTCATCAACCAGGCCAAGCGCGTCCGTCAGGGCTTCTGGTCGTCGAACAGCCTGCGCGAGGGTGCGGCCAAGCTCGAGAAGAACTCGGCCTATCGCCAGATCGTCGACGACGGCATCACCGCACAGGACCAGCATGCCAAGCTGACCGATCCGGTCGAGGCGCATGACTGGCTGCACGGCTCGCTTGCCCGCTCGGAAGCGGCGATCAACGCGAAGCTCGGCACCGGCCTGGCCTTCCTGGCGACCGTGGGCGCGACCGCACCGTTCATCGGCCTGTTCGGGACGGTTATCGGCATCTATCGCGCACTCATCAAGATCGGCGCGGCTGGTCAGGCATCGATCGACGCCGTCGCCGGCCCGGTCGGCGAGGCGCTCATCATGACCGCGCTCGGCCTTGCGGTCGCGGTTCCGGCCGTGCTTGCCTACAACTGGCTGCAGCGTCGCAACAAGACGATCCAGGAAGACCTGTCGGCGTTCTCGAACGACGTGCTCGGCTTCCTGGCCTCGAACGGCGCGGTTCGCCCGCTGGTTGCGACCAAGGGTGCGCCCGTGAAGCCCGCCACGCCTGCCAAGCCGGCGGCGACGACCACCGCCGGTCAGACCGGTGGCGTTCCGACGCGCGGCTAACGACATGGTCGGGGTCGCGCGGCATCCGCGTGACCCCGGACGCGGCCCGGCGGGGTGTTCCGCCGGTGACGACATTGAGGATAGGATAGGCTCGCAATGGCGATGAGCGCTGGCGGAGGTTCCGCCGAAAATACCACCCCGATGTCGGACATCAACACGACGCCGCTCGTCGACGTCATGTTGGTGCTCCTCATCATCTTTCTGATCGCGGTTCCGGTCGTGATCCAGTCGGTCAAGCTCGAACTGCCGAAGGTCGCCTATGAAGTGACCACGACGAAGCCCGAGAACGTCCTGCTGGCGGTCACCGGCGACGGCGGCAAGTGCAACGTGGCCTGGGGCATGACCCCGGTGACGCACCAGGAACTGCTCGATCGCGGCGTGGCCAAGCTCAAGGGCGTGGTCGAACGGTTCGGATCGCGGATCACGCCCGACGACATCCCCGAGGTGCACATCCGCGGTGATATCAACACACCGTACCGCTGCATCGGCGGCGCCGTGTACACGATGCAGATGGCGGGATATCCGAAGGTCGGCTTCATTTCCGAGCCGCCCCCGGGCATGCAGCCGGTCCGTCAGTGATCCGCGGCGCAAGAGTTAGGAGTATTTCGACATGGCTATGAGCGGCGGCAAAGACGACGGCGAGCCGATGATGGAAATGAACACGACGCCGTTGATCGACGTCATGCTCGTGCTTCTCATCATGTTCATCATCACCATCCCCGTGCAGACGCATGCCGTGAAGGTGGATCTTCCCCAGAACTCGAACACCCCGCAGACGGTGGTCGATCCGGAGAAGAACACGGTCACGATCGATCCGGCCGGCCAGACATACTGGAACGGTTCGCCGATCGATCCGGTTACGCTGCGGCAGTATCTGGAGCGGACGGTTGCGATGGCACCGCAGCCCGAGCTGCACTTCCGCCCCGATCCGCAGGCGCGGTACGAGGTGGTCGACAACGTCCTGGCGACGATCAAACGCGCCAACGTGTCGAAGCTGGGGTTCGTCGGCAACGAGCAATATCGTAACGACTTCTGATCCCATTCGGGATCAGCATCGGCGCGAACAGGGGTGGCTTCGGCCGCCCCTTTTTTTGTCTCTTGCAGATGCCGTGGTGCCGGGCCGGCTCCGTGCACGAATGCCTCTTGCCGAAGCGCAACATAAGTGACACCTTACTGTCATCGAAACGTAACAATCGGTGGAGGGTGAGATGGTGCGCATCATGGGCTTCACGGCAGCAGCCGTCCTGCTGGCCAGTCCCGCCCTCGCGCAGGATGGCGCGATCAGAACCGCGCATGCCGCGATTGCGAGCGGGGATTTCATCCGCGCAGAGCAGGTGCTCACCGCCGAACAGCGCGTGTTTCCGGACAGCCCCGAAGTCCTCATCAATCTCGCGGCCGTCTATGCACGAACCGGGCGCGTCGCTCAGGCAGCGGCACTCTACCGCCACGTGCTGTCGCGCGCCGACGTGCTGATGGACCAGAGCGGGGATCGTACGGCATCATCGCATCTGATCGCCCGGACCGGGCTCCAGCGCGTGAGCACCCTACAGACCGCTGCGCGTTGAGGCGGTTGTTCTAGCTGGAGGCCCCCTGCGGGCAGACCGTTTCGTTTGCCGGGGCGGGAATAATCTAGCGCGTACAACGGTGCCAGGATCAGCCGGATAGCTCATGTGACGGGATGGTGATCGGCTTCCGCGCTGGTGGCCTGGAGTCTGGTCCACCCGCGCAGAAGCATCCTGTGCTCCGGCGAAGGCCGGAGCCTTGGCAGCCGTAGCGTGACGATCGCCAGCGCTCCGGCCTTCGTCGGAGCACAGGCCTTGTTTCAACCTGAGCGGATCAAACCCTCATACGTCTCGCCTGACGGAGCCGGCTCCAGCGCCCTTGGATCGAGACCCTTGCGGCCCGCCCGGAACGAGGCAGCCGGCCCGAGGCTCGACGACCGGCAGCTGTCGAGCAGAATGAGTGAGTCGACGGTCCGCTCTGCGAGACTGTCGCATCCAGGCTGAACCTGCCGATCCGGCACCTCGTATCAGCCCTGCGCTGGGCGATCAAAGCGTATGTGGCCGGGCGGCGGGACGCTGGCCGCAGGGGACAGGCAAATCGATCACAACCGCGGCAGTGTCACCCCGCGCTGGCCCATATATTTTCCGGCGCGGTCGGCGTAGCTCGTCTCGCACGGCTGGTCGCCCTTCAGGAACAGGAACTGGCATGCGCCCTCGTTCGCATAGATCTTGGCCGGCAACGGGGTGGTGTTGGAGAATTCCAGCGTGACATGTCCCTCCCACTCGGGTTCGAGCGGGGTGACATTCACGATGATCCCGCAGCGGGCATATGTCGATTTGCCCAGGCAGATGACCAGCACATCGCGGGGAACGCGGAAATACTCGACCGTTCGCGCCAGCGCGAAGCTGTTCGGCGGGATGACGCACACATCCGTCTTGCGATCGACGAAACTGTTGGCGTCGAAGTTCTTCGGGTCGACGACGGCGGAATCGACGTTGGTGAAGATCTTGAACTCGTCGGCCACACGCGCGTCATAGCCGTAGGACGACAGGCCGTAGCTGATGCAACCCTCGCGGCGCTGCGCCTCGACGAAGGGTTCGATCATCGCGTGCGAGGTCGCGGCCTCGCGAATCCAGATGTCGGATAAGATTGCCACCGCCTGCCCCCCGTCGAACGCGCGCAGTCTTTGCGGGAATGTGGGGGACGGGCAAGCGCTTTCACGCCGGAGACGTGGGGCTATGCCGCGACCACCGGCGGGGTTCCGGCCGTCGCCGACTTGTAGAAGTGCTTTCGCAGAAACCGGTCGAGCGTGGAAAGGCGAAGATAGGTTTCGGCATCACGGCGGCGCTGCTGCGCGTCGCTCACGCTGGCCCAGCCAGCGCTGTCGGCGATGCGTTCGCGACGATGGCGGACCTGGACGGCCGCCGGATCGATCCGCGCGACGTCGGCGCGCAGCCGCTTCGCCTCCGCCACCAGAGCGATGGCGCGATCTGCCGTGACCCGTCCTGCGTCGAGCGCGGTCAGCAGGCTGCACCTGAATGTGCGACAGATCCTGAACCGGTCCGCGTAGATCGTGCAACGGCTGCCGTCGAGCAGGTGACAGGGCAGGGCGAAGTGCGCCTCGTCGGCCAATATTGTCAGTCCGAAGCCGCGCAGCCGGTCCGCCTCTTGCGGTCGCGTCGTGGCGCGCTCGAACAATGTGCCGTCGCAGCACATCCCGCACTGGACGCACGGTCCTTCACCAGTCGGTGCCGCTTCGGTCACCGGGTCAGACGATCCCCAGGTCGGCAGGCCCGAACGCGTCGGGCAGCAGTTCGGACAGGACATAGCGCCGAACGGCGTCGCCCTCCGCCGCACCGCACAGGACCGGCAGGTCGATGCCGCTCATCTGCGCGGCCTCGTTGATGACCTGACGACAGCGCCCGCACGGGCTGACCGGAGCGGTGCCGGTCGGTCGCCCTTCGGAGTCCATCGCGCCACCGATGACCGCGATTCCCGCGACATCGCGCAGTTGCCCACGCGCGCTGATCGTCGCCAGCGCGACGGTTTCGGCGCACAGTGACAGGCCGTAGCTGGCATTCTCGAAATTCGCGCCGGTCACGACCGACCCGTCCTTCATCAGCACCGCCGCGCCGACGGCGAACCGCGAATAGGGGGCGTGGGCGTTCAGCGCCGCGCGGCGCGCGGTGTCGATCAGCGCCGTCGTGTCGATCTCCATGGTCATCCCTTGATATGCAGCACACAGATCAGCGTGAACAGCCGGCGCGCAGTGTCGAAATCCACTGCGATCTTGCCGTCCAGCCGCTCGACCAGCAGTTCGGCCGCTTCGTTGTGGATTCCGCGCCGCGCCATGTCGACGGTTTCGATCTGCGCCGGCGTGGCAGCGCGGATCGCCTGATAATAGCTGTCGCAGATCGCGAAATAGTCGCGAATCGGACGGCGAAAACGGCCCAGCGCGAGGATCAGCGTTTCCAGCGGGCTGTCGTCCTCGCGGTGGATGGCGATCGCCAGCCGACCGTCCTCGACGCTCAGCCTGATGCGATAGGGGCCGGCATAGCCATCGGGGTGGACCCGCTGGGGCGCGAAGTGATTTTCCTCGAGCAGATCGAAGATCGCGATGCGGCGCTCCTGCTCGACATCGGCCGACCGCCACAGGATCGTGCGTTCGTCCAGCTGGACGTCGATGATGCGCGGATCGGCCACGCGCCAGCCTTGCGGCAGTTGCGCAGGCGAATCAACGGCCCGGCGCGTTCCACGATATCCACAGCGCAGGCGCTGTTGTGCGGAACGGCGGCAGGTGGGAAGGGGGCGCATGGCCACGATGATCCGACCCACCGAGTCCCCCGCGCCCGTCCAGCTGCCCCAGAATATCGAGGCGGAAGCCGCGCTGCTGGGTGCGATGATGATCGACAATCGATTGGCCGACGACATTCTCGACCGGATCGAGCCCGAGCATTTCTTCGAGCCGCTGCATGGCCGCATCTTCGGTGCGATCCGGTCGCTGCGCCAGAACGACATGCTCGCGACGCCGGTGACGCTGCGCCCGATGTTCGAGGGCGACGAGGGCATGCGGGAACTGGGCGGTCCCGGCTATCTCGCGCAGCTGACCGGCAGCGGTGCCGGACTGATCGGCGCCAAGCAGTTCGCGCAGCAGATCTACGATCTGGCCATGCTGCGGACGCTGGTGTCGGTCGGCCGGACGCTGGTCGATCGCGCGATGGACACCAGCGAGGAGGTCAACCCGCGCGCGCAGATCGAACAGGCCGAGGAAGAGCTGTTCCAGGTCGCGGCCGACGGCGGCAGCGAAAATGCGGTCAAGACCTTTGCCCAGGCGACCACCGCGGCGGTGAAGATGGCGGAAAAGGCGCTGAACGCCGGCGGCGGCCTGTCGGGCGTCACCACCGGGCTCGACACCGTCAACGCCAAGATCGGCGGCCTGCATCACAGTGATCTGCTGATCCTCGCCGGCCGTCCAGGCATGGGCAAGACGTCGCTTGCCACCAATTTCGCGTTCAACGCCGCCAAGCGCTGGATGGACGACATGCGGCTCGGCATCCCGCCCGAGAAGTCGGTCGGTGCCAAGGTCGCGTTCTTCAGCCTGGAAATGTCGGCCGACCAGCTCGCCACGCGTATCCTGGCCGAACAGTCGAAGATCAGTTCCGAATCCCTGCGCATGGGCAAGATCAGCAAGGCCGAATTCTCGCAACTCGCCGCCGCCGCTGCCGACCTCGAAAACCTGCCGCTGTTCATCGACGACACCGCCGGCCTGACGATCGGTGGCCTGCATACCCGCGTCCGGCGGCTGCAGCGGCGCCAGAACAACCAGATCGGTCTGGTCATCGTCGATTATCTTCAGCTGCTGACCGGATCGGCGCGCAGTTCCAGCGACGGGCGCGTCCAGGAAATCTCGGAGATCAGCCGAGGGCTGAAGACGCTGGCGAAGGACCTGAACGTACCGGTCATGGCCTTGTCCCAGCTCAGCCGCGCGGTCGAGCAGCGCGAGGACAAACGGCCACAGCTGTCCGATCTGCGCGAATCGGGATCGATCGAGCAGGACGCCGACATCGTGATGTTCGTGTATCGCGAGGATTATTATCTGGCGGCCAAGGAGCCGAAGATCCCGAAGGACGGCGATGACGCCCGCGTCTACGACGATCACGCCAAGTGGATGCTCGACATGGAACGTGTCCATGGCCTGGCCGAGCTCATCATCGCCAAGCAGCGCCACGGTGCCACGGGCAAGGTGACGATGAAGTTCGAGGCGAGCATCACCCGGTTCAGCGATTACGTCGGCGAAGGCGGGTTCGGCGGCGGCGGGGACGACTACTGATCGGCGATCGCCGCGTCGCCAACGGAAAAGGGCGCCTCCCACACGGGGAGACGCCCTTTCGATTCGACAGCGCCGCAGGTGTCGCCACCTGCGGCAACACGATTACATCGTGTCGGTCTCGTTGTCGGCATTGTCCTCGGCGTTGTCGGCCGCGGAGTGCATGTTGTCGGCTGCGTTCTCGAGAACCGCTTCGGTCGTCGCGTTGGTGGCGTTGTCGGCCATCGCGTCGAGGTTGTCGGCAGCGGCTTCGATGTTGTCGGCAGCCATTTCGGCGTTCGACTCGTTCATCTCAGCCTGCTTCGAGTTGCACGCTGCGAGCGACATCAGGCCGGCGGCGGCAGCGACAATGAGAACCTTCTTCATTTATTGCTCCCAAGCAAAAATTCGTTCGCGAAACCGGCCCGATTGCCGACGCGAAGTTGCCGCAATAGCGGTATCAATTTTCGCGTCAACGCCGAAATGACTTCGGTTGGCCGCAATCATTCCGCAGATTTCTGCTGTTTACCACGTCAGCGTTTCGGAGCGACCTTGCCGATGTCCTCCGGCGCGTTGGCGACGATCGCGAGCATCGCGGTCCACGCTGCCACATTCTGCCGCAATTTGGCCGGATCGATCTTGTCGAGCGTATCGTCCGGCGTGTGGTGCAGATTGAAGTAATCGAGGCCCGACTGGTTCAGGTCGATCGCCGCGACCCCCTTTGCCATGATCGGGCCGACGTCGGCGCCATCGCCGGCCTTGTCCGGACCCTTGGCGATGCCCAGCGGGAACAATGCGGTCGCCAACCGATCGCCGACCGCCTTCGCGCCGTCGGGCAGGTTCGTCTCGAACCGCCAGATCCGATCGGCACCGAAATCGCTTTCCGCCGCAGCGACGTGATTGTCGCTGCCATGCGCCTCGCCATAGGCACGACCGCCAAAGACGCCGACTTCCTCTGCGCCGAACCAGACGACGCGGATCGTACGGCGCGGGGTGCCGGCATCCATGATGCGCTTGGCCGCGGCGGTGGTGATCGCCACGCCGCTGGCGTCGTCGATCGCGCCGGTGCCCAGATCCCAGCTGTCGAGATGGCCGCCGATCAGGACGATGCCCGCCGCCGGATCGCTGCCCGGCACTTCGGCGATGACGTTGCCGGATTGCTTCATGCCGGTCTGGCGCGGGGTCAGCACGATCTTCAGCTTCACCGGTGACCCGCGCTTCAGGATGCGCTCCAGCTGTTCGGCGTCCGGGATCGACAGTGCGGCGGCGGGAATCGCCTTAACGCCATCGGGAAAGTTGGTGCCGCCGGCGTGCGGGTTGCGGTGATAGTCCGTACCGACCGATCGGATAACAATCGCCGCGGCCCCTTTCCGCGCGGCGACCGCGGGACCACTGCGGCGCACCGCGCCATAATAGCCGTAGCTCGACCCATCCTGCGTCGCTGCCATCGCGTGGCTGACAAAGGCGATCTTGCCCTTCAGGCTGCCATCCGGCGCTGCCTGAAGGTCGGCGAGCGTCGGGAAGTAGACGATCTCGCCCGTCAGGCCGGCGGCGGGCGTCGCACCCGAATTGCCCAACGCGGTCAGACGCAACTTCTGCGGGAATGGCGACACGACCTCGGCCGTTTCCTCGCCCCGCACCCACACCGGCATCATGAACGGTTCGATCCGCACGTTCCTGAAGCCCAGTGCCGTCAGGCGTTTGACCGCCCAGTCACGCGCGCGCGCCTCGTCCTCGGTGCCGGCCAGCCGCGGGCCGATCTCGGTCGTCAGCCCCTCGGTGATGTCCCACGCCAGCGTGTCGTCCCTCAGCGCGGCGTCGCGCAGCAGCGCGGCATCCATCGTCTGCGCGCTGGCACTGAGAGGCAAGGCGCCAAAGGGCAGGACGATGGCGGCGGCGGCCGCGAGCAGGAGGCGTTTGGTCATGGCAGCGGTGCTAGCCCGCGCTGCCCACGTTGCCAAGCGCCCGAGCCACCGCTACATCGCCGCCGACCTTCCAGCATATCAGATCGACCAGACGGAGACGCCAAGTGGCCGCGCAATACGCCTTTGTCATGAAGGACATGACCAAGACCTTCCCCGGCGCGCCCAAGCCGGTGCTGTCGAACATCAACCTGCAATTCTATCAGGGTGCCAAGATCGGCATCGTCGGACCGAACGGGGCGGGCAAGTCGACGCTGATGAAGATCATGGCGGGCGTCGACAAGGACTTCACCGGCGAGGCGTGGCCGGGCGAGTATATCACGGTCGGCTATCTGGAGCAGGAGCCTGAGCTCGACCCGACCAAGACCGTGCTGGAAAACGTCAAGGAAGGTGCCCGCGAAACCGCCGACCTGGTGGATCGCTTCAACGCGATCTCGGCCGAGATGGGCGATCCCAAGGACGACACCGATTTCGACGCGCTGATGGAGGAGATGGGTGACCTTCAGGCCAAGATCGACGCCGTCGATGGCTGGACGCTCGACAACCAGTTGGAAGTCGCGATGGAGGCGCTGCGCTGCCCGCCGTCGGACTGGCCGGTCGCCAACCTGTCGGGCGGTGAGAAGCGCCGCGTCGCGCTGACCAGGCTGCTGATCCAGAAGCCGTCGATCCTGCTGCTCGACGAGCCGACCAACCACCTCGACGCCGAAAGCGTACGCTGGCTGGAAAACCATCTGAAGGAATATGCCGGCGCGGTCCTGATGATTACCCATGACCGATATTTCCTCGACAACGTCGTCGACTGGATCCTGGAGATCGATCGCGGCAAGTATTTCCCCTACGAGGGCAATTACTCGACCTACCTCGAGAAGAAGTCGAAGCGGCTCGAGCAGGAGGAGCGCGAAGAATCGGGTCGGCAGACCGCGATCCGCAACGAGCTGGAATGGATCCGGCAGGGCGCCAAGGCGCGCCAGACCAAGTCCAAGGCGCGTATCGCCAAGTTCGAGCAACTGGTCGAGGCGCAGAAGAACCGTACGCCCGGCAAGGCCCAGATCGTCATCCAGGTACCCGAGCGGCTGGGCGGCAAGGTGATCGAGGTCGAGAACGTCAGCAAGGCGTACGGCGACAAGCTGTTGTTCGAGAATTTGTCGTTCACGCTGCCGGCCGGCGGCATCGTCGGCGTGATCGGGCCGAACGGCGCCGGCAAGTCGACCTTGTTCAAGCTCATCACCGGCCAGGAAACCCCCGACGAGGGCAAGATCGACATGGGGTCAACCGTGCGGCTGGGCTATGTCGATCAGAGCCGCGATCATCTCGATCCGAAGAAGAACGTCTGGGAAGAGATTTCCGACGGTCTGGATTACATGAAGGTCAACGGCCACGACCAGTCGACGCGCGCCTACGTGGGTGCGTTCAACTTCAAGGGGCAGGATCAGCAGAAGAACGTCGGCAAGCTGTCCGGCGGCGAGCGCAACCGCGTCAACATCGCCAAGATGCTGAAGAAGGGCGGCAACGTGCTGCTGCTCGACGAGCCGACCAACGACCTCGACGTCGAGACGCTGGGTGCGCTGGAGGAAGCGATCGAGAATTTCGCGGGCTGCGCCGTGGTCATCAGCCACGACCGCTTCTTCCTCGACCGGCTGGCGACGCACATCCTGGCGTTCGAGGGCAACAGCCACGTCGAGTGGTTCGAGGGCAATTTCGATGCGTACGAGGAGGACAAGCGCCGCCGCCTGGGCGATGCCGCGGATCGCCCGACTGCGCTGTCGTACAAGAAACTGACGCGCTGAGGCGTCAGGCGAGCGTGTCGGTGGCGATCGAGAGGCCCTCGATCGTCGTGCTTGAGACGCGCTCGCCGAAACGCATCTCGCGGCTGTCGGAATAGACCCCGTCCGTGGGGTTCCATAACTGGTGGAACACGGCCTTTCGGAGGTCCACCACCCAATATTCCGGTACGCCTTCCCGCGCGTAAATCTTCTTCTTGCGGCCAAGGTCGTTTCGGATCGTCGTGTCGGCGACTTCGACGATCAGCGCCAGCGACGCCAGCGGGATCAGGCCGTCGCCGTCCGGTTCGGCGGTCACCGCGATGTCCGGCTCCGGAACATTGTGCGGTGGCATCGATACGGAGCCTTCGACCAAAGCCTCGTAATGTCCGCCGGCTTTGACCAGTTCATTGGCGATCAAGAGGTGCAGCCGCGACTTGGTCCGCGCATGCGGGCGATGCTGCGCGTTCATGTAGACGACCTCCCCCTCGATCAGTTCCGTACGACCATAGGCGTCGAATGCGCCGGCCCTGTCGAGCGCCAGATAATCCTCGACGCGCAATTTCACGCGGCGCCATTGATTGGTCAGCGGAATAGCATCGGTCATGGTCGAAACGTATCAGGCAGGTGCCGCGCTTGGCAACGCTGCCAGGACCTCATGCCGTAAACCGCTTGGTGAACCCTTTCACGGCACGATCCTCGACCGGGAAGGCAGCGACGTCCTCGACCTGCGCCAGCCGCGGGCCTTCGCGGGACAGCGCGAGAAAAGCCTCGATCGACGCGGTATCGCCATCGGCCAGCATCTCGACGCGCCCGTCCGACAGGTTGCGGACCCAGCCGGTGATCCCCAGCTTGTGCGCCTGCCGGACCATGAAATCGCGATACCCGACCTGTTGCACGCGGCCACTGACCAGAACGCGTTGCATCGCACCCATCATGTAATCCCCAGATACTGGACGACCGCCCCGGCACGGTCCGTCATGACCTTGCGTAAGCACTTGCAGCGTTTGGGGGAGGGGCAGGCCACTCGGCTGAGCGCGTCATGCACATCGTCGGGCGTCAACCGTGTCGGATCTGCGACGGCCCGCGTCGGGACCGCGACCGGCGGACGATCAGTCCACGTACGCCATGGGTTTGAGGCGGGGAACACCGCCCTGCATGGCGACCTCGCTCTCGCGGATCGGTTCACACAGTTCCAGATAGCGCTCGGCGATGACGACATGGGCGGACACCGCTGCGGCCAGTTCGGTCTTCTGCGCCAGTTCCAGCTGAGCCTCCGCGCGGCGGCGATAATAGTCGAGATCGGCAAATGTCACGCGCAGTCATGCTCCAAGAGCGACCACGAGCGGCGGGGACGAAAACAGGTGGTCGCTGTCGATATGGACGACCGCGTCGGAAACGGAGCCCGCGCGGTCGGTCCCCACATCATCGCAACGCGGTCGAACTCCTTTCGATCCTGCGGTTTATCGCAAACGCTTGACCCACAGGCGCCCGTCGTCGCGCCGTTCGGTCTGGAAATTCGGCACCGCCTCGATCAGGTCGGACAGGCGCTTGAACCCATAGTTGCGCGCGTCGAAGCTGGAGCGGTTGGCGGCAAGCTGGCCCATCGCCGACAGGCTGACGAAGCCGCGCTCGTCGCGACGCACATTGTCGTAGCTGTCGATCAGCAGCTTGAGCAGGTCGGCATCCATCGCCTTGCCCGTGGCCGCCGGCTCGGGCTTGGCGCGGCCCGACGCGGGGGGCAAAGATTCCGCCAGCGGCACCTCGACCGGAGTCGGCGCGGCGTCTTCCTTCAACGCACCGGTATCGATGAAGCGGGTGCACGCCTGCTGGAACGGCGCGGGCGTCTTCGACGTGCCGAAGCCGTAGACCGGCAACCCTTCCTGGCGGATGCGCGTGGCGAGCGGCATGAAGTCGCTGTCCGACGACATGATGCCGAAACCCTGGACGTTGCCGCGGTACAGCAGGTCCATCGCGTCGATCGTCATCTTCATGTCGGTGGCGTTCTTGCCCTTGGTCAGGTCGAACTGCTGCTGCGGCTCGATGCCGTGCTTCAGCGACATCTCGACCCAGCTCTTCAACGCGGGCTTCGACCAGTTGCCATAGACGCGGCGCACCGTGACCGTTCCCAGTTCCGCCAGCACCGTGATGACCGGATCGAACGTCGCGGCCGACGCATTGTCGGCATCGATCAGCAACGCGATGTTGCGGTTGGGGACTTCGTCGTTCATCGGCGGCTTCGCATGGTGTCTAGGCTCCAGGCGCCGGCACCGGCCGCCGCGAGATACAGGAAAATGAAGGCGTAGAGCATCGCGGGCTCGCCGCCGTTGACCGACGGATAGAGCGACTTTGGCGCGTGCGCCATGAAATAGGCGACCGCGCTCATGCCCGACAGCACGAATGCGACCGGTCGGGTGAACAGCCCGAGCACGATCAGCGTCCCACCGACGAGCTCGAGCGTGCCCGCGACCGTGAGCAAGGGACTCAATGGTGCCGGAAACGGCGGAACGCCGAATATCTTCGACGTGCCGTGGTGAAGAAATCCCAGACCTGCCACGAGACGCAGAAGAGATAGCAGGCGGTCGGACAAGGCGGCAGGGATCGGCATGGCATTGCGCTCCATCGTTGCGAAATCGCAACGTCCCACACGGCTCGACGAAAGGTCAACCGTCGATGCGTCCGCCACTCGTCGGTGGATAGGCGATGGCGATCACTTCATACTCCCGCTCGCCCGCAGGAAGCGCGACGCGGCGCACGTCACCGGTCGCGGCACCGCGCAGGGCGCGGGCGAAGGGTGAGTTCCAGCCGATCCGGCCAGCGCCGGCATCCGCTTCGTCGTCGCCCACCAGCGTCAGGGTCCGTTCGACGTCATCCTCGTCCGCCACGGTGACGATCGCGCCGAACCAGGCGCGGGTGCGATCTGCCTGATCGGCGGGATCGACCACCCTGGCCGCCTTCATCCGCCTCGACAGCCAGCCGAGTCGGCGGTCGATCTCGCGCAGGCGCTTGCGGCCGTAGATATAGTCCCCGTTCTCCGACCGGTCGCCATTGCCCGCGGCCCAGGAAATCGTTTCGACCAGTTTCGGGCGCTCGCCGGCGAACAACGCCTCATACTCGCTGCGCAATGCGGCGTATCCGGCGGGGGTGATGTAATTGGGGCGGTCCATGCCCGCGAACCGTATCAGCCCGGCGTCGTCTTGCCGAGATACCAACTCATGTTCGCCGGCCCCCGCGAACGGGCCTTGTCCGGGTTCATAAGGTCATAGACGACGGCGTTTTCTAGAACGCGCTGGACATAGTTTTTGGTCTCGAAGATCGGGATGCGCTCGACCCAGTCGATCATGTCGACGCCCGGCGTCCGCGGATCCCCGTTGGCGCGCAGCCATTTGTTCACGTTGCCCGGGCCGGCGTTATAGGCGGCGACGGCCAGCGGATAACTGCCATACAGGCTGAGCATCTTCTCGAAATAATGCGATCCGAGCTGGATGTTGTAGTCCGTGTTCACGGTCAGCGCCGACGCGTCGTAGCCGAGCCCCAGCTTGCCCGCGACTTCGCGCGCGGTGCCGGGCATCAACTGCATCAGCCCGCGCGCACCGGCGTGGCTGACGGCGGCGCGATCGAACTGACTTTCCTGGCGCGCGATCGCATGGACCATCGTCCAGCTGTCCGATGCCGCGGCCGGCACGCGAACGCTGGGATAACCGGCGGCGGTATAGTCGGACAGGCCGTTCTGCAGCGCGCTCTTGCCGACCAGCACGCCCAGGTCGGGGCGACCGATCTGCTGCGACAGTTCGTTGGCGAGCGCGTGATCGGTGTCGGTCGTCGCGTCGATCGCGATTTGGCGGACGAACTGTCCCTGTTCGACGCGGCGGTCCATCTGGCCGAGCAGCCGCGCGGCGCGCACGACCTCGCGATTGGCGAAGGCGGCGC
Source organism: Pseudomonadota bacterium (assembly GCA_040388765.1). Lineage (GTDB taxonomy): Bacteria > Pseudomonadota > Alphaproteobacteria > Sphingomonadales > Sphingomonadaceae > Sphingomonas. Next base: position 59,306 of record JAZKBG010000004.1, on the reverse strand, counting down.
GCGCGGCCGGATCGATCGTCGCGGCGTTGACTGGCGTGGGGCGCTTGAGCGGCAGGCGCAGGCGCTCGCTGGCAAGCTGGCCGTAATAGAGGTCGCCGAAACCCGCCGCGCGTTGATAGAAGCCCTGCGCGGCCGCGGCATCGCCGGCAGCCTCGGCGGCGCGACCGGCCCAATATAGGCCCTTCGACTGGGTCGTCGGCGTTTTCGATCCGCGCGAATAGCGCTCGAACATACCGATGGCGTCGCGCGGCCGTCCGAGATCCTTCATCGCGGTCGTACCGGCCAGCCACGTCAGGCTGGTATAATCGTCACGTTCGCCCAACGGGCGCGAAGCGATGTCGGTGCCGGGCAGATAGGCGTCGTCGACCTGGCGCGCGATATCGAAGGCGACCGCATACTGACGATCCGCCGCCGCCCCGCGCGCAGCGTTCAGCAGCGCCTCGAACCATTTCTCCGCCGATCCCGGCGGGACGGCGATCGCATGCGGCCGGGCAAGCTGCGCGCGCGCCGTGCCGCTAGCGCCGTTGTCGCGCAGCCAATTGGCGCGATCGGCCAGGAAGCCAGCGTCGTTCAGCGCGTAGGCCTCGACAGCTGCGCCGCGCGCGGCGGCATCGGGAGCGTTGGTGCGATAGGCGATGCGTGCATCGAAGATCGGGCGTCGCGCAACGCTGGCAAAGGCGATCTGGCGCGCCGCGGCGGTCGTCGCGCCCTGCCACAACAGCATGTCGGTGCGCGCATCGTGATCGTCCACGCTCAGCGCGGCGGGAAACAGCCCGAGCAGCCTGCTTTCGTCGGCGGGTCGCAGCGACCCCATCCGCCACGCGCGCCGCGCCTGGTCGGCGGCCTTGTCGGGCTGGCCGGCACTTGCCAGCGCCTCGGCGTAGCGGACGCGACCGGCCGCGGTGATCGGCGGAAAGCGATCGAAGAAGCGCAGCGCCAGTGCGGTCGATCCGCTGTAATCCTGCGCCGTCTCGGCGACCGCGCGACGGCTCGTCTCGCCCGGCCAGCCGGGATGGGCAAGCAGGAAACTGGCATAGTCGCCGAACGAGAGCGTGTCGGACTGCTGGATGCGTTTCCACTGGTCGATCGTGTAGACGAATGGATCGGCCGGGGCGGGGGCCGGGATCGGCTGAACCATCGCCCTTTGCGGAAAATACTGTGGCAGCGTCTGGGTCACCTGTGTCCCGACCCAGCGCACCGGCACCGTGATCGCGCCGTGACCGACCCCCGCCGCCATCGCCACGCCCGATACGCCGACGGCCAGCAGGCCGCCCCTGATCATCCACCCCGTCATGCTGGACATGATACGCCCTGTCGCCCTATCCGCCACCCGTCATATCGCTCCATCAAGGCCGTTCGTCGCAATGTTCTCCGGCTCCATTCCTGCGCTCGTCACGCCGTTCCGCAATGGCGCCTTCGACGAAGATGCGTATCGCGCCTTCGTTGAATGGCAGATTGACGAAGGATCGGCCGCGCTGGTGCCGTGCGGCACCACCGGCGAGAGCGCGACGCTGACGTTCGACGAGCATTTCCACGTCGTGCGCGTCTGCGTGGATCAGGCGCAGGGTCGCGTTCCCGTCATCGCCGGCGCGGGATCGAACGACACGCAGGTCGCGATTCAGAACATCCGCGCGGCACGGGATGCCGGCGCCGATGCGGCGCTGATGGTGCCACCCTATTACAACCGACCCAACCAGGACGGCATCTTCGCGCATTTCGAGTCGGTGACGAACGCCTGCGACCTGCCGATCGTGCTGTACAATGTTCCCGGGCGCACCGTGACCGACATCCAGCCCGCGACCGTCGCCCGGCTGGCCAACGCGTTCGAGAGGATCGTCGCGATCAAGGACGCCAGCGGCGACCTGCCGCGGGTGTCGGCGCATCGCGAAGGGGCCGGGACGTCGTTCGTCCAGTTGTCGGGCAACGACGACATGGCGCTGGCGTTCAACGCGATGGGCGGGGTGGGGTGCATATCGGTCACGGCGAACGTCGCGCCGAAGCTGTGCGCGGCGTTCCAGGCGGCGACCGCGGCGGGGAACTATGCCGCCGCGCTGGCGATCAACGACCAGCTGTTTCCGCTGCACACCGCGATGTTTACCGATGCTTCGCCGGGGCCGGTGAAGTACGCGCTCAACCGTCTGAAGCCGGAGATCGCGCCCGACCTGCGCCTGCCGATGACGCCGCCCTCCGCCGCGGCCCGCGCCGCCGTCGACGCCGCCCTGGCCCATGCGGGACTGGTTTGATCGCGCACCGTCGTTCCGCTTTCATTCAGCCGGGCGACGCCCTACATCGCCACCGCCATGTCCCGACCCAAACCCATCCAGTTCGAGAAGACCAAGATCGTCGCCGAGAACCGGCGCGCGCGGTTCGAGTATTACATCGAACAGGTGTTCGAGGCCGGCATCGCACTGACCGGGACCGAAGTGAAGTCGCTGCGCTTCGGCGAAGGATCGATCGCCGAGAGCTATGCCGAAGTGAAGGGCGAGCAGGTCTTTCTGGTCAACGCCAACATCCCCGAATTCAGCCACGGCAACCGGTTCAACCACGAACCCAAGCGCCCGCGTAAATTGCTCCTTCACGAACGCGAGATACACAAGATGCACGGTGCCGTGGCGCGACAGGGCATGACCCTGGTGCCCCTGACCGTGTACTTCAATTCCAGGGGACGCGCCAAGGTCGAGCTCGCACTCGCCAAAGGCAAGAAGGATCATGACAAGCGCGATACCATCAAGGAACGCGACTGGAAGCGCGAGCAGGGACGGTTGCTCCGCGATCGTGGCTGACGTGGGTCTGTGGGGCCGGATGGTCGGCTGGGCGCATCGCAACATGCCGACGCGCGACAGCATGGAGCAGAACCGCTATCTGCGTCCCGTCGCGCACCGTGTGCTGGCACCCGCGCTGTGGCGGTTCACGCGACGCAGCGTTCCGCGCGGCGTCGCGCTGGGGATGGTCACCGGCATCCTGATCCCGCTGGGTCAGATCCCCGCCTCGGCCGTGCTGGCACTGCCGTTGCGCGCCAACATCCCCGCCGCCGCTCTGACGACGTTCCTGACCAATCCGTTCACGACGCCGTTCCTGTGGGCCGGTGCCTATTGGGTCGGGCGCAAGGTGCTGCGGCTCGACGCGATCGTGCCGGGTACGCCGATCGCGAACAAGGTGCAGGCGAACATCGGCTGGCTGCAATGGCTGTACGCCGAGGCCGGGCCGTCGCTGGTCGTCGGGCTGCTGGTGCTGACCGCGATCGCGGCTGTGCTCGGCTATGCGCTGACCGCGCTCGGCTGGCGGCTGTGGGTCGCGCGAAAGTGGCGTTCGCGACACAGAAGTGACGGTTGATCCTCAATAATTTGATTGCGCGGAGCAGCCGGTTAGGCTGGGAGAATGACGCCTGCATCCGTGTCTGCCACTCCGTCTTTCAGATCTCAGGGGAACTTCATGCGCACATCCCGTCTCGCTTTCGTCTCGGCCATCGCGCTCGTCGCGGCGGGCACGGCGCTCCAGGCCCGACCCGATCCGCAGCCCGAACCGCAGGCCAAGGCACCCGCGAAAGCCAGGGCGACCGCGCCACAATATGGCAGCTTCGGCTTCGACGAGGCGGGCATGGACCGGTCGGTCGCGCCGGGTGACGATTTCAACGCCTTTGCCAACGGCACGTGGCTGACGCGCACGACAATCCCGAACGACAAGTCGAGCTATGGCCTGTTCAACGTCCTGTCCGACCAGTCGGAGCTGCGCACGCGCGGCCTGATCGAGGCCGAGCAGGCACGGCCGGGATCGAAGATCGGCATGGCCTATGCCGCCTATCTCGACACCGCGGCGATCGAGGCGAAGGGGCTCAGCCCCGTCAAGCCGTGGCTCGACCGCATCAAGGGCGTGGACAAGGCCGGCTATGCCAGGTTGCTGGCAGAGGCCGATCGCAACGGCGTGTCGGTCCCGTTCGGGGCCGGTGTCGGCACCGACGCCAAGGATCCGACCGCCTATATCGTCAGCATCGGGCAGGGCGGCCTGGGCATGCCGGATCGCGACTATTACCTGAGCGCCGATCCCAAGCTGGCGGCGGTGAAGACCGCGTATCAGGCGCATATCGCGCGGATGTTCGCGCTGGCCGGCGAAGCCGATGCGGAAGCGCGGGCGAAGGCGATCGTCGATTTCGAGACGGAGATCGCCAAGGTCCACTGGACCCGCATCCAGAGCCGCGACGCGGACAAGCGCTATAACAAGATGAGCGTCGCCGAGCTGACCAGGTCTTCGCCCGGCTTCGACTTCGCCGGCTATCTGACCGCCGCGCAGATGCCGGTCGATACGCTGATCGTCGCGCAGCCCGATGCAATCGCCGGCATCGCGCGGCTGATCGGCGCAGCCCCGATCGGCGTGTTGCGCGACCAGCTGCTGATCCGCTCGCTCGACGGCTACGCCTCGGTCCTGCCGGCCGCGTTCGACAAGGAGCGGTTCGCGTTCTTCGGCACCACCATCTCGGGCACGCCGCAGCAGCAGGAGCGATGGAAGCGCGCTGTCGGCTTCACGCAGGGCGCGCTGACCGACGACATCGCCAAGCTCTATGTCGCCAAGTATTTCCCGCCCGAAACCAAGGCGGCCGCGGACGCGCTGGTCAAGAACGTCGTGCTGGCGATGAAGGCGCGCGTCGCCAAACTCGACTGGATGACGCCGGCCACGCGAACCAAGGCGCTGGCCAAGCTCGACGCGTTCGAGCCGCGCATCGGCTATCCCGACAAGTGGCATGACTACGGTTCGCTGGAGATCCGTGCGGGCGACGCATTCGGCAACGACCTGCGCACCGCGCAGTGGCGGCACGACTATAACGTCGGCAAGCTCGGCAAGCCGATCTACCGCTGGGAGTGGGGCATGGCCCCGATGACGGTGAACGCATCGGCCAGCCCGACTCTGGTCGCCATCACCTTCCCGGCGGCGATCCTGCAGCCGCCGTTCTTCGATCCAAAGGCGGACCCGGCGGTCAACTATGGCGGCATCGGTGCCGTCATCGGGCACGAGATCAGCCATCATTTCGACGACCAGGGATCGAAGTACGACATCACCGGAAAGCTGACCCAGTGGTGGACGCCGGCCGATGTCGCGGCGTTCAAGGCGCGGACCGACAAGCTGGTCGCGCAATATGACGCTTACGAACCGCTGCCCGGCTTTCACGTGAAGGGCGGGCTGACGCTGGGCGAGAATACCGCCGACCTGGCCGGCCTGAGTGCCGCCTATGACGCCTACCGCATGTCGCTCAAGGGCAAGCCTGCCCCGGTGATCGACGGATTCACCGGCGACCAACGCTTCTACCTCGGCTGGGCGCAGGTCTGGCGCCGCAACTACCGCGAGGCGGCGCTGCGCAACCAGTTGCTGACCGATCCGCATTCGCCGTCGCAGCAGCGCGTCTGGGTCGTCCGGAACCTCGATCCGTGGTACGCCGCGTTCAAGCCGACGCCCGGCCAGAAGCTGGTCCTGACGCCCGACCAGCGCGTACGCATCTGGTAGCTGCGCAAGCTTCGCGCTTGACGGTTGGGGCGGGGGGCGGACAAGACGCGGGGATGACCCCGGTCGTTCCGTCCCCCCGCTCTGCCGCACCTTGGCGTACCCTCGGCATCACCGTCGGCAGCGGGATCGCCGCGGCGGCGCTGGTACTATGGGTCGTCGGCGATGTCATCGTGGCGGCCGGATTTGCCGCCGCTGCAATCGTCTTCGCCGGCGCGATCTTCGCGATCTGGTCCTTGTTTCCCGCGGCATCCGCGGTCGCGGCGGAGCCCGACTGGAGCGTGGCCCATGCCATTGCGCTGACGTCGGCCGATGCGATCGCGGTCACGGACCGCGCCGGTCGGATTGTCTGCGCCAACGACCGATATGAAACGCTGTTTCGCGGGTACCCGACGCCGCCCAACCTCCGGATCGGCGACGCCGAAACCGAGCGGCTGGGGATTGCCGGACGCGCGGCCTGGCGCGACGGCAGCGGACAGGCCACGCTCGCGGTGGGCGGGGCGAAGGTCGATGCGCGGGTGACGCGTATCGGCGACGACATGTTGTTGTGGCGCTTCGCCGCGACCGATGCCGGCGATGCGATCGCCCATGCCGCGAAACTGATCGCCGGCGCGGACGGCGACCGGATGGGCGAAGCGGGAATCATGCTGGCGATGCTGTCGCCCGATGGCCGCATCCGGACGGCCAACCGGGTGTTGCGGACCCGCGCGATGGGGCATGAGGAAGGCGCGGTCGAGGGGCGCGACTTCGCCCGCTTCCTGATTACCGACAGCGCCGGTCTGGTGCGGTTCGAGCGTGAGGGTCTGTCCGGCAACCCGTTGCGGGTGCTGCAGGTGCCCTTCCTCGAGGGCGACGATGCGCCGATGCTGGTCGCATTGCTCGACGAGGAAATGAGTGTGGCGGTTCCGGCGATCGGATCGAACGCCGCCAGCCATGTCCGCTCGCTGATCGCACTCCTGCCGGTACCGCTTGCGCTGGTCGATCGCGATGGTCGGTTCGTCCACATGAACGATGCGTTCCAGCGCGCGTCCGGCGTCGGCGCGGGCGCATCACCGCTCTATCCCGGCGACCTGGTCGTCCGGGAGGACAAGGGCGCGCTGGCCGACGCGATCCGCCGTTTCGCCGGCGGCGGGGGCTATGCGACGCAGTTGCCGGTACGCTTCGCCGAACGGCCCGACGAACCGGTACAGGTCAGCCTGGCCGGCGCGCGCGGTCTGGGCGAGGCGGCGGTGCTCATGAGCCTGAAGGACAACAGCGAGGAAGGCCGGCTGAAGCATCAGGTGGCGCAGGCGACCAAGATGCAGGCGGTCGGCCAGTTGGCCGGCGGCGTCGCGCACGATTTCAACAACATCCTGACCGCGATCATCGGCCACTGCGACCTGATGCTGATGCGCCATACGCCCGGCGACAGCGACTATGACGACATCCAGCAGATCAGGACCAATTCCAACCGCGCCGCGGGCCTGACCCGCCAGCTGCTGGCCTTTTCGCGCCAGCAGACGCTCCGGCCGCAGGTGCTCCAGCTGCCCGACGTGATTTCTGAAGTGTCGAACCTGCTCAAGCGGCTGCTTGGCGAGACGGTCGAACTGGTGGTGCAGCACGGCCGGAACCTGGGGCAGGTCCGCGCCGACCCCGGCCAGCTCGAACAGGTCGTCGTCAACCTGGCGGTGAACGCGCGCGACGCGATGCTGACCGTCCATCCCAACGGCGGCGGCGTACTGACGATCGAGACGATGGCGGTCAGCGCAGCCCAGGTGCGGCAGATGGACGAGGACGTGCTGCCGGTCGGCGACTATACGGCGCTGCGCATCTCGGACACCGGCACTGGCATCTCTGCCGATGTGTTGCCAAAGATCTTCGAGCCGTTCTTCACCACCAAGGAAGTCGGCAAGGGGACGGGGCTGGGCCTGTCCACCGTCTATGGCATCGTCAAGCAGTCGGGCGGCTATATATTTGCGGAGAACGTTCGCGGATCGGGGGCGGCGTTCACCATCTACCTGCCCGTGCACTCCGCCGCCGCGGGGCAGGTCGCGCAGGCCGTGGTGCCGAAGGCCAAGGCGGGTGAAACCTGGGGCACCGGCACGATCCTGCTGGTCGAGGACGAGGACATGGTGCGCGCCGTCGCCGAACGCGCGCTGACGCGGCAGGGCTACACGGTGCGCACGGCCGAGAACGGCGAAGTCGCGCTGGAGATGCTGGCCGACGGACAGGCACCGGACCTGCTGATCTCCGACGTCGTCATGCCGACGATGGACGGGCCGACGATGGCCCGCGCGGTGCGCAAGCGGTTCCCCGCGATCCCGATCCTGTTCATGTCGGGCTATGCCGAGGAGCAACTGCGCCGGTCGATCGACCTCGACAACGTCCAGTTTTTGCCAAAGCCATTCTCGGTCCAGCAGCTTGCCGAGGCGGCGCGCGACACGCTGGCCGCGACGTCATCGCAACCGAAATGACTTGGCGGCGTAGCGATTGATTTCTATGGGCGATTCCATGTCCAGTACGCAGCGTATCCTCATCGTCGAGGACGAACCCCTGATCGCCATGATGCTCGAGGATTTCCTCGACGCGCTCGATAAGCAAGTCGCAGGCACCGCCGACAGCGTTGACTCCGCACTCGCCCTGATCGCCGATGGCGGCATCGACGGCGCCATTCTGGACGTCAACCTGCGCGGCGGCGAACAGAGCTGGCCGATCGCCGATGCGCTTGCCGCGGCGGGCGTCCCCTTCCTGCTGGCGACCGGCGGCGGCGACGGGTCGATCGTCGATGCACACAAGGGCCGGCCGGTGCTGCCGAAGCCGTTCACCATGGACGGTGTCGAGAAGGCGCTGGCGGCGCTGTAAGCTGCGGGCTTACGCCCCGAACTCCCTCCGTTCGTGCTGAGTGAAGTCGAAGTACATGAGTCTCATGCCCTTCGACGTCGCTCAGGGCGAACGGTTTGGATATTGCGATCGAGACAATAAGTCTCGCTACACTGCGACGAAATACATTACGCCCGCAACCGCTCGATCGCCTGCGCCAGCGCGACGTACAGCTTCCCCATGTCCGATGACAGCAACGTCACGCCCAGCGGCGATCCGTCGCGCTGCGTCAGGATCTGGCGCAGCATCGCCTCGAAATCATGAATGTAACGGTTCACATGTTCGCGGAATTCGGCGTCGTCCTGGTGCAGGCGCGCGATCTCGCGCGCTTCGCCGGCGTCGAGCAGGCGAACGGCACGGCGAGTGAATACGCCGCGATCGCCCTTCAGATAGGCCGACCACGCGCTGTCGGTCACTTCGTGGCTGAACGTCTTGGAGATATCGATCGACGCCGAGTTCAGCGCCTCGATCAGCAGCGACACGCGCCGTGCGAAATTATCCTGGTTGCTGGCATCGCGATCGGCGCGCTCGGCATCGATCCGCGCCTCGATCGCGGCGGTCGATTCGGCGATGGTCATCAGTTGCTGCGACAGCCGCTCGGACGCGCGGGTCGCGGCATCGACCGCACCCTCGGATGCTTCGCGCAGTTCGGACAGGGGCTGGGGCAGCGCGCGGGCAAAGGCGCGGCGGACCGCATCGGCGCTGGCCGTCTCGATCGCCGATGCCGCGTCGGGCACGACCGATTCCAGCACGGTCCGCGCGCTGTCGGCGGCGCGATCGGCGGTTTCGCGAATGCGGGTCAGCGCCTCGACCAGCTGCGGCGCGGCGTCCTCGGCGAAGCGACGCGTCTTGGCGATCGCATCGCCGACGACATTGTCCATCGTCAGCGCCTTGTCCTGACCGATGTCGAGCGCTTCGGTCAGCGTCGCGGTGATCTCGGTGAGCTTGATCCGTTCGGCGGTGACCAGGCTGTTGACCGCCTCGACCGCGACATGGGTACTTTCGGCGGCGGTGACGAGCGCGAGCAGCTCGGGTTTGGCGCTGCCGACCAGGCGGCGGCTCTCGACGATCCGCTCGTCCAGTCGCGACAGCGCGTCGGGCAATGTCTCGTCAATCTCGCGCGCCGAGGAATCGAGCGAAGTCAGCAGTTCCTCAGCCGACCCGATCAACGTGCGCGCGGTCGATTCGCCGACGCGCATCGTCTCGGTCATCGCTTCGGTCGATGCGGCCAGCGCGCTGATCGACGCGGCCAGCTGCTGGCTCTTGGCCTGCCCCTCGACATGCAGGCGATCGAGCAGGTCGGACGCGCCGTCGACCCCGACGACCAGCGCCTCGAACAGCGTGTCGGTGCGGCCCTGTTCCTCGCCGAGCCGGCCGGCGATGCGCTCGATCGCAGCCTCGACCGCGGCAAGGCGGCTCTGCAAGGCGTCCGCGCCGTCGCGGCCCGATTTCTCTAGCGCGGCTTGGCTGGCGCCCAGCATCGCCAGCATCGCTTCGCCCTGGGCGCCGATGCCCTTGCGCGATTCGTCGATGGCGTGTGCCGCGCGGTCGAGCACCGCATCGACCGACGCCGACATTTCCGCCGCGGCGGCATCGAGTCGCGCGGCGGCGGTGTCGCTGGACGATTCCATCCGCTCGATGTGGGCGCTCAGCCGCATCGCCGCACCGCCGGCGACTTCATCGGCCGCGCGACCACGATCGGCCAGCGCCACCAGCGCGGCGTTGAGGTCGGCAGTGCGCTCGCTCGCGGCCAAGCCGAGCGCGGTCAGCGACGTGCTGATCTTCGCAGTCTCGACATGCGCCTTGGGCAGCGAATCGAACACCGTCTGTAGCTTGGCCTCGACCTCGTCCGCGGCGCGGACCAGCGACCCGCCGATCGTGTCGAGGATCTGCGCCTCGGCGGTCAGGTTGGCGGTCGTCGCGGTCAGCCGCTGCGATGCGGCGTCGCCGATCGTGACCAGCGACTGCGCCTGTTCGGTCAGCGCGCGGCGATTGGCCTCGATCCGCTGGCCGAGCGCGTGGATCGTCCGCTCGAGGTTGGCGGCTTCGGCCCGCATCGCCCGCGCGGTAGCACCGAAGCGATGCGCCTCCGCCCGGCTGGTGCGCAGCGCGAGCAGGCACAGGACCGCGACCAAAGTCGGCACGACGCACAGGGCAGCTGCGAACTGGACGAAGGCGATAGGGGGTAGCGGGAACGCGGCGCGCGCGAACCACAGCATCGTGCCGACCCACGCCAGCGACACCAGAGTGCCCAGCACCGGCATCGCCCAGGCCAGGCGCGGCCCCTCGGCATCCTCCAGCGCCGCCCAGTCGTCGGCATCGATCGGCTCGGCATATCCACCCGCATCGATCGCCGGAAAGTCCGCGGCCAATTCAGCCTCCGTTGCCGGACGCAAGCCCATAATGCGAGAACCCCCGTTCATTCTGGGACATGTATCACGATTTCGGCGTCACGATAGGGGAAAGCCGAAACTGTCCCTTAAGCATGCGGCCCTAGGATCGCGGCATGGCTTATGATCCCGGTGCAATCGATGCGACGTTGGCGGCAGCCGTGGGCGACGAACCCGCGCTGATCGCCGAACTGCGCGAGGCGTTCCTGTCCAGCGCGAAGAGCGGGGTCACGACCTTGACCCGCGCGGAGACGTCGGCGGCATGGATCGCCGCGGCGTTCCGGCTGAAGGGTCTGGCGGCAAGCTTCGGCGCGGTGCGGCTGATGGCCCTGGCGGGGCAGGCGGCGAACGCACCGGTGGGCGATGCGGAGACGCTGCGGAAACTGCGGCGGGCGGTGGAGCGGCTTTAGGTCGGATCGTCGAACGGCATGCACTCTGGTGTGCATATCTCGGTGCGGGTGGGGGCTGTCAGCGGTCGGGCAGAGATCAGTTGATCGACCAGTACTCTGCGTTGCAGTACCCCGAAACGATTTCGCCCCGGATAGGCAATTTCCGTCCCGATAAATTCGACGCGGTATGCTCGGCGGGGGGAATCGGCCATTGTTTTGACCAGCAACGGGTTTGACGAACGGCCAATGGAAAGCTCAATAGCGTCTGGCGTGAACCGCCAGCTCGCTGGCGCAATCGATGCACCCGGAATAAACTGCGACGCTTCGAAATCCGTGAGCCACACTCCGCGATATCGACGAGATGAGGTCAGCACGTAGCATCTTTCAAAGCCGGTAAATTCGACAACCTCCGTCTCTCCGGTCATCCGCCTGTAACAAGGTGTGCCGAACAGGTGACCCGTAGCTGCGCGAAATTGGTCGAGCGGTTCCTTATATGCCCTGATGGGTGGCCGACTCGATTTGTCGCTGCAGGCGGAGAGCAGCGGAATAGCTAAAATCAATCCGATCCCAACCCTCACTGCTTGCGCCCCAACTCCCGCATCGCGTCGTCCAGCCCGGCCAGCGTCAGCGGGTACATGCGGTCGTTCACCAATTCCCGGATGATCCGCACCGATTGCGAATAGCCCCATTGCTCCTGCGGAACGGGGTTCAACCACACGGTCGCGGGATAGGTGTTGGTCAGCCGGTGCAGCCACGCCGCGCCCGCTTCGTCGTTCATATGCTCGACCGATCCGCCGGGATGGGTGATCTCGTACGGGCTCATCGATGCGTCACCGACCAGCACGACCTTATAGTCGTGGCCGAACTTGTGGAGGATGTCCCATGTCGGTGTGCGTTCGGCGAAGCGGCGGCGGTTGTCCTTCCACACGCCTTCGTACAGGCAATTGTGGAAGTAGAAGAATTCGAGGTTCTTGAACTCGGCGGTCGCCGCACTGAACAGCTCCTCGCACAGCTTCACGAACGGGTCCATCGATCCGCCGACGTCCAGGAACAGCAGCAGCTTCACCGCATTGTGCCGTTCCGGCCGCATCCGGATATCGAGCCAGCCCTGTTTGGCGGTCCCCTCGATCGTGCCGTCGACGTCCAGCTCGTCCGCGGCACCGGTGCGGGCGAAGCGGCGCAGGCGGCGCATCGCGACCTTGATGTTGCGGGTGCCCAGCTCGCGTGTGTTGTCGAGGTTCTTGGACTCGCGCTGGTCCCATACCTTGATCGCGCGCTTGTGGGTCGATTCGCCGCCGATCCGGACGCCCTCTGGGTTATAGCCCGAATTGCCGTAGGGCGACGTGCCGCCGGTGCCGATCCACTTGTTGCCGCCCTGGTGACGGCCCTCCTGTTCGGCCAGGCGCTGCTTGAGCGTCTCCATGATCTCGTCCCAGCTGCCCAGCGACTCGATCTTCGCCATTTCCTCGGGCGTCAGGAATTTCTGCATGACCGATTTCAGCCACTCGGCCGGAATGTCGGCGCCCTGCACACCGTAGCTGGTGGCGACGCCGCGAAAGACCTTCGCGAACACCTGGTCGAAGCGATCGAGCAACCCCTCGTCCTTCACGAACGTCGCGCGGGCGAGGTAGTAGAACGCCTCGGGCGTACGCTCGATCACGTCCTTGTCGAGCGCTTCGAGCAGGACGAGATGCTCCTTCAGACTGGCGGGGATGCCGGCGGCGCGCAACTCGTCGATGAAACCGAAGAACATGGCCGTGTTTAGGGACGGCGCTCGTACAAAGTCCAGTGGGTGCCCGACAGGCCGGTCGGGGCCGCTGCAGCGACGGGAGCGTAGCCTGCGCCGCAGCGGGTGGGCGTGGCGGGGAAGGGTTCGGTGCCGTCGCGATCGACGAACAGGAAGCGGCCGCAGGCGTCGAGCCTGAGCGGATAGCCGCGCCGCGCGGCGGCGACCTCGATCACCGCCGACGCACGTGGCCGGTCGATCGCGATCGTCGCTCCCGCCGGGGCAGCGCGGGCGATCGTCGCGATCACCGCGCCCGGATCGGCACGGCGGTTGGCGATCAGGCGCACGTCGTGCCAGCTACTGGCCATCGTCACGACCGCGAGGAGCGCTACGGCCAGTACGCGAGGCCAGCCGGGCCGGGAGACGAGTGCGGCGAAAGCCTCGCTCGCCAGCAGCAGCAGCGCCATGAGCGACACCAGATAATAGCGCGGGATGCCGGGATTGCCCAGCTGGAGCAACGCCACCCCGAGCGGGAGACCGAAGATCGCAAGGACGTACAGGCTCGTCCTCGTCGCGCGCAGCATGACGAGCGCGATTGCGGCAACGAGAAACGCCCCCGAAGTTGCGGCGATGCCGAAACCATAGTCGATGACGCCATCCAGCCCGGTGAGGAAGTCGGCGAACGCAAAGCGCTGATAGTTGCCGAACTGGAAGCCGCTGGCACCAGGCAGCACCCAGAGGATCGTCGCGACGAGGCCGGCGCTTCCAATCAGCGGCATCGCCAGCAGGCTGATGGCGTCGCGCCGTGCTCGCCAGGCCACCCAGCCGGCGATGGCCAGAATCCCGAACACCATCGTCAGTTGCGACAGGATCCCCAGCACGAACGCCAGCGTCAGCCCGATCGTCGGGGCAGGGCGATTACGATCCTCCAGCCAGCGTTCGGTCACCAGCACCGCCAGCAGCAGGCATAGGAGCATCGGCGCGTAGCCGCGCGCCTCGCTGCCATAGGTCACCAGCATCGGCGATACGGCGAACAGCAGCGCCGCACAGGTCGCCGCCGTCAGCCCCTGTCGCGCGGCGATCAGCCCGGCGACGACGACCGCCGCCGTCCCGCAGGCGATCGACAACCCGCGCTGAAGGATCGGCGCCGCGTCGATCCCGACCAGCTGCAGCCACAGCGTGTTGAGGTGATGGTTGTTGTCGTGGTGGATATTCATGAACACGCCCGCCGGGGTCGCCACGTCGCGGGCGAAGACGGCCGACCACGCCTCGTCCAGCCACAGCCCGCCCTGTGCCGCCGCGACACGCAGAGCGCCGCCGATCGCTGCGATGACCAGCAGGATCGACCAGAGACGGGCCGGTCGAATGGAGCGTGTCCCGGTCACGACGCGGGGCGGTGACGGATCAGGGAACGTAGGCGTCGATCAGCGACCCGACGTAATCGGGCGCACGACCGCTCAGTTCGCGCGTCACGCCGCTTTTGGGACCATAGATGAAGCCGTGCACCGGATAGACCGACCCGCCCAGACCGGTCGATCCGCGGAACCACACCCGCACCGACGACCAGTCGTTGCGCGGCGATACGTCGAACAGCGTCACGTCCTGTTCGACCTGCCCGCGTCGTCCGTCGATCCGCGACCAGTTGGCGTGGGTCAGCATCAGGACGCGCTTCTCGACGACACGGCTGACCACGGCGACATGGCCCAGCCGCAAGCGATCCGAGCGGGCGAAGGCGACCACCGCGCCGACGCGGGGGCTGTGCCCGCGCTCATACTTGCCGGCGGCTTGTTCCCACCACGTCCAGGCATCGCCATAGATCTGTACGCCGGACGCGGCGCGCGCGAACGGTACGCACTGGCCGACGTAATCGAGGATCGAGGCGGCGGCCGGCAGCGGGGCGCCGAGCAGTGCCGCCCATATTGCGAATCGCTGATACGCTGCGCCGAACATGCCGGACTGTCTGGGGCCTGCGCGGTTGATAATCTGTTAGCGCGAGCGACGTGCATCATGGCTGAACTCACGCGAAGCGATCGCCGATTGAGCGGGCCTGCTTCGGCGGCTAGGGCAGGGGGATGATCGATCACGAAGACCCGCTCGGCCCGCTCGACCCCAATTTCGCGGATCGTTTCGCGCGCGAACAGAAATCGGGCCATCATTACGGTCCCTGCGAACTGTATCTGATCTCGCCGCTCGACGTGTCCGGCGCGTTCCCCGACCGCCTGCGCGCCGCGCTGGACGCGGGGCCGGTCGCCGCGTTCCAGTTCCGCGTGAAGGGCGTGGACCAGCATGTCGCCGCGACGCTGGCCGAACCGCTGCGCCGGATCTGCGGCGATGCCGACGTCGCGTTCATCGTCAACGACGATGTGAGCCTCGCCAAGCGGATCGGCGCCGACGGCGTCCACCTGGGCCAGGGCGACGGCGACCCGCGCGAGGCGCGCGATATCCTGGGAGCGGACGCGCAGATCGGCGTGACCTGTCACGACAGCCGGCATCTGGCGATGGAAGCCGGCGAGGCGGGGGCGGATTACGTCGCGTTCGGCGCATTCTATCCGACAACCACCAAGGACACGCAGGCAAAGCCCGATCCCTCGATCCTCGCATGGTGGGGCGCGCTGTTCGAGATCCCCAGCGTGGCGATCGGCGGGATCACGCCCGCCAATGCCGCGCCGCTGATCGCGGCGGGGGCCGACTTCCTGGCAGTGTCGAACGCGGTGTGGGGCGGTGACGAATCCATGGCGGTGCGCGCGTTCGCCGACCTGCTGGCGAAGAAGCACTGACAGCGGAAACAACGCCGCCCCCCATCGTTACGCAGGTGTTCCGCGTTCTGGGAGGTGTACATGCGCAAGTTTCTGGTCGGTATGGGGTGTCTGGCGCTGTCCGCCGCGGCAATGCCGGCATCGGCCCAGGTCACGGTCGATCGCAACATCCTCCACGTGCAGGTGATCCTCGACAAGCTTGGCTTTGGTCCGGGTGTGCTGGACGGGAAGGGCGGCCAGTCACTCGTCGCCGCGCTGAAAGGATTTCAGGAAAGCCGCGACCTGCCGCGCACAGGCAAGATCGATCAGCCGACGCTGCGCGCATTGTATCAGTACCGCAACTGGCGCCCGACCCGGACGATCGCGCTGACGCCGGAGATGTTGGCCGGTCCGTACGTCAATCCGATTCCGAAGGATTATCAGGAGCAGGCGAAGCTGACGACGCTGGCGTACCGCTCGCCGCTGGAGAAGCTGGCCGAGATGTTCCACACCTCGCCCGAGACGCTGGTCGCGCTCAACAGCCGCGAGACGCTGCTCAAGGCGGGGACCCCGGTCGTATTCCCCAACGCGCTGCCGACATCGCGCGCCTATGACATCACCGATCCGGCCTGGAAGGCGACGGTGACGATGCTCAACGTCGATGCGCAACAGCCGACGGCGGACCATGTCGTCGTCGACAAGTCCGACGGGGTACTGCGCGTCCTCGACAAGGACGACAGGCTGGTGGCGCAGTTCAGCGCGACGATGGGGTCGGCCGAATTCCCCCTGCCGATCGGCACGTGGACGATCAAGGGCGCGGCCTACAATCCCGACTGGAAATATGATCCGAAGCTGATCGCCGGCAGCAAGCCTGGCGCAAAGGAGGCGGTGATCCAGCCGGGGCCGAACAATCCGGTCGGCGTGGTCTGGCTCGACCTGTCGAAGCCGCACTACGGCATCCATGGTACGCCCGAGCCGTCGAAGATCGGACGGACCGAAAGCAACGGCTGCATCCGCCTGACCAACTGGGATGTCGCGCGACTGGCGCTGATGGTGAAGCCCGGGACCAAGGCGGTGTTTCAGCCGTGACGTCGAATACCTCTCCACCGTTCGTTGCGAGCGAAGTCGAGAAACATGAGCACATCGCCAGCCCGGTTTCTCGACTGCGCTCGAAACGAACGGGGAGGGGGCTTCGGAAATTCGGCCTGTTCACCGTCGCCTTCTTCGTGATGCTCGGCGTTGCTGCGGCATCGATGATCCGGTTCACCGGCAGCCGTCGCGAGGCGGTGGTCGAAGACGTGATTGCCCGCGCCAGATCGCCGCGCGCCGTCACGCCCGACGGCATCGTGATCCCGGTCAGGGGCGTCGCGCCACAGAGGATCGTCGATACCTGGGGTCAGTCCCGCGCGGGCGGCGCGCGCGCGCACCAGGGCACCGATATCATGGCACCGGGCGGCGCACCGGTGCTGGCGGCCACGGCCGGAACGGTCGAGAAGCTGTTCGACAGCGGGGCCGGGGGACACACCCTGTATATCCGTTCGCCCGATCGGCGCTGGAGCTATTATTACGCGCACCTCGCCGCCTACGCGCCGGGCATCGCCGAGGGCGCGCGTGTCGCAGCAGGCCAGCACATCGCGTTCGTCGGCGACACCGGCAATGCCGGTCCGGGCAATTATCATCTGCACTTCGGCGTATCGCGGATGGGGCTCGGCGATCGCTGGTGGCAGGGGGAGCCGGTCAATCCCTACCCCCTGCTTGTCGGCGGGAACCTGCGGCGTTAAGGGGCTGCCCACGCTCTTTTCACATCTGCAGGTTTCCCATGAAGATCAACGCGGTCGAGATTCGCCCCGGCAACATCCTGGAATATGAGGGCGGCATCTGGCGCGCGGTCAAGATCCAGCACACCCAGCCCGGCAAGGGCGGCGCGTACATGCAGGTCGAGATGAAGAACCTGATCGACGGCCGCAAGAACAACGTCCGCTTTCGCTCCGCCGAGAGCATCGAGCGCGTCCGGCTCGACACCGTGGATTTCCAGTTCCTGTTCCGCGAAGGCGACACCCTGACGTTCATGGACAAGAACACCTACGAACAGATCACGCTCGACGCCGACATCCTGGGCGACGCCGCAGCGTTCCTGCAGGACGGCATGGATGTCGTCATGGAGCTTTGGGAAGAACGCCCGATCAGCGTCCAGTTGCCCGACACGATCGAGGCGCTGATCGTCGAGGCCGACGCCGTGGTGAAGGGGCAGACCGCCTCGTCGAGCTACAAGCCCGCGATCCTGGAAAACGGTGTGCGCGTGATGGTGCCGCCGCATATCGGCGCGGGGACGCGGATCGTGGTGGATGTGTACGAGCAGACGTATGTTCGGCGAGCCGATTGAGACGAAATAGCGTAGCTATATCGCACAAGCGGCCGCCCGGCCGGCGAGCACCGCTCGGCCGACGAGCACCGCTCGGCCGACGACGCGGGCTTTGCCCGCGGCGCGGAATTAGGGAATGTCTCGGTGAGACCTCCCCCTCTCCCAACCAGAAATGACCGACCTCAAACTCCCCTGAAGGGGAGAGGGCTTAGAAGGTAAAACATGGTTTCCCATTCCGGCCTCATCTCGATCATGGAACGCGCGGTCCGCAAGGCGGCACCCCGCCTGCGTCGCGACTTCGGCGAGGTGCAGAACCTGCAGGTCAGTCGCAAGGGACCGGCCGATTTCGTGTCGATGGCCGACAAGCGCGCCGAAGAGACGATCGTCGAGGAACTGCGCCACGCGCGCCCCGACTGGGGATTGCTGGTCGAGGAAGCAGGCGAGATCAAGGGCGATCCGACGAAGCCGCGGTGGATCGTCGATCCGCTCGATGGCACGACCAATTTCCTGCATGGCATCCCGCATTTCGCAATCTCGATCGCAGTCGATGATCCGGTCGGCGGCGTCACCCACGGCATGGTCTATCAGCCGATCACCGACGAAGGCTTCTGGGCCGAGAAGGGGCGCGGCGCGTGGGTTCAGGGCAATCGCCTGCGCGTGTCGTCGCGCCGCGAACTTGCCGATGCAGTGGTCGCAACCGGCATCCCGTTCCTCGGCCACGGCGATTTCGCGCAGTGGAGCCGCATCTTCGGCGCGGTCGCGCCCGAGGTTGCGGGCATCCGCCGGTTCGGATCGGCCGCGCTCGATCTCGCCTGGGTCGCGGCGGGCCGCTACGACGCGTTCTGGGAATCGGGCCTGAAGCCGTGGGACGTCGCGGCTGGTTATCTGCTGGTGAAGGAAGCCGGCGGCTTCGTCACCGATTTCCGCGGCACCGACCGCGCGGTGGAGAAGGGCGAAGTGCTGGCCGCCAACGACCAGATGCACTCTCGCATCCACAAGCTCCTGGCCGGCGCACTGCGCTAGTTTCCGGGACCCGGCACGTGTCGGGGCGGATATCGGGCGCCATTTGAGAATCATTCTCACACCCTCAAACCCTTGCCCCCCGCAGACCCCCGGCCTAAAGCCGCGGCATCCCTTTGTTCGCACTTGCGAGAGCCAATTTTGGTCGACCTGTCGCACTATCTGCCGATTTTGATGTTCCTGGGGATCGCGCTCGTCCTGTCGGGAGCCTTCGTGTTCCTGCCGATGATCGCCGCGCGCTTCACCGGGGCGCACAAGCCGACGCCGGAGAAGCTGACCGAATATGAATGCGGCTTTCCTGCGTTCGAGGATTCGCGCAGCCAGTTCGACGTGCGCTTCTATCTGGTGGCCATCCTGTTCATCATCTTCGATCTCGAAGCCGCCTTCATTTATCCTTGGGCGGTGACCGTGTTCGACCTCGGCTGGGTCGCGTGGATTTCGATGATGGTCTTCATCGGCGAGCTTGCGCTCGGCCTCGTCTATGCCTGGAAGAAGGGAGCACTCGATTGGGAGTAGAGCTTAATCCGGTGCCGGCCGGTACGCTTCCCGATCAGGCGTTCTTCAACGACCTGAACGGCGAACTGACCGACAAGGGCTTCCTGGTCACCTCGACCGAAGACCTGTTCCAGTGGGCGCGGACCGGCAGCCTGTGGTGGATGACGTTCGGCCTGGCGTGTTGCGCGGTCGAGATGATCCACGTCAACATGCCGCGCTATGACCTCGAACGCTTCGGCGCCGCCCCGCGCGCATCGCCGCGCCAGTCGGACGTGATGATCGTCGCTGGCACCCTGTGCAACAAGATGGCCCCGGCACTACGCCGTGTGTACGACCAGATGTCCGAGCCGAAGTACGTGATCTCGATGGGATCGTGCGCGAACGGCGGCGGTTATTATCACTACAGCTACAGCGTCGTACGCGGCTGCGACCGGATCGTGCCGGTGGACATCTACGTCCCCGGCTGCCCTCCGACCGCCGAGGCGCTGCTCTACGGGATCATGCAGTTGCAGCGGAAGATTCGCCGTAGCGGGACGATCGAACGGTGATCGTCGCAGTGCGCTCCTCCCAACCTCCGTTCGTTTCGAGCGTAGTCGAGAAGCAATTGTCGGACGTTGTGGCCCGTGTCGCGACTTCGCTCGACACAAACGTTGGAGGTGTGTCGTGAGGGCACCCGCACCACGTTACACGCCCGATCTGAACCCGGGCGTCATCGACACGGCGACTGCGGCGCTCGGCGACATGCTGCTCGAGGCGACCGATCTGGTCGGCGAGGTGTCGCTGACCGTCGATCGTGACCGGCTGGTCGATGCGATGGTGCTCCTGCGCGACACGCCGGGCCTGCACTATCAGCAGCTGATGGAGATGGCGGGCGTCGATTATCCGTCGCGGCCCGACCGGTTCGACGTCGTCTACTGCCTGCTTAGCCTGACCCGCAACCACCGCATCCGCGTCCGCGTGATGACCGACGAGGTGCAGCCGGTGCCCTCGGTCACCGGCATCTGGCCGGTCGCCGGCTGGCTGGAGCGCGAAGTGTACGACATGTACGGCGTGTTGTTCAGCGGCAACCCGGACCTGCGTCGCATCCTGACCGACTATGGTTTCCGCGGGCATCCGCAGCGTAAGGACTTCCCGCTCAGCGGTTATGTCGAGCTGCGCTATTCCGAAGAGGCGAAGCGCGTCGTGTACCAGCCGGTCGCGCTGGCCCAGGATTTCCGCAACTTCGACTTCATGAGCCCGTGGGAGGGTGCCGAGTACATCCTGCCCGGCGACGAAAAGGCGCCGCAGCCGCAGGCCAAGGGCGCACCCACGCCGGCGACCGCAGATCAGGTGGTGAAGGCCGACTCCGCTGCCGCCGAGAAGCAGCCGGCTGACGTGGACAAGCCCAAGGTGACCGATGGCACGGCCGACAGCGGAGCGGGCAAGCCGCATCCCGACGATGGCCCGGCGCCCGCCGAGCCGGATGTCGTGCCGACTGCGGGCAAGGGGCAGAACCAGTGACCCGAGCGTCCATCATTCCATCCATCGTTCGTGCTGAGCTTGTCGAAGCACGTGTTCTTGGCACGCACTTCGACAAGCTCAGTGCGAGCGGGGGAGTTTTGACCCGTGGCTGAGTATCTGGACCAGATCGACCGCGACCTCGACGCATCCGACCCCACTCCGGGCGATGTCGAGATCCAGAACTACACGATCAACTTCGGTCCCCAGCACCCGGCGGCGCACGGTGTGCTGCGGCTGGTGATGGAGCTGGACGGCGAGATCGTTGAGCGGCTCGACCCGCATGTCGGCCTGCTCCACCGCGGCACAGAGAAGCTGATCGAGTACAAGACGTATCAGCAGGCGCTGCCGTATTTCGACCGGCTCGATTATTGTTCGCCGCTGTGCATGGAGCATAGCTATGTGCTGGCGGTCGAGAAATTGCTCGACCTCGAAGTGCCGCTGCGCGCGCAATATCTGCGGGTGTTCTTCGCCGAGCTGACCCGCATCTCGAACCACATGCTGAACCTCGGCAGCCATGTGATGGACGTCGGCGCGATGACGCCGAACCTGTGGCTGTTCGAGATCCGCGAAGACTGCATGAACTTCTTCGAGCGCGCATCCGGCGCGCGGATGCATTCGAATTATTTCCGCGTCGGCGGCGTCCATCAGGACGTGCCGCTGAAGCTGCTGACCGACATCGCGGACTGGCTCGACACGCGCCTGCCGCGGCTGTTCGAGGATGCGATCAGCCTGGTCGCCGAGAACCGCATCTTCAAGCAGCGCAACGTCGACATCGCCATCGTCAGCCGTGACGACGCGGTGAAATGGGGCTTTTCCGGCCCGATGATCCGCGGCGCCGGTATCGCATGGGATCTGCGCAAGTCGCAGCCCTATGACGTCTACGACCGCATGGAGTTCGACGTGCCGGTCGGCACGCGCGGCGACTGCTACGACCGGTTCATGGTGCGCGTTGAGGAAGTCCGCCAGTCGGCGCGGATCATGAAACAGTGCCTGGCCGAAATGCCCGAAGGCCCGATCATGACCACCGACCGCAAGGTCGGCCCGCCCAAGCGCGGCGAGATGAAGCGGTCGATGGAAGCGCTGATCCATCACTTCAAGCTGTATACCGAAGGCTTCCACGTCCCCGCGGGCGAAGTCTATGTCGCGACCGAAAGCCCCAAGGGCGAATTCGGCGTGTATCTGGTCAGCGACGGCAGCAACAAGCCGTACCGGTGCAAGATCCGCCCAACCGCGTTCAGCCACCTCCAGGCGATGGACTTCATGTCGCGCGGCCACATGCTGGCGGACACGACGGCGATTTTGGGTGCGCTCGACATCGTGTTCGGGGAGTGCGACCGGTGAGCCAAGACGCGCGCGATTCGCTTAATCTTTGGGCAGGCGGGATCGTTTTTGCGCTGCTCTTTTGGATCGCTCTCAATTTCGATCTTACACGCTACTTTTCCCGAAGCATCGGCGACATCTGGCAAAATTGGATAATGCCCATTTTGCTGATTTCGTACGGGCTGTTTTTGCTCGGCAAGTTGCTACGGCGGCTTCTCGTCAATCGAAGTAAAGTAAATGGCTGACGCACCCCAGATCCCCGACGAGGCCGAAACCCGCGTACGCTGGGGTTCGTTCGCCTGGACAGACGAAAATCAGCGCAAGGCCAACGAGGTCATCGGTCGCTATCCGGCCGGTCGTCAGCAGTCGGCGTCGATCCCGTTGCTCGACCTCGCCCAGCGTCAGGTCGGTGCGGAAACCGATACGCAGGGCTGGCTGCCGGTGCCGGTGATCGAGTTCGTCGCGCGCGAGATCGGCGTACCGTACATGCGCGTGTATGAAGTCGCGACCTTCTACACGATGTTCAACCTCGCCCCCGTCGGCCGCTATCACGTGCAGGTTTGCGGCACGACGCCGTGCATGCTGCGCGGCTCCGACGACGTGCTGGCGGCGTGCAAGAACATGGGGCTGAACAAGGGCAAGACCACGCCCGACGGCCTGTTCACGCTGACCGAGGTCGAGTGTCTGGGCGTCTGCGCCAACGCGCCGATGGTCCAGATCAACGACGACAATTACGAAGACCTCGACTACGACCGCACCACTGCGATCCTCCACGCGCTCGCGAACGGCGAGACGCCGCCGGCCGGATCGACGATCGGCCGTCAGACGAGCTGCCCCGAGGGCGGGCCGACGTCGCTGACTGCGATGGTCGAAGACAACCACGATTACCGCCCGGAGTGGGCATCATGAACAAGACCGTCGTCACCATCCTGACGATCATCGGCGCCATCGTCGTATTGGGGTGGATCCTGAAGCTCAGCTTCAAGCTGCTCGGGGTGCTGATCGGTGTCGGCATCGTCATCGCCGTGCTGTCGGTCGGGCAGAAGCTGCTGGGAGGGCGGAAGTGAGCCTGAATCTCTCCACCGTCATTCCCGCGAAGGCGGGAATCCATTCTGGCTGTCGTCTCGATTTGGCCGCGTGTTCAGCGATTATTGATTCCCGCCTTCGCGGGAATGACGACTTTGAGGGTATCGCCTGATGCTCGCCGACAAGGACCGCATCTTCACCAACCTCTACGGTTTCCAGCCGTGGACGATCGACGCTGCCATCAAGCGCGGTGCGTGGGACAATACCAAGGCGCTGCTGGAACTCGGCCCAGACACGATCATTGACCGCATCAAGGCGTCCGGTTTGCGCGGGCGCGGCGGGGCGGGCTTCCCGACCGGCATGAAGTGGAGCTTCATGCCCAAGGAACCGCGGCCCGACCGGCCCAACTTCCTGGTCATCAATGCCGACGAATCCGAGCCGGGCAGCTGCAAGGACCGCGAGATCATCCGTCACGATCCGCACCTGCTGATCGAGGGTGCGCTGGTCGCCGGCTTCGCGATACGCGCACGCGCCGCCTATATCTACATCCGTGGCGAATATATCCGCGAGGCCGAGACGCTGTTTGCGGCCGTCGCCGAGGCCTACGACCGCGGCTTCATCGGCAAGAACGCCTGCGGGTCGGGCTATGACTTCGACGTCTTCGTCCACCGCGGCGCCGGCGCGTATATCTGCGGCGAAGAGACCGCGATGCTGGAGTCGCTGGAGGGCAAGAAGGGCCAGCCGCGCCTGAAGCCGCCGTTCCCGGCCGGTGCCGGCCTCTATGGCTGTCCGACGACGGTCAACAACGTCGAATCGATCGCGGTCGCCCCGACGATCCTGCGCCGTGGCCCCGAATGGTTCGCCAGCTTCGGCAACGAAGGCAACAAGGGCACGAAGCTCTTCCAGATCAGCGGCCATGTCGAGCGGCCGTGCGTGGTCGAGGAAGCGATGAGCATCCCGTTCCGCGAACTGATCGAGAAGCATTGCGGCGGCATCCGCGGCGGGTGGGACAACCTCCTCGCCGTCATCCCCGGCGGCTCTTCGGTGCCGCTCGTCCCCGCGGCGCAGATCATCGACTGTCCGATGGACTTCGACGGGCTGAAGGCGCTCGGCTCGGGCCTGGGCACTGCTGCGATCATCGTCATGGACAAGTCCACCGACATCGTCCGGGCGATCAGCCGCCTGTCCTACTTCTACAAGCACGAGAGCTGCGGCCAGTGCACCCCGTGCCGCGAAGGCACCGGATGGATGTGGCGCGTGATGGAACGCATGCGCACCGGCGACGCCGACATCAGCGAGATCGACACGCTCTACCAGGTGACCAAGCAGGTCGAAGGCCACACCATCTGCGCGCTGGGCGATGCCGCGGCATGGCCGATCCAGGGCCTCATCAAGCACTTCCGCCCGGAAATGGAGCGGCGGATCGTCGAGCGTCAGGGCGGCAGCGATCTGACGCCGATGCAGGAAGCGGCGGAGTGATCGTGGGTACTCTGCTCAGCCGGGCAACCCGGGCGGCGCCTGTTCCCACCCCAAGAGGGCAGATGAACCTCGATGATCGAAGACTGATCCAAAGGCTCGTCACATGCGCCGTTATCAAATTGCCTTCAGCCGCTCGCCAGTTGCTCGCTGACAAGGACCGGAACTTCATAACTGCCGCCATTCTTAACGCCTTGCTGGCGGGTGCTGCGCTGTTCGCGGCTCTGCCGGCGACCGCGCAACGGTACGGGCGTCCGGTCGAGACGGTGGAAAACCGCGCGATCGGTGCGCTGCGCGGTTCGTCGCGCTGCGCTGCGGCGGAAGCGCCGCCAAGCGCACGAAAGGTGCTCGACACTCAGCTAGCGTCGGACGAGGAGAAGAAGCGGGTGCGCATGCTTATGGCAGTCGCCCGCAAATGCTATCCGGCAAGCTGGCCAGACTTTCCGCCGACTCTGGTTCGCGGCGCCATCGCCGAGAGTCTCTATCTGGATGCGCATCGCGAGACGAAGCCGAAGTCGATCACCGGTCCCGCACCCGCATCGTTCGGAGTGGTGCCAGCCGGGACACGCGGGACGCCCGAGCAGGAAATCGCATGGACTCTGGCGGCCGTGGCCAACTGCGTCGTATTCGCTGATGCGGCCGACGTGCATCACCTGTTGATCGGACCGGCGGCGGTCGATGAGGAAACGAAGCGGTTCGACGCCCTGCGTCCGGCGATTGGCAGGTGCCTGCCGGCGGCGCAGGCAGCGGTGCTCAAACCCGCGACGTTCCGTGGATATCTGGCCGATGCCCTGTACCGGCAAGCGACCACGCAGGCTCGTTGATTAGGAGAATGTCGATGCGAAGCTTCATGATCGTCGGCGTGTTCGGCGTGGTGCTGTCGATTTCGGGCGCGGGTACGGCGCAGAACGGGCCAGGCAAGATCGCGCCCGAACGCGGCACGATGGGCGGCGCGGCGACGTTTCGGCCCGATCTCGACACGCGGCAATCCTACTTCGCCTACAACCAGATGCTCGACTATGCGAAATGCACGTCGGGGCTGGGCAACAAGCTGGTCGTCGAAGCCTTGGCGCAGCAGCCGTTTTCGGCAGCCGAGCAGGCACAGTTTCTCCAACTCGACGTCCGTCTGCGCAGTTGCAAGCGCGCCGGACTGACCAACATCCATTCGTTGCGACGCGGCAGCCTGGCCGAAGGACTGTATCACAAGGCCAAGGTCGATCCCGGTACCTTGCCGCCGCTATCCAAGGACGCCCCGCAATATGCCGCGTTCATGCGCCCGGAAGCCACGTATAACAGTCTTCGGGACGGACCCGACCAGCCGATGATCGCGGCAACCAACTGCCTAGCGGCCGAGCAGCCGGTGCTGGCCGACGCGGTTCTGGCGACCAAGCATGGCACCGACGCGGAGGCCGCGACGATGGACAAGCTGTTCGCCGCTGCGCCCGATTGCGCCGGGGCAACGCGACCCAGCCATATCAGCCGATCGTTCCTGCGGGCATTTCTCGCGGATTCGCTGCGGCGGTATGCGTTGTTCTCGACCAAGGCGTCTGGCTGAGTATATGGCGTTCGCTTTCACCGTGCGTGAGGAAGATAGCGCCGGGGCGAGCCACCGGTTACTGGATGTGGAATTGCTGACGGATGCCTGACGTGACTGCCGCCAACCCAGATGTCGATGTCCCAGCCGGCGCATTCGCGTTCGGCTCGGCGACGGTGCGCGCTGTGTTCGTATCGGCGGCCTGTCTGTCGCTGTTTGCGCCCGTCACCGCGATGGCCCAGTCGGGTCCGGTCCCGCGGATCGGGTCGAACATCCCCCGTTCCGCGACCGAGCGCGATCCGAACACCTATAATTACACCCGCCAGGAAAGTGACCAGGAGTTCGCGAGCTACGGCAACTGCATCGTGCAGGACCGCGCCGGACAGCGTGATGCCGCCGCGTTTCTGGCGCTGACACCCAGTACCCCGGCGTGGAGCAAGGCTGGCCAGAAGCTGACAAGCCCTGAATGTCTGCGGTCTGCGTTTGGTCAGGTCAGGTTGCGCTACAACCTCGTGTCGCTGCGGCCCGCGCTGTTCGCGGCGATGTATCGGCGGCGATTCGGACAGATCGCGCCAACAAGCTTCGTCGACGAGCCGGCGCTGTCGGTCAATGCGCTGTATACCGGCGGGCCGTTGCCGCAAGATGCCGTCGCGCGGCTGAGCTTCGCCAATTGCGTGGCGCGCACCGATGCAGCGTCGGCACATCGTCTGCTGATCGCGCGTCCGTGGTCCGACGCCGAGGATGCGGCGCTGCCCGCGGTGTCCGATGCGATGGGCAAGTGCCTGCCGACCGATCAGACGTTGCGGATGAGCCGCAGCACCGCCAGGGGTGTCGTCGCCGAAGCCATGTATCATCTGGCGTCCCAGCGCGCGGCGCGATCCGCGCCCGCCGACGCCATCGCGACCAAGGGTCGATAGATTATGCCGAAACTCAAAGTCGATGGGATCGAGGTCGAAGTCCCCGCCGGTGCCACCGTGCTCCAGGCGTGCGAGGCGGCGGGCAAGGAAATCCCGCGCTTCTGCTACCACGAGCGGCTGAGCATCGCCGGCAATTGCCGGATGTGCCTGGTCGAGGTGAAGCCCGGACCGCCCAAGCCGCAGGCGTCGTGCGCGCTGCCGGCCGCCGACAATCAGGAAATCCGCACCGACAGCGCGATGGTGAAGGCCGCGCGCGAGGGCGTGATGGAGTTCCTGCTCATCAATCACCCGCTCGACTGTCCGATCTGCGATCAGGGCGGCGAATGCGACTTGCAGGACCAGTCGGTTGCCTATGGCCGCGGCCATTCGCGCTACACCGAGAACAAGCGCGCGGTGACCGAGAAATACATGGGGCCGATCGTCAAGACGGTGATGACGCGGTGCATCCAGTGCACCCGCTGCATCCGTTTCGCCGAAGAGGTTGCTGGCGTCGAGGATATCGGCGCCATCTATCGCGGCGAGGCGATGCAGATCACCTCGTATCTCGAGAACGCGGTGCAATCCGAACTGTCGGGCAATGTCGTCGATCTGTGCCCGGTCGGCGCGTTGACGTCGAAGCCCTATGCGTTCGAGGCGCGGCCGTGGGAACTGAAGAAGACGCTGGCGATCGACGTGATGGACGCGGTCGGCACCAACATCCGCCTCGACAGCCGCGGTCGCCAGGTGCTGCGTGCGCTGCCGCGGATCAACGAGGACGTGAACGAGGAATGGGCGCACGACAAGACGCGCCACGCCGTCGATGGCCTGGTCCGCCGTCGCCTCGACAAGCCCTATGTCCGCAAGGCCGGCAAGCTGGTCGAAGCGTCGTGGGATGAAGCGTTCGCCGCGATCGCCGCGGTCGATGCGGGGTCGAGCGTCGCCGCGGTCCATGGCGACATGGTCGATTGCGAGACGATCTATGCGACGAAGGCGCTGCTGACCGCGCTCGGATCGTCGCTGCACGAGGGGCGGCAGACGGGCGCCAGCTACGACACGTCAAGCCTCGCCGCGGTGAACTTCAACTCGACGATCGCCGGCGTGGAACAGGCCGATGCGATCCTGCTGGTCGGCACCAACGTCCGCTGGGAAGCCGCGCTGGTCAACACGCGCATCCTCAAGGCGGCCAAGAAGGGCGCGAAGGTCTTTGCGATCGGGCCGGAAACCGAATTGACCTATCCGGTCGAGTGGCTGGGCAATGACCTGTCTCTGCTCGGCAAGCTACCCGACGCGGTGATGGGGGCGTTCAAGGATGCCAAGTTCCCGCTGGTCATCGTCGGTGGCGCGCCGCTCAACATGGCACAGGGTGCCGCGCAGGGGCTGATCGAGACGCTCGGCCTCGTGAAGGATGGCTGGAACGGCTACAACGTCCTGCACTTCTCGGCATCGCGGATGGGCAGCCTGCTGCTCGGCTTCACGTCGAAGGGCGGGGTCGCCGATCTGGTCGCGACCAAGCCGAAGCTGGTGTTCTTCATGGGTGCCGACGAGGTCAATCACGCCGCGTTCGAGGGCGCGTTCAAGGTGTTCGTCGGCCATCACGGCGACAATGGCGCGCATCATGCCGACGTCATTTTGCCGGGTGCCAGCTATGCCGAAAAGCCGGGGACCTATGTGAACCTCGAAGGCCGCGTCCAGCGTGGCGAGCGCGCGGTGTTCCCGCCGGGCGACGCCCGCGAGGACTGGGCGATCCTGCGGGCGCTCAGCGACAAGCTGGGCCATACGCTGCCGTTCGACAGCTTCGAGCAATTGCGCGCGGCGATGTATGCCGATGTGCCCGCGCTGGCCGAGGAAGGGCTGGTCCGCTTCGACTGGTCGATGCCGAGCCTGGACACGACCGCATCGGGCGAAGTCGTCTATCCGATCAAGGATTTCTATCTGACCAACAGCATCTGCCGCGCATCACCCACGATGCAGCGCTGCTCGGCCGAACTGGTCCACGGCGAAGATTTCGCGGAGGCGGCGGAGTGATGACGTGCACTTCCTTTTTGATGCCGTCGTTGAGATCG
Organism: Pseudomonadota bacterium; assembly: GCA_040388765.1. Lineage (GTDB taxonomy): Bacteria > Pseudomonadota > Alphaproteobacteria > Sphingomonadales > Sphingomonadaceae > Sphingomonas. Next base: position 30,025 of record JAZKBG010000004.1, on the reverse strand, counting down.
TCGGCGCAATCGTCAGCGAGGCGTTCGTTCGTCGTCCCTATGGATGTCTGTTGTTCGTCGGGATCGCGGTGTTCGTTGTCGCCGCTATCTACTGGCTCGGTTGAGATGGCAGCATGACCGCCTTCTTCCAGTCCGCCCTCGGCCTGTCCTACGCCGCGGCATGGACGCTCTCCACGGTCGTCGGCATCCTCGTCATCGCGTTGCCGCTGATGCTGGCCGTCGCGATGATCATCTACGCCGACCGCAAGATCTGGGCGGCTATGGCGCTCCGCCGGGGCCCGAATGTCGTCGGGCCGTTCGGCCTGCTCCAGTCTTTCGCCGACGGCCTGAAGGTCTTCCTGCAGGAAACCATCGTCCCCTCGTCGGCCAACAAGGGGCTGTTCCTGCTGGCACCCATCATCACCTTCACGGTCGCGCTGATCGTGTGGGCGGTGGTGCCGTTTCAGGCGGGCGTGTGGCTGTCCAACATCAACGTCGGGCTGCTCTACATCCTCGCGGCGTCGTCGCTCGGGGTCTATGGCATCATCCTGGCGGGCTGGGCATCGAACTCCAAATACCCGTTCTTCTCGGCGATCCGCGCCGCGGCGCAGATGGTCAGCTATGAAGTCGCGATCGGTTTCGTGCTCATCTCGATCGTGTTGTGGGCGGGCAGCTTCAACCTGTCGGTGATCGTCGATACGCAGAAGGGCCATGTGCTGGGGCTGTTCAACGGCTTCGGCTTCAACCCCTTGCTGTTCCCGATGGCGGTGGTGTTCTTCATCTCGTCGCTGGCCGAAACGCAGCGCGCGCCGTTCGACCTGACCGAGGCGGAGAGCGAACTCGTCGCCGGATACCAGACAGAATACAGTTCGATGGCGTTCGCGCTCTACTGGCTGGGCGAGTACGCCAACGTCATCCTGATGTGCGTATTGAACGCGACGTTGTTCTGGGGCGGCTATCTGCCGCCGCTCGATATCCCGATCCTGTATGCGGTGCCGGGCATCATCTGGCTGTTCGTCAAGTTCCTGGTGTTCTTCTTCATGTTCAGCTGGGTGAAGGCGACGGTCCCGCGCTATCGCTACGACCAGCTGATGCGGCTGGGGTGGAAGGTGTTTCTGCCCTTGAGTCTGTTCTTCGTCTTCCTCGTGTCTGGATACCTCATGCTTCAGCGCGTGCCGCTATGAGCCTCGCCCAAGTCGTCCGATCGTTCACGCTGTGGGAATTCATCAAGGCCCACGCGCTGACCCTGCGCTATTTCTTCAAGGCGAAGGCGACGATCAACTATCCGTTCGAGAAGAACCCGATCTCGCCCCGTTTCCGCGGTGAGCACGCGCTGCGTCGCTATCCTAACGGCGAGGAACGCTGCATCGCGTGTAAATTGTGCGAGGCAGTGTGTCCGGCGCTGGCGATCACGATCGAGGCCGAACCGCGGGAGGACGGCAGCCGCCGCACCACGCGCTACGACATCGACATGACCAAGTGCATCTACTGCGGCCTGTGCGCCGAGGCGTGTCCCGTGGATGCGATCGTCGAGGGGCCGAATTTCGAATTCGCGACCGAAACGCGCGAGGAACTGATCTACGACAAGTCCAAGCTGCTCGCCAACGGCGACCGCTGGGAACGCGCGATCGCGGCGAACCTTGCCGCCGATGCGCCGTACCGGTAGGGCGCGATGACATTCGTAATCACCTCCGTTCGCCCTGAGCTTGTCGAAGGGCTGTACTTCTTCCGCGCCGAAGAAAGGGCAGGGCTTCGACAGGCTCAGCCCGAACGGGGTTTTGGGGGCCAGTCGTACTCGTGATCCAGGCCATTGCCTTTTACCTGTTCGCCGCCGTCGTGCTGGTGTCCGGCGCGCTGACGATTTCGTCGCGCAATCCGGTGCATTCGGTCCTGTGGCTGATCCTGGCGTTCTTCAACGCCGCCGGGCTGATGGTGCTGTGCGGTGCCGAGTTCATCGCGATGCTGCTCGTCATCGTCTATGTCGGCGCGGTCGCGGTGCTGTTTCTGTTCGTCGTCATGATGCTCGACATCGACTTCGCCGAACTGCGCGCCGGGTTTGCCCGCTATGCGCCAGTCGGGGTTGCGCTGGCCGTGGCGCTGGCCGCGGAGATCGTCATCGGTGCGGGGGCGTGGAGCGCGGGCGGGGTCGAACTGGCCGCGAAGACCGCGCCGGTGCAAGCGGATGTAGCGAATATCGAGGGCGTAGGCCTGCTGATCTATTCGCGCTATCTGTTCGTGTTTGAGCTGGCGGGCCTGGTCCTGCTGGTCGCGATGATCGGCGCGATCGTGCTGACCCACCGCGATCGCGGCGGAATCAAGAAACAGTCGATCCAGAGCCAGATCAACCGTCGCTCGAAGGACGCCACGCGCAACGTCAAGGATGTGCCCGTCGGGCAGGGGGTCGAACTGTGATCGCTTCGGCTATCAATTTCCCGTTCGTTTCGAGCGTAATCGAGAAACGAGGCTGGGTATTGCGTGTCGGTTTCTCGACGACGCTCGAAACGAACGGAGCAGCGAAGTGATCGGCCTGACCCACTATCTGGTGGTCGCCGCCATCCTGTTCGGGCTGGGCGTGTTCGGCATCGTGGCGAACCGCAAGAACCTGATCCTGATGCTGATGGCAATCGAGCTCATCCTGCTGGCGGTGAACATCAACCTCGTTGCCTTCTCGGCGTACCTCAACGACCTGGTCGGACAGGTCTTCGCGATGTTCGTACTGACGGTCGCGGCGGGCGAGGCCGCGATCGGCCTGGCCATCCTGGTCATCTATTTCCGCGGCCGCGCGACCATCTCGGTCGATGACGTCAACCGGATGAAGGGCTGACATGATCGCTCTCATCGTCTTCCTGCCGCTGCTCGCAGCGGCCGTCGCCGGGCTGTCCAACCGGGCGTTCGGCATCGCTTTCCCCAAGATCGTCACGACCGCGGCGCTGTTCGTCGCCGCCGCTTTGTCCTGGGTGATCTTCGCCGGCTTCCTGGCGGGCACGTCGGAGGCGCATGTCGCGACGGTGTTCAACTGGGTCACCTCGGGCAGCATGGCGTTCGACTGGGCGCTCCGCGTCGATACGCTGACCGCGGTGATGCTGGTCGTCATCACGTCGGTGTCGGCGCTCGTCCATCTGTATAGCTGGGGCTATATGGACGAAGACCCGGATCAGCCGCGGTTCTTCGCCTATCTTTCGCTGTTCACCTTTGCGATGCTGATGCTGGTGACCGCGGACAATCTGGTCCAGATGTTCTTCGGCTGGGAAGGCGTGGGCCTGGCGTCCTACCTGCTCATCGGCTTCTGGTTCCGCAAGCCGTCCGCGAACGCCGCGGCGATCAAGGCGTTCGTCGTCAACCGGGTGGGTGATCTTGGCTTCATGCTCGGCATCTTCGGCACCTATCTGGTGTTCGGCACCGTCTCGATCCCCGAGATCCTCGCCGCGGCACCCGGCATGGCCGGATCGACGATCGGCTTCCTTGGCCATCGCTTCGACACGATGACCGTGCTGTGCCTGCTGCTGTTCGTCGGCGCGATGGGCAAGTCGGCGCAGCTCGGCCTGCACACGTGGCTGCCCGACGCGATGGAAGGCCCCACGCCAGTGAGCGCGCTCATCCACGCGGCGACGATGGTCACCGCGGGCGTCTTCATGGTCTGCCGCCTGTCGCCGATGTTCGAGACGTCGCCGACCGCACTCGGCTTCATCACTTTCATCGGTGCTGCGACCTGCCTGTTCGCCGCCACCGTCGGCACGGTGCAGAACGACATCAAGCGCGTGATCGCCTATTCGACCTGTTCGCAGCTCGGCTACATGTTCTTCGCGGCCGGGGTCGGGGCGTACGGCGCGTCGATGTTCCACCTGTTCACCCACGCCTTCTTCAAGGCGCTGCTGTTCCTCGGCGCGGGGTCGGTCATCCACGCGATGCACCATGAGCAGGACATGCGCTATTACGGTGGCCTCAGGAAGCATATCCCGGTCACCTTCTGGGCGATGATGATGGGCACACTGGCGATCACCGGCGTCGGGATCTACTGGATCCACGCAGGGTTCGCCGGCTTCCATTCCAAGGATGCGATCCTTGAAGCGGCCTATGCGTCGGGTCCAAAGGGGCAGCTGGCCTACGTCGTCGGCGTCTTCGCCGCGTTGCTGACCAGCTTCTATTCCTGGCGGCTGATGTTCCTGACGTTCTGGGGACGCCCACGCTGGGCCAACAGCGAGCATATCCAGCACGCCGTCCACGATGCGCATGGCCACGGTCATCACGATGCACCCGCGCATGAGGACGCCGGCCACGACCCCCACGGGCATGAAGCTTCGGCGCACGACCTGGGCGACGGCACCGCAGGCTATCACCCGCACGAAAGTCCGTGGTCCATGCGCCTGCCGCTGCTCATCCTGTCGATCGGCGCGATCTTTGCGGGGTTCGCGTTCAACCACTGGTTCATCCAGCCCGAGGGCGGGCCGGAGTTCTGGAAGGGCAGCCTGGCCTTCAACGAGCATCTGATGCACGCGATGCACGAGGTGCCCTTGTGGGTGAAACTGTCGGCGACGGTTGTCATGCTGACCGGGCTGCTGATCGCGTGGCTGACCTACATCCGCGCACCCGAATTCCCGGCCAAGTTCGCCGCGCAGTTCGACGTGCTGTACCGCTTCCTGCTCAACAAATGGTATTTCGACGAGTTGTACAACGTCGTGTTCGTGAAGCCCGCCTTTGCGATCGGCCGTTTCTTCTGGAAGAAGGGCGACGAGGGCACGATCGACCGGTTCGGGCCGAACGGTTCGGCCGCGCTCGTCAAGTTCGGCAGCGGTATCGCCGGCCGTCTCCAGACTGGATATGTCTATAGCTATGCGTTCGTCATGCTGCTCGGCCTGACCGCCGTCGTTACCTGGGCGATCACGCGATGAGTCCGATGTATCACACCACCGTTCGTCCTGAGCTTGTCGAAGGACCGTTCTTCGTGCCGCAGAGTCTGACGCACGGAGAAGAAGTGCGGTGCTTCGACAAGCTCAGCACGAACGGGGAGGGGGTAGAACGTGGATAATTTCCCCATCCTCTCCGTCATGCTCGCCATCCCGCTGGCGGCGGCGATCGCGTGCCTGTTCGTCAGTGCGAACACCGCGCGGTGGCTGGCGCTCGGCGCGACGCTGATCGACTTCGCGCTCGGTATTCTGCTGTGGTCCAGCTTCGATACCGCTGGATCGGCCGCGCAGTGGCAGTTCGTCGAGAACGTCCCGCTATTCGGACGCTTCGCCTATGCACTCGGCATCGACGGCTTCGCGCTGCTGCTCATTATGCTCAGCGTGTTCCTGATGCCGATCTGCATCGGCGCGTCTTGGGAAGCGATCACGAACCGCGTGCAGGAATATATGGCGGCATTCCTGCTGACCGAGGTGCTGATGATCGGCACCTTCGCGGCGCAGGATCTGCTGCTGTTCTATGTGTTTTTTGAAGCCGGCCTGATCCCGATGTACCTCATCATCGGCATCTGGGGCGGCGCGAACCGCATCTACGCGTCGTACAAATTCTTCCTCTACACATTGCTCGGCTCGATGGTGATGCTGATCGCGATGCTGTGGATGTCGACCACGGCGGGGACGACCTACATCCCGGCGCTGATGGCGTATGACTTCCCGGTCGGGGCGCAATATTGGCTGTTCCTCGCCTTCTTCGCGTCATTTGCGGTCAAGATGCCGATGTGGCCGGTCCACACCTGGCTGCCCGACGCGCACGTTCAGGCACCGACCGCGGGGTCGGTGATCCTGGCGGGCGTATTGCTGAAGCTCGGCGGCTATGGCTTCCTGCGCTTCTCACTGCCGATGTTCCCCGAAGCATCCGCGGCGCTGGTCTGGCTGATCTTCGGCCTGTCGGCGATCGCGGTGGTCGTCACGAGCCTGATCGCGCTGGTCCAGTCGGACATGAAAAAGCTGATCGCCTATTCCTCGGTCGCCCACATGGCGATCGTCACGATCGGCCTGTTCGCGTTCAACCGCCAGGGCATCGAAGGCGCGATGGTCGTCATGCTCAGCCATGGCCTCGTCTCCGGCGCGCTGTTCCTGTGCGTCGGCGTGATCTACGACCGGCTGCACACGCGCGAGATCAGCCGCTACGGTGGCCTCGCCATAACCATGCCACGTTATGCCGTGCTGTTCCTGTTGTTCACGATGGCGTCGATCGGCCTGCCGGGCACCAGTGGGTTCGTCGGCGAGTTTCTGAGCCTGGCCGGCACCTATCAGGTCTCGACCTGGATCACGCTGATCTGCACGACCGGCATCATCTTGGGTGCCGCCTACATGCTCTATCTCTATCGCCGCGTCGTGTTCGGCGAGATCGTCCATGAGGACGTGCGTGCGATGCCCGACCTGACGAAGCGCGAGATCGCGCTGCTTGCCCCGATCGCGGCCGTCGTGCTGTGGATGGGCGTGTATCCCGAAAGCTTCCTCAAACCGATGCGGGCCGACGTCGGGCTGCTGCTCGAACGGCTCGACCGCGCCAAGCCGGCAGGCGACTCACTCCCGACCGCGGGCAAGCCCGTCGCCACCCCCGCCGCTCATGAGGGGGCACACTGATGGGCAACGATCTCTATATGGTGCTGCCGGAGCTGGTGCTCACGGTCGGCGCGCTCGTCCTGATGCTCGTCGCCGCATGGGGCGGGCATGCATCGACCCGCGCGGTCAGCCTGGCCGCGATCGCGGTCCTGGTCGGCGCAGCGATCAGCCTGGGCGGTCCGGCATCGACCGGCGGCGACGCGTTCGGCGGGCTGATGCGCGCCGATGCCTTTTCGGCCTTCGCCAAGTTGCTGATCTATGGCGCGACCGCAGTCGCGATCCTCGTCGCACCGGGCTTCTTCTCGCGGACCAGCGGCGATGATCTGCGTCCCGAATATCCGGTGCTGATGTTGCTCAGCGCGATCGGCATGGGCGTGATGGTGTCGGCGGGCGACATGCTGTCGCTGTACGTCGGCCTCGAACTCCAGAGCCTCGCGGCGTACGTCCTCGCCAGTTTCATGCGCCGGGATACGCGCTCGGCCGAAGCCGGGCTGAAGTATTTCGTGCTCGGCGCGCTGGCATCGGGCATTCTGCTCTACGGCATTTCGCTGGTCTACGGCTTCTCCGGCTCGACCCAGTTCGACGTGATCTCGACCGCCTATGGCGCGGGTAAATCGACCGGACTGCTGATCGGGCTGGTGTTCGTGTTCGCTGGCCTCGCCTTCAAGATGTCGGCCGTGCCGTTCCACATGTGGACGCCGGACGTCTACGAAGGCGCGCCGACGCCGGTCACCACCTTCTTCGCCTCGGCCCCCAAGGTTGCTGCATTGGGCCTCGGGATGCGCGTCGCGATCGAGGCGATGGGACCGGCAGCGGCCGACTGGCGGCAGATCGTGATCTTCGCCAGCCTCGCGTCGATCTTCTTCGGCGCCGTCGCCGCGATCGGCCAGACCAACATCAAGCGGCTGCTGGCCTATTCGTCGATCAACAACATCGGCTTCGCGCTGATCGGCTTGGGGGCGGGGACGCCCGAGGGCATTGCGGCAGTGCTGAGCTACCTGACGGTCTATGTCGTCATGACGCTGGGCGTGTTCCTGGTCGTGCTCCAGATGCGCGGCCCCGATGGCCAGCCGATCGAGAGCATTTCCAGCCTGTCCGGCCTGTCGAAGACGCATCCGGGCCTCGCTGCGGCGATGGCGATGTTCATGTTCTCGCTCGCCGGCATCCCACCGCTGCTCGGCTTCTGGCCGAAGCTGGCGGTGTTCTGGGCCGCAACCGACGCCGGGTTGTTCGGCTTCGCGGTGGCCGGCGCGATCGGATCGGTAGTGGGTGCCTATTATTATCTGAAGGTCATCAAGACGATGTACTTCGATGCGCCGGCCAGTAACGGGGCCGGTGACGGCGTGGGCGAGATCGCGCGCGGGGGCGGCAGTGCCGTCGAGTACGCGCTGATTGCGCTGGCGGCGCTGTTCATTTCGCCGCTCGGCTATCTGCTCATCAAGCCGCTTGCGCCGGTGACGGCGGCGGCGGCGGGCGCGCTGTTCTGATCGACCTGCGCACCGTCCCGGCGACGGGATCGACCAATGCCGATGTGCTGGACCTCGCCGCGGCGGGGGCCGCCGAGGGCCTGTGGCTACGCGCCGAGTGCCAGCGCGACGGCCGCGGACGGCAGGGGCGTACATGGGTATCGACGACGGGCAACCTCTACGCCAGTACGCTGGTACGATTGCGCCCGACCGATCCGCCCGCGGCGACACTTGCGCTGGTATCGGCGGTGGCGCTGGAAGAGGCGTTGCGGGTCTTCATGTCCGGCGGCAAAGCGACGATCAAATGGCCGAACGATCTGTTGATCGATGGCGGCAAGGTCGCCGGCATCCTGCTCGAACGGGCGGGCGACGCCGTCGTTGTCGGTCTGGGTGTGAACTGTGCTCATCATCCAGCGCTGGATGACCGCGCGACGACCAGCCTGTCGGAGCACGGCATCCTGATCGACCCGGGCGTCCTGGTCGAGACGCTGGCCGATATCTTCGCGCGCTGGATCGGGCTGTGGCGCGGACAGGGCGTGGCACCGGTTCGTGCCCGTTGGCTCGAACGGGCACACCCGATCGGTACGGCGCTGACCGCGCGTCTGTCGGACGGCAGCGCGATCGATGGACTGTTCGCCGGGCTGGATCCGGACGGTGCGCTCCGGCTTCGCCTGGCCGACGGCAGCGAGCGTGTCGTTCACGCCGCCGACGTATTCCTGCTGTAATGCCCGAAGACGAGACGCCGGCGCGAGTACGTCGCAACCGCGCCTCGACTTCACGCGCTCCGAACGGGTAAGAGGACGCCATGCTGCTCGCGATCGATGCCGGAAACACCAATGTCGTCTTCGCGCTGATCGAGGGCCGCTCGGTGCGGGCGCGCTGGCGCATCGCCACCGATCCGCGGCGAACGGCGGACGAGTATGTCGTCTGGCTCAGCCAGTTGCTGGCACTGGAGGGGCTCGATCGATCGGCGATCGACGGGGTCGTGATCGGCACGGTGGTACCGCGCGCCCTGCACAATCTGCAGATGCTGAGCGTGAAGTATTTCGGCGGCGATGCGATGATCGCCGGCGAAGGCGGGTGGCCGTTCCGGCTCGATGTCGCGGAGCCGAACAGCCTGGGAGCCGACCGCGCGCTGAACGTCATCGCCGGCCATGCGCTGCACCCCGGCGATCTGATCGTCGTCGATTTCGGCACCGCCACCACGTTCGACGTCGTCGATTATTCGGGAACCTACAAGGGCGGAATCATCGCGCCGGGCATCAACCTGAGCCTTGATGCGCTCGTCACCGCCGCCGCCAAGCTGCCGAGGATCGCGATCGAGGCACCCAGCCACAACCTGTCGGTGATCGGCCGCAACACCGTCGACCAGATGCACATCGGCATCTTCTGGGGCTATGTCGCGATGATCGAGGGGCTGATCGCGCGGATGAAGGCCGAAATCGGCCGGCCGGTGAAGGTCATCGCCACCGGCGGGCTCGCAGCACTTTTCGAGGATCACACGCAGGTGTTCGACGGCATCGAGCACGACCTGACCCTGATCGGGCTGGCGATGGAGTGGGATCGCACCCATATAGGTTGAAATCCTCGTCCCGGGCGTATTCGGGACCTTCCGTTTTTTCACGCAATCGCGCGCCGCCTGGCGGCCCCGGCTCTCGTCGGGTCTACGAACTCAGAGATTTTAGGACAAGAATGACAAAACCCACCAACGAACTGCTCTTCGTCGCACTTGGCGGATCCGGCGAGATCGGCATGAACGTCAACCTCTACGGGTGCGACGGCAAGTGGCTGATGATCGATTGCGGTATCAGTTTCGCCGACCCGGAATATCCCGGCATCGATGTACTGCTGCCCGACCTGAGCTTCATCGAGGATCGTCTGGACGACCTGGTCGGCATCGTCATCACCCACGGGCATGAAGATCACATCGGTGCGCTCCCCTATCTGGCCGCCGACCTGGGTGTCCCGATCTATGCATCTCCCTTCACCGCCGGCCTGATCCGCGAGAAGTTCGAGGAAGAAGGCATCACCAAGCAGGTGAAGCTGCACGTCGTGAAGGAGGGCCAGGGGTTCAAGCTCGGGCCGTTCGGCGTCAGCTATGTCCCGCTGGCCCACTCGATTCCCGAGGGCAACGCGATCCTGCTGGAGACGAAGTACGGCCGGATCCTGCATACGGGCGACTGGAAGATCGACGAATCGCCGCTGCACGGATCGGCCTCGACCGGCGCGCAGCTGACCGCGGTGGGCGACAAGGGAATTTTCGCGCTGGTCTGCGATTCGACCAACGTGTTCAATCCCGAAGCATCGGGCAGCGAGACCGATGTCCGTGCCGGACTCGACGAAGTGGTGGCCGCGGCCAAGGGACGTGTGCTGGTCACCACCTTCGCCTCGAACGCCGCACGGCTGGCGACCTTGGGCGAGGTCGCCAAGGATACCGGACGCCAGCTGTGCGTTGCGGGCCGCTCGCTCGACCGCATCCTGCGTGTCGCCAAGGCGACCGGGTACCTCAAGGACTTCCCGCCGGTCATCGACTGGGAGGCCGCGATGCGCCTGCCCAAGAACCAGGTGCTGATCGTCGGTACCGGCGGGCAGGGTGAAGCGCGCGCCGCGTTGAATCGCGTGTCGGAAGGCACCCACCCGATCAAGCTGGACCGCGGCGATACCGTCGTCTTCTCGTCGAAGCAGATCCCAGGCAACGAGAAGGCGATCGGCGAGATTCAGAACCGCCTGGCCGCGATGGGCGTCGAGATCGTCACCGATCGCCAGGCGATGGTCCATGTCTCGGGCCATCCCGGCCGTCCCGAGCTCGCGCAGATGTACGAGTGGATCCGCCCGGAGCTGGTCATGCCGGTCCATGGCGAGATGCGCCATCTGGCCGAACATGCCCGTTTTGCGATCGACAGCGGCGTCCCCGGTGCGGTGCTGCAAAAGGATGGTGACATCATCCGTCTGGCACCGGGCACCCCGCAGAAGATCGGCGAGGCGACCGTCGGCCGTCTGGCGATCGACGGCGACGTCATCATCCCGGCCGACGGCAGCACGATCAACGACCGCCGCAAGCTGGGCCTGTTCGGCCAGATTTCGGTGGCTGTCGCCATCGACAAGGCGGGCCGGATGGTCGGCGACCCCGATGTACGGTTGCAGGGTATTCCGGTCGAGGAGGAGCGCGATCCGTTCATCGACGAAGCGATCGACGCCGCAGAGGCCGCGCTGAAGGGTGGCAAGGCCGGCAAGGATCGCGAGAAGATCCGCGATGCCATCCGCCTGGCCGTCCGCCGCGTCGCGACGCGCTGGACCGGCAAGAAGCCGATCGTGGACGTGTTGCTGGTCGAGGTGTGATCCAGCGGCTAGGGGAGGTCCATCATGAAATGGACCTCCATCCTCGCCATCTACATCCTGTTCTGGGCATTCTCGGTCTTCCTCGTCCTTCCGTTCGGCGTGAAGACGGCCGACGAAGCGGGCGTGGAGCGTGTGCCGGGCCAGGCCGACAGCGCGCCCCACGCGTTTCCGGCGGGACGGATCGCGCTGCGCGTCACCATCGTCGCGACGGTGCTGTTTGCGATCTTCTACCTGAACTTCGTGCTCGGATGGGTCACGCCCGACATGCTCGACTGGACCCGGTGGAGCGCGAACTGAAATAATTCCGTTCCGCTCTTGTTCCGTCAGAACAAATGCGATACACGGCCTCATCGGCGTTGAACCGGGCAGGCGGATGCCCTAGCGATGGAGCCTTGAAATGGCAGCGAATCTGAAGGTCATCGACAGCACCATGGCAGCAGCAACCACCGACCGGCAAAAGGCGCTCGACGCCGCATTGGCACAGATCGATCGTGCGTTCGGCAAGGGTTCGGCGATGAAGCTCGGCTCGAAGCAGTCGATGGAGGTCGAGACGATCTCCACCGGATCGCTCGGGCTCGACATCGCGCTGGGCGTGGGTGGCCTGCCGCGCGGGCGCGTGATCGAGGTCTATGGTCCGGAAAGCTCGGGCAAGACGACGCTCGCGCTGCACGTCATCGCGGAGGCGCAGAAGGGCGGCGGCACGGCGGCCTTCGTCGATGCCGAACATGCGCTCGATCCGGTTTATGCGAAGAAACTGGGCGTCAACATCGACGAACTGATCGTGTCGCAGCCCGATACCGGTGAACAGGCGCTCGAGATCGTCGATACGCTGGTGCGGTCGAACGCGATCGACGTGCTGGTGGTCGATTCGGTCGCCGCGCTCGTCCCGCGGGCCGAGATCGAGGGCGAGATGGGCGACAGTCACGTCGGCCTGCAGGCGCGGCTGATGTCGCAGAGCTTGCGCAAGCTGACCGGTTCGATCAGCCGGTCGCGCTGCATGGTGATCTTCATCAACCAGCTGCGCATGAAGATCGGCGTGATGTACGGCAATCCCGAGACGACGACCGGCGGCAATGCGCTGAAATTCTATGCCTCGGTCCGCCTCGACATCCGTCGCACCGGCGCGATCAAGTCGGGCGAGGACGTGACCGGCAATGCCACCCGCGTGAAGGTGGTGAAGAACAAGGTCGCGCCTCCGTTCAAGCAGGTCGAATTCGACATCATGTATGGTGAGGGCATCTCGAAGATCGGCGAGATCCTCGACCTGGGCGTCAAGGCCGGGCTGGTCGAGAAGTCGGGTGCCTGGTTCAGCTACGACAGCGTCCGCATCGGCCAGGGGCGCGAGAATTCCAAGAATTTCCTCAAGGACAATCCCGAAATGGCCGACCGCCTGGAAAAGGCGATCCGCGCCCGCACCGAGAAGGTCGCCGAGGAAATGATGGTCGGTCCCGATGCCGAGGACGATGGCTGATCGTCCCATCCCTCTCGTGCGGCGTGCTGCCCAGCGCAGGGTGTGCGTCGCAAGCTCCCGGAAAGGCCCGTCGTCCGCGACGGGCCTTTTCGCGTCTGGCATGGGATTAACTACGGCGTCCGGTCACAGCGCGTGGATCCACCGGACGGACTGTAGACCGTCGCGACTTGCGACCGGCTCGGTCGGCGCGACGGTATCCACGTCTGCATGACGCGACGGGCCGACTGGACCGGTGCGGTCGGCGATGTGTGGTCCGCGGAATGGCGTCGCACCGACCGCAGCTTCGCCGATCTGTCGCGACATCTGGATGCCGCGATCCTCGACGCGGTGCCGGCGGCACCATTCACGGCCTTGGATATCGGATGCGGGGCGGGGGGCACCAGCCTGTCGCTGGCGGCGGCCCGGCCCGATGCGAGGATCGTCGGCATCGATCTGTCGGCGGGCCTGGTCGAGGTTGCGCGGGCGCGGGCGACACGGACCGAGAATTCCCCGCTGGCGGCGGCACCCACCGCGCCGGTCGGACAGGTCGCATTTCACGTCGGAGACGCCAGCGTCGCCGCACCGGGCCTGGGCCCGTTCGACCTGCTCTATTCCCGCCATGGCGTCATGTTCTTCGACGATCCGGTCCCTGCCTTCACCGCCCTGCGCGGCTCGGCGCGATCCGGCGCGGGACTGGTGTTCTCGTGCTTCGCGCACTGGGCCGACAACGACTTTGCCCGCGCCATTGCAGCAGCGATCGAGGCGCCACCGCCGATCGCCGGGGCCCCCGGGCCCTTCGCGTTCGCCGACACCGCGCATGTTGCCGCGATACTGGCCGCGGCCGGCTGGCGTGACGCCCAGCCACGCGGCGTCCCCTTCGCCTATCGCGCCGGAGAGGGCGACGATGCGCAGGCGGATGCGCTGTCGTTCTTCCGGAGGATCGGACCGGCGGCCGCTATCCTGCGGACGGCAGCGCCCGCCGATCGCGCCGGCCTGCTCGCGCGCATCGCGGCGGTGATCGCCGACCATCATGTCGGCAACGCCATCGACTTCCCTGCGTTGGCGTGGATATGGTCGGCGAGAGCCTGACAGGGCCATCGAATCAGGAGAGCGTCGTGACCGTGATCGTCCACCATCTGGAAAACAGCCGGTCGCAACGGATCCTCTGGCTGCTCGAAGAGCTCGGTCTGCCCTATGAGGTGAAGCGGTACGAGCGCAATCCGGCGACGATGCTCGCGCCGCGCGAACTCCGGCAGGTCCATCCGCTCGGCAAGTCGCCGGTGATCGAGGACGACGGCAGGGTCATCGCCGAAACCGGGGCGATCGTGGAATATCTGGTCGAAAAGGCGGACGGCCGGCTGGGCATTCCGTCACACCGCGACGACGCGCTACGCTATCGCCAGTTCCTGCATTACGCCGAAGGGTCGCTGATGCCGCCGTTGCTGCTCAAGCTGGTGCTTGGCCGCATCCCGTTCCTGGGCAAGCGCGCGATGAAGCGCATCCAGCCGATGATCGACGTCCATCTCGACTGGATCGAGCGCGAACTGTCGAGCCGCCCCTGGTTCGCCGGCGCCGAGATGACCGCCGCGGACATCATGATGAGCTTCCCGCTGGAAGCTGCGCGGAGTCGCGGCGGGCTGGACGACAGCCGTCCGGCGACGATCGCATGGCTGGCAAAGGTCCACGCGCTGCCGGCCTATCGCAAGGCGCTCGAAGTCGGCGGACCCTACGCCTACGCGTAAGATGAGGAGGCGAACAAGGTAAGGTGTGCGCCCCTCACACCTTGCCGAAGCTGTCGACATCCTTTGCCGGTCCGCCGCCGCTCGGCGCGACTGCGGCGACGACGTCGGGCGACTCGAGCGGGTCGAGCCGATCGCCCTCCCACTTGGCGATGACGGTCGCCGCAACCGCGTTGCCGACAACGTTGGTCGCTGACCGCCCCATGTCCAGGAAATGGTCGATCGCCAGGATCAGGAGTAGCCCCGCCTCGGGAATGTCGAAGAAGGCCAGGGTGCCCGCGATCACGACCAGGCTGGCGCGCGGTACGCCGGCGATGCCCTTCGACGTTATCATCAGGATCAGCAGCATCGTGATCTGGTGCCCCAGCGTCATCTCGATACCATAGGCCTGCGCGATGAAGACGGTCGCGAAGGTCATGTAGATCATCGATCCGTCGAGGTTGAAGCTGTACCCCAGCGGCAGCACGAAGCTGGCGATGCGCGGCGGCACCCCGAACTTGTCGAGCGCCTCCAGTGTGCGGGGATAGGCAGCCTCCGACGACGCGGTGGTGAACGCCAGCAGCAACGGATCGCGGATGTAGCGCACCAGCAGGCTCGTCCGCTTGCCGACCAGCAGGAAGCAGATGCCGATCAACACGCACCACAGCAGTCCGAGCGCGACGTAGAAGGTCAGCATGAAATAGCCGAGCGTGCCGAGGATCTGCGGTCCCCGTTCGGCCAGCGTCGCGGTGACGGCGGCGAACACCGCAAACGGCGCGAACCGCATGACGTAGTTGGTTACCTGCAACATCACCTGCACCAGCGCCTCGATCCCCTTGACCAGCGGTGCCGCCTTTTCGCCGACCGCGGTGATCGCGACGCCGATGAAGACCGAGAAGATGACGATCTGGAGGATCTCGTTGTTCGCCATCGCCTCGATGCCCGAGGCCGGAAACACGTGGCTGATGAAGACCTTCAGGTCGAATGCGGCCTTGTCGACGCCGCTGGCCGCGTCGGCGGGCGGGATCGGGATGTTCAGGTTCACGCCGGGCTGGAACAGGTTGACCAGGATCAGGCCGAGGGTCAGCGACAGCAGGCTGGCCCCGATGAACCACAGGATCGACCGCAGCCCCACGCGGCCCAGCGCCGCGGTGTCGCCCATGTGCGCGATCCCGACGACCAGCGTGGAAAACACCAAAGGCGCGATGATCATCTTGATCAGCCGCAGAAACACCGTCGTGACGATCGACAGGTAATAGGCGATGTTCTTCAGCGTCTCTGCGCCGCCGGGACCGCCGTCGTCGAAGATCGCGTTGAGCACCAGCCCGGAGACGATGCCGAGGACGAGCGCGGCGAGGATGTAATAGGTCAGGCGCTTGGCCATGCGAACTCCGTCAGGTCGATTGTCGGCAGACAGGGAAGGGGATTGCGGGCGCGCGGTCAAGCGCCGTATCGTGCGTTGCGATGATCCTGAACCGTCGCACCCTGCTCGCCGCCGCAACTGCGGCCCCGCTGCTTGCTCGCCCGGGGCTGCTACGCGCGGCGGAAACGGACCTGTCCGCGCTGCGCGACATCACCATCGGCGCGCAGCCGATCGGAGCGCAGGCGCGGGCCGCGCGCGTCGCCCGTGCGCAGGCGCTGATGCGCGCGAACGGAATCGGTGCGGTGCTGATCGAGCCGGGATCGAGCCAGGTCTATTTCAGCGGCGTTCGCTGGAGCCGCAGCGAGCGGCTGACCGCGCTGGTGCTGCCGGTCGAGGGGCCGGCGCTGGTCGTCACACCGTTCTTCGAGGAGCCGTCGATCCGGGAATCCCTGGCGATCCCGGCCGAGGTGCGTGTGTGGCAGGAGGACGAGGATCCGCTGAAACTGATCGCCGCATTCCTGACCGAGCGTGGCCTTGCGCGGCGTCCGGTGGGTGTCGAGGAGACGGTCCGCTACTTCGCCAGCGACGGTCTGCGCCGCGCGTTGCCCGGTGTCACGCTGGTATCGGCCAATCCGGTCGTGCGCGGGTGCCGGATGATGAAGACGCCGAGCGAGATCGCGCTGATGCAGGCTGCAACCGACGTCACGATCGCCGCCTATCGCTGGATCTGGCCGCGGGTGGAGATCGGCATGTCCAACGCCGAGATCGGTGCGCTGATGACGGCAGCGATGCGCAAGCTGGGCGGCAGCCCGGAATTCGCGCTGGTGCTGATCGACGAAGCCGCGGCGCTGCCGCATGGCAGCCGCAAGCCGCAGGTGGTCCGCGACGGATCGGTCGTGCTGATGGACTGCGGTTGTACGGTGCAGGGCTATCAATCGGACGTCTCGCGCACCTTCGTGAAGGGCCGTGCGTCGGCCGAAGTCCGCAGGGTCTGGGATGACGTCCACGCCGGGCAGGCGACCGCGCTGTCCGCTGCCCGCCTCGGCGCGGCCGCGGGAAGCGTCGACGATGCCGTGCGCGCGTCCTACGAAGCCAAGGGCTATGGTCCGCGCTATCGCCTGCCCGGCCTGTCGCATCGGACCGGACACGGCATCGGGATGGACGGGCACGAGCCGGTCAATCTGGTCCACGGGGAGACGACGCGATTGGCACCGGGCATGTGCTTCTCGAACGAGCCCGGCCTGTATTTGCCCGGCAAGTTCGGTGTGCGGCTGGAGGATTGCTTCTACATGACCGATGGCGGGCCGAAGTGGTTCAGTACGCCGCCGGCGTCGCTGGACGCGCCGGTTTAGAGCATTACGACGTTATCTCGATCCGTTCGTGCTGAGCTTGTCGAAGCACCGTTCTTTTATCCGCGAACGACGACCTCGTTGGACGAAGAACGGTGCTTCGACAGGCTCAGCACGAACGGTGGATTTGGTCGTGCCGAAATGCCGTCACCATCATCACCGTTCGTTTCGATCGCAGTCGAGAAACTGCCGCGGGGTCATCGTTGGGGGTTTCTCGACTGCGCTCGAAACGAACGGCTGCGGGTTCGCTCAAATCAGCGTCCGCCGAAACGCGCGCCGGTCGCCCCGCCATCCGGCCAGCGCGGCCCGGGCATCGCCTCTTGCCGCCGCCGCATCGCCCAGCGCCGCCTGTGCCCGCGCCCGCACCGCCAGCGTCATCGGATCGTTCGGCCGGCGCTTCAGCGTCGTCTCGGCATCGGCCAGCGCACCCTTGGCATCGCCGGCCACCAGCCGCGCTTCGGCGACGCTGCGGCGGATCGGATACCACCACACCGGGGGATCGGAATAGCCGGAGATCGGCGCGGCTTCCTCGATCTTCATCGCGGTACGAAATGCCTTCAGCGCAGCGTCGGGTCGCCGGTCGATCATCGCGGCCCGGCCGGTCAGTACGAGCGCCGCGATCTTGGCCAGACGTCCGCCCGCCGTGTCGGTCAGCGCATCCTTGCCCCTCAACTGGCCGAAGATCGCCGCCGCCTCCGCCCGGACGCCGGCAGCGTCACCGCGCCGCGCGAGCGCTTCGCCACGCCCGTAATGCCAGAACGCCCTGGCATAGGGCAGCCCGGGTTCGGGCAGAGCCATGACCGCCGCCGGATCGGCGAAGCGTCCCTCGGCGGCATAGCCCATCCCGGCCACCGCCTGCTGGAACACGCTCCCCTTGTCGCGCTTCGCCGCGATGGCGATTAGCGGATCGCTGAGCAGCAGCGCCGTCTTCGCGTCACCCGACATCATCGCGCCGCCGACGCCGAAGTGCACGTTGTGCGCGTGATACGGCAGATCCCAGACGCCATCGGGCAGCGTCATCCCCAGCCGTCGGGCATTGTCGATGCCCAGCGCGACTGCACGGACATTCGCGTCGGCGGCATCCTGATACCGGCCAATCCAGTAATAGGTGTGGCTGGGCATGTGGACGAGGTGGCTGGCCGAGGGGGCCAGTGCGCGCAACCGGTCGGCATAGGGCGTCGCACGGTCGGGCACCTCGACGATCTCGGTCGCGTGGATGTAGAAATGGATCGCCGGCGTGTAATCCGGATCGCGCGCCAGTACGGTCTGGAGCAGATCGATCGAACGATATTGCGATGCGCGGCCGAGCTTGCGCTTCTGGTCGAAGCTCGCGATCAGCCGCGCGTCGGCGGCAAGCGTCGCCAGCGCGTTGTCGTCCGGATGCGCGTCGGCGATCCGGTCCATCGCTGCGGCATAGGCCAGATTGGCTGATCCGGTCTTGCCATCCGCCATGTAGCGCAGCTTGAGCGCGGCGATCAGGTCGCGTTCGAGCGGCGTACCCGACGTCGCGGCCAGTTTCTCTGCGGTCAGCAGCTTGGCCGCCTGCTTCGCGCGGTCGGCCGGTTCGATCCCGTAGTTGATCGTCGGCCCCGACGCCCAGGCATCGCCCCACAGGCACATCGCGCACGACGGGTCGAGCCGCACCGCCTCGCGCATCGCCGCGATCGACGCCTTGTGCGCGAAGGCGGCACCCAGTTGCATGCCGTTGTCGAAATACTGCTGGGCCAGCGGCACAGGCGTGGTGATGGCGAAACCGCCCTTGCCATAGCCGGTCAGCAGCATCGGGCGTTTCGGCGCCCCGTCGTCGCCGCTGCAGATCGCATGGCCCGGCGACGTCGCCTCGACCTTCGGCAGATCCTGCGCGCCAAGCGCAGGCACGGTTCCCGCCAGCAGCGTGGCCACCCATAGCAAACGCATCGTGATCCCCCCGGACGTCCCGTGTCATCCTATCATCGCCCGGCACGTCGTAAATAGCGACGCTTGAGCATCGTTCGCGCCTCGCCTAAGTCGCCTGCCATGACTTCGACCAACGACATCCGCCGCAGCTTCCTCGACTATTTCGGCAAGGCCGGGCACCGGATCGTGCCGAGCGCGCCGCTGGTGCCGCAAAACGATCCGACGCTGATGTTCGTCAATGCGGGCATGGTGCCGTTCAAGAACGTCTTCACGGGTCTGGAATCGCGGCCTTACAGCACCGCGACGAGCAGCCAGAAGTGTGTCCGCGCGGGCGGCAAGCACAACGACCTCGACAATGTCGGCTATACCGCGCGGCATCACACGTTCTTCGAAATGCTGGGGAATTTCAGCTTCGGCGATTATTTCAAGGAACAGGCCATTCTTCACGCGTGGACATTGCTCACGCGCGAATGGGGTTTGTCGCCGGACAGGCTGACCGCGACCGTCTATCACACCGACGACCAGGCGTTCGACCTTTGGAAGAAGATCGCCGGTCTGCCCGAGAGCCGCATCATCCGCATCGCGACCAAGGACAATTTCTGGGCGATGGGCAGCGACGGGCCGTGCGGTCCCTGCTCGGAGATCTTCTACGATCACGGCGATCACATCCCCGGTGGCCCGCCGGGCAGCCCGGACGAGGACGGCGATCGTTTCGTCGAGATCTGGAATCTCGTGTTCATGCAGTTCGTGCAGGAAAACGATATCCAGATCGGCGAACTGCCCAAGCCGTCGATCGATACCGGCATGGGGCTGGAGCGGGTCGCGGCGGTGTTGCAGGGTGTCACCGACAATTACGACACCGATACGTTCAAGGCGCTGATCGCCGAGAGCGGGGCGCTGACTCACACGGCGACGACCGGCGATAACCAGGCCAGCCACCGCGTCATCGCCGACCACATCCGGACGTCCGGCTTCCTCGTCGCCGACGGGGTGCTGCCCGCCAATGAAGGACGCGGCTATGTGCTGCGCCGGATCATGCGCCGTGCGATGCGGCATGCCCATCTGCTGGGGGCCAAGGAGCCGTTGATGCACCGGATGGTGCCGGCGCTGGTCGCCGAGATGGGGGGCGCCTTCCCCGAACTCGTCCGCGCGCAGCCACAGATCGAGGCGACGCTGTTCGAGGAGGAGAAGCGCTTTCGCCAGACGCTGTCGAACGGCCTGCGCCTGCTCGACGAGGCGACGGCGACGATGGGGGAGGGCGACACCCTGCCCGGCGCGACCGCGTTCAAGCTCTATGACACGTTCGGCTTTCCCTACGACCTGACCGAAGACGCGCTGCGGCCGCAGGGCATGGCCGTCGACCGCGCAGGCTTCGATGCGGCGATGGCCGAGCAGAAGGCGGCGGCGCGCGCGGCCTGGAAGGGATCGGGGGCCAAGGCATCGGACGACGTGTGGTTCGATATCGTCGAGGAAGCCGGTGCCACCGAATTCACCGGCTATGCCGGCGCGACCGGCGAGGCGCAGGTCGTCGCGCTGGTCAGGGACGGCGAGCGGGTCATGAGCGCCGCGGCGGGTGAGAACGTCGAAGTGCTGGTCAACCAGACGCCCTTCTACGGCGAAAGCGGCGGGCAGGTCGGGGACGCGGGCACGATCGCCGGCGACGGCGTGTCGGCGACCGTCACCGACACCCGGAAGCATCTCGGCAAGCTGCACGGCCATGTCGCGACGATCGACAGCGGGTCGATCAAGGTCGGCGATACGGTGAAACTGGCGATCGACCTGTCGCGCCGGCGCGCGATCCGCGCCAACCACTCCGCCACGCACCTGCTGCACGCGGCACTCCGCGAGCGGCTGGGGACGCATGTCGCGCAGAAGGGATCGCTGGTGGCGCCCGAGCGGCTGCGCTTCGACGTGTCGCATCCGTCCGCCATGTCCGCGCAGGATCTCGCGCTGGTCGAGGCGGACGTGAACGCCCAGGTGCGCGCCAACACCCCGGTCACGACGCGGCTGATGACGCCCGACGATGCGATCGCGATGGGCGCGATGGCGCTGTTCGGCGAGAAATACGGCGACGAGGTCCGCGTGGTGTCGATGGGTACCGAGGACGGCGGCAAGACCTATTCGGTCGAACTGTGCGGCGGCACCCATGTCGGCGCGCTGGGCGAGATCGGCCTCCTCAAGGTCGTCGGCGAGAGCGCGGTTTCTTCTGGCGTCCGTCGTGTCGAGGCGCTGACCGGCGAGGCGGCGCGCCAGTATCTGGCCGATCGCGACGCCAAGCTGCGCGAGGCGGCGACCGTGCTGAAATCATCGCCCGACGAGGTTCCCGCGCGCGTCGCGGCGCTGGTCGAGGATCGTCGGCGACTGGAGCGCGAACTGGCGGAGGCCAGGAAGGCGCTCGCGATGGGCGGTGGTACCCAGGGCGAAGCAGCCGGTCCGGAGCGGATCGGCGATGTCGCGTTCGTCGGGCAGGTTCTCGACGGGTTCGAGGCCAAGGGCCTGCGCGGTGCGGTGGACGAAGCCAAGGCGCGGCTCGGGTCGGGGATCGCGGCGCTGGTCGCGGTCAATGAGGGACGCGCCACGGTTGCGATCGGCGTGACGGACGATCTGATCGGTCGGTTCAGCGCCGTCGATCTCGTCAAGGTGGCGGTGACCGCGGTCGGCGGTCAGGGCGGCGGTGGCAGGCCCGACATGGCGCAGGGCGGTGGACCGGATGGCGACAAGGGCGATGCCGCGCTTGCCGCTGTGAGAGCGGCGCTCGCAAGCTGATCCCTGCGAGCGCCGTCCGTTCGGTTTTACCGTCCGCCGGCCGCCTTTGCGAAGTCGGCGGCGGTCACGCCGATCGCCACGCCGGTCTGTGCCAGGCCGAAACCGGCGATCGGGATGCGGACGTCACGCGTCGCGCCGATCGTGACGAACTCCGCGTCCACCGACTTGATGGTGCCGAGTTGCGTCGTCCCGTCGCTGGCAAACACCGGGGTACCCGCGACGAGCCGCGCCTTGAGATCGGCCTGCGCCTTGGCCCGCTGCTCGACGAAGCTGGCATCCAGCTGCGCCTTGGTCAGCGCGATGATCGCGCCGCCAGGCGCAAGCGTGATCGAGGTCACGGGATAACTCACCTTGTGCGTCCCCGTGTCGATCACGGCCAGCGGGCCATTGACGCTCTCGACCGTGCCGACCGACGCGCCGGCCGTATCGACGACCGCGACGCCGGCAACCAGCGTGGCGGGCGTTTCGGCGGGGATCGGTACGCGCCCCTGCGCGTGGAGCGCGGACGGGGCCGCGGCCAGGGTGGTCATCAGTGCAATCGCGGCGAATTTCATGAACTGCTCCGAAAATTGGGAATGGATCGATCCAGACAACGATCGACCGCTCTATGGAGTTTCCCGGCTTAATCAGCGATTTACCGAATTTCGTCGCTCACAGCACCTCGCCCTGTCGTCGCACCCGCCGGATCCGGGGATCCCGATCGAGGTCGGCATCCGCCTTGATCTGCTGTCGCATCTCGTCGCGCTTTTCGTGGATCGAGGCGATCACGGGCCCCATCGCGACGCCGATATCGACGAGCACCGCCTCGGACAGCTGCAGCGAACTTTCCAGCGTTTCCGGCACGGCGTCGGTCACCCCGGCACGGTAGAGCTCGGCCGCATGCGCGGCATCGCGGGCACGTGCGATGATCGGCAGGTCGGGGACCCATGCCCTCACGCGCTTGGTCAGCGACACGGTCAGCACCGGATCGTCCATCGTCAGGATCAGGGCATCGGCATGGCCCAGTCGCAGGCGATCGACCAGTTCGGAGCGCGCGACGTCGCCGAAGATGACCGGATATCCTTCCTTGCGTGCCGCGTTCACCCCGTCGATGTCCGCATCGACCGCGACAAATGGCTTCCCATGGACACGCAGCATGTCGGCCACGGTTCGCCCGACACGACCGAAGCCGATGATGACGGTGCCGGGACGGTCGGCATCGACTTCGGGATCGGCAATGCGTTCCTGGCGATCGATCCGCCGCGCGATGCCCTGACCCGCCTTGGCCAGCAGCGGCGTGATGGTCAGGCCGATCGCGGTGACCGTGGTCCAGAATGCGGCGGTCGGCGCCAGGATCAGCCCGGCTTGGGTCGCCACGCCCAGCACGATCAGCGTGGTTTCGGAAGGGCTGGACATCAGGATGCCGGCCTCCGCCGCGGTGCCGCTGCGCGTCCCCTTCAGCTTCAGCAGGAGCGTGGTGACGATGGCCTTGACCGCCATGACGCCGACGATCGCCGCCAGCAGCGCGGGCCAGTTGGCGACGACCAGCCGCAAATCGAGCTGCATCCCAACGGTCAGGAGGAAGACGCCGAGCGCCAGGCCCTTGAACGGCTCGGTCATCACCTCGACTTCCTGGCGATACTCCGTTTCCGCGATCAGCAGGCCCGCGAGCAGCGCACCGACGATCGGCGAAAGCCCCGCAGCGGTCGTGATGAGACTGGCGACGATCACGACCAGCAGGCTGGCGGCCAGGAACAGTTCGGGGCTCTTGGTCCGCGCCGCCTGCGCGAACAGCCGCGGCAGGATGAAGCGACCGGCCGCGAACAGGAAGGCGACCGCGAACACGCCGCGCAGCGCGACTGCGCCAAGGCCCGTCCAGCCGTCGTCCCCGGCGGTCGGCGCCATCGCGGCCAGCGCGAAGATGATCGGCACCAGCGCCAGATCCTCGAACAACAGCATCGCGAACGCCGGCCGCCCGACCGGACTGGCCGTCCCGACCAGCGGGAGCACCAGCGCCGTGGACGACAGCGCGAGCGCCAGGCCCAAGCCGATCGATCCGGCCCAGGCCTGGCCGACGAGATGCAGCCCAAGCATCAGGATCGCAGCCGACCCGAACAGTTCGGCCGCGCCCAGCCCGAAGACGAGCCGCCGCATCGACCAGAGCCGTTTCAGCGACAGTTCCAGCCCGATCGAGAACAGCAACAGGATGATGCCGAATTCGGCGAACGGCTCGATCGAATGCGGGTCGCTGATCGTCAGATAATAGAGCCACGGAAACTGTGGAACCAGCGTACCCAGACCGGCGGGTCCGACGAGGATGCCGACCAGGATGAAGCCGATCACCGGGCTGACCCGGAACCGCGCGAACGCCGGAATCACCAACCCCGCCGCGCCCAGGATGACGAGCGCGTCGGAAAAACCGTGGTTGGTGAGGTTGAGAGCCATGTGTCCTATTAGGTCGAGGAGGCGCCGAATGTCATCGCTGAAACGGGCCCGTCTTCATTCACCGCAAACATTCGGCGGCTAACGCGGGCACAAGCGGCGCAGGTTCGGATGACCGCAGCGCGCAGTGGGAGCGATACATGTCGACGAAGAGCGTGGTTCTGCTGGATTTCGACAACATCTTTCTGGGGTTGTGGAAGCTGGATCGTGATCTGGCCCTGCGGTTTGGTCAAACTCCGCTGGAATGGCTGTCGCTGCTTGCGGATCGTCATCTCACGCTCGATCGCCGCCGATGGCTGGTGTCGCGTTGCTATCTGAATCCTGCCGGGTGGGTGCCATCGGCCGCCGAAGCTTCGGGCCGGCTCTATCTGTCGCGATTTCGCCCAGGTCTGGTTCGCGCCGGGTTTGAAGTCGTCGATTGTCCCGGATTGACCGGCGAAGGTAAGAATGCGGCAGATATCCGGATTGTGATCGACGCGCTGGACCTGCTGCGGTCAGACTGTCGCTACGAGGAATTCGTGATCGCGTCCGGCGATGCCGATTTCACGCCATTGCTTCACCGCCTGCGGGCTGCTGACCGTCGCATCGCCGTAATGGCACCTAGCAATGCGGCCCCGGCATACACGTCGCTGGCCGATCGCATTGTCGGGTTCGAGGCTTTGGAGGGCCTGCTCCGTCCAGAACCGATGATTCCATCCGATGCCCCGATGGTAAATGGCGATGATCGCAAGGTCGAAGGTTCGTTACGCGACTATATCCGCGATCGGCTGGCATCGTCGGTGGCACCCATCAACTTGTCATCGTTGGCACAGGACGTAGGCAAGAGGTTTCCCGGCGCGCGCGAGAGCGGCAGCTTCGGACCTGGGAGCTTTACCGCCGTGTTGAAGCGGCTGGAAATATCGACTCTCCAGATTTCTCCATATTTTGTGTGGGACGTCGACCGTCACACGCCACCGCAAGACGGAGCGAACGCCATGGTGCCATCGGAGTCGAAGGTCGATCAGATCCTTACGGCACTGGAAACGCCGCGCTTGTCGACAGATACATGGCCGCGTGTGTTCGACGTGCTCGAACGCTATGCCGCAAACCACGTCTACTCCATGACCGAAGCGACCCGTTGGTCGCGAGATACTCTGGTCGCCGAAGGACATATGATCGGCCGCGGGATCGTCAATTATGTGGTGAGGGGTACACAACTCGGGGGGGCGCCGCTAGAAACCGACCCGCCGCCGACGGCGCGGCAGATCGGCTTGGCTTTTTGTACCAGTCTGCTGGAAACCGCGCCGCGACTTGGCATCGACGTCACGCCCCAGATCGAAATCGACTTGGCCGCGCGGTTTGGAATCGATCTGGTCGGAATGTCAGGCGACGCCACCGCCGCCGCCTGACGGAATTCGAGAGCCTCGCCGCCTACTGCCAGCTGCCCATTTCCTTCTCGAGGTTGACGCGCACCGCCTCGAAGAACTGCTCGGTGGTCATCCACGGCTGGTCCGGCCCGATCAGGATCGCGAGATCCTTGGTCATCTGGCCGCCCTCGACCGTCTCGATGCAGACGCGTTCCAGAGTCTCGGCGAAGCGGGTGACGTCCGGCGTCTCGTCGAACTTGCCGCGGAACTTCAGACCGCCGGTCCACGCGAAGATCGACGCGATCGGGTTGGTGGAGGTCGACTTGCCCTGCTGGTGCATGCGGTAATGGCGCGTCACGGTGCCGTGCGCCGCCTCGGCCTCGATCGTCTTGCCGTCGGGCGTCATCAACACCGACGTCATCAGGCCGAGCGAGCCGAACCCCTGCGCGACCTGATCCGACTGGACATCGCCGTCGTAGTTCTTGCAGGCCCAGACGAACTCGCCGTGCCACTTCAGCGCCGAGGCGACCATGTCGTCGATCAGGCGGTGCTCGTAGACGATGCCCGCGTCCTTGAACTGGCCGCGGAATTCGGCCTCGTAGACTTCCTCGAAGATATCCTTGAAGCGGCCGTCATAGGCCTTCAGGATCGTGTTCTTGGTCGACAGATACACCGGCCACTTGCGGCCCAGGCCGTAGTTCAGGCTGGCGCGCGCGAAGTCGCGGATCGATTCGTCCAGGTTGTACATGCCCATGGCGACGCCGGCGGCGGGGAAGTCGAATACTTCCTCCTCGATCGTCTGGCCGTCGGTGCCTTCCCACTTCATCGTCAGCTTGCCGGCGCCCGGCACCTTGAAATCGGTCGCCTTGTACTGGTCACCGAACGCGTGACGACCGACGACGATCGGGTGGGTCCAGCCGGGGATCAGGCGCGGCACGTTGCGCATCACGATCGGCTCGCGGAACACCACACCGCCCAGGATGTTGCGGATCGTGCCGTTGGGCGACTTCCACATCTTCTTCAGGCCGAATTCCTCGACCCGCGCCTCGTCCGGCGTGATCGTCGCGCATTTCACGCCGACGCCGTACTTCTTGATCGCGTTGGCCGAATCGATCGTGATCTGGTCGTTCGTTTCGTCGCGCTTCTCGACGCCCAGGTCGTAATAATCGAGTTCGATGTCGAGATATGGCTTGATCAGGCGCTCGCGAATCCATTCCCAGATGATCCGCGTCATCTCGTCGCCGTCGATCTCCACGACGGGCGTCTTCACCTTGATCTTGGTCGCCATGCTCGTTCGATTCCTTGAGAGTGGGGGAGGGTTGAACGGCTCCTAAGGGCGCGCGCGTGAACGATCAACCGTCCGCGGCGTTGTCAGGGCAGGTCACCCCCGCTAGGCATGCAGCCATGACATCGCTTGAAAAGCCCGCCGTCGGAACTCCGCCGGTGAAGTGGCGCTTCCCCGGGGTGCACCCCGAAGGCCACAAATTCGTCCTGATCTCGATCGGCCTCACGCTGTTGCTGACCGCGCTGACGCATGTGTTGTTCTGGCCGATGGTCGGTCTGACGATCTGGGTGGCGGCGTTCTTCCGCGATCCGGTGCGCGTGACGCCGCAGGACGAAGGGTTGATCGTTTCCCCAGCCGACGGGCTGGTCACGATGATCGAGCGGGTGCCGGTACCGCCGGAAATGGCCGGGCCGAACGGACTAGGCGAGGCGCCCCTCGTGCGCGTTTCGATCTTCATGTCGGTGTTCGACGTCCACATCAACCGGACGCCGATCTCGGGCACGGTTCGCCAGGTCGTCTATATCTCCGGCAAGTTCCTGAATGCCGACCTGGACAAGGCGTCCGACGAGAACGAGCGCCAGCATTTCGTGGTCGAGGGCGCGGACGGTCGCCGCGTCGGCTTCACCCAGATCGCCGGGCTGGTCGCTCGGCGGATCATGACCTTCGCCAAGGTGGGCGACATCGTCGCCGTCGGTCAGCGGATCGGGCTGATCCGCTTCGGCAGCCGGGTCGATGTCTATCTTCCCGACGGCACGGAGCCGCAGGTCGCGCTCGGCCAGCGCGCGGTCGCGGGCGAGACGGTGATCGGGCGCAGCGGCGTCGATCGGGCGGTCGGCGTTGCCCAGTAATCCCGACCTGGACGGTCGCCAGGCGAGCAGCGCCCCGCTGCGGCGTCGGCGTCGCCTGCAGCGCGGCATTCCATTGCGCGCGCTCGTCCCCAACGCCATCACCGCTCTGGCACTATGCGCCGGCTTGACCGCGATCCGCTATGCGATCGGCGGCGAGTGGGAGCGGGCCGTCGCATTCGTGATCGGTGCCGGCATACTCGACGGGATCGACGGGCGCATCGCACGATTGCTGCATGGCGAGAGCCGGTTCGGAGCCGAACTGGACTCGCTGGCCGATTCGATCAGCTTCGGCGTATCGCCCGCGCTGGTGATCTACCTGTGGTCGCTGCACGAGTCCCCACGCGTCGGCTGGATCTGCGCGCTGTTGTATGCGGTATTCTGTGCACTGCGGCTGGCGCGGTTCAACGCGATGATCGATCTGAGCGAACAGCCGCACAAGTCGGCCGGCTTCCTGACCGGGATTCCGGCTCCGGCTGGTGCCGGGCTGGCGATGCTGCCGATGTATATCTGGTTCGTCACCGGAGAACCGCTGTTGCGATCACCCTGGGTGATGGCGCCGTGGCTCGCGCTGATTGCGTTACTGATGGTGTCGAGCGTCGCGACGTTCAGCTGGTCCTCGATGAAGCTTCGGCGCAACATCCGGTTCGAGGCGATCGTCGTCATGGTCGCGATCGGGGCCGCGCTCATCACCGCGCCGTGGCAAACCCTGATCGTCGTCTGCGCGCTGTACCTTCTGACGCTGCCGTTCAGCGCCATCTCATACGCGAAGGTCAGGCGGCAGCGCGCTGCGTCGCTCTCGGCGTCGGCGACACCCCGCGTACCGTGACGTTGCGCAGGGTACTGCGCGCAGGCACGGGTGCCGGCTGGGTCGTTGTGGCGATCGGGCCATTGGCCAGAAGGTCGATGATCCGCGCCAGCTCCGGGCGAACCGTCGCGACGAGCGCGTATACTGCGGCCGCCAGGCCGGCGCCGAACACCAGGATCGAAAGAATTGCCATCACCCAAGGCTCCTTGAGAATTCCGCTTGCCCGGAACCCAATGTTTCCAGACGCTTGAGCGACAGATCGGTTCCACGAGTGGAGGAACCAGATCGATGTTCCCATGCGAGTCACTGTATGTTCCATATGCGTTCTTTTCGTCAATCCCTTTTTGTTCCAGATCTTGCGCTTGATCTTTCCAACGATGCCAATTAAGGGCGCCCGCTCTAACCCCGCATGGGAAGCACATAACCCGGTGCCCGGCAGCGTCATGACGCGGCTTGGTCATCGCTTCCCAGAGGCTTAACCGGAAAGGATCTATCCCATGGCGGCACCCGTCGTATCCATGCAGGCGTTGCTCGAATCGGGCGCGCACTTCGGCCACCAGACCCACCGCTGGAATCCGAAGATGAAGCCGTACATCTTCGGCGACCGTAACGGTGTCCACATCCTCGACCTGTCGCAGACCGTGCCGCTGTTCGCGCGCGCGCTTGAATTCGTCAGCTCGACCGTCGCCGGCGGCGGCAAGGTGCTGTTCGTCGGCACCAAGCGCCAGGCGCAGGAACCGGTTGCGGAGGCCGCGCGCCGTTCGGGACAGTATTTCGTCAACCACCGCTGGCTGGGCGGCATGCTCACCAACTGGAAGACGATCTCGGGTTCGATCAAGCGCTTCAAGGCGCTGGACGAGCAGCTGTCGGGAGACACCGCCGGCCTGACCAAGAAGGAAGTGCTCCAGCTGACGCGCGAGCGCGACAAGCTGGAACTGAGCCTGGGCGGTATCAAGGACATGGGCGGCGTGCCCGACATCATGTTCGTGATCGACGCCAACAAGGAAGAGCTGGCGATCAAGGAAGCCAACACGCTGGGCATCCCGGTCGTCGCGATCCTCGATTCGAACGTCTCGCCCGACGGGATTGCCTTCCCGGTGCCGGCGAACGACGACGCCAGTCGCGCCATCCGCCTGTACTGCGAAGCGATCGCCATCGCGGCGACCCGCGGCAACCAGCAGCAGCAGCAGCGCAGCGGTGTCGATATCGGCGCGATGGATGCCCCCCCGAGCGAGGAAGCCCTGAGCACCGCGCCGATCGTCGAGGACGCGCCAGCCACCCCGGCGGCCGAAGTCGCTGCCGCCGGCGAGCCGGAGGCTCCCGCTGCCGAGACGCACCCCGAAGCCGCTGCCGAGGGCGAGCGCCAGATCGACGCGTAAATGACATAGGGGTGGTCTATGGACCGCCCCCTTCCACCGTTCGTGCCGAGCGAAGTCGAAGCACGTGCCCGGAACACGTGTTTCG
>JAZKBG010000003.1:0-286893 GCA_040388765.1 Pseudomonadota bacterium | reverse complement strand
TCCTCCGGTTCCAAAAACACCTTATCTCGGTGTCCACGGAACCGGCAGCAGCTCAGACCTTCTCGATTGATTTCCGGTAGGTCGGTCGGTGCTGTGTCGCTCATAATTGTTTCCTATTTGCGCATTGTATCAGTGGAGGGTTTCTCGAACGAACCGCTCGGTTTCGTTGTTGCTCATTGCCGATGACTTGCCCGCTGCGCCCTTGATCGGTGCAGTTTGCACGCGGCTAGTCGTGCGCGGCGGATCGCTTAGCTTCTCGGCGGCAAAACTCTCAAGCTCGAGAGCGCTCCGCGCGAGTTCGTCATAGGTTTCGGCGAAACCCGTCAAGCGTCGGCGGACTGCGCCATTGTCGTGGACAGCAGCCGCCTCGCGACATTGCCTTGCCCGCTCGATCCAATAGTCGCGTCCATATGCTGCCACAGCGGTCCTGCCCAATTAAGGCTTCAGCGCCCGCGCCATCTTTAGATGCCCAGCGACAATCGGACTTGTGTTGGCAGCGAAGCTTTTGAGTTCCGGGATGTCGCCGGTGCCGGCGTAGGTATTGAGCGCATCGAGTGTCATCTGATGGGCGGTGACCTGCTCAGCAGCATATGCAGCATCGAAGTCCGCACCGGTCTTCGCCTGCAGCGCCGCAAGCTTGGATTGTTGCTCGGCGGTCAGCGTCGGGTCGGGCGTTATCGCGGGGCTGGCGCTGGCAGCGGCAGCCTTGAGCTTGGCTGTCGAGTCGGTGTGCGCTGTAATCATCTGCTTTGCGAACGCCTGGACGTCCGCACTTTTCGAAGTTTCGCCGGCCAGTTTCGAGGTCGCTAATTCGAATGCGTCGCTTGACGCGGCGGTGTTAGCGAACGTCTGACCTGTATCGCTCGTCGGGGCGGCGAGCGGTGACGTTTCCGCATTTGACGTGTTTTCAACCGTCGTCGCCTGCGTCGTTTCTGTCTGCTGACCGCATGAAGGAAGCGCCAGCAGCGCCGAGGCAGTCACCATCAGCAAGATTGAGCGTTTCATCGCAATTCTCCCAGCGCAGTAGGCGTATGTGCGCCGGCTCAACGACCCGTCCCGCTGCTCCGTTCCCGAGAATCAGCTTGATCTAAATTGCATCTAACTTCGGCTGTTTCGAAAGTTCTTCGTACCTTTCGAGCGCGTATCGCGTTTAGATGCGACGACAGGGTTCATCGGAGTGGCTGTTGAGCCAGTCCCCAAGAAGCTCAGAGCGTCGCGGCAAGATCAGTTGCCCTTCGCACCCCGAAGAAAGGCAATTTCATGGATATTTCTGTAACTCCAACCATCGAGCGAATAGCTCGCGTCCTGGCCGCTCAGCGATACAGCAGCAACGCCGATGGCTCCGAAGCTTCTGCCGCGCGCAGCGTCGATGACGCTTGGACTGACTATCGTGACGATGCCGTTGCTGTGCTCAAAACGTTGCGCGAGCCCGATGCCGAAATGGCGGCGGCGGGCGATGCCGCCATATGGGAACGCATGATACTGGTGGCGCTCGGAAAGACGAGCGATACACTATGATGTTTTGGCCACTGAGGGCCGCCGCCTAGTCCGCACCGGTTTGCGAATGCGGAGCGGCAACTGCCTTCGATTCAGGTGACTCTCGCTGCCGCAGAAAGATACTGAGGACGACGAGAACCGCGGTAGATAGAAATTCGCTTTGCCAGTTTTGGAACGATTCGAACCAGAGCTGCGGATCGCCGAGATATTCCCAGGCTGATAATGCGACTTGACCATGGCTGTTCGCTTCTGCCGCCGCCTCACGAGCACTTGCGAGCCAGTGCGCCGTGAAGGAAATCAAAAACAGCGCAAACAGTGCCAAACCAAGGGAACGCGAATATATCCACCGAGCGACCGCGGTGCGACGTAGGATCCGAGGGGCATCTGAACGCAGCGCCTGTTGGGCCAGATCCCCGTCACGCGGTCCGTCATCCGGGTCCTTCGATTCAGCGGACCCTTTCTGAAACAGGAAGGCGGTAAGGACGACGTACGCCGACATCTGCAGGAATTCGCTCTCCCAGTTCTCGAAGACGGTCGAGATGAAGTGCGGGTCCACGGCATATTGTCCAAGGCTTATTGCCGCTTCGCCGTGCTGCCGGAGCTGCTCGTTCTGAACGTGCCAGCCAGTGAGGAAATGCCCGATCAAGCTGCCGAGGAAGAGAACGATCAGAGCAATCGTCAGTCCGTTGTCTCGCAACACTTTCGACACAGACGCTCTCCCCAAAACTCGCCAAGCCTTGTCACCAGTGTGGATATCTAGCGAGTCACGGTCGCACTGTCGCTTCCTCGTGAGCACCAGCCTGTGCGGCCTTCCAAGCGGTCAGTTCGACAACCGCATAGACCACCCGTCGCCCGATCTTCCGGAAACTGGGGCCGGTACCCATCCAGCGATATGTCTGCAACGTTCCGACCGTCAGCCCAAGATGATTCGCAGCGCGGGGGGTATCAAACCACTCGGTTCGAATGACAGCCCCGAATATGGCTTCGGTCGGAGCGCACTCGTGCGCAGCGGCGTGGATATCGGCATCAGAATAGTCTGTGGTTCGCCGAGCTACGGTGGTGTCGCCCATGCACCGCGAGATCTGTTCGGAGATGCGATCCGCGGCGGCTTTCAGGGGGTGATCAAAGAGGTGCGTATAGCGCTCCGTCGTCTTCGGGCTGGCATGACCGAGCAGCTTGCTGATGATCAACATGCTGTCGCCGAGATCAGCACCGATCGAAGCAAAGCTATGGCGAAGATCGTGTAGCCGCACATCCTCGAGACCGGCCGCTCTGCGGATGCGCTCCCAGACCGACTGAAGGTCGGTGACATGCGTTCCTTCCGTCTTGCCGGGCAGGAGGAATGGATTGCCGACAACTTCCGGAATGATCTGGACAAGTCGCATCGCGGCGGCGCCGAGATGAACAACTTTGGCACCGGTCTTGCTGTCTGGCAGCCGAAGGCAGCGATGGTGCCAATCGACGAACGAACGCCGCAAGGTCAGCACCTCGTTCTTGCGACAGCCGGTCAGGATCAGGAGTTTAATCGCCGCAAGGGCGTACGCACTCTCGACACCTAAGGACGTCGCGGCAGCCAAAGCATCGCCGAGCCTGGCAAGCTCCGTTGGCGCGAGAAATCGGTCGAGTTTGCGCCCTGGATACTGCTTGACCCCCAGTGCTGGATTATCGGGCCTGATCTTTTGCGCGACCGCGTAATTTAGCGCGCCCGAAAGGATGACGAGGGCGTTGTTCGCAGCACCGCGACCGCCGCGCACGCGAGCGAGCCGCCGACGGCCCTTCTTGACGGTGCGCGCTGTCTTGCCGGCGGCGACATCGCGCATCATTCGCTCGATGTCAGCGCGGGTCAGGGTGTCGGCGCGCCGCGTCCCCAACAACGGTGTGATGTGGTTTTCGACGCAGCCTTGGGCGCAACTGATGGTACTTGGCTTGCAGGCGTACATGCCTTCTTCGACATAAACTGAGCAGAGCTGAGCAGTGCTTGGAATTCCGCGGCACTCGAAGCGCCAGCTTTGCGGATCGCGGCCATCCGCGATCTCGCCCATCAGCCGGCGAGCCTCGATCCTTGCCGTCTCCGGCGTCCAGGGCGCACCGTGCCGGCCGATTTTGAATCGACGTTGCCTGCCCTCCACGCGGTATTGAAACACGTAGGTGACGATGCCTGCGCGTGATGACCGCAAGCCGAAGCCGGGAAGCTCGCAATCCCAGACAAAGCGCTCAGTTTCAGCCGGTTTTACCGCATTGACGAGCCTTTTAGTTATCTTGGGCATAAAACATCCGTGTCTAAGCGCGCGGATTCGCTCTAAAAGCGTCCTTGAATTTGGAAGCGTATAGGAAGCAGAAGAGCGAAAACCGTGGGATACAGTGTCGCGCTGCTGTCGACTTAAGTCAATGAAACCACTCGGGAAGTAGTACAAAGACAAACAGTGGAGTAGGGGCATTGGTCGGTGGTAAGGCTGAGGTCGTGAGTTCAATCCTCACCGGCAGCACCATTTTTTTCAATGGCTTGGTCCGATCCGCCGCAGTGCGCTGTCGCTTGTGGTGGCGCGGACGGTCGAGCCGCGAATTCGTGACAGGTGGGCGCGCATCGTGACGCTGCAGGACATGCTCGTGCCGACCTATGTCCAGATGCTGGACGCGCTGTCGTCCTGGCTCGCCAAGGCCGAAGCCGGGCGGGGTGGGCAATCGGCGGATGCCATCCTGTCTGCGCGGCTGGCCCCCGACATGTTCCCGCTGGCTACGCAGTTGCGCTTCGCCTGCGTCCAGGCGCAGGAGGGCGTGTTCCGGCTGCGTGGAGAAGCGTTTCCGGCGTCGATCGCCATGCTGCTGGACGAGGGACGCAACGCCGGCGAACATCCGGGATCGATCGCGGATGCGCAGGCGCGCATCGCGGAGACGCTGGCGGTGGTTCGGGCAGCGGCGGCGGAGGCGGTCGCGGTGGATCCTGCAATGCCGATCGCGCACACCCTGCCGCAGGGCATGGTGTTCGATCTGACGGCCGAGCAATATGTCCGCGACTGGGCGCTGCCACAATTCTATTTCCACGTCATGACCGCCTATGCGATCCTGCGGGCGCACGGGCTGACGCTGGGCAAGGCCGATTATGTCGCCCACATGTTCGCCTATCTGCGACCGGACGCCGCCGCGGGACCGGCTGCCTGACCAGGCCCTGACAGGAGCAGAAACTCCGCGCATTCCGGACGCGGCGATCGGTGCCGATCGGATGTCGCCGCGTCCTCCGGCGATTGCACGAATGTGATTTTCCGGGCCAGAACCGCCCGCCCGTTCCGGTTCGCGCCGCCGTGGCCGCAAGGATGTCGCCTGACATTCAACGGAAAGCGCATCCCATGACCGGGCAGACAGACGACAACGCTGGTGGGACGACCCCGCATCGGCTCGACGCCGTGGTGGTCGGGGCGGGCTTCGGCGGCATGTGCATGGTCCACCGCCTGCGCGAGATGGGGCTGTCGATGGTCGGCATCGAACGCGGCGGCGATGTCGGCGGGGTGTGGTACTGGAACCGCTATCCCGGCGCGCGCTGCGACCTGATGTGCATCGACTACAGCTATTCCTTCTCGCCCGAGGTCGAGGCGGAGTGGACCTGGTCCGAACAGTTCGCCGCGCAGGACGAGATCCTGGCCTATGCCAACTTCGTTGCGACGCGGCTCGACCTGCGCCGGCACTTCCGGTTCGAGACGTCCGTGACCAGCGCGGTGTGGGACGATGCGCGGGCGCTGTGGGTGGTCAGAACCGATCGCGGCGACGTGTTCGAGGCGACATATTGCATCATGGCGACCGGCCCGCTGTCGATCCCGAAGGATCCCGAATTCCCGGGCGTGGATGTGTTCGCGGGCGAACTGTACCGTGCGGGGCGCTGGCCGCATACGAAGGTCGATTTCGCGGGCAAGCGCGTCGGCCTGATCGGCACCGGATCGACCGGCATCCAGATCGCGACCGAAGTGGCGAAGGACGCCGGCGAATTCTATGTGTTCCAGCGGACGCCCAGCTTCTCGCTGCCGATGCGCAACGAAAAGCTGGACCCCGATTTCGTCGCCGAGATCAAGCGCAACTACCCCGCCTTGCGCACCGCCGCGCGCGCCAGCAACCTGGGCGGCATCCGCCCGACCAGCACCCGCCCGTTCTTCAGCCTGCCCGCATCGCAGCGCCGGCAGCTGATGGAGGATGCGTGGGTGATGGGCGGCCACGCGTTCCTGGGCACGTTTTCCGACCTGCTGACCAATCCGGAAGCCAATGAACAGGTCGCGCAGTTCGTCCGCGACAAGATCTCGGAAGTCGTCGATGATCCGGCGACGGCCGAGGCGCTGAAACCGAAGGGCTATCCGATCTTCGCGCGGCGGCCCTGCCTCGATTCGGGCTATTACGAGGCGTTCAACCAGCCCAACGTCCATCTGGTCGATTGCGTCGCCGATCCCATCGTGCGGCTGACCGAGCATGGCGTACAGACGCAGAGCGGCGAGATACCGCTCGACATGCTGATCCTGGCGACCGGATACGACGGCCTGACCGGCGCGATGATGGCGTTCGAGGTACGCGGGCGCGATGGGCGCGACCTGCGCGACAAATGGCGTGGCGGGGCGGAATCGTGGATGGGCCTGATGATCGAGGGCTTTCCGAACATGTTCCTGGTGTGCGGTGCCAACGGCCCAGCCGCGCTCGCCAACATCATCACGATCAACGAACAGAATGTCGACTGGTTCGCCGACGTCATCACATACATGGCGGACAACGACCTGGCGACGATCGAGCCGACCCGCGCCGCCGAGCAGGAGTGGATGGCCACCGTCCGCTCGCTGGCCGAGACGAGCCTGCTGTCGCAGGCCAAGACCTGGTACGTCGGCGCCAATGTCGAGGGCAAGGCGCAGGGGCTGACGCTCTACACCGGCGGCTTCGCGCGGTATCGCGACACCTGCCTGGCGGTCGCCGCGGACGGGTATCGCGGGCTGGTGTTCGAGCCGGTGAAGGAGCGGGTGCCGGCTTAGGCCCCACCCGTTCGTGCTGAGCGCAGTCGAAGCACATTGGGAGCCCAGGCCCTGCGACTTCGCTCAGGGCGAACGGTCGGGGCTTGGTCGGTCTCGAACCACATCAGATCTCGGTCAGCACCGCCATCGCCGCCCGCCAGGCCTCCGGCAGCGCCACCGGCCGGCGCGTCGCGCGATCGACATAGACGTGGGTGAAACTCGCCTCGGCCGCCGCGTCCGCGCTGCTGGTCGCGAATGCGCCCAGGCCATAGGTCACGCTCGACGATCCCAGCCGGTCGATCGCCAGCCCGATCTCGACCTCCTGAGGGTAGGACAGGGCGCTGGCGTAGCGGCACTGCGACTGGACGACGAGGCCGATCAGGTCGCCCTGCGCGATGTCGAGCAGCCCGGCCGATGCCAGCCACGTGTTCACCGCCGTGTCGAACCAGTGGTAGAAGATCGCGTTGTTGACGTGGCCATAGGCGTCGTTGTCGCTCCACCGCGTCGTGATTGGCTGCCAGTGCCGATAGTGTGTGCGGGGTTTGAGGTCGGGTCGGGACATCGGTCTTCCTCGTCGTCTGTCGCGACCCTCGTAGCGGCGCATAAGGGCGGATGGCGAGCCGCCGTCGCCGTATCAGACTGGCGATTTCCGTCGCGATCGCTCGACAGCGGCTTGTCCGCACGGCACGGCACGGGGATGGTGCCCCGCCAGACCTGAAGGACTTACCGTCGATGCAGATCACCGCCGCCGTGCTGCGGACGCCCGGAGCGGCGCTGCCCTATGCCGACAGCCGGCCGCTGGTCGTCGAGATGCTGGAACAGGCCCCGCCGGGTCGCGGCGAGGTGCTGGTGCGGATCGCCGCGGCAGGGCTGTGCCATTCGGACCTGTCGGTCATCAACGGTCAGCGCCCGCGCCCCGTGCCGATGGCGCTGGGCCATGAAGCCGCCGGGGTGGTGGAGGCGCTTGGTGAGGGCGTCGATGACCTGAGCGTCGGCGATCATGTCGTCATGGTCTTCGTCCCAAGTTGCGGCCACTGCCTGCCGTGCGGCGAGGGGCGGCCGGCGCTGTGCGAACCCGGCGCGGCGGCGAACGGGGCGGGGACGTTGCTGGGTGGCGGGCTGCGGCTGCACGACGCGGCGGGGACGGCGGTGCGGCATCACCTGGGCTGCTCGGCCTTTGCCAGCCACGCCGTCGTCTCGCGTCGGTCGCTGGTGAAGATCGACCGGGACCTGCCGCTGCACGAGGCCGCACTGTTCGGCTGCGCGGTGCTGACCGGTGTCGGGGCGGTGGTGAATACCGCACAGGTCCGCGCCGGGCAGAGCGTAGCGGTGGTGGGGCTGGGCGGGGTCGGCCTTGCCTCCGTCCTGGGCGCGCTCGCGGCCGGCGCGGCGCAGGTGATCGCGGTCGATCTCGACACCGACAAGCTGGCG
Organism: Pseudomonadota bacterium; assembly: GCA_040388765.1. Classification (GTDB taxonomy): domain Bacteria; phylum Pseudomonadota; class Alphaproteobacteria; order Sphingomonadales; family Sphingomonadaceae; genus Sphingomonas. Next base: position 278,989 of record JAZKBG010000003.1, on the reverse strand, counting down.
CTTGCCGCCGACCTGGGGGCGACGCAGACGGTGCGGGCAGGGCCGGATGCGGTCGCCGAGGTCCGCGCGCTGACCGGTGGCGGGGCGGACGTGGTGATCGAGATGGCGGGATCGGTGCGCGCGCTGGAGAGCGCGGTGGCGATGACGCGGCGTGGCGGGACGACGGTGACCGCCGGCCTGCCGCCGCCCGACGCCGCGCTGCCGGTCAACATCGTCGCGCTGGTCGCCGAGGAGCGGACGCTGAAGGGCAGCTATATCGGCACCTGCGTTCCCGTGCGCGACATCCCGCGATACATCGCGCTGTACCGCGCCGGGCGGCTGCCGGTCGATCGGCTGGTCAGCGGTTACCTGACGCTCGACGACATCAACGCCGGTTTCGACGCGCTCCACGCCGGCCGCGCGGTGCGCCAGATCGTGCGGTTCGATCGCTAGGCGACTCCATCACATATGTGATAGCCCGTGATCGGGGCGTGGTTCGTGCCGTCGCGCGGGCCACGCTGCGGCATGGTCGGTGCCGCGGCGACAGACCGCGGGACATCGCAAGGAGTGGAGCCGATGCAACGGCGCGCGGTAAAGTCCGCATCGCGGACCTTTGAAGTGCTCGAACTGTTCATGGAACAGCGTCGGCCGCTCAGGCTGAACGAGATCTACAACGCCCTCGACTACCCCCAGTCGAGCGCGACCAACCTGCTCAAAAGCATGGTGATGGGGGGCTATCTCAACTACAATCGCTCGACGCGGACGTATCTGCCGACGACGCGCGTGTCTGCGCTGGGCAGCTGGCTGCCGGGCTTCATTCACGCCGATGGCGCGTATCGCGCGCTGGTGGACGAGATCCAGCGCCGCACCGACGAGACGGTAGGGCTGGTCACGCAGAACGACCTGTTCATCCAGTACATCATCCTGAAGGAACCCGGCCACGACCTGAAGATGGTGCCCGCGGTCGGCACGATGCGGCTGATGGTCGATGCGTCCGCGGGCCTCGCGCTGATGAGCCGGATGAGCGACCGCCAGGTCGACAAGATCTGTCGCTACACCAACTATTATGAACTCGGCGAGGATCACCGCATCTCGCTGGACGAGGTGATGTCGGAGATCCGCTGGATCCGGCACACCGGCTATTCCTATCGCGCGAACAAGCCGACGCAGGAAGTGTCGTCGATCTCGTTCACGCTCGACGAGGAACTGCACGGTATCCCGCTGGCGATCGGCGTCGGCGGGCTGGCCGACCGCATCTCGCGCGAGAAATCGAACATCGTCGCGACGATGCGCGAGTGCATCGCCGAGTTCAAGGCGCTGCGGATGGACCCGGAACTGGCGATGGCGGCGGAATAGACGGGGACGCAGCTACTCATCCGTTCGTTTCGAGCATCGTCGAGAAACGGCCAGGTGGTCGCCGGTCGCGGTTTCTCGACTGTGCTCGAAACGAACGGGTAGAGGTGCGGTCGACTCGTTCATCCCCCCAGATGGTCGCGATACTGCGCGCGCAACACCGTCTTCAGCAGCTTGCCGGTCGCGGTGTGCGGCAGCTCGGCGACGGTGACGACGTCGTCGGGCAGCCACCAGCGCGCGACGCGGGCGGACAGGAAATCGAGCATATCGGCGCGGTCGATCGTCCCGCCGTCGTGCGTACGGACCAGCAGCAACGGGCGTTCCTGCCAGCGCGGATGCGGCACGGCGATGACCGCGGCCTCGGCGACGGACGGATGCGCGACCGCGGCATTCTCCAGGTCGATCGAACTGATCCACTCGCCGCCCGACTTGATGACGTCCTTCGCCCGGTCGGTCAGTTGCAGGAAACCGTCATGGTCGATCCGCGCGATGTCGCCGGTGTCGAACCAGCCATCGGCGTCGAGCGCCGATCCCGCCGGCTGACCGAAATAGCCGTTCAGCACCCACGGCCCGCGCACCTTCAGCAACCCGCTCTCGCCGCTGCCCGCCGCGACCTCCCCGCCGTCCGGTCCTTCGATCCTGAGCTCCACGCCGCACAGCGCGCGGCCCTGCGTCGCCAGCAGGTCGGCGCGCGCTTCGGGGTCGAGATCGGCGTGGCGGGCGAGCGGGCGGCAGACGGTGGCGACCGGACTCGTCTCGGTCATGCCCCAGGCCTGCAGTACATCGACGCCCAGCAGGTCGCGGAACCGGACGATCAGCGCGCGCGGCACGGCCGCCCCGCCGGCGAAGACGCGGTTCAGCGCCAGCGCGGCGCGATCCTGCGCGTTCGTCGTCGCCTCCAGATGGTCGAGCACGCCGAACCAGATCGTCGGGACGCCCAGCGAAAAGGTCGCGCGTTCGTCGCGCAGCAACTGGTGGATCGACGCGCCGTCCAGCGCCGCACCGGGCAGCACCAGTTTCGCCCCGCACATCGCGGCGGCGAACGGCACGCCCCACGCGTTGACGTGGAACAGCGGGGTGACCAGCAAGATCGTGTCGCGCGCCGACAGCGCCATCGCGTCGGCGGCGGTAATCGCATAGCTGTGCAGCACGGTCGACCGGTGGCTGTACAACACGCCCTTCGGATTGCCGGTGGTGCCCGAGGTGTAGCAGAGCGTGGACGCGGCATTCTCGTCGATCGTCGGCCATGCCGCCACCGGCTGGGTTCGCGCGATCAGCGTGTCGTAGGCGACCAGCCCGTGGAGCGTGCTGCCCGAAAACGACGCGGCGTCGCCCAGCACGACGATCGTCTCGACGCTGGTCAGCTGGTCGGCGATCGGTTCCAGGATCGGCAACAGATCGGGATCGACGCACAGGATCCGCGCGCCGCCGTGGTTGATGATGTAGACGATCTGCTCGGCGAACAGCCGTGGATTGACGGTGTGCAGCACCATGCCGCCCGCGGTGACGCCGAAGTAGAGCGCCAGATGCGGTGTGCGGTTCCACGCCAGCGTCGCCACGCGGTCGCCCCGCTCCAGACCCAGCGCGTCGAATGTGGCGGCGATCCGGCGGGCGTCGTCGGCGACCTGCGCCCAGCTCGACCGGTCGAGGCTGCCGCCGGCCCCGCGCGAAACGATCTCCGTCCGGCCATGATGGCGCGCGGCGTGATCGATCAGCATCGCCGTCGTCAGCGGCTGGCCCTGCATCAGTCCCAGCATGTCAGCCGATCCTCGTCCCGATAGTGTCGTTGCCCGACCGGTGTGCGCGGTGGCGGCGGCGACCGGAACGCTGCGACGGGCATGGCGGCGGACTATCGCCGTTGTGATAAGCCGCCGGCCCGGCGACCCGCCGCTTCCGCGCGCCGTCGGCGGCGGTCGATGATCGCGCGTTCGAGGGAGAGACATATGGACCTGACACCCGAGCAACAGGCGTTCAAGGACGCCTACATCCGGTCGCGCGGATATTGGGTGCCGTTCAACGACGGGCTGCTGCGCCATAGTCCCGAATGGCTGACCGCCTATCTCGCCTATGCCGGTGCGCCGGCGCGCGACGGGCCGCTGACGCCGCGGATGCGCGAGCTGATCTATGTCGCGGTCGATACGTCGACGACGCACATGTTCACGCAAGGGCTGGAGATCCACGTGCGCGCCGCGCTGGCGGTCGGTTGTACCGCGGACGAGCTGATCGAAGTGATGCAGATCGCGACGATGCAGGGGCTGGACAGCGTGTCCGCAGGCATGGCGATCCTGGCCGAGGAAGCCGCCGACCTGGGCATCGCGCTGCCCGATCGCGGCGATCCGACCCCGTTGCTCGACCAGTACGAGGGCGTGTTCGGCGACCGGCCCGACTGGCTGGCCGCGGTGGCGCGCGCGACCCCGGCCTATGCGCAGGCGCTGGTCGATCTGCTGGTCGTCGCCGATCGCCACGGCGGCCTGAGCCTGTGCGAAACCGCGCTGATCCGGCTCGCGCTGGCGGCATCGCCGACGCACCTGAACCGCGACGCGATGCGGGTCGAGACGCGCCGCGCGTTGCGGGCCGGGGCGACGCCGGACGAAGTAGTGCAAGTGTTCCAGCTGGTCGCGCATCTGGGCATCCACGCCTGTGTCGATGGTGTGCCGGCGATCGTCGCGGCGGCGGCATGACCGCGATCCGGTTCTTCGGCGATGGGCGCAACCAGCTCGGCGAAAGTCCGCTGTGGGATCCGCGCAACGACTGGCTGTGGTGGGTCGACAGTACCGCCGGGCGGATCTCCGCGGCGACGACCGACGGACGGGTCGTCCGCGACTGGACCTTCGACACGATGGTCGGCAGCATCGCACTCGGCCCCGACGGCGGGCTGGTCGCCGCGTTCGCCGATGGCTTTGTGCTGGTGTCGGCCACCGGACAGGTCACGCCGCTCGCGACGCCTGATCTGGGCGCGGATGGCATACGCTTCAACGACGGCAAGACCGACCGGCAGGGGCGTTTCCTGTCGGGCACGATCGGCCACGGCGAGGCGACCGGCAGCCTGTGGCGGCTCGACGCCGGGCGGGCGGAGCGGATCGAGAGCGGCATCCGCATCGCCAACGCGGTCAGCTTCTCGCCGGCCGGTGACGTGATGTACTTCGCCGACAGCGTGGAGGGGGGTGTGCGCCGCTATGCCTATGATCCGGCCACGGGCGCGATCGGCCCGCGCGAATGGCTGATCGATCCCGCGACGCTCGGCACCGCCGCCGATGGCGCGACGGTCGATAGCGAGGGGCGGCTGTGGGTCGCGCTGGTGCTTGAACAGGCGGTCGCCTGCATCGCGCCCGACGGACGTCTGCTGGAACGGATCGCCATGCCGATCCCCTATCCGTCGTGCCCGGCGTTCGGCGGCGACGACCTGGCGACGCTGTACGTGACGACGATATCGTCCAGCGGTCGCCTGACCAGCGATCATGCCGACGCCGGCCGCATCCTGGCGATCGACGGGCTGGACGCGCGCGGGGTCATCGAGACGCCGCACAATCACAAGCGGAATTAGCGGCCCGCGCGCACCCGCATCTCTGGTCCGCGACGCGTCGCCCGGCATGGTGCCGCCATGAACCTGGACTTCGCCCCCGACGACCTCGCGTTCCGCGACGAGGTCCGCGCCTTCTTCGCCGAAACCGTGTCGCCGGACTGGCTGACCCGTGTACGCGCCGGCCTGCGGCTCGAGCCCGCCGAGCTGGTCGCGTATCAGAAGGCGCTGGCCGCGCGCGGCTGGGGCGCGCCGACGTGGCCGGTCGAATATGGCGGTACCGGCTGGACGCCGACGCAGCTGTACATTTTCGAGACCGAGTCCGCCCGCGCCGGCGCGCCGATCCAGTTCCACCAGGGGCTGGAACTGATCGGCCCGATCATCTTCACCTACGGCTCGCCCGAGATGAAGGCGCGGTTCCTGCCGGGCATCGTCAACGCGGATCACTGGTGGTGCCAGGGCTATTCGGAACCCGGCGCCGGTTCCGACCTCGCCTCGCTGCGCACGACCGCCATGCGCGATGGCGACGATTATGTGCTGAACGGCCAGAAGATGTGGACCAGTTACGCCCACGTCGCGAGCCACATGTTCGTGCTGGCGCGGACATCGACCGAGGCGCGGCGGCAGCAGGGCATCTCGCTGCTGCTGGTCGACATGACCGCGCCGGGCATCCGCGTCCGCCCCATCGCGACGATGGACGAGAAGCACCACACGAACGAGGTGTTCCTGGACGACGTCCGTGTGCCCGCGACCAATCTGGTCGGAGATGAGGGGCGCGGCTGGGAATATGGCAAGGTGCTGCTCGACCGCGAACGGATGGTCAGTGCGGCAACCGCGATGCATCTGCCGCAGGTGCTCGACGGGGTGCGCGACGCGGCGCGCGCACGGCAGGTCGGCGGCGTCGCGCTGGCCGATACGCCCGGCTTCGCGAGCAAGCTGGCGCAGATCGAGATCGAGGGAATCGCGCTGGAGACGATGGTCCTGCGCCTGATGGCGGATGCCGCGGCGGGTGCAGATTCGGGACCGCGCGGGTCGATGGTGAAGCTGCGCTGGTCCGAACTCTATCAACAGGCGGTCGCGCTGTGGGTCGAGGCGCTGGGGCCGCAGGCGGCGCATTTCCGCGGGCTCGACGGTGCCGCTGTGCCGCCCGACATGCCTTATGCGATGCAGGGTGCGCTCTATTCGCGGGTCACCTCGATCTACGGCGGGTCGAGCGAGATCCAGCACAACATCATCGCGCGTCGCGGACTGGGGCTCTGACGGTCATGGATTTCACCTATTCCGACGAACAGCAGATGCTGCGCGACAGTGTCGATCGCTTTGGTGCGGAGACATGGGCGGCGGCGGATCGCCTGCGCCTGCTGGCCGATGCCGATGCGGTGACCGCGCGCAGCTGGGCGCAGATGGCCGAACTGGGCTGGCTGATGCTGCCGATCGCGGAAAGCGACGGCGGGCTGGGCGGAACGGCGGCCGACGTGATGGCGGTGGTCGAAGGCTTCGGCCGCCACCTGATGCCCGAGCCCTATGTCACCAGTTGTGTGCTGGTGCCGGCGTTGCTGGCCGGAAGCGTGAACGCCGGCGCGGTGCTGGACGCGATCGGCAGCGGACAGGCGCGCGCGGCGGCCGGTTTCTACGAAAGCGGCGGCGGTTACGACCTGTCGCACGTTGCGCTGGCGGCGGAGCGGGTCGGCGACGGCTGGCGGCTGTCGGGTGAGAAACTGCATGTCGAGGACGGCGGCGATGCGGACTGGTTCGTCGTGTCGGCGCGCACCGCCGGCGCGGCGCACGAGGATCGCGGCATCGGCCTGTTCCTGGTCCCGCGCGACGCTCCCGGCCTGAGCGTTGACCGGCTCCGCGCGATCGACGGCCACCGCCACGCAGCCCTGCGACTGGACAATGTCACGCGCGCGACCGCGATCGGCGAGCCGGAGGACGCGCTGCCGCGCATCGAGGCGGCGGTCGATCGCGCCATCGCCGCGCATCTGGCCGAGGCGGTCGGATCGATCGAGGCGGCCAATGCGGCAACGCTCGACTATCTGCGCACCCGCCACCAGTTCGGCGTCGCGATCGGCAGTTTCCAGGTGTTGCAGCACCGCGCGGTCGACATGGCGGTCGCGGCGGAGGAAGCGCGATCGATGCTGTACCACGCGACGCTGAACCTCGACCGCGCCACGCCCGTCCGCCGTCGCGCGGTCGCCGCGGCCAAGACGCGCGTCGGCCAGACCGGCCTGTACATCGCACGCCAGGCGGTGCAGCTGCACGGCGGGGTGGGGACCAGCGACGAACTGATCGTCAGTCATCACCTGAAGCGGCAGATGATGCTCGACCTCGCCCACGGCCCGTCGGACCACCACCGCGCACGCTTCGCCGCGGCGGCGTGAGGGGCTGACGCGCGGAGATATTATTCCGGCCCGTTCGTTTCGAGCGAAGTCGAGAAACCGTTGCGGATGGCCGCCAGGCAGTTTCTCGACGTCGCTCGAAACGAACGGTGTTGTGACGGGGTGTTGCTGAGACGGCCCGGCTACTCCCGCGGCCCCGGCAGCCAGCCGAGGTCGAGTCCCGCATAGCGATCGACGTAGTTCGCCGCCCGTGCGAGCGCGCGGTCGTCGCAGATCGTCATGCGCCCGGCCTCGCGCCGGATCAGCCCGTCCTCCTCCAGCTGTCGCAGCATCCGGTTGACATGGACCGCGGTGAGCCCGGTGGCGTCCCCGACCTCTTCCTGTGTCAACCCCAGCGTGAAGGTGTCGCCGATCGTCCGGTCCGCCGCGCGGGTCCGGTCGCGCAGGTCCAGGATCAGCGCCGCGACGCGTGCCTTGGCCGACGTGCGTCCCAGCGCCGCCAGCCGGTCGGTCAGCGCCACGCGTTCGACCTGGTTCAGCACCAGGATCAGCGCCGCGATGCGCGGATGATCGAGGAACAGCCGGCTGAGCGCTGCCTTGTCGAACGGGCAGACCTCGGAATCGACCAGCGCGGCGATCGATTCGGGCGATTCATGATAGATCATGCCCGGTACACCGATCAGGTCGCCGGGGAAGTGAAACCGCAGGATCTGGCGGCTGCCGTCGTCGAGCAGCACATAGCTCATCAACAGGCCGCGGCGCACGACGTACAGTTCGCTGCACGGTTCGTTCTCGCGCTGCAGGATCGCGCCGCGCCGGATATCGCGCGTACGATCCTCCAGACGCGACAGCGCAGCCGTCTCGCTTGCCGTCAGATCGACGCGCTCGCCCAATACTTCGGCGAAACAACTCGCACGCACGTGATCGTTACCCCCCATATGTTCCCTGCAAAGCAGTGCAGTGGATTCAATGCATTAAAGTCGATCAAGCGAGGGAGATCAGAGGATCGCTTGCGCGGGCGACGCGGCACGATACAAGCCGGTGCCATGGACCGTATCCTCATCCGCGGCGGCAACCGCCTGACCGGCCGCATCGCCATCTCGGGCGCCAAGAATTCGGCGCTGACGCTGATGCCGTGCGCGCTGCTGACCGACGAGCCGCTGACGCTGCGCAACCTGCCGCGGCTGGCCGACGTCGACGGGTTCGGCCATCTGCTGAACCAGCTCGGCGCGTCGACCGCGATCGAGGGGACGCGGCCCGAGGATTTCGGCCGGGTCATGACGATCCGGGCCGGACGGCTGACCTCGACCGAGGCACCGTACGATATCGTGCGCAAGATGCGCGCGTCGATCCTGGTGCTGGGGCCGATCCTGGCGCGGATGGGCGAGGCGCGGGTGTCGCTGCCCGGCGGCTGCGCGATCGGCAACCGGCCGATCGACCTGCACCTGAAGGCGCTGGAAGCGATCGGCGCGGAGCTGGAGATGTCGTCGGGCTATGTGACCGCGCGCGCACCGGGCGGGCGGCTGTCGGGCGGCAATTTCCGCTTTCCCGTCGTGTCGGTGGGCGCGACCGAAAACGCGCTGATGGCCGCGGCCACCGCGCGCGGTACCAGTGTGCTGGAGAATGCGGCGCGCGAGCCCGAGATCGTCGATCTGTGCCGGTTGCTGGTCGCGATGGGTGCGTCGATCGACGGCATCGGCAGCGAGACGCTCACGATCGAGGGTCGCGACCGGCTGCACGGCGCGACCTATGCCGTGATGCCTGATCGGATCGAGGCGGGCAGCTATGCCTGTGCCGCGGCGATCACCGGCGGCGACGTCGATCTGGTCGGGGCCGACGCGGGGGACATGCGCGCGACGCTCGATGCGCTGGTCGAGGCCGGGGTGACGGTTGAGGAGAAGCCGGGCGCGATCCGCATCGCGTCCGACGGTGTGCTGAAGCCGATCACGCTGTCCACCGCGCCGTTCCCGGGCTTCGCCACCGACATGCAGGCGCAGTTCATGGCGATGCTGTGCAAGGCCGACGGTGCCAGCTTCCTGACCGAGACGATCTTCGAGAACCGCTACATGCACGTGCCCGAGCTGGCGCGAATGGGCGCGGACATCACCGTCTCGGGCCGCAGCGCGGTGGTGCGCGGGGTCGATCGGCTGGCCGGCGCACCCGTGATGGCGACCGACCTGCGTGCATCGATGAGCCTCATCATCGCGGGCCTCGCCGCCGAGGGCGAGACGAGCGTGGCGCGCGTCTACCACCTCGATCGCGGATACGAACGGCTGGAGGAAAAGCTGCAGGGCGTCGGCGCGGATATCGAGCGGGTGGGGGACGGGTGAACCGACACTCCCCCGTTCGGGTCGAGTAGCGATCGAGTAGCCGCGCCAGCGGCGTATCGATACGGCGGCTGCGCCACTCACTCGACCGCTACTCGGGACGAACGGCTGGTCGGACTACGGCACGATCCGCTGACCGTCCCACGCGAGTACCGATCCCGAATCGCCCTCGCGCGCGCCATCGATCACCGACAGCAGGTGGTGTGCGCTGACGTCCGCGGTGAACAGCCGGTCCGGCGCTACGCCTTTCTGGAACGGCGCCGACAGGTCGGTCGCGACGGTGCCGGGGTGCAGGCCCAGCACGATCGCCTGCGGGCGGGTCCGGCGCAGCTCGATCGCCAGGTTGGCGATGACCATGTTCAGCGCCGCCTTCGACGCGCGATAACTGTGCCAGCCGCCCAGCCGGTTGTCGCCGATCGACCCGACCCGCGCCGACAGCGCGGCGAACACGCTGCGCCGGTCGCGGGGCAGGGCGGCCACCATGTGTTTGGCGATCATCGCAGGCCCCACGGTGTTGATGCGATAGAGTGCGAGCATCGCCTCCGGCGTCAGCGCGGCGATGCCCTTTTCAGGCCGGTGATCGCCACCGTGCAGCAGGCCGGTCGCGACGATCGTGAGATCGACCGGCCCATCTGCGCCTATTCCATCCGCCGCGTCGGCAATCGAGGCTTCGTCGGTCAGGTCGAACGCGAACGGACGCACGGTCGCGGCCGGGGCGATCGGCGTTCTGCTGCCGGCGTACACGGTGGCGAAGTTGCCCGACGCGACCAGCGCATCGACCAGCGCGCCGCCGATTCCGCCCGAGGCTCCCCATATGACGGCGCGCCGGATCGTCATCCGCCTAGCCGCTCGGCGACCATGGCGCGCAGATCGACGCGCGCGCGCAACCGCGCCGCCAGCAGCGCGGTCCCGCTGATCTTGCGCTGGACGAACAACATTTCGGTCGGCGGAATGTGCCAGGTCGCGCGGTCGGCGGCCATTGCGCCGGCCTGCTCGCGGATCACCCCCAGGAACGCGCGATCGGCGAAGTCGAACGGTCCCGCTGCGTTGGTCTCGGCCAGGATCACGTCGATCATGCGATCGACCAGCGCACGGTGTCGCGCGACCGCCGCTGGCCCCATGAACCCGGCGTCCAGCGCCGCGCCGCGCACCGCGTCGCGATCCCCCGACAGGCCGGCTGCCAGCAGCGCGCGATACGCATCAGCCGTGGCCGGTGCCACGTCCCGGGTCGCGCCGAAATCGAGCAGCACGATGCGGCCGGTGTCGGACTGATAGCGGAAATTCGCGAAGTTCGGATCGGTCTGCATCACCCCGAAGCGCAGCAATTCGTCGAGTACCAGGTCGAGCATCAGCCCGGCCACCCGGTCGCGCACGTCCTGCGCCGCATCGGCCACGCTCTCGATCGGTCGCCCGGCCACGAAGCTCATTGCTAGCGCGTTCGGGGTGGTGAAATCGGCGGCGAGGACGGGAACGACGAATTCGGGGCGATCGGCCAGCAGGTCGCGATAGGCCGCCATCTGCGCGCCCTCGCGCAGATAGTCGGTTTCCTCGTGCAACTGGCGCTTCGCTTCGGCGAGCAGCGGCGCGATGTCGAGTTCGCGCGGCAGCAGGCCCGACACGCGCAACAGCGTCGCGACATTGTCGACATCGGCGTCGATGCTGTCGCGGACACCGGGATACTGGATCTTGATCGCCAGGTCGCGGCCGTCGTGCGTCGTCGCGCGGTGGACCTGTCCGATCGACGCGGCGGCGAGCGGGGTCGCGTCGAACCGGGCGAAGCGGGTCCGCCAGTCCTTGCCCCATTCCGCCGCCAGAACACGCTGCAACTGGGGTGGCGGCATGTGGTGCGCGCGGTCGCGCAGGCGGGACAGGATGTCGGCGAGTTCGGGCGGCAGCATGTCGCCCGAGTCCATCGAAATCATCTGCCCCAGCTTCATCGCCGCGCCGCGCAGGTGCGACAGCCGGTCGGCGACGCGCGCGGCGTTGCCCGGGGTCAGCAGCATGTCGCGCACACGCGGCCGCTCGCCATCGGCCAGCCGCCGCGCGCCTTCGGCCAGCATCCCGCCGACGACTCCGCCCGCCAGCCGCCCGAACTGGCCGAGGCGCGACAGCCGTCCGCTGGGGACGGCGCGGTGGCGGCGGTCGTCGTCGTCGCTCACCAGCCGTGGCTGCCGGCTACGCCCTTGAACGGGCCGGCGAAGGCGCGGGTGATCCACCCGCCGTAGAAGGTGCCGGGCTGCGGCGTCACCGTCTCGCCATCGACGCTGCACCGGTCGAACGGCGCGGCGTAGAAGGCGACGTGATCGTGCAAGGCGGCGAAGCCCGGCGTGGGACTGGCATAGCTCCACCCGACGCGGGGCAGCACGATATCGCCGACGACGACGTCCCAATAGGTCGCAGCCCCCTTCCACTCGCAGAACGAACTGCCCTCCGCCCGGCGCAGGACGCCGGGGGCAATGTCGGCGCGGGGGATGTAATAGCTGGGTGGATGGCTGGTTTCGATCGTTCGGATGCTGTCGCGGGTGTCGGCGACGATCGTCCCGGCATGTTCGATGACGATCCGTGCGGCACTGGCCTGCGCGATCGCCGGGCGGGGGAAATCCCAGACGCTTTCCTGGCCGGGCAGGACGGGATCGGGCCGGGGTTTCATCGGCGTTCCAGTGTCAGGGCGAGCCGCTGGGCGGTGGGGCGGATGCGCAGGAAGCCGGTGTAGAGGCGATCGAGCATGGCCAGCACGTGGCGATTGCGCGCCGCAAGTCCCAGCGGACGCAGCAGCGGAATGGCCCGCCACATCGCCGCGAACGCCGCCGCGCCCGACAGCAGGATACCGTTCTCCATCGCGTGGAACCGGGCGAGCAGGGCCCGGCGGTCTATCGGGCAGCTGTCGTCCGCAGCATCGACCGCGTCGATGAAGCGGATCGCCCTGCGCCGATCCAGCCGGCGGATCAGCGCGATCTCCCGTCGGCACAGCGGGCAAGCGCCATCGTGCCAGACGACCAGCGGCGTCATGAAATCCGCCGGCCGAGTTCCTTGTTGATGCCAAGCGCGATAAGCGTGCCGAGGGCGCCCGACAACAGATAGGCACCCGCCGCGACCAGCCCGAACGCACTCGCCAGCAGCAGCGCGACCAGCGGTGCGAACCCGGCACCGACCAGCCACGCGAGGTCCGACGTCAGCGCAGCGCCCGTATAGCGCCGGGCCGTCGCGAAGTTCGCCGCGACCGCCCCCGACGATTGCCCGAAGGCGAGGCCGAGCAGCGCGAAGCCGGCGATCATGAACACGATCTCGCCCGCCGCGCCGCCGTCGAGCAGCTGCGGGGCGAACCCGCTGAATACCGCGATGCCGGCCGCCGATGCGCCGAGCAGGTATCGCCGCCCGACACGATCGGCGATCAGCCCGGACGCGACCACCGCGATCGTCCCGACCACCCCGCCGATGATCTCGATCCCCAGGAAGCGCGCGGCGTCCTCCCGCGTGTAGAGCACCACCCATGACAGCGGGAACACCGTGACCATGTGGAACAGCGCGAAGCTGGCCAGCGGAGCGAACGCGCCGATGACGATGTTGCGCCAGTCGCTGCGCACCGTGTCGATCACGCGCGACGGCTCCAGCTCCCTGCTCTCGAACAGCGCGGAATAATCCGGCGTGGATACCATTCGCAGCCGCGCGAACAGCGCGACGACGTTGATCGCGAAGGCGACGAAGAACGGATAGCGCCACCCCCAGTCGATGAAGTCCGCCGGCGACAGGGTGCTGACGAAGAACGCGAACAGGGCGCTGGCGACGATCAGGCCGAGCGGCGCGCCGAGCTGCGGGATCATCGCATACCAGCCGCGCTTGTGCTCGGGCGCGTTGAGCGCCAGCAGCGAGGACAGGCCGTCCCATTGCCCGCCCAGCGCGATTCCCTGGCCGATCCGGCACACCGCCAGCATGATGACCGACCACATGCCGACCGTCTCGTATCCAGGCAGGAACGCGACCGCAGCGGTCGATCCGCCAAGCAGGAACAGCGCGATGGTCAGCTTCGTGCCGCGCCCGAGCGATGCGTCGATGCCGAGGAAGATCAGCGACCCGATCGGCCGCGCGATGAATGCGAGCGCGAAGATCGCGAAGGAATAGACCGTGCCGGTCAGCCGATCGACATAGGGGAAGACGAGTGCGGGAAAGACCAGCACCGAAGCGATCGCATAGACGAAGAAGTCGAAGAATTCCGACGTCCGGCCGATGACGACGCCGATCGCGATCTCGCTGGGCCGCACGTCGCCGTGTCGGGCGTTGATCGCGCGGGCATCGCGTTCGGCATTACGGGAAGCGGTCTGGGCGGCCATCGGTTCGTTCGTCCTGCTGACCGGGGGAACGCGCCGGTCGATGATACGCTATTGCCCCATAACGCATCCGCGGCGCGATTGGACAAAATGTCCAGTGTCGCAGTGCAGCATGCGGGCGTATCGGGGATGTCATGCCGGATATCAGATCCTTGAGCCGAGTCGCGATGCTGCTGCCGCTGGCCCTGCTGGGCGGCTGCGACATGGTCGTCATGAACCCGATGGGCGACGTGGCGCTGCAACAGCGCAACCTGGTCATCTTCGCGACCGCGCTGATGCTGCTGATCGTCATTCCGGTCATCGCGCTGGTCGGCATCTTCGCGTGGAAATACCGCGCGTCGAACACGGACGCCGAGTACGCGCCCGACTGGGATCATTCGACGCAGCTCGAACTCGTCATCTGGGCGGCACCGCTGCTGATCGTCATCTGCCTGGGGGCGGTGACCTGGGTCGGCACCCATCTGCTCGATCCCTATCGCCCGATCGAGCGGATCGCCAAGGGGCGGCCGCTGGCGTCTGGGACGAAGCCGCTGGAGGTGCAGGTCGTCGCGCTCGACTGGAAATGGCTGTTCATCTATCCCGAATACGGCATCGCGACGGTCAACGAACTGGCGGCACCCGTCGATCGGCCGATCCGGTTCCGACTGACCTCCTCGACCGTGATGAACGCCTTTTACGTGCCCACGCTGGCGGGCATGATCTATGCCATGCCGTCGATGGAGACGAAGCTCCACGCCGTCATCAACACGCCCGGCAATTACGCCGGCTTCTCGTCCAACTACAGTGGCGCGGGATTCTCGGGGATGCGGTTCCGCTTCCACGGGATGGACGATGCGGACTTCGCGGCATGGGTCGCGCAGAACAAGGCGTCGCCGCTGACGCTCTCGCGCGCCAATTACCTGAAGATCGAGAAGCCGACCGAGAACGCCCCCGTCCTGCGCTTCGCCAGCGTCGCGCCCGGCCTGTTCGACGCAGTGGTCAACCAGTGCGTCCGCCCCGGCACCACCTGCATGAGCGACATGATGCAGCGCGATGCCGGCGACATGGTCGGCATGAAGCACAGCGAGGGCCGACCGCAGCCGAAACGCGCCGAAGAGCCTCTCACCGGCGGCGACGCCGGCGAGGCACCGCCCAAGAACCCCAAGGATGTGCAGACCCGCAGCAATGCGTCGCCATCCAACCCGACGACTCTGTGATCGGCCGAACCATGCACGCAGCAATGGCACATTTCTCAAGGACACCATCGTCATCCCCGCGGAGGCGGGGATCGATAGTCGCTGGTGGCAATGAGTCTCACCTCGTTCAGCCACAATGGATTCCCGCCTTCGCGGGAATGACGGCCTTGTTTGTCGGAATGGCATAAGCCCCATGCAGACCACCCATCCCGCGATCGACCCCATTTTCGGCCGGTTCACGCTTCAGTCCCTGCCGCTGCACGAACCGATCGTCGTCGCGACCTTCGTCGCGGTCGCGATCGGCGGCCTCGCGCTCCTGGCCGTCATCACCAGGTTCCGACTGTGGGGCTATCTGTGGACCGAGTGGTTCACCAGCGTCGATCACAAGAAGATCGGGATCATGTACATGATCCTGGGGCTGGTCATGCTGCTGCGCGGCTTTTCCGACGCGATCATGATGCGGCTGCAGCAGGCGATGGCGTTCGGGGGATCCGAGGGGTATCTGAACGCCCACCATTACGACCAGGTGTTCACCGCCCACGGCGTCATCATGATCTTCTTCGTGGCGATGCCGATCGTCACGGGACTGATGAACTATGTCGTCCCGCTCCAGATCGGTGCGCGCGACGTGTCGTTTCCGTTCCTGAACAATTTCAGCTTCTGGATGACCGCGGGCGGTGCCGTCACCGTCATGATGAGCCTGTTCGTCGGCGAATTCGCCCAGACCGGCTGGCTGGCGATGCCGCCGCTGTCGGGGATCGGCGCGAGTCCGGGCGTCGGGGTCGATTACTATATCTGGTCGTTGCAGATCGCCGGGGTCGGCACGCTGCTGTCGGGCGTCAACCTGATCGCGACGATCGTGAAGATGCGCGCGCCCGGCATGTCGATGATGAAGATGCCGATCTTCTGCTGGACCGCGCTGTGCACCAACATCCTGATCGTCGCGGCCTTCCCGGTTCTGACCGCCGTGCTCGCGCTGCTCAGCCTCGATCGCTACGCCGACACCGCGTTCTTCACGAACACATTGGGCGGCAATCCGATGATGTACGTGAACCTGATCTGGATCTGGGGGCATCCGGAAGTCTACATCCTGATCCTGCCGATGTTCGGCGTGTTCAGCGAAGTCACCTCGACGTTCTCGGCCAAGCGCCTGTTCGGCTATACGTCGATGGTCTACGCCACATTGGTCATCACCATCCTCGCCTACCTCGTCTGGCTGCACCATTTCTTCACGATGGGGTCGGGGGCGAGCGTCAACAGCTTCTTCGGCATCACGACGATGATCATTTCGATTCCGACGGGGGCGAAGATCTTCAACTGGCTGTTCACCATGTACCGGGGCCGTGTGCGGTTCGAGCTGCCGATGATGTGGACGATCGCGTTCATGATTACGTTCACGCTGGGTGGCATGACCGGCGTGCTGCTGGCGGTGCCGCCGGCCGATTTCGTGCTGCACAACTCGCTGTTCCTGGTCGCGCATTTCCACAACGTCATCATCGGCGGCGTATTGTTCGGCGCATTCGCGGCGATCAACTACTGGTGGCCCAAGGCGTTTGGCTTCAAGCTCGACACCGTCTGGGGCAAACGGTCGTTCTGGCTTTGGGTGATCGGCTTCTACTTCGCGTTCATGCCACTCTACGTCCTGGGGCTGATGGGCGTGACGCGGCGGCTGCGCACCTTCGACGATCCGTCGTACCAGATCTGGTTCATGATCGCGGGCTTCGGCGCGGTCCTGATCGCGCTGGGCATCGCCGCGATGCTGATCCAGTTCTACGTCAGCATCCGCGACCGCGCAAAGCTGCGCGACACGACCGGTGATCCGTGGAACGGCCGGACGCTCGAATGGGCGACCTCGTCCCCGCCGCCAGCCTACAACTTCGCCTTCACGCCGGTCGTTCATGACGGCGACGCCTGGGCGGACATGAAGGCGCGCCACTATGCGCGTCCGATCAGCGGCTTCAAGGACATCCACATGCCCAGCAACACCTGGGCCGGCATCGTCCTGAGTGCACTCAGCGTCGCCTGCGGGGTGGGGATGATCTGGTACGTCTGGTGGCTGGCCATCGCGAGCTTCGTGGGCGTCATCGGCGTCGCGATCGTCCATTCGTTCAACTACAAGCGCGATTTCCACATTCTGGCGGCCGACGTCACGACGGTGGAAGACGCGCGCACCAAGGCACTGGCGGCATGACCGACACCGCAGACTTCGACCGCGACACCTGGCACCTGGCCGAGGAGCCGCATCATCCGGAAGGGTCGAGCACGATGCTCGGCTTCTGGATGTACCTCATGAGCGACTGCCTGATCTTCGCGATGCTGTTCGCGACGTACGGCGTGCTCGGCACCAGCTATGCCGGCGGTCCGGGTCCGAAGGAACTGTTCGACCTGCCGCTGGTCGCGCTCAACACCGCGATGCTGTTGTTCTCGTCGATCACCTATGGCTTCGCGATGCTGGCGATGACCGACGGCAAGCGGGCGCAGATGCAGGGCTGGCTGGCGATTACCGGGCTGTTCGGCCTCGCGTTCCTGGGGATCGAGCTCTACGAGTTCAGCCACCTGATCCACGAAGGCGCGACGCCGCAGACCAGCGCGTTCCTGTCGTCATTCTTCGTGCTGGTCGGCACCCACGGGCTGCATGTCACCTTCGGCATCGTGTGGCTGGTCGTGCTGATGGCGCAGGTCCAGGTGAAGGGGCTGATCCCCGCCAACCAGCGCCGGCTGATGTGTCTCAGCCTGTTCTGGCACTTCCTCGACGTCATCTGGATCGGCGTCTTCACCTTCGTCTATCTGATGGGAATGCTGCGATGAGCGCGCCGGACCACGCCGATCACGGGCACATCGAGAACGAGGAAGCGCACGGCAGCCGCAAGGGCTATCTGATCGGTTTCGCGCTGTCGGTGGTGCTGACCGCGATTCCCTTCTGGCTGGTGATGACCCGGCCAGTCGGCGATCAGGCGATCGCGCTGACGATCATGGGTCTCGCCGCGGTGCAGATGGTCGTCCACATGATCTTCTTCCTGCACATGAACCGCCGGGCCGAGGGTGGCTGGTCGATCATGGCGCTGATCTTCACCGTCGTGATCGTCCTCATCGCGCTCAGCGGGTCGCTGTGGGTGATGTACCACATGAACGAAAACATGATGCCGGTCATGGACATGAGCTAAAGGGTCCAAACTCACTCAGAACGGGGTCGTGACGGAGCTAATTTTGATGTCGGGCAAGAAGCGAGGAGCGGAGCGATGCTTATGCATCGTGACCGACGAGCGACGCCGCCCGGCGCCAAAATTAGCCCGCGGCGTAGCCGTCGCCCAGGGGAAGGCGCTGGACGGCGTCGTTTGCTGGCGCGTAGCGAAGCTACGCGGCTGCGCTACACTCCTTGCCAGCGCCTTCCCCTGGGCGATTACGATCCCCGTCCTGAGTGAGTTTGGACCCTCAATGTGATGGCGCGCCGGGTCGTCGCCGTCCTGTGGGTCGCCGCGATCCTCGGGCTGGTCGCGCTCGGCACGTGGCAGGTCCAGCGGCTCGCGTGGAAGCGCAGCCTGATCGCGCAGGTCGAGGCACGGCTGGCGGCGGTTCCGGTTCCCGCGCCGGCTGGTGCCGGATCCGGCGACGCCTATCGCCGGGTCGTCGCGACGGGGCGATTCATCGGTGCCGACAGCTTCGTGCAGGCATCGACGGTGCGCGGTCCCGGCTGGTGGGTGATGACGCCGCTCCATACGCCCTCCGCGACCATCCTCGTCAACCGCGGCTACGTCCCGAACCGTTTCGCGCCGCCCCCGCCGCGAGGCCAGGTCACCGTGACCGGACTGCTGCGCCTGACCGAACCGGGCGGCGGGTTCCTGCGGTCGAACGATCCCGCCGCCGACCGCTGGTATTCGCGCGACGTCGCCGCGATCGCCGCGAAGCGCGGTCTGGCGGGAGTGGCGCCCTATTTCATCGATGCGGATGCGACGGTCGGCGAGCCGGTCGGCGGGCTGACTGTCGTGCGCTTTCCCAACAATCACCTGCCCTATGCGATCACATGGTATATCCTGGCGCTGATGGCGACCGCGGGACTCTTGTACTGGCGCAGGACAGCGCGATGACGCCGCCGCGCGCGACCGGCGACAACATGCTCCAGCTCGTCCAGCTGCGCTGGCTGGCGGTGGCGGGGCAGCTGGCGACGATCCTGCTGACGCATGTCGTCTTCGACATCCGCCTGCCGATGGTGCCGATGCTGGCCGTGCTCGCCGGACTGGTCGTGCTCAACGCGGCCAGCCTGATCCTGCTGCGCAGCGGCCACCCGATCACCAATGCCGAATTGTTCGGCGCGCTGCTGCTCGACGTCGCGGCGCTCTCGGCGCAGCTGTTCTTCAGCGGTGGCGCGACCAACCCGTTCGTGTCGCTGTTCCTGCTCCAGGTCGTGCTGGGATCGGTGCTGCTCGATCGCTGGTCCAGCTGGGCGCTGGTGGTGGCGACCAGCATCGCCTTTGCCGTGCTGACCGCGGTCTACCGCCCGATCGTGCTGCCGCCGACGATCGAGGTCGGCCTGTTCGCGCTGCACGTGCAGGGCATGTGGGTCTGTTTCGCGCTGGTGGCGGTGTTGCTGGTGCTGTTCGTCACGCGGATCAACGGCAATCTGCGCGCGCAGGACGTGCGCCTGTCGCAAATCCAGCGGCAGGCGGTCGAGGAAGAGCATATCGTGCGGATCGGCATGCTCGCCTCGGGCGCGGCGCACGAACTCGGTACGCCGCTGTCGTCGCTGTCGGTGATCCTGGGCGACTGGCGGCGGATGCCGGCGATCGCGACTGATCCCGATCTTTCGCGCGATGTCGCGGACATGCAGGCCGAGGTCCTGCGCTGCAAGGCGATCGTCACCGGCATCCTGCTGTCGTCGGGCGATCCGCGCGGCGAGGAATCCGCCGCCACCACCGTCCGCGCGCTGTTCGACCGCGTCGTCGCCGACTGGTCCGCCGCTCGCGACTTCGCCCGGCTGTCTTATGACGACCGGTTCGGTGAGGATGTCGGGATCGCGTCGGACGTCGTCCTGCAGCAGGCGGTGTTCAACCTGCTCGACAATGCCGCGGAAGTGTCGCCGGAAGGCATCGCGATCACCCTGTCGCGCATCGGCGACATGCTCGACCTGACCGTTCGCGATCGGGGCCCGGGTTTCCCGGTCGAACAGCTCGCCAACCTCGGCACCCCCTACAACAGCAGCAAGCCGGAGCTCGGCCGCGGCCTGGGACTGTTCCTGGTCGGCAACGTCGCGCGCAAGCTGGGCGGCACATTGGCGGCGCGCAATGCGGGCGGCGGCGCGGAAGTGACGATCCGCCTGCCGCTCGACGCGATCCGGCTGGAGACGGGGCGATGACCGACACGCCACTGCTGTTGATCGTCGAGGACGACGCGGTCTTCGCGCGTACCCTGGCGCGGTCGTTCGAGCGGCGGGAGTATCGCGTGATCGTCGCGTCCGGTCCTGACGAAGTGGACGCCCTGCTGACCGCGCAGACCCCGGACTATGCGGTGGTCGATCTCAAGTTGGCGAACGCATCGGGCCTGACCTGTGTCGAGACGCTGCACGCGCATGATGCCGATACGGTCATCATCGTGCTGACCGGCTATGCCAGTATCGCCACGGCGGTCCAGGCGATCAAGCTGGGCGCGACATCCTACCTCGCCAAGCCGGCCAATACCGACGATATCGAGCGCGCGTTCGGCATGACGGCGGGCGATGCCGCGGTGCCGATCGGGACGCGGCCGACCTCGATCAAGACGATGGAGTGGGAACGGATCAACGAGGTGCTGGCCGACACCGGTTTTAACGTGTCGGAAACCGCGCGGCGGCTGGGGATGCATCGCCGCACGCTGGCGCGCAAGCTGGAGAAGCGGCGGATCGACTGACGCGGCCGTCTCGACAAGCCGTCCGCGCCTCGCCAGACTGTCGCGATACCGGGGCAGGGGCATGCAGATGAGCGAGTGGGTGCGCAGGTTCGTGGCGACGACGACGGCGATTGCGCTGGCCTCACCCAGCGCTGCGCAGACGCCCCCGGCGGTCGTTCCGCCACCCAACCAGCCCGCTGCCAGGCCCGCGCCGCCGCCACCGGGCGGCACCGCGCAGGCAGAGGCGCTCCGCCTGATCGACCTGTGGCTCGACTCGGTGCAGACCTACAACCGCCTGCCCTCGCTGACGGCGGCGGTGGTGCAGGGCGACCGCATCGTCTGGGCGAACGGATACGGCACGATCGATGCGAAGCGGACCGTGCCGGCCACGCCATCGACGATCTATTCGATTTGCTCGATCTCGAAGCTGTTCACCAGCATCGCGCTGATGCAGCAGTGGGAGGCGGGCAAGGTACGGCTGGACGAGCCGGTCGCGACCTATCTGCCATGGGCGACGTTCAAGGCCGATGGCATCGACAGCGTGCCGATCACGGTGCGCGGAATCCTGACGCATTCGGCCGGGCTGCCGCGCGAATCGGCGCATCCCTACTGGACCGGGCCCGATTTCGCGTTCCCCGACACCGACCAGATCAAGGCGACGATCGGCGGGCAGCCGACGCTCTATCCGGCATCGCGCTGGTTCCAGTACAGCAACCTGGGGCTGACGCTGGCCGGTGACATCGCCGCCAGCGTCAGTGGCGAGGACTACGCCGCCTATGCGCAGAAGCACGTGCTCGGCCCGCTGGGACTGAGCGACACCCGGCCGGTGTTTCGTCAAGACCTGTACGGCACACGCATGGCGGTCGGCTGGGGCGCGCTGAAGCGCGACGGGACGCGCGATCTCGTCAAGCCGTTCGATGCGAAGGGGATCGCGCCGGCCGCCGGCTATACCTCGACCGTCGAGGATCTCGGCAAGTTCGCGATCTGGCAGTTCCGCCTGCTGCGCACGGGAAC
Source organism: Pseudomonadota bacterium (assembly GCA_040388765.1). Lineage (GTDB taxonomy): Bacteria > Pseudomonadota > Alphaproteobacteria > Sphingomonadales > Sphingomonadaceae > Sphingomonas. The sequence continues at coordinate 257,098 of JAZKBG010000003.1, read as the reverse complement.
GCCGGAAATCCTGAAGGCATCGACGCTGCGCGAGATGCAGCGCGTGCAGTTCACCGACCCCGACTGGCGCGTGACCTGGGGGTTGGGGTTCAGCGTCCGGCGACAGGGCGAACGGACCTATGTCGGCCACGGCGGTGACTGTCCGGGGTATCACACCACGCTGCAATTGCGCCCCGACAGCGAGACTGCGGTGACCGCGATGGCGACCGGGGCGGAAGGGCCGGGGGCTTACGCAGGGCAGATCTTCGCGCTGCTCGACAAGCGGCAGGGCGCCGCGTTCAAGCCGCCGGCACCCGCCGCGGTCGATCTGACTCCGTTTACCGGTGTCTATTCGTCGCAGCCGTGGGGCGACGAATTCGTCGTGGTGCCGTGGGCCGGTGGCCTCGCCACGCTCGATTTCCCCTCGACCACGCCGGCCGACGACCTGGAATTCCTGAAACCCAAGGGCGGCGACAGCTTCCGCGCGGTGCGCGTCAGCGGCGGCGAGATGGACGAAGTGCGCTTCCTGCGCGACGCCCGGGGTCGGGTAACGGGCATCGCGCGGTTCGGGAACGTATCGAAGCGGGTGCGGGATCTGCCGGCGTTTTCGATGCGGTGATGCTCCCTCTCCCCTTCAGGGTAGAGGGCTTATGTTACTTGTTCACCGTCAACACGCTCTCCGAAGCGCCGCTGCCGTTCGCTTTCGTCGTCAGGCTGAACGCCTTGCCGTCGTCGATCGTGCCCGACAGATTGTCGCCCGCCGCGGTCAGCTTGACGCCCTTTGCCGCCAGCTTGCCCTGGAACCACTCGCGCACCGCTGCGGTGCCGACCGGGCTGGTGAAGGCGACGCGCACCGCGTCGTCGCCGCTCTTGCCGTCGATGTTCATGCTGGTGATCTTGGACCCCGTCGGCAACGAGACGCCGTTGACGTCGAAGTCGCCGGCATCGAGCTGGATCTTGGGCACATCGACGTTCAGCTTGAAGCCCGGCGCGTCGATCGCGATCTTGCCGTCCTTGCCCATGCCGGCGGTGAAGCCGTTGCCGTCGCCGCCGTTGATCGAGATCTCGGTCCCGTCCGCCGTCTCGTCCTTCCCGCCGCAGGCGGCCAGCAGCAACGCCGGGGCGAGGATCAACATGACACGCATCGCTCGTCTCCTGTATTAGTCAGGCAATACACGTAAGTGGCGCTTGCGGCATCGTCAACCGTTTCTGCGTTGACCGCGGTGTCTGCCGCGGTGCAGCATATCGCCCATGGCCAGCCTTCCCCCCATCGCGAACAACTCCGACGTCCGCTTCCTCGGCAAGCTGCTGGGCGACGTCATCCGTGCCTATGGCGGCGACGCGCTGTTCAAGCGGATCGAATATATCCGCAGCACATCGGTCGATCGCGCGCGGGGTGTCGCCGGGGCCGATGCGATCGATCCGGGCCTCGACCGGCTGACGCTGGACGAGACGCTCGATTTCACGCGCGGGTTCATGCTGTTCTCGATGCTCGCCAATCTGGCGGAGGATCGCCAGGGCGTGACCGCGGAGGCCGGCGCCGATGTCGCCCACGCGCTGGCCCGGCTGCAGGCGGAAGGGGTGGATCGCGACGCGGTCATCGCGCTGCTCGAACATGCGCTGATCGCGCCCGTCCTGACCGCGCACCCGACCGAGGTGCGTCGCAAGTCGATGATCGACCACCGTAACCGCATCGCCGAACTGATGCTGCTCAAGGATCGCGGGCTGGACGAGACGATCGACGGCGACCGCATCGACGATGCGATCCTGCGCCAGATCGCGCTGCTCTGGCAGACCCGCGTATTGCGGCGCGAGCGGCTGTACGTCGCCGACGAAGTGGAAACCGCGCTCAGCTATCTGCGCGACGTGTTCCTGCCCGCGCTGCCGGCGCTCTACGCGCGCTGGGACCGGGCGCTCGGCGCACGGGTGCCGTCGTTCCTGCGCCCCGGCACATGGATCGGCGGCGATCGTGACGGCAACCCGTTCGTCACCGCCGATTCGCTGCGGCTGGCGCTCGGCCGCGCGTCGGAAGCGGTGCTCGGCTATTATCTCGATGCGGTCCACGCGCTGGGGGCCGAACTGTCGATCTCGACCGAGCACACCCACGTCGATGACGGTGTGCTCAGCCTGGCGATCATCAGCGGCGACACCGCGCCGAGCCGCGAGGACGAGCCGTATCGCCGCGCCCTGTCCGGCATCTACGCCCGGTTGGCGGCGACCTATGCGAAGCTGGCCGGAAAGCCCGCACCGCGCCCGGGATCGCTGAAAGGCGAGGCCTATGCCGATCCGGCCGCCTTCCGCGCCGATCTGGCCGCGGTCGCGCGTGGGCTGGCGAGCGAGGGTGACGGGCCGCTGGCGTCGGGGGGCAAGCTGGGCCGGCTGATCCGTGCGGTCGAGACGTTCGGGTTTCACCTCGCCACGCTCGACATGCGACAGAACAGCGCGGTGCACGAACGCGTGGTGGCCGAACTGCTCAAGGCCGGCGGGGTGGTGGACGACTATCTGTCGCTGGACGAGGAGGCGCGGGTCACGCTGTTGCGTCGCGAACTGGCGAGCACACGCCTGCTGACCAGCCCGTATGCCACCTATTCGGAGGAAACCGCCGGGGAACTGGCGATCGTCCGCGCGGCCGCGCAGGCGCAGGCGACGTACGGGCCGGCATGCATCCGCCAGTATATCGTATCGATGGCGCAGTCGGTGTCGGATCTGCTCGAGGTCAACCTGCTGCTGAAGGAGGCCGGGCTCTATGTGCCGGGCGAGTCGCCCAGCGCCGGCATCATGGCGGTGCCGCTGTTCGAGACGGTCGCCGATCTGGAGCGCGCGCCGGGCATCATGACCGACTGGCTGGCGCTGCCCGAGGTCGCGGCGATCACGCAGGCGCGCGGCGTCCAGGAAGTGATGATCGGCTATTCCGACAGCAACAAGGACGGCGGCTACCTGACCTCGACCTGGCAGTTGTCGAAGGGGTCGTCGGCGCTGGCTCCGGTGTTCGAGGCGGCAGGCATACGGATGCAGCTGTTCCACGGCCGTGGTGGCGCCGTCGGGCGCGGCGGCGGATCGTCGTTCCAGGCGATCCAGGCGCAGCCGGTCGGGACCGTGCAGGGCCGCATCCGCGTGACCGAACAGGGCGAGATCATCGCCGCCAAATACGGCACACGCGCCTCCGCGATGACCAATCTGGAGGCGATGGCATCGGCTACCCTGCTGGCCAGCCTGGCGCCGGCCGATCTGCCCGCGGCCGACAAGGCGCGGTTCGAGGCGGCGATGGACACGCTGTCCGACGCCGCGTTCAGCGCATATCGCGGACTGGTCTATGAGACGGAGGGGTTCCGCACCTTCTTCCGCCAGGCCACGCCGATCGCCGAGATCGCCGGCCTGAAGATCGGGTCGCGCCCGGCCAGCCGCAAGAAATCCGACGCGATCGAGGATCTGCGCGCGATTCCCTGGGTGTTCAGCTGGGCGCAGGCGCGTGTCATGCTGCCGGGCTGGTACGGCGTCGGCCAGGCGCTGGAGGCGTTCCCCGACAAGGGGCTGCTGCGCGAGATGGCGGCAGGGTGGCCGCTGTTCGCCTCGACGCTCGACAACCTCGAACAGGTGCTGGCGAAATCCGACATGGGCATCGCCGCGCGCTATGCCGCGCTGGTCGAGGATCGCGCGCTGGGCGATGGCATCTTCGGGCGCATCCGCGATGGCTGGCAGCAGACCCATGACGGCCTGTTGCAGGTCACGCGACAGACCCGGCTGCTGGAGAAGCACCCCGGCCTGGAAACATCGATCCGCCTGCGACTGCCCTATATCGAGCCGCTCAACCTGCTCCAGATCGAACTGCTCAAGCGCCACCGCGCGGGCGAGGACGATGCCCGGATCGGCGAGGGCATCCTGCTGTCGATCAACGCGATCGCGACGGCGCTGCGCAACTCGGGCTGACGCACGGGTCTGGACGCGGTCAGGAACGGCTCCGCGACCGCCTTGGGTACGCGGATCAGCCGCCCGCTGGCGCGGTCCAGGATCGCCCAGGTCGTTCGCGCCTCCACCTTCGTGCGGCCGTCGGCGCCGACGAAGCGCACCGCGCGGTCGAAACGGGCGCCCTTGGGCGGTTCGGGGATCCAGGTTTCGGCGGTGACGGTATCGCCGGCGACCATGTTGCCGCGGTAATCAATCTCGTGCCGGGTCACGACCCAGACATAGCTGTCATGATGCTCGGCTGCGGCCACCGCGTGCCAGTGGGCGACCGCGATATCCTGGATCCAGCGGACCCAGACCGCATTGTTGACGTGGCCCAGCTCGTCGATATGCTCGGGCGCTGCGGTAAAGGTCATGGCGAAACGGGTCATGCGTGAACCCTAGGATAACCACGCATGCAAGCGAAGCCTTCACCGCTTCCGGTGCAGACGGTGCCGATGATTCCGATCCCGACATCGCGCGTTTTCCGCAGCCGTCGCGGCGCGCTGGTCTGGGGCTTCTGGGTCATCGTCGCGGCCGTGATGACGGTCGGTTTCGGCGACGATCCCGCGCCGGCAAACGGCTCGGCGACGACGGCCGCGGCCACCACCGACGCGCTGGGCATGCCGGTCGATGACGAGAGCGTGAAGCAATTGATGACGGCGATGAACGCGCGCTAGTCCGCTTCAGCGGATCGCGCGGCAGGCGATCGGGGGCTTGCCCGGTTCGCCGAACGTCGCGGCGTCATCCTGGTCGCGCAACGTCAGGCCGTCCCCGGCAAAGGCGGCACCCGACAGGGCCTGCTCTCGTTGCAGCACACCCAGCCGCTCGCCGCCCCGCCGCAGCGTCACCGCGCCGGCGGCGACGTCGAATGCCGCGACCAGCCGGCTGCCGTCGATGCAGCGATAGCGGGTGGTGAAGCGATCGGGCTGGCCGGCGACGGGCGTCTCGCCGGGGCGGGGTTTGAGGTCGCTCGACCGGATGCGCCACGATCGCTGCTCCGCTGTCGCGCCGTCGATGTCGCCGGTGCGATGCAGCGTCATCGTGCCGACCAGCGCAAAGCCGCCGCCCGACGCCAACCGCCCGGTGACCCGCACCGGCACGGTGACGTAGCGCTGGCCCGCGCCGGCGTCGATGCGGCCGGGGCGACCCACGTCGGCGGCGTAGCTGGCGTATTTCGCGAAGCTGGCGGCAAACGCCGGCGCAGTCATGCCGACCGCGGACGGCTCCCACAGCGCGTAGGCCGCCGCATAATCCCGTGCGGCGATCAGCGTATGATAGCGCCGCACGACGTCCGCCGCCGCCTCGGCCGTGTCGGCCGTCCGGGAAGCGGCCGGCGTGGGCACTCCGGTCGGCGGCGATGGTGCAGGAGACCGGGCGAGCGCGGCGGGTGTCGTCTTCGCCGCTCCGTTCGTGTCGCCCGCGTTGCTGCCGCCATCCGTCGCCGCGGTGCAGCCGGCCAGCAGCAGTGAGGCAGCCCAAAGCGAACGCATCGTCTTTTCCTCGTCGATTCCCGCGCGCTCCAACGATCCGGCGGTTTGGCCTGTTCCGGCGGTCAGCCCGTCTTGCCCCAGTCTGCCAGCGGGGCGTCGCCGATGAAGCCCAGTTTCGTGATGTTCGCGCGCTTCACGGTCGCCAGAACCGTATCGAACCGTTCGTAGCGGACGCCCGGGTCGGTGCGCATGTGGAGGACCTGTCCGGTGTCGCTGGCGGCCGTGGCCAGCAGTGCGGGCAGGTCGGCGTCGGCGATAGCGCGTCCGTCCCACGCCAGCACGCCACCCTCCGCAATGTCCAGCCGGTGGGGCGTCAGGCTGGCACTGGGCGGACCGGCCTGCGGAAGTTCGACCGCGACCTTGTGCGTCTTGAGCGGGATCGTCAGGATCAGCATCACGATCAGCACCAGCATGACATCGATCATCGGCGTGATGTTGATCGACGACATCGGCTCGGGTTCGGCGGTGCGGGTGAACGGCATGGCGTGATCCTCCCTTGCAGTGATGTTGCAACATCACAAATGATCGGTGCAAGGTCAAGCCCGTGGCTCGTCGGCGGTTCAGCCCGCCCGGCGGGCGCGGGGTGGCGAGCGCAGGACCGGAGCGGTCGCGTCCGGGTTGCCGCCGATGCCCTTGCGGATGACGACGGGTTGCGCGCAGCCATCGACGACCGTGTACACCGCGTAGAATTGCGATGCCGGCGGTTGATCGCCCAGCTTCTGGGAACGCGCCCGTTTCTCCCGATAATCGACCATCCCGGCGGTCGGATTGCAGCGGTCGGGAGTCGTCGGCAGGCCCTTGAAGGCGGGCAGGCCGGAGGACGTCCGCTGCGCGACGGCGGGAGCCGACAGCAGGGCAAGGCCAGTCACACCGATCATCAGATCACGCATCGTCGCTGCTCCTCAGCACGTCTCGTATTTCCAGTTGCGCCGCTTGCCCTCGCGCAGCCAGCCGATCGCCTCTGCAACCCGCTTGTCGCGCGTCTCGGGCCGTTTTGCCTCGCCGATCCATTCGCAATATTCGCGGCGGCAACTCGGCGGAAAGGCGTCGAAGGTCGCCGCTGCCGCGGGATCGCGGGCGAGCGCCTCGACCAAGGCATCGGGCACCGCCGGCTCGGGCTTCGGCGACCTGGCGACCCGCTTCGGCGTCGCGCCACTGTCGATCAGCGCCATCGCGGCCCGGACCTGACCTTCGATCATCGCGGCGTCGGGCAGGTCGGCGAGCGATCCGATCCGGCCATATTGACCCATCGCCTCCCCCTCCTGACCGGTTGCCAGATCATGGCGATACCACAGACCGAATGTCGCATGCGCCTTGAACGCGGCCATGCCGGCCAGCGGCCTGCCCTTGTAGGAGAATGCCGGCATGCTCCACTTGATCGATTCCTCGACCGCCGGACACGCCGCATGGACAAGGTCGCGCAGCCAGTGCAGCACGGGTCGCGCGAAGTCGGCGCGTTCGGCGATGTAGGCGTCGATGCGCGGGTCGCGGGGCATGGGCGTTATGCTGCTCCTGCCGACCCGCCATCGTCAAGATCAGGGGTTCACCGCCACGTCGTCGCCATCGCTGCGGACTTCGCCGGCATCCTCGGCATCATCCTCGAAATCGACCTGCGCGTCGTCCTCGTCGATGTCGTCCTCGTCCGGATCGACGCTGTCGTCCTCTTCGGCGGTTTCGTCGGACAGCATGTCGATCTCGTCGTCGTCATCGTCCTCCAGCGGTTCGCGGCCCAGATCGGGATTGAGGTCGGTCAGGATCGTGCCGTCGCTCGGCCCGTCGCCGGTCGCCTCCAGGATTTCGGCGCGCTGGCTCTCGTCATAGCCGTCCTCGTCGAAACCGTCGTCGTTCGGCCCCTGCGCCGTCACCTGATGACCACCCATGATCGTCCTTCCGTGTCGAGACCGCGGGATGCGGCGTCATCACGGACGAACGGTGCAGGGCTATCCGCGTTCCGCCGGTTCGCGACCGGCTGCGGGATCCTGCGCCGGACGGAACAGCCGCCCGCGCTCGGCCGCCAGCACGATGACCAGCGCCAGTACGCCCATCAGCGTGAAACCGGCGTAGAGCGGGATCGTCGTCCCGTCGTAGCTCTGGCCGATGTACGCCCCGATCAGCGCGGCCCCCAGCGTCGCGACGAAGCCCTGGATGCTGGCCGCGGTCCCTGCGATGTCGCCCATATGCTCCATCGCCATCGCCGAGAAATTCGACGTCGCCAGGCCGAAGCACATCATCATCAGCGCCTGCACGATGATGAAGTTGGCCAGATTCTCCTGCCCCGTCAGAGCCACCGCCAGATGGACGACCGCGAAGAAGATGAAGCCGAGCAGCGCGGTGTGCGAGATCAGCCGAGTGCCATATTGCATCACGATCCGCGAATTCAGGAACGATCCGATCGCCATGGTGCCCGCGACCGACGCGAACACCAGCGCCAGCAGGTTGGGGACGCGGAACACCTCGAACACGATCTGCTGGATCGATCCAATGAACCCGAACAATCCGCCCTGCAGCATCGTCGCCGCCAGCGTGTAGCCCAGCGCATAGCGATCGCGCGCGATACGCACCGTGCCGTCGCCGAGCGCGGACCAGCGCAGGGGGCGGCGATCCTCGACCGCCAGCGTCTCGGGCATGCGGACCAGGAACCACAGCAGGATGACCGCAGAGGCCAGCGCGATCCCGCCGAAGATCCAGCGCCACGTGCCGACCAGCAGGATCAGCTGGCCGAACGTCGGTGCCAGCACGGGTGCCGCCATGAAGAAGATGAAGGCCAGGCTCATCACCCGCGCCATCGCGCGGCCCGAGTAACAGTCGCGCACCAGCGCCACGGTGACGGTGCGTGCGCCGGCCACCATCGCGCCCGACGCCGCGCGGGCGCACAGCAGCAGCACGAAACTGCCCGACATGGCCGCCAGCAGGTTCATCGCGATATAGCCGACCAGTGCGACGATCAGCACCGGCCGGCGTCCGAACCGGTCGGTCATCGGGCCATAGACCAGCATCGCGACGGCAAAGCCGACCATGAAGGCGGTGATGACGAACTGGCGCTGGTTGTCGCTGGTCAGCCCGAGGTCGGCGGCGATCGCGGGCAGGGCGGGCAGCATCGAATCGATGCCGAGCGCGGTCAGCGCCATGAGCGCCGCGACCAGCGCGACGAATTCCTTGAAGCCGATCGGCGACTGGTTCTGCGAAAGGTCTGAATCGGTGGAGGACATGGTGCGGTGCAATGGCGGAAACAGGCGGCGGGGTCGAGGGGGGAGGGATAGCTGCTTGCATCGTGCTCCGGCGCAGGCCGGAGCATTGGCCGTCGTCAGACCTTCGATCGACAAGGCTCCGGCCGGCGCCGGAGCACGGCCAAGCCTTGGGTCGGGGCGGTCGCCTCAGGCCCGGTACAACGCATCCAGCCGCACCCCGTACACGTCGCGCAGCACGTGTCGGCGGATCTTCAGGCTGGGGGTCAGCTGTTCGTTCTCGATGGTGAACGGCTCGTCGGCGATGATGAAGCGGCGGACGCGCTCGACCTGCGACAGATCCTTGTTGACCCGTTCGATCGCGACGCCGACCGCGGCCTTGAACCCGTGGTCCTCCTTCAGCTTCGCGAAGTTGCAGCCGGTCGCGCTTTTCGCGCAATATTCCTGCGTCCATTCGGGATCGGGCACGATCACCGCGGTCATGTAGGGCTTGCGATCGCCCGATATCATCGCCTGGCCGATCTCGGGCTGCAGGGTCAGCATCCCCTCGACCTTTTGCGGCGCGACGTTGTCGCCCTTGTCGTTGACGATGATGTCCTTCTTGCGATCGGTGATCTTGATCCGCCCGGCGTCGTCGATCAGCCCGATGTCGCCGGTGTGGAGCCAGCCGTCCTTCAATACGCGCGCCGTTTCGGCCTCGTTGCGCCAATACCCTTGCGTGACCAGTTCGCCGCGGACCAGTATCTCGCCATCCTCGGCGATGCGGACTTCGGTGTCGGGGATCGGCGGGCCGACCGTATCCATGCGGATGCCCGCGGCGGGGCGGTTGCACGAGATGACCGGTGCCGCCTCCGTCTGGCCATAGCCCTGGAGGAAGGTCACGCCGAGCGACTGGAAGAACACGCCGATTTCGGGGTTGAGCGGCGCGCCGCCCGAGATCATCGCCTTCATCCGCCCGCCGAACTTCGTCGCGATCCTGCGCTTGAACACGCGATCGACGATCAGTCCCACCGGCCGATCGAGCAGACCCATGCGCCGCTCATAGCGCTTGGCGCCGACGTCGAGCGCGCGGTCGAGCAGGAATTTGGGGACGCCGCCCTGTTTCGCGATGCTGTTGCTGATCCGCGTCCGCAGCACCTCGAACAGGCGGGGCACGACGAACATCAATGTCGGGCGGACCTCTTCGATATTGGCGGCGAGTTTCTCCAGCCCTTCGGCATAGTAGATCTGACCGCCCAACCCGATCGGGAAGAACTGCCCGCCGGTGTGTTCATAGGCATGGCTGAGCGGCAGGAACGACAGGAAGACCTCGTCGTCCCAGCCGAAATCCTCCGAAATGACACGCGCGCACCCGGCCGCGTTGTGCAGGATCGCGCCGTGATGCTGCATCACCCCGCGCGGCGCACCGCCGGTGCCGCTGGTGTAGATGATACAGGCGAGATCCCCGCGCTGCATCGTCGCCTGCGCCGCGATCGCAGCGACCTGGCCTGGATGCGCGGTCGCCAGCCGACGCCAGTCGTGAAATTCGATCGATCCGGGCTGACCCATCCGGAAATCCTCGATCGTCACGACGATCCGTGCGGTCGATGCGCGCAGGACGGCCGGCATCAGCACCTTGGCCAGCTTCGCGGTGGACACGATGACCGCGCAGGCGCCCGAATTCTCCAGGATATGCTGGTGATCGCGCTCGGTGTTGGTGATGTAGGTCGGCACCGTCACGCACCCCGCCGCCATGATGGCCAGGTCGCTGATGCACCATTCGGGGCGGTTCTCGGCGACCAGCATCACGCGGTCGCCCTTGCGCAGGCCCGACGCCTTCAGCGCGGTGGCCAGACTGGCGACCTGGTCCGCCGCGTCCGCCCAGCTGGTCGATACCCATTGCCCGCCCTGTTTGGCCCACAGGAACGGCGCGTCGCCCTTTTCGCGGGCGCGCGTGAAGAACATCGTGACCAGATTGGGGAAATGTTCGAGTTGGCGGGGGGCGGGCATGGTCTCTCCTAGCGCGGCATTCTGGCCTACGTCATTCCCCCGTTCGTGCTGAGCTTGTCGAAGCACCGTACTTCTTCGCAGATCGGTCGCCTGCGGATCAAAGAGCGGTGCTTCGACAAGCTCAGCACGAACGGCAATCAATCATCACTCCGGCGGCCTGCTCGGATCCTTTCCGAACCGCCGGATCTGCGTCACGTTCCCGGCCTCGTCCTGCGCGACGCCCTCGCTGCGCGGATCGGCACCGCCGACCCAGCGCCCGCCGACCCATTCGACCGCATTGGCCTTCAACCCCAGCCCGCCGACCATCACGCGCTCGCCCAGCGCCTGGAGCGCGGGGACCATCGCCGCGCGCTCGGTGCCCGCTTCGGCGAGGCCGCCCGGGCCGGGTGCATAGAGCAGGCCCATCGCGATCGCGTCCTGCGCGGTCATGTCGAAATCGACCACGCCCATGATCGCCTTGGCGATCTGTGCGATGATCGTGGGGCCACCGGCGGCACCGATCGCCAGCCGTACGCGCCCTTGCCCATCATAGACGATCGTCGGCGCCATCGAACTGCGCGGGCGCTTGCCGCCCTCGACCCGGTTGGCGACCAGATAGCCGTCCCTGGCCGGCACGATGTCGAAATCGGTCAGCTCGTTGTTCAGGACGATGCCGTTGACGGTCAGCCCCGAGCCGTAGACGCCCTCGATCGTCGTGGTCACCGCCACGACATTGCCGCGCGCGTCGGCGACCGACAGGCTGGTGGTGCCCGGCGTCTCGGCCGGTTCGGCGCGCACCCGCTGCGGCGCGCCTGCCGGCGTACCGGCGGCGATCGTTGCCAGCGTTGTGGCGGGCGAGATCAGCGCGGAGCGCCCGGCGAGATAGGCCGGGTCCAGCAGCCCGGCGACCGGCACGCGGACGTAATCGGGATCGCCGATGTACAGGTTGCGATCGGCATAGGCGAGGCGCGAGGATTCGGCGAACAGGTGCCACGCGACCGGTGAGTCCTTGCCCATGGCCTTCAGGTCGAAGCGTTCCAGCTGCTTCAGGATCATCAGCACGGTCAGCCCGCCCGACGACGGTGGCCCCATGCCGCAGATGCGATAGCTGCGATATGGCACACAGACCGGATCGCGGGGCTTGGCGGCATAGCTGGCCAGATCGCCGGCGGTCATCTGTGACGGGTTGCGCGCGGCGGTGTGGACGGTGGTGACCAGCGCCTGCGCGTCCGGCCCGACATAGAAACTGTCCGCCCCGCGCGCCGCCAGCCGCTGCAGGAACGCGGCCTGCGCCGGATTGCGCACCGTCGCTCCGGCCGGCAACGCGGTGCCGCCGGGCGAGAAGATCGCGCGCAGTTCGGGCACGATATGCCCGCCGTTCTTCGCCAGGCCATCGACGAAGCGGGGGGACAGCTGCCACCCGTCCTTCGCCAGCCGGATCGCGGGACCGAACAGCCGCGCCCACGGCAGCTTGCCGCCGCTGCGATGCGCCAGCGCCATGCCGCGCAGCGCGCCGGGCACACCGACCGACTTGCCGCCGGGCACCGCGTCGCGGAACCCCATCGGCTTCCCGTCGGCGGTGTAGAACAGCCGGGCGTCGGCCGCCATCGGCGCGGTTTCGCGCGCGTCGATCGTGTCGAGCTGGCCGCCGACGCGATGCCGCACCCAGAAGCTGCCGCCGCCCAGCCCCGAACTCTGCGGCTCGACCACGCCCAGCGCCAGCATCGTCGCGATCGCCGCGTCGGTCGCACTGCCGCCGGCCTTCAGGATTTCGACGCCCGCTGCGACCGCGCGCGGATCGGCGGCGCTGACCATGCCTGTCCTGAGCGAAGACGAAGGGCCCGACGCGCGCGTGGTGCTGGCGGGGGCGGGGCGGTCGGTGACGGGGGTGCACGCGGCGGCGAGCGGCAACAGCGCGAGGAGGAGGGCTTTCATGGCGCCGACCCTAGGCCGCGGTGTCGCTACGTCAACCGGACGGCATGAACCTTCCTCCGTTCGTGCTGAGCGCAGTCGAAGCACATGTTCCGGGTGATGTATGTGCGGCATGTCCTTCGACTGCGCTCAGGACGAACGGGGTGGGTGGCTGGATTCAGTCCACGCCCACCGCATCCGCCACATTCGCAAACCCATCGCGCGCCAGCAGCGCATTCAGCCCGCGCGCGATCCGCCGCGCCAGCCCCGGTCCTTCGTACACCAGCGCGGAATAGATCTGCACCAGCGACGCCCCGGCGCGGATGCGGGCATAGGCTTCCTCGGCGCTGTCGATCCCGCCGGCCGAGATTAAAGGCATCGCGCCCCCCGTCGCCGCGCGGAAATCCGTCAGCCGCTCTCGCGCGAGGACCTTCAGCGGCGCGCCGGACAATCCGCCGACCTCGCGCGCATTCGCCGATCGCAGTCCGGGCCGCGCGACCGTGGTGTTGCTGACGATCAGCGCATCGATCCGGTGGTCGATCGCCGCGCGCGCGATGTCGTCGATCTCGGCGGGCGACAGGTCCGGCGCGACCTTCAGGAACAGCGGCACCCGACCGCGCGCCGCGTCCGCAGCGCTGAGCAGTTCGGCCAGCGCCGCGCCCTTCTGGAGGTCGCGCAGGCCGGGGGTGTTGGGCGAGCTGATATTGATCGTGACGTAGTCCGCGACCGCGCTGGCCTGACTAACGCCGGTCACGTAATCGGCGATGCGATCGGCCGCGTCCTTGTTGGCGCCGACGTTCACGCCCAGCACCCCGGCGCGTTCGCTGGGCAGGCGGGGCAGGGCGGCCGCGATCCCGCCGTTGTTGAACCCCATCCGGTTGATGACCGCGCGGTCCTTGCGCAACCGGAACAGGCGCGGCTTGGGATTGCCCGGCTGGGGCAGGGGGGTGAGCGTCCCCACCTCGACGCTGCCGAAGCCCAGGCCGAAGAAGCCGGCGACCGCCTCGCCATCCTTGTCTACCCCCGCCGCAAGGCCGACCGGGTTGGGGAAGTGCAGGCCCGCGACGATCCGGGCAAGGCGGGGCGACGTCTCGACCTGCCCGGTGCGATGACCTGCGACGGACAGGGCGCGGATCGTCAGTCGGTGCGCGCGTTCGGCGTCGAGCGCGAAGAGAAGCGGATGATACCAGGCCATGGCCGGCCTCCTATCCCGGTTGTGCTGCGCATCACAAACCCCTATCTGCCCAATCGGAACGTTTCGCTCCGATTTGAGAACTACTCGCAACAATGCACCAGACGTCGTGAGATTATCCAGCCTCGCCGATTATGCCGTCGTCATGATGTCGGCCACTGCGCGCCATTGCGGCGTGTCGGGGCGGCTGAACGCGACGCTGATCGCGGGTGAGACGGGGTTGCCGTTGCCGACCGTGCAGAAACTGGTCAGCAAGCTCAGCGCCGCCGGTCTGATCGAAAGCACACGCGGCACCGGCGGAGGTTTTCGCCTCGCCCGCCCGCCCGTCAGCATCACGCTGGCCGATATCGTCGAGGCGATCGAGGGGCCGATCGCGATGACCACCTGCGTCGATGCCGACGCGCATGACTGCGCGGTCGAGGGCAGCTGCCGGGTCAAGCCGCATATGGGCGCGGTGAATGGCGCGGTGCGGGGTGCCTTGGCGGGGGTTTCGCTCGCCAGTCTCACCACCCCTCCGTTCGTTTCGAGCGAAGTCGACAAACGGGGTTCAGGTACAGGTTTCTCGACTTCGCTCGAAACGAACGGAATGAGGGCGTAATCATGGCCACCAAGAACGCCGAGGCGCATGCCGCCGCGAACAAGACGTACGAATGGGGCTTCCATTCGGACATCGAACAGGATTTCGCGCCCAAGGGCCTGACCGAGGACACCGTCCGCTTCATCAGCGCCAAGAAGAACGAGCCCCAGTGGATGCTCGACTGGCGGCTGAAGGCATTTGCGCTGTGGCAGACGATGGAGGCGCCCGACTGGGCCAAGCTGAACCTCGATCCGATCGATTACCAGGACGCCTATTATTACGCCGAGCCCAAGGCGAAGCCGAAGCTGGGGAGCCTCGACGAGGTCGATCCCGAAATCCTGCGTGTCTACGAGAAGCTCGGCATCCCGATCGAGGAGCAGAAGATGCTCGCGGGCGTCGAGGGCGCGCGCAAGGTCGCGGTGGACGCAGTGTTCGATTCGGTCAGCGTCGCCACCACTTTCCGCGCCGAACTCGAAAGCGCCGGCGTCATCTTCCGGTCGATCAGCGAGGCGATCAAGGAATATCCTGATCTGGTCCGCAAGTGGCTGGGCAAGGTCGTGCCGATGCACGACAACTACTTCGCCACGCTCAACTGCGCGGTCTTCAGCGACGGGACGTTCGTCTACATTCCGGAGGGCGTGCGCTGCCCGATGGAACTCAGCACCTATTTCCGGATCAACGCCGAGAATACCGGCCAGTTCGAACGTACGCTGATCGTCGCCGACAAGGGGGCGTATGTCAGCTATCTGGAGGGCTGCACCGCCCCGATGCGCGACGAGAACCAGCTGCATGCGGCCGTGGTCGAACTGGTCGCGCTCGACGACGCCGAGATCAAGTACAGCACCGTCCAGAACTGGTACCCCGGCGACGAGAACGGCAAGGGCGGCATCTACAATTTCGTCACCAAGCGCGCATTGTGCCAGGGGCGCAACAGCAAGGTCAGCTGGACCCAGGTCGAAACCGGCAGCGCGATCACGTGGAAATACCCAAGCTGCGTGCTGAACGGCGAGAACAGCGTCGGCGAATTCTATTCGGTCGCGGTCACCAACAACCGGCAACAGGCCGATACCGGCACCAAGATGATCCACAACGGCAAGGGATCGCGCTCGACGATCGTGTCGAAGGGAATCAGCGCCGGCCGGTCGGACAACACCTACCGCGGGCTGGTGCGCGTGGCACCGGGGGCGGAGGGCGTGCGCAACTTCACCCAGTGCGATTCGCTGCTGCTCGGCGACCAGTGCGGCGCGCACACCGTGCCGTATATCGAGGTGCGCAATCCGTCGGCCCAGATCGAGCATGAGGCGACGACGTCGAAGATCAGCGAGGACCAGATGTTTTACGCGATGCAGCGCGGGCTCGATTCGGAAGCCGCCGTCGCGCTGATCGTCAACGGCTTCGCGCGCGAAGTGCTGCAACAGCTGCCGATGGAATTCGCGGTCGAGGCACAGAAGTTGTTGGGGATTTCGCTTGAGGGAAGTGTGGGGTGAGTACGGTCTTCCCACTCTGGCATGTGCGGAAAGATGATGAGTACGGCGACGATGCGAAGTTCATTGGCGTCTATTCGTCTGCCGATGCAGTCGCGGGTGCGATCACGCGATTAAGTAATCAACCCGGCTTCGCCGACTACCCGGCGGGCTTTCAGTTCGGTCCGTACGAGATCGATAAAGACCATTGGACCGAAGGTTTCGTTGATGCTCAAGATTGAAAACCTCCACGCCGAAATCGACGGCAAGGAAATTCTCAAGGGCCTGACCCTGACCGTGAACGCGGGCGAGGTCCATGCGATCATGGGGCCGAACGGCGCGGGCAAGTCGACGCTCGGCTATGTGCTGGGCGGGCGGCCGGGGTATGAGGTGACGGGTGGGTCGGTGTGGTTTCAGGCCGGCACCCCTTCCACCGTTCGTCCTGAGCCTGTCGAAGGACGTGCCGCGGGGGATGACCTTGGAACACGTGCTTCGACAAGCTCAGCACGAACGGAGGAGGGGGTGTCCGCACCGTCCGAGGGGGACGGCTGGATCGACCTCCTGTCCCTCGAACCCCACGAACGCGCCGCTGCGGGCGTGTTCTTGGGTTTCCAATACCCGGTCGAGATCCCCGGCGTGTCCAACGTGCAGTTCCTGCGCGAAGCCTTGAACGCCCAGCGCAAGGGCCGCGACGAGAAGCCGTTGTCGGGTGCCGAGTTCCTGAAACTCGCCCGCGCCCAAGCCGACCTGCTGAGCATGGACCACGACATGCTCAAGCGGCCGGTTAACGTCGGCTTCTCGGGTGGAGAGAAGAAGCGCAACGAGATGGTGCAGATGGGCATCGTCGATCCGAAGTTCGCGATTCTCGACGAGACGGACAGCGGCCTCGATATCGACGCGCTGCGCATCGTCGGCGACGGCATCAACCGCATCATGCGCGCGCCGACCAAGGCCGTGCTGCTCATCACCCATTATCAGCGGCTGCTCGATTATGTGAAGCCGGACTTCGTTCACGTCCTGGCCGACGGTCGCATTACGCGGTCGGGCGGGGCGGAACTGGCGCATGAGCTCGAGGCGCAAGGCTATGGCGCGGTGGCGGCGTGATGCTGGCGTTGCTCCTGATGCTCCAGGCGGCACCGGCAAGCGATGTCGTCGTGATCGCCAACAAGCTCGACCGGTTCCGTGCGCAGATGGCGTACGGCAAGTCCGGGGCGCAGTGCCGGATCAAGACGTCGACCGGCGACGCGGAGATCGACGCAGTCGGCTGCAAGGCGATCGAGGTCTGCTGGCCGTCGTTCGATTCGCGCATGGCGGCGACCGACGATCGGGCGATCAAGCCATCGACGCGCAAGATCATGCGCTCCGCCTTGAACGACGAACTGCGAGGCTGTTTTGCGACGCAGACCAAGGCCGGCATCGCAGCGTTGACGGCGAAGCGGGCGGCGTCGTGAGGTTGGTCCAGACAATCCTCCCCGGCACGGGGAGGGGGACCAGCGCAGCTGGTGGAGGGGCTTCACCGCAAGCGGCCCGTTTGCGGCTCCGCCCCTCCGTCACGCTGCGCGTGCCACCTCCCCGTGCCGGGGAGGATGTGTGATGGCGACTCTTCCCACGAACCGTGATGAAGCCTGGCGCTGGTCCGATCTGCCGGCGTTGCAGGCAGCGGCCGGGCTGCAGCGCGTATCTGTCGCGCCGCCGCCGTCGCTTGCCCTTGGCGGGGCGCGGCTGGTGTTCGTCGATGGCGTGTTCGATGCCGCGCAGAGCGAGGCTGGTCGCCTCGTTGTCGCGCCGCTGACGCTCGCCACCGATCACGCGCTGGGCGCCCGCGCCACCGGCACCGGCTGGTCGCTCACGCTCGATGCCGACCAGGCTGAAAGTGGCGTCGAGATCGTCCACGTCTCGACCGGCGGGGAAAATCATCTGCCGGCACGGATCGTGCTGGGCGAGGATGCCGTCGCGTCGATCGTGGAAACCTATGTCGGCACCGGCTGGGCCAATCGCCTGACCCAGGTCAAACTCGGCCGCTCCGCGCGATTGCAGCGCGCGGTGCGGGTGCTGCACGACGGCGGGTTCGTCTCGACCCGTGACGAAGTGTCGGTCGGGCAGGACGCGTCCTATGCCGCCACCGTATTGGGCGCGGGCGATATGGGGGTGCGGTTCGACGCGCAGATCGACATCGTTGGCGAGCAGGCGTTCGCCGAGATGGGCGGTGCCTTGCTCACTCGCGGGTCGCTGCGCCAGGAATGCGCGGTCGCGATCCGTCATGTCGCGGCGCACGGGGCGAGCAACCAGACATGGCGCGCGGTCGCCGCCGACCGGTCCGCCGCGAGTCTTGCCGCCCGCGTGGAAGTGGCGCGCGATGCGCAGAAGACCGACGGTGTGCAGTCGCTGCGCGGTCTGCTGCTGGAGCGGACCGCGACGATCAACCTGAAGCCCGAGCTGGAAATCTTCGCCGACGACGTGAAGTGCGCACACGGCGCGACGGTCGGCGAGCTCGACGCCAAGGCGCTGTTCTATCTCGCCAGCCGCGGCATCGCGCCGGGCCGCGCGCGCGCGCTGCTGACGCGCGCGTTCGTGGCGGATGCGATCGACCGAATCGGCGACGAGGCGGTGCGCGCCGCCTTCGCGGCCGATGCGGATGCGTGGCTGGAGGCGGCGTTGTGACCGTCGCGCTCGACACCCGTCCGCTCGACGCGCTTGCCGATTTTCCGGCGATCCCGGACGGCTGGGCGTATCTCGACACCGCGGCCACGTCGCAGAAGCCTAGGCACGTGATCGATGCGATCACGCGCGGGTACGATCGCGACTATGCGACCGTCCACCGCGGCGTGTACCAGCGCTCGGCCGACATGACTTTGGCCTATGAGGCCGCGCGCCGCCGCGTCGCGCAGTTCATCGGCGGGCAGGACAGCGAGATCGTCTTCGTCCGCGGCGCGACCGAGGGAATCAACCTCGTCGCGCAAAGCTGGGCGGGGACGCAGCTGAAGGCGGGCGATCGCATCCTGCTGTCGGCGCTGGAGCATCACAGCAACATCGTGCCGTGGCAGATGGTCGCGGAAGCGCGCGGCGCCGCGATCGACGTGATCCCGCTGACCGCCGATCATCGCATCGACCTGGATGCCATGGAGGCGATGCTGACGCCTGCGCACACGCTCGTCGCGCTGGCGCATGTCTCGAACGTCCTCGGATCGGTGCTGGACGCGCGCCGCGCCGCCGATCTGGCGCACGGCGTCGGCGCGAAGATCCTGATCGACGGGTGCCAGGCGGTGCCGCGGATGGCAGTGGATGTCACCGCGCTCGACTGCGATTTCTACGTGTTTTCCGGCCACAAGCTCTATGGCCCGACCGGGATCGGTGTGTTGTGGGGGCGGGCCGAGCTGCTCGACGCGATGCCGCCATACCAGGGCGGCGGATCGATGATCGACCGGGTTACCTTTGCCAAGACCACCTACGCGCCCGCCCCGACCCGGTTCGAGGCGGGGACGCCGCATATCGTCGGGGTGCTCGGGCTCCATGCGGCGATCGACTATGTCGAGGGGATCGGGCTGGATCGTATCCACGCGCACGAAACCGCGCTGGTCCGGGCGACCCGCGACGCGCTGTCGGCGATCAATTCCGTCACGCTGTTCGGCCCGGACGACGCGGCGGGGATCGTCAGTTTCGCGGTCGAGGGGGTGCATCCGCACGACATCGGCACCATCTTGGACGAAAGCCGGGTGGCGATCCGTGCCGGGCATCACTGCGCGCAGCCGCTGATGGATGTGCTGGGTGTACCGGCCACCGCGCGGGCGAGTTTCGGGGTCTATAATCGCCAGGCCGACGTGGATGCGCTGGCGCGTGGGATCGAACGGGTAACGAGGATATTTGGATGAGCGAGCCGCTCAAGGTTGAAGAGGTCGATCATGTTGCCACGCCGCCGAGGGCGCGCGTCGAGGACGTGCGGGAAGGCTTCGAGCGCAAGCGCGACTATCTCGAGGGATTTCTGGCGCAGAAACCGCAGGGCGACGTGCCGGGTGAGCCGGGTGGTGCAATCTATGAGGCGATCATCGTCGCGCTGAAGGAAATCTACGACCCGGAAATCCCGGTCAACATCTATGAACTCGGGCTGATCTATGGGGTCGAGGTGAGCGCGGACGGTCATGCCGCGGTCCAGATGACGCTGACGACGCCGCATTGCCCGGTCGCCGAATCGATGCCGGCCGAGGTCGAACTGCGCGTCGGCGCAGTGCCGGGCGTCGGCACGGTGGACGTCAACCTGGTCTGGGACCCGCCATGGGATCCGTCGAAGATGTCCGACGAAGCCAAGCTCGAACTGGGGATGTTGTAGCGTTTCGATCGAAGCGAGGCTTCGATCGAGTTTGCAGAGGAATCCGTTCGTTTCGAGCGAAGTCGAGAAACGGGTTCAGGTACAGGTGTCTCGACTTCGCTTGAAACGAACGGAATCTCCATGACCGTAGCTCTTCGCGCCCGCCCCGCCGTCCTGAACCTGACGGACCGGGCACATGCCAGAATCGCCGACCTGATGGGTCGGGCACCGGCCGATGCGATCGGCGTACGTCTGTCGACGCCGCGCCGCGGCTGTTCGGGGCTGGCCTATTCTGTCGATTACGTGACGGAGGCCAAACCGTTCGACGAAGCGATCGTCACGCCCGGCGGGACGCTGTTCGTCGATGGCGCGTCGGTGCTCTACCTCGTCGGCAGCCGGATGGACTGGGTCGAGGACGATTTCGCGGCCGGCTTCGTGTTCGACAATCCGAACGCCAAGGGCGCCTGCGGATGCGGGGAAAGCTTCACGGTGTGACCGGCGCCGCGAACGGCGCCGGTATCACCCGATCACGAACCCTGCGAATAGGCTCCGTCGGCCACGGAATTGCGCGTCGTCAGGTCGGCATTGGCCGTGTGCAGCTTGCTGAGTGCCGGGCGAACCCACTTGGTGCGCGCCGCTGCGCCAGTCTTTGCGGTCGAAGTCATCTTGAAAAACCCCCGATGTGATTCGGCATGGTGCCAGTGATATCCCACTAAGGCGCCCCTGGGATTCGTTCCCCGTGTAACCTGCTTTTCGGCCGGATTGTAGTCCTTTGTTTGTGGTCGCTCCGAAACGGACCGGTGCCGGACCGGGACGGTCGCGCGTCATCGCCGCGTCACAGCGATCGGGCAATCAGCACCTTCATAATCTCGCTCGTGCCGCCGTAGAGCCTCTGCACCCGCGCGTTGCGCCACAGTCGCGCGATCGGATAATCGTTGATGTAGCCATATCCGCCGTGCAGCTGCAGGCAGTCGTCGAGAATCTGCCACTCGGTTTCGGTCACCCACAGTTTCGCGATTGCCGCGGTGGTCAGGTCGAGCGTACCCGCCATCTGCCGCTCGATGCAGTCGCCGACGAACACCTTGGCGACGGTCGCCTTTGCCTTGGCATCGGCCAGCGTGAACTGGGTGTTCTGGAAATCCATCACCGGTTGGCCGAACGCCTGGCGCGACCGGACATAGTCGGTTGTCGTGGCGATCGCCTTGTCCATCGTCTGCACCGATCCGACCGCGATGATGAGCCGTTCGCGCGGCAGTTCGGCCATCAGTTGGAGGAACCCGCGCCCCTCGTCGATGCCCAGCAGATTCTCGGACGGCACCCAGACGTCGTCGAAGAACAGCTCGGACGTATCCTGCGCATCCTGCCCGATCTTGTCGAGCGCCTGGCCGCGGCGAAATCCCTCGGCCTGGTCCGTCTCGACCACCAGCAACGACACGCCGCGCCCGCCCTGGCTCGGGTCGGTCTTGGCGACGACGACGATCAGGTCGGCGATCTGGCCGTTGGAGATGAAGGTCTTGGCACCGTTGATGCGATATCCGTTGCCGTCCTTCAGCGCGGTGGTGCGGATCGATTGCAGGTCGCTGCCGGCCCCCGGCTCGCTCATCGCGATCGCCGACACCAGTTCGCCCGAGCACAGGCGGGGCAGCCAGCGGTGCTTCTGCTCCTCGGTACCGTGCGCCAGGATGTAGGGCAGGATGATGACATTGTGCAGCGACAGCGCGAAGCCGTCGACATTGTGCTGTGCCACCGCCTCGACCAGCACCACATCGTGCCGGAAATCGCCGCCACCGCCCCCATATTCGGCCGGAATCGCGACGCCGAGCAGCCCGGCCGCGCCGGCCTGTCGCCAGAAGTCGCGCTCGACCTGTCCCGCCGCGCGCCAGGCGGCGGTGCGGTCTGCGGGCGCGTGGCGCTCGAAGAAGCGGCCCGCGCTGTCGCGCAGCATCTCCAGTTCGGGTTCGCGCATGCACGGCGGTGGTGGCACGTCAATGGCGGGCACGGCTCTCTCCTTTTCGCAGGAGCCTCGCAGAGCCTTACGCCAACGGCAAGCGTGTCAATCTCCGGGAGGGTAGGTTGCCCCGACATGCGCCTGCCCGCGCGCCGCGGCGAGCTTCGCCTGCCGCGCGCGTTCGGCATAGCCGGCACGTTGCGCGTCGTCGCGGGTGGCGTGGCAGGCCGGGCAGCTGACGCCGTCGACGAACAGCGGCGATGCCTGGTCCGCCACGCTGACGGGCATGCGACAGGCGTGGCACAGCGCGTGCGTGCCCTGCGCCAGCCCGGGGCCGACCGCGACACGCTGGTCAAAGACGAAACATTCGCCCTGCCACCGGCTGTCGGCGGGTGGCACGGCTTCCAGATAGGCCAGGATACCGCCCTTCAGGTGGTGGACGTCGTCGAACCCTTGCGCCTTCACGAACGCGGTCGCCTTTTCACAGCGGATGCCCCCGGTGCAGAACATCGCGACACGCTTGCCGGCCAGCCGGTCGCGATTGGCGCGCAGCCAGTCGGGAAACTCGCTGAAGCTGGCGGTCGCGGGGTCGATCGCGCCGGCGAACGTGCCGATCCCGACCTCGTAATCGTTGCGCGTATCGATCAGCACCGTGTCGGGATCGGCGATCAGCGCGTTCCAGTCCTGCGGTGCGACATAGGTGCCGGCAGCATTCACCGGATCGATGTGCGGTTCGCCCATCGTCACGATCTCGCGCTTCAACCGCACCTTCATGCGGTGGAACGGCGGCGTCGCGCTGCGCGATTCGCGTACCGTCAGGTCGCCGCAGCCGGGCAGGGTGCGAATGTGCGCCAGCACGGCGTCGATCGCCGCGTCGGATCCCGCGATCGTCCCGTTGATGCCCTCACGCGCCAGCAGCAGCGTGCCGTACACGTCCTGCGCCACGCACAGGCCGAGCAGCGGCACCTTCAGCGCGGCCGGATCGGCGAAGCTGGTGAAGCGATAGAGTGCGGCGACGCGGATGGGGAGCGGGTCAGTCATGGCCAGAATATGGTGCCTGGGGACGGGATCGAACCGCCGACACTGCGATTTTCAATCGCATGCTCTACCAACTGAGCTACCCAGGCATTCGGCGGTCGGGACCGCGAAAGAGCGCTGCCTTTAGTCGCGGCCTTCGGGGCTGTCCAGCCCCGGATCGACCGCAGGACCGGGAATTCTGTAGCCTTCGCCCAGCCATTGCAGCAGGTCGCGGTCGCGGCAGCCCTGACTGCAGAACGGCGTATGCGCGGGCGTCGCGGGCGCCTTGCAGACCGGACAGAGATTACGCGAAGCGGGCTTGGACATGGCCCGACGATATGGCGAGCGCGGGATCGGGCCGCAAGGCGACGCTTGTCCCGATGCGACGGGCGAGTTCGGCGATCCAGTCGGGTCGCCGTTCGATCTCGGTAATGACCGATGGATGCGCGGCGATCGTGCGTTCGCCGGCTCCGCCCGTGCGTTCGGCGCGGCGCAGCAGCGCACGAGCCTGGGCCAGCGCCGGCTCCATCGCCAGGATTTCGGGCAGCGACCGGCGGCGGCGCGGTCGGACGATCTGGACGAATCCGAAGCCGTTGACCGCGGTGCGCTCGAACGGTTGCGGCAGGATCGCGTCGATCGCCTCGGCCGCGGCGTGACGTGACGCCTTGTCGGTCCCGGGCAGGTCGATGCCGATCGACCCGGAGATGTCCAGTCGGCGAATCGCGTAGGCGGCGGCGCGGGTGCCGGCGATCGACAGCGCGGACGGGGCGAGGGTGCCGTCGATGTCGATCAGGGTCATCGCCGGCGTCAGGTGCAGGCTCAGCGCGCCGCCGGGGAAGCGGATCATGGCGGTGGCGGCTTCGTCGAGCAGTTCGGACCAGCCGGCGGCTTCGAGGAGGTCGGGGTCGCCGACTCGGAGGACTCTCCGCTCCCCGTTCGTTTCGAGCGCAGTCGAGAAACTTGTGCTGAACTCGACTTCTCGACTGCGCTCAGAACGAACGGGGGATGGGGTGGAAGTGCCGCCGACAGGCCGTGCCCGCGCCCGCTTGGGCTTGCCGGGTTCGGGAATCGCCGGCCGGGTGATCTCGACCCAACACTCCGCACCCTGCGTCACCCCGGCCGGCAACGGGGCGACCAGCGCCTCGTGCCCGTCCCACGCGACGATGCCCTGGCCGCGTTCGGGCATCCGCGCGATCAGGCGGGCGCGGACGGTGCTGCCCGCGACCAGTTCTCCGTCCGGCAGGATACGCGCTTCCAGGATCGTGTCGCCGTCGATCAGCGCGGCCCGGTGCTCGCCGATGCCGCGCTCGATGATCCACTCAGCCATCCCGGCGCTCAGCCAAGCGCCATGCCCGATGCGACCAGCAGTGCGCGCGCCTCGAACAGCGGCAGGCCGACGACCGCGGAATGGCTGCCCGACAGGAACCGGACGAACGCTTCCGCGCGCCCCTGGATCGCATAGCCCCCGGCCTTGCCCATCCCCTCGCCCGAATCGACGTACCAGTCGATATCCGCCGCGCTCAGCCGCTTGAACGCGACGATCGTGGTGGCGGACCGGATGCGCGCGCGCCCGTCGCGGTCGATCACGCAGATGCCCGAGATGCAGCGGTGCCGCCGACCCGACAACAGCGCGAGCATGCGGCGCAGATCGGCCTCGTCGGCGGGCTTGTCCAGGATGCGCGTACCGACCGCGACGGTCGTGTCGCCGGCCAGGACGATCTCGTCCTCGGTACGTTCGACCGCGCGGGCCTTCGCCTCGGCCAGTCGCGTGACATAGGCGGGCGGTGCCTCGCCCCTCAGCGGCGTCTCGTCGATGTCGGGCGAGGCGATGCGCGAAGGCACGATGCCGATCCGCGCGAGCAGGTCGAGCCGACGTGGCGAAGTGGACGCAAGGACAAGGGCCGGATCGGTCACGACATCGCGCCCGTGACGGCGACTATTGCGGTCCCGGACCGCCGCGACCCGGCATGAAGCGATAGGTGATCCGGCCTTTGGTCAGGTCATACGGAGTCAGCTCGACCAGCACCTCGTCGCCGACGAGGACGCGGATGCGGTTCTTGCGCATCTTGCCCGCGGTGTGCCCCAGGATCTCGTGATCGTTCTCCAGCCGGACGCGGAACATCGCGTTGGGCAGAAGCTCGACCACCTGGCCGCGCATTTCGAGCAGTTCTTCCTTAGCCAAACAAAAAGCCTCTAATCGGATAGGATGTGGATCAGCGGGCGCCCTTAGCGGATGCGCGGGTGAAAAGGAAGAGAGGGGGGCTGTCCGCGACGCTATCGCTTCAATGCTTTGGTCAGGAACGTGTTGGCGCGCGTCAGCATGTCGATCCTGACCTTGCTGTCGGGCAACTGATGATCGATATTCGGATACACCATCAATTCGCTTTTCTTCCCGGCACGTTTCAGGGCGCGATCCATCGCCTTGGATTCCGCCACCGCGACGTTGATGTCCTTGTCGCCGTGGATCATCAGAACCGGCGCCTCGAACCGGTCGGCGAAGCGGGTCGGCGATCCCTCGGTCAGTTGAAGACCCTCGCCGATGAAATCCTGCGCCACCCGCGAACCCCGACGCTCGTCGCGCAGCATCTGCAGGTCGGTGACCGGCGCGATCGCGACGACCGCCTTGAACAGCTTGGGATCGACCACGTTCGATTGCAACGCGGCGTATCCGCCATAGGACCAGCCGACGATGGCGAGCTTGGCCGGATCCGCGATCCCTTCCTTCACCATCCATCGCCCGGCATCCATCACGTCGCCGATCGCGACCTTCCACGATCTGAAGCCATTTTCCTGGAACCATTGCTGGCCGTAACCGGTCGATCCGCGATAATTGGGCTGCAGCACGGCATAGCCCCGGCTGACGAAGAATTGTGCCAGCCAGTCGAATCCCCATTCGTCGCGCGCGCCCGGTCCCCCGTGCGGCATGACGATCGCCGGCAGACCCTTGCCCGTGCCGCCCGGCGGCAATGTGAGATACCCCGGCACGTCGGTACCATCGGTGGTGCGATAGGTGATTGGCTTCACCGTCCCAAGTTTCACGCCCGACAGTTCGGGACGATCGAACAGCAATGGTGTCAGGCTTTTCCTGCCCATGTCGTACAGAAAATAGCGGCCCGAACTGACATCGCTCGACGCGTGGATGAGATGGATTTTTTCGTCGGCGCTGGAGGATTCGATCCGGATCAGCGACAACGGCGCCAAGGCGCGCGAGAGGCCGGTAACGAGCTTTTCATAGGCCGGGTCGAAATAGCTCACCTGCGGGACGTCCGTCGAATAGCTGGCGCCGACGATGCGGCCCTGCCGGCCTGTGCGTACGATGCCCGACACATCGACGCGCGGGTGCGCGAAGGCCAGGCTCTCCTGCATCGATCCGTCGAGCGCGACACGGTAGAGCGCGTCACGGCCGTCGAGCTTTCGCGTCGCATAGGCGACGTTCGTGGCACCATCGACACCCAACGGACGCAATCCGGTTCCGCTGACCCAGTTGTAGACGGAGAAGGGTTTCCAGTCGCCGGTGTTGCCGGTGCGATAGACATAGGTGCGCTCGCCACGGGTCTGGTAGCCGGCGCGGAACGCCTCGTCCGTCCCCATCATGCGGATCGCGCCGCGACCATCGGCCAGATAGGTTTCGGCCCGCGGATTGGGGCTCTCGATATGCGAAACCTTGCCGGATCCGGCGTCGAGCAGGTCGACTCCCAGGCCTTCTGCCATATTCGCGCCGACGCCCAGCCCGCTGCCCTGTGACGGAACATAGGTGCGGGCGACGAGCACCTGTGGCGTCGCGCCATCCCGCCAGTCGATCACGAAGCCGTCGTCGAGCGAGACATAGCTGGCCTGGCGATCGGTGATGCCCAGCGAAATCGGTGCCGTGCCGTCCGCATTCAGCGCGATCAGCCGGCGATAGGGCAGCAGCCGGTTGTAGTTGCGATCGGTCACGCCATAGAGCGTACAGACGATCCGGACATTCGACGCCCAGCCGCACGACCGCAGCGTCATCGGGTTGCCATCGGCGAAGTTCACCGGGTTGGCCGCCCCGGTTTTGACGTCGAGGACCTGCAGGACGGTCGATTGCCCCGGCCCCGGCGCGATGATCGAAACCTTGCCGCCATCGGGCGACAGGCTCGCGTCGAGAACCCGTTCACGCGCCCCGAACGCCGCGGCGGCCTGTTCGTCGGTCAGCGTCGCCTGCGCCAGCGCGGGCGGCGATGCTGCGCCGAGCGCGCAGGCCAGCAGGGTGCGGAATTTCATGTCGGTTCTCATGATGTTGCAGCGACGTGACGAGGCTAACCGCGTCCGGTTCGCCAGACAAGCGCACATCAATCTGCCGACCTGCGCCGCGGCTGTTCGGACGCGTCCCCGCAAGGCGCGACCCTGGCGTTCGCGCGCCAGTGCCCGGTGCGACCGTCATCGAACGCGACGCTCTACAGCAAAGTCGCCTGTGTCGCGCTGTCCTCGCGCCCTGCACGGCGAAAGGCGGCACCGGGATCGACATAGGGAATGTCGGGCTTCCTGCCCCTGAACAGCTCGGCCAGCGTGATAATCTGCAGGCGCGGATAGCTTCTGCCCGTCGCTTCCGAATGGAATCGTCCGACTGCGGCGGCTTCGCGTTCCATCGCACCGGTCGGCAGCGCCTTGGTCAGGAACACGCCGATCGGCGCCTTCTCGCGCTCCATCGCCGAATGGAGATCGCGGATCATCTGGACGCCGACGTTCTCGCCGCCCTTGACCGATACGAGCGCCTTTTCAGTGCGCCGGCCGTCGGGCTTGAAATAGATGATGCCGTCGATCCCGCCGTCGGCGCCTTTCTTCCTGCCGCCATACGGCATCGCATCGACCATCGACACCGCCCACCACTGGAACTGGTATTTGTCACGTCGCGCCAGATCCTCGGCCGAGGCGAGGTCCTTGGGCGTACCCTCGACGGTGAAGGCGATTCCGGGAAAGGCCGCGCGCATCCGCTTCTCGATCAGGCTGATCGCCAGGTGGGTGACGTCGATGCCGATCCACTGGCGATCCAGCTTCTGCGCGGCATGGACCGCGGTGCCGCAGCCGCAGAACGGGTCGAGCACGACGTCGCCCGGGTTGGAAGACGCGGCGATGATGCGTTCGAGGAGGGCGAGGGGTTTCTGGGTGGGATAGCCGAGGCGTTCCTGGGCCTGGGAGTTCAGTGGCGGGATGTCGGTGATGACCGACTGCAATGGCACGCCGCCGGTTTGGTGCCGTTTGAATCGCGGAAATCCGCCAACCTTTCCGGGTCAGTAGATCAGCCCGGCATCGTTCAGCCGGTCGAGCTTCTGTTGTGAGGTCAGCGTGTCCCAGTCGGACAGATCGACGATATCGGCGGACACCTTGCGCGGGATCGCCCAGTGACGCCCGAGCGCATCGGGATCGAACCCGCGCCAGGGCAGGCCCGAATGTCCCGATCGGCGCTCGGCGCCCGTCAGGTCGGCCGGCATGAACGCGCCGTGCGCGTCCGATGCGGCGTATTTCGAGGTGATGTGTGCCGCGTCATGTTTCTGCATCAACAGGTTCCAGCACCGCGATCCGCCGCGCGCGTAGAACAGGATCGTGTCGTGCATCGGGCCCCAGCGATTGGCGCTGCCGTGGCTGCTCGTGCGCTTCCAGATGATCTCGTTGGTGTAGCGCTCCGGACCGAACACCGCGTCGAGCAGGAGTTTGAGGTAATGGCTCGCGGTCGGATCGCAGTGCAGGTACAGGCTGCCAGTGGATTTCAGCACGCGGTGTAACTCGATCAGACGCACCGCCATCATCGCCAGATACGCCATCATGTCGTTGTCGCCGAGGAAACTGCGCATCGCGTTCAGCAGGTCGAACGCCTTGGTATGGCCGCTGCGCGCGACCCGGTCGAAGGCGGCTTCGGCCGTGTCGTTCCAGTGCCAGCTGTCCTCGAACGCCTCGATCTGGGCGTCCGACGACGTGCCCGTCGGCGACTTGAACAGGATATTGTAGTTGGCGTTCGAATTGAACGGCGGGTCGAGATAGATCAGGTCGATGCTGGCGTCCGCGATCTCGCGCGATAGTACGTCGAGGTTGTCGCCGTAGTAGAGATGGTTGGCGGGGCGGTTGGCGCGGGCCATGGGCCGAAGCGAATCGAACGGTTCCCCCGCTGTCACCCACAGGTTGATTCATTGTGGCGGCGTTCGCCGACTGCCCCAGCGGCGCGAGCCGCCATAATGGATGCAGTCGTCCGAGCGGTCGCAGCGAAAAGCCCGCCCGGATCGCTCCGGACGGGCTTCTTCGGTCGGTCTGCGCCGCAGCAAAGCTGCATTGTGGGTCGGGGGCGCTCTGCCGCCCCAGCCGGCCGGTCGCGCTTGCTGCGGCTTGCGCCTCAGCCTGCGCCGCCGGCCAAGGCCGCCAGCAGCAGCAGCGCGACGATGTTCGTGATCTTGATCATCGGGTTGACCGCGGGACCCGCGGTATCCTTGTACGGGTCGCCCACGGTGTCGCCGGTCACCGCGGCCTTGTGCGCCTCGCTGCCCTTGCCGCCGTGGTTGCCGTCCTCGATATACTTCTTGGCATTGTCCCACGCGCCGCCGCCGCTGGTCATCGAGATCGCGACGAACAGGCCCGACACGATCACGCCCAGCAGCATCGCGCCGAGCGCGGCAAAGCCCTGGGCCTGACCCGCCACGGCGGCGATGATGAAGTACACTGCGACCGGCGACAGCACCGGCAGCAGAGACGGCAGGATCATTTCCTTGATCGCGGCCTTGGTCACGATGTCGACGGTGCGGGCATAGTTGGGACGGCTGGTCCCCGCCATGATCCCGGGATTGTCGCGGAATTGCGCGCGGACGTCCTCCACCACCGATCCGGCGGCGCGGCCGACCGCGGTCATGCCCATCGCACCGAACAGATACGGCAACAGCGCCCCGAGCAGCAGGCCGACGATGACGTACGGGTTGGAAAGCTGGAAATCGACCGTCAGCTGGCTGAAATCGCGCGCCAGATCGGAGGTGTAGGCGTTGAACAGCACCAGTGCCGCCAGCGCCGCCGAACCGATCGCATAGCCCTTCGTCACCGCTTTGGTTGTGTTGCCGACCGCGTCCAGCGCATCGGTGCGATGGCGCACGTCCTCGGGCAGGCCCGCCATCTCGGCGATGCCGCCGGCGTTGTCGGTGACCGGGCCGTAGGCGTCGAGCGCGACGACCATGCCGGCCTGCGCCAGCATCGCGGTGGCGGCGAAGGCGATGCCGATCACGCCTGCCAGCGAATACGCCATGATGACGGCGACGACGATCACCAAAGTCGGCAGCGCAGTCGATTCGAGGCTGATCGCCAGGCCCTGGATCACGTTGGTGCCGTGGCCGGTTTCCGACGCCTTGGCAATCGACCGAACCGGGCGGAAATTGGTGCCGGTGTAATACTCGGTGATCCAGACCAGCAGCCCGGTGACGGCTAGGCCAATCATCATCGACCAGAACAGCTTCATGCCGGTGAAGGTCGTGGCGGCCGCCCCGGACACCGCGTCGAGCGACCCGCCGTCGAGAAAGGCGTTGCCGCCGATCGTCGCGTTCATGTCGCCCAGCGTGTACTGCGTGGCGAAGTAGATCGCCGGCACCGAAAGCCCGACGCTGAGCCAGAAGCCCTTGTACAGCGCGCCCATGATCGAGCCGTTGGCCCCCAGGCGGACGAAATAGGTGCCGATGATCGACGTGATGATGCACACGCCCCCAACGATCAGCGGCAGTGTCATCACCTGGAACAGATGGTCGGCGTTCTTGAGCGCCAGCGCGACCGAGATCATCGTCACGCCCAGCGTCACGACATAGGTTTCGAACAGATCGGCGGCCATTCCGGCGCAGTCGCCGACGTTGTCGCCGACATTGTCCGCGATCGTCGCGGGGTTCCGGGGGTCATCCTCGGGGATGCCGGCTTCGACCTTGCCGACCAGATCGGCACCGACGTCCGCCGCCTTGGTAAAGATACCGCCGCCCAGCCGCGCGAAGATCGAGATCAGCGACGCGCCGAATGCCAGTGCGGTCAGCGCCTTCACGACGATCGGATCGCCGGCGTTGCTGCCGTCGGGACCTGCAAGATACCAGAAGGTGCCCGAAATCGCGAGCAGGCCAAGCCCGGCCACCAGCAATCCGGTGACTGCGCCCGACCGGAACGCCATCGTCAGGCCACCCTGCAGCGAAGTGCGGGCGGCTTCCGCGGTGCGCACGTTGGCACGCACCGAGATGTTCATCCCGACATAGCCCGCCACGCCCGAAAGGACCGCCCCCAGCGCAAAGCCTATCGCGGAAACCGGGGATCCCATGCCGTCGAGGAAGATCCAGACAAGCACGAGGACGACCACACCGACGATCGCGATCGCGCGATACTGCCGGCCCAGATACGCCTTGGCGCCTTCCTGGATGGCGGCGGCGATATCCTGCATCTTGGCGTCGCCCGCCGGGCTTTTGAGCACCTGCGCGCTGGTGAACGCGCCATACAGCACGGCGATGATGCCGCACGCGATGGCCAGATAGACGATTGTCATAGGCTGATCTTCCCCTATTCCCTCAAGGCTTGTTGCGATTGAGACGGCGGCCTGCCCCTGACGTGCGGGTCCGCTCTTGGGGCACAGGCGTATAGGGCACCGCACGGCAGCGCAAGGCGCGCGGTTCGATGGCTCGGACCCGCGCGTCGAGCCACTGGACTTCCGCGCGTCCGCTATTATATACCGGCCGTTATGGAAACCGCAGCCTGTACCGTCGTGAAGGGGCGCCCGCGCGAATTCTGCGTCGACATGGCGCTGGCCGCCGCGCTCGGCGTGTTCTGGTCGAAGGGCTATGAAGGCGCGTCGATGGCCGACCTGACCGAGGCGATGGGCATCACCAAGCCCAGCCTGTACGCCGCGTTCGGCAACAAGGAAGCGCTGTTCCACAAGGCGCTCGATCTCTACGAAACCGAGAAGCTGGCCTACACGCGCGAGGCGCTGAACCAGCCGACCGCGCGCGCCGTCGCCGAATATTTCATGCGCGGGGCGATCGATGCGCAGATGAGCAGTTGCGATCCCAAGGGTTGCCTGGGCGTCATCAGCGCGACGGCGTGCGGCGTGGAGGCCGAGTCGATCAAGGCCGACGTGATCCAGCGGCGCGCCTCGTCGCAGGCGGCGCTGGTCGAGCGTTTCGAGCAGGCCAAGCGCGACGGCGACCTGCCCTACCATATCGATGTCCCCGGGCTGACCAGCTATCTCTATGCGATCCTGCAGGGCATGGCGGTGCAGGCCGGGTCCGGTGCGACGCGCGCCGACCTGGAACGCGTGGTCGACACCAGCCTGATGGTCTGGCCGACGCGCTAGGCGTCGCGGCCGGGTGGCCAGCGCGAAATATTTCTACCGACCGGTACAAAAGGCGTTGACGCAGCGCAAACCGGCTTATATACCGACCAGTACAGAAGATGAGGACGCCGCTTCGAGTGGTGCCCCGGCCTCTCGAAAGGACGCCGATATGCCCGAACTTGCCGACAGGATCGTGGACGCCCCGTAACCGGCGCCACGCGAACGACGCTTATAACATTTCGCAGATCGTGTCCGACCCGGTGACGTCGTCGCCGGGCGCGGGCGGACCGTGCCGCTTGTCGAGCGACCGCCGGATGCGGTGGTCGCGGCGGGCGACCGGTTGCGCGCGGCACACGAGGCTGCCCGCATCAGAGGGGGAGATTTTCCATGGCCTATATCGATTTCGCCACCGACGCCGTGCTTGCCGGCCCGCCCGTCACCCCGCGCCACGATCCGACGCCGGCCGATGCGACCGGCCTGAGCGCGCTCGAATGGTCGGTGGTCGCGCTGGCGCAGCGCGACGGGATGGGCTCGCTCGGGCAGCCCGGCCGCCTGTCGATCGCGCTCGGCAACGTGTTCGGCACCCGCGGGCACAACCCGCGGCTGGCCGATCCGCGGCTGGAGGCGCTGCGCCGCATGGCGGTGCTCAGCTGGCATCGCGGTTTCGCCGTGCCGGTGAACGAGCTCCGCGCCTTTCACGCAGCCGGCTTCAGCCCTGCACAATATGACACTCTGCTCGCCAGCATTTCCGCGGCGCGCCTGCGACGGGATACGCGCGCATGAACATGTTCACCAGGATCGAGGTGCCGACCGACAGCGCGGGCGAGATGGAGGCGCGGCCGAAATCGGCGTGGCGCAAGGCCGCCTGGCTGGCGCTTCCGGTCGTCGCGATCGGTGCGGCGTGGGGCGTCATCGGGCGTGACGGTCCGGCGGTCGCGGCGATGCCGACGCCGACCGTCACGGTTGCGCAGCCGCTGGTCCGTGCCATCACCGAATGGGACGATTACGTCGGCCGGTTCGAGGCCAGCAATTCGGTCGAGGTCCGCCCACGCGTGTCGGGCGCGATCACCGCAGTGCACTTCACCGACGGCGCGATCGTCCGCAAGGGGCAGCTGCTGTTCAGCATCGACGCACGACCCTATGCCGCCGCACTGGCGGAGGCGCGGGCCAGTGTCGTCAGCGCGGCGAGCGATCTGGCGCTGGCCAATGCGAACCTGGCGCGCGCCAACCGCCTGGTCGCCGACGACGCGGTGTCGAAGAGCGATCTCGATCAGTTGGGTGCCCGCGTCCGCGCGGCCGGTGCGGCGCTTGTCGCGGCCCGGGCGCGGGTCCAGGCGCGCGCGCTCGACGTCGAATTCACGCGCGTACGCGCGCCGATCGGTGGCCGCATCTCGGACCGGCGGATCGATGCCGGTAACCTCGTGTCGGCGGGCGACACCGCGGGTACATTGCTGACGACGATCAACGCGCTCGACCCGATCCATTTCGCGTTCGATGCGTCCGAGGGTCTGTTCCTGAAATCCAAGCGCGCCGAAGGCGGGCAGGGGGCAGCGGTCGAGGTGCGCTTGCAGGACGAGGCAAGCTATACCCGCACCGGTCGGCTCGACTTCACCGACAATGGCGTCGATCCGCGATCGGGGACGGTGCGTGGCCGCGCCGTCCTGGCCAATCCCGACCTGTTCCTGACGCCGGGCATGTTCGGCAACATGCGGCTGGCGAACGGCGGCACGGTATCGGCGGTCTTGGTGCCCGACGCGGCGATCCAGACCGACCAGGCGCGCAAGATCGTGCTGACGGTCGCACGCGACGGGACGGTCGCGGCGAAGCCCGTCACGCTCGGCCCGGTCATCGACGGCCTGCGCGTCGTCGCCGGCGGACTGACGCGGGACGATCGCGTGGTCATCAGCGGGACGCAGATGGCGATGCCCGGCGCCAAGGTGCAGGTCCGCGCCGGCCGGATCGTGCCGACGGCGACCACGGCCCCGCCGGCCGCCACCGCGACGATCGGCGGCGCGACCTTCGCTCGCTGAACCCGCACACCCCCTCCCCGACGGGGAGGGGGCCGGTCGTTCCCCTCATCATCGCCCCCCGTCGGGCGAGGAGACCCGTCATGCGCCTGTCGCGCTTCTTCATCACGCGCCCGATCTTTGCCGCGGTCATAGCGATCGTCATCACGATCGTCGGCGCGCTGGCCTATCTCGGCCTGCCCGTCTCGCAATATCCCAACATCGTGCCCCCGACGGTGACGATCGCCGCCAGCTATCCCGGCGCATCCGCCGAAACCGTGGCCGAAACCGTCGCTGCGCCGATCGAGCAGGAGATCAACGGCGTCGACGACATGCTGTATCAGTCGTCGCAATCGACCGGTGACGGGCGGGTGACAATCACCGTCACGTTCAAGCCCGGCACCGACCTGGATGCCGCGCAGGTGCTGGTGCAGAACCGCGTCGCCATCGCGACCCCGCGCCTGCCGCAGGAGGTCCAGCGGCTCGGCATCGTGACGAAGAAGACGACGCCCGACTTCCTGATGGTCGTCAACCTGGTGTCGCCCGACCGCTCGCTCGATACCGCCTATCTCTCCAACTATGCGCTGACGCAGGTGAAGGATCGGCTGGCGCGCATCGAGGGGGTGGGCGACGTCCAGCTGTTCGGCGCGCGCGACTATGCCATGCGCGTGTGGATCGACCCCGGACGCGCCGCGGCACTGAACCTGACCGCCGGCGACATCGTCGCTGCCCTGCGCGCGCAGAATGTCCAGGTCGCCGCCGGCACGCTCGGCCAGCCGCCATACAATCAGGGCAATGCGTTCCAGCTCAACGTCGAGACGCAGGGGCGGCTGACCGAACCGCAGCAGTTCGCCCGCATCGTCATCCGGTCCGACGCCGACGGGCGACAGGTCCATGTGTCCGACGTCGCCCGCGTCGAACTGGGTGCCGCGGACTATTCGACCAGAACCTATCTGTCGGGCGAGCCGACCGTGCTGCTGGGCGTGTTCCAGCGCCCCGGATCGAACGCACTGGCCGCGTCCGAAGCGATCATCGCGGAAATGGACACGCTCCAGAAGAGCTTCCCCAAGGGGCTGGCGTACAAGGTCATCTACAACCCGACCGAATTCATCTCGCAATCGATCGACGCGGTGATGCAGACACTGGTCGAGGCGGTGATCCTGGTCGTGCTGGTCATCATCGTGTTCCTGCAACGCTGGCGCGCGGCGATCATCCCGGTCGTGGCGATTCCGGTATCGCTGATCGGCACGTTCGCGGTGCTGCTGATGGTCGGATACTCGCTCAACAATCTGTCGCTGTTCGGGCTGGTGCTGGCGATCGGCATCGTCGTCGACGACGCGATCGTCGTGGTGGAGAATGTCGAGCGCAACCTGTCGCGCGGAATGACGCCGTTGCAGGCCGCGTTCACGTCGATGGACGAGGTGTCGGCCGCGCTGGTCGCGATCGTCGCGGTGCTGTGCGCGGTGTTCATCCCGACCTTGTTCATGAACGGCATCTCGGGGGCCTTCTATCAGCAGTTCGCCGCGACGATCTCGACCGCGACGGTCATCTCGCTGATCGTGTCGCTGACGCTGTCGCCCGCGCTGGCCGCACTGCTGCTGAAGGGGCATGTCGAGGACGCGCCGCCGCGCAACCGCGTCATGCGCGCGCTGCGCACCGCGGGCGACGCGTTCAATCGCGGGTTCGACGCGATGAGCGCGCGCTACGGCCGGCTGACGCTGGCGCTGGTGACGCGGCCGAAGCGGGTGATGGTCACCTATGCCGGGCTGATCGCCGCGACGGTCGGGCTGTTGTGGACGACGCCGACCGGCTTCATCCCGCAGCAGGACCAGGGCTATTTCCTGACCGTCATCCAGCTGCCGCCGGGCGCGACGGTCGAGCGAACCGATGCCGTGATGCGCAAGGTCGCCGGCCGCATCCTGCCGCTGGCAGGCGTCAAGGGCGCGGTGATGCTGGCCGGGTTCGACGGCCCGTCGCAGACGCTCGCTCCCAATGCCGCCGCCGCCTATATCCCGCTCAAGGACTTCAAGGATCGCAAGGGCATCCACGTCAGCCAGATCATGGCCGAGGCGCAGAAGGCGACCGCCGACATCACCGAGGCGCGACTGATGATCGTGCCGCCCCCGACGATCCAGGGCATCGGCGCGGCCGGCGGCTTCCGCATGATGGTGCAGGACAAGGGCGGGCACGGTTACGAGGCGCTGGGCAAGGAAGCCTATGCGCTGATCGCCAAGGCCAATCAGGCGACGGGGCTGGCCGGTGCCTATACCTTCTTCGACACCGCGACGCCGCGCGTCTTCGCCGATATCGACCGGGAAAAGGCCGACCTGCTGGGCGTGCCGCCGGAACGCGTGTTCGAGGCGCTGAACGTCTATCTCGGCTCGGCGTTCGTCAACGACTTCAATCTGCTCGGGCGCACCTACCGCGTCACTGCTCAGGCCGACGCGCCGTTCCGGGCGACGCAGGCGGACATCGCCAATCTGAAGACGCGGTCCAATTCAGGCGCGATGGTGCCGGTCGGGTCGGTCGCGACCTTCGCCGACAAGACCGGGCCGTACCGCGTGGTGCGCTACAACATGCTGCCCGCGGTCGAGGTGGACGGCAACACCGCACCGGGGTTCTCGTCGGGCCAGTCGCTGGTGACGATGGAAAGGCTCGCCGCCGAGACGCTGCCGAGCGGTTACGTCACCGAATGGACCGACATCGCGTTCCAGCAGCGGCTGGCCGGGAACACTGCGGCGCTCGTCTTTGCGCTGGCGGTCGTGTTCGTCTTCCTGGTGCTGGCCGCGCAGTACGAGAGCCTGGTGCTGCCGCTGTCGATCATCATGATCGTGCCGATGTGCCTGCTCGCGGCGATGATCGGCGTGAACCTGCGCGGCATGGACAACAACGTCCTGACGCAGATCGGGCTGGTCGTGCTGATCGCGCTGGCGGCGAAGAATGCGATCCTGGTGGTCGAATTCGCGCGACAGGCGGAATCGGTCGACGGGCTGTCGCCGTTCGAGGCGGCGGTGCGCGCGGCGGGCGATCGCCTGCGGCCGATCCTGATGACCAGCTTCGCCTTCGTGCTCGGCGCGGTGCCGCTGCTGGTCGCCAGCGGGGCGGGGGCGGAACTGCGTCAGGCGCTGGGGACGGCGGTGTTCTTCGGGATGCTGGGCGTCACCGGGTTCGGGCTGATCTTCACGCCCACATTCTACGTGGTCTGCCGCGCGCTGGGCGACCGGCTGCGGGTTCGCCGCGCCACGCCGCCGGCGCTGCTGCAGCCGGCCGAATAAGGGAGCATGTCCATGCTACGCATCATCCTCGCCACCGCGTCCGCGCTGACGCTTGCCGCCTGCGCGGTCGGCCCCGACTATGCCCGGCCTGCCACGCCGCCGACGGCGGCGGGCGCGTTCCTCTCGACCGGTCCGGCGGTGGATGCGACCGCGGCGGCGGACGCCAATTGGTGGCGGCTGTACCGCGATCCCGTGCTCGACGACCTGATCGCCGACGCGCTGGCGGAAAACACCGACATCCGTGTCGCCGTCGCCCGGCTGGCCAAGGCGCGCGCGGGCCTGCGCGAAGTGCGTGGCGACCGGCTGCCCCAGGCGACCGCAGGCGCCGGCGGTACCTATGGCCGGACGTCGGCGGTGCCGGGCCTGGCCGGATCGGCGCGCGAGGGCTGGACCGTCGATACGGGCCTGGACGTCGCGTATGAGGTCGATCTGTTCGGCCGCGTCAGCCGGGGTGTCGAGGCAGCGCGCGGCGAGGTCGGCGCGGCGGACGCCGATGCCGATGCCGTCCGCGTGTCGGTCGTCGCCGAAACGACGCGCGCCTATGCCGATGCGGCGGCCGCCGCCGAGCGCCAGGCGGTGGCCGAACGCATCGTCGCGCTGCTGGACCGGTCGCTGAAGGTCACCCAACGTCGCGCCGACGTCGGCCTGACCACCGGGCTCGACACCGCGCGGATCGCCGCGCTGCGCAACCAGCGGCAGGCCGATGTTTCCGCGCTGGCCGCCCAGCGCCAGGCCGCGCTGTTCCGGCTGGCGACATTGACGGGCCGTACGCCGCAGGACCTGCCGCCGGTCGCCGCCGCGCGCACCGCGACGCTCAGGCTCGACCAGCCGATTCCGGTCGGCGACGGCGCGGCGCTGCTCGCCCGCCGCCCGGACGTGCGCGCCGCCGAACGCCGGCTGGCCGCGCAAACCGCTCGGATCGGGGTGGCGACGGCGGACCTGTATCCGCGGATCAGCCTGGGTGGATCGATCGGATCGACCGGCACGGGTCTGGGCAATCTGTTCGGTGCCGGCCCGCTCAACTGGCTGCTCGGCCCGCTGGTCAACTGGACGGTCAATCCGGCGAAGGCGCGCGCGCGGATCGCGGGGGCCGAGGCCGATGCGCAGGGTGCGCTGGCCGCGTTCGACGGCACGGTGCTGGTCGCGCTGGAGGAAACCGAGACGGCCTTGTCCAACTACGCCCGGGCGCTCGACCGGCGCACCGCGCTGCAGGCCGCGCGCGACCAGGCCGCGATCGCCGCGCGGATCACCCGCGCGCAGCAGCGTGAGGGGCAGATCGACAGCCTGGCGCAGCTCGACGCCGAACGCACCTTCGCCGATACCGAGGCGGCACTGGCGCTGGCCGATGCGCAGATCGCGGGCGCCCAGATCGACCTGTTCCGCGCGCTGGGTGGTCGCTGGTCGGCGGCGTGAGACACGCGGCTTGATCGCCGGCGTTTGCCCGCCCATGCCCGCTGGATGACCGACGACATACTCGCACGCTATCCCAACGTCCGCGGCAACGCCCAGGCGATGGCGCTGCTCAGCGGCGTGCTGACGGGGAAGAACCGGCATGGCGACGCGCTGGCGCTCGCGCTGGCGGCGATCCGCACCGCGCCCGACGACATGCAGGTCCGCCACATGATCGGCGACGTGCTGTCGGCCGGTGTACCGCGGTTTCATGCGCCGATGCTGCACGATGCCGCGCGCAACCGCGCTTATGTCTCGGCGATCGAGGCGGCGGTGCGGCCCGGCATGCTGGTGCTGGAGATCGGGACTGGCGCGGGCCTGCTCGCGCTGGTCGCCGCGCGGGCCGGCGCGCGCGTGGTGACGTGCGAGGCCAATCCCGCAGTCGCCGCCGCTGCGCGCGAGATCGTGGCGCGCAACGGCTATGCCGACCGCATCACCGTGGTCGCCAAGCAATCGGACGGGCTGAGCGTCGGCGACGAACTGGACCGGCCCGCCGACCTGCTGGTCAGCGAGATCTTCGGCGACACGTTATTCGGGGAGGGGATCGTGGCGGCGATCGCCGATGCGAAGGCGCGGCTGCTGAAGCCCGGTGCCCCGATCCTGCCGCCGCGCGCCGAACTGCGCTGTGCGCTGGTCGATGCGCTCGCCCGACCGCGATCCGCGCCGCTGAACGATGTCGAGGGGTTCGACCTGTCGCCGTTCGAGCTGCTGGCCCGGCCGATCGGTCGACGCATCCGGGCGGAGCAGAACCAGCCGGTGGTCGTGCGGTCGCCCGCACACTCGGCGCTGGCCGTCGATTTCGACACCGCGAAACCCTTTGGTCGTACCCGCGAGACCGTGGTGCTCGAATCGACCGGGGGTCGCGTCGATGCCGTCGCATTGTGGATGCGGATCGATTTCGGCGGCGGCATCGTGCTGGAAAGCGATCCGTTCACGCTGCCGGCGTCGCACTGGACCGCGCCGCTGTTCGACCTGCCCGCGCCGATCGAGACCGTGCCCGGCGAGCGGATCGACGTGGCCGTGAACGTCACGATCGCGCGCGTCACCGTGAACGCGCGCCGCCAATCGACCTGAGTTCAGCCGCTGGCGATGCTCGCCTCGGCCCGACGCCCGCGCGGCAGCGCGGCGAGTAGCGTCGCGACGAGTGTTCCTGCACAGAGCTGGTATGGAAAGGCGATCGTGGCCGACACCAGCCCCAGCCACGGTTGCAGCGCCAGCACGGTCAGGAACCCGCCGACCAGCGCGGCGACGACGCCGCCGGTGCTCCCGCGCGTGGTGAATACCGCGACGAAATAGACGCCGAGCAGCCCGGCATAGGCAAAGCTCATCACCGACAGCGCGAATTCCAGCAACGGCGTGTCGGTGTAGCGCTGCCAATAGAAGCTGAGCACCGCCATGCCGAACATCGCCACGCCGACCACGAACATGCCCCAGCGCCCGGCGCGGACATAGTGGACGTCTGCCGCGGGGCCACGGCGCTCGCGCAACGGACGGTAGAAGTCCGAGATCAGCACCGACGACATCGCGTTCAGCGCCGAGTTGGTCGTCGCCACCGC
Source organism: Pseudomonadota bacterium (assembly GCA_040388765.1). Classification (GTDB taxonomy): domain Bacteria; phylum Pseudomonadota; class Alphaproteobacteria; order Sphingomonadales; family Sphingomonadaceae; genus Sphingomonas. The sequence continues at coordinate 216,545 of JAZKBG010000003.1, read as the reverse complement.
CGCGGCGGTCACGCCGATCGTCACCAGCCCGCGCAGGCCCGGCGGAATCTGGGTGAGGATATAGTGCACGAACACCGTCACCTTCTCGCCCGAGAAGCTGGTCGCGGCGGTGTTGCTGGCGCCCATCAGGTCGGGGCGGTTGTAGAATATGTACAGCAGGACACCGATCGTCATGAACATCGCGATGATCGGGATCGACCCCAGCGCCGACCAGATCAGCCCGCGCGCCCCCGTCCTCGCGTCCGGCGACGCCAGCAGCCGCTGGGTGGTGTCCTGATCCAGCCCGGCATTGGCGGTGTTGAGCAGGAACAGCCCGGTGAAGATCGTCAGCAGCGTGAACGGCTTGGCGAGGTCGGTCGCGGTGTCGAACAGCAGCAGCTTGTTCACGCCTTCGGGTGTCGCGCGCAGCGCGGCGACGATCTCGGCATTGCTGGCCGGGATCGACATCCGCAGAAAGATCAGCACCGCGATCGCCGACCCGATATAGATCGCGAACTGGATCAGGTCGTTCCACAAAACGGCGCGCAGCCCACCGACGAAGGTGAACAGGAACGCCGCGATCATCACGGCGGCGGCAGCCAGGATGATGCTGGGCGCGTCCACGCTGTTGAACATCACCATCGCGATCGCGATCGCGGCCAGATAGACGCGCGCGCCCCCGGCGAGCACCCGCCCGACCAGGAACATGCCCCCCGCCCAGCGCATCGCGGTCGCGTCGTAGCGGACGCGCAGCAACTCATAGACCGTCGTGACCTTCAGCGCATAGAATCGCGGGATCAGCACACGCGCGACGAACAGCGCGGCGAACACCGAACTCAGCACCCCGCCGAGATAGGTGTAATCGCTGCGATAGCCGTAGTCGGGGCCACCCAGGAACGTCGCGGCGGACTGCGTCGCCGACAGCACCGATACGGCGGCCAGCCATGCGGGAACGGTGTGGCCGGCGAGGAAATACTCGTCGGCATCGCGCGTCTTGGTACGCGAGAACGCATAGCCGCCGACGATCAGGATCGCGACATAAGCTGCGACGACGATCCAGTCGAGCGGGGCGAAGGCGGTCATGGCGGGGATGGTAGCGGGGTAAGGGCGGGAGGCAATGGGCGTGTGCTGCGCACGCCATTCTAACCCGTTCGTCCCGAGTAGCGGTCGAGTAGGCCGCAAGGCCGTATCGAGATCGCGTATCGAGGGATCGGGGCTGGGCGAGGATGTCTCGATACGAGTCCTCGATACGCCGCTGGCGCGGCTACTCGGCCTCTACTCGACACGAAGGGATGATTTGAGAAGCTTGCCCCTTACGCCCGCACCGCGCGCTTCGCCGCCGGCCACAACAGCACCAGCGCCACCGTCGAGGACAGCAATGTCGCCAGTGCCGCGCCCAGCGCGTCGTAGCGCGGCATCAGTACGACCGCACCGATCACCAGCGCAGCCACCGCCGCCAGCCGGATGCGGAACGCCGTGCCGGCACGGCCGGTGCCGAGCAGCACGGGCTCGAACCCGATGCCCATCACGTCGATCGCCACTGCGACGCTCAGCACCAGGACCAGCGGCCAGGCGCCGGCATAGGCGCTGCCGCCCACCAGCCGCAGCGCCGGTTCGCCGATCACCGGCACCGCCAGACAGATCACCGCGCCGACCGCGACGGTCAGCCGCGTGGATTGGCGGAACAGGCGTTGCAGCCCTTCGCGCGTCTCGTCCCCGCCGGCGCGGGTGAATTCGGGGAACACCCCGCGCGAGAACATCTCGGCGATCTGCGCCAGTGCCTGGCTGAGCTGGAACGCCAGGCGATAGGCGCCCGCCGCCGCCGGCCCGGTGACCAGCCCGACCAGCACGACGACGACCTGCTTGCTACTGGCGTTCAGCGTCGCCGACACGTTGGTCAGGATCGCGAACTGCCACAGGCCGGGATGTTCGGCCGGCGTACGACAGGTCCCCGCCCAGCTGCGCATCAGCCCGGGTGCCACGCGCAGGACGTAATGCCAGTGGGCGATCGCGGTCAGCACCTCCGCTGCGGCCCAGGCGATCAGGAAACCGCGAACACCGGGGCCGCTCGCCACCACGACCAGCGCGCCGACGAAACGCGCGATCGGCGTCATCGACTCGGCGATCGCGCCGATCCCGAACCGGTCGTACAGCCGCAAGACGCCGACCGCGGTGGACCGGATCGACAGCATCAGCACCGCGCAGAACGCGACGGCATCGCGCGTCATCGCATCGTCCCAGCCGAGCCGCCCGTCGAGCAGCCACAGCACCGCCGTCACCAGCGCGCATCCGACGATCGCCGCGCCGGCATCGAGCAGGGTGCAGAACCGCACGAGCCGGCCCAGGCCGGCATCGTCGCCCGCCGCCTGCAGCGGTACGCCGTAGCGCACGACGACCTGCCACGACTGGAACAGCGCGACAGCCGCCACCGCCTGGCCGATCGACAGGATCAGCATGAACGTGCCGAACCCCTCCAGCCCCAAGGTGCGCGTGGCGAGGCCCAGATAGACCAGGCTCAGCACCGCGCCGACGCCCTTGCCGGTCAGCAGCCAGCCGACGTTGCGCAGCGCCCGGCGAAAGGGGCTGGGGGCAGGGAGGGCGTGCGACATCCGCTTTGCTCGGGCCGAACGAGCTTCTACAGGCTGGCGCAGATGTGCATCGTTGCTTCCCTAATGATTTCGTCCGGGGGACGCCACCGGTGAAGATCGGTTTCCTGTTCAATCACGACGCGCTGCATCAGATCAGCCACACCGCGCCCGTCATCGCCGCGCTGGCGCAGGACAGGTCCGCCGAGGTGACCGTGCTGACGTCGAGCGCGGCGCAGGAGGCGCGGGTCCGCGACCTCATCGGCGACGCGGCGACGCGGGTTGCCTTCGTCACGCTGGGCGTCGGTCGAACGGCGCGGCTGCTCGATGCCGCGCTGCGCTGGATCGCGCCGTTCCGCCGGGTCGCGGTGCTGCGCGAGAATCTGGCCGCGTTCGCCGCGCTCGACGTACTGGTCGTGCCGGAAACGACGTCGCTGCTGCTGCGCGACCGGTTCGGGCTGGGCGACCTCAAGTTCGTCTGGATCCCGCACGGCGCGGGCGACCGGTCGGTCGGTTTTCGCGAGGTCATGCGCGGATTCGACCTGGTCCTGCTGTCGGGGCGCAAGGTGCGCGACCGGATGCTGGCTGCCGGGCTGGTCACCGCCGACAGCCACGCGATCGTCGGCTATCCCAAGTTCGATACGGTCGATCCCGCCGCACACGCACCGCGGCTGTTCGCCGGCGACCGGCCGACGATCCTCTACAACCCGCATTTCGATCCGAAGCTGTCGTCCTGGTATCCGTGGGGCGAAGCGGTGGTGGATGCCATCGCAGGACGCCCCGACGTCGATCTGGTCGTCGCGCCGCACGTCATGCTGTTCCAGCGCCGCATCCACGCCTCGGTCGAGCACCGGATCGTGCGCCGGCGGCGCGCCCTGCCGCCGCGCTGGACGGGGCGGCAGGGGCTGATCGTCGATCCCGGCAGTACGCGGTCGATCGACATGAGTTACACGCGCGCCGCCGACATCTACATCGGTGACGCCAGCAGCCAGATCTATGAATGGATCGCGCGTCCGCGGCCGGCGATCTTTCTCAACCCGCACCGGATCGACTGGCGGGGCGATCCCGATTTCGCGCACTGGCGGCTGGGGGACGTCGTCGAGGATCTCGCCGACCTGTCGCCCGCGATCGACCGTGCGCTGGCCGATCCGCATCGGTTCGATGCGGTGCAGGCGGCGGCGTTTGCCGAAACGTTCGACCGGTCCGAAACCCCTGCGGCGGCGCGGGCGGCGGCCGCGATCCTGGCGCGATACGGCGCGCGCTGACCGCCGTTTCGTCGCATTCTTTGCAGCCCGGCACCATTGCGGCCATCTTGGCGTCACAAATATGTAGCGAAAGCGGTGCGTACTCCCCAGATCGGTCCCGTCGTGAACAACACCATCTACGATATCCTCGCGCTGCCGCGCCTTCCGTGGGATCCGCGACGCGACGCGGCCGTGCGGGCACCGTCGCGCGGCTTTGCGCTGGGCAGCGTCGCGCCGGGACTGGTCGGGCTGATTCGCAACCCGCGCAGCCGCCACAATCTGGGCACTGCGGCCTGCATCTCGAACCGTGACGACGTGCTGGCCGCCGCACCCGCGACGCGCGCCGAATTACGCGACGTGCTGGCGACATTCGCCGCGCGCGGCATCGACCTGCTGGTGATCGACGGGGGTGACGGCACGATCCGCGATGTGCTGACCTGTGCGGGCGATTTCTGGGGGACGCGCTGGCCGCGGATCGCGATCCTGCCGTCGGGCAAGACCAACGCGCTGGCGGTCGATCTGGGCATCCCGGCGGGCTGGTCGTTCGACGATGCGATGGCGGCGGCGTCCAACGGGCGCGTGGTCCATCGCACCCCGCTGGAAATCGCACCGCGGTACGAGCGCGGCCTGGCGGTGCGCGGTTTCCTGTTCGGCGGCGGCCAGTTCGTCGACGCGACCGCGATGGCGCAGACCACGCACCATGCCGGTGCGTTCAACGGGCTGGCGGTCGCGCTCGCGCTGGTCGGTGCGGTCGGATCGACGCTGTTCGGCGGCGCGCAGAGCAAGTGGCGTCGCGGCAGCCGTATCGCGCTGCGCTACACCGAGGGTGTTCGCGCGCTGCACGGCGCGGCGGTCCATACCGACGCCAGCCGTTACGTGATGCTGGCCTCGACGCTCGAGCGGCTGCCGGCGGGGTTGAAGCCATTCGGCCAGTCGCGTCCGGGCATGAAGACGCTCGTGGTCGACGCCCCCGCCGCGCGGCTGGCGACCAGCGCGCCGGCGCTGCTGTGGGGCAGCGAGGCGGCGTGGCTGGAGGATCGCGGCTATCACCGGATCGACGCGGATGCGGTGGAGATCGACCTGGAGGCTGGATTCATTCTCGACGGCGAGATTTTCCCCGGCGGGCAATATTCGCTGCATCGCGCACCTGCGTTGCGCTTCGTCGCGCCGTGACACCGCCGCTGGCGACGCTGGTCACGGCGTCGCTCGACCGCAAGCTGCCCGATCCGGTCCGCGCCATCGCCGCGTCGCTGGGCGCGGAGGCCGGCGCGCAGGCGGTATTGTTCTACGGCTCCAACCTGCGCACCGGCGCGCTCGACGGGGTGCTCGATTTCTATGTCCTGCTGCCCGGCCCGCCGGAGCGCGGCATCTGGCCGACGGTCGGCTATCGCGAGTTCGACCACGGCCCGCGCACATTGCGCGCCAAGATCGCGACGATGCGGATGGCGACGTTCGCGCAGGCGGCGGGCGACGGTTCGCTCGACACGACGATCTGGACGCGATTCGTTCAGCCCTCCGCCATCGCCTGGGCCGCCGATGACTCGGCACGGGCACATGTCGCGGAAGCGATCGCGGCGGCGGCGGTGACGGCGGCGCGCTATGCCGCGGCGCTCGGGCCGGAGCGCGGCGAACCGGCGGATTACTGGCGCGCGTTGTTCCGCGCCACCTATGCCGCCGAACTGCGCGTCGAGGCGAAGGGGCGCGAGGAGCAGATCATCGACGTCAACCGGTGCCATCTGACGGCATTGCTGCCCGCGGCGTGGGCGGCGGTCGGACTGGCGTTCGACGACGAGGGAGGGCGAATCGCGCCCGCGCTGGATCCGGTCGCACGGGCAACGATCGTCGCGCGCTGGCGGCGGCGGCAGCGGCTGGGCAAGCCGATCAACCTGATCCGGCTGGTGCGCGCCGCCTTCACCTTCGACGGTGCGGCCCGCTACGGCGCGTGGAAGATCGAGCGGCATACCGGCGTCCACGTGACGATTACGCCGTGGCGCGAACGCCATCCGGTGCTCGCCGCGCCGGCTGTGCTGTGGCGGGTGTGGCGCGCGCGGCGGAAACTGTCGTGACGATCGGCTCGGCCCTGATCCTGGCGGGATCGCGCGGCGTCGTCGATCCGCTGGCGGCGGGCGAGGGCGTCGCGCACAAGGCGCTGATCGAAATTGCCGGACAGCCGATGCTGGCGCGGGTCGCCGATGCGCTGCGGGCGGCGGGCGTCGCGCGGATCGCGGTATCGGCGAACGATCCCGCCGTCGTCGCGCTGGCGGGGGCGCTGGGCCTGGAGGTGCTGGCGCCCGCCGAGGGGCCCAGCCGCAGCGTGGGGCTGGCGTTCGCAGCGCTGGGCGCACCGATGCTCGTCACCACCGCCGACCACGCGCTGCTCGATCCCGCCTGGGTGCGGCAATTCGTCGCGGACGTGCCGCCGGGCACCGATGTCGCGGTGCTGCTGGCCGAGCGGGCGCAGATTTCGGCGGCGATGCCGGGATCGCGCCGCACGTATCTGAAGTTTGCCGATGGTGCGTGGTCGGGGTGCAACCTGTTCCATCTCGCCACGCCGGCGGCGGCGCGCGCGCTGGACCTGTGGGCGAGCGTGGAGGCGGACCGCAAGCGGCCGTGGCGCATCGTCCGGCGCTTCGGGCTGGGTACGCTGCTGCGCTATGCGCTCGGCCGACTGACGCTGGCGGAAGCGGTGGCGCGGCTGGGGCGGACGGCGCGGGTGACGGCAGCGGTGGTCGCGGCGCGCGACGGACTGGCGGCGGTCGATGTCGATACCGCCGCCGACCTCACCGACGTGCGCGCGATCCTCGCCACTCGAGGATAGGCCAGCCGCGCGCCGCCGCCAGCCTGCGCAGCCTGGCATGCGGGTTCACCGCGATCGCTTCGTCCGCCCAGTCGAACGTCGGCGCGTCGGTGGCGTGGTCGGAGTAGAAGCGGACGTGCGTGGTGTCGCGCGCCAGCCCTTCGCCCGCCATCCAGGCCTGGATCATCGCCAGCTTGTCGGGGCCATAGCAATTGGCGCCGGTGATCCGGGAGGACACCCGCCCGTGCGCGTCGATCGCCGCCTCCGTCGCCACCACATCGTCGATCCCCAGCGCCGCCGCGATCCGGCTGGCGTAGAAACGGTGCGCGGCGGTCGCGATGACGATGCGGTATCCCGCCGCGCGGTCGGCCGCGATCCGCTGTCGCGCGGCGGGATAGATGTGGCGCACGACGAAACGGTCGGCGAAGGACTGGGCGACGGCAGCCGCCTGATCTGGCGGAAGCGGCCCGACCAGCAGGCGATGCATCCCCTGCTTCAATGTGCGCCGGTCGATCCGCCCGACGCGATACGCCAGCATCGCCGCGATGACGACCGGCGCAAGCAGCAACCGCCACGGCGCGCGCGTGACGGCGGCGTGGATCAGGAACGGTGTCCACGTCGGAACGCTCGTGATCGTGCGGTCGAGGTCATAGATGGCGAGGCGTTGCATCGCCGCGCCATATCGTCATTTCCGCGCGGGCGGGAGTGACGACCTCCTACCGATCATAGGCCTTGGGCAGCGCACCCTCGACGACGTTCATGTAACGGTTGCGCAGCAACCGCTGCCGCGAGTCCATCGGCTGGGGCCTGCCGTCGATCCACACTGCCTGCGGGGCGGACGACAGTTCCAGCGGGTCGCCGTCCCACAGGACCACGTCCGCGCGGCGGCCGGGGCGCAGGCTGCCGATCTCGCCGTCCATGCCGATGACCTGCGCAGGCTTCGACGTGATCGCGGCGAACGCATCGCCCCAGCTCAGTCCGGCCGACCCCGGAACCTTGCCGATCGCGACCAGATTGCCGGCGAACTGCTTCAGCACATGTTCGCCGCCCGACCCGTCGTACAACACGCCGACGGTGACGCCGGCCTGCATCATCCGTCCGACGTTCGATTCGGTCGCGCCCAGTTGCTCGAACGAGATCGGCAGGTCGGCGAGCGCGCTGGCCATCACGGGGACGCGCGCCGCCGCGATCTCGCGCGCGACCATCCAGCCCTCGGTCGCACCGGTCAGGATCAGCCGCAGTTTCGGGTAGCGCGTGGGCAGTGTCAGCACCTGGCGGATGTCGCTGGCACGCTCGACATGGACGACCAGCGGCATCGTGCCGTCCAGCACCTTGAGCAACGCATCGGCATCGGCGCGGGTCAGGATCGCGTCCTTGCTGCGGCCATCGAACGCGGACGGGCTGCGGCGATAGTCGGCGGCCTGCGCCAGCGCGTCGTGCAGCGCGACCCATGCGGCCGGGCGGCTGCCGCCGGCGTTGCGCGCGCCGCCTTCGCCCAGTTCGACGAACTGGAACGCGCGCGCCCGGGTGACCGGCGATGCGTCTGAACCCAGATCGATGATCGCGCCCTGTCCCGCCCAGATCGACCCGCCGGCGTCGGGCGCGACGATCGCGCGGGTGACGCCGCCGACGCGTTCGTTGCCGATCATCACGGCATCGGGGTTGATCGCGACCGACACGTCGATCGCGGCATTATAGGGGGACGTGCGCGCGCCCGAATCGTTGCTTTCCTGCACCCCGCCGGCATCGACCAGCCCCAGGCTGCCGATGCCGGCCGTAATGCCGGCGGTCACCCATTTGCCGGTCGCATCGACGACCTGCGCACCGGCCGGCACCGCGACGCCCGATCCGGCGGCGACGATGCGGCCGTCGCGCACCACGACGGTGCCGTTCGGGATGGGGGCAGAACCGTCCCCGATCGCGACGGTGCCGCCGGTGATCGCGATCGTCTGGCCACCCCGCAAAGTGTCATTTTGCGGGGACCCCGTCTGCGCCGAGGCGGGAGCGGCGATCAGCGCTGCGGCTGCAAGCAGGAGGGCCTTCACTTGACGTCTCCCATGCCGGGCTGGCCGAGTTCGAAATCGCTGACCGGGCGTTTGCGCGGATCGTTCGCGTCGTAGAGCATCGCGCCATCGACCCAGACCTTTTCGGGTCGCGTGTAGACGCTCAGGGGATTGCCGTTCCACAACACGACATCGGCCATCTTGCCCGGCTTCAGCGACCCGGTCACGTTATCGATCCCCAGCGCCTTGGCCGGATTGAGCGACAGCCAGGTCCAGGCGAATTCGTCGCTGACCTGAATGCCTGCGCGGCGTCCGGCGGACAGCGCCTTGGCGACTTCCTGGTTCAGCCGCTGGATGCCGTTGCCGTCGTCCGAATGGATCATGACGCAGGCCCCCGCCTTGTGCAGCAGCGCCAGATTCTCCTCGATCCCGTCGTAGCTTTCCATCTTGAAGCCGTACCAGTCGGCCCACACCGCCGCACAGGTACCGTTCGCCTTGAGCAGATCGCCGATCTTGTACGCCTCGACCGCGTGGTGGAATGCGCTGACCTTGTACCCGAATTCCTTGGCCATATCCATGACGATGGCCATTTCGTCGGCGCGATAGCAGTGGTTCTGCACCCGGATCTCGCCGTCCAGCACGCCGCGCAGCGTGTCCATGCCGATGTTGCGCGCCGGGGGTTCGCCACCGTCCTTCTCATATTTGGTCCAGCGCCGGTCGTAATCCTGCGCCTGTGCCCAGGTCGCGCGATCGACCGCGACATTGCCCATGCGGGTGCTCGGCTGGCGACCCTTGCCGCCATAGACGCGCTTGGGATTCTCGCCGCATGCCATCTTCAGGCCATAGGGCGCGCCGGGGAATTTCATCGCCTGCATCGTGCGGGCGTAGACGTTCTTGAGCACCACCGATCGTCCGCCGAACAGATTGGCGGAGCCGGGCAGGATCTGCAGCGCGGTGACGCCGCCGTTGGCCAGCGCGCGGCTGAACCCCGGATCCTGCGGCCATACACTGTGTTCCGCCCAGACGTCGGGTGTGACGGGGCTGGTCGCCTCGTTGCCGTCCGAATGCGCCTGAACACCGGGCGAAGGATAGTCGCCCAGGTGACTGTGGATGTCGATGATGCCCGGGGTGACCCATTTGCCGGTGCCGTCGATCACCTGCGCGCCCGCGGGAGCGGTCAGCGACTGGCCGACGCCGACGATCTTGCCGTCGGCGAACAACACCTGGCCGTTCTCGATCCGCCCGCCTTCGCCATCGTACACGGTGACGTTGCGGACCAGCGTCGGCACCCCGGGATAGGCGCGATAGGTGGAGGGGAAGGGATCGCGCGCATAGGGCTTGCCGGGCTGGCGCGCCGGGGAAGACGCCGCCGACTTCGCCTCAGGCTTCTGCTGCCCGCATGCGGTGAGCGCGGTCGCGGCGACGAGCGCCCACCCCAGGCGCGAAGTTCGACGGTTCATGAAGGCCCCTCTTGATTGCTGCATCCTTGGTAGGAGAGGGGCGGGTCCGCGTTCAAGCGCGCAGATGCGGCAGTTGACGACTTTGGCGCGGCGGTTGGGCGTCGTCCTACCGCCCCTCGCCGGCGATCACGAACGGTGCCCACAATGCCGGATCCGCACGTTCGGGATGCCCCTTGTCGTCGATCATCGCCAGCATCGCGCCCTGCAACGCGGCGGCGCGGCCCGTCGTCGGGCTGGCCTTCCATCGCTGCAGCGTCCCGACGGTCAGCGCCTGTGCCACGTCGTCGCGCACCCGCCAGTGCGACGCCAGGATCGCGCGCGCCCCGGCCGAGAAGAACCCGCGCGCCAGTCCCGACAGGCCCTCGCCACTGGCGGTGCCGTCGGACGCGGCGGTGTTGCAGGCTGACAGGATCACCCAGTCCGCGCTGATCCTGAGCGCCGCCGCCTCGCTGGCGGTCAGCAGCCCGTCGTTGCCCGCGCTGGGCGTGGCGGGTGGCGTCAGCACCAGCGCGGGCTCGGCGATCGGCCCGATCTCGCCGGCCAGCAGGCCGTGGGTGGCGAACGCGATGACCGACACGTCGCCCAGCGCGGCGCTCTCGACCGCGTTCTCGGTCGCCGCGCTGCCGGTCACCACGCTGGTGCTCGGTGCGCCCAGCGCGCGGGCCAGCGCGTCCAGCTCGTTCTTCGATCCCGGCAGCCGCGGCAAGGCCTTGACCCGGGCACCGATATCGCCGTCGCCTGCCGCCATCGCGGTGAAGCTGCGCGGGGCCATCAGCGTCGGCGCGCCGTCGAGTGCGGGATCGCCGAAGCCGGCGAACGGCGACGTGCCCGTGCCCCGCGCCTGTCCGGCCCTCAGCGCGCGCAGCGACCCGACCGAGGGCAGGGTGACCAGCGCGTGGCGGCGGATCAGCCAGTCGGTCCGCCGCATCGCCGCGGGATCGGCATCGTCACCGCGCGGCGCGCGCGTCGGCAGCACCGCGAGCGGCAGCCCTCCGAGCGCACCGCCGGTCACGACATAGACGCTCTTCGCCGTGCCGACGATCCGCGCGATCGGTGCCCATAGCTTGGCGTAAAGCGCATAGGCCCGCGCACGGGGGAAGCCCGACGACGATGCGACGCGCACGTCGCCGCTGGCATCCTCGCCCGAGCGCAGCGCGCCCGACGGGTCGAGCGCGTTGCGCAGCGCCTTCACCTCGCCGCCCAGCGCCGCCGCGCCGATGTCGGCGCGTGCCCAGTCGGCGGCGGTGCGGGTGACCGCGAAGATGTAGCTGTGCGTCGGCGTCGCGTGGATCATGACGATCGCTTCGTCCGGGCCGAGCAGCGCCTGCGCATCGACCACCGATACCGGCGCGATGCCGGTCAGCTGGACATAGCCGGGCGAGCGCGCCGACAGCGCGGCGTCGGCGGTCGTCAGCGTCGCGCGCGCCGTGGCGGCGGTCCGGCTGGCGCTTGCGATGGCTGAGGGGTCGGGCGTCGCCGCGGTCCGCGCGGCGACTTCCGCCGTCTCGGCCTTGGCCGCGGCGTCGCTGGCGTCCTGACGCGCGCGGATCAGCTGGGCGAGCTCGGGATCGCCCGCCGCCAGCCGCACCGCACTGCGCGACAGGGCCAGCGCGGTGCGCGAACCCGTCGCCATCTGGGCATCGCGGAATGCGCCATCATAGACTTCGGCCCGCCTCTGAGCCGCCGCGGGCGTCGCCGCCGCCAGCGCGCAGCCGATCCCCAGCCATGTTGCGAAGCGCATCCCGTTCTTCCCCCCGGACAAGTGGATTCGCGACCGATGACAGGATAGGATCGGTCCGGGTCGCATGTCTATGAGTATCGGCGGATGGGCCGGTGGAAGCGGGGGCGCAAAATGGCATGCCGGGAAATCTGCGTCGGAATCGCGCTTGTCGTGGCGATGCCGGCCCAGGCTGCGGAGCCGGTCGAGCGTCGTGTGGCCGCGCTGGCGGCCGAGGCGATGACGCTGAAACTGGCGGGCGACCGGCCCGCCGCGCTGGCGCGGGCGGAGGCGGCGACGGCGTTGGCCGAGCGAAAACCGGGACCGCGTCAGGCGACGCTGTATGTCGCGCTGAATGCGCTGCGCGAAACCGTGCCCGACCAGGATTTCGAGCGGCAATATGCCACCTATGCCCGGTTCGCGGCGGTCGCAACGCAAGCGAAGGGCGCGGAGAGCTATGCCGCGCTTGCCGCGACGACGGCGCGCAACCTGCTGGCCTATGTCCTGCGCAAGCCCGGTGCCACGATCGCCGGCATCGCCGACCCGCTGACGCGCGCGATGCCGATCGCGCCCGACGACGTCGAACGCGCGCGGACGGCCGGGTGGTCGATGTTCCTGGCGCAGCTGTACGATTCGACCGGTCAGCATGACCGCGCGGTACAGACGGTGGCGACCACCGCGACCTTCTTCAACGAACCGCCGGCCACGCCCAACTGGATGTTCGGTACCAGCATGAGCGTGATGGCCAACCGCTATGCCGACTGGCAGGACTGGCCGCGCGCGATCCTGGCTGCGGACCGCGCGATCGCCGCGTCGGTGGCGTTCCACGGCAGTCGCCGCACCGAACTGACCAGCCCGCTGAAGGCACGCGGGCGGGCCTATGCCGCTCAGGGCCGCTTTGCCGATGCCGAGCGCGACTATCGCGAGGCGGTGGCGCTGGCCGACACATTGCCCAATCCGATCCTGCAGAGCGGGACGATGCTCGACCTCGCGCGCTTCTATGTGCTGACCGGCCGCGACGCGCTGGCGGTGCCGATCCTGGAGCGGACGGCGGAGCGCGCGCGAGCGAACCCGCCGCAGTCGAGCACGCGTATGATGGCGTTGATTGAATTGTACAATTTGGCCCAGCGCGCCGGCGATGATGCCGCAGCATCGCGGAGTGCAAGCGATGCACGCGCTGATGCCGATGCGCGCGGCTTTAGCGGTAGCGCCATCTATGTAGAAATACTTCTATCGTTAATGAATATCGCACTCTTGCGTCAAGATCCAGATGCGGCAGAAAGATTACTAATTTCTGCCGAAAATCTGAGTATAAAAACTGCAAAGAATAACTATATTATTGGTGGTGATATATTAATAGCTAAAGCTAATTTAGCTTCATACAAAAGCCATGCAGAGTTAGCGATTATTTACATCCAAGCAGCAATTAAATGCTTCGAGGAGGCAAAAAGCTTTGATATTTTAAAGATTTCTAACGCGCGAATGAATCTCGCTCGACAGCTAGAGGGGCTAAATAAGCGCAAACGTGCGTGGGAGGTTGCTCGCATCGGGGCTGACCAAATCACCAAAACCCTGATAATGCGAACAGCACAGGGGTATCAAGAGAGGCTTGATAACCAAGCTATCGCGATACTAGAAACCGGAATTGATACGGCTTGGGCTACACGTCGCCGTAAAGCGCGACGTGTAGCCCATTCCCAGTATTAATTTTCGTGATTATGATAAGTTTCAGGGGGCGGGGGAGGCGGCGGTCCTTGGTAACTACCCGCACCTTCAATTCGCGTGCCTTCTAAGGAAATTAAAGAATCCAATGCCGTAAGGCTACCGAGCATCATCAGATAATACATGAAATTTTCCATAAATTCCCTCCTTCCATAAGCCAGATCATCATAAACGTCGGACGTATTATAATGTCAACATGCCGTCCCGTCCTGTTCCTCGATTCGGGCATCGGCGGATTGTCGGTGCTCGGCCCGGCGCGCGCGCTGCTGCCGCACATGCCGGTCGTCTATGTCGCCGATACCGCCGGCTATCCCTATGGCACCAAGAGCGAGGCGGAGATCGCCGCGCGCGTCCCCGCGCTGCTCGGGCGGCTGGTCGAACGCTATGACCCACGACTGATCGTGATCGCATGCAACACCGCATCGACGATCGCGCTGGCAGCGGTGCGCGCCGCGCTCGACACGCCGGTCGTCGGCACGGTCCCGGCAATCAAGCCTGCTGCCGAGCTCAGCCGCACCCGTACGATCGGCGTGCTCGGCACCGACGCGACCGTCCGCCAGCCCTATGTCGACGACCTGTCGCGCCGCTTTGCCGCCGACTGCACGGTGCTGCGCCACGGTTCCGCCGCGCTGGTCGACCTGGCCGAGGCGAAGCTGGCGGGGGAGGCGACCGATCCTGACGCCTATGGCGCGGTGCTGGCCGGACTGTTCGACCAGCCGGGCGGAGAGCGTATTGATGTGATCGTCAACGCCTGCACCCATTTTCCGCTGGTCGCCGACGAGCTCGCGGCCGCGGCACCCCGTCCGATCCGCTTCGTCGATGGCGGGCCGGGCATCGCGCGCCGCATCGCGCATCTGACCGCCGGGCAGGACTGGCCCGACTCGGCGGTAGACGGCATCGCGGTCTTCACCGCGCGCGACGATCGCGCCGATCGGCTCGCGCCCGCGCTGGCGCGCTACGGGCTGACGCGGATCGTCGCGCTGTAGCTGTTGCAAGCATGCAACGATCGATCACGCTGATCGCCCGAACGGGGTGGCAAAGCGCAGCGCTATTCGCTATCGGGCGGCGATGAACGGCGAGGGCATTTCCGCGCGCGCAGTCGATTACTCGCGCGTCTTCACCCAGGCGATCGACCGGCTCCATGCCGAAGGTCGATACCGTGTGTTCATCGAGATCCTGCGCAACAAGGGCATGTTTCCCAGCGCACGGTGCTTTGCGGGGCATAATGGCCCCAAGCCGATCACCGTATGGTGCTCGAACGACTATCTCGCGATGGGTCAGCATCCCAAGGTCATCGCTGCGATGGAAGAGGCGCTGCACGACGTCGGCGCCGGATCGGGCGGGACGCGCAACATCGGCGGCAACACGCATTATCACGTCGATCTGGAATATGAGCTTGCCGACCTGCACGGCAAGGAAGGCGCGCTGCTGTTCACCAGCGGCTATGTCTCCAACGAGGCGACGCTGGCCACGCTGGCGAAGGTGCTGCCAGGCTGCGTGATCTTTTCCGACGAGCTGAACCACGCGTCGATGATCGCCGGTATCCGCAATTCGGGTTGCGAGAAGCAGGTGTGGCGGCACAACGACCTGGCGCATCTGGAGGAGCTGCTGGCCGCGGCCGACCCTTCGGCGCCCAAGCTGATCGCGTTCGAGAGCGTCTATTCGATGGACGGCGACGTCGCCGACATCGCCGCGATCTGCGATCTGGCCGATAAGTATAACGCGCTGACCTATCTGGACGAGGTCCATGCGGTCGGCATGTACGGCCCGCGCGGTGGCGGCATTTCGGATCGCGACGGCGTGGCGGACCGGGTGACGATCATCGAGGGGACGCTGGGCAAGGCGTTCGGCGTGATGGGGGGCTATATCGCGGCCGACCGCACGATCATCGACGTGATCCGCAGCTATGCGCCCGGCTTCATCTTCACCACCAGCCTGTCGCCCGTGCTGGTCGCCGGCGCGCTCGCGAGCGTCCGTCACCTGAAGGCGTCGAGCGAGGAGCGCGAGGGGCAGCAGGCGGCGGCGGCGATGCTCAAGCGCAAGTTCGAGGATGCCGGCCTGCCGGTGCTGCCGACCGCGACGCACATCGTGCCGCTGATGGTCGGCGATCCGGTGCGCGCCAAGAAGATCAGCGATATCCTGCTCGCCGAATACGGCGTGTACGTCCAGCCGATCAATTATCCGACCGTGCCGCGCGGCACCGAGCGTCTGCGCTTCACGCCGGGTCCGGCGCACGACGAGGCCATGATGGACGAACTGGCGAACGCGCTGGTCGAGATCTGGGGCAGGATGGAGCTGAAGCTGGCGGCGTGAGGCCGCGTCGTCTGCCGCGGGGTGTGCACGGTCTGGTGCTGGCCGCAGCCGTCGTCGCGCTGGTCGCGGCGGGTGTGTTCCGGTTCGTCTATCCCCCGCCGACACCGTCGCCGATCGCCTTTGCCGCGCGCGATATCGGGCACGGCTATACTTATGCCTATGGCGCGACGACGGCCGATTTCGATCGCGACGGCCGGCTGGATATCGCGGCGAGCGACAGCTGGTTCAAATCGCCGGCTCCCTGGGGCGCGAACCTGTGGATCTACTGGGATGGGCGCGATGCCCAGCGGATCGAGCATCGCCAGCTGTTCCGATTCCTGAAGGCGCCGATCTTCGGCCTGTACCTGCTCGAACGACTGGTGCCGATCGACATCGATCGCGACGGCTGGACCGATATCGCCGCGGTGGTGAATTCGCACGGCGGCGTCGTCGCCTATCGCAATCCCGGGCGACGCGGGGCGGAGTGGGCGATGACGGTGCTGAGCGACGATGTGCCCGGCGCGGTCAACCTGACGCGCGCCGAGGTCGATGGTGACGGCGACGATGACCTGTTCGTATCGATGCGCCAGCCGGCGGGCGTGACGGCGAGCGCGGGCGTGGCCTGGCTGGAGAATGCCGGCCCGGGCCGCTGGCGACGCCATGCGATCGACATGACCACGCAACGCCGCGAGAGCCGGACGCTGGTCGCCCATGATGTCGATGGCGATGGCCGTATCGACTTGCTCGCCAACGACAGCGTCTCGGGCGCGCTCGCCTGGTATGGCCGGCGTCGCGATGGCGGCTGGACGCGCCACGAGATCGTCGGCGTCGATACGCGGCGCACCCATTATGCCGGCATCGGCGACGTCGATGGCGACGGGCGCGGAGACATCGTCACGGGCGACGGCGGCGACCTGGTCTGGCTGCGGCGCGAAGGTGCGGGGCGCTGGACCCGCCACCGGGTTGCCCGCATGCCGAACTGGGGGCCGTGGCACACGCAGTTGGTGACCGAAGCGGTCGTGACCGACATCGATCGCGACGGCCGCGCCGATATCGCCTTCACGCTCGCGCGACTGGGCAAGGGCACCGGCAGCGTGCGCTGGGCACGGCAGTTACCGTCCGGCGGGTGGCAGGGTCATCTCGTGCGGCCGGACTGGGGCCAAGCGGTGGGCCTGTCGGCACCCGACCTGGACGGCGACGGGCGGCCGGACCTGCTCGCGGTCGGCGAATATGGGGTGCAGCAGGTGACGGCGTTCATGAACCGCGGGCCGGTTCAGTCCCGGCAGTAACCCTCACCGGGCTTCACGGTCAGGCAATCCTTCTTCCCCGCGAGATATTTCAGGCCGGTCGCGTCGCCATCGGTGTGGACCGCGGTTTCGGCGACGCCGCCGCGCATGAAGCGCAGGCCTTCGGCAGTGACCGACCCGTCGAACGTTCCCTTGTTGTCCAGATCCCACTGCATCGCCATCGTCACGCCGCCAGCGGGCTTGGCAGTGACCTCCAAATACATGCCCTCCACGCCCGACCATCGGCCGAGATAGTCGGCCTCGACCTTCGCGGCGCCGGTTTCCGCCGGCGTGGCCTGGGTATCGTTGGCGACGGGTGCCATGTCCCCCTCCGACGGCATCACCTCCTCGGTGCCGTTCACTTCCACTGCGCTCGTGTTGTTGGCGACGGGCAACGGTGCGGAACAGGCCGCGAGCGATGCCGCGAGGACGAGGGGCAGGATCTTCACGGTCGATCTCCGGAATTTGACACAGATCAGGAAAACCCGAGCGACGGCGGGAGGGTTCCGTCGCCCGGGTCAGCCTGAGCCTTTACGGCATCAGGACGGTATCGACGACGTGGATCACGCCGTTCGACTGCATGACATTGGCGGTCGTAATCATGCCGTGGTTGCCCTTCGCATCCATCACGCCCCAGCCCTTGCCCATCTTCATGAAGCTCAGGGTACCGCCATTGACCGTGGTATAGGTCGCGGTGCCCTTGTTGGCCTTCGCCTTCTTCGCGATGTCGGCCGCGGTGATGCGGCCCGGCACGACGTGATACGTCAGGATCGAGGTCAGCGTACCCTTATTCTCCGGCAGCACCAGCGTATCGACCGTTCCGGCCGGCAGCTTGGCGAAGGCGGCGTCGGTCGGGGCGAAGACGGTGAACGGACCCGGACCCGACAGCGTCTCGACCAGGCCGGCGGCCTTGACCGCCGCGACCAGCGTGGTGTGCTCCCTGGAATTGACGGCATTCTCGACGATTGTCTTGTTGGCGTACATCGGGGCGCCGCCGACCATCGGGTTCTTCTGTGCAGCGACGGTCGGCGCGGCGGCGGTAACGATCGCGGCACCGATCAGCAGGCCGCGGAACATGGACGTCTTCATCGTGTCTCTCCTGGGACAATCATGTCGAACCCCCGTTCGCTCGAGGGTAAGTCCGCCGCCAACGCACGAAAGGATGCATCGGCGTCTGGCAATATCGCGCGCGCGTCGCTAGGAGCGGTCGCGTTCCGAAGACCTGAAGGATTCGACGCCGCCCCAATGCGCATCGCCATCGCCGCGGATCATGCCGCGTTCGCCCTCAAGCAGACGTTGGCCGGCTGGCTGCGCGAGACGGGGCACGATGTGCTCGATCTCGGTCCGGACAGCGACGCCCGCGTCGATTATCCCGATTTCGGCTACAAGCTTGCCCGCGCCATCCGCGACGGTCGGGCGACGCGCGGAATCGCCTTGTGCGGCTCCGGCATCGGCATCTCGATCGCGGTCAATCGCGAGCCCGCGTGCCGCTGTGCCCTGGTGTCGGAACCCTATTCCGCCACCCTGGCGCGCCTGCATAACGACGCCAATGTCCTAGCGCTCGGCGCCCGCCTGACCGGCGAGGATATGGCCAAGGCCTGTATCCACGCCTTCCTGACCAGCGATTTCGCCGGCGACCGCCACACGGCTCGCGTCGCCAAACTCAGCACTCCCGATCTTGGAGACACCGCATGAGCACGAACCCGATCCCTGCCAACGACGTCCAGCCCGACGGTTTCTTCACCCGCGGTCTGGCCGATGCCGATCCCGCCGCTTTCGCCGGCGTCGAGCATGAACTGACCCGCGAACAGACCCAGATCGAGCTGATCGCGTCCGAGAACATCGTGTCGAAGGCGGTGCTGGAGGCGCAAGGCAGCGTCTTCACCAACAAATACGCCGAAGGCTATCCGGGCAAGCGCTATTACCAGGGCTGCCACCCGTCGGACGAGGTCGAGACGCTGGCGATCGACCGCGCGAAGCAGCTGTTCGACTGCGGTTACGTCAACGTGCAGCCGCATTCGGGCGCGCAGGCGAACGGCGCGGTGATGCTGGCGCTGACCAAGCCGGGCGACACGATCCTGGGCCTCAGCCTGGATGCCGGTGGTCACCTGACGCACGGCGCGCGCGCGGCGATGAGCGGCAAGTGGTTCAACGCGGTGCAGTATGGCGTGCTGCCCGACACCCATCTGATCGATTATGACGCGGTCGAGGCGCTGGCGATCGAGCACAGGCCGACGCTCATCATCGCCGGCGGTTCGGCCTATCCGCGCGTCATCGATTTCGAACGCTTCCGCGCCATCGCCGACAAGGTGGGCGCCAAGCTGATGGTCGACATGGCGCATTTCGCCGGGATCGTCGCGGGCGGGCTGCATCCCTCGCCGCTGCCCCATGCCCATGTCGTGACGACGACGACGCACAAGACGCTGCGCGGGCCGCGCGGCGGCATGGTGCTGACCAACGACGAGGCCATTGCCAAGAAGATCAATTCGGCGGTGTTCCCGGGGCTGCAGGGCGGTCCGCTGATGCACGTCATCGCCGCCAAGGCTGTCGCGTTCGGCGAGGCGCTGCAGCCGGAGTTCAAGGGCTATATCGCCGCCGTGGTGGAGAACGCCAAGGTGCTGGCCGCGACTCTGAAGGAGCGCGGGGCCGATCTGGTTTCCGGCGGCACCGACACGCATCTGGCGCTGGTCGATCTGACCCCGCTGGGCGTGACGGGCCGCGATGCCGACGAGGCGCTGGAGCGCGCCGGCATCACCTGCAACAAGAACGGCATCCCCAACGATCCGCTGCCCCCGGTCAAGACCAGCGGCATCCGCGTCGGATCGCCGGCCGGCACCACCCGCGGCTTCGGTACGGCCGAGTTCCGCGAGATCGGCAACATGGTCGCCGACGTGCTCGATGGCCTGCGCCAGAAGGGCGAGGGCGGCGATCCCGACGTCGAGGCTGCGGTCAATGTCCGCGTTCGTGCGTTGTGCGCGCGGTTCCCCATCTATCAAGGATAAGACGATGTCCAAGCTCGACGAAGTACAGTCGGAAATCAAGAACACGCCCGGCCTGGGCAAGAGCATGGCGAAGTGGGGCGCGCTGGGCGCGGTCGTGGCGATCCCGGTGCCGTTCGTCGGGCCGATCATCGGCGCACTGGCCGGGGCCGGCTATGCGTACGTCAAGCGCAACAGGTAAGGACATAGATGCGCTGCCCATTCTGTGCCCATGAGGACAGCCAGGTCAAGGACAGCCGCCCCACCGAAGACGGGGCGGCGATCCGCCGCCGGAGGCAGTGCGAAGCCTGCGGCGCACGGTTCACCACGTTCGAGCGCATCCAGCTGCGCGAACTGACCGTGCTGAAGAGCGAGGATCGGCGAGAACCGTTCGAGCGCGAGAAGCTGATCCGTTCGGTTTCGATCGCCTGTCGAAAGCGTCCGATCGATGCCGGACGGATCGAGCAGCTCGTCTCGGGCATCCAGCGCCAGCTGGAAACGGCGGGCGAGGCGGAAATCCCCTCCGCCCGCATCGGCGCGCTGGTGATGGACGGACTGAAGGCGCTGGATTCGGTGGCGTACATCCGGTTCGCGAGCGTCTACAAGGACTTCACCGAGGCGCGGGACTTCGAGGAATTCGCGGGGAATGTCAGCGAGGTGGGGAAGGGGTAATTCCTCGAAACGGGCTCTCGATAAACCCGACCCCCACTCAAACGAACGGCCTTGTTTCGAACAGCCATTCCCCACTCCGTTCGTCTCGAGTAGCCTTCGAGCTTGTCGAGAAGGCGTATCGAGAGATAGTCCCGCCGCATGACCTTCTGGACCTACATCCTGCGTTGCGCCGACGGAAAATATTATACCGGTCACACGGACAATCTGGAGCAACGCGTTGCCCAGCATCAATCGGGTGAGGTGCCTGGCTTCACCACGATGCGCCGTCCCGTGACATATGAATGGTCGCAGGAATTCCCGACCCGGGCCGAGGCGCTCGCGTCCGAACGCCAGATCAAGGGCTGGACCCGCCGCAAGAAGGAGGCGCTGATCCGTGGGGATTGGGCGGACCTGCACGACGCCGCGATCCCGCCGCGGGAGCGTGCCCTTCGACTGCGCTCAGGGCGAACGGGGGAAGGGGAGGATGCGGCCGTAACAGAACCGTTCGTGCTGAGCGAAGTCGAAGCACCTGCCCCACCCCCACCCCCCGTCATCGTCCTGGTCCGCCCGCAACTCGGCGAGAATATCGGCAAGGCCGCGCGCGCCATGCTCAACTTCGGACTGACCGAAATGCGCCTCGTCGCCCCCCGCGACGGTTGGCCCAACCCGTCCGCCGGCCCTGCCGCGTCGGGCGCAGACACTGTGCTGGCGAATGCACGGGTTTACGACACCGTTGCCGATGCGGTCGCCGATTGCGCCCACGTCTACGCCACCACCGTCCGCAAGCGGGGCATCACCAAGCCGGTCGTCACGCCGGAGGTCGCCGCCCGCGATATCCACATGGCGCCCGAGCGGTCGGCGATCCTGTTCGGACCCGAGCGCTCGGGCCTCGAAACCGACGACGTCGCGCTCGCCCGCACGATCCTGACCGTGCCGATCAATCCCGAATTCGGCAGTCTCAACCTCGCGCAGGCGGTCATCCTCGTCGCCTATGAATGGTCCAAGCATCAGGATCTCGCCAGCCCGCCGTCCGCCGACCAGCCGTTGCCGCCGGCGCCGCAGGAGGAGTTGGAGGGGATGCTGGGCCAGCTCGACGCGATGCTCGAGACGACGGGGTTCTTCTTTCCGCCGCACCGTGTCCACGTGACCAAGCGGACGCTGCGGACGCTGCTGACTCGTCCGGGCTGGTCGAGCCAGGAAGTGCGGACGATGCGCGGCGTGCTGTCCGCGCTGGACGGCAGGAAGCGACCGCGGGGTTGACCGGCTGACCGCATCCCCCTAGACGCGCGCCTTCGCAATGGCCTCGCACCCCGGTGAAGCGATGGCCCGTGCGTGTCTTCCTCGACAGAAGATGCGTTCGGCGAGACCGGGATCAACGTCAACGATTGTGTGTCAGGAACTGTCATGTCGAAGCGTGCAAACGCCAAGTACAAGCTCGATCGCCGCATGGGCGAGAACATCTGGGGTCGCCCGAAGTCGCCGGTCAACAAGCGCGAATACGGCCCCGGCCAGCACGGCCAGCGCCGCAAGGGCAAGGTCAGCGATTTCGGTATCCAGCTGCGCGCCAAGCAGAAGCTCAAGGGCTATTACGGCGACGTGACCGAGAAGCAGTTCCGCGCCTGCTATCACGAAGCCGCGCGCATGAAGGGCGACACCGGCCAGAACCTGATCGGCCTGCTCGAACAGCGCCTGGACATGATCGTGTACCGCGCCAAGTTCGCGCCGACGATCTTCGCCGCGCGCCAGCTGGTCAGCCACGGCCACGTCCGCGTCGACGGCGTGAAGTGCAATGTCGCCTCGCGCCGCGTTTTCCCGGGCCAGGAAATCACGCTGGGGGCCAAGGCGCAGGAAATGGCGCTGGTGATGGAAGCGCAAGGATTGTCCGAGCGTGACATCCCCGAATATGTCGCACCCGACGGTGCCGCAAAGATCACCTTCACCCGCGTCCCCACGCTGGACGAGGTTCCGTATCCGGTGAAGATGGAGCCGAATCTGGTGGTCGAATTCTATTCGCGCTAAGCGGAGAGAAGATCAGGGGTTCGGGCTCGGCTGGCGCTGCCAGGGCAGCGACCGACGCCGTGGGCTTTGCCCACGGCATGACCCAAACGAAAGGGCGGCCCCGCAACGGGCCGCCCTTTTCGCATTCGGCGATGTGGTCCGCCGCATGACTTCGTCGGGCATGCGCCATGATGCGGCAATCCGACCGGACCTGAACGTCTATCACCGCTTGGGCAGCGCGCCGGCGACGACCACCGCATGGCCGAGCCGGGCAAACGAAGACGCATTCGGCGGCATCCGGGCCGAGAGCCGGACTGCCCGATCGCGTTCCGCGCTCCCGCCTGCGCGGGCGCACCGGTTGCGTGTGGCATAAAAGCCCGTAGAAACCGCGCCATGACCCTAGCTCCCCCACCCGAATGGGCGCCGCACGCCGCCGTCTGGATCGGTTTCCCCTCGCACGGCGAATTGTGGCTCGACGACCTCGAGCCGGCGCGCGAGGAAGTCGTCGCCTTCGCGCGCGCGGTCCATGCCGATGGCGCGGGCGAGGCGGTGCTGCTGGTCGCCGCGGATGGCGAAGCGGCACAGGCCGCACGTGCGATGGCGCCGTTTGCCGAGGTCATCGTCCAGCCGTTCGGCGACATCTGGCTGCGCGATACCGCCGCGATCCTGACCGGCGATGGATCGGCACGGGACTTCCGGTTCAACGGCTGGGGCGGGAAATACGACCTGCCCGGCGACGAGGACGTCGGCGCGCGGCTGGCCGGGGACCGCGGCATCGCGGTGACGACGTGCGACTGGGTGCTCGAGGGCGGTGCCATCGACGGCGACGGCACCGGCCTGGTCGTCACCACCGAGCAGTGTCTGCTCAATCCCAATCGCAATCCACGCATGCCGCAGAGCGAGATCGAGGCGCGACTGACCGCCGACCTCGGCCTTGACCGCGTACTGTGGCTGGGCGAAGGGCTGCTCCACGATCACACCGACGGGCACGTCGATAATCTCGCCCGGTTCGTCGCCCCCAACCGGCTGGCGATCCCGGAGCCGTGCGAGAACGACCCCAACTGGCGCGTGTACCAGGACGCGGCGCTGCGCGCGGAAAGCTTCGGAGTGGAGGTCGTGCGCCTGCCGTCGCCCGGGCGCGTGCTCGGGCCGGACGAGGAGATCGTGCCGGCGAGCTACATGAATTTCTACATCGGCAACGCCACGGTCGTCGTACCGATCTATGGGCAGGACAATGACGAGGCGGCGGTCGCGGCGGTCGGCGCGCTGTTCCCGGGCCGTTCGGTCGTCGGCCTGCGCGCCGATGCGATCCTGACCGGCGGCGGCAGCTTCCACTGCATCAGCCAGCAGATCCCGCGCTGATGGCAAAGGCCGACCGGCTCGAGCGGATGGATGAGCGTCGCCTTGAGCTCGAGGCCGAATATCGCGCGACGCTGATCGCCGCGCTGCGCATCGCGGCGGCGGGAAAATGGGGATTGTTCGGCCACACCAGGGACCGCGCCGCACGGGCCGCGTTCGCGCCCACGCTCGCCAGCCTGGACGAGACGGCGGAGGCGATCGACGGGATTCGCCGGCGCTTCGGCATGGCACCGTTCGCGCTGCATCCGGAATTTCTCGCCAGCCGCGGCCCCGTCGGACCGAACGCGCCGGGCGAGCCGAAACAGGCGCTGGCGTGGTTGCAGACGCTGGGTGCGGACGACGCGCCGCCGCCCGCCCCGTGACGCAGTTCGTCGTCCGGGCGCTGCTGTCGGGTGTCATCATCGCGCTGATCGCGCTGATCGCGCGGCGCAATGCCGCGGCGGGCGCGCTCGTCGCGTCGCTGCCGCTGCTGTCGATCCTCGGCATGATCTGGCTGTGGCGTGACACCCATGATGCGGAGCGTATCACGCGCCATGTCGAGGCGACCTTCTGGTACGTCCTGCCGTCGCTGCCGATGTTCCTGCTGATACCGTGGATGCTGCGGCAGGGGCATGGCTTCGTCCCGGCGTTGCTCGCGGGGTGCGTGCTGACGATCGCGCTCTACGGCGTCACGATCCTGGTCGCGGCGCGGTTCGGCGTCGAGCTGTAGGGCTTTGCGCGCGCCGGCTGGCGGCACTACATGGCGGGCATGACCGAAATCACCGTCGCCGCGCTGCAGCTGGGCTTCACGCCCGACATCGACCGCAACATCGCCAACGTATCACGCCTGATCCGCGAGGCTGCCGCCCGGGGCGCGCAGGTCGTCCTGCCGCCCGAACTGTTCGAGGGTGAGTATTTCTGCCGGGTCGAGGACGAGGGGCTGTTCGCGCAGGCCAGGCCGACCGCCGAGCACAAGGCCGTGCTGGCGATGCAGGCGCTGGCGGCCGAGCTGAAGATCCACATCCCGACCAGCTTCTTCGAAGCCGATGGCCCGCATCACTACAACAGCCTGGCGATGATCGATCCCGACGGGCGTGTCGCCGGCGTCTATCGCAAGAGCCACATTCCCGACGGGCCGGGGTATGAGGAGAAATTCTATTTCCGGCCCGGCAACACCGGGTTCAAGGTGTGGGACGGCCCCGAGGATCGCAAGCTCGGCGTCGGCATCTGCTGGGACCAATGGTATCCCGAAACCGCGCGCGCGATGATGCTGATGGGGGCCGAACTGTTGTTCTATCCGACGGCGATCGGCAGCGAGCCGCACGACACTTCGCTCGACACCGCGCGATTGTGGCGGCGCGCGATGGTCGGGCATGCGGTGTCGAACGTCGTGCCGATCGTTGCCGCCAACCGGGTGGGCGTGGAGCACGGCCAGACCTTCTACGGCACCAGCTTCATCACCGACGAACGCGGCGACATCCTGGCCGAACTCGACCGCGCGGAAGAGGGCGCGATCGTCGCCACGCTTGATCTCGCCCGCGTGAAGCGCCACCGTGCGGCGTTCGGCTTCTTCCGCGACCGGCGACCGGATCTCTACGGGCGGCTTGTTGAGGACGTCTGAACCGACCCGTCAACCGATGAAATAGGCGTAGGTCTGTAGCGCGATCGTCGTCAGGCCCAGCACGGCGACCAACGCGATATCGGACGATTGGGCAAACACTCTCCGCATGGCAAATCCCCTGATTGCGCCGCTCTGGCGGCATCGGGGGATGAACGCCGATTGCGATCAGGCGTTCCCGGTGGCGGTCGGACGGAGTGCGCAGGCGCGGGCGAAGACGGCCGCGAACATCTCGGGCGTCAGGCGGCCGGTATTCTGGTTGTACCGCGAGCAGTGATAGCTGTCGATCAGGATGCGGCCATCGGGCATGCGATGTTCGGCAAGGTGCCCGAACCGGCACTTGGGCAGCCGACCGCCCAGCATCTTGACCGCCGACTGGTGCGCGATCTGGCCCAGCGCGACGAAGATGCGCGCCCGGGGGAGGGCCGCGATCTGGGCTTCGGCGAAGGGGCGGCAG
This sequence comes from Pseudomonadota bacterium, assembly GCA_040388765.1. GTDB lineage: Bacteria > Pseudomonadota > Alphaproteobacteria > Sphingomonadales > Sphingomonadaceae > Sphingomonas. The sequence goes on along the minus strand of JAZKBG010000003.1, from coordinate 190,420 downwards.
GTGCGCACCTCTTCCGGCGTGGGCTTGTTCTCCGGCGGGAGGCACTTGACCGCGTTGATGATGACCGCGCCGGTCAGGCGCAGCGTGTCGTCGGGTCGCGCCTCATAGGTCCCCTCGGCCAGTCCGTGCGCCTTGAGCGTGTCGAACAGCAGCGGGCCGGCACCGTCGCCGGTGAACGGTCGCCCCGTGCGGTTGGCGCCGTGCCTGCCCGGCGCCAGACCGATGATGCCGAGCCAGGCCTGAGCGTCGCCCATCGCGGGCACGGGCGCGTTCCACCAGTCGAGATGGGCGATCCGCAGTTCGTCGCGCAAGGCGACCAGGCGCGGGCAGCGCGGGCAGTCGCGCGGCGGTTCGGTGGCGGGCAGGGGAGAGGACATCGCCTACCCTTACTCCGCGCTTGCCCGGTGTGTCGAAGCCCATGATACGAGCGATGGGCCTGGACCACGTGGTTCGACCTGCCTCGACACGATCGGAATAGTGGGTTGCCGCATCGCTACCTCATCGCCGTCGGATCGAACCGGCGCGGCCGTCACGGCGATCCGGGGGCGGAAGTGCGCGCGGCCCTGACGATGCTTGGCGGCATCGCATCGCCGATCGTCGCGAGCGCGCCGCTGGGGCCGTCGCTGCGCCGCTACGCCAATGCCGCCGCGCTGATCGACAGCGACCAGGAACCGCCCGCGATGCTGGCCCGCCTGAAAGCGATCGAGCGTGCGTTCGGCCGCCGGCGGGGCAGGCGTTGGGGTGCGCGGGTGATCGACCTCGACATCATCCTGTGGTCGGGCGGCGCATGGGCGTCGCCCGGACTGGTCGTACCGCACATCGCATTCCGGGACCGGGATTTCGTGCTGGATCCCGTGGTGACACTCGTCCCCGACTGGCGCGATCCCGTCACGCATTTGCGGATCCGCCAGTTACGCCGTCGGTTGACCGACCGGCCGCCGCGGCCTAGTCGCGCACGGCGATGTGTGGGCTCGTAGCTCAGTTGGTAGAGCACCGGACTTTTAATCTGTAGGTCCCGGGTTCGAGTCCCGGCGAGCCCACCATCGTGACCGTCCTGCCACGTCATCCATCGGAACTTGCGCACATGCCGCGCCGTGATTCGCGGATCGACGCGACCCGCAATCACTCCGTGATTGTGCGCAGGCGCAACATTATTGCGAAATCATGCGCGCGCGAGGGATCGTCTGATCGGGCGCGTATCAGGACGGGGTTGCAGCAGGTGACGCTCACCACAAACAATTGCAATCAAACGATTTTTCTGTTTGACCTGTATATACAGTTGGTGCTTCATCCCGGTCCATCGCACCAAGATGGACGGGGGACACATCCATGAAATTCGCGCCGGCACTGCTCGCCGCAACCTTCCTGACTGCGGCACCCGCCGCCGCGCAGAGCGCAGGCTCCGTCGTCGCGCAGGATACCGACGCCGCGGGTCAGGAGGCATCGACGGCAGGTGACGTCACCGTCACCGGAAGCCGTATCCGCCGGCAGGACATCGCAGGTGTCGGCCCCGCGACGGTCGTGTCGGCCGAGCAGATCGAGAACACCGGCATCGTCAATGTCGAGACGCTGCTGCAGCGCCTGCCGGCCAATGCCGGATTCGCGGGCAACCAGAGCTCCGCCTACTGGACCGGCAACGGCTATGGCACGGCGCAGGTCAACCTGCGTGGCCTTGGCATCAAGCGGACGCTGGTGTTGCTCAACAACCGCCGCCTGGTCGCTGGCGGAACGGGCGCGAATTCATCCCCCGATCTCAACATGATCCCCGTCGTCGCGCTGGCGCGGACCGATGTGCTGAAGGATGGCGCGTCCGCGATCTATGGTGCCGATGCGATGGCCGGCGTCGTCAATCTCGTCACCCGCACCGATTACAACGGCATCGGCATCAGCGCGCGCAGCGGCATCACCGAACGCGGCGATGGCGGCGACTATACGATCGACCTGCTGGTCGGGACGCGCGGATCGCGTGGCGGCATCCTCGCCGCGGCGACCTATCAGAAGACCGAGCCGGTCAACATGGCCACGCGCGCACCCTGTTCGCTGGCCGAGACGACGCCGGGCGCGCTGGCCTGCGTCAACAGCGCCTCGACCATCGGCGGGCGCGCCGTGCTGCCGAACGGGCAACAGATCAACTTCAACCAGATCCTGGGCGGCAACGGCAACTTCTTCGAGCCGTACAGCGCGGCCAGGCACAATTTCAACTCGAACCCGTTCCTCTACGCCGTCAGTCCGATCGAGCGGATCACCACCGCCGTGTTCGGCGACTACGACCTTTCAGAAGGGGTCGAGGCGTTCGGCGAGTTCCTCTATACGCACCGCAAGTCGAACCAGATCGCGACGCCGGGTACGCTGCGCAACCTGTCGATCGCGGCGTCCAATCCCACCAATCCGACGGGGCAGAACATCGTGCTCGTCCAGCGCCGTCTGGCCGAGCCGGGCCCGCGCCAATTCTATCAGCGCACGGATACATGGCAGGGCACGGTCGGCGTCCGCGGCACATTGTCGAACCAGTGGGCGTGGGAAGTCGCCGGCGCCTATGGTCGCAACACCGCGATCGACGGATCGACGAACATCGCCAACCTGCAGCGCGTCGGCCTGTCGCTCGATACGTCGCGGTGCAGCTTCACCGTCGGTGCCGCCATCCCATGTGCCGATTACCTCGGTTTCGGCGACCTGACGCCGCAGGTCCTCGACTATATCCTGTTCACCTCGCGCGATACCGGGGGCAACTCGCTGTTGTCGGTCACCGCGGATCTGAACGGCGACCTGTTCCGCCTGCCCGCGGGCGCGGTGTCGTTCGCGACCGGCGTGACCTATCGCGAGGAGAAGGGCTGGCGCAATCCCGATCCGCTGACCGTTGCCGGCATCGCCAACACCAACCAGCAGTCTCCGATCGCGGGTGCCACCAAGGCCAAGGAGGCCTATCTCGAACTGTCGGTGCCCGTGCTCGCCGACACGCCGTTCTTCCGTGCACTCACGCTCGACGGCGCGGTGCGCTTTTCCGACTATGACCTGTTCGGCAGCGACTGGAACTACAAGTTCAGCGCCGACTGGATGGTGACCCAGGGGCTGCGTCTGCGCGGAACCTATGGCACCGGGTTTCGCGTGCCGAACGTGCCCGAGCTGTTCGGCGGGGTGTCCGAGGGCAATCTGACGACCACCGATCCGTGCACACGCTACGGGACGAGCACCAACGCGACGCTCGTCGCCAATTGCCGCGCATCGGGTGTGCCGGCCGGTTATGTCCAGCTCGGCACCACCATCCTGACGACGGTCGGCGGCAATCAGGCGCTGCAGCCCGAGACGTCGAAAAGCTGGACGGTCGGCACCGTGGTGCAGCCGCGCGGCATCGTGCCCGGCCTGTCGTTGACCGCGGACTGGTTCGACATCGACATCGACGGCGCGATCCGCGCGATACCGGGATCGACGAAGCTGGCGGTCTGCTACGCCAGCGCCGGCCTCTCCAGCCCGTTCTGCCGCGACTTCACGCGCAGCACCCTGACCGGCGAGGTCACCCGGCTGGCCGCGCAGCCGATCAACACGGGTCGCGAGCGCATGAAGGGACTCGACCTCGGCCTCGTCTATGCGCACACGCTCGGGCGTCTTCAGCTCCAGGTCGATCTGAACGCGACCTATCTCGATGAATATGTCGTCGAACCGTTCCCGGGCGGTGCGCCGATCATCTTCGACGGCCGGATCGGCGGGGGCAATGGCGGCTATCCCAAGTGGCGCGGCTACGGCGTGGCGACCGCGCGGCGGGACGGCGCATCCGTCACCTGGTCGACGCAGTGGATCGGCAAGGCGCAGGATTTCAACGCCGCCCCGACCGCGATCGGTTACCGGACGCCGGACATCTTCTATCACAACGCGCAGGTCGCGTTCGAGGTCGATCAGCGGACGCGGTTCCAGATCGGGGTCGACAATATCTTCGACACGTCGGCACCGTATATCCCGAGCTTCACCGACGGCAACACCGACACGATGACCTATGACCTGCTCCGCCGCCGGTTCTACGTCGGCTTCCGCACGGCGTTCTGATCGTGGCGGCGATCCGATGGCCGCTGACGGTGCGGCGGGTCCACAAGTGGCTGGCGCTGATCGTCGGGTTGCAGGTCGTGTTGTGGACGGTCACCGGCTTCTACATGGTGGTCGTCCACATCGACACGATCCACGGCGACCATCTGGTCAAGGCGGCACCGGCATCGACCATCCCGACCGCCGGACTCGTGTCGCCGGCCAGCGTAGCCAAGGCGTCAGCCGGCGCTACCGAGGTACGCCTGCAGCAGCGGATGGGTGCGCCCGTCTGGAGCGTTCAGGGCGCGGACGGCGTCACCGCCTATGACGCGCGGACGGGCGCGCGGCTGGCCGAGCTGGCCGAGGCGGACGTGCGTCGGATCGCGACCGGCCTGTATGCGGGCACCGCACCGATCGTGCGCGCGACGCGCCTGACCGCGCCGGTGCAGGAACTCGGCAAGCGCAAGCCGCCATACTGGCAGGTCGAGTTTGCCGGATGGAACCGGCCGACGCTCTACATCGCACCGCTGACCGGGGAGCTCGTCGCCAAGCGGCACCTGCTCTGGCGCGTGTTCGACTTCGCCTGGATGTTGCACATCATGGACTATGACACGCGGACCGACGTCAACAATCCGCTGTTGCGCGTCGCCACCTGGAGTGCGTTCGCGATGGCGATCAGCGGCGCCTGGCTGCTCCTCTGGTCGTTTCCCAGGCGCAAGCGCAAGGCGACAAGGCCATGAAGCGCGTCCGGTTCTCGCCGCTGCTGTTCCGGCGGATCCACAAATGGGTCGGCCTGATCCTCGGGTTGCAGTTCGTCCTGTGGGCGCTCAGCGGGTCGATGATGGCACTGCTCGACGCCGATGCCGTCGGCGGACATGACGGCCCGGCGATGCACGCCATGCCCGTTTCCACCGAAGGGCTGATCGACCCGGTGGCGCTTCTGGGCGGACGGCCGGTCGGCGGGCTGGTGCTGCGTGATCTTGCGGGTCGGCCGGTCTACGAGATCCGCGACGCGGCGGGCACACGTCTGCTCGATGCGACGACCGGGCAGCCCGTATCGGTCGATCGCCGGCTGGCCAGGATCATCGCCACTCACGGTCTGGAAAAGCAGGTCCTGGGCGTCTCGCTGCTCGACCGGCCGAACCTTGAAGCGAGAGACCATGGCGGCCCGATGTGGCGCGTCGACCTGCGCGATGCCGAGAATTCGAGCAGCTACATCTCGGCGACGACCGGGCGCCACCTCGTCACGCGCGGCGACACGTGGCGGACGTGGGATTTCTTCTGGATGCTGCACAACATGGACTATGTGAACCGCAGCAGCTTCAACCACCCGCTCATCATCTTCGTCGCGTTCGGTGTCTTGTGGCTGGCGGTGACCGGCGTCTACCTGCTGTTCAAGAGCTTCCGGAAGGCCGACTTCCGCTGGCTCCGGCGGCGGCCGAAGGTCCGCGTGGCAGGCGACGCTCTCGACTAAACACCTAGCGTGTGCCCACGACGAAGCTGGCGGTGAGTTCATAGCGGTCGGCCGGATGCGTCAGCACCGCGTGCGACACCAGCCGGCCGGCGCTCCAGGTCCGTCGGATCATGACCAGCACGGGGTGGTCCGGTGCCATTCCCAACAGGCCGCGGATGGTGTCGTCGGGGATGCGCGCGAGGACGCGATGCTCGACCCGTTCCAGCGGTGCGATCCGCGTCAGATATTCGTTGGGCGTCGATCGGTGAAAATCCTGGTCGGCATAACCTGGTGCCGCGTCTGCCAGGACGATGCGCTCCTCCAGTTGCAGCGGAAATTCGGCTTCATGGTGCACGATCAGGCTGCGGAAGATGGGGGTGCCGGTGGCGACGCCCAGCAGCGCCGCCGCCGCGCCATCCGCGCGCAGGCGTTCGTTACCCAGCACCCGCGACCGATAGGCGTGACCGCGCGACCGTACCTCGTCGGCGATGTTGCGGATCTCGATCAGATGGCCGATCGGCTTCGTCTCGGCGATGAACGTCCCCGAACCGGGACGACGCACCAGTATGCCGGCGGCGGTCAGTTCGCGCAGCGCACGATTGGCGGTCATCCGCGACACGCCGAAGCGCGACACGATCTCCGATTCGGACGATACCCTGTCGCCTGCGGACAGCCGTCCGCTCTTGACGTCCCCCAGGATCGAATCCTTGATCTCGCGGTAGCGAGGTGACGCCCCGTCCGCATTCACCGCCGTATCTGCCATCCCGCCTGTCTATACATCCCGCGCGGCCGATGCCACGCAGGATACGGGCGTCGCGACGATCCTCAACCCGCGGTCGTGGGGTCCAGCGTACCGAGCACGGCCACCGCAGCAAGGATGGTGACGGCGAGGCCCAGTTCGGTCGCCAGACTGATGCGCAGTGCGAACGCTGCGCGGTGCGTGTCCGGCGCGTCGTCCAGCATCCGCGTCAGGTGCCAACGGTTCGCGGCGGCAAGCAGAAGCATGGACAGGAAGGCCAGCAGCTTCAGTCCGAGCAACCTGCCATAGGTCGTCGAGGGGAGGAACGCGATTCGGTCGGGGCCGACGATCGCCACGAGGTTGTACACGCCGCTGAGCAGCACCGTCGCCACCAGGATCGTTCCCGTCGCGGAGAACCGGCGAAGCGCGGCGATCCTCTCTTCGAGCGGCAGCACCGCGACCGTCGCGCCGGCGTTCATGCGCAGCAGAATGGCGATTCCCCCGAGCCATGCGGCGGCCGCCAGCAGGTGCACGGCATCGACGAAGCGATGCGCGGTGCCTGCGATGCCCTCGGAATTCGCTGCATGCCCCGTCCAGGCGAGCGTGACGACGGCCAGCACCGCGAAGGGTGTCGCGGCGGCGCGGCGTCGCGCGATCAGGAGTGTCGTGGCGACGACCAGCGCGGCGGACCGCATGGCGAAAGCGTTGCCGGACCCGGTATCGACCAGAATGAAGCGCACGACCTCCGGATCGATCGACCGCAGCGGCTGGCCCGTCATTCCCTGCACGGTCGCCACGAACGCGGCGGTCGAGACGACAAGGCAGACTGTCGCCAGCCATCTCGGATCGACCGGCATCCGTCCGCCGCCGGGGCCGAGGCGGACGGGGTCGAGCAGGATTCCCGCGAGAGGAAGCAGCGACCCGTACTGCAGGAATCTCAGCGCGGCCTCCGTCACGATATCAGCGGATCGAGAAGATGTGCTTGCCGGTGATCCGGTGCGTGTCGGAACCGACCACGACCCAATCGACGCGGTAGGTGCCGGCGGGCAGTGGTTTCGCACTTGCCATCACGATGGTCTTGCCGTCCGGCGCGATCGACGTGGTCACGCCGGGCAACTTCATGTCCGGATGGGCGGACATGCCGGGCATCCCGGTCATCACCAGCGTGGCCATCGACAGCTTGGGCGTCAGCCGCTCGCTGAACACCAGGCGCACCGTTGCGGTCCTTGCCGCGGTCGCGCTGGCGGCTGGCGAAGCGGACAGCAGCTTGGGATGCGCCATCGCCGGTGATGCGGACATCACGAGCGCTGCCGCAACGATCATATGGCGGACCTTCATCAAAATCTCCTATGCTCCACGCCATCGACATACGCGCCGCGAGCGCCTGTCCCTCGCCGCGCGACGGGCGAGGGGCACACGGTCGGACCGCGTAGAGGTGGAGCGGACTGAAAGAACGAACATGGACATGGACATCGACACCGCGCTCGGCCGTATCGGCCGGCACGACCTGCATCCCGGGTTGAACGGGCTGGAAGACCGGGTTCTGACGATGATCGCGGACCGACCGGCGCGGGCAATGGCAACGCGCACCACGATTGCCGGGGTGGCGTTTGCGCTGCTGCTCGGCGTGGGCAGCGTCATCTATCCCGCGCCCGCGGCGCGCGCGACGCAGACGGCACCATTCGGCATCCCAAGCCCCCTCACGCCCTCCACCCTGTTGCTGGGCACACGATGAACGCGCGCCGGCTGTGGCTGACCGCTTGCATCGTCTTCCTCGCCGCCGTCGCCGGCGTGTTCCTTGGAAGACATTTGTTTCCCGCAGACCCTCGTCCGTCGGGCGAGCTGCACGCGCTGCTGCACGAGCAGATCGATCTCGATCCCGAACAAGACCGCCAACTGCACGCGCTGGAGCGGAGCTTCGCGGATCGACGGTCCGCGCTGGAAGCCGCGATGCGCGCCGAGAACGCCGGCCTCGCGCGCGCCATCGGCGCCGAGCATCGCATCGGCCCGCAGGTCACGTCTGCGATCGCGGCGTCGCACCGCACGATGGGCGCGCTGCAGACGGAGACGCTGGCCCATGTCTTCGCGATGCGGCGCCTGCTGCGCCCGGGCCAGGCGGCCAAGTTCGACGCCGCCGTCATGAAGGCGCTGACCGAAGAGACGCAGTGACCGCCGCCTTTGCCGAACATGATGACGGCGAGCTTGCGATCCTGAGCCGGGACGGCGACGCATCGGCGTTCGCGGAGATCGTCCGACGCTACAAGCAGCCGCTCCACCGGACGGTGGCGCGGCTGATCGGGGATGAGGACGAGGCGGTCGATATCGTCCAGGACGCCTTCATCGCAGCGCATGCGGCGATCGGCAGATTCGACCCGGACCGGCCGCTGCGGACGTGGCTGACCCGGATCGCGGTGAACAAGGCGCGCGACTGGCGACGCCGCCGGATCGTGCGTCGGTTCATCTCGGCGATGCTGCCCGACGGCGCGATCGAGGTCGCGGACGACGTGCCGGCAATCGATCGTGCCGTCGCCGACCGGGCGGAACTGATCCGCGTCGAGGCCGCGATCCGGCGCCTGCCCGCGAACCTGCGCGAGGTCCTGGTGCTGCGCACGATCGAAGGCCTGACCCAGGCCGAGGTCGGCGAGATGCTGGACGTGAGCGAGAAAGCGGTCGAGACGCGGTTGTACCGCGCACGGTCCAGATTGCGTGACGACCTCGACCACTGATCCCCGATCCGCGGCGCGAGGGGTGGAACGGCCCGTCGCGTATCGTGTTCACCAGCCAGACACGGACACATGATGACTCCTTCGATCGATCGCCGCGGCCTGCTGCGCGGCTCCATGGCAGTGGGCGGCACCGCCGCGCTGTCGGCGTGGTATCCGGCCTGGGCGCAGCCGGTGTCCGCCGGCATCGTGCGGCCGCTGCCGACGGTGTCGGGCGACGACATCACCCTGCGCATCGCGCACCAGATGATGACGATCGACGGCCGCGAAAGCCATGCGATCGGCATCAACGGCACCGTGCCCGCCCCGCTGATCCGCCTGCGCGAGGGGCAGACGGTGCGCCTGCGCGTCGAGAATGCCCTCGACGAGGACAGCTCGATCCACTGGCACGGGCTGATCCTGCCGTTCCACATGGACGGTGTGCCCGGCGTCAGTTTTCCGGGCATCAGGCCGCGTTCGACCTTCACCTACGAATTTCCGGTGCGGCAGTCGGGCACCTACTGGTACCACAGTCACTCGGGACTTCAGGAGCAGCTCGGACATTACGGTCCGATCGTCATCGACCCGAAGGGCGACGACCCGATCCGGTCGGATCGCGAGCATGTCATCGTGCTGTCGGACCACAGCCGGATGCACCCGCACGTCATCTTCAGGAAGCTGAAGCAGCAGGGCGGCTATTTCAATTTCCAGAAGCAGACGCTTGCCGGTCAGCTAGCGGGCAGGGACCAGTCCGCGAAGGAGCGGCGGGACTGGGGGGCCATGCGGATGGACCCGACCGACGTCGCCGACGTCACCGGCAGCACCTACACCTATCTGGTCAACGGTCATGGTCCGCGCGACAACTGGACCGCACTGTTCCGCCCGGGCGAACGCGTTCGCCTGCGGCTCATCAACGCCTCGGCGATGACCACGTTCAACGTCCGTATCCCCGGCCTGAAGCTGACCGTGGTCCAGGCGGACGGGCTGCCCGTGCGACCGGTCGCGGTGGACGAGATGCAGATCGCGGTCGCCGAAACCTATGACGTGATCGTCGAGCCGGCCGACGACCGCGCCTATACGATCGTCGGCGAGAGCGTCGATCGATCGGGCATGGCGCGCGCCACGCTGGCGCCGCGCGACGGCATGGCCGCCGCCGTCCCGCCGTTGCGCCGCCGGCCGCTGGCCGACATGAAGGACATGGGCATGGGCGGCATGGGCGGCATGGGCGACATGGCCGGCATGGACCATGGCGCCGGCGGGTCGATGGCCGGGATGGATCATGCGGCGATGGGCCATGCCGTCCCGGCTCAGCCTGCCGCTGCGTGTCCGCCCGAGCACGCCGCGATGGGACATTGCACACCGGCCGGTGGCCCCGCCGGGCAGCCATCGGCGATGGACCACGGCATGCGGGACTTTTCGGTCGCGCCGGAGGTCCGCAAGACCGCGACCGTCCAGACGATCTCGCCGATGCCCGTCGACCGGATGGGCGAGCCCGGCCAGGGACTGGAGAATGTCGGGCACAGGGTGCTGGTCTACACCGACCTGATCGCGGTGCACCGCAACCCCGACGTCCGCGCCCCCGATCGCGCGATGCGCATCCACCTGACCGGCAACATGGAACGCTATATGTGGGCGTTCGACGGCGAGAAGCTGAGCGAGGTGAAGGCACCGATCCCGTTCCTGAAGGACGAGCGGGTGCGCGTCACTTTGGTCAACGACACGATGATGGGTCACCCCATCCACCTGCACGGACATTTCTTTGAACTGGTCACCGGCCACGGCGACTACGCGCCGCGCAAGCACACCATCCAGGTGCAGCCCGGCGGAACGGCGACGTTCGACGTCACGACCGACGCGGTCGGCGACTGGGCCTTCCACTGCCACATGCTCTATCACATGCATGCCGGCATGATGCAGGTCGTGTCGGTACGACCGCGCGGGGGAGATGCGGCATGACCGCGTTGATCCTCGCCGCGGCCGGTGCGATCATGCTTGCGCCGCCCGCGTCCGCAGCCGTCCAGACGATGGACCATTCGCAGCATATGCCGGGGATGAAAATGCCCGCGCCGGCGGCAAGGCCCAAGGCCGCGCCGCGCCGGGCCACGACGCAGCCACGGGTCGCGCGAGCCCCCATTGCGACGAAGACACCGGTCAGGCGGCGTCCCGCACCGGTCGCGGCCACCGCGGCGGACGTCGCCTGTCCACCTGAACATGCCGCCATGGGACACTGCACACCCGCGGCACCGGCTGCGCCCGCCGCCCCGGAACGTGCAGTCCCTGCCGCCGGCCCCGCTGCCGCCGGCGCGGACCCGTCCTGCCCGCCCGAGCATGCGGCGATGGGTCATTGCGTACCGAAGGCTGCGCGGGCTGCCGAACCCGCGCCGCCACAGGCCGCCGCCGGCACCGCGTTGCCGCCCGGAAACGCGCCGGCACCCGCTGCGCCCGAGGCGGACTACGCGGACCGCGTCTGGGGGCCGGCCGCGATGGCACCGTCCCGCGCCGCGCTGCGCAGCGAGCACGGCGGGATGGCATTCTCGCAACTCATGATCGACCTGGCCGAGGTCCAGTTTCGACGCGGTCGCGAAGGATATCGCTGGGAGGGCGAGTATTGGTACGGCGGCGACATCAATCGCCTGACGCTCAAGAGCGAGGGCGAGGGGACGTTCGGCGGTGATGCGGAAGGCGAGGTCCAGGCGCTCTACAGCCGGGCGATCGGACCCTATTTCAACCTCCAGGCCGGTGCGCGGCACGACGTCGCGCCCGGTCCCGACCGGAGTTACGCAACGATCGGTTTCGAGGGACTCGCGCCCTATTGGTTCGAGGTCGAGGGCGCGCTCTTCCTGTCGGACCGGGGTGATCTCCTGGCGCGGCTGGAAGGCTATTACGACCAGCGGATCACGCAGCGGCTGATCGTTCAGCCGCGCGTGGAGTTCAATCTGTCCGCACAGGACGTTCCCGTCAGCCGCCTCGGCTCCGGGATTACGGATGCGGAGGCCGGGCTCCGGCTACGTTATGAGATTACGCGTGAATTCGCGCCCTATGTCGGCGTCTCGTGGGAACGCCAGTTCGGCGATACCGCCCGTTTTGCCCGGGCGGCCGGCGAGGGCACGGGCGGCGTCGCCCTTGTCGCCGGCATCAGGGCGTGGTTCTGACGGCCGGCTGATCGGGACGCTCCGAACGGGGGCGGGCCGTCGCGTTGCCTGACTATCGGCTTTTCGATACCGCGCGCCGATGACCGAAGATCCCACCCCGCTGGTCGAGATCGCGCCGGATCCGGTGCGGACGCGACGGCCGCCATGGCTGCTGGTAATCGGCGCGATCGTCGCGGCGGCATTGTGGATCCTCATCAAGCTGGCGTCGGAAGTGCGCGAGGGCGAGGTGCTCGGGTTCGACCGGACGCTGATGCTGGCGATGCGCATGCCGGGAAACCCCGCGGTGCCGGCCGGCGGGCCGGGCGTCGCGTCGATGATGCGGGACTTCACCGCGTTGGGGGGCGGGCCGGTACTGACGATCGTCGTGACATTGGTCGCGACCTTCCTGATCCTGAAGCGGCAGTGGCGACCCGCCGCGCTGGCGGTCGTCGCGGTGGTCAGCGGAAGCCTGGCCATCTCGGCGCTCAAATGGTTCTTCGCCCGCGCGCGGCCCGACCTGGTCGATCATCTGGTCGACGTCACGTCCAAGAGCTTCCCCAGCGGTCACGCTGGCAACAGCGCGATCGTCTATCTGACGCTGGCCAGCCTCATGTTTCCGGTGATCCGCGAACGCCGCCTGCGCATCTTCGTCATCGCCGCCGCGCTGCTGCTGGTCGGTGCGATCGGCGTCAGCCGGGTCTATCTGGGTGTGCACTGGCCCAGCGATGTGATCGCCGGCTGGCTGTTCGGCGCATTATGGGCGCTCGGCTGGTGGGCGATTGAAGCGCGTGTGCTGCCGCGGCGGTGAGAAGAAGAAGAGATTTTCACGCGAAGGCGCGAAGGCGCGAAGATTGCGGTCTGTGCGACAGTGCTTTCACTTCCTCTACGACTCAAGACCGTACGGTGGTTGCCGAAAGGCTGCTCACGCAGCGAAAGAGAGAATCTTCGCGCCTTTGCGTGAACAAACCTACTGTCCCCGCTCGCTCAACGCCCGCTCCCACGCCAGCGCATCGCGGACGATGCCGTCGAGGTCGGCATGGGCAGGACGCCAGGGCAGGGTGTTCAGGATCGCGCGATTGTCGGCGATCAGCGCGTCGGGGTCGCCTGCGCGACGGCCCTGGATCACGCGGTCGATCTTGCGGTTCGTGACCCGGTCCACCGCGTCGAGCACTTCGAGGACCGAGAAACCCTTGCCATAGCCCGCATTCAGGAAATGGCTCTCGCCCGGCCGCGCGATCAGCAGTTCGAGCGCGTGGACATGCGCCGCAGCCAGATCGGTGACGTGGATATAGTCGCGCACCCCGGTGCCGTCGGGCGTGGCGAAGTCGGTGCCGAACACGCCGACCGACGCGCGCTTGCCCAGCGCCGCCTCGACCGCGACCTTGATGAGGTGGGTGGCGCCCGCGGTCGACTGGCCCGAGCGACCCTGCGGGTCGGCGCCCGCGACGTTGAAGTATCGTAACGCCGCGAAGTTCATCGGATGCGCCGCCGCGACGTCGCGCAGCATCGCCTCGGTCATCAGTTTCGACATGCCATAGGGGTTGATCGGCGATTGCGGATCGCCTTCCGCCACCGGAACCGTGTCCGGGATGCCATAGGTCGCGGCGGTGGACGAGAAGATGAAGTGCGACACACCCGCGCCGACCGCGGTTTCGATCAGGCTCCGCGAGGCCGCAGTGTTGTTGCGATAGTATTTCAGCGGGTCGCTGACCGATTCGGGCACCACCACCGAACCGGCGAAGTGCAGAATCGCGCGTACGTCATGCGCGCCGATGACCCGCGCGACCGCGGGATCCTCCACCGCCATCGGCACGAAATCGGCACGCCGGTCGACCGCCCAGTCGAATCCGGTGACCAGATTGTCGATCACGACGACGCGATATCCCGCATCGAGCAGCGCGAGCACGGCATGGCTGCCGATATAGCCGGCACCCCCCGTCACCATCACCGATCCGTCCATGCCGCGCCGTGCTCCCGTTGTTCGTGCCCGCCTCCAACCCTATCTATCGCGGGTAAGCAAGGAGTTGAGCGTGACACGGCAAACGGCAATCTTCGCAGGCGGATGCTTCTGGTGCACCGAGGCGGTCTTCAAGGACGTGATCGGTGTCGAGGGCGTCGAGAGCGGCTACATCGGCGGCCATGTGCTCAACCCGACGTACAAGCAGGTCTGCGGCGGCGATACCGGCCATGCCGAGGCGATCCGCGTGACGTTCGACGCCGATCAGGTCCGCTACGGCGATCTGCTCGACATCTTTTTCGCCACGCATGATCCGACGCAGCTGAACCGTCAGGGCAACGACGTGGGCACACAATATCGCTCGGCGATCTTCCCCTATGACGCCGAGCAACAGGCGGAGGCCGAGGCGGCCATCGTGCGCAACGCCGACACCTGGCCAGCCCCAATCGTCACGACGATCGAGCCGATGGCGCAGTGGTATCCGGCCGAGGATTATCACCAGGAATATTGGAACGGCGAGGGACAGCGGAACCCCTATTGCCTCGCCGTCATCCCGCCCAAGCTGCAGAAACTGCGCAAGAGCTTCGCTGCGCGATCTAAGGCGGCGACGGCCGACGCCTAGGATTTGTCCTGCCCGTGCGCGGCGCGGCGCAGGCGATCGTTGATCGCAGCGCCGATGCCGTCTGTCGGGATCGGCGCGATCGCGATCCCGGCGCGATCGCCAGCATCGGCGCGGTGCAGCGCGGCAAACAGATTCGCGGCGGCTTCGGTGAGGTCGCCGGTCGCGGATAGGGTGTCGTCGCCGCAAACGGTGCCGAAGCCGATGTGCCATTCGTCGCTCCCTGCCTCGGTTGCATTGAGCCGCAGCGGTTTGGTCGGTGCGTAGTGCGACGCGAGTTGGCCGGGGGCGACCACCCTTTTCGTGCTCCGGCGCAGGCCGGAGCGTTGGCTGTCGTCAGCCTTCCGATCGCCTACGCTACGGCCTGCGCCGGAGCACGACGTTATCTGATCGGCCGTAATCGGCCCTAGTCGCAGTATCTCGCGCCCGCGAACGATGGTCGACTCCAGCCCCGCAGACGTCGGCCCGTCGTCGATCACCAAGGGTATCCGCCCGTCGAGCGTCGCCAGCACATGCTCGGCGCACGTCGGGCTGATCCGGTTGCTGGCGTTGGCGCTTGGCGCAGCAAGTGGCCTGCCCGTCGCCGCCAGCAACGCCTGCATCGCGCGGTGTGCCGGCACCCGGATCGCCACCGTGTCGAGGCCTGCGGTGACCAGCGATGCCACCGCTCCCGCCCGCACCGGCAAGACCAGCGTCAGCGGCCCCGGCCAGAACGTCTTCGCCAGCGCGCGCGCGTCGTCGTCGAACATGGCGATCGTTTCCGCAGCGGCCAGATCGGGGACATGCACGATCAGCGGATTGAAGCTCGGCCGCCCCTTGGCCGCATAGATTCCGGCGACCGCCGCCGAATCGGTCGCGTCCGCGGCCAGGCCATAGACCGTCTCGGTGGGTACTGCGACGCACCCGCCGGCGGCGATGACGGCAGCGGCCTCCGCGATGGCCGCGTCGCCGTAGCGTAAGGTCCGGGTATTTGTCGTGGTCACGCCAACGTGGCTATAGGCTGCGGCAAAGACCTGCAACCGAGAGGACGCCGCCCATGCCCTTCACCGCCGCCGTCGCCGAACAGCGTTTCGTCCTCGAGCATATCGCGCGGGTGGGCGAACTCGGCGTGGACGGCGACATCCTCGACGCGGTGCTGGCCGGTGCGGGCGAATTCGCCGCCGGCGAATGGGCGCCGCTGAACCGGACCGGCGACACGGCGGGGCCGAAATGGACCGACGACGGCGTGGTGATGCCCGACGGCTTCATCGCGGCGTACAAGGCCTATGTCGATGGCGGCTGGGGTACGATCGGCTCGCCCGAGGCGTTCGGCGGGCAGGGGATGCCGTTCGTCCTTGCCGCCGCCGTGCTGGAAACGCTGGGTACGGCCAACATGGGCTTTGCGCTGTGCCCGACGCTGACCGTCGGCGCGATCGAGGCGCTGCTGCACCACGGATCACCGGAGCAGCAGGCGCTGTACCTGCCGAAGCTGTCGACCGGCGAATGGACCGGCACGATGAACCTGACCGAACCGCAGGCCGGCAGCGACGTCGGCGCGCTTCGGAGCCGCGCGACGCCCATCGAGAAGGAGGGGGGCGGCGACGGAAAATTCAGCATCGTCGGGACCAAGATCTACATCTCGTTCGGCGACCACGACATGGCGGACAACATCGTCCACCTGGTGCTGGCGCGCACCCCCGATGCACCCGCCGGGACCAGGGGGCTCAGTCTGTTCCTTGTGCCGAAGTACCGTCTCGACGCCGATGGCAATCCCGGCGAGCCTAATGACGTCCGCGTGGTGTCGATCGAGCACAAGATGGGGCTGCATGCCTCGCCGACCTGCGTGCTGAGCTTCGGCGACCACAACGACTGTATCGGCGAACTGATCGGCGGCGAATATGGCGGCATCCGCGCGATGTTCACGATGATGAACAATGCCCGCCTGAACGTCGGCTTGCAGGGCGTACAGGTGGCCGAGGCCGCGACCCAGCGCGCGGTCGCCTATGCCCGCGACCGCATCCAGAGCCCGCGGGCATCGGCGCCGGGGGCGGGGCCGGTGGCGATCGTCGAACATCCCGATGTCCGCCGCATGCTGCTGCGGATGAAGGCGCAGACGATGGCGGCGCGCGCGCTGGTCTATCTCGCCTGCGGCCAGGTCGATCGCGCGAACGCCGGCGATGCAGAGGCCAAGGCGCGGCTCGACCTGCTGACTCCGCTCGCTAAGGCGCATGGCACCGATCTCGGCAACGAGGTCGCGTCGCTGGGCATCCAGGTCCACGGCGGGATGGGCTATATCGAAGAGACGGGTGCCGCCCAGCACTTCCGCGACGCGCGCATCACCCCGATTTATGAAGGCACCAACGGGATCCAGGCCGCCGATCTGGTCGGACGCAAGCTGGGCCTCGACAATGGCGGCGTGTTCCAGCGGCTGGTGGCCGAGATGCGCGGTGATGCGCAGACGGCCGGATTGGTCACGCTGATCGACGCCTGCGAGGATGTCGCGCGGCACCTGATGGCGGCCGATGCCGACGACCGGCTGGCGGCGAGCTATCCGTTCCTGACGATGTTGTCGGTCGCGGTCTGCGGCTGGCTGATGGAGGAGCAGGGGCGGCTGGCGGCGGTCGGCGACACGCCGTTCCTGAAGATGAAGGCCGCGGCCTGCCGGTTCTACGTCGATCAGATCGTGCCCGAGGCGCTGGGGCTGAAGGCGTCGGCGATGGCGAACAAGGATGCACTGTACGCGGTCGATGCGGAGACGCTGGCGGCCTGATGCCAACTTGATCCACTACCCCCCCCGTTCGTCTCGAGTAGCGTTCGAGTAGGCCGCAGGCCGTATCGAGAACGCGTATCGAGAGATGGTTCCGGGGCACAGATGTCTCGATACGAGCCCTCGATACGCCGCTTGCGCGGCTACTCGCTCTCTACTCGACACGAACGGGTCGGGGTGCGCGCGTGTAGTTCCGGGGTCGTGGGTTAGTTGCGTTCGCTCAGATAGTAGCGCTCGATCGGTCTCAGCGCGTCGTCCAGCTGGTACACGATCGGCTGCCCCGTCGGGATCTCCAGCCCGGTGATGTCGGCGTCCGAAATGCCCGACAGATGCTTCTCCAGCGCGCGCAGCGAATTGCCGTGGGCGGCGATCAGGACGCGTTTGCCGGCCGTCAGCTCGGGCGCGATGCGGGTGTCCCAATAGGGCAGGACGCGGGCGATCGTGTCCTTCAGGCTTTCGGTCTGCGGGATCGGGATGCCGTGGTACCGCACGTCCTGCGACAGGTCATAGGCCGATCCTTGCTCGGGCAACGGCGGCGGGATGTCGAAACTGCGACGCCAGATCTTCACCTGGTCGTCGCCGTGCAGCACCGCCGTCTCCGCTTTGTCCAGGCCGGTCAGCCCGCCGTAGTGCCGCTCGTTCAGCCGCCAGTCCTTTTCGGTCGGCAGCCACAGCCGGCCCATCGCCTCCAGCGCCAGATTGAGCGTCTTGATCGCCCGGCTCTGGAAGCTGGTGAAGGTCAGGTCGAAGTCGAGCCCCGCCGCCTTCATCGCCTCGCCCGCCGCCCACGCCTCGGTCCGGCCCTGTTCGGTCAGATCGACGTCCCACCATCCGGTGAAGCGGTTTTCCAGGTTCCACGACGACTGGCCGTGGCGGATCAGGACGAGGGTGGGCATGGCAAGATTTCCCTTCTTCCGTTCGGGCTGAGCCTGTCGAAGCCCTGCCGTTCTTGGTTTTCTGCTGACGGTTAGGTAAAAGGGCAGTGCTTCGACAAGCTCAGCACGAACGGGGATGTGTAAAGCCCATCTATCCCTGCATTAGATCTCGTCGATCATCTCGGCGAGCGTATCCAGGCACGACACCGCCAGCGCCTTCGACCGCGCGCCGTCCCACCCGTGCAGCGCGTCGGGATTGGGATCATGGTCCTTGAACGGCATTTCCAGCGTCATCGCCACCGCGCCGAAGCGTTCGGCGAGCTGGTTGGTCGACATGCTGAGGTTGGCGGTGCCAGGCGCGGCCTTGCCATAGCCCCGTTCGGTCTGGAAATCGGGCGTCCGCGCCGCCAGCCGCCGGCCGTATTCGTAGAATTTCGCACCCAGCGCGTCGGTCCATTTCGGGATGCCCTCGAACCCGGCGAGGAAATTGGCGGGGATCGCTTCGTCGCCGTGCACGTCCATGGCGAAATCGACGCCGGTTTCGTCCATCGCGTCGCGGACACACAGGACTTCCGGACTTTTCTCCCGGCTGGGGGTGTCCCATTCGCGGTTCAGGTTGATGCCGGCCGCATTGGTCCGCAGATGGCCGCGGAACGAGCCGTCGGGGTTCATATTGGGCACGAGATGGATCGTCGCCTTCTCGCGCAGCAGCGTGGCGGTGGCGTTGTCGGCGGCGGTCAGCATCTCGACCGCGCCCTCCATCCACCATTCGGCCATCGGCTCACCCGGATGCTGGCGGGCGTAGAGCCACACCTGTTTGGGTCCGGTGCCGAGCGTCAGGCAGTCGATCGCACGTCCGTCGAGCGTCTGGCCAAGCTCCCGGTGCGTGACGCCATCGGCCAGCGCGGCTTCGGCGATCAGCGCGTCGTGCCGTGCCAGCGTGTAGGGCTCGAAATAGGCGAACCAGGCGAGTTCGGTGTCGAAACTGTGCGTCCAGCTGAGCACACCGTCGCGATATGACGTGTCCGGTGCCATCCGCCATTCCTCGCGGTCCGTCGAGACGCGGGTACGATAGTCGGGCCATCCCAGCGGATAGGCCGACCCGGCACAGTTGACAATCCTGAACGTCAGCGTCCGCCCCCGCGCGCCGGCGACGCGGAAGTGGAACCACTGATAGAAATCGGAAAGATGGTCGTTGGGGATTTCCAGGCTGACGATGTCGCCGTCGATCCCGACGAGACGAATGGCGCCGCTGTCGAAAGCGGCCGAAACGGTGATGGTCATCGTACCGTGGTAGTGATTCCGGACTCGCCGGGGAACCCCCGAAACAGCGCGTTGGCCAATCGACCTGCCGTTACGGCAGGCTGCGAATCGGGCTGTCCCGACATGCCGGGTCGCTGGGCGCGGCCTTCCCAGACGATCGTGCCGTCGCTCCGCCGACGCAACTGGACCGTGAGTTCGGACATCAGCAGTTCGCGCGTCTTGCTGCCGAAGCCGGTGCTGACCCCGCCGCCCAGCCCGACGCCGCCACCGCGCCCGCCGCCGAAGCTGCCGCCGCCGATGCCGATCGAGAATTTCGGCGGCGTACGGATGACCCCGCGCGACGTCCGGAGGAATCCGACCGCGGCGACATATTGCGATGTCGTGCCGGCCGCTGCAGGCGAGAAGCCGATTCGCGACAATTCAGCCGCGGTCGCGTCGGCGTAGAGTTGATATTCCAGTCCCGCGCCGCCGCCGCCCGTAATCGGCTCGACCGTAACGGTGCCGGGCGCGATCGGATCGCCGAGGTGCAGACGGGATACCTCGGTCGGCCCACCACCCGCGCCGCCGGTGGTCGCGCAGGCGGCAAGGGCGAGGGCGGAAGCAAGCGCCAGGGCAGGGGTGCGGATCGTCATTGCGGGGAATCTCCAGTCACGGCATCAATCGTTTCGCTCGTGTCGCGGTTCCGCGTCCGAAATGCCACGCGCAACCTTGACTTGAGCCAACCTCGCTTATAGGCGAGCGCCTCTTTTCCAGACCATCGATACAAGAAGCGGCCAAGCCATGAAGATCGTCAACTCGCTCAAGTCCCTCAAGGACCGTCATCGCGACAACCGCGTGATCCGCCGTCGCGGCCGCATCTACGTCATCAACAAGACGAACCGCCGTTTCAAGGCGCGCCAGGGCTGAGGCCGCAGGATTAGCGACGCTAATCCGCAACAGGCCGAAGCCGCACCGACGACACGGAATTTGCTTCCGTGTCGGGCGCGTGCAGGGTCAGTAGGATGACAGGCACCCCATCGTCCGTCATCTTCGACGTCGGCAAGGTTCTCTACGACTGGAACCCCCGGTTTCTCTACGAGCGTCTCATCCCCGATGATGAGGCGCTCGATGCGTTCCTGCGCGATGTCGTCACGACGCAGTGGCATTTCCAGCACGACGCCGGTCGTCCGTTCGCCGAGACGAGCGCCGAACTGTCGTTGCGTTTTCCGCAGCATGCCGAATTGATCGGACAGTGGGGGCCGCGCTTCAACGAGACGATCCCCGGACCGGTGCCGGGCATGCCCGCGCTGGTCGCCGATCTCGACTCCGCCGGCGTGCCGCTGTTCGCGATCACCAATTTCTCCGGCGAGTTCTGGAAACCGTTCCGCGCGCAGGAATCGGCGATGTTCGACCGGTTCCGCGACGTGGTGGTGTCGGGCGACGAGAAACTCATCAAGCCCGATCCGGCGATCTACCGCCTGGCATTGAAGCGGTTCGGCCTGGAGCCGGGCGACGCGGTGTTCGTCGACGACAATGCCGCGAACGTCGATGCCGCCGCGGCGCTGGGCATCCACGCGGTGCTGTTTACCGACGAACCAGCGTTGCGGGCAGCGTTACGGCGTTTTGGGCTGATTGATTGATCTATCCGATTTGTGTACACTGAGTACACAAGGAGTCGATCATCATGGAGATGTCCGTCCGCGAAGCCCGCGCCCACTTTCGTGCCGTCCTGGCCTCAGCCGAGCGGGGCGAGCCTGTTATTATCACCCGGAACGGCAAAGCGATCGCGCAGATTTCTCCGCCGCCGGTGGTCGAGAATACTGAGGAAAGCGCTGAGCAATTCTGGGAGCGTCTGGATCATATTCGCAAGAAGCTGGGGCTGGATAATTTTCCGCCTGACCCGCGCACTGACGAACAGCAGATTGCGGACCATCGCGCATGGCGTCGCAAAACGCTTGGGCCGGAATATTTCGATGACGAGTCGACGTCGGACGACCGATGAGGATATTGCTCGATACGCATATCCTGATCTGGCTGGTAACCGATCTGGCGCGGGTACGTCCCGGCGAGCGCCAATTGATCCAGCGGCATCGGTCCAGTGTGATCGTGTCGGTGATTTCGCTTTGGGAAATCAGAATGAAATGGGACGCCACCAATCGAAAAGGTAAGCGAAAGGGTGATCTGGATCCTGCCGTGGCTGCTGCATTTGTCGATGACGCCGGCTTTGCGATCGAGCCGCTGACACGTTCTGCGATCTTGGCACAACTCGCCATCCCGCTCGATCACCGCGAAGCGTTTGACCGGCTTCTGCTGGTTCATGCCCAGGAACTGGGTGCCCGCCTGTTGACCCGTGATCCGGAATTGCTGGTGCATCCGGTCGCGATGAGCGCTTAGCCCTCGCTTCCCACGTACCCCTTCAGTTCGTCGCCGATGATCTGCACGACGTGCAGCACGTTGGTGCTCCCCGGCGTCTTGAACGGTACCCCGGCGCAGACGATCGCGCGGTCGCCGGCGGTGGTCAGGTTGTGGCGCAGCGCCATGCGCTTGGCCTTGGCGACCATATCCTCGAACGAATCGACGTCGCGGGTGTGGACCGCATGGACGCCCCAGAGCAGCCCCAGCTTGCGCGCGGTGTCGAGGTTGGGGGTCAGCACCAGGATCGGCACCGACGGCCGCTCGCGCGCGATGCGCCGCGCGGTCGATCCCGACGATGTGAAGCAGATGATCGCCCGCGCGCTGACCGTCGCGGCGATCGATTTCGCTGCCTCGGCCAGAGCGTCAGCGGTGGTCGGGTCGGGCTTGGTCACGGTGAAGTGGACGCGGTCGCCATGCGCGGGATCGCGTTCGACCGAATCGGCGATCGAATTCATCATCGCGACCGATTCGATCGGCCAGGCCCCCGCCGCGCTTTCGGCCGACAGCATGATCGCGTCCGCCCCGTCATAGACCGCGGTGGCGACGTCGGACACTTCGGCGCGGGTGGGCGAGGGGCTGGTTATCATCGATTCGAGCATCTGCGTCGCGACGACGACCGGCTTGCCCTGACGCCGCGCGGTTTCGACGATGCGCTTCTGCAACGGCGGCACGGCCTCGGGCGGCAGTTCGACGCCCAGGTCGCCGCGCGCGACCATCACGCCGTCGCACCCCTCGACGATCTCCTCCAGTCGCTGGACCGCGCTCGGCTTTTCGATCTTGGCGAGCAGGGCGGCGCGTCCGGCGATCAGCTTGCGCCCTTCCGCCAGATCCTCGGGCCGCTGGACGAAGCTCATCGCAATCCAGTCGACCCCCTGGTCGAGTGCGAAGTTCAGGTCGCTGATGTCCTTCGGCGTCAGGGCCGCCATCGGCAGCACGACGTCGGGCACGTTCAGCCCCTTGGAATTGCTCAGCGCACCGCCGACGGTGACGTTTGTGACGATGCGGTCGGCATCATGATCGACCACGTGCAGCACCAGCTTGCCGTCGTCGAGCAGCAGCCGCGCGCCCGTCTCGATCGCGGCGAAGATTTCCTTGTGCGGCAGTTCGACGCGGGTGGCGTCGCCTGGGGCCGGATCACGGTCGAGCGTGAAGACGCTGCCGGTTTCCAGCATCACCTTTCCGTCCGCGAACCTGCCGACGCGCAGCTTCGGCCCCTGCAGGTCGGCGAGAATCGTCGACGGCCGTCCCAGCGTCTTTTCGAGCCCGCGGATCGCCTGGATCACCGCGACCTTCGACGCCTGGTCGCCGTGGCTCATGTTCACGCGGAACGCGTCCGCGCCGGCGGCGAACAGTTTCTCGATCATCTCCGGCGTACTGCTGGCCGGCCCCAGCGTGGCGAGCACACGCACCTTGCGGCTGCGCGGGTGGATCGTGGCGGTCATGGGCATCCTTCGCTTGGTCGCCGACGTCCTAGCCGCTAATCATGGCGGCGTTCAATGAATAGGAATGCGGGATATGGACGAACTGGACTCGCTCGACGACAAGGCCGCCGCCGCGGCGTTCCGCCGGCTGGTCCGCCATCTGCGCCACCGTAGCGATGCGCAGAACGTCGACCTGATGGGACTGGCGGGCTTTTGCCGCAACTGCCTGAGCGACTGGGTGGGCGAGGCCGCAGGACTGGACAAGGACGCCGCGCGCCGCGCGATCTACGGCGAGCCGTATGACGCATGGAAGGCCAGGCATGTCCTGCCGGCGTCCGATGAACAGCTCGAACGGATGCGGGACAGCGTGGCGAAGAACGCGCACTGATCCGCTTGTCCTGACCCGCGGTTCCCGCCTAGCATCGCCCGTAACGAAATCAGGGGGATGCATGAACCGTTCGATCGCACTCGCGCTGGCGCTGATCGCCGCGACACCGGCCGTGGCCCAGACGGCTCCGGCCGCACCCGTCGCGCCGAAGGTGACCTATATCCACGCCGGCCAGTTGCTGGCCGTGCCCGGTCAGGCGCCGCGCGGTAACAGCACGATCGTCGTGCGCGGCGGCAAGATCGCCGAAATCCGCGACGGTTTCGCCGCGCCGGAGGGTGGGGCGACGCTGGTCGATCTGAAGGACCGCTACGTCCTGCCCGGACTGATCGACATGCACGTCCACTTCTATTCGTCAGGCTATCCGCTGAAGTCGCGGCTGGAGGGCGCGGGCAAGGACAAGGAGGATGCGTTCGTCGCCGCCGCGATGAACGCGCGCAATACGCTGCTGACCGGCTTCACCACCGTGCGTGACCTGGGCAGCCCCGAGCCGCGCGGCATCCGCGCGCTGCGCGACGCGATCGCGCGTGGGGACATGGAGGGGCCGACGATCGTCAACGCCGGCCGCATGCTGTCGGTCACCGCCGGTCACGGCGACGCCAACGGCCTGAAGGAGGATTACGCCCACGCCGAGCGCGCCGACGCCGATCACCTGTGCAACGGCGCCGACGACTGCCGCCGTGCCACGCGCGAGCAGATCTTCACCGGAGCGGAAGTCATCAAGTTCGCGGCGAGCGGCGGAGTCGGCAGCAACATCGCCGGCGGGCTCGAAGCGCAGATGACCTATGACGAGATGAAGGCGATCGTCGATACCGCCCACGCCTTCGGTCGCAAGGTGACCGCGCATGCGCACGGCAAGTCGGGGATCGACACCGCGCTGAAGGCCGGGGTCGATTCGATCGAGCACGGCAGCTTCATCGACGACGAGACGATCCGGCTGTTCAGATCGACCGGTGCCTATCTGGTGCCGACCGACCATGCGTTCGAGAGCGTGATCCGCCAGTCGCGCTCCGGCGAGCGTCCGCCGGCGTCGGCGGCCAAGGCGGAGGAGGTCGCCAGGGTCGTCAAGGACAGCCACCGCCGCGCCTATGCCGGTGGCGTGAAGGTGGCGTTCGGCACCGATTCGGGCGTCGGCCCGCATGCCACCAACGCGCTCGAATTCGGCTATATGGTCGCCGAGGGAATGAGCCCCGTGCAGGCGATCCGCAGCGCGACGGTGGATGCCGCCACGCTGCTCGGCCGCGCCGACCGGATCGGACGCATCGCGCCGGGCATGGATGCGGATATCATTGCCGTGGCCGGCGATCCGGTGGCGGACGTCGCCCGGCTGAACGCGGTCGAGTTCGTGATGCAGAAGGGTGCGGTGCGGAAGTCCGCTGGCAAGGTGGCGATGTTTCCGGCGGAGTGAGGTTGATGGGCGGCGCGGTCGATACTAGACGCTCGCCCTGACTCGCTTTCACATCTTCCCCGCCGTTCGTGTCGAGTAGGCGTCGAGCTTGTCGAGACGTCGTATCGAGACATCCTTCTCGATACGCGCTCTCGACTTCGCTCGATCGCTACTCGAAGCGAACGGAGTTTGGGGGGACAACCACGGAGTACCCCAATGACCGACAACGTATCGGCCGAACAGCTGCGCCTCCTGATCGAGCGCATCGAGCGGCTGGAAGAGGAAAAGCGCGGAATCAGCGACGATATCAAGGACGTGTACGGCGAAGCGAAATCGACCGGTTTCGATGCCAAGATCATGCGCCAGATCGTCCGCCTGCGGAAGATGGAGCGCCACCAGTTGCAGGAACAGGATGCGCTGCTCGAAACCTATCGCAACGCGCTCGGGCTGACCTGAGCATGAAGACGGTTCCGGCCGCCGATCTCGCCCAGCATCTGCTGGGCAAGCCGGCGTCGGCACTGGACGACGAGGAACGCCGCGTCATCGACGGGATCGCGGCCGGCACGATCGTCGCGCGCGATGCCGCCGACCTGTCCGACGAACGCGCGACCTTCGGCGACCGGCTGGCCGATCGCGTCGCCGCGGTCGGCGGGTCGTGGGGCTTCATCATCGGCTTCGCGATCGTGCTGTTCGGCTGGATGCTGCTCAACACCGACGTGCTCGCGCATTTCGGCAAGGCGTTCGATCCCTATCCCTACATCTTCCTCAACCTGATGCTGTCGACGCTGGCCGCGATCCAGGCGCCGGTCATCATGATGAGCCAGAATCGCCAGGCGACCAAGGACCGGCTCGCTGCCAGCCTGGATTACGAGACCAACCTGCGCGCCGAACTCGACATCTTGCGGCTGCATCACAAGCTGGACACGGCCGTCATCGAGCGGCTGGCGGCGCTGGAGGCGAAGATCGATGCGCTCGGTAACGGCGGGATGCCCCCTCACCGTTCGCCCTGAGCCTCTCGACAGAGCTCGAGACGTGCTTGTCGAAGGGCTGTCCTTCTTTATAGCCGGGCGTGGCAGACAGAAGGGCAGGGCTTCGACAGGCTCAGCCCGAACGGGTTTTGGAAAGACGAGACAATGGCAGGCCATTCGAAATACGCGAACATCAAGCATCGCAAGGGCGCGCAGGACAAGAAGCGCTCGAACATCTTCAGCAAGCTGTGCCGCGAAATCACCGTGGCGGCCAAGATGGGCCTGCCCGATCCCGACATGAATCCGCGCCTGCGCATGGCGGTGAACGCCGCCAAGGCGCAGTCGGTGCCCAAGGACAATATCCAGCGCTCGATCGACAAGGCGAGCCGCGGCGACACCGAGAATTACGAGGAAATCCGCTATGAGGGCTTCGGGCCGGGCGGCGTGTCCCTCATCATCGAGACGCTGAGCGACAACCGTAACCGCACCGCGACCAACGTGCGCGTCGCGGTCAGCAAGAACGGCGGCAACCTGGGCGCGCCGGGCGCGGTCAGCCACGCGTTCGACCGGCTGGGCCTCATCAGCTACCCGGCCAGCGCAGGTGACGCCGAGAAGGTGTTCGAGGCGGCGCTGGAGGCCGGCGCGGAGGACGTGACGTCGAGCGACGACGGGCACGAGAT
The DNA here is from genome assembly GCA_040388765.1 of Pseudomonadota bacterium. Taxonomy (GTDB): domain Bacteria; phylum Pseudomonadota; class Alphaproteobacteria; order Sphingomonadales; family Sphingomonadaceae; genus Sphingomonas. The sequence goes on along the minus strand of JAZKBG010000003.1, from coordinate 163,686 downwards.
CTGGACCGAACAGTCGTCGCTGCACGAAGTCGTCAAGGCGCTGGAGCCGGTGCTGGGCGAGGCCGAGGGCGCGAAGCTCGCCTGGCGTCCGCAGACGATGGTCGATGTCGGGGAAGGCGATGCGGGCACGCTGTTCAAGCTGCTCGACGCGCTGGACGACGACGACGATGTGCAGACGGTGTGGGCGAACTACGAAGTGTCCGACGCGGTGATGGAGAAGCTGGGCTGATCGTCTGCAAAGCCCCTCCCCCCCACCCCAACCCCTCCCCTGAAAGGGAGGGGCAGAACGTGTGGCGCTCTGAATTCTTCCCCGTCAGGGGAGCGGTTGGGGCGAGACAGTCGTCTGAAACTTCGACGCACAGACAATGATGATCCTCGGCCTCGACCCCGGTCTCGGCACCACCGGCTGGGGGCTGATCTCGGCCGAGGGCAACCGCCTGCGCCACGTCGCCAACGGCCAGATCCGGACCGACGCGTCGATGCCGCTGCCGCGCCGGCTGGCGAACCTCTACGAGGCGCTGGGCCAGGTCATCCGCACCGAACGTCCCGACGGTGCCGCGGCGGAGGAAGTGCTCGGCAACAGCAACGCCCAGTCGACATTGAAGCTCGGTCAGGCGCGCGGCGTCGTCCTGCTCGCGGCGGCGACGGCGGGGCTGGTGATCGGCGAATATCATCCCAGTACCGTCAAGAAGGCGGTGGTCGGCACCGGCGGCGCGGACAAGAAGCAGATCCAGGCGATGGTCGGCGTGCTGCTGCCGGGCGTTAAACTCGCCGGGCCGGATGCCGCCGACGCGCTGGCGGTCGCGATCTGTCACGCGCACCACGTCGCCAGCGCGCGGGCGATGATGCGCGGGTGAGCGCCCGATCGATTACTCGAACACCTCGCCGATCGTATCACCGTCCAGCCGGCCCGATCGCAGTGTCCACGCCCCGCGGACACCGTTGGCGATGACGATCAGCAGGATGATGTTGACGACCAGCCCCGGCAGGCCCGTCAACGTCGCCAGTTTCGCGAGGACCTCCACCACCAGCAGCGCGGCCGCGAACCCGCCCCAGATCAGCCCCTTGCCGGCGCGCAGCCGAAACCCGGCGACCAGGAAGACGGCGCACTCGATCGCGACCGCAATGATTCCGCCCGCCAGTTCGGCCGAAGATGCCGACGCCTGCGTCATCACGAGTAGCCCGACCCCCAGCACCGACAGCCCGGCCGCCACGAAACTGGCGATCCCGCCGTTGTGCGCCGCACCGGCGGCCCCGTCGCGCGTGGTCGTGTCGATATTCCAGAATGCCATAGAACGCCCCCCTTCGTGGACGTGATCCTAACACGCGCCTGTCGCCTGTCGAGCAGCGGGACCCATCGACGAAAATTGCCTTCCCGGCATCCGATGTTCCGTATACGTACCGGTCAATGCCCGGATAGACCGGGCCTGGGCATGGACGAGTGACGACGGCGTGATCGCGCATCTGAAAGGCATATTGACCAGCACGTCGGCCGATCAGGCGGTGATCGAGGTCGGCGGCGTCGGCTATCTGGTCGGCGTATCGGCGCGGACGCTCGACGCGCTGGGCGCGGTGGGTGAGGGCGTGATGCTCCACACCGAGCTGCTGGTGGGCGAGGATTTCCTGCGCCTGGTCGGTTTCGCCACCGCCAACGAGCGCGACTGGTTTCGTCTGCTGACCGGGGTACAGGGCGTCGGCGCGCGCGTCGCGCTGGGCATCCTGTCGGCGCTGGCTCCCGACGAGTTGAGCCGCGCGGTGGCGGCGCAGGACAAGGCGATGGTCGCGCGCGCCAATGGCGTCGGCCCGAAGCTGGCCGAGCGCATCGTCCGAGAACTGAAGGACAAGGTCGGCGCGGTGGCGATCGGTGGCGTCGGGACGGGCCCCGTCGCCGCCGGCAGCACGGCGGGCGACGCGCTGTCGGCGTTGGGAAATCTGGGCTTCCGCCCGGCGGAGGCCGCAAGTGCGGTGGCGGCTGCGGAGGAGGAGCTCGGCCCGGGCGCGACGCTCGACGCGCTGGTGCGGCTGGCGCTGCGCAAGGCGGCGAAGTGATGGTTGGCGACCCGAACACGATGGATTATCTTGGCAGCATGACCGAACTGACCATCTCGATGCCCGATGCGTTGCAGCAGTGGGTCGAACAGCGCATTGCGCAGGGCCGCTACGCCGACGCGGCGGACTATCTGCGCGACCTCGTTCGCCAGGATCAGCATGCCGAGAACCGGTTGTGGCTTAAGGCGATGATCGATGAGGGGCTCGCGTCCGGCGTGATCGATCAGGATCCGCGCGATGTGATCAGGGAGCTTATCGCCGAAGACCCGGATTTGCGTGACTGATATTCGCACAGCGCCGGCTGCGCGCGCCGACCTGAGGAATATCCGTGACTACGGGAAGGCCAACTTTGGCCCCCGCGTCGGGCGAGATTATCTCGACGGATTGATCCGCGCCTTTGATCGGCTGGCGGTCCGGCCGATGATCGGTGTGGCGGAAACCAGACTGGGCCGGGGGATGCGCAGCTTTGGCTATCGCTCGCATCGCATTTTCTACCTCGTCGAAGGGGACGGCTTGCTGATCGTCCGTGTCCTGCATCAGTCTCGCGACGTCGCGACTACTTTCGGTAGCGTACAATGACCGACGACCGCATCCTGACCGCCGCCCGCCGCAGCGAGGACATCGACGCTGCATTGCGGCCGAAGTCGCTCGATGAATTCGTCGGGCAGCGCGCGGCGCGCGAGAATCTGCGCGTGTTCATCGACGCGGCGAAGTCGCGCGGTGATGCGCTGGATCACGTGCTGTTCTTCGGGCCTCCGGGACTGGGCAAGACCACGCTGGCGCAGATCGTCGCGCGCGAGATGGGGGTGGGGTTTCGCGCCACGTCCGGGCCGGTGATCGTCAAGTCGGGCGATCTGGCGGCGTTGCTGACCAACCTCGAGGACGGCGACGTGCTGTTCATCGACGAGATCCACCGGCTTCAGCCGGCGGTCGAGGAAGTGCTGTATCCGGCGATGGAGGATCGCGCGCTCGACCTGATGATCGGCGAGGGGCCGTCGGCGCGGTCGGTGCGGATCGATCTGCCGCGCTTCACGCTGGTCGGGGCGACGACGCGGCAGGGTCTGCTCACGACCCCCCTGCGCGACCGGTTCGGCATCCCGATCCGCCTGCAATTCTACACCGAGGACGAGTTGTTGCGCGTCGTCACCCGCGCGGCGGGGATGCTCGACCTGGGCGTGACCGAGGATGGCGCGCGCGAGATCGCCCGCCGGTCGCGCGGTACGCCGCGGATCGCCGGGCGGCTGCTGCGGCGGGTACGCGATTTCGCCAATGTCGCGGGAGAAGGAACGGTCGATGCGCGGGCTGCCGACCGCGCGCTCAATCGGCTGGAGGTCGATGCGCTGGGGCTGGACGCGATGGACCGGCGCTACCTGCTGATGATCGCCGACATCTACAAGGGTGGGCCGGTGGGCGTCGAGACGCTGGCGGCGGGGTTGAGCGAACCGCGCGATACGATCGAGGAAGTGATCGAACCCTATCTGATTCAGCTCGGCCTGGTCGCCCGCACGGCACGGGGGCGCTGCCTGAACGGGCTGGCGTGGAAGCATCTCGGGATCGAACCGCCCGCGGGCGCGCAGGATGGTTTGTTCGATTAGAAAAAGAATAGTGGGTTCACGCGAAGGCGCGGAGGCGCGAAGAGGGATCGCCCGCGTAAACCGCAGTCCACAAAAGCGAACCTCATCGCTTCGATCCGACGTCCGCTGGATGGTTTCGCTGACGCGAGACGGTTCCGTACGCATACCATCTTCGCGCCTTTGCGTGAACCAGCTTCTTCTTCTGTCGGCTCAACCGACGACCGGTGCGATTCCGCCGACGAACGGGGTTCCGCCCGCCCGCCAACGCGGTTAACAGACTGTTGCATGGACGCCACACCAGATCCGATGCCGCTTGAAGGGCGCTTCGACGGCCGCGAGCATCTGTTCGCGGTGCGCGTGTATTTCGAGGATACCGACCTGTCCGGCGTCGTCTATCACGCCAATTACCTGCGCTATATGGAACGCGCGCGGTCGGCGATGCTGCGCGCCGCAGGGGTCGATCAGCGCGCGGCGTTCGAGGCGGGCGAGGGTGCCTATGCGATCCGCGACCTGACGATCCGCTACGCCGCGCCGGCCCGGCTGGACGACACGCTGACCGTGATTTCGCGGCTGATCTCGACGCGGCAGGCATCGGTCGTCATTCAGCAACGAGTCATGCGCGGGCCGGTCATTCTGACCCACGCGCAGGTTGAAGCGGCGTTCGTCGCACCCTCCGGTCGGCCGCGACGGCAGCCGGCGGCGTGGATGGCGGCGTTCAAGAATCTGATCTGGCAGGGGGAACAGGGAAACACATGGAATTGATCGCCAATACCGATGCCGCGACACTGTCTCCGGTCGCGCTGTTCCTGCAGGCCGACTGGGTCGTGAAGGCGGTGATGATCGGCCTTCTCGCGGCCAGCGTCTGGACGTGGGCGATCGTCGTGATGTTCTGGTCGCGGCTGGGCAAGGTGCGCAAGGGCACGGACCGGTTCGAGGCCGAGTATCGCAAGGCCGGCGACATCGACGCGTTCTACAAGGTGGAGAGCGACAGCGCGCTGCCCGTCGCGCGTGTCTTCGTGGCGGGCGTCGGTGAATGGCGCCGCTCCACCGCGGGCAAGGCGATCGACCGCGATGGTACGCGCGAGCGGCTGGCGACGTCGATGGGCGCGGCGGCGGCGCACGAGATCGACAAGCTCAGCGACCGGCTGAACGTGCTGGCCACGATCGGATCGGTCGCGCCGTTTGTCGGCCTGTTCGGCACCGTCTGGGGCATCATGCGGTCGTTCACGGCGATCGCCAGCCAGCAGAATTCCTCGCTGGCGGTGGTCGCGCCGGGGATCGCCGAAGCGCTGTTCGCCACCGCGATCGGCCTGTTCGCGGCGATCCCCGCGGTCATCGCCTACAACCGCTTCAGCCACGGCATCAACCGGATCGAGGCGCGGCTGAACCGCTTCGCCGACGGATTCCATGCGACGCTCAGCCGCCAGCTGGATTCGGATCGCTGACGCCGTGGCGATGAACCTTCCCTCGCAGCGCGGGCGTGGCCGGCGCGCGCCGATGGCCGACATCAACGTGACACCGCTCGTCGATGTCATGCTGGTCCTGCTCATCATCTTCATGGTCACCGCGCCGCTGCTGACCGCGGGCGTACCGGTGAACCTGCCCGATAGCCGCGCCAAGCCGCTGGAGCAGGAGCAGGCGCCGATCGACATGGCGATCGACGATCAGGGCCGCGTGTTCATCGATAAGGCCGAAGTGTCGGGCGTTCTCGCCGACGCGCTGGCCGGAATCGCCGCCAAGTCGCCGCCGGACAAGCCGCCGCAGGTGATGCTGCGCGCCGACAAGGGACTGGATTACGGCCGCGTGATGGGTGTCATGGGCGAACTCAACCGCGCGGGCCTGAACCGTGTCGCGCTGGTCACCAACGTGGGTGAGCGCGACTGATGGAGCGCGCCGAGAAATACGGGCTGGGGGTCGCGGCGGCGGGGCATGTCCTGCTGTTCGGATTGCTGTCGGTCGGATTTCTCGCCACGCCCAATCCGCTGAAGCTGGAATCGAAGCCGATCGACATCTCGCTGGTGGACGAGGTCGCGCTGGAAAGCGCTGCGCCGGCGGCGACCGAGGCACCGGCTCCGTCCGAAGCGCCCGAGGTCGGTCCGCCCGACGATAGCGCCCCCGCGCCGGTCGAAGCTCCACCCGAGCCGCAGCCCGCGCCACCGCCGCCTGCACCGACCCCGCCGAAGCCTGCCCCGCCCAAGCCGGCACCGCCGAAACCTGCACCCGCGCCGGTCGCCAGGCCTGCGCCGGCCAAGCCGCAGCCGCCCAAGCCCGCCGCTGCGAAGCCCGCGCCCGCCGCGCCGGCCAAGCCTGTACCCAAGCCGGCGCGCCCGGGCCTGTCGCGGCCCGATGTCGCGCCCGAGCGGTCCGGTGCCAATCCGTCGGCCAAGGCGGCGCGCCCGCGCGGCAGCCTGCTCGGCGACGATTTCAAGAAGAGCCTGGCGATTGCCAGCGAGAAGGGCGCGGGCCAGGCACCGCGCGCCGCCGCCGTCAGCGCGACCGCGGTGGCGGGCCTGGGCGACGCGATCGCCCGGCAGGTCCAGCCCTGCGCCAACCGGATCAACAATCCCGGGCCGGGCGCGAACCTGATCCGTACCAAATTGCGAATACGCATGAACCCGGATGGTTCACTGGCTGCGCGCCCGGTGGTGTCGGGACAGACCGGCACCAATGATGAGAACCAGCGCTACGCCCAGCGTGTCGGTGAACTCGCCGGCGCCGCGGTAATTCAGTGCGCGCCCTACAAGCTGCCGGCCGAACTCTATGAGGGCGGGTGGAAGGACATCATCATCAACTACAGGCTGCCGGGATGAGCATCATGAATCACCTCTTCTCCGTCGTGCTCCCGCGCAGGGCCACCCCACAAAGTAATATTTTGTGGGGACCCCGGAGGCGGGAGCCGAGCGCCGCACGCCGTGTCGCCCGCCGCCCCGGCCCCCCGCCTGCGCGGGGGCACGGCGTCCTTGCGGCACTCGCAGCCTTGCTCCTCGCCACACCTGCCGCCGCGCAGGTCGAGGTGGACGTCGAGGGCGGGATTTCCGCGCCGATGCCGATCGCCATCCCGCCGATGCCGACGCCCAACCCGCAATCGACCGCGGCGGGCACCACCGACCAGCTTGGGCGGCAGATGGCGGAGATCGTGACCAACGACCTGCGCAATTCCGGTCTGTTCAGGCCGATCGGTCCCGAAACGCTGCGTGGCGTCGGTTTCGATCAGGTGACCGCGCCCGATTTTCCCTATTGGGGCGGCACTGGCGCGCAGGCGCTGGTGCAGGGGTTCGTCCGCGCCAACGGCGACGGGACGCTGACGGTCGGCTGCTACCTGTACGACGTGTTCGCCAAGACCGAGCTGACGCGGCAGGGCTTCGTCGTGCCGCCGTCCGACTGGCGCCGCGCCGCGCACAAATGCGCCGATACCGTGTACCAGCGACTGTCGGGCGAGGGGCCGTATTTCGACAGCCGGATCGTCTATGTGTCGGAGGAAGGGCCAAAGGCGCGGCGGATCAAGCGGCTGGCGATCATGGACCAGGACGGTGCCAATCACCGGTTCCTGACCAACGGCCAGTCGATCGTGCTGACCCCTCGCTTCGCCCCGAACCAGCAGTCGATCGTGTACATGAGCTATGTCGGCGACCAGCCGGCGCTCTACGTCTATGACTTAAGCACCGCGCGCCAGCGCAGGCTGGTGTCCGGCGTCGCACTGACCTTTGCCCCGCGCGTGTCGCCGAATGGACAGTGGGTGCTGTTCTCGATGGCGCAGGGCGGCACGACCAACATCTATCGCGTCGCGATGGCCGGCGGTACGCCGCAACGGCTGACGAGTTCGGCCGGGATCGACACGGGCGGCAGCTATTCGCCCGACGGGTCGCGGATCGTGTTCGAGAGCGATCGTGGCGGATCGCAGCAACTGTACGTGATGAACGCCGACGGATCGAACCAGCAGCGGATCAGCTTCGGCGGCGGGCGCTATGCCACGCCGGCGTGGAGCCCGCGCGGCGACCTGATCGCCTTCACCAAGATGGACGGCGGCCGCTTTCGCATCGGCGTGATGTCGCCGTCCGGGTCCGGCGAGAAGCTGTTGACCGAGGCGTGGGGCGACGAGGGGCCGAGCTGGTCGCCGAACGGCCGCGTCCTGACCTTCTTCCGCGCGGGACAGGGCGCGGCCAAGGCGGACGTGTGGTCGGTCGACCTGACCGGCGTCAACGAACGCCGCATCCCGACACCGCGCGACGGGTCCGATCCCAGCTGGGGGCCGCTACGCCCCTGACCCGCCCTCACCCGTTCGTGCTGAGCGCAGTCGAAGCACATGAGACTCATGCCCTTCGACTGCGCTCAGGGCGAACGGTTCAGGGTAAAGACTTTTCCGCCAAGACCGATCAACCCCAAGGAGACACGATCATGGCAACTACAGCGACCAAGATGGTCCTGATCGCCGCCCTCGTCGCCACCGCCGGCTGCGCCAAGAAGAAGCCGCCGATCCTGCCGCCGGCACCGGTCGACAACGCCGGCCAGACCGATCCGAACGCCGGCCAGCCGACCGGACCGGTGACCGGCGCGATCCTGCCGGGAAGCCAGGAGGATTTCCTGCGCTCGGTGTCGAGCAACACCGTGCTGTTCGGCCTGGACGCGTTCGACATCGATCCGGAGGCCCGCGCGATCCTCGACAGCCAGGTCGTCTGGTTGCAGCGCTATCCGAACGTGCGCGTCACGATCGAGGGGCATTGCGACGAGCGCGGTACGCGCGAGTACAATCTGGCGCTGGGGGATCGTCGCGCCAACGCCGCCAAGAATTATCTGGCCGCGCGCGGGATCGCCGCCGGGCGCATCCAGACGATCAGCTATGGCAAGGAACGCCCGGCGGCGCTCGGCTCGGACGACGCCAGCTATGCGCAGAACCGCCGCGCGGTGACGGTGACGCTGCAATAGCGCCACGGCCCTCTCTCCGCTCGCGGGGAGAGGGCTGCGGCTGACTTGACTCCCGATAATCCCGATATAAATGTGATATCACATTAAAGGGAGGCGGGAATGAGTGATTCGATACGGGGCGGCCGCGCGCTGACGCACAGCGTGGAAGTGCCGGCCAGCACGGCCAGCGGCTATGTCATGCTGCTGGTGATGGTGTCCGCGGTCGTCACGGCGGTATGGTTCGTGGTGCTGCTGGCGAACGACCGGTTGGCGCCGATCTTTTCGATCGTGCCGGGGGCGGCGGCGCTGGTCGCCGCGTTCGTCGCCTGCGGCTTCTACATGCTGCAACCCAATCAGGCCGCGGCGATCACCCTGTTCGGCAGCTACAAGGGCACCGACCGGACCAGCGGCCTGCGCTGGGTGCTGCCTTGGCTGATCCGCAGCAAGATCGCGGTCCGCGCCAACAACATCATTTCCGACAAGATCAAGGTCAACGACCTTCGCGGCAACCCGATCGAGATGGCGGCGCAGGTCGTCTGGCGCGTTACCGACACCGCGCAGGCGCTGTTCGACGTCGATGATTACAAGGCGTTCGTGATCGTTCAGATCGAGGCGGCGGTGCGCACCATCGGGTCGCGTTACCCCTATGACGATTTCGAGCATCAGGAAGTGACGCTGCGTGGCAATCATGACCAGATCGGCGGCGAACTGCGCGACGAACTGATCGCGCGGCTGTCGGTCAGCGGCATCACGGTCGATGAATGCGGCTTCACCCACCTTGCCTATGCCCAGGAGATCGCCGGCGCGATGCTGCGGCGGCAACAGGCGCAGGCCGTCGTCGCCGCGCGCCAGACCTTGGTCGAGGGTGCGGTCGGCATGGTCGAGATGGCACTGGACCTGCTCAGCCAGAAGAATGTCGTCGAGCTCGACGACGAGCGCCGCGCAGTGATGGTCAGCAACCTGATGGTCGTCCTGTGCGGCGATCGCGATGCCCAGCCGGTGGTGAACGCGGGCACCCTGTATCAGTAAGGCCGCGCCGGTGTCCGCTTCCCCGAAGAAAGCGTTTCCGCTTCGCCTCGATCCCGCGCTCTACGCGGCAATCGAGCGGACGGCGGCGGCCGACCTGCGCAGCGTCAACGGCCAGGTCGAATGCCTGCTGCGCGAAGCCTTGTCGCGGCGCGGCGTGAAGCTGGCGGAACCGGTGCGGGCAAAGCGCGGGCGACCCGCGAAGACGGAGGGAGACGAGACATGATCGGACAGTTTCTGCGGCAGGCCGGCTTCGCGCGGCCCGTCCGGCCCGGCTACTGGTTCGCGCCCAAGCGGTTCGGCTTCGGCGCGGTGCCCGCGACGGTGATGGGCTGGATCGCGACCGCGGCCTATCTCGCCGTGCTCGGGCTGGCGATCAAGGCGATGCCGACCGACGGCGCGCGGATCGTGATCGGTGTGTGCATCACGCTGGCCTATCTGGCGATCGTCTGGCTGAAGACGGATGGCGGCTTCGCCTGGCGCTGGGGCGGGAAAGCGTGATGCGATCGAACAACTGCCCCAAGTGTCAGGGATCGATGGCCGAGGGCTATGTCGTCGCCGAGCGACAGGGCATGCGCGGGATCAGCAGCTGGATGACCGGGCCGCCGAAACGCGGCTGGTTCGGGATCAAGGCGAACGGCAAGCCGATCGAGATCCAGACCTGGCGGTGCCAGCGCTGCGGCTTCCTGGAAAATTATGCTCGCGGTTGAGGGGGTGTGAGTCGATGATACGCATGCGGCAGATGGGTGCGGCGCTGCTCGCCGTGACGATTGCGACGCCCGCCGCCGCCGCGCCGCAAGCCGAAGCGGTCACGATCGCGGGGCCGGAGGGTCCGCTCGCGGGCACGTTGGTGCGCGGTACGGGCAGGGGACCTGCGGTGGTCATCATCCCCGGCTCCGGCCCGACCGACCGTGACGGCAACAGCCCGCTGGGCATCACCGCAGGACCCTACCGCCTGCTGGCCGAGGCGCTGGCGGCGCGCGGGGTGACGAGCATCCGGATCGACAAGCGCGGCCTGTTCGGGAGCCGCGCCGCCGTGGCCGATCCCAATGCCGCGACGATCCCCGCCTATGCCGACGACGCACGCGCCTGGGCGATGCTCGCGGCGGAGCGGGCGGGGGCGAAGTGCGCCTGGCTGGTCGGGCATAGCGAGGGCGGGCTGGTCGCGCTGAAGGCGGCGCAGGACGCGCGTGGCCTGTGCGGCGTGATCCTGATCGCCGCGCCGGGCCGTCGCCTGAGCGACGTGATGCGCGAACAGTTCCGCGCCAATCCGGCCAACGCGCCGATCCTGGCGCCGGTGCTCAAGATGCTCGATACGATCGAGGCGGGCGGGACAGTCGATCCCGCGACGTTGCCCGTCCCGCTCCCGAACATGTTTCCGGTGCCTGTGCAGCGCTACATGGCCGGTCTGTTCGCGCTCGATCCCGCAAAGCTCGCGGCCAGCGCCCGGGTGCCGGTCGTGATCGTGCAGGGCGAGAGCGACCTGCAGGTCGGCGTGGCCGACGCCCGCCGCCTCGCCGCCGCACGGCCACGGGCCATGCTCGTGCTGCTGCCGGGCGTGAACCACGTCCTGAAACAGGTCGGCGATGATCGCGCGGCGAACCGGCGGAGCTACGCCGACGCCTCGCTGCCGATCGCGGCGGGCGTGGTCGATGCGGTGGCGCGGGCGGTTGGGAAATAGGCAGCCGTTGTCGCCGCGCCTGTCGTGGCGCATCACGTTATTCATCATTCCCGCAAAAGCGAATCCTCTGCGAAAGTCTTACATCCTTATCGTTCCCCGGCGAAGGCCGGGGCCCAGGTATCAAAGATTTGCGTGACTTACAGGCCAGCTGAAACTGGACCTCAGCCTTCGCCGGGGAACTAACAATTAGTTTCGCAGAGATATCGCCCGTGCGGGAATGACGTCGGAAAAGGACGCGCTCCGACTCACCCTTTCGCAGGCGGCGCAACCACCGGCCCGAACGCCTCGTCCAGCATTCGCGCTAGCCTCAGCCCGCCCTTCATGACCTCTTCGCGCGCCGGATCGACTAGCTTGGCGATCGTTGCGTCGTCCAGCTTCGATCGTGCCGGGGCGGGGCCGCAAGGATCGCCCATCGCCGAGGCATAGACCACCGTCTTGGCCACATTCCAGCTGTCGCGGCTCCAGTCCTCGACCGTTCCGCCCTGCACCGCGGCGCGCTCGGCGGGCGAGTAGACGCGCACCAGGCTCGGCGGAGTCGAGATCGCGCGTTCGGCCAGCCAGCCGTCCCAGATCGAATGCAGGTTCAGCCGGTCGGGCGCATAGATGCCGTAATCGGCCTTCGCGCGATTGCCACCCAGGTCGCTGCGGTCGCCGGCATGCAGCGGCTGGTGCAGGTCACCGACGAAATGGACCAGAAAGGCAAGCGCCTGCACCTTCTCGCGAGTCGGCACCTTGGGATCCTGCAGGATCTTCACGTCGCGGGTGATCTGCGCCGACACGCAATTGCCGTCCTTGCACGCCGATTTCAGGTCGAACGGCTTGCACACGTCGACGTTCTGGTAATGCCAGGAATAGGCATAGCTGAACCGCTCGCCCAGCGGCTTGACGCAATCGGCCCAGACGCTGGCCTGCTCGATCGTCGCGGCCGGGCAGGTCGGCGTCTCGAGTAGCCTGGACTGGCGCAGCAGCGCGTCGATGCGCGCGCGCGTCTCGGGCTTGACGTTGCGATAGGCGATCGTCGCGATCGTCTGATGCCCATATTCCCAATAGGCCCAGGCCGGGCTGGAACACAGGGTCGCGACGAGCGCGAGGACGGCGGCAAGCTTGCGGATCATGGTGCCGGGCGTAGCGCGCGGGGGCTGCGGACGAAAGCGGCTTGTCGCCAGCTACAACAGGTAGACGACGACATACCGCGCGACCAGCGCGACCATGACCCAGCGCGCCCAGCGTTCGCCCCGGACCAGCATCGCCGCGATCATCAGCGCGACCAGGATCACGGTCAACGACAGCGCCAGCGGCCGCGCGAGATGGGCCGCCAGCTGCGGCAGCGATGCGTACCAGACCAGCTGGCACACCAGCAGCACCGCCATCACGCCGATGACGATCCGCCGTACGCGAAAGAAATGCGCGTCGAAGTCATCCTGCTCCTGCGGATCGCGCGGAAAGACGAGGTGCGCGGCGAGATAATAGGCGCTGGCGAAGACGGTGATCGCCATCAGCGCCTTTCCCGACACCGCCACCAGATCGCGCATCGTCCACGCCGCCTGCCAGAACGACAGCAGGTCGAGCAGCACGAACGCCCCCATCAGCGGCGTCAGCCAGCCGATGCCGACGGTCGAACCGGGGCGCAGCCGCGCTTCCAGCCCACGCGCCAGTCCGCCGAGCACTTCGGCGATCGACAGGCCGAGCAGCAGGCCGAAGAGCGCGAAGATGAATTCGAAATCGTTCATGCCGCCCCCGGGCGCTTCAAACTCCTCCTCGAAAACAGGGAGGAATTCGCAACCGCCTTATCCTTCGTCCCCATAGATCGCCACCAGCCGGTCGCCGCCGGCCGAAGTACGCCCGCGGTACATGCCCGGCGTGGTGAAGCTCCACGCGATCTCGCCGGCCGGGCTGGTCAGGATCACGCCGCCGGTGCCGCCCAGCGCCATTGTTTCCGCCATCACGATATCGCCGGCGGCCTTTAGGGTCGCGTTCGTGAAGCGGACCCGTGCGCAGATCTCGTGCGCCACGCTCTCGCGGATGAAGAACTCGCCCGATCCTGTCGCGGACACGGCACCGGCGCGGTCGTCGGCATAGGTGCCCGCGCCGATCAGCGGCGAATCGCCGACACGACCCCAGCGCTTGCCGGTGACCCCGCCGGTCGATGTCGCGGCAGCGACGTGTCCGTTCACATCGCGCGCGACCGCGCCGACCGTGCCGTATTTCATGTCGACGTCGAAGCCGGTCGCCGATTCCGCCTTCATCCGGTCCAGCTGTTCGCGGCGTTCGGGGGTGGCGAACCAGTCGGGTTCGGCCTGCTCGACACCATGCGCGACCGAAAACCGGTCGGCGCCCTTGCCCGCCAGCAGGACGTGCGGGCTGTCGGTCATCACCTTGCGCGCCAGGCTGACGGGATGGCGGGTGCGGGTGACGCCGGCCACGGCCCCGGCTGCGCGGGTCCTGCCGTCCATGATCGCGGCGTCGAGTTCGTTGGTCCCTTCATGGGTGAAGACCGCGCCGCGCCCGGCGTTGAAATGCGGATCGTCCTCCAGGACGCGGACCGCGGCTTCGACCGCATCGACTGCGCTGCCGCCGCGGTCGAGCACCGCCGTCCCGACGTCCAGCGCAGCGTTCAGCCCGGCGCGGGCCGCGGCGTCCGCCGCGGACGAGACACTGTGGCGATCGAGAATGCCGGCACCGCCATGGACGACCAGCGTCCATCCGGGCCGAGAGGGAGAGGGCGTCGTCATCGCGTGTCGTTAGCAGACGGGTGCGCGACGGCCACCCTGCGCCGCAATCCGATCAGCGGGCGCAGCCAGCCGACCCGGCGACCGACCAGATAGAATGCCCAGCATCCCGCGACGGTCGCCGTCACCAGGATCGCGAACTGCGCGGCCAGCGGCAGCGCGGTCGCGCGCAGCCAGTAGCCGACGACCACGATCAGTGTCTGGTGGATCAGGTATAAGGGGAACACGGCTTCGGCCAGCGTCGCGCGCCAGCGGTGGTCACGGTTCAGCGACACTTCCGCCACGCCGATCAGCGCGGCGATCGTCGTCCAGCACTGGACCTGTCGCGCCCACAATGTCTGGTCGGCGATCCATTGCGGCGGCGAGGACGCCCCGGGCCAGACCATCGCGACGCCGCCGACCACGCCGTAGCTCAGCAGCGCGAGCGTCGCCGACAGCCACCGCCAGCGCACCAGCGCGGCCATCGCAGCGTCCGATCCCGCCAGTGCGAAGCCGAACAGGAATGCGGGAAAGAACCCCAGATGCGCCAGCCCGTCGTGGATCACGTCGTGGGTGTCGGTCCACCGCTGGAACCCATAGACCTGGAATACGAGCAGATAGGCGATCGGCAGCCACACCACCGCGATCCCGCCGAACAGACGGTCGAAACCGCGCTGCAACGTCGCGGGTCGCGGGATGGACAGCAGCAGCGCCAGCGCCAGCGTGTAGACCCACAGATAGCCGACGAACCAGAGATGGTTCCAGTTGGGCAGGACGACGCCGGACAGCGGGCCGAAGCGAAAGAAATCGCGGCTCCAGAAATGCAGATAGTCCTGCGCATAGCCGTGCTGCGTGACGAGTTCGACCCAGCTTTGCGGCGGCACGATCACCGCGATGCCGAACGCCAGCGGCACCAGCAGGCGACTGGTCCGGGTGCGGACGAACCGCCGCAGGTCGGGCGCGCGGACCAGCAGCGCGCGGCTGGCATAGCCGCTGACCAGGAACAACAGGGTCAGCCGCCACGCACTGCTCAGCAGCATCGGGACGGTCGCCCAGTCGACCGTGCGCACCGCCTTCACATGATAGCCCCACGGCACGAAGACCATGCCGATGTGATAGAGGATCAGCAGCGCAAAGGCGCCGATCCGCAGCCAGTCCATGCCGTAATGCCGCGCCATTGCGGCGGCGGGTTAGCCGATGGCGGCGGGCGCGGGTATCGAAATCGGACGCGCAGCGCGCCGGGGCGGCAGGCCGATCAGCGACCCGAGCCAGCCGATCCAGCTGCCCGCGCCATAGCCGATGATGCACGCGCCCAGCGCAGCCGCGGTCAGCAGCGCGAACTCGCTCCACGGGCCGAGCCGCATCGGCAGCGTCCAGTAGGCGACGACGACGATCGCGGTGTGGTGCAGGATGTACGCCGGGAACACCGCGCGGGCGAGGGGAGCGCGCCAACTGTGGTCGCGGTTCAGCCAGCGTTCGGCGGCGTGGAACAGCGCGCACGTCATGCTCCAGGCCATCGCGATCCGCGCGGCGCGATCGATCGCCATCACGGCGTGGCCGGGAATCGCGTCGCCGGGATAGCGCCACTCGATCGCGATCACGACGGCACCCGCCAGCAGCGCGACCGCCAGGGCGCGGCGGAACACCCGCGCCAGCGCCGGCCACAGCGCGCGGCTGCCCGCCAGGATGAAGCCGAGCGCGAACATCGGGCCATATTCGGCATGCCCGCCCCAGTCGCTGAACAGTCCCTGCCGCTCCGGAACGACGAACAGCATCGCCAGCTTCACGCCAGCCAGCACCGCAACTGGTGCCCACAGCAGGCGACGACCCTGTGACAACCACGCGACCAGCCGCGTCGCCCGCAGGCCGCTCGCGACGACGGCGACCAGCACCAGCGTGTACACCCACAGATAGGCGACGAACCACAGATGCTCCCAGCTGGGGAAGCCGACGCCGAAGAAGTCGCCGCTGCGCCAGTAATCGGATGCCCAGAAGTGCAGGTATCCGCCCGGATAGCCGCCGCCCTTCACCCTCACCCACATCTCGACCGGCACGATCACGAGCATCCCGAACGCCAGCGGCACCAGCAGCCGGCTGTTGCGCGATCGCAGGAACGCGGGCCATCCGTCCGACCGGTCGAGCAACTTGCGGCTGGCATAGCCCGACACCGCGAACAGCAGCGCCAGCCGCCAGGGGGTCAGGAACGCCATCGGCGGAATCAGCGCAGGATAGGTCGTGCTCGACTTCACCACCCAGTGCCACGGGGCGAAGACCATGCCGATGTGATAGAGGATCAGCAGTCCGAACGCACCGATGCGCAGCCAGTCCATGCCGTAATGGCGCTGGCTGGTCGTCGCGAACGAGGTCGGCGAAACATGGTACAAGCGCGTGTCCTGACGCCTATCGCGACGCCCAAGGGACGGGTATAGGCGCGCTCACGTAACCGAAGCGTTAGCGAGTCCAGCAATGTCGATCCGTCCGTGGCGGGACATCACCCGCCGCCAGAGCCGCCAGATCATGGTCGGCAACGTTCCTGTCGGCGGCGATGCGCCCGTCACCGTCCAGACGATGACGAACACGCCGACGTCCGATCCGGTGGCGACGATCGACCAGATCCGCCGCTGCGAGGATGCCGGGGTCGATATCATCCGCGTGTCCTGTCCCGACGTCGAAAGCACCGCGGCACTGGGCCAGATCGTCCGCGCCGCGCGTGTGCCGATCGTCGCCGACATCCACTTCCACTACAAGCGCGCGCTGGAAGCCGCCGATGCCGGTGCCGCCTGCCTGCGGATCAATCCGGGCAACATCGGGTCGTCGCAGCGTGTCGGCGAAGTCGTCCGCGCCGCCAAGGCCAACGGCTGCGCGATCCGTATCGGGGTGAACGCCGGCAGCCTCGAAAAGGACCTGCTGGAGAAATACGGCGAACCGTGCCCCGAGGCGCTGGTCGAAAGCGCGCTCGACCATATCAAGCTGCTCCAGGACCACGACTTCCACGAGTTCAAGGTCGCGGTGAAGGCCAGCGACCTGTTTCTGGCGGTCGCCGCCTATCAGCAGCTTGCCGAAGTGGTCGATTGTCCGCTGCATCTGGGAATCACCGAGGCCGGCGGCTTCGTCGGCGGCACGGTGAAGTCGGCGATCGGGATGGGCAGCCTGCTGTGGTATGGTATCGGCGACACCATCCGCGTTTCGCTATCGGCCGAACCCGAGGAAGAGGTGCGCGTCGGATTCGAGATCCTGAAGGCGCTGGGCATTCGCAACCGCGGTGTGCGCGTGGTGTCGTGTCCGTCCTGCGCGCGCCAGGGCTTCGACGTGATCCGCACCGTCCAGGCGCTGGAAGAGCGGCTCCAGCACATCCGCACCCCGATGAGCCTGTCGGTGCTCGGCTGCGTCGTCAACGGACCTGGCGAAGCGCGTGAAACCGACATCGGCCTGACCGGCGGCGGCAATGGCAAGCATATGGTCTATCTGTCGGGCGTCACCGACCATACGGTCGAAAGCGCCGACATGCTGGAGCATATCGTGAAGCTGGTCGAAGCCAAGGCGGCGGAGATCGAATCCGGCGTGTCCAAGGCGGCGGCGTAGGGCTGCGGTCCCGCGTTTTCCGGACCTGAAGGTCCACGTCCGGCCCGCTTGTGCCGGCGTACCGGCGCAGCGCCCGATTGATGCCCCAGCGACGCCTTGGCGTTGCGAAATGTCGTGCTGCCATCGGCTCTGCGGCAACTCATAGCGGCTGCAAACTGCAACCATGCCGCTCACGTGCGGCCCACTCCGGATTTCTCTACCCCGTTGCAATTGCGAACGATGCGCAATATCGATGCCGCGAGCTTGCGAATCATTATCAATCGCAAGTGAGCGGATTGGGGATTGATGATGAAGCGCGACGATTACGCCACGATGCCACGCAGCCTGCGTCGGACGACAGCCGGTGCAGCGATGATCGGACTGTCGGCTGCGATGCTGATGCCGAGCACGGCCGCTGCGCAGGATGCGCAGACCGCCGAACCGGAGGCGCTGGCAACCGTGCAGGTCGAGGATACCGCGATCGATCCCAATCCGAACGCCCAGTTGGGTGTACCGTTCAAGGCGCGGACGTCAGGCGACGAGCGCCATACCCGGCCGCTCGCCGAGACGCCCGCGACGATCACCGTGCTGACCCGCGCGCAGATCGATCAGTCGGGCTATACCGATCTGGTCCGCATCCTCGATGCGCAGCCCGGCGTCACCGTCGGCACCGGGGAGAACGGCAACGCGTTCGGCGACCGCTACATCATCCGTGGTCAGGACGTACGCAGCGACGTGTTCGTCGACGGGCTGCGCGATCCCGGCATGACGACGCGCGAGAGCTTCGCGATCGAACAGCTTGAGATCACCAAGGGGCCGAACTCCAGCTTCGCCGGTCGCGGCGCATCGGGCGGCGCGATCAACGCGATCACGAAGGCGGCGACGACCGACTACAACTTCACGCGCGCGGCCATCGGCGTCGGCACCGACGATTTCATCCGGGCCACCGCCGACGTCAACTACGCGACCGGCAACAGCTTCGCGGTGCGTGCCAACCTGCTCTACGCCAAGACCGATGTGCCCGAGCGCGAGCCGGCCAGCCGGCGGCGCTACGGCGCGGCGGTGTCGGCAGTGTTCACGCCGACCGACGCGCTGTCGCTGACGCTCGACTATTACGGGCTGCGCGCGCACGACCGGCCCGACGCGGGCAGCTTTCTCATCACCACCGCAGCGGGCAGCCGCGAGCCGGTCGCGCTCGGGCCGTCCTATACCCAGGTGTCCGATTTCCAGGATTCGGACGTCGACACTTTCACCGGCCGCGTGAAATATGCGTTCTCGGACGGCGTCAAGCTGTCGAACATCACGCGCTACGGCCAGAGCTACAACCGCTATTTCATCACCGGTCTGGCCAATCAGGTCATTCCGACCGCGACCGGATCCTATCAGACCGGGCGGCTGGATGGCGGGCATGCCGGATGGCAGGATCTGGACTATATCGCCAACCAGACGAACCTGTCGGTCGAGACCGGGCTGCTGGGCATGCAGCATCACTTCATCCTGGGCGGCGAATACACCAACCACAAGGTGCGCAGCACGACGAGCGCGCCGGGCAACGCGCTGGCCAACCCGCTTTCGACGACGGCGGCCTATTATGTGACGCGGACCGGCGCGTTCAACTGCGCGACGACACTGGGCGGCGCGAACAACCAGTATTGCATCACCGATGCGACCGGCAACCCCGTGCCCAACCTGTCCAACCTGGCCGGGCAGAGCGTCACCCGCGCACCCTTTGCGGCACGGCACTGGCAGGTCGAGACGGTCGCCGGTTACCTTATGGACACGGTCGATCTCACGTCGAACGTCACGCTGTTCGGCGGCGTTCGGCTCGATCATTACCGCTTCGATATCGGCCAGTACAACGTCCAGACCAACGCCCCGGTCAATTTCGCCGGTCGCACGACGAACGCGTTCCGCTACACGGATACTCTGTGGAACGGGCATCTGGGCCTGACCTACAAATTCGGCCACGGCGCGATGGTCTATGCCACGGCATCGACCGCGGCGGACATCAACGGCGGAGAATCCGACACGACCGGCGCGGGCTATGGCGGCTTCCTGCTCGACAGCGCCGGCGGCGTTGTGGCCAAGCCCGAACGGTCGCGCAATTACGAGATCGGGACGAAGTGGAATATCCTCGACGAGAAACTGCTGCTGACCGCGTCGCTGTTCCGCACGATCAAGTCGGACGTGATGGAAGGGGCCGACTATAACAGCTTCGGTTCGTTCAACACCGGCAAGCTGCGCGTCCAGGGCGCCGAGTTCAGCGTGGTCGGCAACATCACCGACCAATGGTCGGTCCAGGGCGGCGTCGCGCTGATGCGCGCCAAGGTGCTTGAATCCGCCAATGCGGGGATCAGCGCGGCGCAACTCGCGCTGGGCGCGACCAACCTGGGCAAGACGATCTCGAATTTCGCGAACACATCGGTCGAGTTCCTGACCCGGTACCAGTTCACCGACCAGTTCGCGATGGGCGCGGCGGTGAAGTACAAGAGCCGGCGTTACGGCGGCCAGCCGGATACCGCGGCGGCCTATTCCTACAGCGCGGCCGGACAGTTCGCCTATACCCAGCCGGTCCCAGCCTATGCGGTCGGCGACTTCTTCGCCGAGTACAAGGTCAACGAGACGATCGATTTCCGCCTGAACGTCAACAACATCACCAACAAGGAATATTATCTGGCGGCCTATCGCGCGGGATTCTTCCTGTACAAGGGCGACGGGC
The DNA here is from genome assembly GCA_040388765.1 of Pseudomonadota bacterium. Taxonomy (GTDB): domain Bacteria; phylum Pseudomonadota; class Alphaproteobacteria; order Sphingomonadales; family Sphingomonadaceae; genus Sphingomonas. Next base: position 143,466 of record JAZKBG010000003.1, on the reverse strand, counting down.
GTCAGGTGGTCGGCACGCTCAGCATCGGTTTCTGATGCGTCCGGTGCCGAAATCGGCAATGGTCCGGGTTTCGCAACCCGGGCCATGTCGTTCGTGAGCATCCTCCCTCCACAATCCGCGGCCGTTCCGCCCGGTATCCGCTGCGCCGCGGATTACGCCCGGCTGGCACGTGACGTGATCGATCCTGCGCTGTTCGCCCATATCGACGGCGGCAGCGGGCGGGACATGACGGCGCAGGCCAACCTGGCCGCGTTCGCCGATCGCGCCATCGTGCCGCGCCTGCTGCGCGATGTCAGCGGCGGCGAAACGGCCTGTACGATGGCCGATATGACGCTGCCGCATCCGATCCTGCTCGCACCCGTTGCCGCCCAGGGCTCGGTCCATCCCGACGCCGAACGCGCGACCGCGCTGGCGGCACGGGCGACGCACACGGTCATGATCGCCAGCAGCCTGTCGTCGCTGACGCTGGAGGATATCGCAGCGACGGGCGAGGGGCACCGCTGGTTCCAGCTGTATCTCCAGCCCGATCGCGCGACGAACGTCGGCCTGCTGCGCCGCGCGGCCGATGCCGGGTATCGCGCGATCATGGTCACGCTCGATACGCCGGTGCAGGTGCCGAGCTTTGCCGCCGAACGGGCGGGCTACGTTCCGCCGACCGCCGTCGCGGCCAATCTTGCCGGCTATCCCCTGTCGCCGCCGGTCGCGGTCGCCGCGGGCGACAGCCGGATCCTGCGCGGCATGATGGCGCGGGCACCGGGATGGGGCGACCTCGACTGGCTGTTGGGCGCGACCACGCTGCCGGTCTGGGTCAAGGGTGTGCTGCATCCCGAAGACGCTCGCGCGCTGGTCGCGCGGGGGGTCGCGGGAGTCGTCGTGTCGAACCACGGCGGCCGCAGCCTGGACGGCGCGCCGCCCAGCCTGACGGTGCTGCCCGGCATCCGCGCCGCGATCGGGGCCGGGGTGCCGATCCTGTTCGATGGCGGCATCCGTTCGGGCCGCGATGTCTTCATGGCGATCGCATCGGGCGCCGATGCGGTGCTCGTCGGGCGGTTGCAGATGTTCGCGCTTGCCGTCGCCGGGGCATTGGGCGTCGCGCACATGATCCGGACGCTGCGCGAGGAACTGGAACTGTGCATGGCGCTGGCCGGTTGCGCGACGCTGGAGGATGTCAGAATGGCAACTTTGGTCAACCGGTCATGCTGATGACGATCGAGGCGCTGTTGAGCCGGGATGAGGTCGCGCAGTGTCGCGCGCGGCTGGATCGGGCCGACTGGATCGACGGCGCGGCGACCGCGGGTGGCTTCGCGCGCAGCGTCAAGGCGAACCAGCAGCTTGCCGACGACAGCGAAGCGGCGACGAGCCTCAGCCGACACGTGCTGGCGCGACTGAACGCGCATCCGCTGGTGATATCGGCCGCGCTGCCGCGCCGGATCTATCCGCCGCGCTTCAATCGCTATGCCGACGGCGGCACCTATGGCGCGCATGTCGACAGCGCGTTGATGCGGATTCCGGGCAGCGAGGCGATGCTGCGCAGCGACCTGTCGGTGACGCTCTTCCTGACCGATCCGGCGGAGTATGACGGTGGCGAACTGGAGATCGAGGGCAGTTTCGGCGCGCAACCGGTCAAGCTGCGCGCCGGCGACGCGATACTCTATCCGGCAAGCAGCCTGCACCGCGTCACGCCGGTGACACGCGGCGCGCGGATCGCGGCGTTCTGCTGGATCGAGAGCCTGGTGCGCGACGACGGTGAGCGCGACCTGCTGTTCGATCTCGACCAGAGCATCCAGCGGTTGACCGCGCTGCATGGCGAGACGGAGGAAACGCGCGGGCTGGCGGGCCTCTATCACAATCTGCTGCGGCGATGGACGACCACCTGACCCGATAGACATTGTCTTGCGACGCATTATCAATTAGAGACTTTCCACGCGCTTGTACGCGCGGCGGAGGGATGGCGTGATGATGAAGATGATGATCTCGGCAGCGGCACTCGCCATGTCGGCGACGGGGCTGGTCGGGGCGGATGTGGCGGCGGCGCATGGCAACCTATCGTGCAGTGTCCCGCGCAAGGAACGCCGGCCGATGGTCGAACTGCAGCGCCAGCTGAAGAAGGCCGGCTGGGTCGTCAGGAAGATGCAGGTCTATCAGGGCTGCTACGAGGTCTACGGCCTGGACGAGCGCAAGGAGTCGGTCGAGGCGCTGTTCGATCCGCGTACGCTCGATCGCCTGCACGAGAGCTGATCCGTCATGGCGACGTACGGATCGGACGTGGCAGCAGACGCTGCCTATCATGGCGGCGGCTATCGCGCCGATGGTGCGGCGCGCTGGCCGGCACTCGCGCTGTCGATCGCGATCCCCGCGGCGTTGCTGGCCGCGCTCATGTTCCTGCACACCGTGTCGGTCGCGCGAAAGCAGCAGCAGGACATGATGACGTTCGACGTCGTCATGCGCGCGCCGCCGCCCGCTCCGGCACCGGTGCCGCCCGAGCAGACCATCGCGCCCGTCGTCCCGCCCAGCGCCGAGATCGTCGCTCCGCCACCGGTCGTGCCGGTGACGGCGCCGCCGCGGCAGGAGGTCGCGACGACGCCGACGATCGCACCGGTCGAACCGACGCCGACCCGCGCCCCCGCACCCGCCGCCGCGCCTGCGCCGCCGGCCCCGGCCGGGCCGCTGAGCGTCGGCAACCTGACGTCGAAGCTCATCAGCGGCACCCCGCCGAGCTATCCGGTGGAAGCGCGGCGCAAGCGCGAGACGGGCACCGTGGTGCTGCGGCTGGTCCTGTCGCCCGAGGGGCGGATCGCGTCGATCGTCGTGCATCGCAGCAGCGGCGTCGACGTGCTCGACAAGGCGGCGCTGGATGCCGTGCGCAAGTGGCGCTGGTCGCCCACGCTGCGCAACGGCGAGCCGACCGAAGTGACCGGGCTGGTCCAGATCCCGTTCGTCCTGAAGACGGGATGATCGGCGACCGCCGCGCGGGGACGAGCTTGTCCGAGCGTTCGCGCCCGTCCGAACCGTGACCGGTTTCGTCGCGACGCGCCGATCTGCTAGGGGCAGGACATGAACCTCGCCGAGCCGACGACCGCCGTGCGCCTCCTGCGCCTGGACCCCGCCGACAGCGTCGCGATCCCGCTGGCCGACATCGGCGTGGGGGCGTCGCTGGGCGCGGGACTCGTCGCGCGCCAGCCGATCCCGGCGCTGCACAAGGTTGCCCTGGTCGCGATTCCCGCGGGCGCCGCCGTGATCCGTTACGGCCAGCCGATCGGACTGGCGACGCAGGACATCGCCGCGGGCGATCATGTCCACGTCCACAATCTGGCGGTCGCCGACCTCACGCGCGATTATCGCTTCGGCGGTGCCACACGCGATACCGCGATCCTGCCGGTTGAGCAGCGCGCGATGTTTCAGGGATATGTCCGTCCCGACGGCCGCGTCGGTACGCGCAACTACATCGGCATCATCAGCTCGGTGAACTGTTCCGCGACGGTCGCGCACGCCATCGCTGGGCATTTCGCGAAGGTCGGTCTGGACGATTTTCCCAACGTCGATGGCGTCGCGGCGTTCACCTATTCTGGCGGGTGCTCGATCGCGAGCGGCGGCGAGGCGTTTCGCGTGCTCGAACGGACGCTGGCCGGATATGCCGCCAATCCCAATCTCGCCGCGGTGCTGATGATCGGCCTGGGGTGTGAGGCGATGCAGGTCGGGCGGTTCGAGCGGATCGACCGCTTCACCATCCAGGATGCCGGCGGCACCCGCGCGGCCATCGCGCGCGGGATCGCGGCGGTGGAGGCGATGCTGCCCGCAGCGAACGCCGCGCGCCGCACGACCGTCTCGGCCGAGCATCTGACGCTGGGGCTGCAATGCGGCGGATCCGACGCGCTGTCGGGCATCACCGCCAACCCCGCGCTGGGCAATGCGGTCGACCGGCTGGTCGCACAGGGCGGCACCGCGATCCTGAGCGAGACGACCGAGCTGTACGGGGCCGAGCACCTGCTGACCGACCGCGCGCCCGATCCGGCCGTGGGCCGCAAGCTGCTCGACCGCATCGCCTGGTGGAAGGACTATACCGCGCGCAACGGCGAGACGATCGACAGCAACCCCTCGCCGGGCAACAAGGCGGGCGGCATCACCACGATCCTGGAGAAGTCGCTGGGCGCGCAGGCCAAGGGCGGCACGACCAACCTGAACGCGGTATATGAATATGCGCAAGCCATCGCGACCCGCGGCCTCGTCATCATGGACTCGCCCGGCTACGACCCCGTGTCCGCGACCGGCCAGGTCGCCTCGGGCGCGAACCTGATCGCCTTTACCACCGGCCGCGGATCGGCGTTCGGCGCGAAGCCGGTGCCGAGCATCAAGCTCGCCACCAACACCCCGTTGTTCGAGCGGATGCGCGACGACATGGATATCGACTGCGGCGACATCGTCGGGGCGGGGGTGAGCGTGGCGGACAAGGGCGCGGAGATCTTCGCTGAATTGCTCGCGGTGGCCTCGGGCAAGCGGACGGCCAGCGAGGAGCTGGGCTATGGCGATCATGAATTCGTGCCGTGGAATGTGGGGGCTACGACGTAGAGCGCGGGCGGCCTTCGGATTGCGTAAGCAATCCGAGGACTCGCCACGGCGGGCAGCGGGGTCGCGCAGCGGACCCGTCTGACGGCGTGGGAGCGGGCACCCCCAGCTTGCGTCAGCAAGATGGGGAGTTGCCACGGCGGGCAGCGGGGTCGCGCAGCGGACCCGTCTGACGGCGTGGCGTCGGCAGTGAGCGCCGCCATCGCCACGGCCAATCATTTCGTTGGAGACAAGTTGGAAATCCGGTGCAACATGCCTCGGTCATGCCGCACCGCTTCACCGCCGAGCAGACGCTCCAGAACCGCAAATTCCTCCGCGCGCTGCGCCGCACGGGCAATGTCAGAGAGGTCTGTCGCGCCCTCGGCCTCGTGCGCAACACCTATCTCAACCGTCGCGCCCGATGCCCGGCCTTTGCCGCCGCGTGGGATGCGGCGCTGGCGATGGCCCACGCCCATCTGAACGACCGCACCGATCGTATCGCCGTCGGGAAATACGATCCCGGCGCCGAGCCGCGCATCGTCCGCGCGCGGGGCGGCCGCCTCCAACTGCATCGTCAGCGCCCGGATCGCCTCGCGCGTGAGCACGAGCAGGCTTTTCTCGCCGCGCTCAGTGCTACCGCCAACGTCAGCCTGTCGGCCGCGGCTGCGGGTTTCAGCAAGAATAGTTTCTACAAGCGCCGCCAGGCCAGCCCGGCGTTCGCGCGCGAGATGCGGCTGGCGCTACAGATGGGCTATGACCGGCTAGAGATGGCGCTGCTCGAACGCTTCGATCCGGCCAGCCACGCCGATGACGCCTGGCGCCGCAACGATCCCCCGCCGATCGCATCGATGACGCCAGCGCAGGCGCTGCAACTGATGTATCTCCACCAGAAGGAAGCACGGCTGCTCGCCGAACCCGCTCACATCAAGCGGCGACGAGGGGAATCGAGGGAGGCGCATTCGTACCGGCTGAGCGCGATGTACGAAGCGCGGCTGGAGCGCGCCCGTGAGGCGTTTCGTGTGGCCGAGGCCGAGCGGCGCGCGCGGGGCGAGCCGTGGATCTTCGGCCCGGAGGACATCGCGCCGTTGCCGGCGCTGGATCAGGTGACGGGGTGGTCGAAGGCGGACCCGACGAAGGGGGATTTTTCGGCTGGGCAGTTTGGGGGGGTGGCGGGTGAGGAACGGGGAGGGGTAAGGGCGGGTTTTGGGCCGCAAGCGGGCAGGCGGGTTTGAATTTCGGAGACGGCGAAGCGGACGTTGATCACTCGGTGCCAGAACGTTCGACGGCTATCGCTTCGTTCGGCGCTGCACGATCGTCTGGGAGAGGATGCGGCGATTATCTTCTGCTTCCAGTCCAGCTGGGCTTGCGAAAGATTGCGCTTTCGAGCCGTCTGCAGAAGGAAGCGATATTCCTTTTCGCTATATAAATAGCCCATCCGCCAGGCGTGCTCGATCAAATCGTGGTTGGCATTCGCGGTGTTATCTTGCGCGATGCGCTTCAGTCCGTCGAACAGGTTTCCGGTGCTGATCTGGATGAAGCGGTTGATGCAGACATTGCCGACGTAGGTGCTGTTCCCATTGTGCCGGTTACGGATGTAGCAATGCTCCTTGATGTCTTGACCGCAGGGGCAATGATCCCATTCGTCACTTAGCTCGACGGCGACCAGATCCCACTCTTTACGCGCCCCCTCGAAATCCGAGGCGACGGAGAGTGGCAGTATATGCGCTTTGAGATGCTCGAAGTTGGGAGAAGCCATCGCATTCGATCCCCGTAGCTATGCCGCCTGCTTGTTCTTTTTCGCCTGCGTGTATCGCGTGACCTTCACCGGAATAAATCGGACGATGATGTCCTGAAATTTACAAATCCGCCGAAGATGATCGTGCATTAGCTTTAGTTCGTATTGCGAGATCAGAGGAATATCGTTCTTGTCGGGTTTTGGGTCAGTCTTGTTGAAGAGGAGCCAAAGACAGAGCGTGTATTCCCGCCCGTGATTGTCCTCGATCGATGGCTTTATGTAGGCGAGATAATCTGCCTTCGACGGACAATGGCTGTTTTCTATATGATCGCGGATTTCGGACAGGAAGGTGTCATCGTGCAGGAACGCTTCGCAGTAGAATTTTGCCTGCGAGAACAGGTAGCTGATTGACGCTGCGTCCTTGTATTTTTTGACGTTGACGATCCGCATTCGACCGTCTGCGCAGAGTTCCAGAACGTCGCAAAACTCCTTGTCCTTCTTGCCGGTACCAATCTTGAGCTTGGCTCGGTCGAAAAGGATGGCGTTCGGGCGTAGCTCGACAATCTTGCTGTTGAACTTGGCCTCGGTGTTTTGCTTGGCCTGATTGTCGCTAATATCGATATCGCAGCACCATGGCTCCGCGTCTTCTTCACGGACCCGGTTTGCCATGAAATCGACAATTGACTGATGAAATTCCGGGTCGACCTTGGTCCACCGTCCGCTGCTCAGAACGAAATAATCGTCGCCAATCGCATGCTCGTAAACGAGACAATCATATATCGGCCATCGCATATAGCCGAGGACACGATCCTCGGCCGGTGAGAACGCAAAAATCTTCCTGCTTTCGAGCCGATCCACCGTCAGGTCGTCAGGCGTCTTGAAAACCTCCTCGAGCAGCGCTGGCGTGAGGAAGGAGTAGACCATGTTTTCCTTCTTGGCCTTATTCGAGAAGGTGAAGCTATATTCCTCAGCGGACAGGAATTCCGGGATGCAGAGATCGATTTTTGAATAGTCCTTCGCTCTCAACGCTGCCAACAACAGTGCGTTAAGCTCTTCAGTTTCCGCTTCGGTCGCCGGCTGAAAATTCCTGTAGTTTGGAAACAGGTCGATGTAATCACGAGATTCAAAGCGCTCCAGGAATGTCTGACACTGAGTAACCAGACGCTCCCAAGTCAATTTCGCTTCACCGATAATCTTGACCGTTAGGTTATCACGGCCTTGCAAGGTGGTGTTTTTCTGCCCTTTTATATGGGCAGAAATGTATCTGAGATCTTCTGCCTCGCTCAGGCCGAACACGAAGGAGTCAGAAGGCCTGCTCGCCTGCCGGTCGATATGGGTTGGCGTTATGGCATTGCTCTGGGTGCGGGTCTGACGAATTTCTTCGTTCCCGCACATGTTCATTGCTGTCTTGATACCAAAATCCGGCTCCAGCATTTTCCTGTTGAGGCAGCTCGCCGCACTTCTTCCGAACACGGCGGAAAAAAGCCGATCTTCGGTCTTGATAAGCAAAATGCCGTTTGGGCTTCTACTGGCATCGGCGAAGGTGAAGGGATCTGCGACATTCGCTTTCTCGTTGACGAAATCCAACCACGGTGGATTCCCTCTGGCAGAATGTGTCTCGAAGTAGATGAAACGACACTCAGCTTCATCGACCTCAAAGTCGGCTTTGCGGATGGCTAGTTTCGTCTCCAGATCCGCATCGTCATCAAGAATGGTGTCGAAACCGGTGCCGGCCTTAGCCAGATAGAAGGTAATCTGCCCGATTTCAGCTTCAGCATTTTCAGCCATGTTCCCGCTCCCACATGAAGCGTATTATGGCCGTTTCTTATCCGCCAGACTTATTTCTTGTGCAGGGAATGATCAGATTAGTAGGAAGGCGGAACGCCTCTAGATATCGTGCGTCATAGTCGCGATCGGCCCGCCTCACCGAACCTCAGCCAGATCGTGGCAGCCCCCCAATACCCAGCTCGAACCTCGCGCCGGCTTCACGCAGGATATTTACTAGCTCGAGCGATGCGCGATGGGCTGCCAGTGCCTCGTCGCGTGTACAAGGCTCCTCACCATAGCGAATACCTGGTTTGCACTGGATCGCGGCCACTTGGGCGACGGCGTTGAAGTTCAGACCGGTATCGGCGAGGGTCTTGCAAAGGCCGGCAAGCCCGTGAGTGAAGCCGTATTTCGCGCCCGCGCGATCGATCGCGGCCTTGAGCACCTTTTCGGCGGCCTGGAGCGAAGCCCATTTCGATTCCCCATAGCGGCCACCACGCGCCATCAGACCATTCACTGCGGCCTCGACATCGCCCCGAGCAATGAACATCAAACCATGACCGGTACTCTCTAGCGTGAACGCGGCAGGCACCGCGATCTCGAACGCGGCCCCGATCGTGTCGAGCGCAACATCGGACAGGCGCTCGGCTTTGGCTGCGTTCATCCCGTCAACAAGCTGGGTGATATTGCAGGTTGCGGGGCCACGCCCGATGCCCGGATTGGTCAACCATTGGCGCGTAAAAACGAAATTCACGCTGCCGAAGATACGGGGAACGCGCAGCACATAGAGATCGCCATCGAGCAGGATCACCATTCGACCCGGACAAGGGTCCTCTTTCAGTCGATCGCCGTAATTATCCTTGTACCATTGATTGATCGCTTCGCTGAGCGCAGCATTCTCGCGCAATTCCGGCGGCAGACGCGCGGTGGCGCCGCCGAGCGGCATGTTAAGATTATACGTCATCGAGACTTCGCGAACCGCGAGCATCGGGCGCGTCGGAATATCGACGCCCTCATTGGTGAGCTTGAAGTCGATCTGCGCCATCATCGCTTCGAACTTCGGCCCACGCTCAGGCGGCCGTTGCAATGTCATACCCTACTCTTCCTCCTCGCGTATCCCCGGACGGGCGCAAGGCAACCCTCAAGCGAGTGGCGGCTTTTAGCACGATGTAGGAATGCAGCTAAGGACCGCTGTTGGGGCGCGAACCCGCCATGCACGCCCGCCGCGGCAAAGCCGCGTCGTCGGACGGGTTCGCTGGCGCGACCCGCCGGCCGGTCGAGCGCCGATCTCGCGGATTAGCTGGCGCTAATCTGCGTGCGGTCGCAAGTCAGGCCGCTTGCGGCCTTACTTACTGCGCTCGACCTGCTCGAAGTCCAGTTCCACCGGCGTCGCCCGCCCGAAGATCGACACGGCGACCTTGACCTTGTTCTTGTCGAAATCGAGTTCCTCGACGATGCCGTTGAAGGTCGCGAACGGACCGTCCAGGACCTTGACTGAGTCGCCGATCTCGTAATCGACCTTGACCTGCTGCTTGGGCGCGGCGGCGGCTTCTTCCTTGGTGTTCAGGATGCGCGCGGCTTCGCCTTCGCTGATCGGCTGGGGCTTGCCCATGCTGCCCAGGAAGCCGGTGACCTTGGGCGTGTTCTTGACCAGGTGGTACACGTCGTCGTTCATGCTGAGCTTGGCCAGCACGTATCCGGGGAAGAACTTGCGCTCCGACTGGACCTTCTTGCCGCGGCGGACTTCGGTGACCTGTTCGGTCGGCACTTCGACCGCCTCGACCAGCGCTTCCAGCCCCAGGCGCGTCGCGTCGGACAGGATCTGGTCGCGAACCTTGTTCTCGAACCCGGAATAGGCGTGGATGATGTACCAGCGCGCCATGTCAGCCCCTTATTTCGCCAGGCCGAGCAGGAAATCGACGATGGTGCGGAAGAACGTATCCACACCAAGGAAGAACAGCGCCAGCAGGGTCGTCATGATCATCACCATGACGCCGGTCATCCAGGTTTCCTTCGCCGTGGGCCAGGCGACCTTCTTGGTCTCCGCCTGGACCTGACGCATGAACTCCAGGGGACTGATCTTGGCCACTGTTGGTCTCGCTCGGTTAAAAAAATCGGCCCTTCGGCGAAGGCATGGGTTCTCTGCCCGGTCCCATCAGGGAACCGGCCAGGCCATCCTTCACTGTCGGATTGGAGGCGGTATCTAGCGACGCTTGGGGGTGTGTGCAAGCGTTCCTCGGCCCGGAGCGGCTAGGGCGTGTCGTCGCGGTGTGCGGCGCGGCGCGGATCGGCGTCGTCGGTGTCGGAATAGAGCCGCCACGCCCCGACATCGCGCAGCATCGGCGCACCGCAGCGCTTGCAGACCGAGCGGAACCCGATCCCGTCGCTCCACGCGCGGCCGCGGTCGGGCACGTGATCGAGCAGGCGGCACAGCAACGCGGAGGGCATCGGTCGGAAAGGCGCTCGCTCTGGAGGAACGTGGCAGGGGCACTCGGATTCGAACCGAGGGCCTTCGGTTTTGGAGACCGACGCTCTAACCAGCTGAGCTATGCCCCTGCAAGGCGGCGGGATGTAGCCGCCCAGTCGGGCGCGGGCAATGGCGAAAATCGCGGGCGTGTGCAATCAGACGCTACGAAGCGAAATCCAACATTGCAACCCGGGGGTGCCTTACGCCGCGCGGCTGGTCTGCGCGGGATCGGCGGTCAGCGCGCGCGCTTCGGAGACGGGCAGGGGGCGGCCGAAGTAATAGCCCTGGACCTTGGTGCAGCCCAGCTCCTGGACCAGCAGATGTTCTTCCTCGGTCTCGACGCCCTCGGCCGTGGTCCCCATGCCCAGCGACTGCGCCAGCGCGACGACCGCGCGGATGATCGCGATCGCCTCCTTCACGCCCTTCGACGCGCCCTGCACGAAGCTGCGGTCGATCTTGATCGTCGAGAAGCGCGTTCGGCTGAGATAGCCGAGCGAGGAATAGCCGGTACCGAAGTCGTCGAGGCTCAGGCGGATGCCCAGGTCGAGCAGCTTCTCCAGCGTCTGCGTCGCGCCCGTGCCCTCGCGCATGAACACGCTCTCGGTCACCTCCAGCTCCAGCCGGTCGGCGGGCAGGCCGGACTGGGCCAGCGCGTTCGCCACGATCGCGACATAGCCGGGGTTGTGCAGCTGTTCGGCCGACACGTTCACCGCGACCCGGGCATAGCTGTTCCACGTCGCGGCTTCGTGACAGGCGGTGCGTAGCACCCATTCGCCGATCGGTGCGATCAGCCGGGCATCCTCGGCCAGCGGGATGAACTTGGCCGGGCTGATCGGGCCGAGTTCGGGGTGGGTCCAGCGCAGCAGCGCCTCGAACCCGGTGAGCGACCCCGACCGGGCATCGACGACCGGCTGGTACATCAGATGCATCTCGTTTTTCTCGAGCGCGCTGCGCAGCGCCATCTCGAGGACGCGGCGTTCCTCGGCGCGCAGGTGGAGCTGCGGTTCATAGAGGTGGAACGTCCCGCCGCCGGCATCCTTGGAGCGATAGAGCGCGAGATCGGCGGAGCGGATCAGCATCTCGGGCGTACGGCCGTCGCGCGGGCCGACCGCGACGCCGACCGATGCGCCGATATACAGTGTGTGCTGGTCGACGTCATACGGTTCGGACAACGTCGCGATGATGCGTTTGGCCAGCCGTTCCAGCGCGGCGCTGTCGGCGGCGTCGCGGATCACGACGGCGAATTCGTCGCCGCCCAGCCGGCCGATCATCTCGTTCTCGGTCATCAGCTGCTTCAGCCGTTCGGATACGCGGCCGAGCAGGCGGTCGCCGATCGGGTGGCCCAGCGTGTCGTTGACGGCCTTGAACCGGTCGAGGTCGATCATCATGAAGGCGCAACGCGACCCCCATTTGTCCGCCTCTGCCATCGCTGCGCCCAGCGATTCGTGGATGAGCAGGCGATTGGGCAGGCCGGTCAGCGTGTCGTAGCGCGCCATGCGGTTGATCTTGTCGGCCGACGCGCGCCGTTCGGTCACGTCCGATCCGACACCGCGGAAACCGATGAAGCCGCGATCCTCGACGATGCGGGGCGATGCCGACATCTCCCACCAGCGTTCGACGCCATCGACATAGACTGGCATCAGCAGGTCGCGGAACGGCTCGCGCGCCTTCAGCTTGCTGGCGAGTTCGCGCAGGCCGGCGGCGAAATTGCCTTTCTCCCACGTCGGCCCGGCCAGGATCTCCAGGAAGCCGCGGCCGTTGATCGAATTCGGATCGACCCCGATCGATCGCGCAAAGCGCGGCGAGGCGCGGATCACGCGGCGCTGGGCATCGATCTCCCACAGCCAGTCGGCGTTGGTTTCCTCCTGCGTCTCGCGCAGCAGCAGGCTGACGGTATCGTCGCGCTCGGCCAGCGCGATCTCGCCCGCGCGGATGACGACCAGCGCGCGGCCGCGGGCGAAGCAGCCGATCATCAGCAGGATCGTGAACAGCGCGGTCGTGGCGGCCACGCTCTGCATGCCGACCATGCCGAACGCCGCCGCGGTGGTGCCGCCCAGGATCGCGAGGAACAGCAGGGTCGCCAGCGGCAAGGATGCCATCGCGATCGCGGCCGACGCCATCAGCACGGTCAGGATGCTCAACATCGCCAACAGCGCGCCGTCGGTCGCCTGCGCGCCGAACGACAGCGGCACGATCGACCAGACCGCGCCGAACGCGATGCCGTCAAGGAACGTGTCGCGGACGTCGGCGAGCGAGGCGTTGGTGGCGGTGCGGTGACGCGACGCCAGGCGCCGGACCGCGACGGCACTGGCCACCACAGCCACCAGCCCGCCCCACGCCGCGAGCTGCCAGATCGGCACCAGATGCGCGAAGACCAGCACGGTCAGCGCCGCGCCGACGACATTGGCCGCCAGCATGAAGACCGCCAGATGGCTGCCGGCGTTCATCTGCGCGGCACGGATCGGCGCCCAGTCGGTCGCATCCGCCGGGTCGTACAGGCCCAGCAGCGCCCGCGCGTCGATGCGCGGTGCCGCGAACTGCGATGTCGTCTGTTCGGTCACGATACCGGACGTAGCGCCCGATCGTTGACGGATGGTTAGGATCGGGCCGTCCGTCGCGTTAAAAAGGGCGCGCTCCCTCTTGACGAGGGAACGCGCCCTTCATCCACCGTCCCGGGGCGCCAGGACGGAAGATCCGGTATCAGACGATGAAATCGGGAATCGCGGTCGGCACCGTGCCGTCGATACGGATCACGTAATCGCTGCCGGCCTGATATCCCGCGATGCCGTTGTCATCGACCACGACGAAGGTCGCGCCCGACAATGTGCCGGCACTGGCGGTGAAGACGACCGCACCACCGGCCACCAGCACGCCCGACATCAGCGACTGGAGGTTGGCGTCGAACGTCGCGGTGCTGAGCGATCCGGTCTGCAACCGGACATAGCTGTCGTGCGTGCCAGGCAGGTCGATCGTGTCGGTGCCATAGACGAAGTCGGTGATGCGGTCGTAACCGGTCGAGGTCGATTGCGCGACGTTGGTGTAGCGGAAGATGTCCGCGCCCGTGCCGCCGGCCAGCGTGTCGCCGCCCAGGCCGCCGAACAGCACGTCCGCCCCGCTGCCACTGGTCAGCGTATCGGCCGCGCGGCCGCCGGTCAGGATCAGGTTGCCGTTCGTCTCGCCCGATCCGTTGACGATCATCGACGCCGACGTCAGTGCGCCGTTGATCGTGCGCGTCTCGCCGGTCGGCACGAAGCTGTCGGCGAGTGTCAGGTTGAAGTCGTTCTTGTTGAACGCCGGCCCCTCCAGCAGCACGATCACCTCGACATTCTGGATCGCGGTGCCGTCCAGCGTCAGCGTGTAGTCGCCGTCCAGCGCCAGCTGGTCGTTGGTGCCGGCCCCGCCGTTCACGCGATCGACCGTCGGGTCGAACTTGCCGGGTCCGAAGAAGAACCCGTCGTCGCCGGATCCGCCGACGATGATGTCCGTCCCCTTGCCGCCATAGACATTCAGGCCGCCCGCCATCGCGACCGCCGACGCGATGTTCAGCCCTTGCCCGGCATCGAGCAGGCCGCCGTAGAAGGTCATCGTCTGGCCGGCCGCGATGACACCCACTTCAAGAGTGATCGTATAGCTGTTGCCGGCCCCCGGCTGCAGCGCGATCACCTCGACATTTGTGATCTGTCCGGCAGTGATGTTCAGGTTGGAATAGGTGCCCGACAGCGCCATCTGGTCGTTGCCGCTGCCGCCGTCCACGACGTCACCCGCGCCGAATGCCGCGCCGAAGAAAATGCCGTCGTTGCCACCGCCGGCACTGACCGTGTCGTCGCCGCCCTGGCTGACGTCGATCGTCTCCGCGCCGCTGCCGGTGGTGACGGTGTCGTTTCCGCTCGACGCCCGCACTTGGTCACCCGTCCCGTCCGAGCCGTTCAGCGTGATCGTCACAAGCGCTGCCGCCGTGCCGCCGACCGAATAGCTGAAGCTGTCGGTCGCGGTCGACGAATAGAAGGACGGATTGGTCGCCGCCGTCTGCGCCGATACCAGATAGGTGAATTTGCCGTTGGGATTGTACGACAGCGTAAAGTCGTCCTCGAGCGTGACGATCGCGCCGGACGGCAGTGTGATCGAACGCGACGTCACCTGTTGCCCGTTGATGTAACTGATACCCCCGCGGGAACTGTCGTTGGCGTAAACGTCGACCTTGATGGTCGTGTTTTCGGCGGTGGAAACCGCGTCGTCCCGCGAAATCAGGCCCTCGTTAATGGCCAGGAAAACCGGGAAGGACGAGCCCGCTCCGGGATTGATATCGGCCAGGCGATAGGTTCCCGCCGTCGAACCGTTCGTCACATAGGGTTCCGAATTGGTGCTGGCGGGAGACCCCTGGAAGAAGACCAGGCCATCATTGGCGCCGGAGGACAGGACCAGGCCGACCAAGGCGGTGCTGCCCGCGCCTGGCGTGAGATCGCTGACCAGGGCCACCTGTCCGTTGCCGTTGACCGACCAAAGCTCGGTGCCGCTGGTCCCGTTGAAGGCGCTGAACAACACACCGGCCGTATCGCCGGCGTATGCGGTGATCCGGTTGGGATTGGCGCTGCCGCTGCCGGGATTGATGTCGGTCAGGCGGGTGACCGTGCCGAAGCTGTACGACCAGAGCTCGGAGCCGGTAACGCCGTCGTTGCCATTGAAATACACTCCGTTGTCGGCATGGTAGAATTCGTTGGTATTCAGTCCCGATGCGGCGCCGGGGTTGATATCCATCACCAGGCGGGTACCCGCGGTCGTTCCATCGGTCACGTAAAGCTCGGTGCCCAGACCGGCCACGGTCGCGGCGAAGACGATCTTGCCGTCCTCGTTCCAGGTGAACCGCGTCGGGCTGGAACCGCCGCTCGCCGCCAGATTGGCGAGCTGGAACGTGCCGGCCGCGGTTCCGTCCGACACCCATGGCTCGAGCCCGTTCACGCCATCGTTAGCGGAGAACACGACCTTGTTCACGAACGGATAGGCGGTCAGACCGGTGATGCTGCTGCCGTTCGCGCCGGCAACGATATCCTTCACCATCACCGTGCCTGCGGTCGTGCCGTCGGTCACCCAGAGTTCCGCGCCGTTCACGCCATTGTCCGCGGTGAAGAATACCTTGTCGTAGAGGCTGGCCATCTGCACCGTCGCGGCGAGCGACGATCCCGCGCCGGGATTGATATCCTTCAGCAACTTGGTGCCCACCGTGGTCCCGTCGGTCACCCACAATTCGCGGCCCTCTGCCCCGGTGGCGGCGAACACGACCTTGTCGAATACCTGCGCGAAACCCTGCGGGCTGCTCGATCCGCCGGTATTGATGTCCTTGAGCAGCCGTGTTCCGGCCGCCGTGCCGTCGGTAATGTACAATTCGCTGTCATTGCTGGCGCTAAGCGCGCGAAACAGCGTTTTCCCGCCCCAGCTGTAGGCGGCCACGCTTGCGAAATTGATGCCGATGTCGAGGCGCGTAATGGCCGTCGGATCCCCTGCGATACCGTCGGAGAAATAGAGGTCGCGGATTCCGCTGCCGTTGGTCGCGGAAAAGATCACTCGGGCCATCGTGTGTGTTCCTGATGCGGGAGCGCACGGCGACAGGACATCGCGCATGGCATGGCGGCAGCCATGCGCATCCGCGACGCCTCCACGGCATCGTCCCTTGAGAAAATGTCGCTAAACCGCTGTGATTACGCGCTGCGGCCAAGCATTCGTGCCGATAATTCCATGGTCGACGAGCCTTCAAGAAAAATCGCCGAAAGCGCTGATTTTGGTAAGAAAAGACCGAAAGTCGATATACGGGGGTACGGTTTCGCACCGTTGCTGACGCGCGGCCGGAAATGGACGACAGCCGGCCGAATCCGGAGAGGGACCGAATGTTCGAGAGCGGCAGTCATACTCCCGGCGTGTCGGCCGCCGATTTCGGCGTGCCGCCCGGCATGGCGCTACGCTATGAGCGGCCGGCGGATGCCATCGCGCGCCACGTCACCAGCTATGTCGTGATGGATTCCGAACCCAACGGCGACATCGGCACTGCGGACTGGATGCTGCCCAGCTGGTCGCAGATCTGGATCGTCTTCGGATCCGATCCCGTCGCACTGCGTATCGGCAACTTCCACTATCCCGCCCTGCCGACCGCAACGCTGATGGGGCCTACCAGCCGGGCGATGCCGGTCACGTCCAACGGCGGCGGAGCGATCGTCGCCGATATCAGCCCGCTGGGTTGGGGGCGGCTGTTTCGCCAGCCCGCGGCCCGTTTCGCCGACCGCGTGGTGCCGCTCGATACCGTAATGCCTGCGGCGGTGTTCGCCAACCTGCTGTCCGAGTTGAACTATCCGGCGTGTGTACCGGATACGAAGATGATCCTAGACCGCTTCTTCACCGAAGTGCTGGCGTACGGCTATGACGACGAGCCGCTCGTGGACGCAGTGATGACGGCGATCATGGACGACGATCTGGTCGATGCGACGTCGGTCGCGCGGCGGGTCGGCATCGACCGGCGGCAGCTGCTGACTTTGTCGCATCGCTATTTCGGGTTTCCGACGACCACGCTGCTGCTGCGCGCGCGGTTCCTGAAAGCGATGCTGCCGCTGATGGACACGACGTCCGGCGCTGATGTGCGGACGATTCCGCCACGCTATCACGACGCATCGCATTTCAACCGTGACGCGCGCCGGTTCCTCGGCACCACGCCGCGCCGCTTCCTTGCGCTGCACAAGCCGTATTGCGAATCGGCGATCCGCGCGCGGGTCGCGGTGCTCGGGTCGGCGCTGTCGGCGCTGGACTTCGGCCGGATCTGATCCGGAGCAGCGCTCAGGCCGCGATGGCGTAGGGCTTGATCTCGCCGTTCAGATACAGGTTGCGCGCCTTCGCCCGGCTGAGCTTGCCCGAGCTGGTGCGCGGCAGTGTGCGCGGCGGGACCAGTTCGATCACGCAGTTCATGCCGGTCACCGCACGGACCCGCTCGCGGATGGCATCGCGCAGGCGGACGCGTTCGCCGTCGTCGCTGGTGCGGCACTGGACCAGCACGGCGGGCGTTTCCTCACCGCCCGGCGTGGTGATCGCGAAGGCGGCGATATCGCCCTGCTTGAAGCCGGGCAGCTGCTCGACCGCCCACTCGATATCCTGCGGCCAGTGGTTGCGGCCGTTGACGATGATCATGTCCTTGGCGCGACCGACGATGTAGATGTAGCCGTCCGACATATAGCCCATGTCGCCGGTATCCAGCCAACCGTCGGTCATGCAGGCGTCGGTCGCCGCGGCATCGCGGAAATAGCCGACCATGACGCTCGGGCCACGGCACCAGACCTTGCCCACCGCGCGCTCGGGCAGGGGGGTGCCGTCTTCCTCGCGGATCTCCACCGCCATGTCGCGCACCGGCTTGCCGCAGTTGACGATCGCGCGGAACCGCTGGGGCCGATCCTCGCCCGCCGCCACGCCCGACAGCTGCGTCTCCTCGACCAGTTCGACGATGATCCCTTCGCCCGGCGGCATGATCGATACCGCCAGCGTCGCCTCGGCCAGGCCGTAGCTCGGCAGGAAGGCGCTCGCCTTGAACCCGGCATCGGCAAAGGCATCGACGAAGCTCTGCATCACGTCGGGGCGGATCATGTCCGCGCCATTGCCCGCCACGCGCCAGCGCGACAGGTCGAAGCGGTCGCTGGCCTTCGTCTGGCTGGACATGCGGCGCGCGCAGATATCGTAGCCGAAGGTCGGCGAATAGCTGAGCGTCGTGCCGGCATTGCGGCTGATGAGGTCGAGCCAGGCGAGCGGCCGCCGCGCGAAATCCTCGGTCTTAAGGTAATCGGTCGAAACCTGATTAGCGACCGGCGACAGGAAACAGCCGACCAGACCCATGTCGTGATACCATGGCAACCATGAGACACAGCGATCGCTCGGCTCCAGCGCCATGCCGTGCGCATGCGCGGCCAGGTTGTTCAGCAGCGCGTGGTGCGTGATCGCGACGCCGTGGGGAAAGCGGGTCGATCCGCTGGAATATTGCAGATAGGCGATATCCTGTCCGTCCACCGTCGGCAGGTCGGTATCGGGGGCCGGGCGGGTGGCCAGATCGGCGAACGACACGCCCTCGACACCGGCGACCCGCGCGGCCTCGCCCGCCATCTGCGCCAGTTCGTCGGGATAGATCAGCAGCGACGGATCGCAGCTGTCGAGCTGCACCTTCAGCTGGTCGATGTACGACTGTGCGCCGCCGAAGCTGGTCGGCAGCGGCAGCGGCACCGGCCAGGCGCCGGCATAGACCGTACCGAAGAACAGCGCGGCGAATTCCGGGCCCGTCTCGGCGACCAGGGCGATGCGATCCTGCGGCTTCACGCCCATCGCGATCAGGCGTCGCGCCTGATCCAGCGAATCGGCGCGCAGTTCGGCGAACGGATAGGGGCGGGTCAGCGTACCGCGCGCATCATGGAAATTCAGGCCGCGCGCACCGGAAGCGGCATAGTCCAGCGCGTCGCCCAACGTCGCGAAGTCGGCGAACCGCCGCGTCAGCGCATCTTCGGTGGGCGTGGGAACGGGTGCAGCGGTCGCCGCCACCGGCGCCGTGTTCGCCATGTCTGCCGAATCCATCACTGTCGTTTCATGTCCCTGTCCTGGCGCGGCGTTTCGACACCGCACATAGCTGCACCATGCACTGGCGGCCTGCGGCGTTCAAATTCGGTTCCCACTGTGGCACAATCATGGCGCATGCCCCGCGATCGCCGTCCGCCGCCCCCGCTCGACACCGCCGCTCTGGAGCGACTGGCGCTGCGATATGTCGAGCGGTTCGCGACGACACGGGGGAAATTGCGCGACTATCTGGCGCGCAAGGTGCGCGAACGGGGCTGGGACGACGATCGCCCTGCCGATGGCGCCGCGCTGGCCGAGCGGATGGCGGAGCTGGGCTATATCGACGATCGCGGCTTTGCGCAGGCCCGGGTCGGGGCGCTGGGACGGCGCGGCTATGGCGCGCGACGGATCGATGGCGCGCTGCGCGCGGCGGGCGTGGTGGGCGACGACGCGGCGGCAATGCAGCCTGTGATCGACGGCCAGGCCGATGCCAGCGCCATCGCCTTCGCCCGCCGCCGCCGGATCGGCCCGTTCGCGCGCGGGGCCGTCGAGCGCCCGGAGCAGCAGCGCGCGCTGGCCGCGATGCTGCGTGCCGGCCACGACTTCGACCGCGCGCGCCGGATCATGGCGATGACACCCGACGATGTGGATCGTTTCGACGCAGATAACGACGATCGGGCCGGAAACTAAGGACTTTGCAGACGTCGCTCCCTCTGTGATAACCGGTTTCCCCGGGGGTCAGTTGGGATGCGTATCGAGTTGGAGCGATCCAGCACCAGTCCAGACGAATTCGCGTCGTCGAGCGCAGGCTCCGTCGCGCCTTCGGATCGTGCCGGCGACGATGCGCGCGGTGTCCAGTCGGGCGTCGTCAAATGGTTCGATGTCACCCGCGGCTTCGGCTTCGTCGTCGCCGACGATCCGGCGGTCGGCGACATATTGCTGCACTTCTCCGTCCTTCACGACCATGGCCGCCGCAGCCTGCCCGAGGGCGCGCGCGTGGTCTGCGAGACGGTGCGGCGCGACCGCGGGGTGCAGGCGAGTGCGATCCTGTCGATCGATCTCGCCGATGTCGTCGAACCGGTGCGCGGCCGCGCAGGCGGCGACCGGATCGAGCGGCTGAAGGCGATCGCCGACGCGGGGCCGTTCGAGGGGGTCGCGGTAAAGTGGTTCAACCGGCTGAAGGGCTATGGCTTCCTGATCCGCGATGCCATGCCGGGCGACGTGTTCGTCCACATGGAGACGCTGCGCCGCGCCGGCGTGGAGGAAGTCGAGCCCGACGACCGGCTGCGCGCGCGGATCGTCGAGGGCGACAAGGGGCCGCTGGCCGTGGCGATCGAAAGGGACGACGGACGATGATGGGACACAAGCTGGCCGCCGCGCTGCTCGCATCGGCATGCGTTCTCGCCACGGCGGGATGTTCGGGCAACGGCGCGGCGAGCGCTGCGCAGGCGGACGGCCGGACGGTGGTGACCGTCCAGTCGGCCAACGGCCCGCACGTGTTCAAGGTCGAGGTGGCGAAGACCGCGGCCGAACAGGAAAAGGGGCTGATGTACCGCACCGACATCGCGCAGGACGGCGGCATGATCTTCACGCCCTATCCGGCCGAGGGCGGACCGCCGCGCATCGCCAGCTTCTGGATGAAGAACACGCCCACCGCGCTCGACATCATCTTCATCCGCCCCGACGGCACGATCGCGACGATCGCGGAAAACACCGTGCCGTTCAGCGAAACCCCGGTCGGATCGACCGAGCCGGTCAGTGCTGTGCTGGAGATACTGGGCGGGCGCTCGGCCGAGCTGGGGATCGCCGAGGGCGACAAGGTGAGCTGGGCGAAGTAGCGGCCGGCGTCTAGACGGACAGCGTTCCGGCGATTCCGGTACGTGCGCCGCTGCCGGCAACGCGCAGGCGGCGCGCGACCTCTGCGGCGATCTTTGCCTCGACGGTTTCGCGTTGCTCCGGCGGCATCGCCTTGCTCGCATCCTCGCTCAGGCCCATTGCCTCGATGACGTCGCGGCGCGCCCGTTGTGTCGGGGTCAGCGATGCCTCCTTGCGGAATGCGGCCAGTGCCGTGGCGAGATCCGCTTCCGTGTCGACAGGGACCGCGGGTACGTCGGTTGCGCGCCGCCCTTCGACCTGCGGCGTGGAGGCGCCAGCGGTTGCAGTGGCGAAAATATCGGCAAACGGCGATGCGGCGGAACGCGCCGTCGCTGGAGGGCCGGCGGTATTGTTCGGATATGCGGTTCGGATCGCGGCGATCATGAGCGCCTCCCACCAGGCCAGCTGTCGCGCGACCCCTAGTACCGATACGTTAAGGGTTGTTTGGGCGGACCTTGCTTGCACGCGCCCACGCCGCCCGCTAATCCGTCCGCCATGGGCATCAACCTCAATCCCTTCACCTGGTGGAACGGCGCGACCGTCGGCACGTGGTTCGGCCTGCGCGGCAAGCGCGTCGTCGGCGAGGATGCGCTGGGCAACGTCTATTACCAGGGCGGCAGCGATACCGCGGGCAATCCGCGGCGCTGGGTGATCTACAGCGGTTCTAACGATGCCAGCCGCGTGTCGCCCGAATGGTTCGGCTGGCTGCATCACCAGATCGACGACGTGCCGGATCGCGCGCTGCCGCCGGCGCGGACGTGGCAGCAGCCGGCGGTGCCGAATCTGACCGGCACGGCGATGGCCTATCGCCCGGCCGGCGCGCTGGAACAGGGTGGCCGCCGCGCACAGGCGACCGGCGATTACGAGGCGTGGACTCCGGACGCATGACGCGCGGGCGCTGGCTGGGCGCCGCCGCGCTGGTCGCGTCGCTGGGGGCGGGGGCATATTTCGGCAGCGGTACGCTGGCCGCGTCGGCCCCGACCGCCGCTGCGCCCAAACCCGCGCCGGCACCGGAACCGACCGCTTCGGTCGTGGAAACCGTCGGAACCGAGTCGCATGCCGGCGAGACGCCGATGGCGCAGCGCGTGGCGATCATCGGCTTCCTCAACAAGCGCAATGGCGAGGCGCGCGAGCTGGTGATGAAGCCTGGCCAGGCGTACCGCGTCGGAGAGGCGATCGTGCGCCTGCGCGCCTGCGAACAGACCGCACCGTGGGAGCAGGACCAGTTGACCGGCGCGTTCCTGCAACTCGACGTGCAGGGAACCGACAAGCGCTGGCGGCGCGCGTTTTCGGGCTGGATGTTCAAGGATCGACCGGCGCTGAACGTCGTCCAGCATCCGGTCTACGACGTCTGGCCCAAGCGTTGCACGATGAGCTTCCCCGGCGGTCCGGCGATCGCCCCGGCCGCATCCGCGCCGGCCAGGAGGGCGTCGAACGCATCGAACGCGCCATCGACCACCGCCGCGCCCGACAGCAGCCCGGCGACCGAATCGCCCAGCGCGGAACCCAGCAACGCACTGTAGGCGTCGCGTGACAGCTCGATCGCGCCCAATGAGGCGAGGTGATCGGTCTGGAACTGGCAGTCGAGCAGCGTGAAGCCCCCGACCCTGAGCCGGGCGACGAGTGCGGCGATCGCGACCTTCGACGCATCGGCGACGCGCGACACCATGCTCTCGCCGAAGAACGCGCGGCCCAGCGCCAGTCCATAGAGGCCCCCTACCAGTCGATCACCGTCCCATACCTCGACCGAATGGGCGAAGCCGCGGTGATGGAGATCGACGAACACCGTCTCGATCGCGGCGTTGATCCACGTGTCGGGGCGATCGTCGGCGGACTGCGCGCACAAGGCGATGACCTCGGCAAAGGCCTGGTCTGCGGTGATACGAAAGCGATCGCGCAACAGCGTGCGGCGCAGCGACCGCGACAGGTGGAATCCGTCGAGCGGCAGGATCGCGCGCGACTTCGGCTCGACCCAGTAGATACCGTCGGCATCGCGGGCGTCCGCCATCGGGAACACACCCATCGCATAGGCGCGCAGCAGCAGGTCGGGATCGATACGATCGGTCGGGACGATCGGGCGGGTCATGTCGGCGATGCTGCATCGCCGGCGCGACGTGCACAAGCAAAAGGGGCCGGCGGATCGCTCCGCCGGCCCCCGAATCGGATAACGTCGCTGCGGCTCAGGCCTTGCAGGTCAGCGCGCCCTTGCCCGGTGCGACGATCGTCGCGGCCTTCGGGTCGCCGGTGACGGTATAGCCGCCGCCGGTGAAGGGCTTGCCCGCCTCTGGCGCAGTCAGCTGGGTCGGCGTGCCAGCCTTGTCGGTGCGGATGTTGGCCATCTTGCGGCCCTGGAAGAAGTCCACATAGACCAGCGCGTTGCCCGGCTGGCAGCGGAACGTCACCGTCGCCTCGATCGACGGCGGCAGTTCGACCGGCGCGGCGTTCTTCAGCTGATCGGCCATCGGATCCGCGGCGCGGGTATCGACTTCTTCGACCTTGTTCTCGCAGGCGGCGAGGGACAGCAGCGCAAGGGCCGCGGCGAGGGGGAGGATGCGAGTGCTCATGGTTCGCCCGATTTCGCGCATGCAGCATCGCCCGTCAAGGCGCGACCGCGCCGGAAATCATGCATTTCGTAACAAGGCCGACCGTGGATGCGACCAGCCGAGCTACCTGGCCTCGCGCACCGCCTTGAATTCGGAACCCGGTTTCCAGACCGGCCACGCACCGGAATTCAGCAATCTGCCACCGATCGTCCGGACCAGTTCGACATCCTGTGCGGCACCGGTGAAGTCCAGCCTGGGCGTCCAGGCGTCGCAGGTCTGGTGATAGCAGGTCATGTAATCCTTCAGCCACGCCTCGCCGGCAGCGCGACCGCCCGCGACCAGATCGGGCGCGCCGCTGATCTGCATCAGCAGCAGCGTCGGCACCCCGCGCCGTGCCAGCGGAAAGTGGTCGGCGCGATAGAATAGTCCGCGCTCGGGCAGCGCTTCCGGCGTCACCACCCGCCCCTGCGCCTTGGCCGCGACGGCCAGGTCGTCCTCCAGGCTGTTCTGCCCGTTGCCGACCAGCATCACGTCACGCGAAGGCCCGCCGGTGTTGAGAATGTCGAGTGTCAGGTTGGCGACCGTCTTCGCCGCCGGATAGACCGGGCGGGCGGCATAGCTTTCCGACCCGATCAGCCCGCGTTCCTCGGCGCTCCAGAAGGCGAAGACGGCGGAGCGATCCGGCGTCCGGCCCGCCTTCGCCAGCCGCGCGATTTCCAGCACGCCCGCGACGCCCAGCGCATCGTCGTTCGCGCCCGGGCGGATCGTGCGGCCCTGCGCATCGGGCTTGCCCTGCCCATAGGCGTCCCAATGCGCGCCGAACATCACGACCTCGTCCGGCCGCTTCGCGCCACGGATCCGACCCAGCACGTTCTTGCTGAGCGCCGTCGTGTGCGTGACCGCGATATCGGCGGAGAACGGCGTCGTCATCGC
This sequence comes from Pseudomonadota bacterium, assembly GCA_040388765.1. Classification (GTDB taxonomy): domain Bacteria; phylum Pseudomonadota; class Alphaproteobacteria; order Sphingomonadales; family Sphingomonadaceae; genus Sphingomonas. Next base: position 119,039 of record JAZKBG010000003.1, on the reverse strand, counting down.
GACGGGCCTGAACGCGGCAGAGCGGGCGGCGACGCGTAAATGCGCCAGGTCCAGCCCGGATGCGGCGAACAGGCGGGTCGCCGCCGTTCCCTCGATCCAGCCCTGCAGCAGCACCCGGTCGTTGGAGGCGGGGCGGACGATATCGAAATTCTCGCCGCCCGGCGCGGTGACCGTCGACCAGCCATAGCCGGCACCGGCGGTGTCGTGGACGATCAGCGCGCCGATCGCGCCGCGCCGCGCCGCCTCCTCGAACTTGTAGGTCCAGCGACCATAATAGGTCATGCGCCGGTCGCCGAATTTCCCCTTCGCGTCGTCGCCGGCCACAGCCTCGAAATCGGGATCATTGACCAGGAAGACGGCGACCTTGCCCTTCAGGTCCAGCCCCTTGAAATCGTCCCAGCCGCGCTCGGGGGCGGTCACGCCATAGCCGACGAAAACCATCGGGGCGGCTTCGATTCGGGCACGATCCACGGGGCGGACGGTGCTGAGGTAGACGTCTCGGCCACGCTCCAGCGTTGCGTCGCCGACGCGGACCGTACCGGCGCCCAGCTGCGTCCGGACTAGGGGAACGTCCTGGGTCCACTGTCCTTCGGGGCCGCCGGGTTCGAGCTTCAGCGCCCGCATCCGCGCGATCAGCCAGGCGACCGTCTTGGCCTCGCCCGCAGTGCCGGGGCTGCGCCCCTCGAAAGCGTCCGACGCCAGCGTCTTCACGTCGTCGGACAGGCGCTGGGACGACACCTGCGCGGTGGCGGGCGTTGCGATCAGGGCGGCGGTCAGGATCAGGCGGTTCATGCCGGACGGTCTATCGCGGGCGCGCGCCGGCGTCGATGACTTGCATCGGTGTGCATGGTGCAGGCAAAGGTGCTGCGATGGACGCTGAACTGACCCATATCCGCGGTATCGAGGATTACTGGGCGCGCGCCACGTTCCGTGCGCCCCCGGCACCGGACCTCGCCATGGCCGACACGGTCCTGCGCGACGTGCTGGGCGTCGGCATCGAACAGGCGACGCGCCTTCTGGGCCAGACGCGGCCCGACTATCCCGCGTTCGCGGCCTGGGTGCTGGCGACCGCGGGGGTGCCCGATCCCGAGCGGGTCGCGCGCTACAATGCGTGGCGCGACGGCGCGGCGGTGCCACCGGCGACGCGGGATCGGCTCGCCGCGATCGATGCGATGGCGCCCGCGCTCGACGCCGACGATCTCGCACACTGGGACACGCACGGCTATGTCGTGCTGCGATCGGCGATCACGCGGGATGAGGCGGCTGCGGTCGCCGACCTGCTCTGGCGGACGGTCCGGGCGGACCCCGATGATCCAGCGACCTGGTATGCAACCGATCGCGCGGCGGCGACGCAGGGGATCATGATCCAGTCGTTCCAGCATCCGGCGCTGGAGGTGGCCCGGCGATCGCCACGCATCCACAAGGCGTTCGCGCAGCTGCTCGGCACCAGCGATCTGTGGGCGACGACCGATCGCATGAGCTTCAACGCGCCCGAGCACGAGGGCTATGTGTTTCCCGGGCCGCACCTCCACTGGGACACCAGCCTGACGCTGCCGGTGCCGCTGGCGACGGGTGGCATTCTGTACCTGACCGACACCACCGCGGATCAGGGCGCGCTGACCGTCGTGCCTGGGTTCCATCATCGCCTGGAGGATTGGCTGGACGAGATCGGTGACGCCGATCCGCGCGGCATCGACCTGAGCGGCGCTGCGGTCGGCGTAGGCGGCGGGGCCGGCGACCTGGTGATCTGGCGCCAGGAACTGCCGCACGGCGCCAGCGCGAACCGCACCGACCGGCCGCGGATGGCGCAATATGTCAACTTCTACGCCGCCGGGAAACCCGATCAGCGCGACTGGCGATAGGTCACGCGGTCGGGACGGGAAACGCCGCGACCTTTACCTGCACATCCCTCAGCATCGCGTCGAGTGCCGCGCGATCGAACACCCGGCCGCGCAAAACCACCGTGCGGATCGCGCGGGTCGCGGCGATGTCTGTCAGCGGATTGCGATCGAGCATCAGCAGGTCGGCGGCCTTTCCCGGCGTGATGCCGCCATAGCGCGCGGCCTTGCCCAGCCACGCCGGTCCGGTTCGCGTGGCCGACGCGAGCGCCTGCGCCGGGGTCAGGCCGTAGCGGACATACAGGCCCAGTTCGTCGTGCAGGCCGATGCCCGGATAGTCGTAGCTGTTGAGAAATCCGGCATCGGTTCCGGCCATGATCGGCACCCCGGCGCGCGCCAGCATGGGCAGGATCCTGGCCATCTTCTCGAAATGCGCGTGGCGCGCCTCGACCTGCGCCGGGGTGGCCCTGGCGGCGCGTTCGACCCGCCATGCATAGGTCGCGCGCAGGCCCGGGCCGATATAGGCGAGATAGGGATCGCGCGCGTGATCCTCGCGGTCGAGATAGGCGATCGTGCGACTGATGTTCAGCGTCGGCGTCACCGCGACGCCGCGCTTTGCCAGTGCGACATAGGCCGCGCGCGCCGTGGCGGGGGCGAACCCGGCGTCGAGGCGGGCGTTGGCGGTGTCACGATCGATCCGCCCGGCGGCGAAGTCGGCGGCGACGCGGCCCTCGTCCGGTACGCCGGGCTTGAATGCGTAATCGAGGTGCTCGATCGAACTGATCCCGGCATCGACCGCCTGCCCGACCGTCAGCGCCATCGGGATATGGCCCGATGTGCGCATCCCGCGAGTCTTTGCGGCCTTTAGTGCATAGAGAAACAGCTCCGGCGTCAGCGTGCTGTCGGTGATCTTGACGAAATCGGCGCGGTCACGTTGCAATCGGGTCAGCGCAGCATCGACCTGCGCGCGGCTTCCCACTTCGATCGTACCCTTCCACAGCGGCTTCAGCCCCTCGATCTTCGGTCCGGACGTGTAGAGCGTCGGCCCGAACAGGCTGCCGCGCGCGATCTGATCGCGCCAGTCCAGCACCTCTTCGGCCAGGTCGCCGGCGCAATCACGCACCGACGTGATGCCATGCGCGATATACAGCGGCAGCAGCGCCTTGTTCTCCTCCGCCAGCGCCGGGCCGCCGCCGAAGTGGACGTGCATGTCCCACAGGCCGGGCATGACGAATGTGCCGCGCCCGTCGATCGTCGTGCGCGCGCTCCAGCCACGCGCGGTCCGCGCATCCGGTCCGACCGCGACGATGCTGTCGCCGCGCAGCACCACCGCCTGGTCGGCCACGGCCCTGCCCGCTGCGACGTCGATGATCGTGACGTGGCGCAGCACCGTGTCGGCCGGCGGGGGCGGCGCGGTCCCCAGCAGCAGGAACGACAGCAGGGCGGGCGGCAGCAGGCGGATGCGCTTCATGCCGCCGTCCTGCCCGCGAATGCGGCCCCTCGTCAAACCGGGTGCCGCGTCAACGATCGCGCAGGGGTTAGCCATGACCCTTTCAATACGCCCGATGTCCCGATGATCGCCATCACGCCGGTCCTGGCGGCTATTCGACAACATGCGCGCGCAGGCCCAGCCACGCCGGCTGCTTCGCCGCCAGACCCACCGTGTGCAGCGGGCTGGACGAGGGCAGGGCGACGATCGCGTAGCGACCGGCCAGCGCACCCATCTGCCGGCGTCCCAGCGTCAGCGCGGTGCCGCCGTTGAACGCGACCGCGCGCAGGGCGGGCAGGCCTTGCGCCAGCGCTGCGATGTCGTTGCCGGTCCGGTCGCGGATCGCCGCATCGGTGCTCCCGGCCCGCATCGCGCTGGCGATCACGTCCCACAGCCCAATGCCGGCCGCGCGCAATGCCGCCAGCCGCGCGTCATAGTCGAGCGCGTGGAGGTCGCAGCCGACGACCGGGGACAGCAGCCGCCAGAACTGGTTCTGCGGATGCGCGTAATAGCGCTCCGTTGCCAGCGAGCGGTCGCCGGGCAGGCTGCCGCAGATCAACAGGCGGGTGCGGTCGTCGACGACGGGTGCGAAGGAGGATTTGCGGGGCATCAAACGCTTCTTAGCATTGCCGCCGCCGCCCGCGCGCGCCATCTTGGGACGATGCATACAACTTCAGACACACTTGCGCTGATCGGCAACACGCCGCTGGTCCGATTGAAGGGGCCCAGCGACGCGAGCGGCTGCGACATCTTCGGCAAGTGCGAGTTCGCCAACCCCGGTGCCAGCGTCAAGGACCGCGCAGCGCTGGCGATCGTCCAGGATGCCGAGGCGCGCGGCCTGATCGCGCCGGGCGGCACGATCGTCGAGGGGACGGCGGGCAATACCGGCATCGGCCTGGCGCTGGTCGCTAACGCCAGGGGCTATCGGACGATCATCGTGATGCCCGAGACGCAGTCGCGCGAGAAGATGGACACGCTGCGCGCGCTTGGCGCCGAACTCGTGCTGGTCCCGGCCGCGCCCTATTCCAATCCCGGGCATTTCGTCCACACCAGCCGCCGCATCGCCGAGGAGACGCCGAACGCGATCTGGGCCAACCAGTTCGACAATATCGCCAATCGCCGCGCCCATATCGTCGGAACGGCAGAGGAAATCTGGGCGCAGATGGACGGGCGGATCGACGGTTTCACCTGCTCGGCCGGCACCGGCGGGACGATCGCCGGCGTCGGACTGGGGCTGAAGGCGAAGGATGAGGGCGTGACGATCGCGCTCAGCGATCCGCACGGCGCGGCGCTGTACGATTACTACGCGCACGGCGAACTGCGCAGCGAAGGATCGTCCGTTGCCGAGGGGATCGGGCAGGGGCGGATCACCGCCAATCTGGATGGCGCGCCGATCGACACCCAATACCGGATTTCCGACGAGGAGGGGCTGGAATGGGTCCGGCGCCTGCTGGCCGAGGAAGGGCTGTGCCTGGGCCTGTCGTCCGGCATCAACGTCGCGGGCGCGGTGCGGCTGGCGCGCGATCTGGGGCCGGGCACGCGTGTCGCGACGATCCTGTGCGACACCGGATTCCGTTATCTTTCGACGCTCTACAATCGTGAATGGCTGACGGCGAAGGGCCTGCCGGTGCTGCCCTGGCTGCTCAACGACTGATCGATGGTATCGAACGGCTCGACAGCGACAGACGCACACGTTACATATTTGCCACAGTGAGCATGACCGAACGCCCGGAAACCTCCCAGTCGATGCAGCGCGTCCGTGTCGCGATGACCGGACTGCTGGCGGTGTTCGTCTTCATCGGCTTGTCGAGTGCAGTGTTTCGCTATGCCAGCACCGAAGCGCCGGTGACCGCGATCGGCGCGGCCAAGCAGGACGTGGTCGCGAACATGACCGACAGTCCGCTGGACAATTCCGCCAACGAACCGCTGGCCGAACTGGGCGTCGCGCCGAGCGCGGTTTCGGTGGTCGACGATAACGTGTCGGCGACGGCGGCGGGTCGCTGACGGGCGCACGATCGACGCCTGCTCAGCCGGTCGTCCGCGTCGGCAACTGATCGAGCACCGCCTGTCGCCCCGCATCGTCCATCATCGACCAGCCGCCGATTTCGTCGAGCGTCCGGCGACAACCGACGCACCAGCCCGTCGTCTCCTGTATGCGGCAGATGTTGATGCAGGGGCTCAGCACCCGCGCCGGCGCGACATAGTCGAACAGGTCGTCGTCCATCGCTGCCGACGGTCCGGGATCAGGCGCCGAGCTTCACGCCCAGGAACGAGGGCATCGGTCCGTTCCAGCCACCGTCGTCCGGTCCGTCGTCCGGCTGGTCGCGGCGCGGGCGGCGGTCGTTGCGATCGGGCCGGACCGTATCGCGACCGGGACGCGGTGCATCGGGTTCGTGTCGCTCCGCGCGCTCGGGGCGCGCCGCACGTTCGGGCCGCGCTGCGCGCTCGGGGCGGGGGGCAGGCGTCACACGCGTCTCGGGTGCCGCGGCGACCTCGACCGGTGCCTCGGGCTTCGGCGCGCGATCGCGGCGGGTCCGGGCGGGGCGTTCCTCGCGCGGCTCTTCGCGACGGGCCATGCTGCGGCCCTTGCTCTCGGCCGACACTTCGAGCCGCGGGATCGACTGGCCCGTCAGCTTCTCGATATTCGCGATATTCTCGGCGTCTTCCGACGTGATGAGCGTGTAGGCGGTGCCGGTCGCGCCCGCGCGGCCGGTGCGGCCGATGCGGTGGACATAGTCGTCCGGGTGCCACGGCGCGTCATAATTGAAGACGTGGCTGACGCCCTTGATGTCCAGCCCGCGCGCAGCGACGTCCGAGGCGACCAGGATGTTGATCGCGCCCGACTTGAACAGGTCGAGTTCGGCGATGCGCTGCGGCTGTTCCATGTCGCCGTGGATCTCGCCGGACTTGTAGCCCGACTGGCGCAGCGCCTTGTTCAGGTCGCGCACCGTCGTCTTGCGGTTGCAGAAGATGATCGCGTTGGTGACCTCTTCCTGCCCCAGCAGCGTCGTCAGCACGTCGCGTTTGCCGCGCGTCGTCGTGGGGACGAGGTGCTGGCTGATGTTGAGGTTGGTCGATGCGGGGCGCGACACCTCGATCGTCTTGGGGTTCGACAGGAACCGGTCGGCCAGCTTCTTGATCGGCGGCGGCATGGTGGCCGAGAACAGCAGGGTCTGGCGTGTCTTGGGCAGCTTGGTGCAGATTTCCTCGATATCGGGGATGAACCCCATGTCGAGCATCCGGTCCGCCTCGTCGATCACCAGCAGTTCGCAGCCCGTGAGCAGGATCTTGCCGCGCTGGAACAGGTCCATCAGCCGGCCGGGCGTGGCGATGAGCACATCGACGCCCTTCTCCAGCGCCTTCACCTGGTCGCCCATCTGCACACCACCGATCAGCAGGGCCATGCTGAGCTTGTGGTTCTTGCCGTACTTCTCGAAATTCTCGGCGACCTGTGCGGCGAGTTCGCGTGTCGGCTCCAGGATCAGGCTGCGCGGCATCCGCGCGCGGCTGCGCCCCTGCGCCAGAATGTCGATCATCGGCAGGACGAAACTGGCGGTCTTGCCGGTCCCCGTCTGGGCGATGCCGATCAGGTCGCGCATCATCAGCACCGACGGGATCGCCGCCGCCTGGATCGCGGTCGGTTCGGTATAGCCCGATGTTTCCACCGCGCGCAGCAGTTCGTCGGAAAGGCCGAGATCGGCAAAGTTCATGCAGGGTTCCGGAAAAACGGCGGCTCGACCGAAAGCCGCCTGAAATACTCTATCGCGCGCTCGCGGATTCGGCCCCGAAAGTCAAGCTTCCCCGCCCTTACTTGTCCGCAACGAGCGCCCGGAACGACTTGATGCGACACTCGCCACCCGATCGCGCGCGAAACGAGTCGCGCGAGGCGCAGACTTTGCCGTCCTTGGGCATCTTCACATAGAAACCCGAGTAGAAATCGATCGCCGGACAATCCGAACCGAACCGCGCGCGCAGGCGCTTGCCGCCGTTGAGCAACAGGTCGACGCTGTCCGATCCGGTCACCGTCGCGGCCGCCAGGTTGATGACGGGTACGCACTTGTCGGTCTTCTTCTCGACCCAGCGGGTCGGCGCGAACGGTGCCGATGGCGCTGCCCCGGCGATCGGGGTGCGGCCGACGGGCAGGCGGGGGACGCGGATGATCATCCGCTGCTGCACCGTCACCGACGTGACCGTGCCGGTCAGCTGCCCTGCGCGCGGCGGCGCGGGACGCTGCTGCGCGCCGACGCCGAGCGCGGGCGATACGGCCGCGATCACGGCAAGGGTGGGCAGGCGAAGCGATGGCATGGGCGTCTTGGGTGAACCCTTCGGATTGAACCGCGGATGAATTGGCGGACGAGCGTGGCGGTGCTAGCGCGGCGGGCATGACGACGCCAGCACACGCGCGACTGATCGCGGACATCGCGTCCCGCTTCGGAGCGAAGGTCGTCACGACCGACCCTGACGCGATCGCGCCGTGGACGACCGACTGGCGCGGTCGCTATCGCGGCACCGCCGCGGCGCTGCTGTCGCCCGAATCGACCGGGCAGGTCGCAGCGATCGTTTCGCTGGCGCGCAAGGCCGGTATCGCGCTGGTCCCCCAGGGCGGCAACACCTCGATGGTCGGGGGCGCGACGCCCCCCGCCGACGGATCGGCGCTGATCCTGTCGCTCCGGCGCATGAACCGCGTACGCCGGCTGTCCGCCGAAGACGGGCTGGCAGTGGCGGAAGCGGGCGTGATCCTGGCCGACCTGCATGCCGCGGCGGAACGGATCGGACGACGGTTTCCGCTGACCCTCGGCGCGCGCGGGTCGGCGACGATCGGCGGACTGGTATCGACCAATGCCGGCGGGACGCAGGTGCTGCGCTGGGGCACGATGCGGTCGCTGGTGGCGGGACTCGAGGCGGTGCTGCCCGACGGCAGCATCCACGACGGCCTGGCCGCGCTGAAGAAGGACAACCGCGGCTACGACCTGAACCAGCTGCTGGTCGGGGCGGAGGGAACGCTGGGCGTCGTCACCGCCGCCACGCTGCGGCTGGCTCCGGCGATCGGCGCGCGCGCGGTCGCATGGGTCGGGCTGGAGTCGCCGCAGGCCGCGCTGGGGCTGCTCCGGACACTCGAAGACGCGACTGGCGCGGTGGAAAGCTTCGAGATCATTCCCGGCGACAGCCTGGCGCTGGTGCTGGCGCATATCCCCGGCACCCGCAGTCCGTTGGCGGGGACACATCGATGGCATGTGCTGATCGAGGCGGTTGCCGCCGACCGGTCGGGCGAATCCCCGGCGGCGCTGATCGAACGGTTGCTGGGCGACGCGCTGCAGTCCGGACAGGTGAGGGATGCGGTGGTCGCGGCGAGCGAAGCCCAGGCCGACGCATTCTGGCGCATTCGCGATTCGCTGTCGGAGGCCGAGCGCGGGGCGGGGCCTGCGGTCCAGCATGACATCTCGGTACCCGTCGCGGGCATGCCGGATTTCATGACCGACGGCGCGCGCGCGGTGCAGGCGCGGTTCCCCGGCACCCACGCGACCGCTTTCGGCCATCTCGGCGACGGCAACGTCCATTTCCACGTGCGAGCGCCCGCCGGTGTCGAGGCGGAGCGCTGGTACGCGCAGGACGCCCCCGGCATGACGCGCTTCGTCCACGACCTGGTGGTGACCGCCGGCGGATCGATCTCCGCCGAACACGGCATCGGCCAGATGAAGCTGGCCGAACTGGAAAGGCTCGGCCCGCCGTCCCGGCTGGTAGCGATGCGCGCGATCAAGGCGGCGCTCGACCCCGGCGGGCTGCTCAATCCCGGCAAGCTGATCCGCATGGGGTGAGCCGGGTTGCGCCGGAACGGTCGCGGCCATACCCTCGCCATCAGCTATTTTCACTAGGGCCGTTCCCGATGCGCAGCGCCATCGTCCGCACCGACCGTTACTCGCGCGGTGCCATCGCCTTTCACTGGCTGATCGCGCTCGCCATCGTCTTCAACCTGTGGCTGGGTATCTGGCACGATGGCCTGCCGCGCGAGTGGCCGGTGATGCCGGTGCACAAGGCGCTGGGCATCACCGTGCTGGTGCTCAGCGTCGCGCGGCTGGCCTGGCGCCTGGCCCATCGCCCGCCATCGCTCCCGACCGGCCTGCCGCGATGGGAGCGGCTGGCGGCGAAGAGTGCGCACTGGACGCTATATGGTCTGACTATCGCAGTGCCGCTGAGCGGCTGGGTGATGGTGTCCGGGGCGAAGGTGCTGCGCCCGCTGTACTGGTTCGGCGTGTTTCCGATCCCGTTCCTTCCGGTGTCGCCGGCGGCTGCCGGGTTAGGGCACGAGGCGCATGAGGTCCTCGGCTATGCGCTGGCGGCGCTGGTGGTGATCCATGTCCTTGCGGCGTTGCGCCACCATCTGATCCTGCGCGACGCGACACTGGTGCGGATGCTGCCGATTCTGCGGAGCGGAGCGATCCGCTAAACCGCTGCAAAAGCGACGAAGATTCATCCCTTGAAGCCGCGCGGCAGCTTGCCTATATCTGTCTTGTACGGCTCTGTGTCCCCCCTTTCGCGGGGCTGTACGGTGCGCCTTTCAGGCGCACTTCCTCCCTGAACCTTGGCCACCCCGGACGTATGTCCGGGGTGGTTTTTTTATGTCATTCGGCAGCGTCTGCCAGCGGACAGGCTTCGTCCGCCAGCGCGTCGAGGATATCGCGCAGCAGCGTCGCGACCGCGTCGAACCCCGCGCCGGGCTTGCGCATCGCGGCGTCCAGATACAGTGCCCGGTCGACCTCCAGCTGGATCGCGTGCACACGCTTGCCCGGCGCAGCATGGCGTTCAAGGATGTGGCCGCCCGCATAGGGCGTGTTCAGCGCCACCGCGACGCCCGCGCGCCGTGCCGATCCCTCGATCCGCCCGACGAAGCGCGCCGCCGCCGAACGACCGAACCGGTCGCCGATCACCAGCCGGGCCGGGGCGTCGCCGGCCAGCGGCGGCATCGAATGCAGGTCGAGCAGGATCGCCACCCCGAACCGCGCCCGCGCGACCGCCAGCGCGTCGGCGATCGCCGCGTGATAGGGCCGATGATCGGCCATGATCCGCGCGGTCACTTCGTCAGCGGTCCAGCGCCGCGCCCAGATCTCGGTCCCCGCCGCCGCGCGGCGCGGGATCAGGCCAAGGCCGCCGCGCACTTTCGTCGACAGGATCGGTGCGGACATCGCCGACGCTCCCTCGTCGACCCGCGGATCGCGGTCGCGCTCGCCGCGATTGAGGTCGATCCAGGCGCGCGGACGGCGGGCGATCAGCAATGTTTCCGACGTACAGGCCGCCACCGCCAGCGTATCGACGTGGCGATCCTCCAGCGGCAGCAGCGCGTCTAGCGGTACGCGCAATCGCTCCAGCAACGCCGGTGGATAGTCGCGCCCGGCGTGCGGCACCGATACGATCACGGGGCTTTCCGGCAGGGTCGGCCCCAGGCGATCGAAGCATGTCTCCACGTCGCCGACGCTAGCGGGCGCGGTGTTGCCCCGCAATGTCGCTTGCGGGCTGGGCTTGCGGACTGGAAAATCTTAAGGCGGCTCCGCTATCAGGCGGCGTTGGCGCACGCAGGGGGTTTGGGGACGCGATGATACGGATCTTGTTGGCCGAGGACGATTTGGTGATGCGCGAATATCTGACGCGCGCACTGGAAAAGTCGGGCTATGCGGTGTCCCCGGTCGATCGCGGCACCGCGGCGCTGCCGCTCCTGGAAACCGAACGATTCGACCTGTTGCTGACCGACATCGTCATGCCCGAGATGGACGGTATCGAACTTGCCCAGAAATGCGCAGAGATCGCCCCCGACACGCGCGTGATGTTCATCACCGGCTTCGCCGCCGTGACGCTGAAGGCCGGCAAGGCGATGCCCCAGGCGCGCGTCCTGTCGAAGCCCTTCCACCTGCGCGACCTGGTGCTCGAAGTGGACCGCATGTTCGAGGTGGGAAGCGCGACGGGCCTCAACTAAGACGGTTGCGCAAGCGCGAACGGCCCGCTAAAGGCCCGCTTCCCGCAAGGGCCGTGGGCGTGTAGCTCAGTGGTAGAGCACTGTGTTGACATCGCAGGGGTCGCAAGTTCAATCCTTGCCACGCCCACCATAAAACCCCGCAACCCGATGGGTTGCGGGGTTTTTTGTTGCCCGTTTGACAGGATCTCCGGGTTTGCCGGGCGAGTGCGGGTCCTGCCTTCGATCCGATCATGAGCGCCGGGCTTTCGATGCGGCCGCCAACCTGCGAAGGTGGTGGGATGAACGACTATATGTCCGACCGGACGTTCGCACTGCGGTCACCGCCGCGCAGCCGGCTGCGGCGGCAGGGATCGCTGGCGCAGCAGCTTGCCGTTCAGATCCTGAAGGGCGAATTGCCGCCGGGACATGTGTTTCCCGGCGAGATCGAATTCAGCGGCCAGCTCGGCATTTCGCGCTCGGTACTCCGCGAGGCGCTGCGGATCCTCGCGGCCAAGGGGCTGATCGACAGCCGCCCCAAGGCGGGTACGCGGGTCACCGCGCGGCGTCACTGGAGCCTGCTCGACCCCGACCTGCTGGCCTGGCAGTTCGAGGCGGAGCCGACGCTGGAGTTCCTGCGCGACCTGTTTGAATTGCGGATGGTGGTCGAACCGTCGGTCGCCGCCTTCGCCGCGATCCGTCGCACCGAGGCTCAGGTGGCCGAGATGGGCGTGGCGCTGACGGCGATGGCCGAACACGGGCTGGCGGTCGAAGCGGGCCGCGTGGCCGATCAGCGCTTTCACACCGTGATGCTCGAGGCGTCCGGCAACGAGGCGATCGTCGCACTGTCGAGCACGATCATGGCGGCGATTGGATGGACGACGGTCTACAAGCAGCGCAACGGCGCGCTGCCGCGCGATCCGGTTCCCGAACACCGCGCGGTCCACGCGGCGATCGCGCGCCGCGACGCGACCGGCGCCGAAGCGGCGATGCGCGAGCTGTTGCGGCTGGCGCTGATCGACACCGAGGTGTCGATGGGCGCCGGTTAGCGTCCGGACGCGATCGCCTTCGCGCGCGGCGTCAATGGTTGTCGCGTGGCAATCCGCGGGTCTGGGCGATCCTCTGGTATTTCTCCGCGCCCTCCAGGATCGCGCCGGTCTGCATCTGGCCCACGACCGATCGCTGCATTTCCTGCCACGGCGTCTGCGAGGCGGGATAGGCATAGCCGCCCGCATCGACCAGCGCCTGGCGGCGTAGCGCGAGTTCGGTCGCGTCGATCAGCACGTCGGCGGTCCCCTTGGCCAGATCGATCCGCACGGTGTCGCCGGTGCGGATCAGTGCCAGACCGCCCATCGCCGCGGCCTCGGGGCTGGCGTTCAGGATCGACGGGCTGCCGCTGGTGCCCGACTGGCGTCCGTCGCCGATGCACGGCAGCGCATGGACGCCCTCGCGGATCAGATAGGCCGGCGGGCGCATGTTGACGACTTCGGCCGCGCCCGGATAGCCGATCGGCCCGGCCCCGCGCATGAACAGCAGGTGGCGGTCGGTGATGCCCAGCGCAGGGTCGTCGATCCGGTCGTGATAATCCTCCGGCCCGTCGAAAACGACCGCCGGCCCCTCGAACGCGTCGGGGTCGCTCGGGTCGGACAGATAGCGTTCGCGGAATTCGGGGCTGATGACGCTGGTCTTCATGATCGCGCTGTCGAACAGATTGCCCCGCAGCACGATGAAGCCGGCATCCTCCTTCAGCGGGGTCGCGAACGGTCGGATGACGCGTTCGTCCTCGATCCGGGCGTCGCGGCAGTTGTCGCCGATCGACTTGCCGTTGGCGGTGATCGCATCCTCGTGGATCAGCCCCTGTTTCATCAGTTCCGACACGACCGCCGGGACGCCGCCGGCGTGATAATAATCCTCGCCCAGATACTCGCCGGCCGGTTGCAGGTTGACCATCAACGGCACCTTGTGGCCGTGCGTCTGCCAGTCGTCGATGTCGAGATCGACGCCGACGTGGCGCGCGATCGCGGCCAGGTGGATCGGCGCGTTGGTCGATCCGCCGATCGCCGAATTGACGACGATCGCGTTCAGGAACGCGTCGCGCGTCAGGATGTCGCTGGGCTTCAGATCCTCGCGCACCATATCGACGATGCGCTTGCCGGTCAGGTACGCGACTTCCTGGCGGTCGCGATAGGGGGCGGGAATCGCCGCCGATCCGGGCAATTGCATGCCCAGCGCCTCGGCCAGGCTGTTCATCGTCGTCGCCGTACCCATCGTGTTGCAATAGCCGGTCGAGGGCGCGGACGAGGCGACGAGCTTGATGAAGCCTGCATCGTCGATCGCGCCGGTCGCCAGCAGCTCGCGCGCCTTCCACACGATGGTGCCCGAGCCGGTGCGCTCGCCCTTGTGCCAGCCGTTCAGCATCGGCCCGACCGACAGCGCGATGGCCGGGATGTTGACCGTCGCCGCCGCCATCAGGCACGCCGGCGTCGTCTTGTCGCAACCGATCGTCAGCACGACGCCGTCGAGCGGATAGCCGTAGAGCACTTCGACCAGCGCCATGTACGCCAGGTTGCGATCCAGCCCTGCGGTCGGCCGCTTGCCGGTTTCCTGGATCGGGTGGACCGGGAATTCGAGCGGAATGCCGCCCATCTCGCGGATGCCGTCGCGCAACCGGTCGGCCAGCACCAGGTGGTGGCGGTTGCACGGCGACAGGTCGCTGCCGGTCTGCGCGATGCCGATGATCGGCTTCCCCGAGCGCAGTTCGTCCAGGCTGAGCCCGAAGTTCAGATAGCGTTCCAGATACAGCGCGGTCATGTCGATGTTGTCGGGATTGTCGAACCAGGCGCGCGAGCGGAGCTTCGGGGCGGGCGTATCGGACATGGTCGTTCGGCTTTCGCGAGATTGAAAGGTTGGCAAAGCGGGTCAGCGAATCGTGGTCAGGCGATAGATCATGCGGTGATGATAGGGCTTGCCCGGGTCGACCCGCGCCGGGGCGAATGTCGGCTGGTTCGGCGCATCGGGGAATTTCTGCGGCTCCAGCGCAATGCCGTCGCCCATGCGATAGAGATGGCCCGACTTGCCGACCAGCGTCCCGTCGAGGAAATTGCCGGTATAGACCTGCAGGCCCGGCTCGGTGCTCCAGACTTCGAGGATGCGGCCGGATGCAGGATCGCTCAGGCGGGCGGACAGCTTGGGCTGCGCCGTCAGTCCGGCGTCGATAGCGAAATTATGGTCATAGCCGCGCCCGGCGACGATCTGCGGATCGCGGCCGTCGCGGATGCCGTTCGCGATGACGCGGCCGCGGGTGAAGTCGAACACGGTGCCGGCGACGGGTTTCAATTCGCCAGTCGGGATCAGCTTGGCGTCCACCGGCGTGTAGCGTGATGCCGGGATCATCAGGCGGTGGTTCAGGATGCCGTTTGCCGATCCTTCGCCACCCAGATCGAAGATCGCGTGGTTGGTCATGTTGACGATCGTGGGCGCATCGGTCTGCGCGTCGAAATCGATGGACAACGCGCCCGTATCGTCCAGCGCATAGGTGACGGTGACGTCGAGTTTTCCGGGATAGCCCTGATCGCCATCCGGGCTGGTCAGCGCGAGCGTCACGCTGGCGCGTTTGCCCGAGGCGATCGTTACGATCCGCCACACCCGCTTGTCGAATCCACGGGTGCCGCCGTGCAGCGTGTTGACCTTGTCGTTCCGGGCCAGCTGGAAGGTCTTGCCGTCGAGGGTGAAGCGACCGCCGGCGATGCGATTGGCAAAGCGGCCGACCGTGACGCCGAAATAGTTGGGTGTGTCCACATAGCCGGCCAGATCGTCATGGCCGAGCACGACGTCGGCGATCTTGCCCGCCGTGTCCCGCGACTTCAGCGATTGCAGCGTCGCGCCATAGGTAAGGATCCGCGCGCTGACGCCGTTCGCGTTGGACAGTGTGATCGCGTCGATCGTGGTACCGTCCTGCAAGGTGCCGAAGGTCGCGCGCTTCGCCGTCGCCGCGACGGCGGGCGTCGCCGACATGGCAATCGCGACGCCGAGAACAGTTGCGAACGCAAGCGACGGATCGAACGTGCGTTGCCCCAGCGCCGACATCATCCCGTCTCCCCCACCATTGACGTTGCACAAGGTGGTATATAGTCAGACATAAGCGAAGGAAAGCCGGTTCATCGGCTGCAAACGGGGGGCGGACGACATGGCGGGGACACCGATCGGCGTGGACACGGATCCGTCGATCGTGTCGGGGACGGCAGGCGCGTCAGGCTATCGCAGCGCGCTGACGTTGCTGGCCAGCCTGTTCTTCATGTGGGGGTTCATCACGGTCATCAACGGGACGCTGCTGCCGCATCTGCGCAGCGTGTTCGACCTGAGCTATACCCAGACGACGCTCATCGAATCGGTGTGGTTCATCGCCTATTTCTTCGCATCGATCCCGTCGGCCAAGCTGATCGAGCGGGTCGGATATCAGACATCGATGGTGATCGGGCTGGCGATGATGGCGGTCGGCGCGCTGCTGATGGTGCCGGCCGCGCAGGTGCCGTCCTATGGCATCACCCTGTTCGCGCTGTTCGTGATCGCCAGCGGTATCACGTTGCTCCAGGTCGCGGCGAACCCCTATGTCGCCGTCGTCGGATCGCCGGAAACCGCATCGTCGCGGCTGAATCTGGTGCAGGCGTTCAATTCGGCCGGCGCGACGCTGGCGCCGTTGTTCGGCGGCTACCTGATCCTCGGCCGCACGGTTTCGGGCACGGCGGCGGCGGGTGCCGAGGCGCTGACCCCGGCCGAGCGGCTGGCCGACGCGCAGTCCGTCATCCTGCCCTATCTGATCGTCGCGGGCGTATTGGCCGTGCTGGCGGTCGTGATCGCGCGCTTTCCGCTGCCCGCGATGGGTGCAGCGACGCAGCGTCACGCGAAGGCGGAGCGCCAGGGCCATTCGCTATGGCAGCACCGCAACCTGGTATTCGGTGTGCCCGCGATCTTCATCTACCTGATCGCCGAGATCGGCGTCGGCAACCTGTTCATCAACTTCGTGTCGCAACCCGACATCGGCAACCTGACGCACAAGCAGGCATCGAATTACCTGTTCCTGCTGTGGGGCGGGATGATGGTCGGGCGGCTGGCGGGCGCCGCCATCATGCAGAAGATCGATGCCCGCCACGTGCTGGCAATCGCGAGCATCGGCGCGACGATCGTCATGCTGGTCGCCAGCGTGACGACCGGTCAGGTTGCGATGTGGGCGCTGATCTCGGTCGGGCTGTTCCATTCGATCATGTTCCCGACGATCTTCACGCTGGGCATCCGCGGGCTGGGGCCGCTGACTGAGGAAGGGTCGGGCCTGCTCATCATGGCGATCGCGGGTGGCGCGCTGGTCGTCGTGCAGGGCTGGCTGGCGGACATCTATGGTTTGCAGGCGTCGTTCCTGCTGACCGCGGCGTGCGAACTCTATGTGCTGTTCTATGCCGTGTGGGGTGCGAGGCCGGTGGCGACCGCCTGATCGCGTTCGTGCGTGAACGAGAGGACCGAGATGACGATTTCGCTGGTACAGTTCCGCGACGGTGACGGGCGCGGCGTCGCCGTGATCGGTGCCGATGGCGGTGCGCATCGCGTCGCGGGGGCGACGACGACGCTGGACCTGGCGCATCGTGCGCTGGCCGAGGGCAGGACGCTGTCCGATCTGGCGGTGGCGGGGCAGGGGGCCGAAATCGACCTGAACGCGGTCACGCTGCTCAGCCCGATCGACCACCCCGATACCGCCCACCTGCTGATGACCGGAACCGGCCTGACCCATCTCGGCTCGGCGGAGGGGCGCGATCAGATGCACCGCGCGATGAACGCGGCGGCGCACCAGACCGATTCGATGAAGATGTTCCTGATGAGCGTCGAGGGCGGCAAGCCGGCGGACGGCGCGGTCGGCGCGCAGCCCGAATGGTTCTACAAGGGCGACGGCCAGGCGCTGATCGCGCCCGGTGCGGCGATCCCGTCGCCCGATTTCGCGCTGGATGCCGGCGAGGAACCGGAACTGGCGGGCATCTATCTGATCGACGCGGACGGGACGCCGGTCCGCCTCGGCCATGCGCTGGCCAACGAGTTCTCCGACCATGTCACCGAGCGCGGGAATTACCTGTGGCTGGCGCATTCCAAGCTGCGGCCAGCCGCGCTGGGCCCCGAACTGCTGCTCGGCGACCTGCCCGATCACGTCGCGGGGACCAGCCGGATCGTTCGCGATGGCGTGACGATCTGGGAAAAGCCGTTCATGTCGGGCGAGGCCAACATGTCGCACAGCCTGGCCAACCTGGAGCATCATCATTTCAAATATGCGGGCTTTCGCCGCCCGGGCGATGTTCACGTTCATTTCTTCGGCACCGCGACGCTGTCGTTCAGCGATGGCGTGACGACGCAGGCGGGCGACGTGTTCGAGATCGCCGCGGCGCCGTTCCGCCTGCCCGTGCGCAATCCGATCGGCCGCGCCGCGCCTGCACCGGTCGCGGTGAAGTCGATCTGACCCCGGCTCGCGCCATCCGGCCGCGAAAGCATCCGGCGTGACGATCGTCATCCGCACACTGTCCGAACGCGTCTTCGCGATCGTGCGCGACCAGATCGTGGCGGGCACGTTGCCGGCGGGGCAGGCGATCCGTCAGGATGCGCTGGCGGCGGACCTGGGGATCAGCAAGATTCCGCTGCGCGAGGCGCTGGCGCGGCTCGAGCAGGACGGGCTGCTGAACAGCGTCACCAATCGCGGCTATGTCGTGCGCGGACTGTCGATCGCGGATGCGGAAGAGATCTGCGCGTTGCGCCTGTGCATCGAACCCGAAGCCGTCGCGCGGGCCGCAGGGGTCGCGTCGGCGAAGGAACGCGACGACGCGATGCGCGCCTATGCTGCGCTCGGCCAGGGCGGGGACGACGCAGCTGCGCGCAGCCTCGATTTCCGACTGGCGCTGGTGCGGCCCGGGAACCGGCCGTTGACGGCCCAGCTCGTCGAGCGGCTGGCGATACTGGCAGAACGCTATGTCGTCGCATATCCGCCGCCGCCCGATCGCGTGGCACACAACGACGATCATCGTGCCCTGATCGAGGCATGGATGGCGCGCGACGGTGCCGGCGTGGCGGATGTGCTGCGGCAGCAGATCGGGCGCGCGCTCGACGACCTGCGCGGGCAAATCTAGGGCAAGCGTTCCTCAGCGTTGCGGTGGCAGCGGCCGGATGGTGCGGATCAGGCAGGTGCGGACCGGGCTGCCGCTGGCGTCGGGTACCACCAGTTCGGCCGGGCGACCGGCGCACACCCGCTCGCCGCCGCGCGCGCGGATCGCGATCTGGAGCGCCCAGTCGATGTCGGGACAGCCCGGCGAGAGCGTGAGTTCCCAGCTTCGCCGCGATCCGACGTTGAGGATCGCCCGCCCGGGACCGGCGGCGGTGAAGCCGGTCACTTCGGACGACCAGAAACAGGCGCGCGGATCGGCCGTTACCGCAGCGCCTTCGGGCGCTCGGGCACAGCCCGCCAGCACCGCGGGCAGGAAAGCCGTCGCCGCGACCACCCGCCACAAGGGCAGGGGGCGTCCGGCCAACGGACGCCCCGCGCTCATCACTTGCCGCCGAACTGCGCGCGGGCACCGACCATGATGCGGCGACCGCCGTACAGCAGGCGCATGATCTTCGGCGTACCGTCGTCGAACAGCTGGTAGGTGCCGGTCGAGATCGTCTGCGATTCACGCCGGATGTTGCGGCCCTCGATATAGATCTGGAAGTTGCGGTTGATGTTGTACGACGCCTTGGCATCGATGAACGTGCTGCCGTCGGTGAAGCGCGGCACGCCAGGGTTGTAGCCGGGAGCGACCAGGCGGACGTTGGTCCACTGTTCGCCCGGATAGTTGATGTCGCCGGTGTTGCCGCCGCACGGCGTGATGCAGTTGAAGCGCTCGCTGCGCTTCTGATAGGCGACGCGCAGGTTGAACTTGCCGTCGTCATACCACAGCGAGACGTTGGTATAGTATTTCGACTCGTCGGGCGGCAGCATGACGTCGCCGGTCAACGGATCCTGCTGGCCGCTGGTCACCGCCGATGCCAGGATCGAGAAGTTGGCGTCGGCCCCGGTGTGCTTCAGGAACCACGGCAGGAAGGTGAAGGCGGTCTTGCCGTTGAATTCCCAGATCGCGCGCTTGTAGCCCGGTCCGTTGTCATAGGTCGGCACCGAGAAATCGATCTCGGACAGCGGGCGTCCGGTGACCGGATCGGTTTCGGTGCTGCCCGCGAACGGACGGGCCAGGCGGGTGACCTGGATCGGGTTGCCGATCTTCACGTCGAGCTTGCCGTAGGCGACCGAGAACAGCGTGTCGCGGTTCGCATACCATTCCAGGCTGGCGTTGTAGCTCCACGCGGTGAACGGCTTCAGCCCCGGATTGCCGACGCGGCCGGTGCAGCCGAACGTGTCCTCGGCCGGATCGAGCGTCTGGCGCTCGTCATAGGCGGTGCAGATGCCGCCGGGGATCAGCGTGTTGATGCTCGGCCGCGCCACGGTCTTGCCGCCGTAGAGGCGCAGCACTAGGCTGTCGTTGAAGCCCCAGAAGTTGACGTTGAACGTCGGCAGCCAGTCCCGCGTCGAACGGTCGATCGTGGTGGGCTGCGCAAAGGTCTGGGTCGCGATGCCGGCCGCGGCGTTCGGATCGAGCGGATTGAACGACGGCGTGATGCGGATCACGTTGATCTGCTGCAGGCCCGACGCCTTCACATCAACGAAGACGCCGCGAATGCCGAGGTTGCCGTTGAACCGCAGCCCGAGCGGCAGCTGCGTGTCGAAATCGGCCATCGCATAGACGTTCTTGATCGTCTCGTTCGCGCGGGTGACCGGCTGGTCATAGGTCTTGCCGTCGCTGCCGACGCAGGTGAACAGGCAGTCGTAGTTCATGAACTTCGACCCGCCGAGTGCGCTGAACAGCTCGTCGGTGCGGATGCCCTGCCACGCGGGCGGCAGGTTGCCGCGGTTGGGCAAGTCGCCAAAATACTGCGAATCGCTCGGCTCCAGCGTCCGCGCGAACAGCGCCTGGAGCTCGGCCGGGGTCAGCGTATCGACGCCGGAGCGCACGTTGAGCGGGTTGGTGCTGGGAACGAAGCCATAGTTGCAGCCCAGACCGCCGGGGGCGGCCGAGGTCGCCGTCGGCTCGCACGCGCGGTAGGTGCCGCGGACGTTTGCCGTCGGGACGATGACGGCGGGAACGTATCCGGCCGCGCCGAATGTACCGATCGCGCCGACCGCCGTGTAGCCGCCACCGCCCCAGCGCTTCGTATCGCTCTGGCGATACATCGCGCCGACCTTCACGCGCTGGATCAGCGGGATCAGCCCGTTGGTCTTGTAGGTCAGGTCGAACTTGCCGGTCTTCTCGCTCGAGATGCCATAGGCCGGGCTGTACGATGCCGAGAAGCTCGGCGTCGTCAGCGGCAGCTGCGACACCAGATAGGCCGGCGTGGCCGGGCCGTTGGCACTTGCGAGGACCGCATTCTGGCCCGTGCAGGTCGCCGGATTGGTGCCGCCGGACACGCACGCCGCGGGGCGCAGCTGGACGTAGTTGGCCGGGTTCGTCTCGTCATAATTGGCTGGCAGCCCGATGTCCCACAGGCCGTTGGGCTGTCGCGTCAACACGGCGTCGCCATAGGTGTACAGGCGCGACGTCCGCTTGTCGCCGCGGCCGCTGGTGGCCCGGGTGTACCCACCCCACAGGTCGATCTCGAGCCGGTCGCCGCGATATTCGGCACCGGCCTGGGCGTATTTGGTCTTGGTGTCGATCTGGTTCTCGATCTGGTCGATGTTGACCGAATTGTTGGTCAGCGTCATCGCCGTCACATTGTGCTTGGCGTCGACGACGACGCTGCCCGGGATGACGTTCAGCACGTTGCCATAGACCGGACGGACCGAGTTCACCCCGCCGACGATCGAGGTGACCGCGTTCAGGCCGTATTGCGGGTCGATGACCGCGTATCCGGGCAGCGCGTTCGGCGACACGCCGCGGGTCAGCGGATAGCCGGTCGTCGAGTCGAGGAACGTGCCGGCCGCGTTCTGGCTGAACAGCGTGATCGGGTTGCGGCTGCGGTTCTGGTCATGAACCTTGCGGTTGGCGATCGTGCCCTTGGCAAAGATCGTCAGGTCGCTGGTCACCTTGAAATCGACGCGCGTATCGAACGAATAGCGCTGGTCGGTCTGGGTGTTCATGAAATTGCGGATCAGCGACGGGGTATAGTCGTTCCACTGGTTGAGGCAGGACTGCTGCTCCAGGATCCGCTGCGTCCGAACCGCGTTCTGCGCCGTGCTCTGATTCGCGGTCGGGGCGGGCAGGTTCGGGAAGATCGTCAGGCATTCCGCCTTCGACTTCGCGCCGGCCGCCAGCGTCACAAGTTCGCGCGGCGTCAGCGTCGTGCCGTCGGGCGCGGTGCTGTTGGCGAACGGCACGTCGGCCGCATCGGTGCCCACCGTGGCCGGGTTCAGGCTGAACGTCTTTTCGGGCGAATTGTCGAAATCGAACAGCCGCGAATAGTTGCGATTGTTGCTGGTCGTGTTCTCGAACCCGTGGCCGTTGTTCTGGATCTTGGCATAGGTCCCGCTGGCGATCACGCCCAGGCGGTTGTTCAGGAACTTGCCCGCCGCGACGCCGCTGAAGTCGGGAGTCCAGTCCTTGCCCAGCGAGTTCTGGCCCATGCCGCCGCGCACGGAGAAATACGGCTTGCGGAAATCCAGGCCGGTGCGGGTCTTGATCTGGACGCTGCCGCCCAGCGACCCTTCGGTCATGTCGGCGGTCGAACCCTTGACGATATCGACGCTCTTGACGATTTCGGCGGGCAATTCGCGCAGATCGGCGCCACGGCCCGACGACAGCGGGTTGGTCGCCTGAACGCCGACGCCGTCGAGTTCGATGCGGGTCAGGTCGGGGCCGTTGCCGCGGATCGCGACGCCATCACCCTCGCCGAATTCGTTGCGGCTGAGCGCGACACCCGGCACGCGCGAGATGGCTTCGTTGACGTTGCGATCGGGGAACGAGCCGATGTCGTCGGCGACGATCGAGTCGGTCGCGGTCTTCGCGTCCTTCTTGCGGTTGTTGGCCGACTGCTGGCTGGCGCGCGATCCGACGACGACGACGTCGGAGGCGACGTCGTCGGGCACCGTCTGGCTGCCGGTCGTCTGCGCCGCGGCCGCGCCCCCGCTCAGCAGCAGCCCGAGCACCGCCCACGATGCGGTCGCACCCATCCGCCGGCGTGCATTCAGTCGATCAGCCATGATTCCCCTCTCCCGTTGTCGCACCGGGGCGGGGACATTTCTTGTATGTCCTCCGCCGTCCGGCAGATATTCCGTCCGATGACTGCCCCGGCTCCCGACCGGTTCTCACTATGTGAGACGTTCATCCATTTTGTAGAATTAGCATAGTCGGGCGAAGTTGCAAGTCCTAGGTTGCTGGCGATGTGCCGGACCGCCGGCGCCGGTAAACCAGGGGAGTGGCGATGCGAGGATCGATGTCGGTGACGCGCCGGATGGTGATGACCGGTGGTGCGCTGGGTCTGGCCGGCTGCGCGCTGCCGCGGCCGGCGCATGGCCGCATCCTGCACCGCGACGATTTCCGCCACGGGCTGGGCCAGTGGCTGGTCGAGGCCGAGCGGCCGGGGCGGATCGTCGCGCAGGACGGGGTGCTGGATATCGATGTGCCCGCCGGCGTGACGCTGTGGTTCCGCGAGGCCTTGCACGGACGGCTGGCGATCGACTTCGACGTGACCGCGGTGGCGGCGGGCGGACCCGATGACGCGGTCAGCGACGTCAACTGTTTCTGGATGGCGACCGATGCTCGCGTGGCATCCGGCGACGTGCTGGCGCGCGCGCGAAGCGGTGCCTTCGCCGACTATGACGAACTGCGCACCTATTATGCCGGAATCGGCGGCAACCGGAACACGACGACGCGGTTCCGTCGCTATATCGGTGTGCGCGACCGCCGCCCGCTGCTGCCGCAGCATGACCTGTCCGGGCCGGACGACCTGCTCGTCGCGAACCGCCGGTTTCACGTCCGGCTGATCGCCGACGGCCACCGGATCGCGCTGGAACGCGATGGTCGCCCGGTGTTCGTCCTCGACGATCCCGAACCCTATCGCCGCGGGCATTTCGGCTTCCGGACGACGCAGAGTCATCTGCGGATCATGGCGTTCCAGATATCCCGGCTTGAGTAAGTGCGCATATCATGGGACGATGTACCAGATAATAAGCAGGAGCGGGATGATGCGACAGGTGATCGGCAGGCGCGACGTCCTGCGCGCCGGATTGCTGGCAGGTGCCGCGTCGCCGGTGCTGGCCCGGGCCGCGTCCGCGGCGCGACGGCCGGCGGAGCAGGCCGCTGCCGTCCGCTGGCTCGATGACGCAGCGCCGGCGGCGCACGACGGCCAGACGTGGGGTGTGCCATGGCCGCGTGGCAGCGTCGCTGCGAAGACACGGTTCAAGCTTGCCGACGGGCGCGGCGCGGCGGTGCCCGTGCAGAGCTGGGTGACGGCGACCTGGCCCGACGGATCGGTCAAGTGGAGCGCGCATGCGGTGCCTGCGTCGGACGCGCCGGCCGCGGGCTATCGTGTGACGCCCGGATCGCCGGCATCGGGCGCGTCTCCGGTGACGGTGCGCGAAACGGCGGACAGCGTCCTGATCGTCAGCGGGCCCTTGAGCTGGGACATCGGCCGCAGCGGACCCGCGATCGTGCGCGCGGCGCGCGACGGCGGTCGCATCCTGCTGGAGAATGCCGGGCTGGCCGGCGAAGTGCGCACCGGATCGCCCGATGGCGCGCGTGTGCCGCTGACCGGCGTCATCGAGCGCGTCGTGGTCGAGCAGCGCGGGCCGGTCCGCGCGGTCATCCGCGTCGAGGGGCGGCATCAGGGCGGCGGGCGATCGATCCTGCCGTTCACGGTCCGCCTCTATGCCTATGCCGGGTCGCGCGCGCTGCGCATCGTCCACAGTTTCGTATTGGATATCGACCCGGCCGAGCTGTTCCTGTCCGGACTGGGCGTGACGACCGGTATTCCGATGCGCGGGAACCTGCACGATCGCCACATCCGGCTGGCGACCGGCGATGACACGATGTTCGCCGAAGCGGTGCGCCCGCTGACGGGCCTGCGCCGCGATCCCGGCCAGGCGTTTCGCGACGCGCAGGTGGCGGGCCGCGCGACGCCGCCCGTGGCCGAGATGCGCGCGCCGGTCGGAGCGTTGCTGGAGCGGATTCCGCCATGGTCGGATTTCACGCTGTCGCAGCTGTCGGCAGGCGGCTTCACGCTCGCCAAGCGCACCGGCGCGGCGCAGGGCTGGATCGACGCGGGCGAGGGCCGGCGGGCGCCCGGCTTCGGCTACGTCGGGTCGCCGCTGGGCGGCGCGGCGATCGCGACACGCTATTTCTGGCAGCGCCATCCGACCCAGATCGATATCCGCGACGCCGCCGCCGACCGCGCGACGCTGACCGCGTGGCTGTGGTCGCCGGATGCAAAGCCGATGGACCTGCGCCCCTATCGCGGGACGATGGGGATGGAGACGTTCGCGGCCCAGAACCAGGGTCTCGACATCACCTATGAGGATTACGAACCCGGCTGGGGTACGCCGCAAGGAATCGCGCGGACCAGCGAACTGATGCTGTGGGCACTGCCCGCCACCCCGGAGACGCCGGCGTTGCAGGCGATGGCCCGCGCCGCCGCGACGCCGCCCCAGCTGATGACCGCGCCTTCGCACATCCACGCGGCGGGCGTGTTCGGCGACTGGGGCCTGCCCGACCGCTCCACCCCCAAGCGCGCGGTGATCGAGGACCGGCTCGACGATCTGGTCGATTTCTATGCGGACGAGGTCGATCGGCGCAACTGGTATGGTTTCTGGAACCATGGCGACGTGATGCACAGCTACGATGCCGACCGGCACCAGTGGAAATACGACATCGGCGGTTTCGCCTGGGCCAACAGCGAGCTCTCGCCCGACCTGTGGCTATGGTATGCCGCGCTGCGCTCCGGCGATGCGAAGACGTTCCGGCTGGCCGAGGCGATGACGCGCCATACGGGCGAAGTCGATGTCTATCACCTCGGCCGCTTCGCCGGGCTGGGGACACGGCACGGGGTGCAGCATTGGAGCGACAGTTCCAAGCAACCGCGTGTCAGCAACGTCGCATACCGTCGCATCTTCTATTATCTGACCGCCGACGAACGCGTCGGCGACCTGATGCGCGCGCTGAGCACGTCACAGGATGCGCTGACCGCGGTGGAGATCGGTCGCAAGGTGCCGAGCCGCGATCCGACGCCCTTGCCCGCAGGCACGATCGCGATGAGTTTCGGCACCACCTGGTCGGTGCTGGCGGGCGCGTGGCTGGCCGAATGGGAGCGTACGGGCGACGCGCGCATGCGCGACCGGATCATCGCGGGCATGGACAGCATCGGGCGGCTGCCGCAGGGCTGGCTGACCGGCAGCGCCCCCTATCATCTGGCGAGCGGGCGGTTCCTGGCCATGCCGGGGGCGAAGCGCAGCATGTCGCACCTGAACGCGGTGTTCGGGGCGGTGGAGATCAACTCCGAACTGCTGAGCCTGCTGGACGTGCCGCGATACCGCGCGGCATGGCTGGATTACTGTCGCTGGTACAATGCGCCCAAGGACGCCTTCGTCGCGAAATGGGGCGAGCCGTACGGCCCGCGCAACCTGAAGCAGGGGCATGCGCGATTGACCGCCTATGCGGCGCATGCCGAAAACGACGCGGCGCTGGCGCGGCGCGCGGCGGAGGAATTCTACGGTGCGGATGCGGGTATGCCGACCCCGGCCACCGACCCTCGCGTGACGCTGCCCGGTGGGACGGTCGAGTGGCCGGGCGTATCCACCAATGGCGCATCGCAATGGGGGCTGGCGGCGATCCAGACGCTGGCGCTGGTGCCCGAGGCGCTGGACGCGGTCGCGCGGCCCGCGGGGCGGAAGGGGCGGGAAGAGGGAGTCGAATAACTCCCGTGCTCCCGCACCACCACCAGCTTGGCCATGCCCGACGGCTTGCCCGCGTCCCCCTCGACCAGCAGCACCAGCCGTCGTGATCCCTCGCCCGCGGGCAGTGGAATGTCGATCCGCCCGGGCGCGAAGTCGCGCTTCTCCGTCACCTTGCGCCCGTCGAGCCAGACCTCGGCGCGGCCGATCACTTCGGTCATCGCCACTACCCCGCCACGCTGGCGCACACGCGCCTGCGGCGTGAAGTCGATCTGATAGCTGTTCCACACGCCCGCCGCGCTCGGCCCCTCCAGCCGGCCGGGGCGGCCGACCGCCATCGCATAGCGATCGTTCGTCACGACCTTGACCGCCGGATCGGGTCGCGTGGCCTGGAAGGGTGTGCGCTGCCACACGCTCAGCAGCATCTCGGGCCGGACCGGCGTGACCGACGCGGCCGGGGTGGCGGCGATGCGGTCGATCGTCAGCGTCGCGGGTTTCAGACCCGGCGCAGTCGCGCGCAGCGTCAACGCGCCGCGCCCCGCATCGGCGCGGACGATGACCTGCGCCAGCCCGTTGAACAGCTTCCGCGCGTCGCCCTTTTCGGGATCGTGATCGTTCGGGTTGCCGTTGCCCAGTCCGATGATCGCGCCACCCTGACATGCGAACTTCGCCGGCAGGTTGGCGGTCGGCACGTGACGACCGGCGGCATCCACGGCGTCCACCGTCACCGGCTGCGCATCGCTGCCGTCACCCGCCATCACCCGCCGGTCGGGCGTCAGCCGCAGCGCCACGGCTGCGCCGACCGTCTCGATCACGTCGCGCGACACTTCGCGCCCGCCGCGATATCCGATCGCCTCCAGCCGGCCGGGCGCATAGGGCACCTGCCATTCGGGCATCTTCAGCCGATCGACCACGCGTTCGCCCAGCGCCTTGCCGTTGAGCATCAGTACGACCCGCTCGGCATTGGTCAGTGCGACCACGCGGATCGGCTGGCCCTCGCGCCCCGGCCACGTCCAGTGCGGTTGCAGCGTCAGCACGGGCGCGTCGTCGATCCACTGCGCACGATGCTGGTGGAATGCGAGCTTGGGAAAGCCGCAGATATCCATGATCCCGAACAGGCTCGACGTCGTCGGCCATTCGAACGGCGTCGGCTCGCCGTGATAGTCGAACCCGGTCCACACGAACCCGCCGGCCAGGAACGGGCGGGTGGCGATCGCCGTCCACGCGGCGTTGTGCGTCGCGCCCCAAGCGGCGGCCTCGTCGTCATAACTGGTGATGATGTTGCGGCTCTTGTCCGTCGCCCATTCGCCGCGGATCTCGAAGGCGCTGGTGTCCTCCGAACTGGTCAGCGGCTTGTCCGGAAACGCCGCGTGATATTTGTCGTATTCCGAAATCTGGTAGTTGAAGCCGACGACATCGACCGCGTGGCTGACGTTCACGGGCGCGAACATGCCGCTGTTCATCGCCGCGGTGACCGGGCGGCTGTCGTCGAGCGCCTTCACCGCCGCCGACATGCGCCGGACCATCTCATAGCCCTGGGGGCTGCCCTGCATCGGTTCTTCGTTGAACACCGACCACATGAACACGCTCGGCCGGTTGCGGTCGCGGCGGACCATCCAGGTCAGCTGTTCCAGGTAATCGGGACTGGGGTTGAACTGGCGGTTCTCGTCCATCACCAGCAGGCCGTGGCGGTCGCAGGCGTCGAGCAGCTCGGTCGGCGGCGCGTTGTGCGACATGCGGATCGCGTTCGACCCCAGCGCCTTCAGTCGACGTACCCGCCAGTCCCATAGCGCATCGGGGATCGCGGTGCCGACGCCGGCGTGATCCTGATGATTGCAGGTGCCCTTGATCTTGTAAGGTCGGCCGTTGAGGTGGAAGCCGGTGCGCCCGTCGAAGCGGAACCAGCGGAAGCCGATCGGGATGCGGCGCTGGTCGAGTACGTTAGCGCCATCGCGGACCCGGACGGCGACGGCATAGAGCGTCGGCGTCTCGGGCGACCAGAGGGTCGGGTTCGCGGCCGGCAGCAGCAGGCTGGCGGTGACCGGGCGCAAGGGTGCGACGGCGGTGGAGGCGGTCTGCGTCGCGATCACCGATCCGTTCGGAGCCAGCAACTGCGTCTCGACGGTGACCGTGCGCGCGGCGGTCGCGATGTTGTCGAGCGTCACCGCGACCGGCACGCTCCACGTTCCGTCTTCCGCGCGGCGCGGATCGCAGTGGACGCCATCGGTCACGATGTGGACGGCCTCGCGCACCGCCAGCCAGACGTGACGATAGATGCCGGCACCCTCGTACCACCAGCCCTCCATCGGATCGGCATCGACCCGGATCGCGATCGTGTTCAGCTCGTCGCCGAAGCGGGCATAGGGGGTCAGATCGACTCGGAAGCCGTTATAGCCGCTCCAGTTGCGCTCGACGATCGTGCCGTTGACCCACACGGTCGCATGCGTCGCGATCGCGCCGAAATCGATCTCGAGCAGTTTGCCCCGAAGTGCGGGGTCGAGCCGTATCGTGCGGCGATACCAGCCGACACCACGGCGGCGGTAGCCTTGCGCGATGTTGGCCTTGGGATCGACCGCTGCCTCGATCGCCCAGTCGTGCGGCACATCGACCTCACGCCAGTCGCTGTCGTCGAAACTGATCGCGGCGGCACCGTGCGATGCGCCGGCCTTGGCGTTCTCGTAGCTCGCCTGGTGCCCGGTGATCTCGGGCATCGGGATGTCGCCCAGATGGAAGCGCCAGCCGCGGTCGAGCGACAGGCGGCCGGGTTCTTCCTTGGGATAGGGCGGGTCGAGCCGGTCGCGCGGGGGCGGCATCGGCAGGTCGCTCGTCCGGCGCGGCGTACGCGCGGTCAGCGGCGCCAGCGGGGTGAGGGCGGTGGCTGCCAGCGTGGTGGCGAGGAAGGTGCGGCGGTGGAGCATCAGCGCTGCCCGCCCGCAACCGGATTCCTGCCCCACAGCTGATCGTACTTCCAGCCCGACAGATCCTCGACCACCGACCGGGCCTGCGGAGAGGTCGGCTCGGTCCCGCCGGCGCGCAGATGGTCGATCTCGGCCATCAGCACGTCGTGCGTGCGGGCATTCAGGCGGAACCGCCACGAGGCGAACAACCCGGCGAGCATGACCAGAGTCGGCCCCAGCACCAGCAGCCAGGTGATGTTGGCGATCGCCTCCGGCGTCTGGACCACCGCGCCGCCGGGGGCACCCTTGGGCGAGACATAGCCGCCGAGATCGATGATCCACCCTGTGCAGATGATCGCGGCGGACTGCGCGAGCTTGCGCACCAAAGTCATGACGCCCGCGAAGATACCCTCGCGCCGCTGCCCGGTTACCGCCTCATCGACGTCGGGCAGGTAGTTGTAGACCGACCAGGGCACGAAATTGAGCGTACCGCGGCCCAGCCCCGCCAGGATGATCGGCACGAACAGCCAGAAGATCAGCACCGGGCTGAACGCCGCCGACGCCGGGTTCAGCGCCGACAGGATGTTGCCGTCGAGCGCGTTCAGGTCCGCGACGAACGCCGCGGGCCGGAACGCGTAGAACGCCAGGAACAGCAGCAGTCCGGCCCCGAAGAAACTGATCGCGATGCGGTAGGCGACGACCGGCCCGGTGCGGATGACGATGTTGATCGCGATCAGGACCGAGATCAGCTGCGCGACGTACATCACGGTCAGCAGCTGCGAGATGATGAGCGTCGCGCCCATCATCACCGTCACGACGAAGATCGGGAAGGCGGTGTTGAAGATGTCCTGCGAGATGTATCCGCCGAGATAGATCGACAGATGCTGGCGGAACGCGCGGATGCGCAGGGTGGAGAACAGGTCGCGGAACATCGTCGCCGGGATCAGCAGCGCGGTCTTCATGTCGAGCGGCTTGGGCTGGATCCGCGTCTCCGCCTCGGTATAGGGCCGTTCCCACGTGAAGATCACCACAAGCAGCACGACGAGGCTGAAGATCGCGCCGAAGATCGCCGCCATGATGAAGAAGGTGTCGGGCGAATCCTTGCCGCCCAACTGGCCGATGATGAGCGTCGGCAGATAGGAGGCCAGGATCGCCGAGGATTGCGCGACCAGCATCCGCGCGCCGGCGAACTTCGCCTTCTCGCGGTAATCGTTGGTCATCTCCGCGGCCAGCGTCTCCCACGGGATCAGGAACATCGTGTAGACGAATTCGAAGAAGATGAAGGTCAACAGATAGTAAGTGAAGCTGTGCCCGGCGATGAAGATCAGCGCGAAGCTGGGCAGCAGCGGGATGGTGATGATGAGGAAGATCTTGCGCCGCCCGACCTTCCGCCCGATCCAGGTGTGGCGCAGATTGTCCGAGACATAGCCGATCAGCGGGCAGGTGATCGCCTCGAGCAGCCGCGGCAGGCCGAGGATCAGTCCGGCTTCTGCCGCCGACATGTTGCAGAAGGTCGTGAAGAAATAGAGCAGCCATCCGGTGACGACGGCTTGAGCGCCTGCACCGAGCATGTCGCCCGATCCCCAGCCCCAGTAATTATACCAGCGCGGCTGACGGCGCGTGGGCGCCGTGGGGGCAGTGGTGGCCAAGCGATTTCCTCCCCGGAGGACGGGTCTGGCCCGTCCTTTACTCCATATTATGAACTGCTATCATGATATGTGGAACGACATCAAGTCGGACGTGGGAGAGATGGTGATGCGGCATTCCTCGAGGTCCGTTCGTGCTGAGCTTGTCGAAGCACCGCACTTCGTGCCGCATAGTCGTCGCGTGCGTATCGCAGTACGGCCCTTCGACAAGCTCAGGGCGAACGGATGCAGGTTTGTCATCGCCCTCGTCGCGACGACCACCGCCGCCCACGCCGAACCCGCCAGGCAATGGATCGACCCGCTGACCGGCCACCAGGTCGTCCGCGTCAGCCGCGAGGCGGGATCGGTCAACCTCTACTTCCACCAGAACAGCTATCTGCCGCAGGGTGACGCGATGGTCATCACCACGCCCAGCGGGATCGACATCGTCGACCTCAAGACGTGGAATGTGAAGCCTCTGGTCCGCCAGAAGGGCGCGGTCCTGCTCTTCACCGGCCGACGCACGCGCAACGTCTATTTCGCCGAGCGCGCGCGTGACGACTCCGGCAAGCCGTTCGCGGTGTTCGCCGCGGACGCCGACACCGGCAAGGTCCGCCGCATCGCGACCGTGCCCGGCGGCTGGATCGGTTCGATCAACGCCGACGAGACTTTGCTGCTGGGCCAGGTCGCCACCGCGGTGGTGCCGTTGAAGCCCGACGGCACGCTGGCGCGCGCCGGCGAGGAGAACACGCCGGGCGTCAATGATTACCGCGCCAACTGGCCCGACGGGCGGCCGATGACCTATGCCGACGCCAAGGAAACCCACATGAACCGGCGGCTCGATGCCGGTGTGCCGATGGAGATCTTCACGATCGACACGCGCACCGGCGCACGTCGCGTCGTCACCGCGTCGAAGGACTGGCTGAACCATGTCCAGTTCTCACCCACCGACCCTCTGCAGATCATGTACTGCCACGAGGGGCCGTGGCACCGCGTCGATCGCGTCTGGACGATCCGCGCCGACGGTTCGGGCAAGACGCTGGTGCACAAGCGCACGATGAACATGGAAATCGCCGGCCACGAATTCTGGTCCCCCGATGGCAAGACGATCTGGTATGACCTCCAGACGCCGCGCGGTCAGGTGTTCTGGGTCGCGGGCTATGATATCGCCAGCGGCAAGCGGCGGCAGTATCTGGTGAACCGCAATCAGTGGGGCGTACACTTCAACCTGTCCCCGACCGAGGCGCGCTTCTCGAGCGACGGCGGCGATGCCGAGATGGTCGCGAAGGCGAGCGACGCCAAATATCTGATGCTGCTGACACCCAGGGATCTGCCCGACGTCGCGGGCATCCACGCCGACGACGCCGACAGCCTGATCTCGACCGGGACCTTCGACACCGAGAAGCTGGTCGATATGCGCAAGCAGGACTATCGCATGGAGCCGAACATGACGTTCACGCCGGACGGCAAGTGGATCGTGTTTCGCGGCAATTTCGAGGGCGCCGCGCATGTCTATGCGGTCGAGGTGGCGAAGGCGAAGTAACCTATGCTTATCGTGCTCCCGCGCAGGCGGGAGCCCAGGGCCACGGGCTTTTCCGCTTGTAACCCTGGGCCCCGCCTGCGCGGAGGCACCGATCGGTTTAGATATAGGTCCGCAGAAACTCGCCCAGCGCACAGATCGCCAGGCTCTGGCCATAGGGCATCGAGGTCAGGCGGATATCCTTGTAGAATTGCAGCGTGTCGCCCATCGCGGTGCCGAAACTGACCTGCTGTAGCTCACCCGTGGCGTCGATATTGGCGAGCACACCGCGTACCGCCTTGATCCCGACTGCTTCGTACTCGCGCGGCAGATAGCCCTTCCTTACGCCCTTCAGGATGCCATAGGCGAAGCCGGCGGTGGCCGAGGCCTCCAGGTAGGACGTCGGGTCCATCACCAGCGTATGCCACAGGCCGCTCTCGTCCTGCGTCTCGGCCAGCGTCTTCACCTGCGCGGCCAACGTGTCGATCAGGAAGGTGCGGAACGCGTCGCCTTCGGGCAGGTCGAGGATCTCGATGATCTCCGGAATCGCAATCGTCACCCAGCAATTGCCGCGCGCCCACAGCGCTTCCGCGAAATTGTGCCGCCCGGTGAAGTCCCAGCCGTGGAACCACAGCCCGGTCTTGCGATCGAACAGGTACTTGATGTGGACCAGGAACTGGCGCTTGGCCTCCTCGACATAGTGCGGCCGGTTCAGCAGCAAGCCGATCTTGGCGAGCGGCAGTACGCTCATCATCAACGTGTCGTCCCACATCTCGCCGGGGTTCACGTCGTTGTAGACGATGTGCTGGAACCCGCCTTCTTCGGTCTTGGGCAGGCCGTCGGGAGCCATCAGCCATTCGCACCAGGTATCGAGATAGGGGATGTAGCTCGGGTCCGGCTCGTACTCGTACAGGTAGGCGAGCGTGATAAACGGCGCGACCGTGTTGATGTTCTTGGTCGGGGTGCCTTCCGCGAAACGATCGGCGAACCACGCCTTGACGATGTCGAGCGCCTTCCTGTCACCGGTCTGCTCGAAATAGCGCCACATGCCGAACAGGCCGACGCCGTGGGTCCATTCCCAGCCGGCCCAGCCCTTGGTGTCGATGATCCGCCCGTCGTCGAGGTGGAGCAGGAACTCCCCCGTCTCGTCCTTGATGTTGACGAGGTTGTCCATCAGCAGGTCGATCTTGCTGGTGATCTCGCTCCGGGGAATGTCGTGGGTCAGCGCGGCCAATTATCGTCTCCTGGTATCGGTTGCAGCATAGTCGTCCGCCATCTGTCGATAGAGGCGGAGGAATGTCGGGTCGGCGTCGTAGCGCCCGCCGTGGTTGCGGCGCTTCGGCTCGGTGGTTGGCGCGGGCACAGCACCGGGGGCTTCGGCGGCATTGATGCCCTGTGAGAGCAGGTTGGGCCGTGGGCCCTCGCCGGCGCTGACCCCGTCCTTCAGGAAGATCGCCTCCTGATGGCGGGTCGGCTCCCAGATATAACTGCCCCAGCCGTGCGGCTGTGCATGGATCAGGTCGTTGAGGTAGCGTTTGCGCGAGGAGTATTCGATCGCGAAGAAGCCGAGGTCGGGGTAGCGCCGCGCGAACTGGTCGAACGTGCGTTCCCAGTCGCCCTCGGCGGCCTGCTGATAGCAGGAGAAGCCGAGCGCATCGAAGCGTACGCCGCGCTCCAGCAGGCTGTCGGTCCAGTGGCGAACGATCGGCCAGTGCCGCCCGAGATGGTTGTGCAGCGCGACCGGGACGTCGGGAAGCGTGGCGCGGGTCGCCGCCAGTGCGGCCTTGAGCAGCGCAGCGAAACGATCGTAGCCGCCGGTGCCCGAAACCTTCATGTGCACTGCGTCGGTTTGCGGATTGCCGGTCGGGATGGTCAGCGGCACGCGGCCTTCCGGCCACAGCATGCCGAACGTCGTCTCGTTGCCCAGGATCGCGAGGTCGGGCGCCGCGTCCGCCGCCTTCAGCGCCGCCCAGGTGTCGGCGGTGTAGCGTCCGACCGTCTCGACCAGTCTCGCGAAGGGCAGGTCGCCCCACGCCGCGGGCTTCTCCTGATGCTGCGGATCGGCCCAGGTGTCGGAATAATGCAGCGTGATCGACAGGTGGAATCCCGCCGCCTTGATCCGCCGCGACATGGCGGTGATCTGGTCCAGGCCGCACCACGGCCCGCCGGGCTTGCCCTTGGAATAGCCCCGCGCCGGATCGACGAACAGCCGCAGCTTCAGCGCGTTGAACCCGGCATCTCGCAGGATCGCCAGCGGGTCGCGCCGGACGCCGTCCCGCCAGTAGGTCGCGCCGACATACTCGTCCTCGGGGATCCACGAGATGTCGGCCCCGATCAGATACGGCCACGGCCGCGCGCCCGATTTCGCCTGCACAGGGCCGGCGATCGCCGCCACGCCCATAGCACCCGCACCCAGACCCAGGTCACGTCGCGTGACGTTCACAGGCCGTGCCGCCCGGCAAAGCGCAGGAACAGCTCGGGCCAGGGGTGCGGCTTGCCGTCCTCGACCAGCGGGATACCGTGGCCGCCCTTTTCGAAAATCATCAGCTCGGATGGAATTTTCGCCGCCTGCAGCGCAGCGAACATCGTCAGGCTGTTGGCCGGCTTGACCACCGGATCGTCGGCGGCATGCGCGACGAAGGTCGGCGGCATGTCGGCGGGCAGGTCGCTTTCGGCCGAGAAGCGACGGATGCGCTCGGGGCTGATGTCGCTGCCGAGCAGTTCGCGCTTCGACTGGCCGTGCGCGGAATCGCCCTGCAACGTGATGACGGGAAAGAAGAGTCCGGCGACGACGGGCCGATCGGACTCACGATCGATGGCATCCATGGGCGCGTAGGTCTGGAGCGCGGCGCGGCTGGCGAGGCGGGCGGCGAGATGCCCGCCGGCCGAGAAACCGATTGTGCCGACGCGCGCCGGATCGACCTTCCACCGCGCAGCGCGCGCGCGGATCAGCCGCAGCGCGCGCTTGGCATCCTGTAGGGGCGCGTCGGGGCCGGCAACCCAGCCGTCGTGCGGCAGGCGATAGAGCAGCTCGAACACGGTGATGCCGCGGCTCGCAAACATCCGCGCGATCGCCGATCCCTCGCGACCCAGCGCGATCCGCGCATAGCCGCCGCCCGGGATCATCAGCAGCGCCGCGCCAGTCGGGTTCGTCGCGGGTACGACGTTCAGCATCGGCGTCGCGACATGCGGCCAGGCGATGTCATCCGCCCCGCCGGTGGCGGAGCGCTTCACCACTTCATCGCGTACGTTCAGGCCTTCTCCGCCGGGGGGGCGGCCGGGCCAGACGGGAAAGCGCTCCACCGCCGATGGCGCAGACGCGGCGGCGGGCAGCGTGATCGCCACGGCGGCGCTGCCGACCAGCACATTGCGCCGCGACAGGTTCAGGATCGGGGTCATGCGCGCTCCACAAGTCGTCCGTCAGGGTCGAGCCGGAGCCGCCGCGTACCGCCGGCGCGCAGCGAAACCGCCATGCGCTGTGCGCCATGATGCACACGGAACCGGCCCCCGCGCTCGGATCGCAACACCGCCTCCACCAGCTTGCCGCCATTCCAGCGAACATCGACCACACCGCCGCCACGCACCCTGACTCCGGCGATTGATCCCGTCGGCCAAGCGCGGGGCAGGGCGGGGAGCAGATGGACGCCGCCGGCGTGGCTCTGCACCAGCATCTGGGTGATCCCCGCGGTGCCGCCGAAATTGCCGTCGATCTGGAACGGCGGGTGGGCGTCGAACATGTTGGGATAGGTCCGCCGCGGTTCCAGAAGCATCCGCAGGATCTTGTGTGCATGCTCGCTGTCGCCCAGCTTTGCCCACAGGTTCAGCTTCCAGCCGAGGCTCCACCCGGTCGCGTCGTCGCCGCGCAGTTCCAGGGTGCGGCGCGCGGCGGCGGCCAGCGCGGGTGTCGTCTCCGGGTCGATCTGCTCGGAAGGATAGAGCGCGTAGAGATGGCTGACGTGGCGGTGATGGGGTTCGGGCGCATCCGTGTCCCAGTCGTCCATCCATTCCTGTAACTGGCCGGCCTTGCCGATACGGT
This sequence comes from Pseudomonadota bacterium, assembly GCA_040388765.1. Taxonomy (GTDB): domain Bacteria; phylum Pseudomonadota; class Alphaproteobacteria; order Sphingomonadales; family Sphingomonadaceae; genus Sphingomonas. The sequence continues at coordinate 82,761 of JAZKBG010000003.1, read as the reverse complement.
CCTTGGGCAGACGCGCGCGCGCCGCGCGCCACCGCGTGCGCAGGCCGGCGTCGCGCCCGAGCAACTCAGATGCGTGTGTGGTGCGATCGAAGAGGTCGCGCAGCAACTGGCTGTCCATCGCCGGACCGGCGCAGATCGACGCGCCGAACGGATGCGCATTCTCCGGCGACAGCGACGGGTTGGTGACGAGCTCGCCCGTTCGCGGATGGACCTGCAACGTGTCGAGATAGAATGCGCAGGCGCCGGTCATCAGCGGATAGATCTCGGCCAGGAATGTCCGGTCGCGGCTATAGTCCCAATGATCCCACAGATTGGACAACAGCCACGCGGCACCGGTGGGCCACAACGCCCATTTCGCACCATCGACGACGGCGGTCTGGCGAAAGACGTCGGTGTTGTTGTGCACCATCCAGCCACGCGCGCCATACATATCGCGGGCGGTCTTGCGCCCCGTGACCGACAGTTCCTTCACCATCCGCAGCAGCGGCTCGACGCACTCGCCCAGCCCGGTCATTGTGGCTGGCCAATAGTTCATCTCGGTATTGATGTTGATCGTCCATTTGGACTGCCAGCTGGGATTGGTCTTCTCGTTCCAGATGCCTTGCAGATTGGCCGGTTGGGTGCCCGTGCGCGACGATGCGATCAGCAGATAGCGGCCATATTGGTGATACAGCGCGGCAAGCGCAGGATCGTCGAGTTCGGCGGAGCGGCGGATGCGCTCGTCGGTCGGCAACGCGGCCGCTGCGGTCGTGCCGAGACCGATCGTGCAGCTGCGGAACAGGCGGCGATGGTCGGCCTGGTGATCGGCCAGGATGCGCGCCCATGGCTTGTCGCCGATGCGGGCCAGCGTCGCTGCGGTCAGCGCCTCGGGGTCGCCGGAAACGTCGTTGGGCGCGCGAAAGCTGGTGGCGGTCGCGACCAGCAGCAGCACTTCCTTCGCGCCGCGTATGGACAATGTGTCGCCGGTCCGGGTCAGCGCGCCGCCGTCGTGCATCAGCCTGACGCGCGATGCGAAACGGACGCGCCCGGCGATGCCTTCGGCATCGGGGCCGATCCCGGACATCATCAGCGTGTCGGCGCTGCTGCGCGTCACCTCCGCGGCCTGCGGGCTGGCCAGCGCGATCATGGCGGTCACGCCGCCGCGGCCACCGGCGGTCAGGCGTATCGCGACGACCTGATCGACGGCCGACGCGATGACCTCGCGGACATGGGTCGTCGATCCGGTGCGGAACCGCGTACGGGTGATCGCGCCATCGAGGTCGAGGCTCCGCCGATAGTCTTGTGCGTTCTCCAGCCCGGGGAACAGCATCAGCAGGTCACCGATCGGCTGATAGCTCATCTGCCTGTGCGGGATCCCGAGCAGCTTCGCATCGGCAAGCTGTTGCGCCTCGGCGTAGCGGCCCGCGAAGATCAGCCGTCGGACCTCGGGAAGCGCGGCGGCGCTTTCGGGATTGTTGGTGTCATAGGGGCCACCGGAGAAGAACGTGTCTTCGTTCAGCTGGATGCGCTCCGACGCGATCCCGCCGAACACCATGCCGCCCAGCCGCCCGTTGCCGACCGGCAGCGCCTCGACCCAGTCGGTCGCGGGCCGCTCGTACCACAGCATCGATGGTGACGGTGTGCCTGGCGGCGTATCTTGCGCCCAGCCCGGCACCGCCGCCAGCGTGGCGACGGCGGTGCCGCCGGCGATCGTCTGGCGTCGGGTGACCTTCATTTCAGCTCGGCCGGCGTCGCGGGAGCGGCGACCATCCGCACCGGCAGCCCGCCGCGGACGTTGCGCAGCGTCACCAGCTTCACATCCTCCAGCGTGTTGCCGGGCGCGCCATCGGAGGTGACCGCCAACGCGATGCTGTTGCGACCGCGGTGGTTCAGGATACCCTCGGGCACCGGGAACACCCGCTGCGGGCCGATGTGGGCGATGAACTGGCCCATCTGCCAGCCGTTGACGAAAATCAGCACACGATACTGCGCGGCCGAGCGTGGCTTGGTCGTGTCGCCGAACGCGACGCCGATCGTCGCATCCTGGCCCTTGGGGACGTTCAGGTCGAACTGCGTACGATACCAAGTCGTGCCCGCCGCGGCCGGCGTCGCAGGCTTCCAGGCGCGGTCGTCGAAGCCCGGCAGGTGCCAGCCCATCCGCTCGCCGTACTGGCCGCCGACGTTGGGCACGCCGCGGACCGGGTCGGTGATATCCTCGCCGCCGGCACGGCCCTGGATGCGCCACGCGATCGGCACGGCGAAGCTCGGACCGGCGGCGGGTTCGATCGAAGCGGACACGAGCCCGCGCGCTTCCTTGTGGAAATCGTCCGAATCGAGATCCCAGTTGTGGCCGTTGTTGCGGACCATGACCGACAGGACATGTTCGCCGGGCGCGCGCGCCGCGTCGGGCAGCGCAAAGTTCGCGACACCCGTCGTGATCGGACGCGGCAGGCCGTGGGCCAGTTCGTCCTGTCCAATCAGCCTGCCGTCGAGGAACGCCTGGACCATGCCGGAGCCGCCCGCGCCGTAATAGAGTCGCAGCGCCTGTGCGTCCGCCGATCCGGTGAAGCGCCCGCGATACCACACATCGCCTTCGTGGAAACCGTACGCGTCCATCGACATGTTGGGCTGGCCGTCGGGCCGCGCGGTGATGCTGGCATAGGAGCGGTTGTCGATCTTCGCCCAGGCGGAGTCGTCGAAGCCGGGCGCGGTTTCGGGCGATCCGGCGGCGGTGCGCCAGCCAGTGAGTGCGGGCAGCGCGATCTCGGCCGGTCCGGCAAGCTGGCCGACCAGTGTGCCGCTGGTCGATCGCGTCGTCGCCAGCTTCGCGCCGTTCCACGTCAGTGCGCGGATCGCGGACGGTGCCCAGACTTCGATCGGCTCGGCCGCGCGGGTGTCGCCGGTGAGCGCCAGCGTCCCGCCCTTCGTCACGCCGCGCCGGAGCAGCGCAGGACCGCGGACCAGCGCGTCGCCCTGTTTCCAGAACTTCGCCCCCTCTGCCTCGTCGCCGATCAGCAGCAACAGGTCGGGCCGCCCGCCGCCGGTGATGCGCACCCGCGTCAGGCCGCGGTGGGTGTAGCTGAGTTTCAGGTCGCCGTTGGCGAATGCCGACGTCGCGCCGCCGTCGAGCACGGTGACCTTCGGCGCGCTCGCATAGCGCAGGACCGTCTCGCCGGCTTCGCCCGCGCGGCCATAGACCAGCGCGATGTCGCGCCCGTCCTGCCGCACCGCGGTCTGGAGTTCGGACGTGGAGTACACCAGCCGCTGCCCGCCGAGGTTGACCCCCGCGACCAGCCACTTCGCATCGAAGCCGTTCAGCTGCATCGGCAGCGTGTAGCGCCCGTCGGGCAGGTCGGCGGTGACGGTGAACCGGTCCGCGCTCGTCCCGTTCGACGGCTTGTGCGTGACCATCAGGAACCGCGCGTCGGTTTCCGGATTGCGGTTGTGATAGACCTGGATGCGGTCGGACGAGATCTGCACCGGCCCCGCCGGGATCATCCCCGCCAAGTCCGGCACCGCCTGAATCAGCCCGCCGAGCTGCTTCAGTTCCTCCGCCTTGGGCCGCACCTCGCGCGTTTCGGAAATCGCCGCGCCGTAATCATAGCTGGTGAAGACGACGGGCGCGGGCAGCCAGCCCCAGCTGGTCCCGCCGAACCCCATGTAGAAGCTCTGGATGCCGATGCCGTTGGCCAGGTTGGTGCCGTAGAACACGCGCTGGAACCGCTTGCCGCGCTGGATCGCGTTGCATTCGTAGCCGCCGTTCGATCCCCAATAATCGAACCAGCCGCCGCCGAATTCCGCGAGGAACCCGGGCGTGTCGGGCGAGGCCGAAGCTCCGCCGCGCGCACCGCCGGTGCCGTAATATCCCCAGTCGGGCGCGGCGCTGCTCCGCGTCGGCTTGCCGCCGACGGTGCAGGTGCCGCCGGGATAGCCGTCGAACGCATAGAGATCGGCCGGGCCCTCGACCGTCTTGGGCACGGTCGTACCCGGCGGCACCCAATATCCGTTGCGGCCCTGATCGTTGTGGAAGATCGGCACGGTGATCCCGTCCGCCCGCGCCTTGGCGTAGAGATGGTCCATGTAGCGGCGCTGCGCCGGGGTGGTCAGCGCCAGTTCGTTTTCGATCTGGTGCAGGATGACGTTCCCCCGGTTGCCCTTGCCGTCGCCGTTGATCTGGTGACGCGCGATGATCGCATTGACCTTCGTCAGCCATTCGTCGGCGGCGGCGAGATACTCGGGATCGTCGGTGCGCGCCCGCACGCGCTGGTTGACCAGCCAGCCGGGGAAGCCGCCGCGGGTCAGTTCCGCATTCACATACGGCCCGGCGCGGGTCATGACGTAGAGGCCTTCCTCTTCCGCCATCGTCAGCAGCCGGTCGATGTCGCGGATGCCGCTGAAGTCGTACACGCCCTGTTTCGGGCTGTGGAATCCCCAGTCGAAATAGAAGGCGACGGTGTTGAAACCGCTGGCCTTCATCTTCTGCAACACGTCGCGCCACAGGTCGGGGGAGGGCAGGCGGAACGCGTGCATCTCGCTCGACCAGATGATCGTGCGCTTGCCGTCGATCATCAGTGAGCGCGCGTCATAGGATACGCGGCCGAAGGTCTTGACCGGCGCGGACAGGTTCGCGGTCGGCTTCGCGACCTGCGCGGCGGCGGGGGATGCCAGCGCAGCGGCGGCGAGGAGGGCAGCGCGGATCATGGCAGGTGGAACAGCGGCTTGAGCGGCCATTCGCGGGGTTTGTTGTCCGCCTCGACCTCCATCAGCGGGGCCATATGGTCCCACCATTTCCGCATGACCGGATGGCCGGGCAGCGCGTCGCGATTATTGTCGTCGGTGAGTTTGAGAACGGCGAAGAGCGCCAGCGTCTCCTCGTCGAGGAAGATCGAATAATCGCGGATGCCGCTGTCGTGGAGCAGTGCGGCGAGTTCGGGCCAGATCGCGTCGTGGCGCGCCTTATATTCGTCGACGACGCCGGGCTTGAGCTGCATCCGGAATGCATGGCTGCTGGTCACGCCCTCTCCCTCCATACCCACTATATGGGACTGTTACGCAACATATGGTAGGCGATCAGGGCGGCGGCGTCAAATCGTCCCCGGCCAATATTGCGTGTCCTCGGCGCGCGCCACCGCGGCGTCGTCGAGTCGAACCGGCGGGCGCGGGTCGGCGGCGCTGCGCGACAGGCGGAGGCCGCGCACGTCCAGCCCGACGACATGCCGCGCCCACAGGCCCCAGGCCGGGGTCGGGCCGAACATGCTGGGTTCGGGATAGGCGTCGGCGAGTTCGGGCGGGGTGGGCACCGGGTCCGCGACGCTGCCGTCGAACTGCAGGTCGATATCGCGCAGCTGGACGCATTCGATCGGGTGATCGGGCAGGCCGGCAAGCGTCGCGGCGAAACGCGGATCGATCCCCCGCGCGACCAGTCCGCGAATCTCGATGTTGCGCATCGCGCCGACCTGCGTTCCCTCCGGCCCGCGCAGCCGTGCGCCGAGCCGCAGGAACAGCGGCGCGGTCGTCACCTCGTCCATCGTCAGGTTCTCGGCCAGCACATCCTCGATGATCCCGCCATCGACCGTCTCGATCGCGAGGCCACGGCTGCGCTCGAACCGGCAATTGGCGATGCGGATGCGGCGGAAGTCGCCGTTGCTTTCGGTCCCCAGCTTGATCCGCCCGGTCACGCGGTCGCGGTCGGGGGACAGCTGCTGTTTGCGAGTGCGCGTGCCGTCGATCAGCGTACCGGGGTCGTAACCGCTGACGGTGCAGTCGCGGATGTCGATATCCTCGCAAGCACCAAGCCCGAGCGCGAGGCTGGTCTTGAGCACGATTCCGTCGTCGTTCGGCGTGTTGACCCGGCACCGCAGCACGCGGGCGCGACGCACACAGTCCAGGTCGATGCCGTCGCGGTTGGTGTCGATCGTCAGGTCGGCGATGTCGAGGTCGTCGACCTCGCTTGCCAGGATCGCGAAATGTCCGGCGCGAACGATCGTCAGTCCTTCAATCCGTACGCGCTTGCAATGGGCGAGCGCTACGCCCTTGTTGCCGCGTCCCTGCATCGCTGCGTAGCTGCGTTCGAGTTGGTCGATCGCGGCGGCGGGCATGCCGGCCATCGACAGCGGGCGCTCGCCGGCCTGTCTGCTCCACGGCGTGCCGGGGCCGTCGCGGGTCAGGCCTGCGCCATCGATCGTGCCACCGCCGACGATCGCGATATCCTCCGCACCGTCGGCCCAGATCAGGCTGTTGTACCAGTGGCTGTGGCCAAAATCCTGATAGAGTGGGGGGCCGCGATCTTCGGGCAGGTCGTAGCCCGTGCCCGCGGCGGCGATCAGCGTCGCGCCGGCTTCGATCGCCAGGGTGACGCGGCTTTTGAGGCGCAGCGAGTGGCTGAGATAGCGGCCGGGCGGGAGGACAACCGTGCCACCGCCGGTGGTGTGCGCGGCAAGGATCGCGGCGTTGATCGCGGGGGTGTCGGGGGTGATGCCGGTGCCGGTTGCCCCGTGGGTGCGGACGTCGATGACGAGGCCGGTGCGCATCAAGCTTTCGACCCACCGTTCATCCCGAGTAGGGATCGAGTAGGCCGCAGGCCGTATCGACAGCCCGTGTCGAGGGATCGAAATTTGGCGAGCATGTCTCGATACAAGCCCTCGATACGCTGCTTCGCAGCTACTCGGTCTCTACTCGACACGAACGGGATGGGGGGTGTATGGGTCAACTCCCCGCCGGACGCACCGCGCTCTGGGCGATGCTCGGCGCGATCCGGCCCTCGGCCAGGTCGGGCCTGGCCGGATCGAACGCCCGCGCTTCGGGCTTGAGCAAAGTGCCCAGCGCCGGCACCTGACCCGCCATCCCGGCCGCCACCGCCCGCGCCAGGAACCATGCGCCGGCGTTGTCGTGATGCGTACGATCCTTGCCGCCGTCGTTGAACAGCGTCGCGGCCTGCGTTTCGCCAAGTGCCTCGTACAGCGCGATCGTTGCGGCCTGCAGGTCGATCACCGGCACGCCATCCTCGCGCCCGACCTTGCGCACCGCGGCGGCATAGTCGGCCAGCGTCGGGCGGACCTTGCCGCCGTCGTAATTGCGGCGTTCGGGTGAGGTCACCAGTACCGGATGCGCGCCCCGCCGCCGCGCTTCGGCGATATAGGTGCGCAGCCACGCCGGATAGCCGACCGCGGCGTCGGCATAGGTCTGCGGCCAGTTCGCCTTCTGGTCGTTGTGGCCGAACTGGATGACCAGCCAGTCGCCCGCGCGGATCTGCGACAGGATCTTGTCGAGGCGCAGCTCGGTGACGAAGGATTTCAGCGTCTCGCCCGATTCGGCGTGGTTGGCGATGGCGACGCCGGGGCCGAACAGGGCGGGGAGCATCTGGCCCCAGCTGGCCGCGGGTTCGGCCTGCTGGTCGGTGACGGTGGAATCGCCGGCGAGATAGACGGTCGGCACATCGACCGGCGCGATATCGATCGACGCCACGTCCGGATCGCCGAGGAACTCCAGCGTCAGCTTGTCGTCCCACGTCCGGCTGCCGATCTCGCGATCCTTCAGCCGTACCTGTGTGCCGCCCGGCGCGTTCGCCGGAGGCGGGGCGAGCTGGGCGGTGCGGACGTTGACGATAAAGCTGCGCGTCTCGTAGCGGCCGGGCTTCGTCGCGATGTCGCGCAGCATCAGGCGGCGCGATTCGGCCTTTACCGTCACGCGGCCGGCGACGCGGACAGTCACGCGGTAATTGCCCTCCGGCACCGCGGCGGAGAAGGAGAATTCCTTGCCCCGCCGCTGCGGTTCATAGCCGTATCCGCCCGCCGCATATGGCTTGTCCGGTGCGACCACAGTCCGCCCGTCGCCGCCACGCCCAAGATCGAAGCGCAGCACCGGTCCGGCTGCCGCCATCAGCATCGCACTCACCAGCATCGCGTCACTTCGCGCCGAGGAAATAGGACGTGTGCGGCGGCTGGTTGTACGCCGTATTCTGCCACGCCACGCCGGCGCGATAGACGGGATCGTGCATCAGCGTGACGATCCGCTCCTGCGTCGGCCACGGCGTGGTGTAGATGCGCATTTCCTTGCTGTCGGACGTCGGCACCACCAGTTCCTCGCGCCAGTCGCCGAGGATGTCCGCGCTCAGCGACGGGTTCTGCTTGGTGCCGTTGTTGGACACGACGCCCGGCGGGTCGAAGAGCACGGTTTCGGTGCTCGTCTTCCAGTCCCATTTGGTGATCCGCTTGCCGTCGAGCGGCTCGCGCAGCCGGTCGGCGTCCCACCAGATCGCGAAATTCGCCGCCTTCGGATGCCCGCCGGGGATCACCACGCCGCGCGCGTCGTACAGCTCCCTCGAGTTCGATGACCACGCCTCGTCGCCCGCGTGACGCGGGTCGATGTCCATCGCGACGCCGCGCCCGGTGTCCTTGTCGGCGGGCGTCGACCACAGCAGCGCCCCGGTGCGTGCGTCGAGCATCGCTGACCCGCGGTTGCCGCTCTTGCTCATCACTTCGTGTACCCCGAATTTTTCGAGGCCGGGGCGGGTCGGGTCGAGGTCGCCGACATGCATCGTGTCGCCGTGGCCAAGCCCCGACGACCACAGCCCCTTGCCGGTGTCGTCGATCGCCATCGATCCGTAGATGATCTCGTCACGGCCGTCGTTGTCGACATCGGCGACCGACAGCTGGTGGTTGCCGTTGCCGCCGTATTTCTCGTTCCCCGGTGTCGCACTGTCGAACACCCAGCGCTGCGTCAGCTTGCCGCCGCGCCAGTCCCAGGCGGCGACGACCGAGCGGCCGTAATATCCGCGCCCGAAGACCATGCTGGGATGCTGTCCGTCGAGCCACGCGACCCCGGCCAGATAGCGTTCGGATCGGTTGCCATAGCCATCGCCCCAGGTCGCGGTCATCTGTTCCGGCGTCGGATTGTCGCCGCTCGGGTCGCGCGACGGAGCGTACGGCGCGGTGGCCAGCGCGCGACCGGTGCGGCCGTCGAATATGGTCAGATATTCGGGACCCGACAGAATGCGGCCCTTGATCCGCGCGATGCGGCGGCCGTCGGCGGTGGTGTCGGATCCGGTGCGGTCGGTCGAGGGCTGCTCGCCATCCTTCGCGCGCCAGTCGGCCTTGGCGTCGCCGATCACCGTGCCGGTGCCGTCGACCGTGCCGTCGGCGGTCTTCATCGCCACTTCGGCGCGGCCGTCACCGTCGAAATCGGCGACCATGAACTGGGTGTAGTGCGCACCCGACCGGATGTTGCGCCCCAGGTCGATGCGCCACAACTTCTTGCCGTCGAGCGTGTAGGCGTCGAGCAGCGTCTCGCCGGTATAGCCCGCAAAGGCATTGTCCTTGGCGATCGAGGGATACCATTTGACGATCAGTTCGTACCGTCCGTCGCCGTCGAGATCGCCGACCGAGGCGTCGTTGGCGCTGTACGTGTAGGGTTCGCCATCGGGTGTCGTGCGATCGGCGGGCTTGTCGAGCGGGATGGCGAGATAGCCGTTCGTCCAGGACGTGGCCTGTCCGGCCGTTCCCGGGGACAGGGCGTAACGCGACGTCGCGGTGCCGCTCTTGTCATGAACACTCGTCGCACCCTTGCCATCGACCTGAGCGATCGGCTTGCCGTCGCGGTAGAGGGTGAAGCGCGCGCCCCTGGCGTCGGTCGCCAGCAGCCGCCACGACACGTGGTTGCCGCCGCCTTCGCTTGCGGGAACGACGACCAGACCGCGGTCGAGGCGCTCGACCTGGCGTCCGGCGACGACGGGGGCGGGCTGGACCGCGGCGGCGATGGCGAGGATGGTCAGCATGGGCATTCTCCGGATCAGCGCAACGTCAGCATCACGACGGACGCGGCGGGCAGCGTCGCGGTCAGCCGGCCGTTCGCCAGCGTCGCGCCGGTGAAGGCCACCGGGCGTACGCGGTCCGGCGTGTCGAACCCATTGTACGCCTGCACCGCGCCGGTCAGCACGCGCCCCGACACCGCGGTCGCGGTCACGCCGGTCAGCGCCGCGCTGACGGTTGCCGGGCGGTTGGGATCGACGTTGACCAGCGCGACATGCACCACGCCAGACGTGTCACGCGCCGCGCTGACGCTGACCGCGGGCATGTTCCACGCATCCTTCGCATACCACGGCGAAACCAGTTCGACCGGCAGGACGGTCGCGTCCTGGAACGGCTTGTACATCTCGAACACGTGATAGGTGGGCGTCAGCACCATCCTGGGCCCGTCGGTCAGGATCATCGCCTGCAGCACGTTCACCATCTGCGCGATATTGGTCATCCGCACGCGATCGGCGTGGCGGGTGAAGATGTTGATGTTCAGCGCGGTGACGATCGCGTCGCGCACCGTGTTCTGCTGATACAGGAAACCGGGGTTGGTGCCGGGCTCGACGTCGTACCAGGTGCCCCATTCGTCGACCGCCAGATTGACGCGCTTGGCGGGATCGTACTTGTCCATGATCGCCGAATGCTTGCGGATGATCTCGTCCATCTGCAGCGTCTTGGAAATGGTGCGGGCATAGCCTTCTTCGTCGAAATCGGTGGCCGATCCCTTCTTTCCCCAGGTGCCCGGAACGGTGTAATAATGTACGCCGATGCCGTCGATGCGGCGCGCCGTTTCGCGCATCATCACCTCGGTCCAGTTGTAGTCGGACGCATTCGCGCCGCTGGCGATCTTGGCGATCTTCGTGCCCTGCGGCACCTTGACGAACGCACCGTAGCGCCGGGTCAGGTCGGCGGCATATTCGGGGCGCATCTCGCCGCCGCAGCCCCAGAGCTCGTTGCCCAGCCCGAAGTACGGCAGCTTCCACGGCGCCTTGCGGCCGTTCTTCGCGCGCTCGTCGGCCAGCGTCCCCGCCGGCGCGGTCATATATTCGACCCACTCCGCCATTTCGGCCGGGGTGCCGTTGCCGACGTTGCCCGACACATAGGCTTCGGCCCCGATCAGCTCGGCGAATTCCATGAACTCGTGCGTGCCGAAGCTGTTGGGTTCGGCGACATAGCCCCAGGTCGTGTTGATCTTGGTCGGGCGTTTGCTGCGCGGTCCGATCCCTTCGCGCCAGTGATATTCGTCGGCGAAACAGCCGCCCGGCCAGCGCACCAGCGGTACGCTCAGCGCCTTCAGCGCGGCGACGACGTCGTTGCGGTAGCCGCGGGTGTTGGGGATCTTGGAGTCCGGGCCGACCCAGATGCCGCCATAGATGCCGGTGCCGAGATGCTCGGCGAACTGGCCGAAGATGCGCCTGTCGATCTTCGCTCCGGGCGTGTCGCCGCGGACCGTGGCGGTCGCGGTCCGCGGACCGCTATCCTGCGCGAGTGCTGGGACGCCGAGCGTCAGGGCGGCGGCGATCAGGAGACTGCGCATCGGGACTGTGGCCTCATGACAAAAACGGGCGGGTCCGACGTGGACCCGCCCAGGGAGGAGTCGTTCAGAACTGGAAGTTGACGCCGGCGGTGAAGGTCCGCCCGATCCGCGTCTGGAACAGCGTGTCCTGGCGTACGCTGTCGATGTACAGGTTGTTGCGCTCGTCGGTCAGGTTCTGCGCCTCGACGATCAGCTTGATATTGTCGTTGAGGTTGAGCGACGCCGACGCATCGACGAACAGGTTCGGCGAATTGCCCTGCAGGTCGCTGCCCGGCGACGCCGGGATGCCGCGGATGTAGCGGTCGCGATAGCTGCCCGTCGCGCGGATGCTGAAGCGCTTGTCCTCATAGAAGATCGTGCCGCTCGCGGTGTTCTTGGACAGGCCGACCAGATCGGCCGTGGTCGTCACCGTCGGGACGCCGCCGACGCTGGCCAGGACGTACTGGATCGTCGAGGTGACGCGCGTGTAGTTGCCAAGTACGCCGAAGTTGCCGAGGAAGCCGGGCAGGAAATCGAGCTGTACCTGCGCATTGACCTCGACACCCTCAAGCGGACCGCCCGGCGTGTTGACCGGCTGGCCGATCGTGAAGATCTCGGTGGGTGCCGTATTGCTGCCCGCCAGCAGCGCCTCGGGCAGGCCGAGCTGGTTGAACGGGATCTGGCTGGTCACGCGCTGGATGTAGCTTTTGATGTCCTTGCGGAAATAGGCGACCGACAGCAGCGACCCGGGGCGGAAATACCATTCCAGGCCGGCGTCATAGGTTGTCGCGCGGATGGGATCGAGCTGCGGGTTGTTGATGTTGCCGACGCGCGTCGTCGCGGTCACGCCGCTGGTCGGGGCGAGCTGACCCAGTTCCGGCCGCGACATGACCTTGGCGGCGGACAGGCGCAGGATCACGTTCCGTGCCGGCTCGATCGCCAGATTGCCCGACGGCAGCCAGTCATTATAGCCGCGCAGCACCTGCGCGTACTGCCCGCGCAGATTGGTCGGGGTCGTGCCCGCCGGCGCGGCGACGGCGATGTAGCCCGCCGCCAGCATGTCGGTGCGGACATAGCGCACACCCAGATCGCCCCGGACCTTCACCGGCAGCATATCCTGCGTGTTGAACGTCGCCATGGCGTAGGCGCTCTTGATCTGTTCGCGGATGCGCGATGCGCCGGCCCCGCATTCGGTGCGGCAGAACTGGACCGCGTCGATATTGAACGTCTGCCGGAACTTGTCCGAATCGATCGCCGCCCAGCTGGCCGGCGCGCCGCTGCCGAACAGGGAGTCGAGCCCGCTGATCTGGCGCGTGATGCTGGCGAGCGTGGTTCCGGCGGGCAGCGCCTGGACGATCGTCTGCGACGTGTAGGGCAGCGAGACATAGGCCGAATAGTCGCTTTCGCGGAACTGGCCGCCGAACTTCAGTGCTATGTCCTGCGTGACGTTCCACGCGCCGTTGACCTCTGCGGTCAGGTTGTCGGTGGTGTTCTTCGACGGCTTGCCCTGGAAGCTGAAGCCGCCGGTTACGGTCGTGCCGCCGCCAGTTGCCGGGGCATAGGCGAAGTTGGCGGGGTTCGACACGTCGAAGCCGAAGCCGAGCAGTGGCGTCGATGCGCCGTTCCGGAAATCGATCGAGAAATTGTCGGTATCGATCGCGTCCATGAACGTCTGGAACCGCTCCTTGCCGTTCCAGACCGAGCGGTTCATGCCGAAGAAGAGGTTGACCTCCAGGCTGTCGCTCAGCCGGCGGCGCAGGCTGATGTTGCCCTGCTTGAAGTCGGACACGAAGCGATCGACCAGCCCTTCCGACCGCACGTCCACGCCGTCGAACACGCCATAGACCAGCGAGCCGTTGGCATCGAATTCGGCGGTCCGCACCGACGTCGCCGGCTGTCCCAGATTGGTGATGCTGCGGCCGAACGAGATACCGGCGATATAATTGTCGCGGCGTTCGACCTCGAACCGCGAGTAGATCGCGTCGAGCGTGAGGTCGGTGTCGTCGTCGGGCGCGAACTGGAGTGTCAGCGACCCGCCGATCCGCGTCGTGTCCTGTTCGGAATTCACATAGCGCGGCAGGCGCGGCAGGAAGGCACCGCTGCCCGGCGTATTGGGCAGGTCGGCGCGGCGCAGGTTGAAGATCGTCGCGAACGCCGCCTGGCTGCTGGTGCGCGGATTGCCCGTGCTGCAATCGGTCGCGGTCGATCCGATGTTGGTGGTGCCCTGCAGATAGCCGAGCGTCGGGCTGTTGTAGGTGATCCCGTTCGACGTGAAGCCGCCGACCGGCGTACAGAACGGAAAGCTGATCTGCTGTGTCGGCGTGGTGCCGGGGATCGGCTGGTTCAGACCGTTGGTGTTGGCCGACAGGATATCGACCGCCGAATAGCCGACCTCGCGGATGTTGCGCTTCTGATACGCGATCGACCCGAGCACACCCCAGTTGTCGCCGAACTTCTTCGACACCAGCAGCGAGGCGCGCGGATCGACCTTCTTGCTGATCGTGTTGTACACGCCGCGCGCGGTCGCCGACAGCACGAAGTCCTTGTCGTAATCGAGCGGCTTGGGCGCCTTGAGATCGACGGTCGCGCCGAGCGACCCTTCCTCCACATCGGCCGATGTCGTCTTGCGTACCGCCAGCGACGAGAAGATCTCGCTGGGGAACACGTTGAAGTCGAAGCTGCGGCCCGAGTTGCCCGCGCCATAGATGTCGGACGACCCGGTCTGCGCGGTCCCCTCCATTCCGTTGATGCGGACGCGGGTGAAGCCGGCACCAAGCCCGCGAACCGAGATGTTGCGTCCTTCGCCGCCGTCGCCGCGGGCCAGCGCCACGCCGGGCACGCGCTGCATCGATTCGGCCAGGTTGCTGTCGGGGAACTTGCCGATATCCTCGGCGACGATCGAATCGATCGCGGCGGTTTCGTTGCGCTTCTGCTCCAGCGCGCTGTTGAGCGAGGCGCGGAAGCCGACGACGACGATATCCTGCGCGTCGTCGGACGGGGTTTCCTGGGCGGGCGCCGCAGGTGCCGGGGTCGTCTGCGCCAGGGTGGGCGATGCCCACATCAGGGCGACGGCAAGCGCCGCACCGGAACTGCCGAATCGTACCGCGCCGTTACCGCGCGAAGCCACCTGCGTCATGATCGCCCTCCCTTGTAACACCCGTCTCCGTCACGCTTTGCGTGTCGCGATTCTCATTAGATGTGATCGCGTCCCAACATGTATGACATGACGGATGTGTTTCGCCAAGGGAATTTTACCCACTCACCGGCGCTGACACCGGTAGACAGAAAATCGCGCTATCCGAGCAGGATGACGTGCAGGAAGCGCGGCCCGTGCGCGCCGCGGACGTAATGGCCCTCGATATCGGTGGTGCCCGACACGCCGGTGATCCAGTAGCGCGCGCGGGGCCACGCCACCGGCAAGGGCACGTCCTCAAGCTGCGCCACCAACGCTTCGCGCGGCACCACGACGATGTGGTGCAACGCCAGGAAGTTGGGCAGCATCGGCGCGGCCGGGGCGGTATCCAGCACCAGCGTACCGGTTTCGGCGACCGCGGCGGTGGCGATCGCGACCGCTGCGCCGCCGTCGATCGGACAGTCCGCAACGCGCGCCAGGCCGGTCCAGTCGAGTGCGGCGAGCCGTGTGTCGGGCGGCAAATAGAGGTCAATGTCGCCGAGATAGCGGCGCATCGCATCGGGCAGGTCGGAAAGCGTCGCGATGCGATCGAGCGTCGCGGCGACGCTCGGTCGATCGAGTTGCGCG
This sequence comes from Pseudomonadota bacterium, assembly GCA_040388765.1. Lineage (GTDB taxonomy): Bacteria > Pseudomonadota > Alphaproteobacteria > Sphingomonadales > Sphingomonadaceae > Sphingomonas. The sequence continues at coordinate 67,715 of JAZKBG010000003.1, read as the reverse complement.
ACAAACGTCTCGACCAGCGCATCCCGCGGCACGACCGGCCGTTCGGGTGCGGTCAGCAACCCGCGCGCCTCGGCCGCGACGTCGCCCGCCGGCGCATCGCGCAACCGGCCGAGGATCGCATCGCGCGCCGTCATGGCCGGGTGCCCTTGCGATGATGATCCATGAACGTGCGCGTGGCCGGCGCGGGCAGGTCGCGGTGGCGCGTCCAGGCACCGGCCAGCGGCATGGCGGCGATCCAGCTCCGGCTGAACAGGCGCATGACCAGCACCGCGCCGGCAGCGAGCCGGCGATAGAGGCGCGGGCGCTGCGCGATCCACGCCCAGACGCCCAGCGCGCCACGCGTCGTCACCGGCTCCAGTCCCTCGCGCCAGCTGCGCTCGCGCCACCCGCGCAGCAGGGTGGGGAGGGGGATGCGGACCGGGCAGACCTCCTGGCACTTGCCGTTCATCGTGCACGCCTGCGCCAGCTCGCGCCCGGCGGCCAGTCCGTCGAGAACCGGCGTCAGCACCGCGCCCATCGGCCCGGGATAGGTGCCGCCGTACGCATGACCGCCGATCTGGCGGAACACCACGCAGTGATTCATGCAGGCGCCGCAGCGGATGCAGCGCAGCATCTCGGCCAGCCCCTCGGCGCGCATCTTGGTGCGCCCGTTGTCGACCAGCACGATATGCATCTCCTGCGGCCCGTCGATGTCGCCCGCGCGCTTCGGACCCGCGTAGAAGGTCGTATATTGCGTCAGCGTCGCGCCGGTCGCCGACCGCGCCAGCAGCCGCAGCATGTGGATCGCGTGATCCGTCGACGGCACCAGCTTCTCGATTCCCGCGGTCACGATGTGGACGCGCGGGGGCACGACCGACAATTCGGCATTGCCCTCGTTCGTCACGGTACAGATCGCACCGCTGTCGGCGATCAGGAAGTTCGCGCCCGAGATGCCGACATCGGCCCCCAGCATCCCGGCGCGCAGGTGCCGCCGCGCGCTTTCGGCCATCGCGGCGATGCTGTCCTCGACATGCGGGTCGGCGTGTTTCGCGCGGAACAGGGCGGACACCTGATCGCGCGTCTTGTGCATCGCCGGCCAGACGATGTGCGACGGACGTTCGTCGGCCAGCTGGATGATGTGTTCGGCCAGGTCGGTTTCGATCCGCGCGATCCCCGCCTCGGCCAGCGCGTGCGGCAGGCCGATCTCCTCGCCCAGCATCGACTTCGACCGCGCGACCGACTTCGCGTCCGCGGCGCGGCAGATGTCGATGACGATGCGGCAGGCATCGTCGGCAGTTTCCGCCCAGTGCACCCGCGCGCCGGCGGCGATCGCATTGGCCTCGAACGCCTCGAGATAATGGCCCAGGTGGGCGATCACATGGTCCTTGATCGCCGCGCCGCGGGTGCGCGCCGCCTCGAAATCGTCGAACGCGGCGATCGCCATCGCGCGCTTGGCCTCGGCGGTGCCGGCGGTGCGCTCGACCGCCAGCTTGAGCAAGGGATCGGCCAGCGCGGCGTCGGCGCGGTTCGTGAAGTCGCTCACGCGTCCTCGCCGATCGCCGGGCCGGCGCCCATGCCGGCCAGCACCTCGACCGTGTGCATCGCCCGCACGGTCGAGCCGCGGCGATGCAGCTTGCCGGCCATGTTCATCAGGCAGCCGAGATCGCCGGCCAGCAGCAGGTCGGCTCCCGTCGCCTCGATCGCCACCGCCTTTTCGTCGGTGATCGCGTTCGAGATCGCGGGATATTTGACGCAGAAGGTGCCACCGAAGCCGCAGCAGCTTTCCTCGCCCGCCAATGGCGCGAGGGCGAGTCCGTCGACCGCGACGAGCAGGCGCCGTGGCTGCGCCTTGATACCGAGTTCGCGCAGGCCCGAGCAGCTGTCATGATAGGTCGCGGTGACGGGCAGGGCGACGCCATCGGGTCGCCAGCCGCACACCTCGTCGAGGAAGGCGAGGACTTCCCATGTGCGGGACGCGAGGTCCTGCGCGCGGGCCAGCCATTCGGGATCTTCGGCGAACAGTTCGGGATAATGCATCCGGATCGTGCCCGCGCACGACCCGCTCGGGACGACGACATACGCATGCCCCTCCAGCGCCGCGACCGTTCGCTTCGCGATACGCACGGCATCGCGGCGGTCACCGGAATTGAGCGCGGGCTGGCCGCAGCAGGTCTGGCTCGGCGGCACGGTGACGTCGCACCCCGCCGCCTCCAGCACGTCGATCGCGGCAAAGCCGATCCGCGGCCGCATCAGATCGACCAGGCAGGTCACGAACAGCGCGACCTGCCGACGGTCGGTCACCGGCACAGCCGGCTGCCCAGGGGCGTCTTGCGGGTCAGGTCGGGGCGCACCGCCAAGACCTTTTCCGACACCGGCAGCTTCAAACCCTTCAGTTCCTGCGCGACGATGTCCGCCAGCGCCCGCGCGCCCAGTTCGCTGAAGTGGGTGTCGTCATCGATGCCTTTCGGAAACGCGGGAAGCTTGTCCGCGACGGTGTAATGGAGATAGAATTTCCGCGATGCCTCCTGACCCGTCTGGTCGAGCAGCGCCCGTGACCGCGTTTCCAGATCGATGAGCGGTACGCCGGTGCTGACGGCCAGGTCGCGCATCACCTTGCTGTAGTCCGCGAAATCGGCCTTGGCCTTGCCACCGTCGAACGACCGGCGGGCGGGCGGCGTGACCAGTACCGGCGACATGCCGCGGCCCTTGGCCTCCCAGATCATCCGCAGCAGATTGTCGCGATACACGGTGGCAGCCGGTGCATAGCGTTCGGCGCGTCCGATGGTCGCGTCGTTGTGACCGAACTGGATCAGCACGACGTCGCCGGGCTGGGCATCGGCGATCAGCTTGTCCCAGCGCCCCTCCGCGATGAACGTCCGGGTGCTGCGGCCGCCGATCGCGCGATTGATGACCTCGACACCGGGGGCGAGGCCACACGGCAGCATCATGCCCCAGCCCAGTTGCGGATACATGGCGGTCGGATAGTTGGACGCGGTCGAATCGCTGGCGATGAAGATACGGTCGGCGGCATGCGCCGGCGTGGCGAGCGCGAGCAGGCTCGCGGCGGCGGTGACGAGCGCTCTCATTGCAGGTTCACGAACGCGCCGCCATCGACCAGCAGCGCAGCGCCGGTCACGTACGCCGCCATGTCGGATGCCAGGAAGACGATCGGCCCGGCCAGATCCTCCGCCTCGCCCAGCCGGCCGAGCGGGATGCGCGCCGCCATGCGCTCGCGCTTCGCGGTGTCGGCCAGATCCTCCTTGTTGATCTCGGTCAGGATCGTGCCGGGCAGCACCGAATTGCAGCGGATGTTGTGCTTGCCGAGCGCGATCGCGGCCGACTGCATCAGCGAATGCAGGCCCGCCTTGGTCGGGGTATAGTGGGTCTGATACTCGCCGCCGACGAGTGCCGAGATCGACGACACCGCGACGATCGCGCCGCCGTGCCCCTGCGCGACCATCTGCCGGCCCGCGGCCTGGCACATGTAATAGCCGCCGTGCAGGTTGACGCGCATCGTGCGCTCCAGCGTCTCGGGCGGCATGTCGAGGAAGCTGTGGAAGGGACAGATGCCGGCGTTCGACACCATCACATCGACCTTGCCGAATGCTTCGACCGCGCGGGCGACGAACTCGGTGGCGGTGGCGTGGTCCGCCACGTCGCCCTTCACGGCCAACCCGCGCTGTCCCTCGGCCTCGATCGCGGCGACGCAGGCCTGCGCATCGTCGTCGCGGCTGTGATAGTTGATCGCGACGTCCGCACCCGCCTTTGCCGCGCCGATCGCGGCGGCGCGACCGATCCCCGTCGATGCACCCGTGACCAGCACGGTCTTGCCTTCCAACAGTTTCACACCACTCTCCCTTGCGTCTGTCCTGATGTCGTTTGCTCGCCCTTGCCCCCCCGTTCGTGCTGAGCGCAGTCGAAGCACTTTGCGGAGGGACGCCCTTCGACGTCGCTCAGGGCGAACGGCGGGGGGCAAGCGTTCGTGCAAACATAATCACCGCCGCCCGCGCCGCGGCGGGCGCACATCCGGGCTCCAGCCCAGATCGGCGCTGATCTTCTGCGCCGCGCCGCGCACTTCGGCGCTGAGCGCGGTCATGCGGTCGTCGTCCATATATTGCGCGGCACTCGACACGCTGATCGCCGCGACGATCCGCCCCGACACATCGCGGACGGGGGCAGAGACGCAGCGGATCTGATCCTCGTTTTCCTCGAGGTCATAGGCGTGGCCGGCGTCGGCATAGCCACGCATCCGCTCGAACCAGAGTTCGCGGTTGGCGCGCGGGGCGCCCTGGGCCTGGTCACCGTCGAACAGGCGGGTCCATTCGGCTTCGCTGTCGTCGATCAACAGCGCCTTACCGAGACCGGTCGAGGTCAGCGGCTGGCGGTCGCCGATGCGGCTGGAGATCTCGACCCGGCGGCGGCCGGGAATCTTGTCGAGATAGAGCGCCAGGTCGCCGTCGAGCCGGCCGAGATGGACCGTATCCTCGGTACTCGCGGCCAGGTCCTCCATGCGCGGGCGGGCGATCTGGACGATGTCGGCCTGGCTCTGCGCCAGAAACCCCAGCTGGATCAGCTTCGGCCCCAGTTGATAGCCGTCGCGCGGCAGGTAGGTCAGGAATCCGCGGTCGATCAGCGCGTTGGCAAGACGATGCGTTGTCGAGCGCGTCAATCCCATGCGCTGGGACAGTTCGGCGAGCTTGACCGGGCCGTCGATCGCCTTGTCGAGCATGTCGAGCCCGCGGATCAGCGTCTGGCTGCCCTGCACTTTGGACCCCGCCTTGATTTCGGTCGCCGTGTCCGGCGCATCCGATTCAGCGTTTGACGTTTCCTGTCTCATCTCGTAATATCCTATCCCATAAAGTGAGAAAGTAAAGCGGCAGGAGGGGACGAGGCTGGCGGAACGCAGGGTTCCCCGATCCCACCATAAGATCACATCGCGCAGTCGGTATCACATGATGGTATCGCGGGCGCGCGCATTTTCACATAGTCGAGCGATGTCCGCGCATTTGGGACGCGCGGGCGGATGAGGGGGACAAGCAGCGTGGCTTCTGCCGGACTTTCAACGACAGGCTTGTCGAGGATCAAGCACGTCCGCGCCTATACGGTGCGCGGCGGCGGGGCCGACTATCACGATCAGAAGGGTGCGCACTGGATCGACGATCACATCGCCACGCCGATGTCGAAATATCCCGAGTATCGCCAGTCGCGACAGAGCTTCGGCATCAATGTGCTGGGCACATTGGTGGTCGAGATCGAGGCGGAGGACGGCACGATCGGTTTCGCGGTGACGACCGGCGGCGAGCCAGCCTGCTACATTGTCGAGAAGCATCTCGCGCGCTTCCTCGAGGGGCGTAACCCGGCCGAGTATGAGAAGATCTGGGACCAGATGTACTTCTCGACCCAATATTACGGGCGCAAGGGTCTGGTGGTGAACGCCATTTCCGGGGTCGATCTGGCGCTGTGGGATCTGCTGGGCAAGCTGCGCGGCGAGCCGGTGTACCAGATGCTCGGCGGTGCGGTGCGCGACGAACTGCAGTTCTACGCCACCGGCGCGCGGCCCGATGTCGCCAAGGACCTGGGCTTCATCGGCGGCAAGCTGCCGCTGCACCACGGCCCCGCGGAAGGTGTCGAGGGGCTGCACAAGAACATCGCCGAGCTGGCCGAGATGCGTAGCCGTGTCGGGCCGGATTTCTGGCTGATGTGGGATTGCTGGATGGCGCTCGACGTCGATTATGCCACCCGCCTGGCCATCGCCGCGCACGAGCACGGCCTGAAGTGGATCGAGGAGGCGATCAGCCCCGACGATTACTGGGGCTATGCCGAGTTGAAGCGCAACGTGCCCAAGGGCATGCTGGTCACCACGGGCGAGCATGAGGCGACGCGTTGGGGCTTTCGCATGCTGCTCGAGATGGACTGCTGTGACATCATTCAGCCCGATGTCGGCTGGTGCGGCGGCATCACCGAACTGCTGAAGATTTCCGCACTGGCCGACGCCCGCGGCAAGCTGGTCATTCCGCACGGATCGAGCGTCTACAGCTACCACTTCGTCGTCACGCGGCACAATTCGCCGTTCGCCGAATTCCTGATGATGCACCCCGGACCGACCGAGGTCGTCCCGATGTTCCACCCCCAGCTGATCGGCGAGCCGGTGCCGGTGAATGGCCGGCTCAAGGCCAGCGCGCTCGACAAGCCCGGGTTCGGCGTCGAGCTCAACCGCGATCTCGACATGCACCGCCCCTACACGCACTGAGGATACAGACCCCATGAAGCTCTGCCGCTATGGCGACGCCGGCCAGGAGAAGCCCGGCCTGATCGATGCGGACGGCCGCATCCGCGACCTGTCGGGCCACGTCGCCGACATCGGCCCCGATACGCTGGGCGCCGATGCGCTGGCGAAGCTCGCGGCGATCGACCCCGCAGCGCTGCCGCTGGTCGAGGGAAGCCCGCGTTACGGCCCCTGCGTCGGCGGCACCCGCCAGTTCGTGGCGATCGGGCTGAACTACGTCGATCATGCGCATGAATCGAACCTGCCGATCCCCGAGGAACCGGTCGTGTTCAACAAATGGGTCAGCTGCATCCAGGGGCCGAACGATCCCGTCACGATTCCGAAGGATTCGCTGAAGACCGATTGGGAAGTCGAACTCGGCATCGTCATCGGCACGACCGCGTCGTACGTCGACGAGGCGCGGGCGCTGGATCACGTCGCAGGCTACTGCGTCGTCAACGACGTGTCCGAACGCCACTGGCAGACCGAACGCGGCATGACGTGGGACAAGGGCAAGGGCTTTCCGACCTTCGGTCCGATCGGTCCGTGGATGGTGACGAAGGACGAAGTCGGCGACGTCCAGAATTTGGGCATGTGGCTGTCGGTCAACGGCAGGAAGGTCCAGGACGGCAACACGAAGACGATGATCTTCACCGTCGCGCAGATCGTGTCCTATCTGTCGCAGCTGATGACGCTGTTGCCGGGCGATGTCATCACCACCGGTACGCCGCCGGGCGTCGGCCTGGGTCAGAAGCCCGAACCCTGGTATCTGAAGGCCGGCGACGTCGTCGAACTGGGGATCGAGAAGCTCGGGCAGCAGCGCCAGGACTTCGTCGCGTGGAGTGCCGCGCGATGAGCCTGTATGCAGGTCGCTTCGCCGGTCGCTCGGCGATCATCACCGGCGGCGCGTCGGGTCTGGGCTATGCCGTGGCCGAGCGGATCCTGGCCGAGGGCGGGCAGGTGTCGCTGTGGGATCTGAACGGCAATCTCGCCGACGCGCGCGCGCGGCTGGGCGGGGTGCACGGCGTGTCGGTCGATGTGTCGCAGCCTGACGCGGTCGCCGCGGCGGCGGCGGACAGCGTCGCGGCGCTGGGCAAGATCGACATCCTGATCTGTTCGGCCGGCATCACTGGCGCGACGGTGCCGGTCCATGAATTCCCGATCGACAGCTGGCAGCGCGTGATCGACATCAACCTGAACGGCCTGTTCTATTGCAACCGCGCGGTCGTGCCGCATCTGCTGGCGAACGGGTACGGCCGCATCGTCAACGTGGCATCGGTGGCGGGCAAGGAAGGCAACCCCAACGCGTCCGCCTATTCGGCGTCGAAGGCCGGCGTGATCGGCCTGACCAAGAGCCTTGGCAAGGAACTGGCCGGCAAGGGCATCATCGCCAACGCGCTGACGCCCGCGACGTTTGAAAGCCCGATCCTCGAGCAGCTGCCCGCCAGCCAGGTCGATTACATGCGATCGAAGATCCCGATGGGGCGGCTGGGCGAAGTCGATGAAAGCGCGGCGATGGTGTGCTTCATGGCCAGCGAGGAATGCAGCTTCACGACCGCGTCCACGTTCGACACGTCGGGTGGGCGGACGACGTACTGAGTGGGGAGCAGCACCTCTCCCCGTTCGTGCTAAGCCTGTCGAAGCACCGTACTTCGTGCCGCACGGGCGTCGCTCGCGGATCGAAGACCGGTACTTCGACAAGCTCAGCACGAACGGAATGAAGCGGGTTCAGACGGGAGAGCGGAACTCAGATGCCCCACAACCTGCCCTTCGTCGATGCGCATGTGCATCTGTGGGACCTCGACCACATCGCCTATCCCTGGCTGACTCCGCCGTTCGCCGACGACGGTCCGAACGGCAGCGTCGAGCGCATCGCGCAAACCTATCGGCTCGACGACTATCTGGCCGAGACGGCGGGCTGGGACGTCCGCGGGATCGTCCATGTCGATGCCGGCGCGGACGCCCCGGCGGCGCTGGACGAGACGCAGTGGCTGCAGGGCATCGCCGATGCGCGCGGGATGCCGAACGCAATCATCGCGTTCGCCGCGCTCGATGACCCGGAGGTCGAGGCGCTGCTGGAAGCCCATGCCGCACATCCGAACGTCCGCGGCATCCGCCATATCGTCAATTGGCATGCCGACCCGCAGCGCACCTACACGCCGCGCGACGTGACGCAGGACGCCGCCTGGGCCGCCGGCTTCGCCCTCCTGGCCAAGTACGGGCTGAGCTTCGACCTTCAGGCCTATCCCGGACAGTTCGTCGCGCTGGCTGAACTGATCGCACGGCACCCCGACACGCACGTCGTCATCAACCATACCGGCATGGCGGTACCCGGCGAATGGGACGTGTGGCGCAGCGGCATGGCCGCGCTGGCGGCGCTGCCCAACGTTGCGGTCAAGCTGTCCGGCGTCGGCTTCACCCACCGCCCGTGGACGATCGATCAGGTCCGCCCCTATATCCTCGACGCGATCGGCCTGTTCGGGCCGACCCGCGCGCTGTTCGCCAGCGACCTGCCGACCGATCGCCTGTTCGGCAGCGTGGCGCAGCATCTCGATGCCTACGACGCGATCACCGCCGGTTTTTCCGACGACGAACGCCGGGCGCTGTGGGGGCGCAATGCCAACCGCATCTATCGCCTCGGGCTCGACATCTGACATGACCGCCGGTCCCGACCACAAGTGGCGTGACACCATCCTGGCGGGGCTGGCCAATTACATCGACGCGGGCAGCATCGTCGCGGGATCGGTCGCGCTGGCGCTGTGGAAGGACATCTACGGCCTGAGCGACGGCTTCATCGGACTGATCGGGGCGTTCAGCGCCAATGCGATCTCGGCCGGGGTTGGCGCGCTGATCGGCGGCATCCTGTGCGATCGGTTCGGCCGCAAGCGCATCTACCAGTATGACATGCTGTTCTACGCGTTCGGCATGGCGTTTCTGGTGTTCGCGTCGGCGCCGTGGATGATCGTCGCGGGGTTCGTGCTCGTCGGGCTGGCGGTGGGGGCGGATATCCCTGCGTCGTGGTCGCTGATCGCCGAACAGGCCCCCGACACCCGCCGCGGCGCGCATTCCGGGGTCGCGCAGATCCTGTGGTATCTGGGGCCGGTCGTGGTGCTGGTCGCCGCCTATCTGCTGACCCCGTTCGGCATCACCGGCATCCGCTGGCTCTTCGCGCATCTGGCGGTGCTGGCGATAGCGTTGACCTTCCTGCGGTCGCGGATGCAGGAATCGCGGCGGTGGGAGGAAGCGCAGGTCGCGCCGTCCGGCGTGGACTGGCGCGCGCTGTTCTCGCCAGCCTATCTCGGGTCGATGCTGTTCCTGGCGGCGATGTACGGGTTCTGGAACCTGTGGGCGGGGTACAACGGCTTCTTCACGCCGTACCTGATTGCGCAGAACAACCTTCCCGCGTGGACCGCGACGATGCTGCCGGCGAGCTATTTCCTGATCGGCATGGTGTCGATCCTGACGATCTTCATGACGCTGGCCGACCGCATCGACCAGCGGCTGTTGTTCGGCATCTCGGCGGCGCTGCACGTCGTCGGCATGGCGCTGCTGGCGGTGTTCGGGTTTCGGCTGGAGGTTGTCATCCTCCACGTCGTCATCATGGGTGTCGCGGCGGGGTTTGGTGCGCAGAGTTTTTTCCAGCTGTGGTCGGCCGAACTGTTCCCGACCGCGATCCGCGCGACCGCACAGGGGCTGACCTTCGCGATCGTGCGGATCGGGCTGGGGATCTGGAGCCTCGGCGTGCCGGCGCTGGCCGCCCATGATTTCACGACGCTTGCGTGGATCCTCACCGGCTTCCTGGTCGTCAGCGGAATCGTCGGCGTGGTGTGGGCACCGCGCAACCAGGGCCGGTCGCTCGAACAGATCGCCGCAGACAGAGGATCGCGCGCATGAAGTACTGGCTGGCGATGCTGCTCGCGCTGTTCTGCGGACCCGTGATCGCGCAGGACGCACCGCTGCTGCTGCCGCAGATGCAGCTCCACGATCCCTTCATCGTCGCCGATACGCCGTCGAACACCTACTACCTCTTCACCCGCAACGAAGCCGCGATGACCGGTGACGCGCGGCTGGGCACGATGGTCTACACCAGTCGAGACCTGAAGCACTGGACGCGGCCCCGCGTCGTCTTCGCGCTGCCTGAGGGGACCTGGGCGAAGGGCGGGTCATGGGCACCTGAGGTCCATGCGTGGAAGGGGAAGTGGTATCTCTTCACGACCTTCCATGACGAGGCGGCGACCTTGCCGCCGGTGGGCAAGCGCAAACCCTATCGCCGGGGCACCATCCTGGCCGTGGCGGACAGGATCGACGGGCCGTACCGCGTCGTGCGCAACGGCGAACCGATCGCGCCGCCCGAGCTGATGACGCTCGACGGCACGCTGCACGTCGATGCCGCGGGCAAGCCGTGGCTGGTCTATGCGCACGAATGGCTGCAGACGACGGTCGGCACGATCGAGGCGATCCCGCTCGACGACAATCTCGCCGCCAGGGGGCCGCCGCAGTTGCTGTTCCGCGCGAGCGAGGCGCCTTGGGCCAAGGGCCAGCGCCAGCCGGACGGCGACGACGTGTTCGTCACCGACGGCCCCGAATTCCATCGTACCAAGGCGGGCACTTTGCTGATGCTATGGTCGAGCTACGGCGAACGCGGATACGTCCAGGGACTCGCACGGTCGAAATCCGGTACGCTTGCCGGCCCGTGGGAACAGCTCGACCCGCTGGTGCGGCGCGACAGCGGTCATGGCATGCTCTTCCGCGCGTTCGACGGGCAGCTGATGATGGTGCTCCACCGCCCGTTCACCTTCGCGCTCGGCAAGCTGTACGAGATGCGCGACACCGGCGACCGCGTGGAGGTGGTGCGCGAGGCGACCGAACTCGATCTCGAAGCCTATCCGACCCACCCCTGTGTCCAGCCGCACACGCCGACCGAACGGCGCGTCGATTGTTGAAGGAATCGTCCATGCGGATCGCCGGACTCTCGCTGCTGCTGCTCGCCGCTCCGGCCGCGGCGCAGGATGCTTCGTCAGTCGTCCCGTCCGATCGCGCGACCTACAATCTCAACCCTGACTGGCGCAGCACGACCGGCGACCGGCCCGGCGCGCAAGCACCCACCTTCGACGATCGCGGCTGGACGACCGTCACGCTGCCGCATGCGTTCAACGAGCGGGAGGCGTTCGCGCGCGACATCAAGAAGCTGTCCACCGGCATCACTTGGTACCGCAAGACCGTGACGGTGCCGGTGCGCGCCGGGGGCCGCGCCTATCTGGAGTTCGAGGGCGTCCGCCAGGCCGCCGAAGTCTGGGTCAACGGCCGCTCTGTCGCGTTGTCGGAGAATGGCGCGATGGCGTTCGGAGCCGACATCACCGGCGCGCTGGTGCCCGGCGACAACGTCATCGCGGTGCGCGTGGACAATGACTGGAAGTACAAGGAGCGCGCCACCGGTAGCGGCTTCCAGTGGAACAACGACAATTTCAACGTCAACTACGGCGGCATCACCAAGAACGTCCGGCTGCACCTGACCGGTCCGGTCCACCAGACCCTTCCACTACAGATGGGGCTGGGCACGACCGGGCAATATATCTGGGCCGACGCGTTCGACCTGAAGCGCCGCGCCGCGACCATCCACGCCGAGACGCAGGTGCGCAATGCCGGAATGATCGCGCGGCGGATCGGCTACCGCGTCGCGGTGCGCGACCGGGCGGGCAAGCTTGTCGCACAGTTCGACGGCGCGCCGGTCGAGATCGCCGCCGGGGCGACGCGGACGCTGAGCGCGGCAAAGCGCATCGCCGGGCTGAACTTCTGGAGCTGGGGTTACGGCTATCTTTACACGGTCACGACGAGCCTGACCGATGGCGGACGCGTGATCGACAGCGTCGATACCCGCACCGGTTTCCGGCAGACAAAGTTCGCCGACGGCATGGTGACGCTCAACGGGCGCGTCATCCAGATACACGGCTATGCCCAGCGCACCTCGAACGAATGGCCAGCGGTCGGCGTGTCGATTCCGCCGTGGATCAGCGATTTCTCCAACGCACTGATGGTCGAAAGCGGCGGCAACCTGGTCCGCTGGATGCACATCGCGCCGTCGAAACAGGATGTCGAGTCTGCCGACCGCGTCGGGCTGATACAGGCGATGCCGGCCGGCGACGCCGAGAGCGATGTGACCGGCCGCCGCTGGGACCAGCGCAAGGAGGTGATGCAGGCTGCGATCGTCTACAACCGCAACAACCCGTCGATCCTGTTCTATGAGGGTGGCAACGAGAATATCAGCGAAGCGCACATGGCCGAGCTGAAGGCGATCCGCGACCGTTACGACCCGCACGGCGGCCGCGCGATCGGGTCGCGCGAGATGCTCGACAGCAATGTGGCCGAGTACGGCGGCGAGATGCTGTATGTGAACAAGAGCGGCGACATCCCCATGTGGTCGATGGAATATTCGCGCGACGAGGGTGCGCGTGCCTATCGCGACGCGCTGACCGCGCCGTTCCACAAGGATTCGCCCGACTACAACCGCAACCAGGACAGCCACGCGATCGAGGATGTGAAGCGCTGGTGGGACTATTATCGCGTGCGGCCGGGCACCGGGCGGCGGGTGAGTTCGGGGGGCGTGAACATCATCTTTTCGGACTCGAACACCCATTACCGCGGCGACAACAACTATCGCCGATCTGGCGAGGTTGATGCGGTGCGGCTGCCCAAGGACGGCTTCTACGCACACCAAGTGATGTGGAGCGACTGGGTCGATAGCAAGACGCCCGCGTCGCACATCATCGGCCACTGGAACTATGCGCCGGGCACGGTGAAGGACGTCACCGTCGTGTCGAACGGGGCGGCGGTCGAGCTGTTCCTGAACGGCAGGTCGCTGGGCAGGGGTACGCGCAGTTCGGGCTTTCTGTTCACGTGGAAGGATGTGCGCTGGGCACCAGGCACGCTGCGCGCGGTGGCGGATGGCGGCAGGAGCGCGGTGTCGGTCGCGACGACGGGGCCGGGCGTCGCGCTGCGGCTGAAACCCCATGTCTCGCCGCGCGGGTTCGTGATGGATGGCGCAGACATCGCGCTGGTCGATGTCGAGGTGCTCGATGCGGCCGGGAACCGCGTGCCGACCGCGAACGACGCGGTACGCTTCACGCTCGACGGCCCCGCCGAGTGGCGCGGCGGGATCGCGCAGGGGGATTCCTCCGGGCGCGCCCGCGCCGCGATGCCGTCCGGCCCGGCCGAGCCGACCAAGCCCGCCGGAGCCGACCAGACCACACAATATGCCGGTACCGCGCGCGAGGAGGATAATTACGTCCTGTCCAAGACGCTGCCCGTCGAGGGCGGGGTCAACCGCGTCCTGTTGAAGGCCGGCACGCGCACCGGCACCGTGCGCGTCACCGCCAGTGCGGCGGGACTGAAGGGGGCGACGCTCGACCTGCCGACCGTCCTGCCGCAGCCGGCGCGCGGCGGGCTTTCGAGGGACTTCCCCGAGGCGCACCAGCCCGGCCTGCTCACCCGCGGCCCGACGCCGGTCCAGCCGACCTACCGCGTCAGCCGCACCACGCTGACCGCGACGTCTATCGCCGCCGGTTCCGGCCAGGGCGAGGCGGGGCGCAGTACGGACGACAACGAACTGTCGCGCTGGGTCAGCGATGGCAAACCCGACACCGCGTGGATCGAATATCGTTTCGCCGGGCCGGTGACGCTGAGCGAGATCGACCTGAAACTCGTCGGTTGGCGCTCGCGCAGCTACCCGCTGCGGATCACGCTGGACGGCAAGACGGTGTGGGAGGGGCGGACCGAACGTCAGCTGGGCTATGCGCATCTGGCCTTCGCGGCCGCGCGGGGCAGTGTGCTGCGCATCCAGCAGACCGCGACGGTCGAGGATCGCGATGCGTTCGGCAAGGTCGTCGAACTCGATACCGCGCGGAAAGCGGGCGACACGGGGGCGGACTCGGTGCCACCGGGGTGGACGCTCGGGATCGTCGAGGCGGATTTCCACGGGCCGGTGAGATGAACTCTTTACCGTTCGCCCTGAGCTTGTCGAAGGGCTGTCCTTCTTTTGCCAATCGCTCGGTGAAGAAGTGCGGTGCTTCGACAAGCTCAGCACGAACGGGGAGGGGATGGGTGTTTGGTTTCCTTGCATTTTGCCTGGCGTCTGCGTCGGCACAAGCCCAGCCCGTCACCCTTTACGATGGCCGCACCGTTGCCGGGATCGTCCACGACACCACCCGCCCGATCACGCTCGCGGCCGAACTGCTCGCTGGCGATCTCGCCAAGCTGACCGGGAAGACTCCGCCCATCGCCACCGACATCGCCCGCTGCCCGAAACTGTGCATCGTTATCGGCCAGCATGATTCCGCCCTCGTCCGTGCCGTCGCGCAGGATGCGGGGATCGACCTGTCCGCGCTGACCGGCCAGTGGGAACGCCACGACCGTGTCGCGCTTCGCTCGAAACGGGATCCGTCCCGCCGCTACCTGCTGATCGCCGGATCGGACCCGCGCGGCACGATCTGGGGTGTGATCGATCTGACCCGAGAACTTGGCGTGTCGGCTTGGGAATGGTGGGCCGACGTCACCCCGCGCCGCGTTGCCCGTCTGACGATCGACGGTGCGCGCAAACGCTCCGACCCGCCGTCGGTCCAGTATCGCGGGATCTTCCTGAACGACGAGGACTGGGGGCTGCAACCCTGGGCGGCGAAGACCTACGAGCCCGAAACCGGCGACATCGGGCCAAAGACCTATGCCCGCATCTTCGAGCTGATGTGGCGATTGAAGGCCAATCTGATCTGGCCGGCGATGCACGACTCGACCAAGCCGTTCTATCAGATTCCCGGCAATGCCGAAGCGGCGCGCGACCACGCGATCGTCGTCGGCACCTCGCATGCCGAGCCGATGATGCGCAACAATGTGCGCGAATGGGACGAGGCGGCGCGCGGGCCGTTCGACTTCTTTGCCAATCGCGCGAGGATGACGGATTACTGGCGCGAACGGGTCGCCGCCGTGACGGACTATGAGAACATCTATTCGGTGGGCTTACGCGGCAAGCATGACTCGGCGATGGAGGGTGCGACCACGCCCGCCATGGCGCGCGACGCGACGGCGCAGGCGATCGCCATCCAGCGCGATCTGCTCGCGCAGGCGCAGGGCAGGTCCGCCGACACGATTCCGCAGGCGCTGACGCTCTACAAGGAAGTGCTCGACATCTACGGCACCGGCTTACGTGTGCCCGACGATGTCACGCTGATCTGGCCCGACGACAATTACGGTTACATCAAGCAGCTCCCGACCCCGGCCGAAGCGGCGCGGCGGGGCGGATCGGGCGTCTACTACCATCTGTCCTATTGGGGCCGTCCGCACGACTATCTGTGGCTGGCGACGACCCACCCCGCGCTGATCCGCGAACAGATGGGTCGGGCGTGGGCGACGGGCGCGCGCAGGATCTGGGTCGCCAATGTCGGCGACATCAAGCCGGGCGAGTATCTGACGCAGTATTTTCTCGATCTGGCGTTCGATGCGCGCGCGCTGGAACCGACCGCGCAGGACCATCTGGATCGCTGGATGGCGGCGCAGTTCGGCGCGGGCGATGCGCGCGAGATCGCCGCCATCCTGACGGAATATTACGACCTGGCCTGGGAGCGCCGGCCTGAATTCATGGGCTTCAGCCAGACCGAGCCGACGCGTCCGATCCGGATCGGCGACTATGTCCGCACCGGCGGCGACGAAGCGCAGGCGCGGATCGATCGCTATGCCGCGCTGGTGGCGCGGGCCGAGGCGGTCGCCGCCCGGCTGCCGGCGGATCGTGCCGACGCCTATTTCCAGCTGGTGCTCTATCCGGTGCGCGGGGCGGCAAGCCTCAACATCCGCAACCTGACGCTCGACCTGGCAGCGCTCCGGGCCCGGCAGGGACTGGGCGACGTCAACGCGCTGTCGGACCGCGCCCGCGCGGCGCATGCGCGGATCGTCACCGACACCGCGATCTATAACGCGGGCAAGTGGCGCTTCATGATGGACATGGCCCCGCGCCGGCTGCCGGTGTTCGCCGAGCCGGTCTATCCCAAGGTGGAGGCCGGCGCGGGCAAGCCGGTGCCGCCCGCCGTTCCAAGCGAACGCATCCTGTCGCTGACTCCGGGCGAGAGTGAACCGGCCGGGTGGGAACGGGTCGCCGGCCTCGGGTCGCGCGGTGTCGCCCTGCGCTCCCGGCTCGACCTCGCCGCACCGGGCGCGCCGTTCGACCTGCCGTTCCGCACGCCGGACCAGAGCGACGTGGAGGTGCGCATCGTCGCGCTGCCGGTGCATCCGCTGACCTCGGCGAACGGGCTCAGGATCCGTGTGCAGATCGACGACGGTGCCATCGAGACGCTCGATTTCGCGACGCACGGCCGCAGCGACGAGTGGAAGCAGAATGTGCTGTCGAACAGCGCGGTGCGCAGTATCCGTCTGCCTCAGCTTGCCGCCGGTGCGCATCGGGTGCGGCTGCGGGCGCTCGATCCGGGGTTCGTGCTGGACCGGATCGACATTCGTCCGGACGGCGCGCCCGATTATTACGGCGCCCCGCCGCTGCGTCCAGCCGTCAGGTCCAGTCCTGCACGGCGGTGACGAACGCCTCGGCATTGACGGCGACGTCCTGCGCGGTGGCACCGACCCGGTATAGCGCGGACCCCAGCCCGAACCCGTCGCACGCGCCGCGCCAGTCGGCGACCGATGCCGGCGTGATCCCGCCGACCGCCAGCAGCGGGACGTCACGCGGCAGCACCGCGCGCTGGCCCTTGAGCATCGCGGGTGAAGCGCCTTCGGCCGGGAACAGCTTCAGGCCCGTCGCCCCGGCGGCGAGCGCGGTGAAGGCCTCGCTGGGCGTGAAATAGCCGGGCAGCGAGATCATGCCGGCGGCCGCGGTCGCCGCGATCACATCGACGTTGACGTTGGGCGAGATGACCAGGGTGGCGCCGGTCGCGCGCACCGCCGTGACCGCATCGACGTCGAGCACCGTTCCGGCACCGACCAGCGCGCGGTCGCCGACCCGGCGGACCAGCCGGGCGATGCTGTCGATCGGATCGGGCGAATTCAGCGGCACCTCGATCATCGCGAAGCCGGCCGCGACGAGCACGTCGCCGATCGACTCCACCTCGTCGGAACGCACCCCGCGCAGGATCGCGACGAGCGGGCAGCGCGCGAGCGCGGTCTTCAGCGTGGTTCTAGCGGTCATGCGCAGCGTTCCAGAGTGCGGTGATGCCGGCAACGAAGGCCGCGTGGCTGTCGATCGACATTGGTACGCCGCCCGCCGCCTCGACCGCCGCGCCATAGAGCGCGCCGAGCCGGGCATCGGCCAGGATGTACACGGTTTCGCCGGATGCCAGCCGCTGCTCGGCGACGTCGCTGCCGACCAGCAGGCCGCTGACGCGCGCGGCGACGCCATCGGCTGCGCGATGCCCGAGCACCACGCCGGCGCGTTCGCCGAACAGCGCGGACAGCGGTGTACCCTCGCGGGCCAGTGCCAGCCCGTCGCGGAAGTCCGGGCCATCGGCGACGTCGCCGGTCATGAAGTCGGCCAGCAGGCTGTGGCGCTGCAACAACGCAAACAGCTCGCCGGTCATCGTCGTGCGGAAATCGCCGATCGCGCCACCCGTCATCTGGGCCCATTTGCAATGCGTACCGGGCTGGCAAAGCAGCGCATCGCCCGGCACCAGCCCGCTGGCGACGGCGCCCAGCACCTGCACCTCCTCACCGCGCATCACGTCGGATGCGGCCGCGACGCCGGGGACGATCGCGGTGCGGCCCGGCTCGACCCAGGTCAGCCGCGCGGCAAGATCGTCGAGCGTGGCGGGGCAGGGGGCGTAAGGCACCTCGACCCAGCCGCGCGTCGATCCGACCATGCCGGCGCAGATCACCGGCAGGTCGCCGAACCGCGCGCGGATTTCCCCGACCTCGGCAGCGAACGCGTCCTTCGCGATGCTCAGCACCCCGCGGTCGTCGCGCTCGGTGGCGATCACGGTACCGTCGTCGGCGATCGCATAGACTCGCCGGTTGGTCGTACCCCAATCGACCGCCAGGAATGCGGCGTCGCTCACCACCATGTCGCGTACAGTGCGATCAGGATCAGCACGACCGCGAAAGCCGCGACATTATACCCCTTCGTCGTCGTGTAATCGACGTCGTCGGTACGGATCGTGTTGGCCGCCGCCGCCTGCGGCATCGCGATCGACACCACCATCGCCAGCACCAGCGATGCGACGAAGACGGCCGCCATCCGGTTCATGAACGGGAAGTCCGGCATCAACCACCACATCGCCGCCGACAGCAGCACCGATGCACCTGCCGCGGTCAGCGCACCGGCTTCGGTCGCGCGTTTCCAGAACAGCCCCATCAGGAAGATGACGGTGATGCCCGGCGTGACGAAGCCGGTGAATTCCTGGATGAACTGGAAGCCCTGGTCGAAGCTGCCGATCAGCGGGCGCGCGGTGACGATCGCCAGCACGATTGCGACGCAGGCGGCGATGCGGCCGACCCGGACCAGCCGGGCCTCGTCGGCCGGTACGCTGTCGGTGGCGGCGAAACCCTTGCGCTTGGCGTAGAGGTCGAGGGTGAAGATCGTCGCGATCGAATTGATCTTGGACGCGGTCGACGCGACGATCGCCGCGATCAGCGCCGCGAACACCAGGCCCAGGATGCCCGAAGGCAGCAGCCGCATCATCGTCGGATACGCCTGGTCCGGCTTGGCGAGGTCCGGGGCCAGCACCACCGCAGCGATGCCCGGCAGCACGATGATGACCGGCATCAGCAGCTTGAGGAACGCGGCGAAGACGATGCCCTTCTGCGCTTCCTTCAGGCTCTTGGCGGCCAGCGCGCGCTGGATGATGTACTGGTTGAAACCCCAGTAGCTCAGGTTGGCGATCCACATGCCGCCGATCAGCACCGACAGCCCGGGCAGATCCTTGTAGAACGGATTGTCGGGCGACAGGATCATGTCGAACTTCTCGGGCGCGCGGCGCGTCAGCTCCGCAAAGCCGCCGAGGATCCCGGCGTCGCCACCGATCTCGGTCAGCGTCAGCCCCGCGACCAGCAGGCCGCCCAGCACCAGCAACGTGACCTGCACGATGTCGGTCAGCGCCACCGCCTTCAGCCCGCCGCGCAACTGATACAGCAGCGCGAACAGGCCAAGCCCGATCAGCGCCACATCCTGGTCGATGCCCGCGACCTGGTTGACCGCGATCGACCCCAGCCAGATGATCGATGTCAGGTTCACGAAGACGTACAGCGCCAGCCAGAATACCGCGGTCAGCGTCCGGATCGACGGGCCGTACCGCTGTTCCAGGAACTGCGGCATCGTGTAGATCTCGTTGCGCAGGAAGATCGGCAGGAAGAACTTTCCGACGATCAGCAGCGTGATCGCCGCCATCCATTCATAGGACGCGATCGCCAGCCCGATCGCATAGCCCGACCCCGCCATGCCGACGATCTGTTCGGCCGAAATGTTCGCCGCGATCAGCGATGCGCCGATCGCCCACCACGGCAGCGACTTGGAGGCGAGGAAATAATCGGACGAATCCTTGGCGTGACCCGCCTTTTCCCGCGACACATATTGCGCCAGCGCGAAGATCGCGATGAAGTAGATCACCACGACGGCGATATCGATCCCGGCCAATTGCATCACGTCCCCCAACCCGACGCCCCGTCATGCCCGTGCATTGTGGTGCGCCTATTTATCTTATCATTACCCGTCAGACCGGGACGCGCAAGCGATGGCTTCCGACCGATCCGCACGCAGGACCGGCTTCAGCCGGCGAACTGCCGGGTCGGGCGGCCGCGACAGCCGGGATCGACCTCGAACAGCGCACCGCCCGCATCTTCGTCCACGCCATCGGCGGCCGAACTGACGAACATCCGGTCGAGGTTCGGACCCGCGAAGGTGCAGTTGGTGATCTGTGACGCGGGCAGCGCGATCGCGCGGTCGTACATGCCGTCGGGCGTGAAGCGGATCACCTGCCCACCGCCCCAGCACGCGACCCACAGCCCACCATCGGCGTCGAGCGTCATACCGTCGGGATGGCCCCAGGCGGCGTCGAAGGTTATGAACGGGGCTCGCTCGCCCAGCGTACCGTCGGTGTGCAGCGGATAGCGATAGATCGTGTCGCGCCCGGTATCGGTGTGCAGCACGAAATCCTCGCCGATCGCCGGCCCGTTGGTGATGATATAGTCGTCATCCAGCCGCGTGATCGCGTGGTCGGCGTCCAGGCGATAGAAGGCGCCGGTCGGCACGTCGCAGGTCAGCGGCATCGTGCCCGCCCAGATCCGGCCCTGCGCGTCGGCCTTGGCATCGTTCATCCGGTTGCCGGGCCGATCCGGTTCGGGATCGGCGAGCACCTCGATCGTCAGCGGATCGAGCGTCAGCGTGACGATCCGGCGCCCCAGGCCCGCCACCAGCCCGCCGCCCGCACGTTCCACAACCCAGCCGATCGTATCGGGCATGGCCCAGCTTTCGACGCGATCGTCCGACAGGGTCAGGCGGTTCACGCGGCGGCCGAGGATGTCGGTCCAGTACACTGCGTCGTCGCGCGCCGACCACAAAGTCCCCTCGCCCAGCAGATCGGCGCGATCGCGGGCGATGATCCGGGGTGTCGTCATCCGTGGCTGTCCTCTCGACCGCTGGGCCCATGCCGTCCCATGTCGGCGTCGCCCGCGGTTGTTAGCGTCGCATCACGATGTTAGGAACCCCAATTATCAGACAATATCGGAGCGGATGAGGATGGGCGGAACGGCAGTGCGGCTGGCGGTCGTCGGCATCGGCAAGATTGCGCGCGACCAGCATCTGCCGGCGATCGCCGGCGAACCGGCCTTTGTCCTGACCGCGACGGCGAGCCGCCACGCGGGCGTCGATGGTGTGCCACAGTTTTCGACGATCGAGGACCTGCTGGCGCACGGGCCCGAGGTCGATGCGGTGTCGATCTGCACCCCGCCGGACGGGCGGCATCGCATTGCCGCGGCGGCGCTGGCGGCGGGCAAGCACGTCATGATCGAGAAACCGCCCGGCGCGACCGTGGCGGAGGTCGAGGGACTGCGCGCACAGGCCGCTGCCACCAATCTCACCCTATACGCGACGTGGCACTCGCGCGCGGCGGCGGGCGTCGACGGGGCGCGTCACTGGCTGGCGGCGCGCACTGTGCGATCGGCCGCGATCACCTGGCGCGAGGACATCCGCGTCTGGCATCCGGGACAGGAGTGGATCCTGGGGCCGGGCGGGTTCGGCGTGTTCGATCCGGGCATCAATGCGCTGTCGATCGCCACCGCGATCCTGCCCGGCCACCTTACGGTCGCATCGGGATGCATGACCGTTCCGGACGGCCGGGCCTCGCCGATCGCGGCATCGCTGGCGCTGGAACTGGATCACGCGGTCCCGGTGGCGGTCGATTTCGACTTTCTGCAGACGGGTCCGCAGAGCTGGGATATCGACGTCGTCACCGATGCCGGCACCCTGCGGCTGAGCGACGGCGGCAGTCGCCTGTTCATCGACGGCGTCGAGCAGCCGGTGGCGGGGCCGGGCGAATATCCGCGCCTGTATCGCCGCTTTGCCGAACTGGTCGCGGCCGGCGTGAGCGATGTCGACCTGCGCCCGCTGCAACTGGTCGCCGACGCCTTCCTGATCGCCGACCGCGGCACCGGCCCTGCCTTCGCCTTTTGACTTTTCGGCCACGCGCCGCATGATCGGACGATCATTCAGCGGAGAAGTGCCATGAAGCGTATCGTTGGTCTGTTCGTCGCCGCCGGGCTGGGCGCGGGTATGGCCGCGGCGCAGGACGCGCCCAGGCCGCCGAAGAAATTTCCCTATTTCACCGAAAGCGACACCGACAAGGATGGGTATCTCTCCCAGGCCGAATGGGACGCATCGGGCCGTGCGCCCAAGCGGTTGCTGCGTGTCGATACCGACAAGGACGGACGGGTCAGCCGCGCCGAACTGCACGAGGCGACGATCGCCGCGCGCGCTGCCCGCGAGGGTGCGGACGCTCAGCCAAAGCCGTAGGGCACGACCGCGCGCACGTCGGGATCGATGGTCAGCAGCGTCCCGGCGGGCGGGAATGCGCGCTGATCGCAGTCGGGGCGCGGGCAGATTCGGCAGGACGTGCCGATCGGCGTCGGCGCGGTCGCCGACAGGCCGTCGGCATAGATGAAGTCGCCCGCGTCGGCCTCCTCGCAGCCCAACGCCACGGCGTAACGACGCGGCGGGCGGGCGTAGCTGCCCGATGGCTTCACCAGTCCCTTGGCCATCGACACATAGCGGGTGCCGTCGGGCATTTCGGCGCGTTGGACCAGGACGCGGTCGGGGATCGCCACCGCCTCGTGCACCACCCACAAGGGACACGCGCCGCCGAAGCGCGCGAATTGCAGGCGGGTGGCCGAATGCCGCTTGGTGATGTTGCCCGCCATGTCGACCCGCAGGAAGAACAGCGGGATGCCGCTCGCGCCTGGCCGCTGCAGCGTGGACAGGCGGTGGCAGGCCTGCTCGAAGCTGACGCTGAACCGCTGGCGCAGCCGGTCGATGTCGTGACGGGTGGCGTGGGCGGCGGCGCGAAAGTCTCCATAGGGCATCATCGCTGCGCCGGCGGCATAGTTCGCCAGCCCGATGCTCAACAGCTGGCGGGAGGCGTCGAGGCGCGTGCCGGCACCCGCGATCGTGTCGGCGATGATATCCGCCATCTCCAGCCGGACGAGCTGGTGCGCCAGCAGGAAGCCGAGCGACTCCGGCGGCAGCGCGCCATCGAGCGTCAGCCGCCGCGCCCCGGCATCGAAGGTGCGCAGGTGCGCGCCGCCGGTATCGACCGTCTCGATCGCGACACCATGCCGGTCGCGCAGACGTTCGGCGAAGCTGCCGCCGATTTCCGTCGCCAGCCCCTCCGCGGCGCGATCGAGCGCGTCGATGTAATTGCCCTCGGCGTGGAACCAGTCGCGCACTTCTTCCCACGGCAGGCGGCTGGCGTCGCCGGTGCCGGCATCGACGCTGTCGTCGAGGATGCGCAACTGCTCCTGGCTGCGGCGATAGGCGTCGTGGATCGCGACCATCCGGCGGGTCAGCTGCGGCTGCTGTTCGACCGCGCGGCGCAAGGCATCCTCGGGAAGCGGCGCTGCGATGCTCGGGTCGGCGGCGGCACCCGCGGCGGCGAGCAGCAGCGGCTCGTCCACGCCGGTGACGCCCGCCCAGTCGTCGGGATAGGCACGGGCGAGCGCCAGTAGCACCGGCGCGGTGAGGGGGCGGTCGTTGCTCTCGATCTGGGAGAGATAGGGGACCGAGATGCCCAATGCGGCGGCGAGCTGGGCCTGGCTGGCGGCGACGCGGGTGCGCAGCGTGCGGACTTCGTGCCCGGCGAACAGGCGTCGTTTTGCAGCGGACACGGCCATCCTTCCAAATCCCCAACCCGTTCGTGCTGAGCGAAGTCGAAGCACCTGTCCGTCGTTTGGCATTGTGCTTCGACTTCGCTCAGCACGAACGGATGTTGGGTTAGGGCGGGGCGGTGGAATTTGCAAACCTGTCGCGCCACACTTTGCAACATTGCATTTGCCTCGGAGCGCGCCTCTTGAAAGAGGGCAATCGCAAATCCGGGAGCGCCCATGTCGTCCACCATCGAGGAACTCGAACGCCGCCGCGCCGCCGCTCGTCTGGGCGGGGGCGAAAAGCGCATCGCGGCGCAGCACGCCAAGGGGCGCTTGACGGCGCGCGAGCGGCTGGACGTGCTGCTCGACCATGGCAGCTTCGAGGAACTCGACATGTTCGTCGAGCACAACTGCGTCGATTTCGGGATGCAGGACACGGTCTTCCCCGGCGATGGCGTCGTCACCGGCAGCGGCACGATCAACGGGCGGCTGGTGTTCGTGTTCAGCCAGGACTTCACCGTCTTCGGCGGGTCGCTGTCCGAGCGGCATGCACAGAAGATCTGCAAGATCATGGACATGGCGCTGAAGGTCGGTGCCCCCGTCATCGGCCTGAACGATTCGGGCGGCGCGCGCATCCAGGAGGGCGTCGCGTCGCTTGGCGGCTATGCCGAGGTGTTCCAGCGCAACGTGCTGGCGTCCGGCGTGGTGCCGCAGCTGTCGCTGATCATGGGTCCATGCGCGGGCGGTGCCGTGTATAGTCCCGCGATGACGGACTTCATCTTCATGGTGAAGGATTCGTCGTATATGTTCGTCACCGGCCCGGATGTAGTGAAGACCGTTACCAACGAGATCGTCACGCAGGAGGAGCTGGGTGGTGCGGTGACGCACACCACGAAGTCGGGGGTCGCTGACGTGGCGTTCGACAACGATATCGAGGCGCTGCTCGCGGCCCGCGACTTCGTGGACTTCCTGCCGCCCTCGAACCGCGAAAAGCCGCCCGAGCGGCCGTGCGACG
The DNA here is from genome assembly GCA_040388765.1 of Pseudomonadota bacterium. Lineage (GTDB taxonomy): Bacteria > Pseudomonadota > Alphaproteobacteria > Sphingomonadales > Sphingomonadaceae > Sphingomonas. The sequence goes on along the minus strand of JAZKBG010000003.1, from coordinate 43,125 downwards.
ATCCGTGGGACCGGCTGGTGCCCAGCCTCGACACGCTGATCCCGGCGAGCGCCAACCAGCCGTACGACATGCACGAACTGATCCGGAAAGTGGTGGACGAGGGTGATTTCTTCGAGGTCCAGCCGACCCATGCCGGCAACATCCTGATCGGCTTCGCGCGGATCGAGGGGCGCACGATCGGCATCGTCGCCAACCAGCCGATGGTGCTGGCGGGCGTGCTCGACATCAATTCGTCGAAGAAGGCGGCGCGCTTCGTGCGCTTCTGCGACGCGTTCGAGATTCCTATCGTGACGTTCGTCGATGTCCCCGGCTTCCTGCCCGGCGTTGCGCAGGAGCATTCGGGGATCATCAAGCACGGCGCGAAGCTGCTCTATGCCTATGCCGAGGCGACCGTGCCCAAGCTGACCGTCATCACGCGCAAGGCGTACGGCGGGGCCTACGACGTGATGGCGTCGAAGCATTTGCGCGGCGACCTCAACTACGCCTGGCCGACCGCCGAGATCGCGGTGATGGGCGCGAAAGGCGCGGTGGAGATCATCTTCCGCGGGCGGACGGCGGACGAGATCGCCGAGCGGACCGCGGAGTACGAGGCCCGCTTCGCCAACCCGTTCGTCGCGGCGAGCAAGGGCTTCATCGACGAGGTCATCATGCCGCACTCGACGCGGCGGCGGATTGCTTTGGGCTTGCGGAAGCTACGGGGGAAGCAGCTGGCGAACCCGTGGAAGAAGCATGACAATATTCCGCTTTAGTCAATGCTAGCGATCGTCGCCAAGCTGTGTGCCGCCGCTGTTCTGGCGGCGGTTGGGCTGCAGTTCTGGAAGACTGCGACGCGATGGAGTGAGCAGGGCGAAGTGCCCGAGGAATGGATTGAAAGCGTTAAACCCTCACCGTTGAGGCGCGATGAGCCAAGTTTCGGCCCTATGATAGTATGGCAGAAGGCGATGGCGGTGATGATCTTCTTCTTTGCGGGCCTCTGCGTTCTTTCTGTTCCGCTGCAACTTTTAGGAATGGTCTGATGATCCTCGGCCGCCTCAACCATGTCGGCGTCGCGACGCCGTCGATCGGCGACAGCGTCGCCTTCTACCGCGACGTGATGGGCGCGACCACGATCCACGCGGCGTTCGACCTGCCGGCGCAGGGCGTGCGGGTGTGTTTCGTCGATACGCCTCCTTCGACAGGCTCAGGACAGGGTACGCAGATCGAGCTGATCGAGCCGCTGGGCGCGGACTCGCCGATCGCGGCGTTCCTTGCGAAGAACCCGGCCGGGGGGCAGCATCACCTCTGCTACGAGGTGCCCGATATCGACGAGGCCTATGCGTGGTTCGAGGCGAAGGGCGCCAGGGTCTTGGGCAAGCCGCGGATCGGGGCGCATGGGACGCCGATCTTCTTCGTGCACCCCAAGGACATGGGCGGCGTGCTGACCGAGATCATGGAGGCGCCGGGTGAGGGTGGACACCATGACCAATAGCCGTTCGTTTCGAGTAGCCGTCGAGCGTGTCGAGACGGCGTATCGAGAAATCTGTCTCGATACGGGCTCTCGACAAGCTCGATCCCTACTCGACACGAACGGTTGGCGGAGTGGTGAGCGTGACTGATAAGACCCGCACCGACTGGTCCACCCTCGCCGCAAAGGAAGTGAAGGACCGCGACCTCACCTGGCACACGCCGGAAGGAATCGCGGTCAAGCCGCTGTATACGCAAGAAGACGTGCGCGAAGACCCCGGCCTGCCCGGCTTCGCGCCATTCACCCGCGGCGTCCGTGCGTCGATGTACGCCGGCCGCCCGTGGACGATCCGCCAGTATGCGGGCTTCTCGACCGCCGAGGAATCGAACGCCTTCTACCGCCGCAACCTCGCCGCCGGGCAGAAGGGGCTGTCGGTCGCGTTCGACCTCGCCACCCATCGCGGTTACGACAGCGATCACCCGCGCGTGGTCGGCGACGTCGGCAAGGCGGGGGTCGCGATCGACAGTGTCGAGGATATGAAGATCCTGTTCGACGGCATCCCGCTCGACCAGATGAGCGTCAGCATGACGATGAACGGCGCGGTGATCCCGATCCTGGCGTTCTTCATCGTCGCGGGCGAGGAACAGGGCGTCGACCGCAAGCTGCTCGACGGGACGATCCAGAACGACATCCTCAAGGAGTTCATGGTCCGCAACACCTACATCTACCCGCCCGAACCGAGCATGCGGATCATCTCGGACATTTTCGGCTACACCTCGCGCGAAATGCCGAAGTTCAACAGCATCTCGATCTCCGGCTATCACATGCAGGAGGCCGGGGCGACGCAGGTGCAGGAGCTTGCCTTCACCATCGCCGACGGCATGGAATATGTGAAATACGGCGTCGCGAGCGGGCTCGATATCGACAAGTTTGCCGGGCGGCTGAGCTTCTTCTTCGCAATCGGTATGAACTTCTTCATGGAAGTCGCGAAACTGCGCGCCGCCCGTGTGCTGTGGCACCGCGTGATGACGCAGTTGGGCGCGCGGGACGAGCGCTCGAAGATGCTGCGGACGCACTGCCAAACGTCGGGCGTGTCGCTGACCGAGCAGGACCCGTACAACAACGTCATCCGCACCACGATCGAGGCGATGGCGGCGATGCTCGGCGGCACCCAGTCGCTCCACACCAACGCGCTGGACGAGGCGATCGCGCTGCCCACCGACTTCTCCGCCCGCATCGCCCGCAATACGCAGCTGGTGATCCAGGAAGAAACGGGGATGACCAAGGTCGTCGATCCGCTCGGCGGCTCGTATTATATCGAAAGTCTTACATCCGAACTCGTTGAAAAGGCGTGGGAGATCATCCAGCGCGTCGAGGCTGAAGGCGGCATGGCCAAGGCGGTCGCGGCCGGCTGGCCCAAGGCGATGATCGAGGAAGCCGCCGCCGCCAAGCAGGCGCGCATCGACCGCGGCGAGGACGTGATCGTCGGGGTCAACAAGTACCAGCCGGCGAACGCCGACGAGATCGAGATCCTGGCGGTCGACAACCACGCGGTGCGCGAGGGCCAGGTTGCGCGGCTGAAGCGGATTCGGGAGACGCGCGATACTGCGGCAGTAGAGGCGGCGCTGGGTGCGCTGAGGGATGCGGCGGCTGCCCCATCCACCGTTCGTGCTGAGCCTGTCGAAGCACGTGCCCCGGAACACGCCCTTCGACAAGCTCAGGACGAACGGAGGGGTGTGTCGGGAGGATTTGAGTCGAACCTCCTCGCCCTCGCCGTCGAAGCCGCCCGCGCCCGCGCCACGCTGGGCGAAATCTCGGCCGCGATGGAGGACGGCTTCGGCCGCTACGAGACCAAGCCGACGCCGGTCAAAGGCATCTACGCCGGCGCATTCGACGCCGACCCGCGCTGGGATCGCCTGACCAACGGCGTCGCCGCGACCGAACGCCGCCTCGGCCGCAAGCCCCGCATGCTCGTCGCCAAGATGGGGCAGGACGGGCATGATCGCGGGGCCAATCTGGTCAGCAGCATGTTCGGCGACCTGGGATTCGAGATCGTCGCGGGATCGCTGTTCCGCACCCCGGCCGAAGTCGCGACACTGGCGATCGCGGAAGGGGTCGATGTCGTCGGGGCCTCCAGCCTGGCGGCCGGGCATCTGACGCTGATCCCCGAACTGATCGGCCACCTGCGCGATGCGGGTCGGTCGGACATCCGCGTGATCGCCGGCGGTGTCATCCCGCAACAGGATTATCAGGCATTGCGCGATGCCGGTGTGCAGGCGATCTTCGGCCCCGGCACCAACCTGATCGCCGCGGCCGAGGAAGTGTTGCGGCTGCTCGGGCACAATTGGGCGCCCGACACGGAGACGGTGGAATGAAGGCTCTTGCCATCGCGGCATTGCTGGCGGCGACGCCCGCGGCCGCCCAGACGCAGGCTGCGATGAATGCGCAGGCCGCCGCAGCCTACAAGCGCGCGGACGCCGCGATGAGCGCGGCGTGGCGCGTCGCCTATGCGGGCATGAAGGCGCGCGACGCACGGGACCGCTCGCGTGGCGGCGGGTTCGGCTATGCCGCCGCGCTGCTCGAAAGCCAGCGCGCGTGGCTGAAGTTCCGCGACGCGCAATGCGTGATCGAGGGCGGCGAATTCGCCGGCGGATCGATGCAGGGCATGGCGACCGCGCAATGCCGTACGCGGCTGACCACGACGCGGCTTCAGGAACTGCGCGCGTTCCGGTGGGCGCGATGAGCGACGCCTCCGTGTCGGTCGAACCCGACCCCGCGCAGGACAAGGTGATCCTGCTGTACGACTATTCAAAACATCTGCTGTCGCTCGCGCTGCTGGGGCTGGGCGGGATCGTGTCGTTGACGCAATCGCCGCAGGGGCAGAAGATCCCGGGGCCGATCGTGGCGATGATGCTCGCGTGCCTGGCGATATCGGGCTTTTGTTCGCTCAGTTGCAGCGCCAATATCCTGCGCGCGCGACAACGCGACAAACCCGTCGGCCGCGCAGCATGGACGAGCAGCCAGTGCGCCATGATGTTCCTTGGCATGGGCGTCGGGGGGTTCATGGTTATTTGGATCAAGACGATAATATGACTGTGCGCACCGACTGGACTCGCGACGAGATCGCCGACCTCTTCGACCTGTCGTTCGACGAGCTGATGTATCAGGCGCAGACGGTTCACCGCGCGCATCATGCGGCGGGTGAGGTGCAGTTGTGCACATTGCTGTCGATCAAGACCGGCGGCTGCCCGGAGGATTGCGGCTATTGCTCGCAGTCCAAGTCCGCCGACAGCGGGGTCAAGGCGACCAAGCTGATGGACCCGCGCGCCGTGCTACAGATGGCGGCGCAGGCGAAGGACGCGGGATCGCAGCGTTTCTGCATGGGTGCCGCGTGGCGCAACCCCAAGGACCGCGACATGCCGGCGATTCTCGAGATGGTGAAGGGTGTGCGCCAGATGGGCCTGGAGACCTGCATGACGCTGGGCATGCTGACGCCCGGCCAGGCCGCGATGCTCGCCGACGCGGGGCTCGATTACTACAATCACAATATCGACACGAGCCCTGAGCGCTACGATCAGGTCATCACCACGCGGACCTTCGCCGACCGGCTAGATACGCTGGAGAATGTCCGTCAAGCCGGGATCAACGTGTGCTGCGGCGGGATCGTCGGGATGGGGGAAAGCCGTGAGGATCGCGTCGGCTTCGTCCACGCGCTCGCCACGCTGCCGCGGCACCCCGAGAGCGTGCCGGTCAACGCGCTGGTGCCGGTGAAAGGCACCGTGCTCGGCGACATGCTCGCCGACACGCCACTCGCCAAGATCGACGACATCGAGTTCGTTCGCACGGTGGCGGTCGCGCGGATCACGATGCCGCTCAGCATGGTGCGGCTAAGCGCGGGTCGCGAGAGCATGTCGGAGGCGACGCAGGCGCTGTGCTTCATGGCCGGCGCGAACTCGATCTTCACCGGCGAAAAGCTGCTGACCACCGGTAACCGCGGCGACAGCGCCGACGCCGCGCTGTTCGCGAAGCTGGGCGTGCGACCGATGACGGCGGACGAGCCGATGCGGGTGGCGGCGGCGTGAGCCGTCGCGCGATCCAGCTAGTGTTTGTGGTGATAGGCCTGAGTTGGCTCACGTATGTTTCATTTGATTTTTTCATCCACACTTATGGTGATTGTGGCGAAGAGACCGTTTGTAAGATCAACAAGGATCTTGGTGCCGGGCTGGTCTTTTGGCGCGGACTCTGTGTCGCCATCCTGATTGTCTTCGCCTACCGCTTTTTCCGCAAGGACTCAGATGTCTAAGAAAATTCTCATCGCCAATCGCGGCGAGATCGCGTGCCGGGTCATGCGCACGGCCAAGCGGATGGGGATCGCCACCGTCGCGGTCTATTCCGACGCCGATGCACGCTCCCCCCATGTGCTGATGGCCGACGAGGCGGTGCGGCTGGGGCCGGCGCCGGCGGCGGAATCTTACCTCAAGGCCGAACTGATCCTCGAAGCGGCGCGGACGACGGGGGCCGACTGCATCCACCCCGGCTATGGGTTCCTGTCCGAACGCGAGAGCTTCGCGCGGGCATGTGCCGACGCTGGCATCGCCTTCGTCGGGCCGCCGCCGAACGCCATCGCGGCGATGGGTGACAAGATCGAGTCGAAGAAGCTGGCAAAGGCCGCGGGGGTCAACGTCGTCCCCGGCTTCCTGGGCGAGATCGCCGACACCGACGAGGCCGTCAGGATCGCATCCGACATCGGCTATCCGGTGATGATGAAGGCCAGCGCCGGCGGCGGTGGCAAGGGCATGCGGCTGGCGTGGTCCGAAGCCGATGTCCGCGAAGGCTTCGAGGCGACCAAGCGCGAGGGGCTGGCGAGCTTCGGCGACGACCGCGTGTTCATCGAGAAGTTCATCGAAAGCCCTCGGCACATCGAGATCCAGGTGCTGGGCGACCAGCACGGCAACATCGTCTATCTCGGTGAGCGCGAATGCTCGATCCAGCGGCGCCACCAGAAGGTCGTCGAGGAAGCGCCGTCGCCCTTCGTGACCCCTGAGATGCGCAAGGCGATGGGCGAACAGGCGGTCGCGCTGGCGGCGGCGGTCGGTTATTATTCCGCCGGGACGGTCGAACTGATCGTGTCGGGTGCGGACACGACGGGCCGGGGCTTCTACTTCCTCGAGATGAACACCCGGCTGCAGGTCGAGCATCCGGTGACCGAGGCGATCACGGGCCTCGACCTGGTCGAGCAGATGATCCGCGTGGCGGCGGGAGAAAAGCTGGCGTTCGCGCAGGACGATGTGACGCTGAACGGCTGGGCGATCGAGAACCGCGTGTACGCCGAGGATCCGTATCGCGGGTTCCTGCCTAGCACCGGGCGACTGGTGACGTATCGACTGCCGGTGGCGGTGGAGACGCCGTACCAACCCCCGTTCGTTTCGAGCGACGTCGAGAAACCGGGGCCGGGCACAGGTTTCTCGACTGCGCTCGAAACGAACGGTGAGGGGGAGGCCCTCATTACCACCACCGCCTACACCCGCGTCGATGACGGCGTCGTCGAGGGCGGCGAGGTCAGCATGTTCTACGATCCCATGATCGCCAAGCTGGTCACTTGGGCACCGACGCGCGCGGAAGCCGCCGACCGCCAGATCGCCGCGCTCGATGCGTTCCGGATCGAGGGGATCGGGCACAACATCGATTTCCTCTCCGCGATCATGCAGCACCCGCGGTTCCGCGAAGGCGCGCTGACGACCGGGTTCATCGCCGAGGAATATCCCGACGGCTTCCACGGCGCGCCGGCGTCACCCGAACTGCTCAGGAAGCTGGCTGCGGTCGCGGTGCTGATCGACCTCGACCGTACGACCCGTGCGGCCAAAATCTCGGGCCAGCTTGGGCAGCATGTCTACGGCACCACCGAGCGCGTGGTGACGATCGCGGGCGAAAGCCATGACGTGATCGTCGATGGTTATGACCGCGGGCTGCTGGTCAATTTCGACGGACAAGACCCGCCGCTCGACATCCGGCATCGCTACACGCCGGGATCGCCGCTGTTCACCTGCACGATCGACGGCGCGCCGTTCCACGTCGGGGTAAAACGCGACGCATCGGGCTGGACGCTCAACGCGCACGGGGCGAGCCACAAGGTCCGCGTCTACCAGAAGCACGTCGCCGCGCTGGTCGGCCACATGATCGAAAAAGTGCCGCCGGACACGTCCAAATACCTGCTGGCACCAATGCCGGGGCTGCTGACGCGGCTGGATGTCGCGGTCGGCGACGCGGTGGAGGCGGGGCAGCCGCTCGCAGTGGTCGAGGCGATGAAGATGGAGAATATCCTGCGCGCCGAGAAATCGGGGCGGGTGAAGGCAGTGAATTTCGCGGCGGGCGACAGCCTGGTGGTGGATGCGGCGATCGTGGAGTTTGAGTGACGCCCAACCCAATACCGTTCGTCCTGAGTAGCGGCTGAGCTTGTCGAAGACGCATATCGAAGGACATATGCTTCGATACGAGCTTTCGATACGCCCTGCGGGCTACTCAATCTCTACTCAGCACGAACGGGCTGGGGAAGGATCTGGGCGATTAATCCACGCCCAGTAACGCCCCGCGCTGCTCCGCCGCCAGCGCCACCAGCCAGTCGCTGAACGCCCGCACCGGCGCGAAGCGGTGCGTCTCGCGGTGGGTGGTCAGCCAGAAGCTGCGCGTGATCCGCACCTCGGGTAGCACCACCGCCAGCGTCGGATCGGCATCGCCGATGAAGCTCGGCAACACACCGATCCCGGCCCCCGACGCGATCATCGCCGCCTGCGCGTTGATGCTCGACGACCGCAGCTGCGGCGAGGCCGGGATCGGCAGTTCCTCGAGATAGCGGAGTTCGGGCGCGTAGATGACGTCGGGAATATAGCCGATCAGCCGGTGCCGCCCCAGCGCATCGAGCGAGGCGATCGGCTTGGCCGCGTCCAGATACCCCCGCGCCGCATAGAGTTGCAGCCGGTAATCGGTCAGTTTGCGCGTGATGAGCGGCCCGCGCCGCGGCCGCGCCAGCAGCACCGCCAGATCCGTCTCGCGCCGCGTGGGGTTCAGGAAGCCGCTGTTGGCGACCAGATCGATCTCCAGCCGCGGGTGCGCATCGGCGAAACGGCCGAGGTGCGCGGCGACGAACCAGGTGCCGAACCCTTCCGCGACACTCACCCGCACCGACCCTTGCAGCGACCGCAGATCGTCGCCGTCGTGGCCGATCTCGCCGGCGATGCGCGCCATCGCCTCGACCCGGTCGAACAGCGCGGCACCGGCGGGGGTCAGCGTCTGGCCGGTCGGCCCCTGCTCGAACAGCCGCTCGCCCAACGCCGCCTCCAGCCGGCGGATGCGCCGGCCGACGGTGGTCGGGTCGGTCCCCATCGCCGCCGCCGCCCGCGCCAGCTGGCCGCTGCGCGCGACCGACAGGAAATAGGGCAGATCGCTCCAGTCCATCACCTGCAGATATGCAGGTCGGCCCTGCACGTCTAGCGGTTGTCTTGCAGGCGATTACGGGGGAGAGGAGGCGTCAGGGTTTTGCGGAGAGAGTCATGCGCACCATCGACCATCTGATCGTCGGCCGTTCGGGCGGCGGTGGCGCGGGCCGGACCGGCGACGTGTTCGACCCCAACACGGGTCAGGTGCAGGCGCGCGTCACGCTGGGCGTACAGGCCGATCTCGACCGCGCCGTCGCTGCCGCGCAGGCCGCGCAGCCGGGCTGGGCCGCAACCAATCCGCAGCGCCGGGCGCGGGTGATGTTCGCGTTCAAGGCCCTGGTCGAAGCGAATATGGACGAACTGGCGCATCTGCTGTCGTCCGAGCACGGCAAGGTCATCGCCGACAGCAAGGGCGACATCCAGCGCGGCCTCGAAGTCATCGAATTCTGCTGCGGCATCCCGCATATCCTCAAGGGCGAATATACCCAAGGGGCGGGGCCGGGGATCGACGTCTATTCGATGCGCCAGCCGCTTGGCATCGGGGCGGGCATCACGCCGTTCAACTTCCCCGGCATGATCCCGTTGTGGATGAGCGGAGTCGCCATCGCGACAGGCAACGCCTTCATCCTGAAGCCCAGCGAGCGTGACCCGAGCGTGCCCGTGCGGCTGGGTGAGCTGTTCCTCGAGGCGGGTCTGCCAGAGGGCATCCTGCAGGTCGTCCACGGCGACAAGGAAATGGTCGATGCGATCCTCGACCATCCCGCGATCAGCGCGGTCAGCTTCGTAGGGTCGTCCGACATCGCGCATTACGTCTACCAGCGCGGCGTCGCGGCGGGCAAGCGCGTCCAGGCGATGGGCGGGGCCAAGAACCACGGCATCGTCATGCCCGACGCCGATCTCGACCAGGTCGTCGCCGACCTGTCGGGTGCCGCGTTCGGCTCGGCGGGGGAGCGCTGCATGGCGCTGCCAGTCGTCGTGCCGGTCGGCGAGAAGACGGCGGTCGCCTTGCGCGAGAAGCTGATCCCGGCGATCGCTGCGCTGCGTGTCGGTGTCTCGACTGATGCCGAGGCGCATTACGGACCCGTCGTGAATGCCGCGCACAAGCAGCGCGTGGAAAAATGGATCCAGACCGGGGTGGACGAAGGCGCCGAACTGGTCGTCGATGGCCGCAACTTCACATTGCAGGGGCATGAAGAGGGCTTCTTCATCGGGCCGAGCCTGTTCGACCACGTCACCACCGACATGTCGGCATACAAGGAAGAGATCTTCGGCCCCGTCCTCCAGATTGTCCGCGCCAACGACTTCGAGGAGGCGCTGCGCCTGCCGAGCGATCACCAGTACGGCAACGGCGTGGCGATCTTCACCCGCAACGGCCACGCCGCGCGCGAATTCGCCGCGCGGGTCAACGTCGGCATGGTCGGCATCAACGTGCCGATCCCGGTGCCGGTCGCCTATCACACCTTTGGCGGCTGGAAGCGCTCGGCGTTCGGCGACACCAACCAGCACGGCATGGAAGGCGTGAAATTCTGGACCAAGGTCAAGACGATCACCCAGCGCTGGCCCGACGGCGGGGTGGGCGACGGGGCGAATGCGTTCGTCATTCCGACGATGGGGTGAGCGGATGACGGATCGCCAACGCGCCTCGTCCGGCTCTCCGTTCGAGGCCAGCATCGGCTTCTCCCGCGCCGTCCGCGTCGGCGACCGCATCCTGGTGTCCGGCACCGCGCCGGTCGAGGATGACGGGTCGTCCACGCCGGGCGATGCCGAGGCGCAGGCGGAGCGGTGCCTGGCGGTCATCGTCGCCGCGATCGAGCAGCTCGGCGGATCGGCGGAGGACGTGGTGCGGACGCGGATGTACCTGATCGACGCGGCGGATGGCGAGGCCGTTGGCCGCGCGCATGGGCGTTGGTTTTCGGATATCCGCCCGGCATCGACGATGATCGTCGTCGCCGGACTGCTGCGCCCCGAATGGCGGGTCGAGATCGAGGCGGAGGCGGAACTGCGCGGATGAGGTGGCTGCTGGCCCTGCTGCTGATCGCCTGCGCGTGGCCTGCCGCGGCGCAGAAGCGGATCGCGTTCACCTTCGACGACGTGCCGCGGCGCGCCGGCGCGTTCCTGAAGCCCGACGCCCGGACGCAGCGGTTGATCGCGGCGCTGCGGCGGGCGGGTGTTCGCCAGGCGGCGTTCTTCGTCAATCCCGGCCACATCGCGCTCGACGATCGCACGGCGGTGGCGCGGATCGACGCCTATGTCGCCGCCGGTCACGTGATCGCGAACCACGGCGCAACGCACGCCAGCCTGAGCGATCTGACGGCCGACGCCTATCTCGCCGACCTCGATCGTGCCGAAACCTGGCTGGCACCGCGTCCGGGCCATCGTCCGTGGTTCCGCTATCCGTTCCTGAACGAGGGGCGCAAGGACAAGGCGAAACGCGACGCGATCCGCGCCGGACTGGCCGCGCGCGCGATGCGCAATGCCTATGTCACGGTGGACGGGGCGGACTGGTATCTCGAACAGCGCGCCACGGATGCCGCGAAAGCCGGCAAGCGCATCGATCGCCGCGCGTTGCGCGATCTCTATGTCGAGACGCAGGTCGGTGCGGCCGAATATTACGATGGCCTCGCAAGGCAGACGATCGGACGATCGCCGATCCACGTGATCCTGCTCCACGAAACCGATCTGGCGGCATTGCACATCGGCGATCTGGTGCGGGCCTTGCGGGCGAAGGGCTGGACGATGGCAACGATCGACGCGGCCTATGACGATCCGATCGCGATCGAGGCGACGCGTTACGACACGCCATCGGCGCAGGGCACATTGACCGAGATGCTGGCCTGGCAGAAGGGACTGCCGGCCCCGCGATGGTATGATCGCAACGACACCGATGTGCTGGGTCGCCTGCTCGCGACGCGCGTCCTGCACGAACCGATGCCATGAAAGCACCAGCATGACGAACCAGTTCGACCTGACCGACGATCAGCGCGAGATCCAGGAGCTCGCACGGCGCTTCACCGCCGATCGCATCACGCCGTTCGCGGCCGAGTGGGACGAGAAGCACCACTATCCCGTCGATGTGTGGAAGGCGGCGGGCGAGCTGGGCTTCGGCGCGATCTACCTGAGTGAAGAGGACGGCGGCATCGGCCTGGGGCGGCTGGAGGCGGCGCTCATCATGGAGGCGATGGCCTATGGCTGCCCCGCCACGTCCGCGTTCATCTCGATCCACAACATGGCGACGTGGATGATCGCTCGGTTCGGCGGGCAGGCGATCAAGGACCGGTTCCTGCCGCAGATGGTCACGATGGAGACGATCGCCAGCTATTGCCTGACCGAGCCGGGATCGGGCTCCGACGCCGCGGCGCTGAAGGCCAGCGCGCGGCGCGACGGCGACCATTATGTACTGAACGGGACGAAGCAGTTCATCTCCGGCGCCGGCTACAACGACCTCTATGTCTGCATGGTTCGCACCGGCGAAGACAAGTCGAAGGGCATCAGCTGCATCGTCGTGGAGAAGGATACCCCCGGCCTGTCATTCGGCGCGCCGGAACGCAAGCTGGGCTGGAACGCCTCGCCGACCGCGCAGGTGATCTTCGAGGATTGCCGTGTGCCGGTGGAGAATCTGGTCGGCGCGGAGGGTGACGGCTTCCGCTTTGCGATGGCCGGACTGGACGGCGGCAGGCTGAACATCGGCGCATGTTCGCTCGGCGGCGCGCAGCGGTGCCTGGACGAGGCGATTGCGTATACGAAGGAGCGCCAGCAGTTCGGCACCGCGGTCGCCGACTTCCAGAACACCCAGTTCACCCTGGCCGACATGGCGACCGACCTGGAGGCGGCGCGGGCGCTGCTCTACGTCGCGGCCGCCAAGGTGACGTCCAACGCGCCCGACAAGTCACGCTTCTCGGCGATGGCCAAGCGGCTGGCGACCGACAACGGGTCGAGCATCGTCGATCGTGCGCTGCAGCTGCACGGCGGCTACGGCTATCTGATGGACTATCCGATCGAACGCTTCTGGCGCGACCTGCGGGTGCATTCGATCCTCGAAGGGACGAACCAGGTGATGCGGATGATCGTCGGGCGGGAGTTGACGCGGCAGTGATTGGGATCTTACCACCCGTTCGTTTCGAGCGCAGTCGAGGAACATGTTCCGGGGACTGGCTTCTCGACTGCGCTCGAAGCGAACGGAGCGTCGGATGACCGACCCCTGGACCACCGCCACGCGCGCCATGACCGAGGCGATGCGCAAGCCGCTCGGCACCGCGCCCACGCGGCCGTACGATCCGCTTCAGCTGATGGGCACCGTCACCGACTTCACCACCCGCCTGATGGCCGACCCGGCGCAGCTGTTCGCGGTGCAGGCCGAGGCGGCCAAGCAGTGGACCGGCTTCTGGGCGAACGTCTGGTCCACCCCGACCGACAAGCCCAAGGATCGCCGCTTCGCCGCGCCTGAGTGGCAGGACGATCCCTGGTATCGCGCGATCCGCGACGCGTATCTGCTGGCGTCCGACCAGATGCGCGGACTGGTCGCGCAGGGCGGCGGCACGGGGGCGGATCAGGCGATGATCGCGTTCCTGCTCGACGGCTGGCTGAACGCGGTGGCGCCGACCAACTTCGCGATGACCAACCCGCAGGTCGTCGCGCGGACGATCGAGACGGGCGGCGCGAACCTGGCGGCAGGGTTCGCCAACCTCGTCGAGGACGTCGCCAGCGGCAAGGGTATCGTCAAGCGGCGCACCGATCCCGACGCGTTCGTGAAGGGCGAGAGCATCGCCGCGACACCCGGGCACGTGGTGTGGCAGAACGATCTCTGCCAGCTGATCCAGTATACCCCCACGACGCCGGACGTCGCCGCCGAGCCGCTGCTGTACGTGCCGCCGTTGGTCAATCGCTTCTACATGATCGACCTCCAGCCGAAGTCGAGCCTGGTGAAGTGGCTGGTCGATCAGGGACGTACGGTTTTCGTCGTGTCATGGGTCAACCCGACCGAGGCGTTGAAGGCCAAGGCGGTCGAGAATTACGTCCTCGAAGGGATCGTCGAGGCCATCGGCGTCGTGCGCCAGCGCACCGGGCAGGTCCCCGACCTGTTCGCCTTCTGCCTGGGTGGGACGCTCGTCGCGATCGCGCTGGCGTATCTGGCCGCGCAGGGCCGCGCGAAGGAGGTCAATTCCGCCACGCTGATCGGCTCCATGGTCGATTTCGCCGACATGCGCGACTGGTCGGCGTTCGTCCACGAGGCGCATCTCGATGCGCTGGAGGGGCATCTCGAGCGGCAGGGGTTCATCGACTCGATCGAGCTGCAACAGCTCTTCGCGGCGATGCGGGCGAACGACCTGATCTGGTCGTCGGTCGTGAACCATTACCTGCTCGACAAGCCCGCGCCGCCCAGCGACCTGCTCTACTGGTTCGAGGACGGCGCGCGGATCCCCGCGGCGTTCCTGAAATCCTACAATCGCGAATTGCTGCTCAACAATGCCCTGGCCGAACCGGCCGGGTTCGCAGTGGACGGGGTGGCGATCGACCTCGCAAAGATCGAAACGCCGATGCTGTCGATCGCGCTGAAGGACGATCACGTTTCGGCGTGGAGTGCGGTCTACGACGGCGCGAAGCTGTTGAACGCCGATTTCGTGCTGGGCGGGTCGGGGCATAATGCGGGCGTCATCAATCCGCCCGCCGCCAACAAGCACGGCTACTGGACCAGCGATGCGCAGCCCGGCACGGCCGCCGAATGGCTGGAGGGTGCGACGCGCCACGACGGATCATGGTGGCCGTGGTGGACGCAGTGGCTCGATGCGCATGGCTCGGCCAAGCGCGTGCCCGCACGGGCCATCACCGATGGCATCGAACCCGCCCCCGGCAGCTACGCGAAGGCCGCATGACCGATACGATATTGGCGGTGCGCGAGGGTGCCGCCGGACGCCTGCGCCTGAACCGGCCGAAAGCACTCCATTCGCTCGATCTGGCGATGGTGCGCCAGATGACCCATGCGCTGCTGGCGTGGCGCGACGATCCCGAGATCCGCATCGTGCTGATCGATCATGCCGCCTCGCCGGATGGCGACCCAAAATACGCGCGGGGGTTCTGCGCGGGCGGCGATGTCGTCGGCATCGCGCGGTCGGTGACCGGCCACAATGCCGCTGCGCGCGCGTTCTTCTTCCAGGAATATCGCCTCAACCATCTGATGTACACGTTCCCCAAACCGGGCGTGGCGTTCATGGACGGGGTGACGATGGGCGGCGGCGTCGGCATCGCGTGTCCGTGCCGTTATCGGGTCGCGACCGAGCGAACGGTGTTCGCGATGCCCGAGACGGCGATCGGTATCTTCCCGGACGTTGGTGGCGGGCGGTATCTGTCCCGATTGCGCGGGCGGCTGGCACAGTATCTGGCGCTGACATCGGCGCGACTGAACGGGGCGGAATGCCTGGGCCTCAGGCTCGCGACGCATTATCTGCCATCGGACGCGCTCGACGAGGCCAAGGCGCGGATCGCCGCCGATCCGTACCGGGTCGAGGCGATCCTGGACGAACTCTCCGTCACGCCACCCGACGCGCCGATCATGGCACGCCTGCCGCTGATCGATCGGTGTTTCGCATCCGACGATCTGGGCGATATACTGGCCGCGCTCGACGCCGAGGATCCCGATACCGCCGCGGTCATCCGTGCCAAGTCGCCGACCGCGTGCGCGGTGTCGCTGCGGATGCTGGTCGAAAGTCCGAAGCAGCCGCATTTTGTCGACGAGATGCGGATGGAATATGGCCTGATGGTCCGCATGATCGCTTTCCCCGACTTCGCCGAAGGCGTGCGCGCGCTATTGATCGACAAGACCGGCGATCCGGCGTGGCAGCCGCTGGCCGATACCGAATCCTTTTTCGCCCCGCTGCCTCAGGACGAGGCCTGGAGTCCGCTATGACCTACGAAACTCTGATCGTCGAACAGCGCGAAGGGGGCGTGACGCTCATCACGCTCAATCGTCCGCAGGCACTGAACGCGCTCAATTCTCAGGTGTTGGCCGACCTGATCGCCGCGTTGGAGGCGTTCGACGCCGACGCCTCGCAAGGCTGCGCGGTGCTGACCGGCAGCGAGAAGGCGTTCGCCGCCGGCGCGGACATCAAGGAGATGCAGGCGATGGACTTCGCCGCGATGTACGGCACCAATCACTTCGCCGGCTACGACCGCGTCACCGCGACGCGCAAACCCGTGATCGCCGCGGTGGCGGGCTATGCGCTGGGTGGCGGGTGCGAGCTGGCGATGATGTGCGATTTCATCCTGGCCGCCGACACCGCGAAGTTCGGCCAGCCCGAGATCAAGCTGGCGGTCAGCCCCGGCATGGGCGGATCGCAACGCCTGACCCGTGCGGTCGGCAAGGCCAAGGCGATGGAGATGTGCCTGACCGGCCGGATGATGGGCGCGGACGAAGCCGAGCGCGCGGGGCTCGTATCCCGCATTGTTCCCGCCGCCGACCTAATCGAGGACGCGGTGAAGACCGCCGCGACCATCGCCGCGATGGCCCCGCTGGCGGTGAAGGCGAACAAGGAAATGGTCGACGCCGCGTTCGAGACCGGGCTGACCCAAGGCGTGCTGTTCGAGCGGCGGCTGTTCCATGGGCTGTTCGGGACGCAGGACCAGAGCGAGGGCATGGCCGCGTTTGTCGAGAAGCGCGCCGGAAAGTGGACGGGGACATAACACCCCACCCGTTCGTCCTGAGTAGCCGCTGAGCGAAGTCGAGGCGGCGTATCGAAGGACAGGTGGGTCGGACACACGGTGCTTCGATACGAGCCCTCGACGTCGCTCGGTCTCTACTCAGCACGAACGGATTTAGGAGCAGGACAATGACTCGCATCGCCTTCATCGGCCTCGGCAACATGGGCGGCGGGATGGCCGCCAACCTGGCAAAGGCAGGGCATGACGTCCGCGCGTTCGATCTGTCGGCCGAAGCCTTGGATCGCGCGAAGGCTGCCGGGTGCCTGCCCGCCGACAGCGCTGCCGCCGCCTGCGACGGAGCCGAGGTCGTCGTGACGATGCTCCCCGCCGGCAAGCATGTGGAAAGCGTCTACACCGACAGCATCTTCGACGCCGTTCCCGCGTCGGCGATCCTGCTCGACTGCTCGACGATCGACGTCGCCACCGCCAAGCGTGTCGCCGAAGCCGCTGCGGCCAAGGGGCTGACGATGGTCGATGCCCCCGTCTCGGGCGGGATCGGCGCGGCGAATGCGGGTACGCTGACCTTCATGGTCGGCGGATCGGCCGAGGCGTTCGCGCGCGCCGAGCCCTATCTGTCCGACATGGGCAAGGCGGTGATCCACGCCGGGGCGAGTGGCTCCGGCCAGTCGGCCAAGATCTGCAACAACATGCTGCTCGGCGCGACGATGGTCGCGACGTGCGAGGCGCTGGTGCTGGCGGAAAAGCTGGGGCTGGACGCGCAGAAATTCTACGACATCGCCAGCGTGTCGTCAGGGTCGTGCTGGTCGCTCAACACTTACGCTCCGCTGCCCGGCGTCGGGCCGCAGTCGCCGGCCGACAACGATTATCAGGGCGGGTTCGCCGCGGCGCTGATGCTGAAGGATCTGCGGCTGGCGATGGAGGCGGCGGGCAGCGTCGATGCGGAGACGCCGATGGGGGCGAAGGCGACGGGACTGTACGAGACGTTCGTCGCGGGGGATGAGGGCAACCACGATTTTTCGGGCATCATCCGGATGCTGAGGGCGAGTGACTGACACCACCCCGTTCGTGCTGAGCTTGTCGAAGCACCGTTCTTCTTTCCTGCATCAGTCCATGCGGCACGAAGTTCGGTGCTTCGACAAGCTCAGCACGAACGGAAAATTAGGTCTGGCCGGATAAGGCGGGGGCAAAAGGAGTTCCCATGCGCCGTCCGTTCCTCGCCTTCGCCGCCGTCGTTCTCGCCGCCCCGCTCGCCGCGCAGCAGGCGCAGGCACCGTTCACCGTCCAGGAAACCGGCCAAGGCTTCGCCACGCTCGACGATGCGGTGTCGTCGATCCGGATGGGCAAGGGCACGATCCTCATCGCGCCGGGCACCTACAGCGAATGCACGATCCAGTCGGGCGGCGACATCACATTCAAGGCGGTGCAGCCCGGCAGCGTCACGTTCGACGGTAGTCCCTGCGAGGGCAAGGCGATCTTCGTCCTGCGCGGGCGCAGTTCGGTGGTGGACGGCATCATCTTTCGCGGCGTGCGCGTGCCCGACGGTAATGGTGCGGGTATCCGCACCGAAATGGGCAATCTGACCGTCACCAATTCGATGTTCCTCGACAGCCAGGAAGGCATCCTTGGCGGCGAACCGACCGGGCAGCGCATCGTGATCGACAAATCGACCTTTGCCGGCCTCGGCCAGTGCGAGGAGACACCCGACTGCGCGCACAGCATTTACCTGGCGAACCAGGGGTCGGTGACGATCACGCGCAGTCGGTTCGAGCGCGGGACGGGCGGGCATTATGTCAAGCTGCGCGTTCCCAATGTGTCGATCACCGACAACAGCTTCGACGACACGCGCGGGTCCAAGACCAACTACATGATCGACCTGCCCGAGGGCGGCACCGGCCTGATCGCGAAAAATGCGTTCGTGCAGGGGCGGGCGAAGGAGAACTGGACCGGCTTCATCGTCGTCGCGGCGGAGGCCAAGAAATATCGCTCGGCCGGCCTGCGGGTCGAGGGCAACGACGCGCGGCTGGCCCCGGGTGAGACGCGCTCGCCCGCGTTCGTGGCGGATTACAGCCACGAGCGGCTGGCGGTGGGCGAGAATGCGCTGGGGGCGGGGGTGCGGAAGTTCGAGACGCGGTAGGTTTCAGAAGAAGAAATGGTTCACGCGAAGGCGCGAAGGCGCGAAGATGATCTGCTTGGGGCTTAGGCACGCCGCGACAGCGGCCTTAGGTCAAGATGCGACGGGTTCGAAGGTTTCGCTGACGCGAGACGTAGCCACTGGTGAGACGTCTTCGCGCCTTCGCGCCTTCGTGTGAACCCGTTCTTCTTCTGCTCACTACGGACAGGTATTCGCCACCCCGGCCGCAAGGTCCAGACACCGCCCGTCCACGTCGCCCGGCTTCAGCGGAAGCCCGATCAGCGCCGCCAGCGTCGGCGCGATATCCACCGTTTCCACGCCCAAGGGCTGCTCGAAGCCGGTGATCCCCTTGCGCCAGAACAGCATCGGTACCCGGCGGTCGTAATCCCAGAAGCTGCCGTGCGTCGCCACATAGCCTTTCGTAGGATCGACGATCGGCGTGACACGCGGTTTCAGCGCGACGACGAACTGGCCCGATCGTAGCGGGTTGTACGATGCCCGCGCGCGTTCGATCAGCGACCAGCTTTCAGGCGGGCTGGTCGGCATCGGCGTCGCGGCGATCTGCGCGGCGCTGAATACCGCCTGGACCTGGGGGTGGGCGGCGAAGGCCATCATGCCCTCAGCCAGAACGGTCGCGGTCTGCGCCCTGGTCAGCGCCGGATCGATCCAGATGTCGCCGAAATTACCGCCCCATAGCAACTGCCCTTTCAGGCCCAGGCGCGCGGCGATCGCGGTGCCGATCGTCTTGGCGTTCAGATCCTTGTCCGTCCGCACCGCGCCCGGCACACCGTCCTCGCGGTGGCGTTCGGGCAGGTCGGTGCCGCCATGGTCGGCGGTCAGCGCCACCGCATAGTCGATCCCCGAGCGGTCGAGCACCGCGAAGAAATCGCCGAGATCGCGGTCGAGCGACAGCAGCTGGCTGCACATCTCGGCGCCGTCGGTGCCATAGGTGTGACCGACATAATCGGTCGCCGACGCGCCGATCGAGATGATGTCCGGGGCGCTCCCTTGGCCCAGCTTCATGTCGCGGATCAGACCGGCCGCCAGCGTCAGCACCGCGGCGTCGAATTCGGGCGAGGCGCGGTACAGCCGGGCGTCGCCGCCGGGCCGATCGAAGTGACCGGTGCCGACGCTCTTGCCGCCGCCGATCGACACCGCGCGGTCGCGGCCTATGCAGACGGACGGGACCGGCACGGCGGGGGCGGGTTCGGCGAAGCGCTTGCCGATCAGAGCGTTGACCTGCGTCACCACGGCGGGTGCGGTCCGGCCGGCGTAGCTGACGAACTGGCCCTTGTTCCACCACCAGAGCTCATCGACCTTGTGGCCGCCCATCATCACCGCGGCGCGATCCTTGCCCGCGACCGAGACGACACGGGTGCCGGGGTTCGCCGCCTTCATCCGCTCGCCCAGCGTGGGCACCAGCAGGTGCTTGTCGGACACGGTGTAATCGGACGATGTGGAGCCCGGGACGCTCTCGTCCTCCGCGCAATAGACCGTCTTGTCCTCGCGCGCGGTCTTCAGATCGACCCAGTCGTTGGCGATGATGCCGTTACGCCCCGGCCGTACGCCCGTGGTGATCGTCGAATGGCCCGGGCACGTCTCGGTCGCGGCGTGACTCTGGTATCCGCTGGGGAACACCGCGCCGTCCTGCAGGCGGGCGAGGCCACCGGTGAAGTGGCGGCGATAGGCGGCGAACAGGTCGGCGGAGAACTGATCGACCGAGATGACGACCAGCAGTTTGGGTGGCGTCGCGGGCATCGCGGAGGGCGCGACGACCGGGCCGGGAACGGCCTGCTGGGCGACGCTGGGTACGGCGGCGAGCGCGGAGAGCAGGGCAAGGGGTGCGAGCTTCAATTTGGCCTCCCGATCGGGCAAGGGACGTTGGCCCTCGCTATTCCAGCGATGCGAAGGCGGCAAGGAAGCACATGCGGTTCGTCCATTTCGTCCTGATGACTCTGCTGGCGACGCTGGCCGTGCCCGCGTCGGCCCAGGCGCCGGGACAGCGACACATCACGATCGCACTCGTGCCCGAGACGACGACGCCGCGCGCCGGTTCCGAAGTGACTCTGGCATTCGTTTCGACGCCCGAACGGGGCTGGCACGGATATTGGAAGAACCCGGGTGACGCCGGGGTCGAGACGACCGCGACATGGACGTTGCCGGCAGGTGTGACGGCGAGCGGAATCGACTATCCGGTGCCGCACCGGCTGATGATCGCGGGCCTGATGAATTATGTCTACGAGGGGCCGTTCACCCAGTTTGTCCGGTTGAAACTCCCCGCCGGGCTGAGCGTCGGTACGCGGCTCCCGGTCGCGGTGAAGCTCGATTATCTCGTCTGTACCGAAGAGATCTGCGTGCCGGAAAGCGCGCAGCTGGCCACCGAACTGACCATCGGCGATGGCGCTGTCGATGCGGCGACCCGAGCCAAGTTCGACGGATGGCGGCGCGCCTTGCCCAGGGCGCTCGGGTCGCCGGCGACCTACGCCGTGCAGGACGGGCGTTTCCGCCTGGCCGTGCCCTATCCCGCCGCCTCGCCGGCGCAGGACGCCTATTTCTTTCCGTTGACCGATGGCGTGGTCGATTACGGCAAGCCGCAGACGGTGACGCGCGACGGCGACACGCTGATCGTCGACACCGTCGCCAAGGCCGCGCGGCCTGCGTCGGTCGAGGGTGTGCTGGCGGTCGGCGAG
Organism: Pseudomonadota bacterium; assembly: GCA_040388765.1. Taxonomy (GTDB): domain Bacteria; phylum Pseudomonadota; class Alphaproteobacteria; order Sphingomonadales; family Sphingomonadaceae; genus Sphingomonas. The sequence continues at coordinate 21,774 of JAZKBG010000003.1, read as the reverse complement.
GGGCAGGGGTTCCTGGTCAAGGCCGCACCGGGTGTGGTTTCAGGTGGCACGACAGGCGGAGGCACCGGCTGGACGCTCCTCGTCGCGCTCGGCGGGGCGATCCTCGGCGGGTTGCTGCTCAACATCATGCCGTGTGTGTTCCCGATCCTGAGCCTGAAGGCGCTGAGCCTCGCCAAGTCAGGTGGCGAGGGCGCAAAGGGCGAGGCGGTGGCCTATACCGTCGGCGTAGTCCTCGTCTGCCTGCTTCTCGGCGGCATCCTGCTTGCCCTGCGCGCGGGCGGGGCGAGTGTCGGCTGGGCGTTCCAGCTGACCGATCCGCGCGTGATCCTGATCCTGTTGCTGCTGGTCACCGCAATCGCGTTCAATCTGGCGGGGCTGTTTGAACTCGCCGCACCCGGTGTCGCCAACCGCATGGCGGCGAGCGGCCGGACGGGGGCGTTCGGCACCGGCGCGCTGGCCGCCTTCGTCGCGACGCCTTGCACGGGCCCGTTCATGGGCGCGGCGATGGGCACCGCGCTGATCCTGCCGTGGTGGGGGGCGCTTGCGGTGTTCGGTGGGCTGGGCTTCGGCCTGGCGCTGCCGTTCCTGGCGATCGGCTTCGTGCCCGCGCTGCGGCGCGCGTTGCCCAAGCCCGGTGCATGGATGGAGACGTTTCGCCACGTCCTGAGCCTGCCGATGTTCCTGACCGCGCTTGCGCTGGCGTGGGTGCTCGGCAAGCAGGCGGGGATCGACGGCATGACATTGGGGCTGATCGCGGCGCTGGTGCTGGCGGTCGGACTGTGGTGGACGGGAGTGCGGCAGGGCAATGGGCGCGCGCGTGCCTGGCTGCCCGGGACGCTGGCCACGGTGCTGGCGCTGGGCAGCATCGCGTTCGTGAGCCGCGCGCCGGCCCAGGCCGCGGCGAGCGAAATCGGCAAGCCCTTCACCGAAGCGCGCCTCGCGGCCTTGCAGGCGGAAGGCCGACCGGTCTTCGCCTATTTCACCGCCGACTGGTGCGTGACGTGCAAGGTCAATGAAAAGGCGGTGATCGAAACTGCGGCGGTCCGCTCTGCGCTGCGATCGGGCAAGGTTGCGGTGCTGGTGGGCGACTGGACCGATGGCGATCCGGCGCTCGGCCGTTTCATCGAACGCCACAATCGCGCCGGGGTGCCGCTCTACCTCTGGTACGCAAAGGGTAGAGCGGAGCCCGAAGTCTTGCCCCAGCTGCTGACGCAGGCAATGATCGTGGACCGTTCGGGAGGCTGACCCCGGGCATCGGTCGCCCGAGCCCGGCCCCACGCGTGTTTCCGTCGATCACCCCGACAGACACACCGGATGCGTCGCGATCAGCTGAGCTTCGTCGCGAAGTCGGCTCCGTTGGGATTGGCTCCGCCGTTTTCGGCAGCGGCGGGATCGATCTTGGCGATGGTCGGTGCCTGCCACGGGGCGCGGGTTTCGGACCTGGCGCGGTGGTCGGTGTGGGTCATGAGTGTCTCCTCGTTCAATCTGCCCGCGACGTCGCATCGACGCCGTCAGAGTTCAATTCCGCCGATACCCGATCCGGGTAGGGGCCCCTTATGTTCTTCGTGCCGTTCATTCCCCCTTGTGCAACGCAACAAGCGCGGGCAGCATGCAACCTATGACGATCCAGCGACTTCTGCCCTAGATGACGATATCGCGGGGCGCGTTCGACGAAATCTGGGGGCACGGCGGGCCGGGGAGCGTCCGTCCCGAATTCGCCGGTCTGGCGCGGTGGATCGATGATACGCCGCAGGACGAGTTCGACCGGCGGCTCGAAGCGGCCGAGGCGACCTTTCGCCAGCTCGGCATCACCTTCGCGGTTTATGGCGACGCCGATGCCGCGGAACGCATCATTCCGTTCGATATCGTTCCGCGCGTCTTTACCGCCAACGAATGGGACGGGCTGAGCGAAGGCCTGATCCAGCGGGTTCAGGCGATCAACGCCTTCCTCGACGACATATATGGCGCGCGCGAGATCCTGGCCGCCGGCGTGATCCCGCCCGAACTGGTGCTGCAGAACCCGCAGTTCCGCCCAGAGATCGCCGGTGCCCGCCCGCCGCACGGCATCTGGGCGCATATCTGCGGCATCGATTGCGTCCGCACCGGCCCGGACGAATTCTTCGTGCTGGAGGACAATGCCCGCACACCGTCGGGCGTGTCGTACATGCTGGAAAACCGCGAGGCGATGATCCGCCTGTGTCCCGAACTGTTCCGCGAGTTCCGCGTCGCGGCGGTCGACAGCTATCCCGACATGCTGCTGGAAACCATGCGGTCCGTCGCGCCGGCCGGAGCAGGACAGAGCCCGGTGTGTGTCGTGCTGACGCCGGGGCATTTCAACTCCGCCTATTACGAACACAGCTTCCTGGCGGATTCGATGGGCGTCGAACTGGTCGAAGCGGCCGACCTGGTGGTCGATGACGATATCGTGTGGATGCGCACGATCGGCGGGCGGGTGAAGGTGGACGTGATCTACCGCCGGATCGATGACGATTATCTCGATCCGCTCGTCTTCCGTCCGGACTCGATGCTCGGCGTACCCGGGCTGATCTCCGCCTATCGCGCCGGAAACGTCGCGATCCTGAATGCGCCGGGCAACGGTATCGCCGATGACAAGGCGATCTATTCCTACATGCCCGAAATCGTCCGCTTCTATTCCGGACAGGACGCCAAGCTGCCCAACGTCCAGACGTTCCGCTGCCGCGAACCGGAGTCGTTGCGCTACGTACTCGACCACCTCGACGAACTGGTCGTGAAGCTGGTCGACGGTTCGGGCGGCTATGGCATGCTGGTCGGCCCGACCGCGAGCAAGGCCGAGATCGAGGCGTTCCGCACCGCGCTGATGGCCAGTCCCGAACGCTATATCGCCCAGCCGACACTGGCGCTGTCGACCGTGCCGACCGTGACGGACAAGGGACTGGCACCGCGCCACGTCGATTTCCGCCCCTTCGTGCTGACCGGTCGCGACAAGATCCAGGTGGTGCCCGGCGGGCTGACCCGCGTCGCGCTGAAGGAGGGATCGCTGGTCGTCAATTCCAGCCAGGGCGGCGGGACCAAGGACAGTTTCGTGCTGATGCCGAACGCGCCGCGGCAATCGCAGAGCCAGAGCCAGTCGTGATGATGCTGTCGCGCACTGCGTCGTCGCTCTACTGGCTGGGGCGCTATATCGAACGCGCCGATTTCGCCGCACGGCTGGTCGAGGCGACGATCCGGCTCGATGCGCTGTCGCCGCGTCCGGCGGGCGAGGCCGCGTGGATTTCCGCGCTCAGCGTCACCTATTCGGATCAGGCGTTCGCCGGGGCACTGGTGCCGTTCGATTCGATGCCGGTCGCACGGTTCCTGACCACCGATTCGACCAATCCGGGGTCGATCGCGTCGTGCCTGGAAAAGGCGCGCAACAATGCCAAGGCGGTGCGCACCGCGCTGACCCGCGACGCCTGGACCGCGATCAACCGCGCGTGGCTGATCTTCAACGGTCGCGGCCGTCCGGCGACGCGGATGGACCCGCTGAACCTGGTCGAGGCGGTGAAGGCGGAGACGCGCGGGTTCGAGGGCGCGATCCACTGGATGATGCGCAACCAGGCGACGTGGTTCATCCGGCTGGGCGCGGCGATCGAACGGGCGGACAACACCGCGCGGCTGCTCGACGTCAAATATCACCTGCTGCTGCCCAAGGGCGAACAGGTCGGCGGGACGGTCGATCGCGACCAGTGGACGACGATCCTCCAGACGGTGTCCGCGGTCACCGCCTATCGCTGGATGTACAGCGAGGGGTTGAAGCCCGCGTTGGTCATCGACCTGTTGACCACCCGGTTCGAGCTGCCGCGCAGCCTGGCGGGATGTACCGAGGAGGTGGTCGAGGTGCTGACCCTGCTGGGCAAGCGGACGGGGTTGCAGGGCGAGGCGGATCGCATGGCGCGGACCCGGCTGGCGGCGATGCAGCGTACGCGTTCGCATGACGTGATCGTGCAGGGGCTGCATCAGTATCTGGCCGGTTTCATCAGCGAGAACGAACAGTTGCACACCGCGATCGCCAAGCAGTTCAAGTTCGTCTGATGCGCGTATCGGTCGATCATCGTACGCGCTATCGCTTCACCACGCCACAGGACCGGCTGATCCAGATGCTGCGGCTGACACCGCAGGATTCGACCGACCAGACGGTGGTCAACTGGCATATCGGGGTCGATTGCGACGCGCGCCTGCGCGATGCGCGCGACGGCTTCGGCAATCGCGTGACGATGCTGTACGCGGCCGGGCCGATCGACGGGATCGAGATCACGGTGCGCGGAGAAGTTCTGACCGCCGGCGATGACGGGCTGGTCCGCGGCGTGGCCGAACCGTTGCCGCCGGCGCTGTTCGTCCGGGCGACCGACCGCACCGGCGTGTCGCTGGCGATGCGCGAATTCGCGGGCGATTTGGTCGGCCAAGGGCGCGATCGGCTGGAAGCGCTCAATTCGGCTCTGCACGATCGTTTCGCGCTGTGCGAGGCGCGCAACGACACCGGTCTGTCCGCCGAGCAGGCGTTTCAGCGGGACCAGGCCTGCCCGCGCGATTTCGCGCATATGCTGATCGCGATGGCGCGGGCGGACGGTGTGCCCGCGCGCTACGTCTCTGGCTATCACACGCAGGATGATGGCGAGGGGCATGCCCCGCATGCCTGGGCCGAGGCGCATGTCGAGGGACTGGGCTGGATCGCGTTCGATCCGTCGCGCGGTGTCGCGGCGGATGCGCACTATATCCGCGTCGCCGTCGCGCTGGACGCGGCGGGCGCGGCGCCGGTCGCGGGCACACGGATGGGCAAGGGGCGCGAGGAACTGGACGTCGATGTTCAGGTCGAGGCGATACCGGGCGACGCCTGACGACCGGGCAGCATCAGACCAACTCGCGTACTCGCGGCGCGTGGATCGGCACCGCGTCGGCATCAGGGTCGAAGCTTGACCAGCCGTCCGGTCCCAGCACTTCGATCGGGCGATAGCGCGCCTTGTATGCCATGCGCCGCGATCCCTTCACCCAATAGCCGAGATACACGTAGCTCAGACCCGCCGAATGGGCGCGCAAGATGTGGTCCATGATGATGAAGTTGCCGAGGCCCGGGCGCGTCAGGTCGTCGGCGTCGAAGAAACTGTAGATCATCGACAGGCCGTCGGCCTGCTGGTCGGTGATGCAGGCGCCGACCAGGCGCCCGCGGCGACCGTTGACTTCGGGTTCGCGATATTCGACGACGAAGCTGTTGACCGGCGACTGTTCGACCATGTCGGCATAATCGCCGTCGTCCATCGCCGCCATGCCGCCGCCGGGATGACGGCTGCCGAGGTAGCGGCGCAGCAGTTGATACTGCTCGTCGGTGGCCCAGGGGCGGCAGGCATGAACCTCCAGGTCCGCGTGCCGCCTGATGAGCTTGCGCTGCGTCGCGTTGGGCTTGAACTGGCCGGCGACGACGCGGACCGATACGCAGGCCGAACAGCCGACGCACGACGGGCGATAGGCGACCGACTGGCTGCGGCGGAAACCGATGCGGCCCAGCGCGTCGTTCAGTTCGCCCGCATGATGACCGTTCAGCTCGGTGAAGACCTTCCGTTCCTCGCGGCCCGGCAGATAGGGGCACGGCGACGGGCTGGTCACGAAAAAGCGTGGATAGCGGAAAGGTGCCGTCACCGTCGAAGCCCCAGATCGCAGGCCCGGACGGCTGCGTTACGGGCCTTATGGATGGAGAAAATCGTGATGAAAAGGCGCTTTACCACGATTGAGGGTTAACGCCGCGGTGGCGCTGACCGCCAACCGGAATCATGACAGGCACGGGTGCGGCAGGAAAGTTCGGCTGGTCGCGAAAACGAGTCGGTTCGACTCGAATGGACACAGGCAAGCGATGGCCAGGAGTCATCCGTTCGTTTCGAGCATGATCGAGAAACCACCACGTACCGCTCCATCGCCGTTTCTCGACTGCGCTCGAAACGAACGGCAGCAGGTGAGGTCGATAACGGTGCTCGAACGCGGCGTCCGACTACGCCAGTTCGACCAGGCTCACCTCGTAATGCTCGTGACGCAGCGCCGCCAGCAAGCGGTCGAGATGCGCCTTGTCGCGCGTTTCGCACTCGACATCCAGGCTCAGGCCCTTGGCGGGCAGGTTGGTGAAGATGCGCTGGTGCGAGAGTTCGAGGATGTTGACCGACGTCTCGTCGAAGATCCGGGCGACCTGGAACAGCGCGCCCGGGCGATCCTGCAACCGGATGCGCAATCGCGCCAGCCGGCCCGACCGCGCGAGATCGCGCAACAGCACGTTGGCGAGCAGGCGCGTGTCGATGTTGCCGCCGCAGATGACGATGCCGACGGTGCGGCCACGGAACCGGTCCTTGAACGCCAGCAGCGCGGCCAGTCCGGCGGCGCCGGCACCCTCGGCCACGGTCTTCTCGATCTGGAGCAGCAGGCTGACCGATTCCTCCAGCCGGCGTTCGCCCACCAGCACGATGTCGTCGACCAGCGCCGCCACGATACCGCGCGTGATGTGGCCCGGTTCCTTGACCGCGATTCCCTCGGCCAGCGTATCGCCGCCACAGGCCAGATGGGTGTGTCGGATCGTGTTGTACATCGACGGGAACAGCTCGGCCTGCACCCCGACGACCTGGATCTCGCGATCCGCCGCGCGCGCGACGGTGGACATGCCCGAGATCAGTCCGCCGCCGCCGATCGGCACGACCAGCGTGTCGATGGCGGGCGCGTCCTCCAGCATCTCCAAGGCGACGGTGCCCTGTCCGGCGATGATCCGCGGATCGTCGAAGGGATGGACGAACGTCAGGTCACGCTCCGCCTCCAGCTGCCGGGCGTGGGCATAGGCGGCGTCATAGGTTTCGCCGTGCAGGATGACGGTCGCACCGTGGCTCTCGGTCTGCATGACCTTCACCGTCGGGGTCAGCCGCGGCATGACGATCGTCACCGGGATGCCCAGCCGGTTGCCGTGATAGCCGAGACCCTGCGCATGATTGCCCGCCGACGCCGCGATCACGCCCTTGGCGCGCGCGGCATCGTCGAGTTGCAGCAGCGTGTTGAGCGCGCCGCGTTCCTTGTAGGCGGCGGTGAACTGCAGGTTTTCGAACTTCACCCACACCTGCGCCCCGGTCATCTGCGACAGCGTCCTGCTGTGCAGCGTCGGCGTACGCACGACCTGCCCGGCGATCCGCGTCGCCGCCGCCTGGACATCGGCGTAGCTGACGGGGAGCGCGTGCTCGGCGAGCGTAGGATTGGTGGCCATCAGTGAAATTCCCGTTCGGACGGAGCCTGTCAGAGCCCTGTCCCGCTTTTTCGAGCGCGGGGTAGAAGAAGGGCAGCCCTTCGACAAGCTCGGGGCGCACGGGACGGGGCGGGTCGCTCTCGCCAAACCGGCGGCGCGACGATAGGGCTGATGAATGTCAGTGACTTCCAAGCTCAGCATCGCCCTCGCAGCGCTTTCGATTTTTTCCGCACCGCCCGCTCGCGCCGATGCCCTGGTCGACAATGTCGACGGCGTCGCACTGGACAGGGACGGGCGCGAGATCCGTTTCACCGGCATCCTGATGTCGCTCGATGGCAAGGTCACGCGCCTGCTCAAACGTGGCGAGAAGCGCCCGGAGCGGCTCGACTGGCGCGCGGACATGAAGGGGCGGGTGGCGATCCCCGGCATGATCGATGCGCACGGCCATGTCATGAGCCTGGGCTTTCGCGCGCTGGAACTCGACCTGTTCGCCAGCCGATCGCTGACCGATGCGCAGGCGCGCATTGCTGCCTTCGCCGCGGCGAATTCGCAGCGGCCGTGGATCGTCGGCGGCGGCTGGAATCAGGAAGTCTGGGGGCTGGGCCGCTTCCCGACCGCCGCGGAACTGGACGCCGTGGTCGCCGACAGGCCGGTCTGGCTCGAGCGCGCCGATGGTCACGCCGGCTGGGCAAATACCGCGGCGATGAAGGCCGCCGGCATCACCGCGCGCACCGCGTCGCCGGCGGGCGGGCGGATCGAAAAGGGCGCGAACGGCCAGCCGACCGGCGTGTTCGTCGACGCGGCGATGGCGCTCATCACCGCCAAGCTGCCGCAGCCCACCGCGCGCGATCGCAACGCCGCGTTCCTGAAGGCGCAGGAAGCGTTGCTGTCGGCGGGCATCACCGCGACCGCCGACATGGGTACGAGCGTGGAGGACTGGCTGACCTATCGCCGGATGGGCGACCAGAACCTGCTGCGCGTGCGGATCATGTCATATGCCGCCGGCATCGAACCGGCGGTCGCGGTGGCGGGTCCCGGCCCGACGCCGTGGCTGTACGCCGACAAGCTGCGGATGGGCGGGATCAAATTATATGCCGACGGCGCGCTCGGGTCGCGCGGGGCGTGGCTGAAGGCCCCCTATGCCGACGCGCCGGGGAACAGCGGGCTGGGCTTCCTGACCGATGCGCAGCTGCTCAACCTGATGAGCCGGGCGTCGATGGATAATTTCCAGGTCGCGGTCCACGCGATCGGCGACCGCGCCAACGCGCAGGTGCTCGATGCGATCGACGAACTGGCGCAAAGCTACAAGGGCGACCGGCGCTGGCGGATCGAGCACGCCCAGATCGTCGATCCGGTCGATCTGTCGCGGTTCGGCCGGAATGGCACGATCGCGTCGATGCAGCCGATCCACGAAGCAAGCGACTGGCGGATGGCCGAGGCACGGCTGGGCCAGACGCGACTGAGCGGTGCCTATGCCTGGGCGCAGATGCTGCGCGCGGGATCGAAACTGGCATTCGGATCCGATTATCCGGTCGAAAGCCCGGCGCCGTTCGTCAACTGGGCGGTGGCGATCACGCGCGAGGATGCGCAGGGGCAGCCGTTCGGCGGATGGCGTCCGGAGGATCGCGTGACGCGCGAGCAGGCCTGGCGCGCCTTCACCAGCGACGCCGCCTATGCGGGCTTTGCCGAGGATCGGTTCGGAACACTCGCCCCGGGGATGCGCGCGGATTTCGTGATCGTCGATCGCGATCCGACGACGGTCGGCACCACCGAACTGCGCGCGACGAAGGTGCTGGAGACATGGGTCGGCGGCGAGCAGGTCTGGCGGGCGAAATAGGTCGGGTACCGCGCCGACGCATGGCGCATTTGGCGAACGCGGCGCGACGCCCTATATTCGTTACATCACCGGCACGTCATCACAGGCACCGGTGGCTGGGAGACGTCCGCGCTTCCGCTTTTCCTCCCGACCGGAGCGTTTCCTTGACCACCACATCCGATGCCCCCACCGCAGCCGCCGAGCCGTCGCTGGCCGACAAGCCGATCACCAAGAAATTCCGCAAATACACCGCGGTGCGCATCGCGCCGGAAGTCGCCAGTCGTCAGGGCAGGATCGCCGGTCTTGCCTGGCAGAAGCTGGGTGGGCGCGATGCGGCGATGGCGTTCCTGAACGAAGAGGATGCGACGCTGGGCGCGCGTCCGCTGGACGTCGCGATCGCCAGCGATGCGGGGTACGACACGGTGGCCGCGATGATCGCGACGCGCGCTGCCGCCGCCTGACCTGTTAGCCCCGGTCCTTGCGGCGCATGCGACGCTGCAACGGGGCACCGATTTCCTGAGCCGCGGGTTACGTACGCCGATGCATCGAGCGCCGGCGGCGATCGCCGGCGTCCACCGCGCGCGCGTGATCGGCAACGGCTTTCGCGAACTCGACCGGTTCCTGAACGGCCTCGTCGTCGCGGTGGGCATCCAGCGTGGCGCGCGGTCCCGCGTGGCGGAGAACAACACCGCAAACGCGCTGGCCCGGTTGCGCGACCATATCGGCATCGTCGCGGACGATGGCGCACGGCTGCGCGCGCTCGGGCGATCACGCGCCTGCCTGTTCTATTGCGATGGAGTGGTGCGGCGTCCCGACGACCGCGGTGGGGCGATCATGACCCTGGGCTGGAGCCCGCGCGGAACGGCGGGCGAGGCGCTGGAGCGCGCCGTGCTGGGCACCGAAATCGCGATCACGCCGACGCAGATCGCCGATGTCTGCGCCTATTACATGGCGATCGGCGATGGTCTGCTCGCCGTGGCCAGGACATATGAAAGCCGCCGGTCCGTGGCCGGACCGGCGGCTTCGCAACGCCCCCGCGTATTGGAATGCGCTTAGGCGACCGCTTCGATGACGCCGCCGACCTCGTCGGGTTCGCGCAGCACATAGCCGCGGCCCCAGACGGTCTCGATATAATTCTCGCCCTCGGTCGCCATGCTCAGCTTCTTGCGCAGCTTGCAGATGAAGACGTCGATGATCTTGAGTTCGGGTTCGTCCATCCCGCCGTACAGGTGGTTCAGGAACATTTCCTTGGTCAGCGTCGTGCCCTTGCGCAGCGAGAGCAACTCCAGCATCGCATATTCCTTGCCGGTCAGGTGGACGCGGGCGCCATCGACCTCGACGGTCTTGGCATCCAGGTTCACCGCCAGCTTGCCGGTCTTGATGACCGACTGCGAATGGCCCTTCGACCGGCGCACGACGGCGTGGATGCGCGCGACCAGTTCGTCGCGGTGGAACGGCTTCACGACATAGTCGTCGGCGCCGAAACCGAAGCTGCGGACCTTGCTGTCCATTTCCGAGATGCCCGACAGGATCAGCACCGGCGTCTGCACCCGGGCGACACGCAGCTTCTTCAGCACGTCGTATCCGTGCATATCCGGCAGGTTCAGGTCGAGCAGGATGATGTCGTAATCATACAGCTTGCCCAGATCCAGACCCTCTTCGCCGAGATCGGTGGTGTAGCAGTTGAAGCCTTCGGTGGTGAGCATCAGTTCGATCGCCTTGGCGGTCGTCGGCTCGTCCTCGATCAACAGCACGCGCATCTGCGGTTCCCCTTGCCGGAAACATGGAACGATCCCCTGTGATCGCCGCACGTCAGGCCTAATCCATTAACCTAAGCATCACTGAAGGCAAAAGGTTAATTTCTTCCTAACCGGCCTGACTCCACGAGTCGCGCGGTATCCGAAGGCCCCGGAGCACACCGACGTTGATTATGATTGTTGCGTTTGCGCGTCACCGGGCAAACGAAAATACGCATCCCGGCTTTTGTGCGTTGCGAATGCGTCTCGCCATGATAGCGTTCGGGACTTGGGAGCACGGCGCGGGGTGGCGCCGCCATGGACACGCCGAAACCGGCGATCAGGGGGAATGACATCATGAAGTTGAAGGCTGCGCTATTTCTATCGGCTTGCTGCCTTGCCCATCCGGCGCTGGCGCAGACGACGGACGGCACCACCCCCGAAGCCGCGACCCCGACCGGTGCCGCGCTGCCGCAGACCAGCGCGGCGCTGACCGACAAGCCGGAGCAGAACGGCGACATCCTGGTCACCGGATCGCGCATCAAGCAGGATCCCAACCGCTCGCCGCTGCCGCTGCAGATCATCACCAACGCCGAGATCGAGCGCAACGGCATCAGCAGCCCGGAACAGCTCGTCATGTTCCTGAGCACCAACGGGTCGGGCGCGGACAATCTGGCGTCGAATGCCGACGTCACCAGCGGCGCGCAGCGCGGCACCAACGGTCTGTCCGCCGCCAACCTGCGTGGCCAGGGTGCCGCCGCGACGCTCGTGCTGCTGAACGGTCGCCGTGTCGCCGCGCACGGCCTGACCGGCGGCGCGGTCGATGTGAACCAGATCCCCTTCGCCGCGATCGAGCGGGTCGAAGTGCTGAAGGACGGCGCGTCCGCCATCTACGGCACCGACGCGGTCGGCGGCGTCATCAACTTCATCACGCGCAAGGATTATCAGGGCCTCGGCCTGCAGGGCTTCGTCGACGCGACGCAGCGCGGCGATGCCAACATCTACCGCGTCAGCGGGATCGCGGGCTATGGCGACCTGAAGGAAGACGGCTTCAACGTCATGGGATCGGTCGCCAAGAGCTGGAACCAGGCGCTGCTGGGTTCGCAGCGGTCGTTCCAGAACGGCAACCAGCCGGAGCGCGGCCTGTCGATCGACACACGCGGTACGCCGATCGCCACCGCCTTTCCGCTGAACCCCAGCGCGGCGTTCTTCCCGACCGGCACGTTGCTGGGCGGCACCACCGGCGCGACGCTGCTGCCGACGCTGACGTTCCCGGGCACGACGCAGGTCGCCAACGGCGGTATCAACATCCTCGACCTGCCGGGTGGTGCGGGCTGCACCTCGGTCGACGGCGGTCTGGCCTATGACGAGCTGCTGTGGAACGCGCCGGGCGCGCGCTACGCCTGCGCGTGGGATACGGGCCGTGCGGCCGTGCTGCAGCAGCCGATCGAGACGCTGACCTATTTCGGTCGCGGTGTGCTGCGCGTCGGCGGGGCGCATGATTTCTCGGTCGAGGTGACCGGGTCCAAGGCGACGTCGGCCAAGCGTTTCTCGAACGCCCAGGTGTCGGGCAACACCACCAACCTGCAGGTTGCCTATCCGCTCAATGCGATCACCGCGCCGACCTATAATGCGGTGTACAACGCCATCGTCGCGCAGTTCCCCGCGATCGCCGCCAATTACGGCAAGCCGATCGCCTATCGCTGGCGCTGCATCGAATGCGGCCCGCGCGAATATGTGACCGACACCAGCACGTTCCGCGTCGCACTGGGCGCCGAGGGTCCGATCGCCGGATCGTGGGATTACCGTGCCGGCGCATCCTATGCGAAGAGCGAGTCGTCCTCGACGCTCGGCACCGGATATTATTATCGCGGGACGACAACGACGAACCAGCCGGATCCCGCCGCGCCGACCGCGCCGGGCGCGACCGCACCGGGCCTGCTCGGCCTGCTCAACAGCGGCATCATCAACCCGTTCAGCGTCACCCAGTCCGATGCGGCGAAGGCTGGCCTGGCGGCGATCTCGGCGTTCGGCGCGCAGCTGTATGGCGGCCAGTACGAAGTGAAGCAGTTCGACGCATCGGTGTCGGGTTCGCTGTTCTCGCTGTGGGGCGGGCGCGACGTGAAGATGGCGGCGGGCGTCGACTATCGCCGCGAAACCTATTCGTTCAACGGGACGCCGGCTTCGGCGACCGGTCCGGTGATCTTCCTGGCGGCGTTCGACGCGGTCAACGCGCTGACGCCCAAGACCCGTAACGTGAAGGCAGCCTATGCCGAGGTGCTGCTGCCGCTGGCCGACCAGTTCGAGGTGACGGTCGCGGGCCGCGTCGATGACTACACCGGCTTCGGCAGCACCTTCAATCCGAAGGTGTCGGCGATGTTCCGGCCGATCGAATGGCTGATGTTCCGCGGATCGTACAATTCGGGCTTCCGCGTTCCGGCGTTCAACCAGATCTTCAACGGTGTCACGGACTCGCCCTATTCGGGCAGCGATCTGGTCGATCCGATCCGGTGCCCGACGCTGGTGCCCAACGCCACCGATCCCAATTGCGCGTTCATCCGCCCGGACATCCTGACCGGCGGCAACCTGACGATCGGGCCGGAGACGTCGAAGCAGTACAATATCGGCGTGGTGTTCCAGCCCGCGCGGCTGTTCAGCGCGTCGGTCGATCTGTGGAACGTCGCGGTGGACAACACGATCACCAACCTGACGCTGACGCAGTTGATCCAGAATGCCGCGCTGTTCCCGGACCGCTTCATCCGCGATCCGGCGACCAACCTCATCACCGATCTGGACAATCGCGTCATCAACGCGGGTGCGCGGCGCACCCGTGGTCTGGAAGTCAGCCTGCGCGGCGGATTCGAGAATGTGCTGGGCGGCAAGATCTCGGCCGGACTTGACGGCACGTACCTGCTCAAGAAGCGCGAGAAACTGACGCAGGCGGCACCCTATGGCCCCAGCCTGATCGGCATCTTTACCTTCGCCGGCGACCTGGGCCTGAAGTGGAAGCACAGCGCGTTCGTCAATTATTCGACGAAGGACGTCACGGTGTCGCTCAGCCAGATCTTCCGCAACGGCTACAAGAACGGTGTGCTGCCGGGCATCCTGGCCGGTACGGTGTCGCGGCCGGGCTATAACGCGTTCGTGGATGATTACATCATCTACAACCTGTCGGCGTCGTACACGGGGCTGTCGCCGAACTTCAAGATCACGGCCGGCGTCCGCAACCTGTTCGACACCGATCCGCCGTTTGCCATCACCTATGACGGCAACACCGGAGCGGGCGGATCGTGGGAGCCGCGCGTGGCCGACCCGCGGCTGCGCTCGTTCACGATCGGGGTGGAAGCGAAGTTCTAGGCTGGGCGGTCGTGACGGCCGCGATGCGGCCGCCCGGCTCCAGCCCGGACTGCGATGCGTCCAATCCCTCCCCGTTCGCACTGAGCTTGTCGAAGTGCCGCCTTTCTTTTGCTGACCAATCGCAGAAGAAGGGCGGTGCTTCGACAGGCTCAGCACGAACGGTTTAGTTTTTTGTCACCTCCAGACACAATACCCGGAACCGCTCGGCCAGGAACGCGATCACCGCCTCCACCCGCGCGGGCCGCAAGGGGCTGGGCGGGGTCATCAGGTGCAGCGCGAGGCCGGTCGGCGACCAGTCGGCCAGGATCTCGACCAGCCGACCCGCAGCGATCTCGCGATCGACGATGAAGTCGGGCAGCCGCGCGATGCCCAGGCCGGCGCACAACGCCGGCAGCATCGCGTCGCCATTGTCGGCGACCAGCGGTCCCTTCGGCCGCACCGCCGCTTCCTCGCCGTCCGCCTTTCTGAAATGCCATGTGGCGATGGCGTTGGCATAGACGAAGCACGGATGCTCGCCCAGTTCGGCCGGGTGGTGCGGGGTGCCGCGCGCGGCGAGATAGGCGGGCGCGGCGACCGTCCGCATCCGCACGTCCGCCAGCCGCCGTGCGCGCAGCGAACTGTCGGGCAGGTCGGCGATGCGCAGCGCGATGTCGAAGCCGTCCGCGACGATATCGATCCGCGCGTCGGACAACCGCAGGTCGATCTCGATCCCCGGATGCGCGGCCAGGAAATCGGCGACCGCATCGGCGACGTAGCGGATGCCGAAGGTGATCGGGGCGGCGATCCGGACGAGTCCGGCCGGCGCGCTGGCCGCGTTACGCGCCTGCTCCTCCGCGCCCTGCGCCTCCGCCAGGATTCGTGCCGCGCGCTCCGCCAGCGACTGCCCGCTGTCGGTCAGCGACAGGCGACGCGAGGTGCGGTGGAACAGCGTGTTGCCCAGCGACGCCTCCAGTCGGCTGACGGCCTTGCTGATCGTCGCCTTGCTGACCCCGATCGCATCGGCGGCGGCGGAAAAGCTGCGGTGTTCGACCACGCAGGCGAACATCGCCCAGGCCTCAAAATCAGGCAGGCGCATACTGATCCTCTTGGTGCTCCCGCGCAGGCGGGAGCCCAGAGCCACGAGCGATCTCCTGCGTAACCCTGGACTCCCGCCTGCGCGGGAGCACGATAATGCCTCAATGATATGGAAACAATCCGTTTCCAACGTTTCCATTTACGTGACCATCGACGTGCCTACATTGACGACAACCCAAGGAGACACCCGATGCTCGACACTGCCACCAAGACGATCGACCGCCGACCCTTCGACAGCCTGGGTCACGCCAACCACGGCTGGCTAGACGCGCGGCATCATTTCAGCTTTGCCGGCTATCATGACCCGCGCCGCATGGCCTGGGGCGCGATCCGTGTGTGGAACGACGACGCAATCGCCGCCAATTCCGGCTTTCCGCCCCACCCGCACCGCGACATGGAAATCATCACCTATGTCCGTTCGGGCGCGATCACGCACAAGGATTCGATGGGCAACGAAGGCCGTACCGGCGCGGGAGACGTGCAGGTGATGTCGGCGGGCACCGGCGTACGTCATGCCGAATACAACCTCGAGCCCGAGACGACGACGCTGTTCCAGATCTGGATCGAGCCACGCTCGTCGGGCGGCGCGCCGTCGTGGGGGGCGAAGCCGTTTCCCAAGGGCGACCGGTCGGGCAGCTTCGCGACTTTGGCCAGCGGCTTTGCCGACGAGATCGCGGCTGGTGCGCTGCCGATCCGCGCGGATGCCCGGGTGCTGGGTGCGACGCTGACCGCCGGCGACAGCCTGACCTATGACATCGTCGAGGGGCGGCACGTCTATCTGGTTCCCGCGACCGGTACGCTCGACATCGACGGCGCGCGGATCGACACCCGCGATGGTGCGGCACTGACCGGCGGCCAGCGCGTTACCATCACCGCGATCGCAGATGCGGAGATCGTCCTCGTCGATAGCGAGTGACGG
This sequence comes from Pseudomonadota bacterium, assembly GCA_040388765.1. GTDB lineage: Bacteria > Pseudomonadota > Alphaproteobacteria > Sphingomonadales > Sphingomonadaceae > Sphingomonas. The sequence goes on along the minus strand of JAZKBG010000003.1, from coordinate 5,650 downwards.
ATCCGCGGCCCGGGGCGCCCCTCCCGGCCTCGGGCCAACCCATTCCTGACAGGAGCAATCACATGGCCAAGGTTCTCGTCCTCTATTACTCGTCCTACGGTCACATCGAGCAGATGGCCGATGCCGTCGCAGACGGCGCGCGTGCCGCCGGAGCGCAGGTCGATGTCCGCCGCGTCGCCGAAACCGCGCCGGACGCGGTCGTGCAGGCCGCGCATTTCAAGACCGATACCGCCCACACCGTGCTGACCGATCCGAACGAACTGGCGAAGTACGACGCGATCATCGTCGGATCGCCGACACGGTTCGGCCGCATGTCGAGTCAGATGGCGGCGTTCTGGGACACCGCCGGCGGGCTGTGGGCCAAGGGCGCGCTGAACGGCAAGGTCGGCGGCGCCTTCACTTCGACCGCGACGCAGCACGGCGGTCAGGAAGTGACGCTGTTCGGGATCATCACCAACCTGCTGCACTTCGGGCTGGTCATCGTCGGCCTCGACTATGGCTATGAAGGCCACCAGAGCGTGACCGAGGTGCATGGCACGACCCCCTATGGCGCATCGACCATCGCCGGCGGTGACGGCAGCCGCCAGCCGAGCACGGTCGATCTCGACGGTGCACGGTATCAGGGCAAGCGCGTCGCCGAAGTCGCGACGAAGCTGTTCGGTTAAATGCTTCCCCTCCCTGCAAGCGAGGGGCTAGGGGTGGATATCAGCGGCGAGCGCGGCTCGATGCCTCGTTTGCCGTTTCGCGTCGAGTGACCGCGATGCGGCCGCACCCACCCCCAGCCCTCCCTTGAACGGGAGGGGAGTTTGGAAGAGCCATGCTCGCAGACCGCATCATCTTCCTCGACGGCGAGGCGATCATCCTCGACAAGCCCGCCGGCCTTCCCGTCGACAGCCCGCGCGATCGCTCGCCCAGCGTCGAATCGATGCTGAACGACCTGAAGATGGGCTTCCAGCGGCTGCCGCAGCCGGTCCACCGGCTCGACCGGGATACCAGCGGCTGCCTGCTGCTGGCGCGCAACCCCGGCGCGATGAAGCGGTTCGGCCAGGTGTTCGAGGCGGGGCAGGTGACCAAGCGCTACATCGCCGTGCTCGATGGCGTGGTCGAGGGCGAAGGGCTGATCGATCTGGCGCTGTCCAAGGTCAGTACGCGTGAGGATGGCTGGCGGATGGTCGGCGACCCGCAAGGCAAGGCCGCGCGCACCCATTGGCGCGCTCTGGAAGTGCGCGATGATCGCACCCTCGTCGAGTTTACGCCCGAGACGGGCCGCACACACCAGTTGCGCGTCCACGCCGCCGAAGGGCTGGGGGTGCCGATCGCGGGCGACCCCGTCTATGGCCGCGGTGGCCCGGCGATGATGCTACACGCCGCGTTCCTGTCGCTGCCGCGCGCGGGCAAGCCGCCGGCGGAGGCGTCCTCGCCGCTGCCGCCGCGCTTCGCGCATCTCGGCTTCGTGCTGCCGTGACGATCCCCGAGGATGCGATCGTCGAGGAGAAATTCCTCGCCGCGACCGGTCCCGGCGGCCAGAACGTCAACAAGGTCGCGACGGCGGTGCAACTGCGCGTCGATGTGTTCCGCCTCGGCCTGCCGCCCTATGCCTATGCGCAGCTGAAGGTGCTGGCCGGATCGAAGATGACGGCCGCGGGCGAACTGCTCATCACCGCCCGGCGCTTTCGTACGCAGGACGCCAATCGCGAGGATGCGCGGGTGCGGCTGGGCGAACTCGTCGCGAAGTCGCTGGAGCGTCAGGCGAAGCGGGTGAAGACCAAGCCGTCGAAGGCCGCCAAGGCGCGACGCGTGGATGAGAAGAAGGGGCGCGCGACGATCAAGGCAGGACGCGGGCGGGTGACGCTGGATTAGCGCGCTGACCAACGCTCTCCGTTCGTGCTGAGCTTCTCGACGCACGTGCCCGGAACACGCACTTCGACAGGCTCAGTGCGAACGGCTCGATAGCGGGTTGGTTGGCCGCTCGGCCCGCCCTACATTCTTGCTCATGTACGACTTCACGATCGCCACCGGCACCAAATCCGACCTCTATCGCGACCTGATCGCTGCGCTCGATGCGTTGACCGCGGACGAGCCCGATCCGATCGCCAACATGGCGAACGCCGCGGCGCTGGTCTGGCAGTATCTGCCCGATCTGAACTGGGCCGGCTTCTACCGCAACGTCAGCGACGCACTCGTGCTCGGACCTTTCCAGGGCAAGGCGGCGTGCATCCGCATCCCGTTCGGCAAGGGCGTGTGCGGTGCCGCTGCCGCGACGCGGGAAACCCAGATCGTCGCCGACGTCCACGAGTTTCCCGGCCACATCGCCTGCGACGCGGCCAGCCGGTCCGAACTGGTCGTGCCGATCGTGGTGCAGGGGCAACTGATTGGCGTACTCGACCTCGACAGTCCGGTTCCGGCGCGCTTCGACGCCGGCGACGCGGCGGGGTGCGAGGCGCTGATGCGGCTGCTCGGTCCGCGGCTCGCGTTAACCTGAAACACTAACCCGACACTGGCCCGGAACGGGATTCGGTTAACCATCGTACGCGGTTCAAATCGGCCGCCCGGCGGGTTAGACTGAAGGCAAGGATTAACCAATGATGCCCCGGCGACCCGGGAATCCGCGGGCATCGACAGGGAGCTTGCCGTGATGCGCATATTCTGGACTGCCGCCAGCGTGATTGCCGTCGGAGCCGCGACGGCCTCGCCGACGACCGCGCAGACCCACGTCATGCGCGGGGGCACCACGACGATGACCGCGCCGACGGTGACGCACACCCAGACGATGCCGACCATTACCCGCACGGCACCGACGGTGACCCAGATGCGCGGCGGCACTTGGAACGGCGGGCAGGTCCGCACGTGGAACGGCGGCCAGCCCAATGGCGGACGCTGGACCGGCGGACAGATCCGCGGCGGCCAGTGGTCGGGTGGCCGCGGCAACGGTGGCCAGTGGAATGGCGGCCAGTGGAATGGGGGATCGCGCTGGGGCAACCGCATCGGCGGACGCTGGCATGCCGGCATGCAGGCGCCGGGCGGCTGGAACGCCTATCGCCGGCCGTCGCGCGGCTGGGCTTTGCCGAGCTACTGGTATGCGCCGAGCTTCTTCATCACCGATTATTCGGCCTATGGCCTTGGCGCGCCGCCGGTCGGCTATACGTGGAGCCGCTATTACGACGATGCGGTGCTCGTCGACGGTCGCGGCCGGGTGTACGACAGCGTGGGCGGCCTCGACTGGGACCGGTATCAGGGCGGCTACGCCTATGACGACAGCGACGATGCGCGGTACGACGACGGCGAGCGCTACTATGCCGACGGCGTGGACGACGATTACGGTCCGCGCGGCCGCGACGACCGCCGTGACGAGCGTCGCCGCGATAACGGTGTCGGCGGTGCGGTGATCGGCGGCGTGGTCGGCGGGGTTGCCGGCAACGTCGTCGCGGGGCGGGGCAACCGGCTGGCGGGGACGCTGATCGGTGCGGGAGCCGGCGCTATCGTCGGCACCGCGATCGACCGGGCGGAGGATCGCGGCCGCGATCGTCGCGGAGCCCGTTACGACGATCGTGGCGCGCCGTACGGCTATGACGACCGCGGCCCGCCGCCGCCGCCGCGCGGCTATGCCCCACCGCCGCCGCCGATTGTTCACCACGGTGGTGGCTATGACACGCGCGTCTATTCGAGCGGCGGCTATGCCGGCTACGGGTACGGCTATTACGGCGGTACCACGACGACGGTGACGATCCTGCCGACGACGACGACCACGACCGAAACGATCACCGTCTACGACAGCGCGCAGACCCGCGCCCGCACGTGGCGCGCGCCGGCCAAGCGCAAGACCGTCTACCGCGCGCCGTCGAAGATCCTGCGGCGCGACTGCAGCTGCTGACCAGCTAGGGCGAGGCCGGACACACCCCCCGGTCTCGCCCGACGTTTCAGCTGACCCGGTCGATATCCTCGCGGCTGAGCGATCCCGGGATAATCATGACGGGCACCCGCAACGCGCCTGCGTCGGGGCCGGCGAAGTGCGTGACCAGCGGCCCCGGCGCGCCGCTGGCGGCGGCACCGAGCACCAGCGCGGCGACGTCGGGATTGGCCGCGATCATCTCGCGCACGATCTTTGGCCCGTCGCCCTGTCGTACGACGATCGAGGGCGTGACGCCCGATTCGGCGAGCAGCGTACCTGCTGCGCCCGCGACGATCGCCTCGGCATGGATCCTCGCCTCTTCCTCGATCGTCGCCTGGACGCCGCCCCACTGGACGAATTCCGCCGGCTCGATCAGCGCGAGGATCTCGACGCCGCCGCCGGTCTTGACCGCGCGCCGCGCGGCGAAGCGCAGCGCGACCTCGGCTTCCGGGCTGTCGTCGACGACGACCAGATAGGTCCGCATGGTGGCAAGTCTCCCCTGCACGACAGGTGCCGCGAACCGGGCGTTGACGCAAGCGTCAGCCTTGACCCGCGGCGGCACGGGCGCAAGAGAGGAGGCCCCAGGAGATACAGGACCGGACATGGCGATCGAATTGAAGATGCCCGCGCTTTCCCCGACGATGGAGGAGGGCACGCTCGCCAAGTGGCTGGTCAAGGAAGGCGACGTCGTGAAGTCCGGCGACCTGCTGGCGGAAATCGAAACCGACAAGGCGACGATGGAATTCGAGGCGGTCGATGAAGGCACGATCGCGAGCATACTGGTCGCCGAAGGCACCGACGGGGTGAAGGTCGGCACAGTCATCGCCACGATCGCGACCGAGGGCGAGGATGCGTCCGCTGCGCCGGCGCCGAAGGCCGAGGCCCCGAAAGAGGAGGCCAAGGCTCCCGCGGCCAAGCCGGCCGAGGAAGCGCCCAAGGCTGCTGCTTCTGCTGCTCCGACGCCAGCGCCGACCCCGGCCCCAGCCGCCTCGGGCGACCGCGTGAAGGCCAGCCCGCTGGCGCGCCGCATCGCTGCCGAAAAGGGCATCGAACTGTCGGCGCTGTCCGGCTCCGGCCCGAACGGTCGGATCGTCAAGGCCGATCTGGAGAATGCGAAGCCGGGCGCCGCGCCGGCCCCGCAGGCGACCGCCGCCACCAGCGAAGCGCCCGCCGCCGCGCCTGCGCCGGCCGTTGCGCCGTCCAAGGTCTGGTATGATGAGAGCATCCCGCACGAGGTCGAGAAGCTCAGCAACATCCGCAAGACGATCGCGCGCCGCCTGACCGAATCGAAGCAAACGATCCCGCACATCTACCTGACGGTCGATATCCGCCTCGACGCGCTGCTCAAGCTGCGCAGCGACCTCAACACGGCGCTGGAGCCGCGCGGCGTCAAGCTGTCGGTCAACGACCTGCTCATCAAGGCGCTGGGCGTCGCGCTGGAGGGAACGCCCAAGTGCAACGTGACCTTCCTGGGCGACCAACTGGTCAGCTACACGCGCGCCGACGTCTCGGTCGCGGTGTCGACGCCGACCGGCCTCATCACCCCGATCATCCGCGACGCCGCCAACGCCTCGCCCTCGTCGATCTCGACCCAGATGAAGGACCTCGCCGGCCGCGCCAAGGAAGGCAAGCTGAAGCCCGAGGAGTATCAGGGCGGCACCGCCAGCCTGTCGAACATGGGCATGTACGGGATCAAGCAGTTCGAGGCGGTCATCAACCCGCCGCAGGGCATGATCATGGCGATCGGCGCGGGCGAGAAGC
>JAZKBG010000002.1:29012-541631 GCA_040388765.1 Pseudomonadota bacterium | reverse complement strand
TGTTCGGTCGCCTCAAGGACTGGCGCCGCGTCGCCACCCGCTACGATCGCTGCCCGACCGTCTTCTTCTCCGCCATCGCCCTCGCTGCCACCGTCATCTTCTGGTTATGACCAATGAGTCCTGACCCTAGTTCAGGCAGGGGGTAGACTGCGACCGTTGCAAGGCTCGGTCTAACCGCCTGCATCGAAACAGCACTCATTAGCGGAAGCGCATTCTGAAGGCTGAATGCCTGAGCGGTGTAGCACGGGAAACTTCGCGCTATGTCTCAGATTTTAAAGCTCCGACGGCCCATAAGGCGATTTACGCATCTACGGTACCCAATCTGGCTTAGCTCTAAGGACGGCACGCTCGTATTGCGGGAACCGGACCGGCCGAGGGCGGAGGTGTGCCTGCAGCTTCTCGCGTCGCTTCCGACTTCTGCCGATCCGACGCTACTGGCAATCGCCTACGAGCCCGTATGGGCGATCGGCAGCGGCCGCACGCCTGAGCCGGCGGACGTCGCCACCGTCGTTGCCGCGCTGCGCGAGGCACTTTGCGGCCGGTTCGGGGACGGCGGGAGCATCCCAGTGCTCTACGGCGGCTCCGTCGGCGGAAGCAATGCGGCCGACCTGCTGGCGTCCGGACAGGCCGATGGCCTGCTCGTCGGCGGTGCCAGCCTGGACGCCGCCCGTTTCCTTCCGATCGCGGCGGCCTTCTTCGCCGATCGGCAGGCGGACGCAGCATGAGCGAACCGCTCGCCACACCGGATGAGCTAATCGCCGAAACGCGGGCGGGTCGCATGACCCTGCTGGTCGACGATGAGCGGCGGGAAAACGAGGGCGACCTGATCATCCCGGCCCAGCATGCCACGCCCGAGGCGATTGCCTTCATGGCCGCGCACGGTCGCGGGCTGATCTGCCTGTGCCTGACGGAGGCGCGGGTGGCAGCGCTCGGGCTCGGCCCGATGGTGCAGGCCAATGGAACGCGCCACGGCACGGCGTTCACCGCGTCCATCGATGCGGCCGACATGCCGCACAATCCGGTCAGTGCCGCCGGTCGGGCACACACAGTCGCGGTCGCGATAAACGAATGGAGCGGCCCGGACGCGGTGTTGCCGGGCGGGCGGGTATTCCCCCTCATTTCGCGCGACGGCGGCGTGCTCGTCAGGACCGGGCATACCGAAGCGGCCGTGGACCTGTCGCGGCTCGCCGGACTCCATCCCTCCTCGGTGATCTGCGAGGTGATGCACGACGACGGAACCATGGCCCGGCTGCCCGACCTGCGCCGTTTCGCTCGGCGGCACGGAATCAAGCTGGGCACCATTCGCGACTTGGTGCTGTATCGCCGGCGTCGCGATCGGCTGCTGGAGCGCGTCGGCAGCCACCCGGTCGACACGGCCGGACACGGGCGTTGGACGGCCGTGACTTATCGTAACCGCGTGGACGGAGCGGAGGTCACCGCTTTTGTAAAGGGGCATTTGGACGAACACGAGCCCACGCTGGTGCGTGTTCATGTGCCCGATCCGGTGCACGACATCGTGGGCGCCGTCGGCCCGCGCCAGGGCATCGTCGACGCCACCATGCGCCAGATCGCCGATGCCGGGCGTGGCGTGCTCCTCCTCATCAACCCCGCATCCTACCAGTCGGCCGCCAGCAGCTTCGTAGCCAGCGAAGGCCGCGCGGCGTCGCGCGTCGAGGTGCTTCGCGACTTTGGCATCGGCGCCGAATTGCTGGCGGACCTGGGCGTGCGCCGCATGATCCTGCTGACCGACAGCCACGTGGAGCCGGTGGGCCTAGCTGCCTGGGGACTCAGCATTGATGAGGAGCGGCCGATCCATTGCAATCAGAGGGTATCAAAACCTAATTTCAACATCACTTCCGTAGGAACACTTGCTGAGTTGAATAGATAGTTTCACGACTAGGCTCAGGACCATTCAGGTGAGCGTGGCATCTGATTCTTTGGCTGTAGGAAGACAGGAATGAGCGACCTGTGTCGGCTGATGGATGTGCAGATGGAGCGGCTACAATCCTTCTTCTCGAGAAGCCACCTCCGGTCGAGGTTGGATGACCGGCTGGTGTTGAACGGTATCGAGTTCGTCAACCGCAATGGGCTGCGCTTGCGCGATGCACGCAGCAACCACGGTCCGCACAAGGCGCTGTACAACCGTTGGAAGCGTGCGACGAGGCGAGTGTATTCACGCGATGATGGAAGGACTTATCGCGATCGGCTTTGAGTCAAGGACGGTCATATTCGACACGACCAACCCAGGGCATCGAGCCCTGCATATTGCGCTGGCGATTACGCAACGAACCTCTCAGATAGGACAAGCGCCGCTGCCGGCGCCGCAGCGCATCAAAATCAAGTTGAACGCCCTGAAGAACTAGCGTCGCGTCGCCCCCCCCCCGTGACGATCGCTGTCCAACGGACGCCTTTTCTGCCGTCACACTCGCTGTCACCGTCATCTTCTGACTAAGATCAACGAACCCTTAACCTAGACGGATAGGCCGTCCTCATCTCAAAAGCTCTATGTATTTCTTTGCAATTCGAGCCTGAAATCTACTGATATTTTTTGGTTGAGAGACGGCTTACTCCTTATATCTGCGACTTACCTAGCCGTTATAAGCAAAGTTCTCGCTATGTCTCTTTAAGGTTTTCTCTGAAACTTTTTGACCTATTCATCTCTTTGCGTTGTAACTGGGCTTGATGTTGCCAGTCATGCCGATCGATTTGGCGTAGTCTTTGATGCTTTTCCGGAACTATCGGCGGCGGACCACCACGCTTCGTCATAAGCGTCTCCTCCTTGCTACTTGCTATGCTCCAATGGGGTTCGGCAGATCATCGAGACTGGTTGCTCCAAGAAGGAGACGAGCCATGCCCAATCGAAATCAGCAGAATGAAAATGACCGGCCCGAGGCAATCCGCGACTTGAGCGGCGCGATGCCACCCAGTGTCGATGCAACGGAGCGGGAGAGGGCTGTCCGCAAGTTGCGGCTTCGGTTCGGTCAGAAGAAGTCGTGATGTCGGGATAGCCAGCGCCGGTCAGGCGGCGCTTGCTATCCTCCAATCTCCGCTAGCCCTCTGCTTACTGCGGTGATCCTCAACACGGAGGATCACATGCACGACAGCATTCGTAGCCGCTTAACCGAAGCGCATATTATTCAGATCGACCCGGCGCAGTGCACAACGCACCCCGCTAACCGGCGCGATCTCGCACATGCCGCCGAACACATCGACGCGCTCAAGGCCTCCATCCTCCAATCCGGCCAGCTCGTGCCGGCCACGGTGCTGGCGGTCAACAACGAGATGTACACGGTCTTCGGGGCCTGCCGTGCCGAGGCCATTCGCCAGCTGCGCGCTGAGGGATACGACATCCACCTGTCCGTCATCACAATCGCCGGCGACCTAGCCCTTGGCGCGTTAATGATCGCAGCCGAACAGACGAGTACCCGCGACTGGAGCCAGTGGGAACGCGCCGAGCTGTTCGATCGGCTGGCGGCCGACATGTCCAATGGCGAGATCGCCCGCCAGCTCGACCTGGCAAAAAGCACCGTTGGTCGGACGCGTAACGTCACCGCCCTGCCCGAACAGTTTCTCGTCCTCGTTGCGAACAAGCACGAAATTGAAGCGGAATCGGCTCGCCGCTTCAACATCGCATGGGCGACGCCACAGAAGCTGATCCTCGCGCGCCACCTCGCCGAGTTGCTGGTTCTCGGCGAAAAGATCGATGCACACGATCTGTTCGCCAGCTGCAGCGAAGCGCTCGCCCTTGCGGTGGAAGAACCGTCAGACGACGGCGAGGTCGTCGCCAGCGACACCGCGGAAGCGGTAAACGCTGCGCTTGCGCATCTGCACTCGGTGATCCGCGAACAGCGAGCTGAAGCCGGAGACGACGGCGATAATGCCGACGTCGTTCACGACGGCTTCGACGCCTTGTCGGACGAAAATCGCAACGACGCCAATCGCGCCGCGCGGGTGGAGCGCGCACTCGAAGGAGGCGTTCGCGTCGTCGAGATCGTTCTCGAAGACGAAGATCAGATCATCGGCGAGGCCAAGCGCACCACGACGGGTGCGCTCATCGTGACGGTCGATGCCGTCGATCAGTATCCGGTCGACGAGGTCGGCGCGGCAATCACCGCGGCGCTGGTGCGCCTCTTCGTCAATTGACGCGCCACCGAGGGGGTTGCGTGTGCAACCCCCTACTGTGCCGCTGCAGTACGAATTAGCCGAAATCAGAAAGAGGAAGCAGGAGAAGTGGGTTTAAGTGTGGGCCGCGCGATAACGTATTTGTGATGCGGCGTTGCCGATTTCAAATGCTTCGGGCCCACACATTTCCAGCTTCACCGGCAACAGGAAGCTGAGACATGGCCAATACGCGCTGGTACATCCAGAACCGAAAAGCGTCATCCGCCGACATCGCCTTCGCGCTGAATGAGAAGCGCGCAGAGAAGAAAAAGCGCGCCAAGGTCTTGCGCGAACAGATGCAGGCACGCCTCAAGGCCGACGCCGACCATCGCGCGCTCGGCGTCGCGATCCGGCGCGCGGTGCGCGAGCAGGAACGCCAGTATCGCAAGACGGTCCGCGCGATCGTGGAGCCTCGTCCGCATCGCGAATTCACGAAGCGCGACCGCCAGTTCGAAGCGATGCTGGCGCTGACCTTCACACGTGCATCGGTGAAACGTGGTGATGGGTTCAGCAGCTTCCACTTCAAGGTCCGTTCACGCGGATTCGGGGGACGTCGCCAGAACCGCGCCCATGTCTTCCGCAGTGGCGAAACCGTGAACTGCCTGCGGTACATCATTCGCGCCGACGCTCGGGAAATCTCAGGCGGCGGGATCGTCAGCAACATTAGCGGCGATCCGGAAATTCTGGCAGGGTTCTACCAGTCGCTCGAGGATTTCGAGCGCAATGATCGCGCGAACGCGATGGTCTATATGTCGGCGGTCATCAGCCTGCCATATGAACTGACATCGGCCGAGCGGGAACAGGTACTGCGCGAGATCTGCGCCATCCTCGGCCATCACGACCTCCCTCATGTCGGCGTGCTGCACGCGCCCGACGCACAGGGTGACCAGCGCAACTTCCACGCGCATCTCCTCTTCTCGATGCGACCAGTCGAGACGCTCGGCATGAACGTGTTCGCGTTTTCGACCGAGAAGCACAGCGACTTGAACGATGACAGTTTCATCACCGAGATGCGGGGGCAGATCGCGCACATCTTCAATCGTGCCATGGAGCGGGCCGGGCACGCGCGGCGCTTTACGCCTTTGAGCAATGCGCAGCGCGGGTTGCCGGCTATGTCGAAGTCCGACGGCAAGTCCTCGCCGGGCAAGAAGGCCATCGAACGCAAGGAGCGTGATCTGGCATTGATGAAGGCCGAACAGGGTTTCAACGACAGGGTTCAGTTCATCCTTCACAAATTGCTTGAGCTCTCGAAGCAGGTCTCCGCATGGCCCGTTCGCGATTTCGCCGCTGAAACCCGTCAGCGCATCGCGCAGCACCGATCTGCTGGGAAGGCGCCAGTTCGCGCGGTAGCGAGCATCGCCAAGGGTCCTCGTCCCTCCGCACAAGACGCGCCGTCGCGAAACGCAACATCCGTACCTGACTACCGACACGACCCTGCACGCGTCCGCACGATCGCCGACCTGGTGAAGCGCCTCGACGGCCACCGTCACCTGCCCCTGATCAAGACGCCTGCTATCGATGGCCAGGCACGTCCGCACTACAGGCTGGAATCCGTCGATCGCTTCGATCGACGCGAGCCTTTGTTCGCTGGCGTTGCACCGTTCGAAGACGACGAACAGATCCAGGCAGCTTTTAACCGCTCACGCCAGAGGTCGATGCACGCCGCAGAGGCTAAGATCACGACGCTGCGACCAGAGCCGTTCGATCCTGGTCAGAAGCTGACCCTGAAGGATTTCGGCGCCCAGAATGAGCACCTGCAGCGCGCCGTGTTCCTGATGCGCGAAGATGCCGACTTTACCGACATGCTGACCCGCGCGCGCAAATACTGGATCAAGCGACGCGCCCGCGAACGTCGCGACGCCGAAATAGCAACATCTGCGGCGATCCCGACACCTGCGCCAGAAGGAATTGACCCGGACGATCAGGGGTTGCGCCCGCAACCCCTCCAGTTGCCCGACACCGGTCGGGGCGGTCCCGACCGCTGAACTGCACCGGCGCGCGGGGCGCGCCACGATCGATGATCGAGAGAAGTTGGGGTCACGCCTGCGGCTGTGCCGAAAGGTGAAATCCCCCTGCCCTCCTCGCGTCTGCAGCCGACAGCGACCGGGCCAGAATGAAGATCAGATTGATGAATCAGAATTACGCGCGTTGCGTATCAGAAGCGGAAGTCATCGGCGCGAGCCTTACGCTCGTGAAGCACGCCGGTTGGGCTATTCACAAGAACGCCCAGGTGTCGTTGTCGCCCGACTTCTGGAACTACCTCTATCTGCCGGTTCCTGAGCTGCTCCTCGTACCCAGCATCGATGTCAGCGAAGGCGCGCGTTTTCCTGTCACCCGCGCGGTGCGCGAAGCGCGCAGCGATGCGCTCGTGATCTCGATCCGCAAGGGCCGTGCAGGCGAACGCCAGACCACCGCCAATCTGGCGGTATGGTCGTCGCGCGGCGTGGTATGGTTCGGACCGTTCTTGCCGTGGCTCAGCGACATAAGCGCTTTGTGGCTCGTGCCTGAAGTCAGCTCGGCCAAGTACGCGCCGTCGTTTCTGCTCGGCGCGGGTCGCCTTGAGGCGGTGGCAGTGCCTTACGCCGACAATGATGCCCGTGTCCGCGGCCTTGCCGACGCACGCGCGCTCGTCGATCAGACGCTGGAGGGCTGAGCATGGCGAAATGGATCAGCCCCGGCGCAGCGATGGACATGGTGTTCGACAATCCTGCGCACACCAGTTCTGACAGGGACTTCGGTTTCGCCATCTTGTGGGCGACCGACGGTGCGGGCGGCAAGCACTGCGCTGCGGATCTCGCATGCGCAAAGCTCCAACCGTGCAAGCCGACAGCAACGTCGCCGGTGCCGGTTACCGCTGGCTGGGCGACGACTGCCCATGATCACCGCGTGGTGCTCGCACGTGGCGTACCGGACATGAGCGCTCGCGACCTAGTCATGAGCTATGACGCAGCCGATGCCGGGCAGAACCTGCTCGCAGTCGTGCAGACGCTGCGCTTCGATGCCGACCTGCCGCGTCACGCCATGATGCACATGGCGTATATGTACACCGCCATGTGCCTCCAGCCGAAGCGCCTGAGCAGCATCATTGTCCAGCACATGCCGGGGGATGCTCGGTCGATTCGCGCACCGCACCTGCATGTCTTGACCCTCTGCCGGACGCACCGCCTCTCCGGGTTTGGTGAAGTGCATGCTGTGTTCGATGACACGCCGGCCGACATGCATCGGGCGTTCGAAGCCGACTGGCACAAGATGCGCGACGCGCTCGAGAAGATCGGTGCATGACACCGAGGGGCTGGCTGGAGATCACAGCCGGCCCCGACTTCGAAAGGGTGGCGGGGAAAGTTGGGTGTCCACGGGACTGGAGAGAAAACCAGGATCGGATGGACGGACCCCAGCTCGGAACTCATCCCATGACCATCTTCGCCAACGAGACTACCGAATCCGTCAACGACGCGCTGCACCGCGTGGTGCCCATGGCCGCCAGTCAGCGGCCTGCAGTGGTCGCTGCGTTCGACCGGGGGGAGGCAGTCCATCACAGCATGGTGCTGGTCTCGGTCGGCGATACCTTCGTCACTGCTTCACCCGACCTCACGCCGGTCGATCTGGACATGATCAAGAAGTACACGGCAGGAACGACTGTCACCGGCTGGATCATCGCCGAGGTCGGACCGGACCTTTCCCTGCCCATGACCTTCGGAATCGCCACACGCCGTAATCGCCGGCTCGTGCTCAACTACGGCTATGTGCTCGCGGTGCTTCCCGGGCAGGACGGCGTGTTCATGGCCAGCGACGAGCACCTGCCCTGCTACCGCCTGATCGGTGGAAGGCTGACCGAAGTGGATCGTCCCATCGTGCCATGCCCGAATTGAACTGACGCGGGACCACGAGTGTCGCGGTAACCTCATCCTAACAAGCGGCCGCCAAAAGAAATTCCGACAGGTGCGTCGGAATTTTCTTCGGCGGCCGCTTTATGGATTGGAAGCTGCGTGCTCGAGCGACCGAGGCCAACCGCGAACGATACGACACCACTGACCGCGGAACAGGTATTCACCGCGATCAACGAGTTCGACGAAGCGCACTGGCGAAAAATAAGGTCTGCCGCGCACTTCTACAGCAAGCGGTCGGGCCTCGATCCAGAAGATCTGGTGCAGGAAGCATGCTGTCGTATCTTGCGGCTATCCCGTAAGGTCAACGGCGACAAGAACGCGCTTTGGACGTTGATTGGCACGATGCGCAGCCTCGCTTCCAATGAGATCGAAGCTCGCGAAGGAGGATTGCGGCCTGAACTTCAGTCGCCCGAGGAAATGGACGGGTACAAGTCTAGCGATCTTGGGCCGGAGTATCTGGTGTTCTCGCGTATCGACGACGGTCGGACGCTCACAGTCATTCTGAATGCTCTCTCAAAAGACCCGGCGCTCGCTATGCTCGTGGAAGCGCTCGCAGATGGGCTCTTCGGCAAGCACCTCGAACAGCAACTCAACCTAGATAGCACCGGCTTGGCCGCACTTCGCACAAAGCTGAAACGGCGCTTGAAAACGCTGCAGCCGCTAATTCGACGCTGACGAATAGCGAGCTGTCCGGCACACATCTCGGGAACACGAGCGCGAACCCGCAGCGATCGGTCACAGATGTCGCGAGTTTGCGTAAACGGTACGCTACCTTCACCGGCGAGACGTCGACCACCGACTCGGCAAGCCGACAGCACTGATCGCCGTTGCCGGTGTCCGTGGGCTAAGCGAGCCACACATTCAGGTTGCCCAGTATTCCCTGTTTGTTCTATCCATTTCGTCGACCGAGACCTGCGGTGATTCGACGATGATGGAGCTTGGCATGGAGCATGATTTCCATCTGCGTGCGGCTGCGCGCGTGATTTATGACGCCTGCTACCCGAGCGAGGAATGGGCTCCGGTTGGCTTCGAGGAGGCTGAGCGCTGCCGAACGATTCACTACCGGCAAGCTGTTGGTGCCGCCCAGCAGGCTCGGGCTGCACTGGCGTCATCCGGCGAAAAGCCTCTGCTTCCCGTATTCGCTGACTAAGCGAATGTGGTTGGTGATCCCAAGACCCTGCACGACTTGTATCGGATCGAGGCGCAAGTCCGTGTCACCTGTCGCAGCTGCAAGGCGACCGAGGTGTGGGAACTTGGCGCGCTGATCGACGAGGTGCGATCGAACGGCGGCAACACCGACTGGCGGGCTGCTCGCTCGGCTATTAAGTGTCCACATCGATGCGTGTCGCCAATGATTCATCTGCTGCCGATCCCTTATGGCAAGCAGCGAGCTAGACGACGCGCGCACCGCCACGCACTGATAAACCTAGCGCTGCAAATATTACGCGATGCCGCGCACCGGTCGGCGGACAAGCCCGTCGGCACCATCGAGGTTCGCCTCGCACTGCACGTTTTACGCCCGTTCGTCCGCGAGCAGGCGCTCCTCATCGACTATTGGAAGGCCGCCACGCTGGAGCCTCGACACCCGTGGAACAGCTGTCACAAACCGTATCGCGCGATTGTTGAGCGCCTGGTGGACATGAAGGCAGACGTCGAGCTCGGCAACCTGCCGTGATCTCGACGCCGCGGCTATGGCGTGGCAGCTTGCGCCCATGTGCAACCGCTACCGCATGTCTGCCAGCCAAGCCGATCTCGCGCGGCGCTATGGGATCGAGGTCCCCTACCCTGAGGACGAGAGCTACCCGCCGAGCGAACTGTTCCCCGATAAGCCGGCATGGGTAGTGCGCGAAGAGGAAGGGCGGCGCGCTTTCGACGTCATGGCATGGGGCGTACCGACGCAGATCCCTGGCAAGCGCATCGACAAGGCGACGGGCAAGCCGGTGATGCTGACGAAGAGCGTGACCAACGTCCGCAACCTGACCAGCCCAATCTGGCGATCAATGCTCGACAAGCCGACGCAACGATGCTTGGTCCCGGTCACCACCTTTAGTGAGTATGGGCAGGTCCGCGGCGAGGATGGTCGATTGCCGTTGCATTGGTTCGATGTCCCCAGCCGCCCGATCTTCAGCTTCGCCGGAATTTGGCGTCCATCAACGCCCGTGGGCCGCATAGTCGGCGGGATCGCGTCAGGATCTGAAGCGCATGTTCAAAGCACATGTCCTCGCGCTCGCGACCATCGCTATTGGCATATCCGGCTGCGCGATGAACTCGACGCCGGCCGCCTCACCAGGCGCGGCGAAGTCGATCAGGGTCGCAACCTGGAACATGGAGCATCTGGCCGAAGCGAACGGGGCAGGTTGCCGTCCTCGCAGTGATGCGGACTATGCGCGAATGCGGAGCGAAGCGGCGACGTTGCACGCGGACGTGATTGCACTTCAAGAGGTGGAAACGAAGGCAGCCGCAGAGCGCGTCTTTGATCCCGCACTCTATAATGTCGTGATCTCAGGCAGGCCGATGAGCAGGCGCGGTGGTGCCTGCAACGGCAAGTCTGGCCTTTCCATTCGCCAGCAGGACGTCGGCGTCGCAATACGGAAGGGCGTGAACTGGACCCGCAATCCCGATGTGCGAGCCCTCGGGTTAGGCAATCCCGACCTGCGTTGGGGCGTCGACATCACGGTGCGTGGATCGAAGCCCCTTCGACTGCTGGCGGTGCATCTCAAGTCTGGATGCAACATCGGCCGTGACGCTGCGGACGCCGACTGCCCGGTGCTTTTCAGCCAGGAACCGGTGCTGAAAAAGTGGGTCGACGATCGTGTACGGAAAAGTGAAGCCTTCGCCATCTTGGGCGACTGGAACCGCCGGCTGGCGTCGACCAGCGATCAATTTTTCGCGGCGCTCGACCGACCGCAGCCAAGGGCCGCCGACCTGACGCTGACAAATGACGGTCGTCCTGCAACGTGCAACCCGCGATACCGCGAGTTCATTGATTATACCGTCGCCGGCGCGGAAGCAGCCAAGCTGGTGGTGCCGGGATCATGCGCCGAATACACCTACGGTGCGCCGGTCGATCAGCACCCGTCCGATCACTGTCCCGTCTCGGTAAGTTTCCGGTTATAGGCCCTTAGGATGACGGCGGACTACAAGCAGTAAAGCTCTTCGTGACAATCACTCAGGCAAAGAAATAGAATATTAAAACGTCTACGGCTGGTGGAGAGCCGCCCGTCCGCTTTTGGGCGCCAAAGCGGCGTAAGCAGTCGTTCGTTCAGACATCGCTGAGCGGCTGGCACGACCGTCGGCACGGAGCGTCCCCACGCCCAAAAGCAGATCTGAACAATCCGTTTTTTTCTCGACCGCGAAGGACGGTTGCGAGACTGCGCGTTGTTCGACCTTGCCGTCGAAAGCAAGCTGCGCGGCTGTGACTTGGTGAAGCTGAAGATCGGCGGTCTGGTAGCCGGGCCGGATATTCGGACTCGCGCTCTGGTGATCCAGCAGAAGACTGGGCGACCCGTGCAGTTCGAGTTCACGGCTGATGCTCACGGCAGCCTTGTCGCGTGGCTCCAGCGCCGCGGTGGCACCACCGATCATTATGTGTTTCCCAGTCGCCTCCATCACAGCTGCCCGATGAGCACAAGCCAGTATGCCCGGCTTGTCGACGAGTGAGTGACAGCCGTTGGGCTGCCGCGTGAGAATTACGGCACACATGCGATGCGTCGCACTAAGGCAGCCATGATCTATCGGGCGACCAGCAATCTGCGGGCGGTGCGAATCCTGCTCGGCCACACCAAGGTCGAAAGCACTGTGCGCTATCTCTGGGTTTGACGTGTAGGACGCGCTCATTCGCGCCGAGCGTACCGAAATCTGACCATCAATGCGGCTGTCGGGAGTAGACCGATGGCCGCTCCTGGCGGCAACTGAAACGATAGAGTTTGGCCAGAATCGAGTGGTTTTTCGCCTTTTTGCAGGAGGCGATATCCTAGGGATCCTTAAGCCGCGCGGAGCAATTTCTGTCCGAGCATCGCGTCGATATCTTCCGCGGTTGCGGGCTTTCCGATCAGATAGCCCTGCGCCAGGTCACAGCCTACCGAAGCGAGGAATTCCAGGCAGGCTTCGTCCTCAACGCCTTCGGCGACAACCTTTAAACCCAGTTCGTGCGCCAAATCGATGGTCGACCGCACTAAAATGGCGTCGCTGCGGTTCTGGTGCGCGAACTGTACGAAGCTGCGGTCGATCTTAAGTTCGTTTAGCGGCAACTGTTTTAGATAGGACAGTGTCGACTGCCCGGTTCCGTAATCATCCATTGAAATGGCAATGCCGATCTCTCGAAACAGGTTCAGGGCAGCACAGGCCTGGGCTGGATCGGTCATCGCTGCGGATTCTGTCACCTCGAAGGTCAGCCGGCTTGGCGCGACGCCGGATGCAGAAATCAGGCGCAGCAACTCCGCTTTGAACGACGCAGAAGATAGCAGCTTTGCGGATATATTGACTGCCCCGGTGAGCGGATGCCCAGCAACAGCCCAACGGTTCAAGTCTCGCAATGTCCGCTCAATGACGAACAGCGTCAGTCCCGCAATGCGGTCGTTCCGTTCGGCAAGCGGTATGAAGAGGTCAGGTCGCAGGTAACCGCGCGTCGGGTGCTGCCACCGCACGAGCGCCTCGACGCTTGCGATGCGCTGAGCGGCGATATCGAGCTTCGGCTGATAGAGGACGAGAAGGTCGCCATTCAGCACGGCGTCGCTCAACTCGCTCAGCAGCGACAATTCACGGTCGACCGTTTCCGCTTCGGCGCTGTCGTGGAGATGGAAGCCGCTACCGTCCGTCTGCGCCTGCTCCGATGCAAGAACGGCGTGGCCGATCGTTCGCATGCTGTCTTTGTCTTGATGCTTTGCCAGGCCGACCGACAGGCTCACGTCGATGCGCCTTCCATCGACTTCGACAGGCGACAACATCAGCATGCGCAACTTCTCGAACGTCTCGCCGCCGCTTTCGACGTCGATCGATGCGATCCACCCAAGCATCGCTTCCCCGACGCGGTGTGGTTCCACGCTGTCGCTGACGAGCCTGATACGATCGCAAATTCGATGCAGCAACTGGCCAATCGCATCCGCCGACAGACCTGCCTCGAGCCTGTCGAACTCAGTGATGCGCGCGATAACGACGACGGCACCGGGCGCCGTCCGGAGGCAAGCCGCCAAGGCAATCCGGTTCGGCAGGCCGGTCGCTGTATCGTGCAGACGCCGATGCTGCCACGCTGCGCCGATCTGCACCCCAACTGCGCCGACCGCCACTATCGCCAACGGCAACAATGCGGGCACGTAGGCGAAAGTCGCGCCAAACCACGCTCGTGTCATGACGCCAAGGGAAACGACGATGATCGGCGCAACGATACAAGAAATCGCGAGCGTGACCGTGCGGCGCATTGCCAGAATTACTATGCCCAGGACGCTCGCGGTCGACAAGGACACGGGCCAGGGCAAATGACCCGGGATCCCGGCGAACAGCGTTTCCGCGGCGAGCGCCTGGATGACAACGCCAGGGACAACGCCATAGTTGGGTACTGGGTAGCGATCGCCGATTTCGACCGCAGTAGCACCGATAATAACCTGCTTGCCGCGAATGGTCGCGGGATCGAACTGGCCATCACGAATGTCGATAAAGCTGTGACGCGGGATTGTCGCCGGGTCGATCGCGAAATCGACCGGAAATGTGACGTCTGCTTGGCCCGCACGCCCGGCTATCATCGCCGATAACGAAGGACGCGGTGTACCTGCTGTAATTGTGCCGATCGGTACTTCGCGAACATTGCCGTCGCCATCCGGGGCAACACTGACTGCGGCGAGCGCGGCGTGTTCGCGCAGCGCAGGCGAGGGTAATGCATCCGTCCAGCCCTGGCCATTGCTACCCGACGCCTGTCGGAATGTGGGCAGGATGACTGTACCGTCGGCGTTCTTTATCGCTGCGGCGAGAATGTTGTCATCGGCACCGCCGGATCTGGCGGAGAAATCGACATCGAAGGCGATGACGGTAGCACCCGCAGCGCGGAGGCGGTCGATAACTTGGGCGTGTTCGGCCCGTGACCACGGCCAGCGATCGATCGCAGCCACGCTGCGGGCGTCGATCTCGACGATATGCAGCTTGCCTGACGCGGGATGTTGGCGAAGCGCGGCACTCCAAGCCTTAAAGGTCCGCTCAACGCCGACGCCGATACTACTGACACCTGCTGCGACACCGAAAAGTATCGCGCTGCAAAGAATAACCCCCCGGATATACCGGTTCACTATTTTGCCGAAGTTGCGCAAGCCACTCATCAAACCAGTCATCGCCACACCTTAGCGCCGACTGGCTAACAAACGATCAACCGATCTCAGTCCTTGCCC
Source organism: Pseudomonadota bacterium (assembly GCA_040388765.1). GTDB lineage: Bacteria > Pseudomonadota > Alphaproteobacteria > Sphingomonadales > Sphingomonadaceae > Sphingomonas. The sequence goes on along the minus strand of JAZKBG010000002.1, from coordinate 527,209 downwards.
TTGCCCTTATCGTCGCTGTCTTTCTCGGAACCGTTTTTGGCGTCATCGGCATCCTTTTTTGCATCGTCCGCGGCCTTCTTCGCGTCGTCGGCAGCCTTCTTGGCGGCGTCATCAGCGGCCTTTTTCACATCGTCCGCAGCTTTTTTCGCAGCATCGTCGGACGCTTTCTTTGCGTCTTCGGCAGCCTTCTTAGCGTCGTCCGCTGCCTTTTTCGCGGCATCATCTGACGCCTTTTTGGCATCCTCGGCAGCTTCATCGACGCTCTTTTTAGCTAATTCGTCCGCAGCCTTTTTCGCGTCGTCGGCAGCCTTTTCGGCATCCTTCTTGGCGTCGTCAGCCTTCTCTTGCGCTTTTCGTGCATCGTCGGCCGCCTTGTCGGCTTCCTTCTTCGCGTCTTCGGCTGCCTTGTCTTGCGACTTTTTGGCCTCGTCGGCAGCCTTGTCAGCCGCCTTCTTTGCATCATCCGCGGCTTTGTCGGCTGCCTTTTGTGCTTCCTGGGCGGCCTTTGCGGCATCGTCCGCAGCCTTGTCCTTGTCGTCCTTGTCCTTTTTGGCGTCGTCGACCGCTTTCTTGGCGTCGTCAGCAGCCTTTTCGTTATCCCGAGCCGCCTTTGAGGCATCTTCAGCCGCTTTCTTCGCGGCGTCATCTGCGGCCTTCTTTTCGTCGGCGTCCTGAGCCGCCTTGGCCGCGTCATCGGCTGCCCTTTTCGCTGCTTCTTCCGCCGCTTTGCGATCAGCTTTAGCCTGGTCCTCCGCAGCCCTGGCTGCATCGTCCGCTGCCTTTGCAGCCGCCCTTGCCGTATCGTCGGCGGCCTGAGCCTGCTGACGCGCTAACTCCTCAGCCGCCTTACGAGCCTCTTCAGTTGCGATACGTTCAGCCGCCGCTTTCTCCTCGCCAACTTGGGCCGCTCTTTGAGCCTCGAGTGCGGCAGTCGCCGCGGCAGCATCCGCAGATTTCCGCTCGTCGGATGCACGCTCCTGGGCGGCTTGCGCTGCGGTCTCGGCCGCCTTCACCCGCACTGCCTCGTCGGCGGCTACAACCCTCGCCGCGTTATCCGCAGCAGGCTGTCCGGCCGCGACAGCGACCGCAACTTCGGTCGCTACCGGCGTTGCCACCGGCGCAGGCGTCACGACGGTCGTCGGTGTTACGGGCGCGAGCGTCGAGGTCGCAGGCGTTATGGCAATAGCCGCCGTCACCACAGCTGACGAGCCGCTCACCATCCCGCCGGTGACCGAGCCAAGATCGACCGGCTTGGGTTGTATCGCAGTTGCGATCACATCGTTGGCGGGGTGCGACGGGTCCGCCGTGACCGATGCGTCAGAAGTTGGCGTGTTGCTGGACCCACTTGGCGGTTCCGGTGTCGAGGGGGTAGTGGGAGCATCCGGAACCGACGCCGCGGGCGTGGTCGTCGCGCGCGCTGGTGAATCGACGACATGAGCGTCGGCACCTTGTACCGTTAGCCGGTAGCGATCACTTGCCGCCACCATCGCAACAGATCCTGGTCGGATCAGGTCACGCGCACCGCCATCATCGGTCGAAACCTCAACTGCACCTTCGACGACTTGCATCGACGCGCCGTCGCGCGACACAGTGACGGAGAAGGTTGTGCCTTTCACGACCGCAGCGAGATACGGTGTTTTTACGCCAAAATGCGGTTTGGGCTGCTTGTCGATACGGAACAGGGCGCTGCCCCAATCCTGCAAGATTTGAATGATACCCGCTTGCTGCACGGCCTCCGGCACCCGGATGCGGCTGTTGGCCGAAACGGTGACAAACTCCTGGCCGCGGACGACGACCGCCCGGCTGCCTGCCATGGTCGTTACGGTAGCCCCAGCATCGACGACCATGCCGCGCGTCGCCGGCCGTACGCCTTTTGCATCGGTGATCGTGACGCGACCATTCGCTTCGCTGACAGTCCAGGGTCCGGTCTGCGCCCACGCGGGTGTCGCCGCCAACAGACAAACCGCGCCGCTCACCACGCGCAACATCATCGTCATTTGGTTTTGCCCCGTTTTACCAGCCTGCCGGATACCGGAACTGTATTGCGAGACGCTTCCTGACCATGGTTAAGGCGGTGAAAACTTGAAGGTTTCGTAAGAACTTGAGCGTTATTCAGGAGGCGTGAACGGCAAAGACAATCTAGGTCAATAATGCAGATCAAATGGATCATTGGGGCCGTAGCAGTGGGCGTCGCTCAACCGGCGCTCGCGCAGTCCGCGATCGATCGCGTCGATCCAGCGCTTATAGAGCGAGACCGCTTGCCCGTACTGCCCAAGCCGGCCAAGGACGCGCCGGCCGTGATGCGTGCCGCGCCGCAGCCTAGTGTGAACACAGCGTCTGAAATCGAGTTGGGCGCGATCACGTTATCCGGCCTTGCCGGTCTGGTCCCGGCCGATTTTGCCGATATCTTTGCTCGGTACATCGGTCGGTCTGTTTCCAGCGCGGAGCTATCGCGCCTGGCCGAAGAGATCAGCGCGCGCGCGCGCGGTAAAGGGTATGTGTTCGCCTCCGCATCGATCGATCCGCAACGGCTGACCACCGGCGTGCTCATTGTACGCTACGATCCGGGTGTTCTCGATGATATCCGCATCGAAGGCGGTGATAACGCGGCCGTTCGCGACGCACTCGCACCTTTGCTGGGTAAGCCGGCCCAGATGCGCCAAGTCGAGCGCAGGCTACTTCTCGCCGGCGATATCGATGGCGTGGCGATACGGCGAAGCCAGTTTGTTCGGGATGGGAGCCGCGGCGTTCTCGTCGTGACGATCGCGCAGACGGCTACGCGGGTGCGCGCCGTGCTCGACAACGACAGCAGCGCCCCGATTGGCCCCGAGCAGTTGCGCTTGGATGCCAGCCTCAACGGCGTGTTGGCGAAGGACGATGTCCTCGCGGTAACCTATGTAGCGACACCGTTTGAGCCCGACGAATTGCAATATATTCGCGGCCGCTATGCGAAGCGGGTTAGTCGCGACGGCACCGAAGTATCGATTGGTGCGTCGGTCTCGTCCAGCCGTCCCGGCGACTATCTCGACGCGCTCGATATTCGCGGACAGAGCTGGTCCGCCAATATCGGTCTGCTTCAGCCGCTTCTGCGTCGCCGCAACGGCAGCCTGTGGTTTGGTGCCAATCTCGACGTACGGGACTCGCGGCAGTTTCGCAGCGGACGGCTTCGGCGTCACGATCGCATCTTCGCGATGCGCGCCAGCGTGTACGGCAATGCAACCGCCGTCGGCGGCACGGTCCGCGGCAACCTTACGTTATCCCATGGGCTGGATGGTCTAGGTGCCACTGGCGCGGGCGATCCGCTGGCTTCCCGCGATGACTCTGATAGCGACTTTACCCATGTCGTCGGGTGGGGCGACTGGACACGCCCTGTCGGAGACGGATTCAGCTTGCGGCTGGCCGCGCAAGGGCAACTGGCGTCAGGACCATTGTTGATCGCCGAGGAAATCGGGCTGGGCGGCGCGGCATTTCTACGCGGGTACGACTACAGCGAACGTTCGGGCGACGAAGGCTACATGGGCTCCGCCGAACTCCGCTACGATTGGCGCAATCCGTTAGGGCTCGGGCGCAAGGCGCAAGTTTACGGCTTTGTCGACGGCGGTCGCGTGACCAATCTTGCAGACGGCTACGGAGGCGGCGCTCTAACATCGGGTGGAGGTGGCATCAGGGCGGATGTCAGTCCCTCGATTGACGCGAATGTCGAGGTAGCCGTGCCGCTTTCAGGGCCGCGCTATGAAACTGGAACGCATGAGCCGCGGATCAACTTGCGCGTGCTGAAAGTGTTTTGACGTGGATCGGCAAAGCGATCGACGCAACGCCAAGCGCGACAAAACGTTCGATCTCGTGACGGTCTCAATATTCGGCAATGCGCACCGCGCGCACCTTCTAAATCTTAGTAGCTTCGGTGCCCAACTTCACATGCGCGATCCCATCGCACTCGGCCAAGAGCTGATCCTAAACACTGGCAAGATTGAGCGCCGGGCGGTTGTGAAATGGCGAACGGAGTCAGGACGATTGGGTGTCCACTTCCTGAGCTAGCTGGCCGAATTTACCGTAAAGCTGCTGCCCGTTCGCTGTTGGCGACTGTGTCAGACGGACGCTGACGTACGGGAATTACGCGCTTTCTAAATGGCAGAAATTGCTTCGAGTGCGCAAGATCTGCCCTTCAGGTTCCACCCCATTTTCACCCGCTCAGTTTGCGCGGGAAGAAGGCTCAAGGGTTGTCATCCGTAAATGCAGCCTGACCTTACGAAAGGGAGACAAATTCCGCCCTGCCGGTAAGACGAGGTAGCGCGCTTTTCCTCAGGAAGCCGCAAGCGTCCATCGCGGCGCTTTACGCCAGAGGATCAAGTCCGCGATGGCAGGCCGGATGAAGAAGGCGCTTATGTCGATGACCGCATGTGCTGCCATGACCCGTAGCAGCGATCCGTGATGGAGGTAGTACACCGTCAACAGCGCGCCCGCGGCTGTGGTGGCAAACACTCCCTTCCAGCCATAATGCGCATGCGCCAGACCGAACGCCAACACGGACAGCACGAGCGAGGCCGGGAGCGAGCCTGTGATCTGTAGGAGCAGCAGCGGAAGCGCCAGTCGGAAGAACAGCTCCTCGCTAAAACCCGCATTTAGGCTGAGCAACAGTGCCAGCGTGGCTTCGCGACGATTGCGGGGGATTAGCGCCTGGTCCGGTCCCGCTCGCGACGAAAGACTGTTTTTGATCTGCCGCCACTTAATGACGACCGATATCACGATACCGAAGAAAAGTCCGATCGCTATTGGCAGCCATTGATCGCTGGAAATAGACTCATCAGAATGAAGCAACCGGCTCGCCGGGGCAAGCGCCGAAGGGAAACCGTCAAAGGGCCATAACGCGCCGGCCAGCCAAAGGCTGAACACGCTTGCACCTACGAGAACTACGAAGCTCTCGACCAGCCATCGCCGATACAGGTGCTGCCTGTCGATCGTGTCGGACTGCGTCTGGAACCGTGCGTACGCCACGATATCTTTCCGCACCCACCACGTCCCTCCTATCAGCATGACTGCAATCCAGGCCGATGCGAGCACCATGAGCGTTTCCTTTTCGTCAGTTTCCGTGTTGGAAAGTGACCATTGCTTTCCATTTCGTCAAGCCGTAAGTTGCAGGAGCGGAAAGCGGGCGAACGACTAGCGGGGCAATTTTACATGGACGAAGAGGCGGCGGCACATTCGCTGGAGGTGATGCGGGCAACACGCGGGGCATTGGCTGAGCGTGCGAAATGGTCCTTAGCGCGCCATGCTGCGGTCGGACTGTTGTTGGGCGGCCTGATTGCCGGCTATGCGCTTCCCGGACCATGGCCGTTGATCGTGGCTGCGGCCTGTATGGCCGCCACCGCGATGGTCGTCGCCCGCGACCGGCGGCGGGACGGCTTCTTCGTCAGCGGCTATCGGTCGGGGCGCACCCGGTGGGTGACGCTCGCAATGCTGCTGGTCGGCTTCGCTGCGTTAATGGGCGCCATCGGTCTGAAGACCCGTTACGGCCTGACTTGGGCGCCGTTTGCGATTGGGGTCTGCATGGTGACGTTCGCTACGATCATGAGCATCGTGTGGGAGCGGGTGTACCGACGGGAGCTGGATGGAGCGCAAAATGGGCGCTGAACGTCTAGATTCTCTGATTCACCCGCCGGCACGGCTACAGCTCATGGCGTTGTTGACCGATGTGAGCGACATGGAATTTGGGACAGCGCGCGATGTCATCGGGGTCAGCGACTCCGTTTTGTCCAAGCACCTCGCGCAGTTAAGTGAGGGTGGATACGTCGAGTTGCGTAAGGCTACGGTAAACACACGCCAAAGAACCTGGATCGTCGCCACCGCCGCGGGGCGAAAGGCCTTTAAGGGCCATGTCGCTGCGCTGCAGGCACTTGCGTCCGGACGAGTGCCTTCGGATGCGTGACAGTAAGCGCAACATGCCAGATTGGGTTGCGCGACTGGAGTAATAAGGGCTGGATCGTCCGCTTATTCCAAAAGTTGACTTCCGCTTTTCACCCAAACTCCGCTGTCCAGTCTCCGGCTCAAAAAGGTCTGCAAGCGATCATCAGCCCGAGATGAACAGACGTCCGAAATTGTAGCCGGGCTAAATGGGCTTGGGTGTATGCAATTGGGTCTTCGCGATCGCTCCAGCATCATCTGAAGAAATCAAGATCAGGAGTAAATCTACCGCTGCAGGCGGCATTTCCAATCGAAGAAAAAATACTGCAATATGTCACATTGAGGAGCGGCGTCTCGTCAAGGTCATGAACCACTAGGGACATGACCATGAAGATTGTCGTCATCGGCGGTACGGGCCTGATCGGCTCCAAGACCGTCACCATATTGAGCAAACGCGGGCATGAGGTGATCGCTGCAGCGCCATCGACCGGTGTCGACACGATCTCCGGTGCCGGCCTTGAAGACGCCATGCGGGGCGCTTCTGTCGTCATCGACCTCGCCAACTCCCCATCGTTCGAAGACGCTGCGGCGATGGAGTTCTTCGAGACGTCGGGACGAAACCTGTTCGCTGCGGAAACCAAAGCCGGCGTCGCGCATCACATCGCCCTGTCCGTAGTCGGAACCGCCCGATTGCAGGCGAGCGGCTATTTTCGGGCGAAGCAGGCGCAGGAAACGCTGATCGCGGCGTCCGGCATCCCCGATACGATCGTGCACTCGACGCAGTTCTTCGAGTTCATGGGAGCCATCGCGAGGGGCGCGACCGAAGGCGGCGAGGTCCGCCTGTCGTCCGCGCTGATCCAGCCGATCAGTTCCGACGATGTGGCCGCCGCCGTCGCCGATGTCGCCCTGGCATCACCGGCGAACGGCCTGGTCGAGATCGCCGGTCCCGATCGCCAGCCGCTCGATCGGATGGTCGAACGGTTCCTGGCCGCCGCTCGAGATCCGCGCGTCGTCGTCACCGATCCGGGATCGACCTATTTCGGGGTCATCCTCGACGACACGTCGCTGGTGCCGACCGGTTCGGCTCGGCTGGGGGCGACGCGTTTCGACACGTTCCTCGCGCGCGGGGAACTGCGCACATGAGCCGCATGAAACTCTATTATGCGCCGATGGCGTGCAGCCTGGCCGATCACATCGCCCTGCACGAAATCGGCGCCCCGTTCGACATCGAGCGCGTCGATATCCGCACGCACACGACGGAGCACGGCGTCGATTTTCGAACGATCACCGCCAAGGGATATGTGCCCGCACTGATCCTGCCCGATGGCGATATGCTGACCGAGAATATCGCCGTCCTCGCTTATCTGGCTGCCGTGCATCCGCGATTGGCGCCCGCCGGCCCACTGGGTCGGACGCGCCTGATCGAGGCTCTCGCCTTCATCTCGACCGAACTGCATCGCGCATTCAAGCCGATGTGGCATGGCGGCTCGACGGACGAGAGGGCGCGTGCGGCTGAGACGGTAACTGGTCTGCTGAAACTGTTGAGTAGCGGAATGCAGGGCTTCTTCCTGTTCGGTGACGTGCCGACCGTCGCCGATTTTTACCTGTTCGTGATGCTGATCTGGGCCGAACGTTTCGACGTGACAGTGCCCGAGCCCATGATCCGCCTGCGCAAGCAGATGCGCGCCCGGCCCGCCGTGCAAGCCGCGTTGAGGACCGAGAAGCTGCTGTGACCGAGAACTGCTATACCACGTTCCGGAGATCACCATGATACCGCGTATCAGCGATCCGTTCGCCAAGGCCCCCGCCGCCATCAAGGGCTTGTACGCCGTCGAGGCGGCCATTGCGGGCAGCCTCGACGGGGCATTGCTGCACCTCGTCAAACTGCGCGCATCCCAGATCAATGGTTGCGCCTTCTGCCTCCACATGCATGCCACCGATGCGCGTGCGGACGGGGAGGACGAAATGCGGATCTACCTGCTCAATGCATGGCGCGAGTCCTCGCTCTACTCGGCCCGGGAGCGTTCGGCGCTTGCCTGGACCGAGGCTCTGACCGATATCGCCCGTACCGGCGCACCGGACGAGGATTATGCGCTGGTCGAAGCGGCTTTCGACGAGGTCGAGCGCGTCAATCTGACGCTGGCGATCGGAACGATCAACATGTGGAACCGTGTGCAGGTCGGGCTGCGCGCTATCCATCCCACTTCAGGCGGGTCATGAGCACACCACCCGAACCCTCCGACATTTTCGAGGCGCAGCGTCCGCGAATGCTGCGTCTCGCCTATCGGATGCTGAGTTCGGTCACCGAAGCGCAGGATGTGGTGCAGGATGCCTGGCTGCGATGGCAGCGCACGGATGTGTCGCACGTGCAGAATCCGCCGGCCTTTCTCAGCCGGATCGTCACGCGACTGTGCCTCGATGCGATGAAGTCGGCGCGGGTGCGCCGCGAAACCTATATTGGCAGTTGGCTGCCCGATCCGCTGCCCGACCGGGACGACGATCTGCGCACCGACAATCTGACCCTGACGCTGATGCTCGCGCTGGAACGCCTCTCGCCGCTGGAGCGCGCCGCCTACTTGCTGCACGACGTCTTCGACACCCCGATGGACGAGATCGCGGCGACCCTTCGCCGCGACGTCGCGGCCGTCCGCCAACTGGCCGCACGCGCGCGACGCCACATCCAGTCGCAAACGCCACGCTTCCCCGTCGCGCGGGCGGACGGCGAGCGGATCGTGATGGCGTTCTTCGATGCAACACGGACCGGCGACGTCGACGCGCTTCAGGCCATTCTGGCAGAAGGGGTCAAGATCGTCTCCGACGGCGGCGGAAAAGTGCGCGCATTTCCCAACGTCATCGTCGGCGTCGCCAAGGCACTGCGACTCTATGCGGGGCTTTTTAGAAAGTACGGCGCCACGGAGGCCATGGTTCAGCCAGCTTGGATTGATGGGCTGCCGGGATACATTAGTGTACACAACGGCACACGACAAACGACGTCTTTCGAGATCGACGATCGTCGGATCACTTCGATCTACAAGACCAGAAATCCGGAGAAGCTAGGGCACATCACCAGCGATCGCATCATTCATTGAGGCGGTCGGTCTGAGCGTCCGCAATTGGGTCATCGTCGGATGACAGCATTGCGATCGGTGGGTAGCATGCCCGCGCCAACGAAGCGGAGCGCTTATGCCGGATCTTCCTGTCAATGCCGGTCCAGACGCAAGCTCATGGCCTGCGCTGCCCTACGTCGAATGGGCGGATACCTGCGCGGGCCTTCAACTCTGTACGCAGATCGTCGGCAAGTATCGTCTGGCCCATACGCCCTGGCTCAACCATAGCTGGCATGCGACGCTCTACCCGACTTCGCGTGGGCTAACGACCGGTCCCGTGCCGGACGGCGACGTTACCTTGACGCTGACCTTCGACTTGAGTGAGCACGTTCTGATCGGCGAGACCGTTGGCCGCCGGGAACGCTTCCACTTGGAGCCGATGAGCGTTGCCGACTTTCTGGAGCGCACGACGATGTTGGTCGAGCGGCTCGGCGGACGTATGAAGATCAACGGCGTGCCCAACGAGGTGCCGGACCCCGTCGCCTTCGCCGTCGACAAGGGTGTTCGCCCATATGATCGCGATGCGGTGGAGCGCTTCCACGCGATAATCCTGGCGGTCGAACGCGTGTTCGCTCGCTTTCGCACTGGCTTCCTGGGCAAGGTATCGCCGGTCCACCTGTTCTGGGGATCCTTCGATCTCGCCGTAACGCGCTTTTCGGGGAAGCGGGCGCCGCTCCATCCCGGCGGTGTGCCGGGACTGCCCGACGACGTGACCCGGGAGGCGTACAGCCACGAGGTGTCGTCAGCCGGCTTCTGGCCGGGGGGCGGCGGCGTTACCGAACCGATGTTCTATTCCTACGCTTATCCTAGCCCCCAGGGATTTGCGGATGCGCCTGTCGAGCCCGCGAGTGCGCGCTTCGATCCGAATCTTGGCGAATTCCTGCTCCCGTATGAAGCAGTCCGGACCAGTGCCGATCCAAAACGCGAGCTGATGCGCTTCCTGCAATCGACCTACGCGGCCGCCGCCAATCTTTCCGGCTGGGATCGTCAGACCCTGGAATGCGGGCCCGGCGTACCCGGCGTGCCGAGACGTGTCCTTGCCCCGGTTTCTGGGTAAGATCCCCGCGGAATGATTTGATGTCTGACGCCCGGACGTGTCTCTAAAGCGCGCGCGTTCTGAAGGTCATCGTCGCAATGCCTGCCGCCCCGCGGCGACGAGGCGCGACCGATCGCGGCATTGACCGGTTAATCCCTGCACCGCAAACGGCACCCTCCAACGAACCGGTGGAGGTCCGTGCATGCATCCGGTCGCGAACTTCGAACTGATCATCGCAATGTTCATCGCCGTGCTCGGGCTGCATTATGCAGCGCGGCGGTTGTCGTTGCCGCCTGCGGTTGCGCTGCTGGTCGGCGGCGGGGCGCTGGCATTCCTCCCCGGCCTGCCAACGATCGCGATTGATCCGGAACTCGTGCTAGTGCTGTTCCTGCCGCCCCTGCTGATGGATGGCGCGTGGTTCACCGCCCTTGCGCCATTTCGTCGGCATATGGCGGGCATCTTGTCGCTCGCGATCGGCGCGGTGTTCTTCAGCGCGGCGATCGTTGCGCTCGTAACGAAGCTGTTACTACCAACTTTGCCATGGGCCGCCTGCGTGGCGCTGGGGGCGATCCTCTCGCCGCCCGACGCGGTTTCTGCGCGCGCGGTACTGCAACGAGTGAAACTGCCGCGCCGCCTGACGACCCTTCTGGAGGGTGAAAGTCTGCTCAACGATGCCGCGGGACTCGTGCTGTTTCGGTTCGCGGTTGCTGCCGTCGTCACCGGCACGTTCAGCCTGGCCGCAGCAACCGGGAACTTCTTCGTGCTGGTCGCCGGCGGTCTCGCGGTAGGCGGGGCGATCGGCGCGGTCTGGGTGCTGGTGCTGCGGCGGCTCGGCGACGAACATCTTATGATCGCCGCGACTGTCCTGACCTGTTGGTGCGCTTATATCGCAGGCGAAACGCTCCACGTCTCGGGCGTGATCGCGACTGTCGCGGCGGGGCTGGTCTGCGGCTGGTATCAGCACGTCGTCTTCACCGCGAGTGTGCGCATCCGCGCAATCGCCTTTTGGCAGGTGCTCGTCTTCCTGCTCGAAGCGGCGGTGTTCATGCTGATCGGCTTTTCGCTGCGCGGTGTGCTGGAGCGAGTCGGCGGGGCATCGGTAGTGATGGACACCATGGCGACGCCAGTTATGGTGATCGTGGCGGCGGTCGTCATCGGCCGGTTCCTCTGGGTGTTCGGCCAGGACGTGCTGCTGATCGGCCTGCGCCGGTTGGGCTGGCGACGGGCGTGCCCGATCGGGCCGCGGGCCGCGCTGGTGATGAGCTGGGCCGGGATGCGCGGCGTGGTCACGCTGGCGGTCGCACTGTCGTTCCCCGAAACGATGCCGGGTCGTGACTTGATGCTGGTCGCCGCATTCGCGGTGATCTTCGTAACGGTGCTGGTTCAGGGTCTGTCGCTCGGCTTCGTCATCCGCATCGCCCGGCCGCCGGAAGACGAAGGCGCGCTGCCGGCACTGGACCTCAATGCCGCCGAGGGAGCCGTCTTCGCCGCGCAGTTGCGCGCCGTCGAGGCGCGCGCGCATGGTGACGACGGCACCCTGCTCCATCCGCAGTTGCTCAGGCGCTACCGAACGCGCGCGACTGTGGCCGACGCATTTGACGGAACGCCGCAGGAGCGCACGCTGGCGATCGCCAGTCATTTCGACGTCGTCATTGCCGCCGTCGATGCCGGCCGCGAGGAGCTCGTCCGCCTGCACAGGGCGGGGCGGATCGACGACGAAACACTCCATGATCTCGAACGTGATCTCGATCTAGAGGAGCTCGCCGCAGCGGCAGCCAAGGGCTGAGCGTAACCTAAGCCCGTCACCGTTAGACGATCCCTATAATCGTCATCAGTGGATTACTTGCGCGGTCGCCCGTCGGCATCGCGGCGTAACATCCCATCTCAGCGCGCTCAAGCTAGAGACGGACGAGCGCGGTGCGACCGTTGGCGTTGAGCACCCGCCAAGCAGCAATCGTCTGACGATCCGTGTTGCAGCCTTACGTGAATGAGCGTCCGAAATCGGGAAGCGAGGTGCACCAGTTAAACGTCCATTTGTGGGTCGTAGCGGCAGTCGTCCCTCGATGAGTTTGGTCATTTTATCGCACAGGGAGAAACAGGTCAGGGATCGCTTAATGCGCCGGCATGACCGAGGAGAACTTCTTGTCTTCATCAAAACGCAGGAAATCTGGCAACTCGTTGCCGTCTCCGAGCAATCAGTGGCAAACCGAACTGCCTCACTTCGCGCTATTCAAAACTTGTCAGACTGAATGGAACCCAACTGTATGGTCATGCGTCATTTCGTGCATCTCTCGAGCGAACAGCGGGCTCTAGCACTTGAAAGCGTTTGCGACGCGCGAGGCGCCTTTGAGCGCAACCCTTTTTCGGGCTGGGGTGCCCACCCGTTCGGTTTTGAAGTTTCCGCATCGATCGGCCATCGTAAGTGCGTGGAACGCTTCGCGAGCCTGCACTTACATACGAGCGGCCTGACTCTGGGCTTCTGGTCTGAAAAAGGACGGGAAGTGGGTAACGTGCGAATTACGGACGAGACGGCAGGCTCCGTTAACCTCCCGCGCGGGGGCCTTTCTTGGATCCTCAACAAGCTGGACGCGTGGTCAGAAGCGCTTCGCGAGGAAGCCGATTGGAATGAACGGATGTCTGTCGAACAGGCGCGATCAAGGACCATACGTATCATAACTGCCGCTGCGCAGCGGTATGACCCTTCTTGGATGAACGCGTATTTGACGAGAGATGTCGCCGGACAGCGACCGGTGCTCCACCTCCAGACGTTTTCGAAAGGCATGTCGGCGGCTCAAGTGTTTCATGGCGGCCAAGCGCGCGAAGAAACCGGAGGAATGACGCCAGCTCTAGAACACTTGATTGCGACGAATGCCGATCCCCTCATCCATGTGACCGTCGGCGTAGGCCCGAGGAACCCTTGGGTGAAAATTGGGAGCCCTCCCCCCATTAGCTTTAGTAATCCAAGAGATCCCATCACTTACCTGCGAAGCTTCTTTACCATTACGGACGATGCCCACCTGTTGCCACCGGGGGCGTTCTGAACGGTAGCTTCGAACGCTCAAGAGGCCAGTTCCCTGCTCTCAGGGCTCAGCAAAGCTTGATGCATGTATAATCGGCGCTGATAGTGTAGTCATGTCGAACTTGCTGATTGGCAGGCTACCCGCGGGTAAAACGTTTGACGAACAGCGGTAACTGTTCCTTCGAGGCGCCCGCAGGGCAGGGGTCTGTAGAATACCAGCCGTCGACATCTGAGCGCCGGAAAACAAATCGTTCGCGTTGCACGACGAACATCTTAAAACCAGCCGAGAAATCACGCGTGGAAGCGGCACAATCGGCCGCAAGCCGAGCAATCAGCGAGGTGCAAAATTTTGTCTGCCGGGCGAACGCGCGCCACTCACGGCGCAAGAATTTGCTATCCTCCAATGAGCATTCTGGAGCGTTGCAAATGCTAGGAGATGCAAGACAACCTCGCGAACACACCTGCGCTATCCGACCTTGATATTGCCGCTCAGCGGCTGCTCACGCGTTTGCAGACACTGCGTGAGACGACAGGCAGGCGACAAGCTCGCCTAGACGATCTCATCCGAGACGCCGAGACGTGGCTACATCGTCGTGCCGCCTGGAATGATCGGGACAGGGCGCTTTATCGCACCGGCGCCGCCTTCGAGCCCACGGGCGGCCATCTGCTCGACGACGTGCAACTGAGCGGCCTGGACGCACTTGGCGCGCGGGGCGTGCTGCTGCTTGCCGAGGTAGCTGCCAATAATCCCGGTCCGCCGCTCAGCGGCATCATCTCGATCCTCTTCGCATCGCCGCATGGTCTACTGATCACTCAGTGGGGTCGCTGGTCGCGCTTCCACTGGCTCTCAGCGCTTCACCGAGCCGAAACCGAAGAATTCCTGCAAACAAAAGCTGGTCGAGATCCCAAAGCTGCGTGGCGTACCCGGCCCGTCACCAAGCGTCAGGCGTTTCTCACACAGGAGATGGCGCGGGCGCTGAATGTGCCGCCACCGGAGTTTGGCAACAGGGGCGAGGCGTTCGACTGGATCTATCGACAGGGTGGCAACCCCCGCTTTTGGGAAACCCCACCCGCGCCTGAGCTGCCGAAATGAGCAAGCCAGCCGCACCAGGCTCTCTTGTCCTCGATGCCGCGATCGCGCTCGAGGCAGCCGCGGAACAGCTTAGCCGCGCAATCGAGACACGCGAGCATCTCGTCGCCGACTTCGACGCCGTTCGGTTCGGCTCGACCATCCTTGCACAGTTACGGACCCTGGAGTCAGCGATCAGCCGCGCTGATCAGAGCACCTTAGCTGCCATCGATGCAGCAAACGCTGCGCTCGACAGGTTTATTTCACCAAAGACGGTTTCAGATAGAGGATCTACAAAATGACGAAGAGCAAATCGCCGTCGCATGGCCACAACGGCAAGTCTGATCGTTGGCAGATCAATCCAAACCTGTCGTTCGAGGATAATCTGGCAAGTTATAGCGAACATCACTGCACGATCAATCAGCAGTGGGTAAAGATGACGGGAATGGCGGGAAATTTTAGCGCGGGATATACGTGGTATTCCCAGAAGGAGTTGATCCGCTTCGGCATCCTCCGCGACACACGGTCGGTCGACTGGTCAATCAGGGGCTTGGAACGCGCCTGTCAGGCGGTGTGCTTAACGCAAGCGGGGTTGGACGAGAGCGGCGCAATCGCTCCCGACCCCGCGCAAATGGCCGCTTCGTGGGTCCGTATTCGGCGCTGCCACCAAGTCGCCAGCGATCATCTCATGGCAGGAAGACTGCAAACCGGCTTCCAGATGGTGTTGGCCGCGGACGCAGCCGAGGCGCCCGTTCTTGCCGATATTCTCGCCTTTCATGCACTCGACAGCGCTTACCGCGCTGCTGAAGATGGTCGTCAGCGTTTTCGAGATCCCTTCCAGATTGCCGTGATGCAAATCTCCGGAGACAGCAATCTACGCAACTTCGCATATGCCCGGTCGATGCGGCAAAATTCCGCGCAGGCGCGTGAGGTGCGTCAGATATTCGACCGTTCGCGCCGCACCGGAAACCGGGCCAATGAGCGCGATACCGAGCGGATGACGGGCCTGGGCTACCTTTACCAGGCAGCTGAGCAGCGTGCCGGGATGGACGCAACAGATGCCCGGCTACGTCAGTCCCTCGGACAGCAGCTGAAGGACGGCGAAGCGCACGTCAGCCAGATCATGCGCACCATCACCGCAAAACAGTCGAGGCAATGGAATCCGCAGGAAGTTCACCGCGCGCTGGGGACGCCGGCTCTGCAGTTGCTCTGGAACCACGTCGACTGCGCGGCACATGTTTACGGCGCTGAATGCGTGAAGCAGGTCGCCACAGGTGTTTCTGACGATGGTAGGCCTGTCCCCTATTCGTCCTCAAACTCATGGGCAGAAGATATCGTGAAAGCCACCGCCGCGGGGCGGCCCCCCGCCGACCTGATGCCGCAGGGCTACCACGTGCCGGCCGAGCTTGCGCGCCTTCTGTTTCACTTCCTGCGTATCGATGTCGTGCAGGATGAAGACGCCATTCCGCGCAAATTTTGGACCGCAGCACGTGAGCGGGCCAATGGTAATCCGGATCCAATTTGGCAGGAACCATACACGTCAGAGAAAGTGATCATGGGGCTTGCTCACGAAGGAAAGAGCCACGGGTCGCGCTTCCTGGTAGAGGCGTCGAAGGAAGCAAGCGCGATGCTCCGGATCGCGGCTGAGGAACCGACCGCCCCTCGAAATGCCCGCATTCTCGCCGAGGCGCAGGGGCGCCTCTGGTTCCGCTTGCGGCTGTAGTATCCTAACCTCCAATGCCGCAGATCCGCTTCGCCATTATTGTCCCATGGCGACCGGACGCGAAATTTCAAATCTCGAGAACGAACCGGTCATTCGATCTGTCGTCATGACCGACGCGCCTGATGCCTTCACCGTTCTGCCGGACGAAGTCGCGCTGATCCTGCTGCACCTCGGTGGCGACCTCTCTACGTTTTTTCACGAGGACCAGTAGCCGCTGGTCAGATCGCCGGCGATCGACGATCGTCGGTCGGGAAGAAAGGAAAGCACCAGATGAAGCCTGCCCTACGCGCCTATGGCTACGTCCGCGTCAGCGTCGATGAAGAGGGCGGCCAGAATGCCAGCATCGCCGCGCAGAGTGCTGCGATCCGCGCGCACGCCGAGCGTGAAGGCATCGAACTTGTCTCGATCTTTGAGGAACTGAACGTCTCGGGCCGCAAGCTCCAGCGCAAGCAGTTCGACCGGATGATCGCGCAGGCGACGGCGCCAGATCGACCCGTGCAGATGGTGATCGTCTATGCGCTCAGCCGCTTTGCCCGACGCCTGCTGACCCAGGTCGTGTCCGAGCACAGGCTAGCCGAGGCCGGTGTCGCCTTACTCAGCCTGACCGAGAACTTCGGCAACGATTCGAACGGCAAGATGGTGCGATCGATGTTCGCCGTCATGAACGAGAAATATGCGCACGATGCGTCGGTCTTCACTACGCGGGATCGTCGCGGCAATGCGATCAGCGGCTATTGGAACGGCGGACCCATTCCCTACGGATATGATTCGCGCGCGGTCGGCACGTTCGATCGCAAGGAGCGCAAGAAGCTCTTTATCCGCGAAAATGAAGCCCGTGTTGTCCGACTGATCTTCGATCTCGCCCATCAAGGTCTGCATGGGCAGCCGATGGGTACGCGCGCGATTGCCGCCCATCTGAATGAGAACGGCTACACCATGCGTGGTCGGCCTTTCCACAACAGCAACATCGATGGAATCCTGAATCGCGCTCATTATACCGGCGCCTATCTCCATCGCCCGACCAATGCCCAGGCTTTGCCTGCCGGCGACGGCGACCCCGTGCTGGTATCGTGCCCGCAGATCATCGAGCCGGACTTGATGGCGCAGGTTGCGGCCATTCGCGCAAAGTCGGCACCGCGTGTCCGTGCGCCCCGCACGACCAACTCGCCGGTCCTGTTGGGCGGTGTCGCGACCTGCGGTCATCCCGGCTGCGGTGCGGGTCTCGTCATTCGCAGCGGTAAGGCCGGTGCGTACCGCTATTACACCTGCAATGCCAAGGCGACCGCTGGCGCCGCGCGCTGCAAAAGCAAGCCCATCCGCGAAGAAGCGCTCGACCAGATCGTCCTCAATGGCCTGCTGAAGCGCGTGCTGGCGCCTGCGCGCCTTCGCATGCTGCTGGCCGACGTGCTGGACCGGTCGGATGAGGCCGAAGAACGGCGCCGAGAAGATCACGATAGGGTGCGGCGTGAGCGTATCGCCGCGGAGGCTCGACTGAGCCGCTTGCTCGACCTCGTCGCCGAGGAGATCATGAGCCCGCGCGAGCCTGTGTTCGCCGCCAAGCTGGCCGAAGCGCGCGCGTCGATCGCTGCGCTAGGTGAAACCGAGCGGAGTCTCGCCAAGCAGATCGGCCGCAAGGCAGGGCGGATCGACGATGCCGCGATCATCAAATTCGGTGAGCGCCTTCGCGCCGAAATCACCGGCGCCAATACCGAACTGCGGCGCGCTTACCTCAAAATCTTCGTGTCGGAAGTCGTCGTCAATGACAACGAGATTCTCATCGCCGGGTCCAGGGCAGCGCTCGAAGCCGGTGCCCATAAGGGCGAAACAGGCTCGCTCACGTCAGTGCCCAGTTTTGACCGGGAATGGTGCCGCCTACAGGACTCGAACCTGTGACCCCCGCATTACGAATGCGATGCTCTACCAGCAACGCTGATCAGGCCGGAACCGCGATCTATCTATTTCAATGCCTTACCGTCTCTCTGACAGCGATCTAACGTTTGTTGGCACCGCGAGTCAACGCGATCACAAGCGGGTGTTGTGACTGGATTGTGACCGCCCGCCATGGAGGAAAACATTAAGGTTATGAGACGGCCTGGATAACGTCCTGTTCCAAATCTGCGACTTCCTTGGCAATCGCTGCTTTAAATTCTGCCTCGATGCCCTCGACCGATCTGGTATCCAACTCCTCACGGCTAATTCCGGACGCCATTGATAGAAAGTTGTATTGTTCTTCGAGAGTGCAGTTATCAAAATTAGGAATGTATTCCGAAGAGCCGCCCTTATACCTTATTTCATGGAAAGCCTTCACAAACCGTGCGATTTCAAATTCCGGCGGCACCTTTAATCGACGACACTCGCGGCGAACGAATTCGTCAAGAAACGCCAACTGCGACAAATTATCGGTTTGTGAAAAGAACATCAACCATCCTTTCCGCTTGCCGTCTAGAATGCAACCGGTGATGCGAAGATTTAGCTTAAATATGAACTGATTGATGTTCCTCTTATATTTATACAAGGTGAATACCTTGTTTAGGTTAGCGAACATTCTGTGATAGGAGGATTTTCTCACGGATATAAGACTAGGCGTCAAATGATATCCCAAATAATCTATACCATCACTTATGCGTTTAATTTCGGTTTTCCCGGCCGATCCCATGGCATGAGGCGTTAGACCAATCTTTGTAAGTTCGGAATGAATGTCTATGTAGCGCTTAGTAATTAAATGCGAGGGCGCTACCACTAATATATCGTCAACATATCTATGATAGATTCCCTTTGATTGCTGCCTTCGATCAAACTCAATCATAAATATTGATGACAGAATATTGGAAATACTTAAGCCTTGCGGTATCCCCATCACATTCGCCGCGCTATGCGTTCGAAATCCGGTGTTATTAGATACCGCAGCACGAACCAAATCGATCAGAAAAGACTCACAGCCATATTCCTGCAGCGTCATAACTAATAAGTCATGTTTTATAGTTGGGAAAAAATCTCGAACGTCTACTCGCAGAAACGAGAGAGGTTCTGTTGATCCCTTTATTAAAGCTGCTATCGACTTTATGTAATTGTGTGGAGGGACGGACTTTGCATCTGGAACGATCAAAGAAAGGCAATCGCATAAGGCACGAAGGGTCAATCTATCACGTACCGTCGGTATTGAAATTTTACGCGGTAGACGCGCGGCCCCTTTTAGTATCAGCTTTTCGCGATAGGACGTGAATCTATAGGTTGAACTATAAACCTTTCGTTCGATAATATCGATTTCATCTTGTAGAATTTTAGTAAAATGCTCAACCCTTGTCCCGTCCAGCCCTACCGCTTTTGATCGGGTGATTTTTTCAAAATAGAGACTCGAAAGCCGTTCTTTCGAAAATTGCGCAGGCTGATCGAGGGCCATTGCTCTAAGTTGCTATCAGCACGGCGATTACGAGCGGCCCGCCGAAAATTATCGCTAATGAAGCAATCCAAAGGAACGTTCGGGCATAGCTAGCCAATATCCGCGCTATTCCGAAAGCGATTGGTTGCCCATCAGTGCCATACAGAGTCCTGCCCGCCTTCCACGTTTCAAAAAGCATCGCTTCGTAATCTCTGGAAGCGTGATTGGGGTAATGGTCCAGCGCCCTGCTGTATTCAGATAGCTTCACGCTGTCCGGCTCGGCAGATTGATAAATGCTCTGCATTCGCAAATAGCATTCTCGAAACGTCCTAGCGGATTCTTCAAATTTGAACCCGTATATTATCAAAGACAATCCAAAGGTTAATACTGAAATAACTAAAGAAGCTTGAGTAGCTGCGGTAGCTCCAAGCTGAGCAGCCAAGTTATTTTGATAGATAGTCAAGACAATCGACAAGAATGCATACCAACTTAAAGCCAGATGGCTAACAAGAGCGTAAGCTTTTAGGCGTCGCTCCGAAATTATTCTCGTTTTATATGTCAGCCAGATGCGGGCAATCTCTGGTGATGCACTCACGATACAGCCATTCTTGTAGTGGTGCGGACACGATATATTGAAAGCATCTTTTTCCTCTTACGAAGAAAGCCTAGGCTGGAAAACCCGACATACAAGAACAGCTTGTTAAAGCTGGCACCTTACAGCGCCCTGCCCGCACCAAGCACCATCCTAACGAGTCGGCGTTAGGTTGCAACTGGTGATCAAGTTTATTCGAGACACGTCAGTCGGGTCTTCGCGTGTGTCGGGGTAAACAGTGATGCGGGTGCCAACTAATCGGTCGGTTTCGATACACCCTCCCAGTTTGTATCGTAAATTAGACTCGACTCGTTTTCGATCCACTCCTAATATCGATACACCGATTCGATACAGGGAGCATCGCAGATGGGTAGGACGTTCGCATATTGCCGGGTCAGCACTGGCGATCAAACGACCGACAATCAGGTTCGCGAGATTGAGGCTGCCGGGTTCGCGATCGATCCCAAGCGCATTGTGGCGGAAACGGTGTCAGGCTCTATTGCTGCTACAGAGCGCAAGGGCTTCGCTAGGTTGCTAGATCGCCTTGAAGATGGCGACGTGCTGATCGTCACGAAGTTGGACCGGCTGGGGCGTTCAGCGATGGACGTTCGCGCAACCGTGGACAGGCTGGCTAGCGATGGCGTTCGTGTTCATTGCCTTGCCCTTGGTGGCGTCGATCTAACAAGCGCTGCCGGTCGTATGACTATGGGCGTTATCGCTGCTGTCGCCGAATTCGAGCGCGATTTACTGATCGAGCGCACACAGTCGGGCCTTCAACGTGCGAAGGCGGCTGGTAAGACGCTCGGACGCCCGCAAGCCCTATCTAAGGAGCAACAGGCGGCGATCGTTGATGCTAGGGCGTCGGGCGTATCGTTAGGCGTTTTGGCAAAGCGGCATGGCGTGTCGAGGGCGGCTATTCAGCGTGTGGAGCAACGGGCGGGTGCGGCGGCCTAGCGCGGTCGCCTTATCCCTCCACGTTGAAGCTGCGCACCTCGCACAGATTGCGCTCTGCGAGATAGAGGCGGGCGACCGCAGTTCCAACCGCGAACCCGCCAAACGAATTTCGCGATCGGAAACGCATCAGTGCATCATATTCATCGCTGTTTTTCGCCGGGGTGATGACGGTTCCCATATGCTCGAAGCTGTCGGGGTCTTTAAGCTGCTGCTTTACGCTCAATTCGAATGACGTGTTCAACCCCTTCGGGCCGTCAGCACACACCTCGCCCGATTTCACGCGGCGCTGGTAGTAGGCTTCTTCTTCGTCCTGCGCGGTCGTGACCGGACCCTCCGCGCTCTGTGCCGAAATGCCCGGCACTTCGTCCGATGAATGTCTGACGCACTGGGTTATTCCGAACGCTGGCAGCGCGAGGATCGCCGCCACCGTGCCGTAGCAACCTAATCGCCCAACCGCGGTGTCGATCCCGAATGCTCGTTTAAGGAACCCGCCTTGCGATTGTCCCTGTGCGTCAGGCCGCAAGGCAGCGCCACAGTGACGGCAGTGGCTCGCGTATTCGTTCGTCGGCTTGCCGCACGATGGGCAGCGGTAAACTTCGAAGGTCGGCTTGGTGTCGGTCATATGCCCCCCATTCTATTGGAGGCGACCCGGTCGAAAGCCGGGTGTTCGTAACCTATCGGAGTCCAACAGGCGCAAAGGTCTTTACCGGCGAACCGGTTGGACATGCACCTTTGCCACCCGGCCGAGAAATCTCGACCGGCTGACTCCTTTGGGAGGTTACGACGCCTCACGCTGCGGATTTGGCCACAGCGCCAGGGAACGATGATGCAGAGGGCACATCGGATCAAGCGATAAGCGCGTCGACTTGGAGGCGAAGTCCTAGAAAAGATCGCACGGGGTCAAAGCAGTCCATGCAGAGAGAAGTGCGATCGATCGCGAACCTCACATTTTGAAGCGGTGGCAGCTAGGAGCGCATACGTCGGGCAGCCTCTAAGGCTTCGGCCTCGGTCCTGTAGCCCACGGCACCCTGACCATCGGGCGGTTCCGAGGATGCCTTAACCTCGGGATATTTGGCGCGGCATCGTCCACACCGTACGTGATTGCCGATGCTGATAAAGTCATCAGCCCACATGCGAACCCGCGACAGCCGCCAGAGCGGGACAGAATCAATTATCCGCCGATTCCCGCACGCCTTGCACTGAATAAGGATGCTGTAGCCTTGGTTCGACGCGTCGTTGAGCGATCGACAGCGGTTCAGCAGATAACGGGCATGTGCCTCTCCTTCCGCCATACGTGCCGCCTACAGCGCCAGGGAGAGTTGATTGGGATCATCGACGATCGCTGGTTGGTGAAGCCGTTCAACGATTGACGCAGCCAACGCTAAGGCTGCTTGCTCCCTTAAGCGCGGGTCACGAACGGCGATGCCGAGACGTTGCCATGGCGGAGAGGTTAGGAGCGCTCGCGCTACGGGTTCGAGGCCTATCGTGTCCATCACCACAGTAGAACATATGCGGAACATAATTCGCTAGATGGCTTGCGACGAACGGTTCGCCGCTAACCCCTTGCGGCTAAAATATCTCGGTTGGGCAGGTCCGTGCTGTCCGCGAACCATTATCCCATGAGGCTCGATAAATCGCGTTGTTGGTGCGAATCTGGTGGCACGATAGATCGCCTAGCGATCCAGATACCGCCGCGATCGTTCGGCTATAGCGATCCTCGCCTAGGCGTTCGATCCTAAGCGGCCCCTTCAACGCTTTCTGTAAACTGGCGGTAGAAGCGAAAGGATCGCCGGGTGCGCAAGTCCTACCCGCATTACAGTGACCGGGAAGCTCGGGCGCATCGATGCCGACGAGTCGAATACGCTCATCACCGCACCGGATGGTATCGCCATCGGTGACATAGCAGCCATCGACGGTCGCGCTGTAGCTAGGTTTAGGCAGAGATAAATCGAAAATAGACGCGCCGCCTAGAGCCAATCCGCCTATTGCCGCTGCGCCGATTACGCCAACCGGCATAAAGAAGGCTCGTATGCGTTTGCGTCGGTAGCTGCGAAGCATACCTTGAACCGAATAAGGGTCGGAACGTCTTGCCATCGCGGCATGATAGGGCCGTTAGGATCGCCAGGAAGTTAATGTGCTTGCCCGTTACGTTCGCGTAGTTGATCGATCCTAGCAGCTAGATCACGCCACAGGGCGACGCCCTTTTCATCGCCAGCTAAGGCAAGCGCGCGTAGGCGTTGTGCGACACGATCGTCAACTGCATCCCCATACTGCCTAAGCAGCATTGAAGCCGCGCCCCAAAGTTCATGGTCGCGCGTTAGAACCAACTGACGATGACAGCGCCGTGGACTAGAACCATAATCGCTAGCAGCCCGTAATACTCGACCGACAATCCGCTCAATCGCATCCGCCGACGATCCGTCCCCCGCATAGGCTTCCCCACTTCGATCTGACGCCAGCATAACGTCACTAGTGACTGCTTAGTCCAATATGGCGGCAATTGGCCCGAACCTATCCTAGCGCCCTTGTGAGCAAGAGCAAAAAGTGATGTTCTGTCTTAAAGGGAGAGGATTATGCGAGG
Organism: Pseudomonadota bacterium; assembly: GCA_040388765.1. Classification (GTDB taxonomy): domain Bacteria; phylum Pseudomonadota; class Alphaproteobacteria; order Sphingomonadales; family Sphingomonadaceae; genus Sphingomonas. The sequence goes on along the minus strand of JAZKBG010000002.1, from coordinate 503,848 downwards.
GTTAGGCTGCTTTGCTGCAATCTTGATCGCTATGCCGGGCCTCGCCCTAGCCCACGGCGGCGGGCTGAATGCGCAAGGCTGTCATAACGACCGCAAGGGTGGCACCGGCTATCATTGCCATCGTGCGCCTGGCCGATCGTCAGCTGCGTCGGGTCGATCGCGTCCGCTTGGCTTAGCTGCTGTTAGTGGAGAATCGTTTCGCAACTGTAGCGCCGCTAGAGCCGCTGGTGCCGCGCCTGTCCGCGCTGGTGACGCTGGATACGGTCGGCATCTGGATCGTGACGGGGATGGGATCGGATGCGAGTAATCGCAGCCATTTAAGCGGTCAAAGCGGCTTACTGCATCTTTCAAAATCTGCTAAGACGCTGCGATCTAAGGGGGCATTAATGATAAGAGCAGCCACGATCGCAGCCTTGCTGTGTCTCTCCTACGCGGCCAACGCCAAGGAGAAAGAGACGCCGAATCAACTCACCCACGGCATGGTGCAGATGAACCTTCGTGTCGGCGAAACGACACAAGGACAGATCATCGAGTCTTTCGGTGCGCCGAATATTACAACGATCGACGGCAGCGGCCAGGAAATGTGGGTCTATGATCGGCACGCAACTGTAAGCTACGACAAGTCATCTGGCTTTTCGATAGGCTTGCTGCTCGGCGCGGGGGGCGGTGATGTAGGCGGTGGCGGCGGGCTTGGCTTTGGCTCACGCAAATCGAAGTCAACATCGTCGTCTCGTAGCATGACCTTGATAATCAAATTCGATAGAAACAAGGTGGTCAGCGATTTCCAAAGTCGCAGTAGTTCGTTTTAATTTTAAGGGGAGGTCGCTTTGAAGAAATCTTATCTCGCAGCAGCGTTGGCTGTGTCAGTTTCGTCAAGCAGTGTCGCGGAAGCCAAGAAGAAACCCGAGCCGAGCGCATTGGAACTTCAAGCGTTGCAGAGTAGGGACATTGAAGGCACGAAGGAGCAAGCTTTCGGCGCGGTAATGTCGGTGTTGCAGGATTCCGGCTATCGTATTCAGGCGGCGGACAAAGATACCGGTTTAATCACCGGAATTGCCTCCACGTCAAGTAAGATGGTTTATTCGTTTTGGTCAGGATTTGGCAAATCCAAAAAATCGCCGATTGTCTCGGCTTTTATTGAGCAACGGACGCCCACTATGACGCGCGTTCGCTTGAGTTTCGTAATGGCGAAAGTTAAATCGTCGATCTACGGCGCTGGTGCGCAAGACGAAGAACCGATTTACGATCCGACCGTTTATCAGAAGGCTTTTGAGCAAATTAATCAGACAATGTTTATTCGCGCCGGTATGAATGCCCCTGCTGCTACCGCTGCGTCAGCGACAGCGCCTGTTGCGCCGCCGCCCTCCACGCCGGTGAATAAATAACCTTACAGTGGGCGGGCTTCGGCCCGCCCTTATAATTTGCCGCCCAGATGCGCCTGTGCAGCCTTCTTAGCCTCTGTCGCTGTCATCCTGCCTGACTTTGCCTTTGCCGCTGCAGCAGCCTTCTGCGGGCGTCCTGCGGCCTGTTTGGCGGCAGGTCGCTCCCCCTCCTTACGCCCTAAGCCTATCGCCTTGGCCATAGCCTTCCGGGCAGCAGAGTAAGTCGCTGCTACGATCGGGTAATCGGGCTTAAGACCGAACCGCTCCCTGTATTGCTCGGGCGTCAGTCCGTGGCGGGCAAGGTGCCTTCGCAGCGTCTTATAAGGCTTGCCGTCCAAGAGGCTGACGATGAAGTCCGGGCTGGCAAGCGACTTGCGCACGGACACCGCCGGAACATGTGCCGGTTCCTCCGTGACGGGTTCGGCGGCTGGTACGGAGAGGTCAGCGACCGCATCCCGCATCGAAACGAGGAAGGCCGTTACATCCTCGGCGGATGCCCGCGTGGAGGGGTTGGATAGCCAAGCCACCGTCAGTTCGGTCGCGAGGCTAATCGCATCATCGTCAGGCATGACCAACTTCCTTCTCCGCAACAGCGCCTTTTCAAGTATATTCGTCGTTGCGCACCCTAGCGAAGGCGTACGCTAAATCAACATGCCTCTATTTTGCCCTATAAACCCGCTACAGCACTAATCCAGCGTAGCAATCTAGGAAACCCGCTCTGAATAGGCACGACGCTAGGTAGGCTTCTACGGGCAAAAATAGGGCTACATCGAAATGCGGCACAAACTAACGAAATTACGGGTTGCTGATTGGTTTTATCGAGAAGTAGTCTACTGTAAGTCCTATCTTACCAAGTTCTGATTTAAACTTGTTGCAGTTAACAATCTTGCCAAAGTACGACTTATCAATTTTTAGGGTGCGATATACGCTCGACTTTTTGATCCCATCGACCCCTATAGCTGCTTTTATCCGGCTGATGTACGCTAAAACCTCCCTCTGTTTTTTTGATAACGCAACCACCTTTGGCTCCCATTTAGCCAAAATGCAATCTGGGAAGGTTGCCTCAAGCAATTTGTTCATGTTCGAATGACTATCTACGATATAGATATCGCAATCACCACAAGCCCCATCAGCGTAATTACGCATGTTACAGCGACCGAAAGCTTGCAACATGTGGGACATAGCCTCGGATTCTCGTATACCCGCAATTTCAGCATCGCGGTTTTTGTACTTTCCTAGCGCTGACAGGTGAACCTTCTCGTATCCTGCATCTGAATATCGAAGAAGCCCTATGCACATAATATTTTCAATAAGTCGATAGTCATTGCTAGCACGATGGTCGCCCCATTTAACAAATTTTATTCTCTCTGGCAGTGTGCAAGCGCTGGATAGTTTATCGACGATATGTAAGCCGGGCACATCGTTATATACAACGATCCAAGGCTCTTCATCCTCGTTTATCTTTTCCGATGCTTCGAAGATGACATTCTCCAACCTTCCTGGCTTGCCTCTCAAGGACCCTCGTCCAGCGCCCTTTCGCATGTGAAAAAAGCGGGCGTTGCGGTAAGACAGGTTGGTTCCTGGCATGACGAGAACAGGCAGCCCCGCATTACCCATCAAGGTATACGCCGAAGAGACGCGCGCGGATGCGTCGAACACCATCAAAGGCGCGATGTTCGCCGGGAGCCGCCGAGCCTCTGCCGTTATGTAGGTCAGGCCTTGCGCCTTGCTGATCCGGGCACACTTCCCTGAAATTCCTGTGATCGACGCTCTTTGCTTGTCGTCCAAAGGGTGGACAGACCCCACACGGTGCATCGTTGGCAGGACCGGGATCATGATCTGGTCGCCATCCCCTGCCATACTCAACCTCGCTTCAAGGGCTTCCAGCGCCGTGGCAAGCCGTGGATCGAAGTACCTGACTGCAGCACGCATCACCGCTAAGTCGTCGTTGGTAATTGAGACAACGTCGGCAAATCGAAACTCTTCATCCCACAACCGCAACGCCCGGGGATTTCCACGATAGAATAAATCTTTGAACTCGTTGAAATCTTTACCGCAACGTGCGGCAATTAATTGGGAAGTAGTAAACAAGATGGGCGCATCGTTGTGTCGGATGTTACCTCCATAGGTAGAGGCTCTCTCCTTAGGTGATTGAGAGTCAAGAACCCCATATTCATTACCAGTCAGACCTGCGCCCTGAATGTAAGAATGGATCTCATCACGCCGAGATAAGACAATTAATACACCTTCATCAGGAAGGAACCTTCTAGCCTTATACCCCGCAAGGTATTTTTGAATTCCTCTACTTTTTCCGGTTCCCGCTTCAAACGGAAAAACCAAAGTCTCGGGGGTTGATCTACCATTAAGTATAGCATCGAACCTTTCGAAGCACACTTCCGAAGAAAGGCTAGTGAATTTAATATATGATTTAATTTTAGTTTTTAAAGCTGTATTTGCAATAGATAACATGATACTTCATTCTAAGTAGTAATTTTCCTATATAGTTTATATAGAGATTTCACCACCCTCGACGTGGTCAACGGATTTTGAACACAGTTCCCGGATGAAGCCCTCCAACAGCACCGTACATCGATGAGGTCAATCCCGGGTGAAGCGCCTACCGGCTTGTTTGCGTCAAATTGTGCTGCCGACGCGACAGCTTACCACACTACTATCTACCTTTTAGTTTACTTATATTAATGTTAGTTTACGAATTTTATGCCCATACGTTAACTTACGAGCATATCCTGTTTGTTTAGGCGTCTAAGCCAAACCTTGCAGTGTGAAAGCCTTCGCCCGCGTATACTCACGCTTTCAGGCATTCATCACTTCCTTGTCCCACGATCTGCCCGCGAGCTTTCGAGCAAGGTGCGAAGGCTCCAAATGAGTGTAGCGGTTCAGCATTCGTAGATCGCGGTGCCCACTGATAACCGCCAACTCGACGGTGGTAAGGCCCATTTCGGCAAAGCGCGATATGGCTTCATGACGCAGGTCATGAAAGCGTAGGTCGGGAACACCGGCACGCACCCGAACCCTATTCCAAGCCAGTTTAAGCGCCATCGGGGTCATCGGGAAAACGCGCGGGTCCCGCTGTGGTAAGGCCTTAAAGATATTTAGAGCGGCATCAGTCAGGGGGATCGTTCGGGCATCCCCATTTTTGGTATCTGGAATGTGGGCGGTTCGCTTATCCAAATCGATAGCTGACCAAGTGAGAGCCAGCAGTTCCCCTCGACGCATCGCCGTTTCAATGGCGATCAGGATTGCTGGTCTAACAAGCGCGTTGCGGGTCGCAGCAAGGCTTGCAATCAGTCGCGCAAGTTCGTCGTTACGCAAGCGCCGATCACGTCCGGTGGGAACACTCGGCAACCGGATTTCTTTAATTGGATTGCAAGGAAGCCCAAACCCCCACTCTTTTCGCGCTACCTCCAGCGAATGAGATATTAGGGCAAGCTCTCGTCTGACCGTTGCGGGCTTTACGTTTCGCAACCGGTCATCGCGGAAGGCGGCTAGGCGAGCGCTGGTGAGGTCAATCAAAGGCACCGACGCTAGTGGACAACCCTCTAGGTGGATCAAACGCTGCGCTTCGGTAAGCGCACTTTTTTTGAGTGGAGTGATTTCTGTTCGATACCGGCGGAGAATCTGGCCGTAGGTCGTTTCAGATAGAAGTTTGCGCGGTGAGACTGGCAAAGCACTTTCAATCCGAGCCTCTTGCAGCGCTGCCCACGCCTTTGCGTCCGCAAGCGTTTTAAACGTCCTGCTTACCGGCGTAATCGCTTTACGCCGAATCTGGACAAGCCACCGCTGCCCCCTCTTTGAGATAGTCGCCAAAATGTCAGCCCTTGTGACTAAAGTGTGACAAGAGAGCCGATGAAGCTAAAAATGATTAGATCACTATACCTAAGCCTGTGCAAAAACAGTAGCTTAGGTGGTGCCGCCTACAGGACTCGAACCTGTGACCCCCGCATTACGAATGCGATGCTCTACCAGCTGAGCTAAGGCGGCCAGCGCGTCCGGGGGATCCCGGGTGCGAGGGAGCGGCGCTTAGCAGTGCGGTTCGGGTGTGGCAAGCGCCAGAATGCGCTCGCGTCCGATCCCCTGGCGGACGGATGTGGGACCGCCTGCGCCTTTACGTCGTCTTTACCACGCAGGGTGCACATCCTGCGGCGGATCGGGGCGCGGGCGCCCCTGCAGAGGACGTGGACCATGGACAGCGCAACGGCCATCGACGACCGCGGCGAATCGGCGAGGCCGGATTCGGCCGAGCACGAACACGCCGATGGGGCGGTATCGGACGTACGGGTCGATGTCGGCGGCGACGAACGCCGCATGCACGTGCGCGCGTACAATCACTGGGTGTCGCTGTTGCAGGGCCGTGCCTATCCGTCGATCGAGGATCTCGATCCGGCGTCGATCAGCGATTTCGGACCGCACAGCGTGCTGCTGGATTTCACGCAGGGGATCGAGGATCCGCGCATCGCGTTCCTGGGCCGCACATTGCGCGACGAATGCGGAATCGAGGCGGGGATCACCCAGATCTCCGAAGTGCCCAGCCGGTCGCTGCTGTCGCGGCTGACCGACCATTATCTGCAGATCATCGCCAATCGCGCACCGATCGGGTTCGAGGCCGAATTCGTCGGGACGCGCGGGTTCAACACGATGTATCGCGGCATCCTGATGCCGTTCTCGTCCGACGAAGGGACGATCGACTATATCTATGGCGTCATCAACTGGAAGGAACTGGTCGATGCAGCCACGCAGGCGCAGCTGAACGCCGATCTGGCCGCGGCGCGGCGCACGGCCGCGCCGGCGACCGCCGCCGCGCCGGTCTGGGCCGACGGACCGAGCGCCGCCTTCGCCAGCGCGCCCGAAGAGGCCGGCGCACCCGCGCTGCCCGACGGCGCGTCGCTGGACGAACGGCTGAGCGCCGCGCGCGCGAGTGCCGCCGCCTTTGCCGCCAGCGAGGGCCGCAGCCGCTCCGCGCTCTATGCCGCGATCGGCCACGCGCACGGTATCGCCACCGCCGCGGTCGCGGCGCCGCAGGAATATGCCGATCTGCTGGCGATCGCCGGTCTGTCGGCGCAGGCGCGCGCGCCGATGACGCCGGTCGTCAAGCTGGTCTTCGGCAGCGATTACGACAAGACGCGGCTGACCGAATTCGCCAGCGTCCTGACCCACGCGCAGCGGCATGAGATCGGCCGCGACGGACTGCCCGCGTATCTCGAAAGCTTTCCCGGCGGGATCAAGGGCGTGGTCGGCGCGGAGCGCGCATTGCGTCGCAAGCCGGCGCAGCCGGACCTGTTCGAGCGCATCGCCGCCGAGTTGCGCGAACGCCCCGCGCTGGGCCATGTCGACATTCCGCGCACGAGCGACGGCGAGTTCGTCGTGCTGCTGGCGCGCGCCGATGCCAGCGGCGGGCTCGACGTCGTCGCGTGCCTGGACGGCGACACCGCGCTGACGCAACGTACGGTTCGCCGCGCCGCAGCATAATTGTTCGCGCGCACAAGATAATTACAACGGTCTTGAGCCGGGCCGTCCACGGGAGCATAGGGCGGGCATGGCAAATCAGACCGTGACGCTGTCGGCTGCACTTGATGCCCGACTGATCGAAGGCGCCCTGCCGGGAGAGATCGAGGGGCTCGACGCTGCCGAGCGGGCCGAGGCGGCGCGCTTCGTCGCGCAGACCGCCGCCATCCGCCCGCCCGGCACGCCCGCGATCGCGCTGGAAATGCTGGAGACCGAGGGACATCGCCGCCGCATGCGGCTGGCCGTCGTCAACGACGACATGCCGTTCCTGGTCGATTCGATCGCTGCGACCATCGCCGCGCACGAGGTGCCGATCGATCGCGTCATCCACCCCGTCGTCTTTGCCCGCCGCGATGCCGGCGGCACCCTGACCGCGATCGGTGAGGGCGCGCCCGAATCGATGGTCTACATCGAACTGCACCGCGCCGATGCAAAGGTGCGCCGCGCACTGGTCGACGAACTGCACCGCAATCTGGCGCATGTCCGCAGCGCGGTGGCCGACTGGCCCGCGTTGCAGGCGGCGATGCGCGCCGACGCTGCGCGGCTGGTCGGCGACGGGAATATCGAAGGCGGTACGTTGCTGCAGTGGTTCAACGACCGCGCGATGACGCTGCTGGGTCACGACAGCTGGTATCGCGACGAGCGGCACGAGAATACGCTGGGTATCGCCCGCCACGAATTCGCCGTGCCGTTGCTGGCGGAAAAGTCGCGCGTCGCCGCCATCGCCTTCTTTGAGGCGGGCGGACAGGCGCCGCTGCTGCTGAAGTCCAACTGCATCGCCACGGTCCACCGCCGCGTACCGCTCGACCTGGTGCTGCTGCCGCTGCGCGAGAACGGCAAGATCGTCGGTTTGTCGATGCATGCCGGCCTGTGGACGTCGAGCGCGCTGCACGCCTCGCCGCGCGACGTCCCGGTGCTGCGCGAGCGGCTGGCGATGATGGAGGCCAAGTTCGGTTTCGATCCCAAGGGCCATACCGGCAAGGCGCTGACACATGCGCTGACCGCGCTGCCGCACGACCTGACCACCGCGTTCCAGCCCGCCGAGCTCGAACGGCTGGCGCTGACCGCGATGAGCCTGGCGGACCGGCCGCGGCCCAAGCTGGAACTGGTGCGATCGGCGCTGGGCCGGCACATCTTCGCCTTCGTCTGGCTGTTGCGCGACGACGTGACGACCGCGCGGCGGCTGGCGATCGGCGACATGCTGGCAGAGGCCGCCGATGCCGCGGTGCTCAACTGGTCGATCGCGCTGGAGGACGGCGTGGTCGCGCTCCTCCGCTATACGCTGGACGTGCGCGGCAGCGCGCGGACGCCGGATGTCGCCGCGCTGGATGCCGAGATCGAACGGATGGTGCGCGGCTGGGTGCCCGCGGTCGAGGCCGCGCTGGTCGACCTGGTCGGCGATGCGCGCGCGACCCGCCTCGCGCTGCGCTACGCCAACAGCTTTCCCAACGGCTATCGCATGCATTATGCGCCCGAACAGGCGGCGCAGGACGTGGTGCACATCGCCGATCTGACCGACGCGGGCAGCCGGTCGATCCGCCTGATCGCGACCGACAAGCCGAGCGAACTGCGCGTGAAGCTGTACCGGCTGGGCGGTGCGCTGGCGCTGTCGGATGCGGTGCCGGTGTTCGAGAATTTCGGATTCCGCGTGCTGGAGGAAGTGCCGATCGCGCTGGCCGACGCCGACGGCGCCTTCGTCCACGACTTTCTGGTGTCGCTGCCCGCGGGCACCGCCGCGCTCGATATTCCCGTCATCGAGGCCGCCGTCGCCGCGGTGCTGGAGGGGCGCGCGGAGAACGACGCGTTCAATCGCCTGATCGTCGAGGGCGGGATGCGGCCGGCGTCGGTCGTGCTGTTCCGCGCGTGGTTCCGCTATCTGCGCCAGACCGGGCTGACCTACGGGCTGGTCACGGTGGTGGAGGCGATCCGCCGTGCGCCCAAGGTCGCCGCCGGCCTGATCGAGCGGTTCACCGCCGCGCACGATCCCGCCGCGAAGGACGGTGCGGCGCGGGTCGCGGTCGCGGACCGTGCGATCCTGGATGGGCTGGACCAGGTGTCGGCGATCGACGACGATCGCATCCTGCGGACGCTGCACGGTGTGATCGACGCGACACTGCGCACCAATGCCTTTGCCCCCGCCGCGGCGGAAGCGCTGGCGTTCAAGCTCGATTCGTCGAAGGTGCCGGGGCTGCCCAAGCCGCTGCCATGGCGCGAGATCTGGGTCTATTCGCCGCGCGTCGAGGGCATCCACCTGCGCGCCGGACCCGTCGCGCGCGGGGGCCTGCGCTGGTCCGACCGGCGTGACGATTTCCGTACCGAGATCCTGGGCCTGATGAAGGCGCAGCGCGTGAAGAACGCGGTGATCGTGCCGACCGGGGCCAAGGGCGGCTTCTATCCCAAGCAATTGCCCAATCCGGCGACCGATCGCGACGCGTGGGTCGCCGAAGGCACCGAAAGCTATCGCATCTTCATCCGTACGCTGCTGTCGGTCACCGACAATTTGGTCGAGGACAAGGTGGTACACCCGGACGACGTGACGATCCTCGACGGCGACGATCCCTATTTCGTCGTCGCGGCGGACAAGGGCACCGCGACGTTCAGCGACGTCGCCAACCGAATCGCGCTGGAGCGTGGCTTCTGGCTGGGCGACGCCTTCGCCAGCGGCGGCTCGGTCGGCTACGATCACAAGGCGATGGGCATCACCGCCAAGGGCGGCTGGGTGTCGGTGCAGCGGCACTTCGCCGAAATGGGCGTCGATGTGCAGACGCAGAGCATCCAGGTCGTCGGCTGCGGCGACATGTCGGGCGACGTGTTCGGCAACGGCATGCTGCTGTCCAAGGCGCTGAAGCTGGTCGCGGCGTTCGACCACCGCCACATCTTCCTCGACCCCGCGCCCGATCCCGCGACATCGTGGGAAGAACGCAACCGCATGTTCCAGCTGCCCCGGTCGAGCTGGGCCGACTATGACGCCAAGCTGATCTCGAAGGGCGGCGGCGTGTTTCCGCGCACCGCCAAGACGGTGAAGCTGTCGAAGGAAGCGGCCGCCGTGCTGGGCATCGAGGCGGGCGAGATCGAACCCGCCGCGCTGATCTCCGCCATCCTGACCAGCCCGGTCGACCTGATCTGGTTCGGCGGGATCGGCACCTATGTGAAGGCCGCGGCCGAGAACAACGCGATCGTCGGTGATCCCGCCAACGACCGGCTGCGCGTCGATGCCGAGACGGTCCGTGCGAAGGCGATCGGCGAGGGGGCCAATCTGGGCGTCACGCAGGCCGCGCGCATCGCGTTCGCGGCGCGCGGGGGGCGGATCAATACAGACTTCATCGACAATTCCGCCGGCGTCGATTGTTCGGACAACGAGGTCAACATCAAGATCGCGCTGAACCGCGAGATGATCGAGGGGCGGCTGGCCGAGGCCAAGCGCAATACGCTGCTGGCCAGCATGACCGACGACGTCGCGCATCTGGTGCTGGAGGATAACCGCCTGCAGACGCTGGCGCTGTCGGTCATGGAAAACGACGGTGCGATCGCGGTGCCGAGCTATGTCCGCACGATCGAGATGCTGGAGGCCGGCGGGCGGCTCGATCGCAAGGTCGAGGGGCTGGCCGGCAACGAGGAATATCTGCGCCGCGCCGCCGACGGCCACGGCCTGACCCGCCCCGAACTGGCCGTGCTGCTGGCGACCGCGAAGCTGGCGTTGCAGGACGCGATCGAGGCGCGGCGGCTGGGACAGGACGAGGCGCTGAAGCCCGACCTGCACGCCGCCTTCCCGGCCGCGATGCGCAAGGGCTATGCCAAGGCGATCGACGAGCATCGGCTGCGCGGCGAGATCGTCGCGACCAAGCTCGCCAACCGCGTCATCAACCGCATGGGTGTGCTGCACCCGTTCGAACTGGCGGAGGAGGAAGGCGCGGCGATGGGCGACATCGCGGCGATGTTCGTCGCCGCCGAGCGCATTTTCGGCCTGCCAGCGCTGTGGGACGAGATCGAGACGGCGGCGATCCCCGAAAGCGCGCGCATCGCGCTGTTCGACGAGGTCGCCGTGGCGATGCGCGCCCAGATCGCCGACCTGTTGCGCGCGGCCAAGCCCGGCGAGGGCCCGGGCGAGATCCTGGCCCGGCTGCAACCCGGCATCGATGCGCTCGACCGCCAGACCAAGGACCTGCTGCGTGCCGAGGCGCGGGCCGGCAGCGACCGCATCGCGCAGCGGCTGGAGGAAGCGGGCGCGCCGAAGCCGCTGGTGCGCAAGATCGTCCGGCTGTTCGAGCTCGATGGCGCGGTCGGCCTGGCCGACCTGGGTCAGCGCCGCGGACTCGACGAGACGAAGCTGACGCATGCCTTCACCCATCTCGGCCAGGCACTCGGCCTCGACTGGGCGCAGACCAATGCTGCGCGGATCACCACCGGCGATCCGTGGGAGCGGCTGCTGATCGCGGGCCTCGCGCGCGATTTCCAGCAACTGCGGCTGGAATTCCTGGGTCGGGCAGAGGGCAAGGATCCGCAGGGCGCGGTCGATGCGTGGCTGGAGGCCAACGCGGCTCGGGTCGGCCAGTTCGCCGAACTCGTCCGACGTGCCCGTGCGGCATCGGCCCCGAACGCCGCGATGCTGGCGCAGATCGCCGGACAGGCGCGGGTGTTGCTGGGGCGGTGAGCGCAGGCGGATAGCAGAGCTATCCGGTGTCGCGGCGCTCACTACGGCCGGCGTGGCGAAGCTGCGTCCGACGACGCGGCTTCGCCGCGGCGGGGCTGTTTCACCGGCGCCCCATCCTGGCGCGCCGCGTCAAAGCCGCGCCGTCGGTCGGTGGTGAACACCGCCGGCCGGTGCGCGCGCCGAGGCGCGGAATATCAGTGCTATTCCGCTGCGCACACACTTGCTCTTGAGAATTGTTCGCGATAAGGCGCGTCTTCTCTTCGGATTTGCGCATACCCATGTCCACTCCCGCGCGCGCCAGGTCCGGCCGCAAGGCCTTCTGGCTGAAACAGCTCCATACGTGGCATTGGGTCAGCTCGGCGATCAGCCTGATCGGGGTGTTGCTGTTCACGATCACCGGATTCACGCTGAATCATGCCGGTGAGATCGGTGCGGCACCGGTCACGACGCAGGTGGCGCACATGCTGCCCGCCGACCTGACGCGGCTGATATCGCCGGATGGTGCCGTCGATGCGAAGAAGCCGCTGCCCGCTCCGGTCGCGGCATTTCTGAAGGACCGTTATCCGACCGCCGCACAGGGTGAGGCCGAATGGTCCGCCGATGAAGTGTACCTTCCGCTTCCCCGACCCGGCGGCGATGGCTGGATCGCGATCGACCGCGCGTCTGGTGCCGTCACCAGCGAGATCACCGACCGCGGCTGGATCGCCTACCTCAACGACCTCCACAAGGGGCGCAATTCGGGCACGGTGTGGAAATGGTTCATCGACGTCTTTGCCGGGGCCTGCCTGGCATTTTCGCTGACCGGCCTCGTGCTGCTGTGGCTCCACGCACGTCGGCGACCGATGACGTGGCCGCTGGTCGCCTCCGGCCTCGCCATCCCGGTCGTCATCGCGATCGTCTTCATCCACATCTGAACAGGATACCCGCCCCATGCGCCTGACCTATCGTGTCGCCCTGACCGGCCTGCCGCTGGCCGCCGCCTCACCGGCGGGGGCGCAGACAATCGACCTGACCGTCACCATCCCCCGCATGACGGTGGCCGAATATCACGCGCCCTATGTCGCGATCTGGCTGGAGAGAGCCGGCGCATCGGCGAAGACGCTCAGCGTCTGGTATGATTTCGACAATCGCGAGAACGGCGGCAAGAAGTGGCTGACCGACGTGCGGACGTGGTGGCGCGCGTCGGGCCGGGCCTTGAGCCTGCCGGCCAATGGCGTCTCGGGTGCGACGCGCCCGCCGGGTACGCACAAGGTCAGCTATTCGCCAGCGCAGCTCGGCGCGCTCACGCCCGGGCAGTACACGCTGGTGATCGAGGCGGCGCGCGAAGTCGGCGGGCGCGAGGTCGTCCGCCTGCCGTTCGCCTGGCCCGCCAGGCCGGGCAGCCGCATCACCGCGACGGGCAAGTCCGAACTCGGCGCGCTCGCGCTGTCGATCCGCTGAAAGGCCCTGCCATGATCCGCATCCGTCCCGCATTGCTCGCCGCCGCCATCGCGGCGATCACCATTCCTGCGGCCCTGTCCGCGCATCGCCTGTGGATCGTGCCGTCCACCACGGTGGTGTCGGGCGCCGACAGCTGGGTGACGTTCGATGCGGCGGCGTCCAACGACCTGTTCTATCCCGACCACCAGCCGCTGCGCGCCGAACCCGCCGTGATCGCGCCCGATGGCAGCGCGGGCAAGGTCGTGAACTTCGCGATCGGCAAGTACCGGTCGACCTTCGACGTCCAGATCGACAGGCCCGGCACGTGGAAGCTCGCGCTGGTCACTGCCGGCGTGACGGGCAGTTATATGCTCGACGGCAAGGAACAGCGCCTGCCGCGCGGGACCACGGCGGCGGCGCTGGCGACCGCGATTCCGGCGGGTGCGACCGAGGTGAAGCTGGCCGAAAGCACCAGCCGCAACGAAGTGTTCGTGACCTCCGGCGCGCCGACCGACACGGTTTTGAAAGGCACCGGCCAGGGACTCGAGTTCGCCCCACTTACCCATCCGAACGACCTGACGTCGCGCGAGACCGCGACGTTCGGCTTCACGATCGACGGCAAGCCCGCGCCGGGCCTGACCGTCACCATCATCGCCGGTGGATCGCGCTACCGCGAGACGACGGGCGAGATGACGCTGAAGACCGACGCCAAGGGGCAGGTTGCTGTCACATGGCCGGGCGCGGGAATGTACTGGCTGAACACGACCGCGACCGGTGCAAGCGCGACGATTCCGAATGCCGCGAAGCGGATGAGCTACACCGCGACGCTGGAAGTGCTGGGCGGCTGACCCTTGCGCATCGCGCTGCCACCGGTCGATCCGGCCGCATTCGGGCGGCGGGCAGCGGGTGCGGGTGTCGTGCGGCTGAGCGGCGAGACGATGGGCACGAGCTGGTCGGCGCAACTGGTCGCCCCGCCACCCGAGCTGGCGATTGCGCTACGCAAGGCGCTGGCGCGTATGATCGCGGCGATGAGCCAGTGGGATCCGGGTTCGGCGCTGTCCGCATTCAACGCCAGTCCGGTCGGCGCATGGCGGGACGTGCCCGACACGCTTGCCGTCGTGCTCGACGCGGCGCTGGCCATCCGCGACGCCAGCGGCGGGGCGTTCGACCCGGCCGGCGGGGCGCTGGCCGACCTGTGGGGTTTCGGACCGGCGGGGCCGCGTCACGACCTGCCCGACGCGGCCGCGATCGCCGACGCGCTCGGACGGTCCGGCGCCGATGGAATCGACCTCTCCGGCGGCCGCGTCCGGCGGGCCCGTGACGTGCGCCTGGACCTGTCGGGCATCGGCAAGGGTTATGCGGTCGATGCGCTGGCCGCGACGTGCCGCGCGCACGGCTGCGCGGATGTCCTGGTCGAAATCGGCGGCGAGTTCGTCGGATCGGGCATCCAGCCGAACGGCCAGCCGTGGTGGGTCGATCTCGAGTCCCCGCCGGGCCTGGCGCTGTCGCCGCTGCGCATCGCCGCGCATGGCATCGGCATCGCGACCTCGGGCGACTATCGCCGCTTCCTCGACGCCGAGGGTCGCCGCCTGGGCCACACGATCGACCCGCGGACCGGGTGGCCGGTCGCCAACGGCATCGTATCGGTCAGCGTGGTCGCGGCCGACTGCATGACGGCGGACGGCTGGGCGACGGCACTCACCGTGCTCGGCCGCGAAGCGGGGCTGGCGCTGGCCGGGCGGCTGGGGCTGGCGGCGCGGTTCGTCACCGACGACGGCGGCGAGGCGCTGTCCCCGGCGCTCGTCGAGATGCTGGCCTAGAGTTAGATCCACGCAGGTTGAAACAAGGCTTGTGCTCCGGCGAAGGCCGGAGCGGTGGCGATCGTCAGGCCGCGACTGCCAAGGCTCCGGCCTTCGCCGGAGCACAGATGCTTCTGCGCGGGTGGATCAGACTCTAGCGGCCGTCTGCGCGCTGCGCCTCGGCCAGGACCCAGCTGCGGATGGCGCTGGCGAGATTGGGCGGACTTCCGGCGCCGATGCGCGCCACGTCGATCTGCGCGACCAGCGCGTTCAGTGGCAGCGCATGGGCCAGGGCGGCGGCCTCCAGCGCGGACCAGAACGCCGGCTCCAGGCTGATCGACGTCTGATGCCCGGCGATCGTGACCGACCGCTTGACCGGACCGGCGAACCCTCCGGGCGGCGCGGCGATCACCGCGTCCCGCTCACTTGGCGTCGTCGAACAGGCCGGCGAGCTGCTCGATCATCGTGCCCGCCAGCTGCTCGACGTCCATGATCGTCACCGCGCGCTCGTAATAGCGCGTGACGTCGTGGCCGATGCCGATCGCGACCAGCTCGACCGGTGACCGCCCCTCGATCCAGCCGATCACCTGGCGCAGATGGCGTTCCAGATAGGAGCCGGAATTCACGCTCAGCGTCGAATCGTCGACCGGCGCGCCGTCCGAGATGACCATCAGGATCTTGCGATCCTCCGGCCGCGCGATCAGCCGCGCATGCGCCCAGAGCAGCGCCTCGCCGTCGATATTCTCCTTCAGCAACCCCTCGCGCATCATCAGCCCCAGCGCACGCTTCGCGCGGCGCCACGGTTCGTCGGCCTGTTTGTAGACGATGTGGCGGATATCGTTCAGCCGCCCGGGCTGCGGCGGGCGACCCTGCGCCAGCCACGCCTCGCGCGCCTGCCCCCCCTTCCAGGCGCGGGTGGTGAAGCCCAGGATCTCGGTCTTCACGCCGACCCGCTCCAGCGTGCGCGCGAGAATGTCCGCGCTGATCGCGGCGATGCTGATCGGCCGTCCGCGCATCGACCCCGAATTGTCGATCAGGATCGTGACGATCGTGTCCTTGAACTCGGTATCGCGCTCGCGCTTGTAGCTGAGCGACAGCATCGGGTTGACGATCACGCGGGCCAGCCGCGCGGCGTCCAGGATGCCTTCCTCCTGGTCGAAATCCCATGACCGCGACTGTTGCGCCATCAGCCGCCGCTGCAACCGGTTGGCCAGCTTGGTGACGACCCCCTGCAGGTGGACGAGCTGCTGGTCGAGATAGGCGCGCAGGCGATCGAGTTCCTCTTCGTCGCACAGGTCGGTCGCCGCGATCTCCTCGTCGAACGCGCGCGTGAACGGCTTGTAGTCGAACTGCGGCGACAGGTCGCTGAACGGCCGGTTGGGCCGCACCGGCATCATCCCCTCGTCGCCCTCGTCGCCGGGTTCGCCGTCCAGGTCGTCCAGGCTGTCCTCGCCCTGTTCCTGGCCCTCGCCGTCCTCGTTTTCCGACTCGCGATCCTCGCCGCGCGCCTCGACCTGACCGTCGCCCGCTTCACCCGCGTCGTCGCCGTCGTCGCCCGCCTCGTCCTGCTCCTCCTCGGTGCCCTCGTCGTCGGCTCCGCCCTCGTCGTCCTCGTTCGGCGCGACCTCGCCCTCGACAAGCTCCAGATCCTCGAGCAGCCGCTGGGTCAGCTTCGCGAACGCGCGCTGGTCGTCGATCGCACGGGCCAGCGCGTCGAGATCGGCACCCGCCTTGTCCTCGATCCAGTCGCGGACCAGCGCCAGCCCCGCCGCAGCACTCGCCGGTGCAGTGCGCGTCGTCAGCCGCTCGCGGACGAGCAGCGCCAGTGCGGTGGACAGCGGGACTTCATCGAAATTGCGGGCGCGCGCGATCGGATCGGACTTCATCCGCATCGTCAGCGCCTGGTCCAGATTCGCGGCGATCCCCGCATATCCCTGCGATCCCAGCGCCTCGACCCGTGCACCCTCCACCGCATCGAATACGGCGCGCGCGACGGCTTCGTGCGGCGCGGCGCGGGCGTGGAGCGTCGCGTCGTGATGCCTCAGCCGCAATGCGAACGAATCGGCGAAGCCGCGCGCCTCGGCGACCTGATCGGCCGGCAGCGTCCGCGCCGGCATCGGCACCTTCAGGTGACGACCGGCCTGGCTCGGCGCATCGGCGGTGAAGGCGAGTTCGACGTCCTGGCGCTCTGCCACCGCGCGCGCGGTGCCGGCCAGGACGGACTTGAAGCGATCGAGCGGGGTTTCGGCGGCCATCGGACCTGCACTTGCGCGCTGGGGCGGTGCGGATGCAACCCCCTGTGGACCGGAACCGCGGTCAATCGCGCCGGGACCGTCCCCACGCAGACGCGGGAACGATGCCGGCAGGATCGATATTATTCGGCGGCGGCGGGCTTGCGACCCGGCTTCTTGGCGCCCGCCGGGCGCTTCATGCCGGGCTTGCGACCCAGGCCGATCTTCTTCGCCATTTCACGCCGCGCGTTGGAATAGCTTTCCGAAACCATCGGATAGTCGGACTTCAGGCCGAACCGCTCGCGATATTGTTCCGGAGTCATGCCGTGGCGCGACAGATGGCGGCGCAGCGTCTTGTACGGCTTGCCGTCGACCAGCGAGACGATGAAATCCTTCGATGCCAGCGACTTGCGCACCGACACCGCCGGGGTATGGCTGGTCGCCACCTCGGCCACGACATCGCTCTCGCCGCGACCGGCCAGAGCGCCGACCGCCTCGTGCATCGTGCGCAGGAACGATGGAACCTCGTCCGCCGACGCGCGTGTGTTGGGATTGGACAGCCATGCGATGGTCAATTCGGTGGCGAGTTCGACGGTATTCGATGCGCCCGTTTCGTCAGTCATGATACGACTCCTGTGATCTCGGATCGGCTAGCATCCGAATTCGATTCAATAGTCAAGCCCGATGTCGATAACTTGTCCTGACCTGCAATCGACTTGGCCGAAGCCCGCGATCGATTTACGATAGCTTTGCAGCGACAGGCCACTTCAATGTCGCGAACTGCGCGAAAATGCGCGTTGATCGAGATTGTTGCGCTGCCGTACGCAAGCCCGTAACTTGTGGTCGAAGGGGTATGATGGACCACACCACCCAGATTCTCTGGATCGCACCGGCGGGCGCACTGCTGCTCGGCTATCTGCTGGGATCGATTCCGTTCGGCGTCATCCTGACCCGGCTGGGCGGGGCGGGCGATCTGCGCGCGATCGGATCGGGCAACATCGGTGCGACCAACGTCCTGCGCACCGGACGCAAGGGGCTGGCCGCCGCCACGCTGCTGCTCGATGCGCTGAAGGGCTGGGTGGCGGTTATGCTGGCCGCGTGGCTGTTGCCCGGCGACGCGCAACTGGCGGCGGCGGGCGCGTTCCTGGGCCATTGCTATCCCGTCTGGCTGCGCTTCCGCGGCGGCAAGGGCGTGGCGACGCTGATGGGTATCGTGCTGGCGCTCTACTGGCCGATCGGACTGGTCTATGCCGTCGTCTGGCTCGGCCTGCTGGCGATCCTGCGCATTTCGTCGGTTGCCGGAATCGCCGCGGCGATCAGCGCGCCGGTCGCGGCCGCTGCCGTCAACAGTTTCGACGCCGTGTTCCTGCTGGTGGCGCTGGCGCTGCTGGTCGTGTGGAATCACCGCGAGAACATCGACCGGCTGTTGTCGGGAACCGAACCCAAGGTCGGTGGCAACGGCGGGGCCGCGAGTGGCTGAACCGCGCGACGTCGCGCGGCTGCGGCTGATCCGCACGTCCGGCATCGGCCCCGTGACCTATCGCCAGCTGGTCCAGCGGTTCGGCACGGCGGAAGCCGCGATCGACGCGCTGCCGATGCTGGCCCGGCGCGGCGGCGGCACCCCGCCCGCCGTCGCGACCGAGCGCGCGGTGCTGGCCGAGATCGTGGCGGTCGAACGGCTCGGGGCGCGGCACCTGTTCATCGGCGACGCCGACTATCCCGCGCGGCTGGCCGAAATCGACACCGCGCCGCCGGTCATGACCGTCCGCGGCGATGCGGCGCTGGGCCAGGCCACCGTCGTGGCGATGGTCGGCGCGCGCAATGCGTCGGCCGCCGCCTGTCGCTTCGCGCGCGGGTTGGCCGCGGCGCTCGGCGAAGCGGGGGTGACCGTCGTCTCCGGCCTGGCGCGCGGGATCGATACGCAGGCGCACGTCGCGACGCTGGCGACCGGCACGATCGGCGTGATCGCGAGCGGCATCGACATCGCCTTCCCGCCCGAGAACCGCGAATTGCAGGACCAGGTGGCGACCCGCGGGCTGCTGATCGCCGAACAGCCGCCGGGCGAGGAGCCGCGCGCGCGCAACTTCCCGCACCGCAACCGCATCATCGCGGGCATGGCACTGGGCACCGTGGTGGTCGAGGCCGCACCGAAATCCGGCTCGCTCATCACCGCGCGGCTGGCGGCGGAGGCGGGGCGCGAAGTGATGGCGGTGCCGGGCAGCCCGCTCGACCCGCGCGCGCAGGGGTGCAACCTGCTGATCCGCGAAGGCGCGACCCTGGTCCAGAGTGCCGCCGACATACTGGAGGCGATCCGCCCGATCGATCCCCGCGCCGTCCGCGCACCGGCGTCGGGCTTCACGGCCGAACCCGCCGACGACGCCAGCGACACCGACCGCCGCCGCATCGCCGACCTGCTCGGCCCCGTGCCGGTCGGCATCGACGAACTGATCCGCCAGTCGCACCTGAGCCCCGCGACGGTCCAGATGGTGCTGCTCGAATTGGAGTTGGCCGGTCGGCTTGAACGGCATGCGGGCGGGCGAGTCAGTGTCCGCTATTGAGTTCGTCCGCACACGCTATGCGTTGTCGCTGAAGTATATCGTCGCCAATCCTCCGCTGTTCGTGGTCGCGGTTCTGGCGACGTCCGTGCCGGGGATTCTGGCCGACCGATGGCTTTCTGCCGTGCCCTTAGTGCTGACGTGCGCCGTGCTCACGGTGATGGAGGCGTGTATTGCGTTGGTTATCACCGCAAGCGCGCTCGGAACCGAATATCGGCAGCTAAGTCTTGGCGATTATCTGGCTGCCGTGCTGTTGACGGTGCTGACCTGGGTTGTGGTCACGCTCGGCATGATCATCTTCATTATCCCGGGCATCATCGTCGGCCTGTTGTTCAGCGTCGCGCTGCCTGCACTGGTCGTGCAGTATTCGGGCGCCGAGAGCGCGATGAACTCCAGCTGGCGGCTGGTCCGACCAAAGCTGGCGCGAGTGGCCCTGCTGTGGTTGCCTGTGGCGATGACCGGCGCGACTGTTATCGGCTTGGCGCTGCTGGAACGCCAAATCCTTCCCGCTCAGCCGATCGTGCTGAATTTGGTCTGTTCGCTGCTCACCTGCGCGAGCGCCGTCCTTGCCGCCTTCGCCTATGACGGATTGCGCGACGTCGATCCATAATCGATCCGCCACAGCCGGAGTGGTGAGCCCTTGGGCATCGGTACGCGGACCAGCCAATCCGGCACCTTACCCCTGGCGAGTTGGCCGTAGAAGCCGTCCTTGGCGCGGGCGCGGTATACCGTCGTCTCGGCCATGTTCGGGCAGGTCAGCAACAGACGCGCGCCGTGGCGCCGGGCGATCGCGCGGAATTGCTCCGGGCTGCCGGTGAAGGCGTGGTGAACGTCGAGGATCGCGTCGCCGTTGCGGTGATACGGCCCGGCGATGCCGTAATGATGCGTCAGCACGATCAGCCGCGGCCCGAGGTCGACATGGGTGAAGATCACGCTGGCGGGCAGCCGGTTCAGCACGCGAAGCGCCGGCAGCGATGCGCAGCGGCCGTTGGCGCGGCTGACGGTCTGGCTGCGCACGTCGGGCCGGTCGATCGGCAGCCAGCGGATCGCGAGGCCCGCGAACAGCCCCGACACGATCATGAATGCCGCGACCGATCCGACGACGCGGATAACGACGAAGCGATGCCCCAGGCACCAGGGCACGATCAGCCAGGCGAGCGCGGTCGCGCCAGGTACCGCCAGCAACTGGGCGGCCGGTCCCGCGCGAACCTGCCACAACAGCATCAGCACGGCGAAGGCGGTGAACAGCGCGACCGGCACCCACGCGGCGAACGCGGGTGTGCCGCGCGCGCGCCACGCCGCGACCAGCGCGCCGATCAGTCCGGCAATCGGCAGCGCGGCGATCGGCAGCGCGGCGCGCAACGGGTGGCGATAGATCGGCTTGGCCTCGCGCACATTGTTCAGCCAAGTGCGCTGGAGTTCGTCGGACACGCCCTCGGGTCGGCCGAGGCATTGCGGGAATACCAGCGCGAAGCCGACCGCGATGATCGCGCCGGCGGCCAGCGCGATGCCCAGCCGGACCCCGCGCGCCTGTGGATTGAGGCGCGCCATCACGAACAGCAGCGCACCGGCCAGGACCAGCACACTCAACCACACCGGCGTCAGCGCGTCGCAGCGCAGCGCCTGGTTGGCGTTCGACGCGAACAGCGCGAAGCCCAGTGCACTGCCGCCGCCCAGCGACAGCGCATAGGCGTTCAGCCGCTGTGCCTCCGCCCGGTCCCACACCCAGCGCAGCGTGACGATCGCACCGGCCATGGCGCCGTAGGGCAGCATCTCCAGCCCGATCGACAGCGAGGTGGCGGTCGCCAGCCCGACGACGATCCCGCCGCGCGCGCCCCGTGCATCGGCCAGTCCCGCGACGGTCAAGGCCAGCATCGCCAGCTGCCAGCCGTGGTGGTCGATCCGCATCGGCATGAACATCAGCATCGCCGACGTCGCGCCGAGCAGGACGATGACCGCCAGCGCGTACGCCGTCGGCGCGACCAGCCGGCGGACGGTGAACGCCATCGCCGCCATCGCGATCGACAGCGGCAGCATCGGTGCGATCCCGCAGGCCAGCCGCTCCGCCCAGGCCACGCCGAAGATCGGCTTGAAGATCAGGATCAGCCCGGCGATGGGCAGATCGACGATCCGGCTCCAGTGGATGTTGAAGCCAGCAGGCGGGTTCAGCCGATATTGCGTGAGGTCGTACCAGCCCTGTCCGGCCAGCAGCCCGCGCACCTGCATCAGCCGCATGTTGTCGTCGGTGTCGCCCAGCGCCAGCCAGTAGATGCCGCCCCAGCGATCCCACATCCAGAACGCCGCGATCGCGACCCACGCGAACAGCGTGATGCGCAGCCAGTGGCGATCGAGCTGCCGCTCGAAGCGGGAAGGCAATCCGTCGGTCAAATCCGCTTCCCTATCGGCGGCGCAGGGATTAGGGCCAGCCCCCAATCCCGTTTGCCCTGAGCGTGTCGAAGGGCTGCCCTTCCTTTCGTCGGTTAGAAGAAAGTGCAGGCCTTCGACAAGCTCAGGCCGAACGGACGTGAGGATTTCGCGTTGGTTTCTCGTGCGCTCCACCATCTGAACGCCAATACCGTCCACGGCCAGCTGGTCCGCTATGCGATCACCGGGGGCGGCGTGACATTGGTCGGCGGCGGGCTGTACCTGGCGCTGGTCCAGCTGACGAGCGTGGACGAACAGGTCGCGATGCTGGCGGCCTATCTGGTCTGCGTCGCGATCGGTTACGTGCTGCACAGTCGCTGGAGCTTTCGCGGGCATGGCAATCGCGACAATCCGGCGAAGACGACCGGCCGCTTCTTCATGGCCAGCCTCATCAGCTATGCGCTGAACGCGGTGTTCACCTGGCTGCTGGTGCGCGGATTCGAGTTTCCGCGCTGGACGCCGGTGCTGACGACGCTGTTCGTGACGCCGGTCCTGATGTTCTTCGTCAACCGCCGCTGGGTGTTCGCATGATGGCAGACAACTGATGGACCGCATCGTCTATGACCGGATGGCCGCGCATGATTCCACCCATTGGTGGTATCGCGCGCGCCGCGACATCCTGGCCGATTACGTCACCCGCTATGCCGACCTGCCGACGCCCGCGCGTGTGCTGGAGATCGGCTGCGGGACCGGCCACAACCTGCCGATGCTGGGCAGTTTCGGCGAGGTCGATGCGATCGAGATCGACGAGGCCGCGCGCGACATCGCCAGCCAGCGGCTGGGCAAGCCGGTCGGCACCGCGCCGCTGCCCGAGCTTAATGGCGTCGATCGCGGTGCGTACGACATGGTCGCGGTGCTCGACGTGATCGAGCATATCGACGACGACGTGGCCGCGCTGAAGGCGATGGCGGACGCGTTGAAGCCCGGGGGCAAGATCCTTATCGCGGTGCCGGCGCACGGCTGGATGTGGAGCGCGCACGACGTCGTGAATCACCACAAGCGCCGCTATTCCAAGGCGAGCCTCGACGCGGCAATCCGCGCGGCGGGGCTGAAGCACAACGGCCTGCGCTGGTTCAATTCGCTGCTGTTCCCCGCCGCCGTCGCCGCGCGCATGGCCGGCAAGCTGACCGGCCGCGACGACAGCGACGATTCGCCCCCGGCCAGGCCGCTGAACACGCTGTTCGAGACTATCTTCCGGCTGGAACGGCACCTGATCGGCCGCGTTCCGATGACGCCGGGGCTGTCGATCATCACCCTGGTGAGCAAGCCCTAAGGCAGGACCGGGCCCAACCATCGTCATCCCCGCCTGCGCGGGAATGACGGGGTCGTGATTAGCCCTCGCTCTCCGGCGGCGCGACCAGCAGGCCCTCCGCCGGCTCCGGCCGCACCGGGCGGGGGCCGTCGCCGGCGCGGTAGCCCAGCGAGGCGCGGCCCTGCACCGGCCCGGCGATATCGGCGACCAGGTACAGCGGCCGCCGCTTCGATTCGACATACAGCCGCCCCAGATACTCGCCAATCATCCCCAGCACGAACATCTGCATCGCACCCAGGAACAGCACGACCAGCATGGTCGACGTCCAGCCCTGCACCGTGTTGCCCATGAAGAAGCCGATCACGACGTAGAGCAGCAGCAGCAACGTCGCACCGGTCAGCGCGAGGCCCAGATGGCTGGCGAACCGCAGCGGCGCGGTCGAGAAGCCCGTGACCGCGTCGAGCGCGAACCGGATCATCTTGGCCAGCGGATATTTGCTCTCGCCGGCCAGCCGCTCGTGCCGGTCGTACAGGAACGGCACCTGGCGGAAACCGACCCAGGCGACCATCCCGCGAATGAATCGCGCCTGTTCGGGCAGGGACAGGAACGCGTCGAGCGCGCGCCGGCTCATCAGGCGGAAGTCGCCGGTGTCGAGCGGGATCGGCACGTCGGTGACGCGGTCGAGCACGCGATAGAAGGCGGCGGCGGTCAGTTTCTTGAACACCGTCTCGCCATCGCGCTTGCGGCGGACGGCATAGACGACGTCGGCGTCCTGCTCGACCATCGTCGCGCGCATGTCGGCCAGCAGTTCGGGCGGATCCTGCAGGTCGGCGTCGATCACCAGGATCTGCTCGCCGGCGCACAGGTCCAGCCCGGCGGTCAGCGCCAGCTGATGGCCGTGGTTGCGCGACAGGTTGATCGCCACCAGCCGCGGGTCGGTGCGCGCCAGTTGCTGCATCACCGCCCAGCTGCCGTCGCGCGAACCGTCGTTGACCAGCACGATCTCGTGATCGTCGCCGACCGCGGCCTGTGCGGCGGCCGATACGCGCGCATGCAGCGCGGGCAGGCAGCCCTCTTCGTTGTAACAGGGGATGACGACGGAAAGGGCCGGGCGTTGCATCACCGGCCCTTAGCGCCTCGCGCATTCGCTATCCAGTCACCACCAGCTTGACGAGTGTACCCGGGCGCAGCGGTGCGCCCGCATCCAGCCCGTTCAGCGTCAGGAAGCGGTCGCGCTGGAAATCGGGATAGGCCATCTGGCGCGCCAGCGTATCGATCGTGTCGCCGGCCTTCACCGTTACGATGCGGATGCGTTTGCCGCGGATGGTGCGCGCCTCGGCGTCGGCCAGCGTAGTGAAGCTGGCCAGCAGAGGATCGAACGGACCGATGCCGCTGCCCGCCGGCGTCACGATCGTCCAGCTGTAGGTGGCGTTCGGAAAGCCGACCGCGACGACGGTCGCATCGACCCGCTGGTTGTTCGCGGCGGCCGTGATCGTCGCGGTGGCCGCGCGGCGGCCGCCGATCGTGACGTTGCGGATCTGTCCCGCATCGATCTGTCCGCCCAGTGCCTGGAACCGCTGCGCGACCACGCCGGCCAGATCGGACGACGTGCCGGTCGCGCTCAGCTGCGCCTGTCCGCGCTGGCCCTGGACCGTCACTGCATCGGCAGCGTTCGCGATCGTGTAGCCGGCAGGCGCAGTGAACTTGAACCGCATCGCCGGGTGGCGGAAAATCTGGCCGTCGATCACGCCCTGCGCGGGATCGTCGTCATAGGGCAGGCCGTCGAGCATCCGCAGATAGGCCGTATCCTGCGCCGCCGCCGGCACCGCGCGGCCCGATTGCTGCGCCAGCGTCCGCGCCCGCGCGACGCGGTCCGCGCTGTTCGGATGGGTGCTCAGCCAGCCCGGAACGGCGTTCGCGCTGCGCCCCGCGATCCGCGCGTCGAGCGCGCTTTCCGCGCCCAGCTGGTTGAGGATCAGCGGCGCCGCGGCCGGATTATACCCGCTGGCGGCGACATAGCGGACGCCCAGCGTGTCGGCCTGATACTCCTGATCGCGACCATATTTCAGCGTGTAGAGCCCGGCCGCCTGCTGCGCGCCCTTGCCGAGCAACTGGCCGAAGGTCGAATTGCCCGCGACCGCGCCGACGATCCCGGCCAGTACGCCGCCGATCGTCGATGTCCGCTGCCGTCCCGACGAATGGCGCGCGGCGACATGGCCGACCTCATGCCCCATCACGAAGGCCAGCTCGTCCTCGCTGTTCATCAGCGCCAGCAGCTGGCGCGTGACGTAGATATAGCCGCCGGGAATCGCGAAGGCGTTCTCGACGGGGGAATTGAGCGTCTGGACGGTGAAATCGCCCTGCGCGTTGGACAGGCCCGATTGCAGCGCGACACGCTTGCCGACGCGTTCGACGAACGCTGCCTGCGGCCCGTCGTAGCGCCCGCCGAACTGTGCGACGAGCTCGGGATTGGCCTGCGCGCCCTGGGCGCGGTCGGACTGGGAGATCGATCGCGTCTGCGCGGGCAGGGCGGTCGGAACCAGCGCGAAGGCGGCGGCGGTCAGGAGCGTCAGGCGTGACATGGATTTCCCTTTTCGTTGCGGGAGAGAAATCATGTCTTCGGCTTAGGTTCCGTAAGCAAAGCCCTCTCCCCGCAAGCGGGGAGAGGAAGGAGTTCAAACCAGCGCCCGCGCCCGTTCCTCGACCAGCCGTTCCAGGATCGTCAGCGGCACCGCGCCATCCTGCAACACGTCGTGGAAGCGCTTGATGTCGAACTTCGCGCCCAGGATCTTCTTGGCGTTGTCGCGGGCGCGCAACCACGCGATGTGGCCGACCTTGTAGCTGCACGCCTGTCCGGCCTGGGTGCAGTAGCGCTCGACCTCGCGCTGCGACCGTGGCCGCGCGAAGCCGGTCGTCGCGACCATGTAGTCGGTCGCCTGTTCGCGGGTCCAGCGCTTGGCATGGATGCCGGTATCGACCACCAGCCGCGCCGCACGGAACAGGAAGGATTGCAGATAGCCCGCCTTTTCCAGTGGTGTGGCATAGCCGCCCAGCTCGTCGGCGACCTGTTCGGCGTAGAGCGCCCAGCCCTCGCTATAGGCGCTGAACCCGCCGACCTTGCGGATCAGCGGCTGGCTGGATCCTTGCGCGATCGTGATCTGCAGGTGATGGCCGGGCACACCCTCGTGATAGGTCAGCGACGGCAGCGTGTATTTCGGCCAGTCGGCGACCGATTTCAGGTTGATCCAGTAGATCGCCGGGCGTGACCCATCCAGCGCGGCGCGGCTGTAGTATCCGTTCGACGCGCCGTCCTGGATATCGACCGGGACCGCCTGGATGTTCAGGGGCGCAGAGGGCGGAGCGTTGAACGCGCGCGCGAGCTTCGCCTGCATCGCGGCATTGCCTTCGTTCAGCCCCTTGATGAGTTCGGCGCGACCGGCCGGCGTGTCGGCATAGAGCTGCGCCGGCATCGCGTTCAGCGCCGTCAGCCGGTCGCCGACCGTGCCCTTCGTCAGCCCCTGCGACTTCAGGATCGCGTCCAGCTGCGCGCTGATCTCGGCGACCTGCGCCCGGCCGAGCGTGTGAACCTCGTCGGGCGTGAACTTCGTGGTCGTCGCCTGCTCCAGCGCGGCGGCATAAAGTTCGGCCCCCTTCGGCACATCCCACAGCCCGGCCGACGTGCGGGCACCGGCGCGCAGTTTCTTCACCAGCGCGATCTGGCGGTCGAGCGCGGGATAGACCTTCTCCGAAACGATTGTCGCGCACCGTGCGCCCCAGTCGCCCGGGATCTTGTTGGCGGTGCGTCGCACGATCGACTGGGTCAGCGTGTTCGCCGCCGCCTCAGGCCGACGCAGCGCCGCCATCTGCCCCAAGGCCAGATCGAGCGAGAAGCCGGGCGCGAGATAGCCGCGCGCTGCCTGTTCGGCCTGGACCTCGCTGTCCTGGTCCAGCGCGGTCGCGAACGCCGCGGTGCGGTCCAGATACGCCTCGGCATCGTCGGCGGTGACGATCGTGTGCGACGAATTGAGGAAATCGGGGACCGAGAAATACGCGCCCCCCTGCTGCGTGATCGTGAACGGGCGTTGCGGCGAATCGACGCCGAACTGCTCCTGTCCGACGGTCTGGGACGTGAGCGAATAGAGCACGACGTCGCGGTTGAGCTTCGCGTCCTTCGACAGGCCGGCGGGATCGATCGCCTCGATCGCCGCGATCCCGGCCTTGGTGCGCGCCAGATTGGCCTTCTTGGCCGCAAGGCTGCGGTCGCTCAGCCGGTGCTTCAGCGGCGCGCCCGGACCCTTGTCGAAGCCCAGCGACGTGGCGAGTTCGGGCGATCGCTGCGCCGCTTCCATGAAGATGCGGGTGAACGTCGCGTTCAGCGCGGCGTCGCCGGGCCGCGCCTGCAGCGCCATCGCGGCGTTCGGCAGCATCGCGACCGCGCCGGCCGCGGTGCCGGATGCCAGAAAATTGCGCCGATCCATGTTCATTCTCCCCGAGATGCGATGGACCTATCCCTAGGACTCGCGATGCGCGCCGTCGAGCAGCGCGGCACGACGTGCCTCGTCCGCGGCATCAGCGTCCCGCTGCGCGCGCGTCCGGCCGAATTTCGCGCGGTTGGCGTCGGCCTCGATCGCCCTGACGGCGCGGGCCCTGGCCTTGCGGGCACGATTGAGATTCGAGATTTCCGCCACAGGATTTTGCGCCTAGATGCATGTCGACAATCGGACATTGGAGCGAACATGGCGGGTAGCGTCAACAAGGTGATTCTGGTCGGCAATCTGGGGCGCGACCCCGAAAGCCGGTCGTTCCAGAACGGCGGCAAGGTGGTCGAACTGCGCATCGCCACGTCGGAAAGCTGGAAGGACCGCAATTCCGGCGAGAAGAAGGAAAAGACCGAGTGGCACACCGTCAAGGTGTTCAACGAGGGTCTGGCCAATGTCGCCGAGCGGTTTCTGCGCAAGGGCAGCAAGGTGTATATCGAGGGCGCGCTGACTACCCGCAAATGGCAGGATCCGCAGGGTAACGACCGTTATTCGACCGAGGTCGTGTTGCAGGGTTTCAACTCGGTGCTGACCATGCTCGACGGCGCGCAAGGCGGCGGCGGTGGTGGCGGCTACGGAGGCCAGCGCGGCGGCGGTGACGATTTCGGCGGCGGTGACGATTTCGCCGGCAACAGCTCGCGCGGCGGCGGCAATTTCAATTCGGGTGCGCAGAAGAGCTCGGGCGCGGCCAAGGGCAACGACTTCGGCGGGGGCTACGGCGACGACCTGGACGACGACGTCCCGTTCTGATCGGCCCTCATCCGAACCGCGGCGCGCGTTTCGACAGGAACGCGGCCGCACCCTCGGCGAAGTCCGGACCGGTAAAGCCGTCGGCGAACCAGCCCAGCGTCTCGGCATCGTCGTCGATCTGGCCGTCCAGGATGCGGCGGATCACGCGCTTGCCATGCGACACGCTGTGCGGCGACACCGCGGCGATCGATTCGGCCAGCGCGGTCGCGGCGGCGACGGGATCGTCGTCGAGCATGTCGACCAGACCGATGCGATGCGCCTCGGTCGCGTCGAGCAGGCCGGCGGTGAACAGGATGCGCTTGGCCTGCGACGGGCCGACCAGATCGGTCAGCAGCTTCGTATCATAAAGCGAATAGACCAGCCCGAGCTTCGCCGGCGTGATGCCGAACCGCGCGGCCGGACCGGCGATGCGCAGGTCGCAGGCGATCGCCAGCCCGCAGCCGCCGCCCACGCAATCCCCGCCGATCGCCGCGATCACCGGCCGCTCGGCCAGCGCCACCGCCGCCTGCGCCGCGCGGATCGCCGCCTGGTTCTGTACGCGCCACGCCGGATCCTGCGCGCCCGCCGCGAACTCCGCGATGTCGGCGCCCGCGCAGAAGGCACCGGGCGCGGCGGATTGCAGCACGATCGCACGGACACAGCGGTCGGCCACCGCCGCGGCGATCAGCCCCGGCACCGCTGCCCACATCGCCTGGCTGAACGCGTTGCGCTTGTCCGGCCGGTCGATCAGCAGCCGCGCGATCGCGCCACCGGTTTCGAGCCGCAGCGTCATCGCCGGCCCAGGCTGTCGAAGGGATAGGTCATCGCACCACCATAGCCGATCCGGCCGTTTGGCACCGGCCAAAGATTTCTTCGCTGATTTCCCATGTCGATGATGGGATATCGAAGGCTGGAGGTGACATGATGCCCAGTCTTTCCGATCCAGGCGCGGTCGATCGGACCGCGGCGATGACGGCGATCCTCGACCCGGTCGTCGCCAGCCTGCGCACGGCGCGGCTGGCTGCGCGGAACGGTCGCGCGCCCGCCGCTGCGGCTGCCGCGCCACGGTTTCCGCGGCGTATCGCGCTGGCCGCGATCGTCGAGGATATCGCCGCCGCGCTCTATCCGCGCCGGCTGGGCGGATTCGACGGTGCAGTCGATGCCGAGGACGCGTTCGTCGCGGATCGGCTGAACCGCGCGCTGGTCGCGCTCACGCGCGAAATCGACCGCGAGTTTCAGTATTGGGAGGCCGAATCGCCGACGCGGTTCGATGACGATCACGCGCGCACGATCGTCCGCCTGTTCGCCGGAACGCTTGCCGACGTCCGCGCACTGATCGACAGCGACATCGCCGCCGCCTTTCTGGGCGATCCCGCGGCGCGCAGCGTGGACGAGATCCTGGTTTGCTATCCCGGCGCGATCGCCAGCCTGCACCACCGGATCGCGCACCCGCTGTTCGAACTCGGCGCACCGATCAGCGCGCGGATCATCTCGGAGATCGCCAACGAACGCACCGGTATCGACATCCATCCCGGGGCGACGATCGGCGGCAGCTTCTTCATCGACCACGGCACTGGTGTCGTGATCGGCGAGACGGCGATCATCGGCGCGCGCGTCAGGCTCTACCAGCATGTCACCTTGGGCGCGCGCAGCCCGCTGGGTGCGGTCGAGCACGGACCCCGCGCCCGGTTCGCGCGCCATCCGATCGTCGAGGACGACGTGGTGATCTATGCCGGCGCGACCATCCTGGGGCCGGTGACGATCGGGCGCGGCGCGATGATCGGCGGCAATGTCTGGCTATTGGACGACGTGGCACCCGACAGCGTGGTCGTGCAGCCCGAAGCGCAGGTCGGGGATCCGTTGCTCGGCGCGGCGATTCGCGGTGTGCGGGTGCGGGATCTGTCATGAGCGGCGTGCGCCCCGCGATCGGCGTCCTGTGCTGCAACGAACAGATCGATCGGCCGGTGCAGGTGGTGGCGAGCCGCTTCGTCGTGCCGCTCGGCCGCCTGTCGGACGCGGTGGTGTTCCTGGTCCCCGCGCTCGACGGGATCGGCGACGTCGGCGGGTTCGTCGATCGACTGGACGGGTTGCTGCTGACCGGATCGCGTTCGCACGTCGCGCCGCATCGCTATGGCGGCATGGACACGATCGACGCCGGGTGCCTCGACGAACGGCGCGATGCCGTCGCGCTGTCGCTGGCAGGCCGGATGATCGAGCGGGGACGCCCCGTATTCGGCATCTGCCGGGGGTTTCAGGAGATCAACGTGCTGTTCGGCGGCACCTTGTCCGCCGCGATCTGCCCCAGCCATCGTCGCGACGGCGGCGACGCGCCCTATGAGGAGCAGTTCGATCATCGCCACGGCGTCGATCTGGTCGCAGACGGAGCGCTGGCAACCGCGACCGGCGAGCGCAGGCTGTCGGTGACGTCGGTCCACGAACAGGGTATCGACCGTCTGGGCGACGGCCTGACGATCGAGGCGCTGGCGAGCGACGACGGGCTGGTCGAGGCGATCTCGGCCCGACCCGCTGGCGGCGATGTCGTCGGTGTCCAGTGGCATCCGGAGTGGGACGTGGCGACCTCCGCGCCGAGCCGAGCGTTCTTCGCGATGATCGGTCGATCGCTGCGTGGCGAAACCGCGCGATGCGATTAGGCTGGGCGGCGAATCATCTGGTGTCGTGCGTTAGGACCGATCGACATTCAGCCCATCCGGGCCTGCAAATGGCGGTTCTCCTGCGCGTCGGTGCTCACGTACTGAAAGTACGCTGCGCTCCGATGCTCGGATAACCACCATTTTCGACTCCGGCTGAACCGAATATCGATCGGTCCTTGGTCCATCCTCGAACCCGTCCGGAGGCTCCCATGGCCATTGCCGCTCTCGCAACCGATCGCCTGACCCTAGTGTCGCTCGTCGGCGACGACGGCGCGTTCGCGCTGCCGCGGTTCCTGCAGGGGCCGGCATTCCGCGATGCCGGCCGCATCCTGGTCCGCGCGCAGACAGCAGCGCAGCGCAACCTGACCGCGTCGCGGATCGACGCCGCCATCGCCGAGGCCGATCGCGCCGTGCTGCTGGTGGCGCAGGGGGCCGGGTGCCTGGCGGCGGCGTGGTGGGCCCGGCTGTCGCCCGAATCCTATGTCTCGCGCGTCGCGGGTGCGTTGATGATCGCGCCCGACGATCGCGGCGGCGTGGCAACGCGCTTCGCATCTCCGCGCGCGTCGTTGCCGTTTCCGTCGATCGTCGTCGGCGCGAGCGACGCCGAACAGCGGCTGGCCGGCGAATGGGGCAGCAGCCTGATCGACGGACCCGTGCCCGGACGACTGGCGGGCGGCGCCGGCAGCGGCCGGTTCCAGTCGCTGATCGCGCGCTTCACGTCGGCCATCGTCGATCACGACGTGCGCGCCGCCGAACGGATGATCGCCGCGCTTGGCGATCGCTGAACGGTCAGCCGGGCGTCGCGCCGATGCTCAGTGCGACCGCCTCGGCAACCTTGATCCCGTCGACCGCCGCCGACAGGATCCCGCCGGCATAGCCCGCGCCTTCGCCGGCCGGGAACAGGCCGATCGTGTTGAGGCTTTGATAGTCGTCGCCGCGCGTGAAGCGCACCGGTGACGACGTTCGCGTCTCGACCCCGGTCATCACCACGTCCGGATGGTCATAGCCGGGGATCTGCCGGCCGAAGACGGGAATCGCCTCGCGCATCGCCGCGACCGCGAAATCGGGCAGGCACTCGGCAAGGTCGGTCGGCGTGACGCCGGGGCGATAGGACGGCACGACCTGTCCCAGCGTCGTCGATGCGCGACCGGCCAGGAAGTCGCCCACCCGCTGCGCCGGCGCACGATAGTTCGATCCACCCGCGACGAACGCTTTCGACTCCCAATGGCGTTGCAGCGCCAAGCCCGCCAGCGGATCGCCCGGATAATCGCGTGCCGGATCGATCGCGACGACGAACCCCGAATTGGCATTGCGCTCGTTGCGCGAATACTGGCTCATCCCGTTGGTCGCCACGCGCCCTTCTTCGGACGTCGCGGCGACGACGGTGCCGCCCGGGCACATGCAGAAACTGTAGACGGTGCGCCCGTTCCTGCAGTGGTGCGAGATGTGATATTCGGCCGCGCCCAGGATCGCATTGCCGGCATCGACGCCGAACCGGGCCTTGTCGATCCACGACTGCGGATGCTCGATACGCACCCCGATCGAGAAGGGCTTGGCCTCGACGAACACGCCCGCCGCCTGGAGCATCGCGAAGGTGTCGCGCGCGCTGTGGCCGATCGCCAGCACCACGCGATCCGCCGCCAGATAGCCGCCGTCGTGCAGGTGCAGCCCGCGGACGCGCCGTTCCCCGGTCGAATCCACGACGACGTCCAGCCCGTCGACGCGCTGCTGGAACCGATATTCGCCGCCCAGCGCCTCGATCGAGGCGCGCATGCTCTCGACCATCGTGACCAGCCGGAACGTGCCGATGTGCGGATGCGCCTCGGTCAGGATTTCCGGCGGGGCGCCGGCCTTGACGAACTCGGTCAGCACCTTGCGGTCGAGGTGCCGATGGTCCTTGATCCGGCTGTAGAGCTTGCCGTCGGAAAAGGTGCCGGCACCGCCCTCGCCGAACTGGACGTTCGATTCCGGATTCAGGACGCTGCGGCGCCACAGGCCCCAAGTGTCCTTGGTCCGTTCGCGCACCACCTTGCCGCGATCGAGGATGATCGGGCGATAGCCCATCTGCGCCAGGATCAGTCCGGCGAACAGGCCGCACGGCCCCGCGCCGATCACGACCGGGCGCGACGTGCCATGCGGCGGTGCCGTGGCGACCGGCGTGTAGGCCGTGTTCGGCGTACGCTGGACGTTGCGGTCCCTGGCGAAACGCGCCAGTACCCGGTCCTCGTCCTTCACATTGGCGTCGATCGAATAGACCAGGCGGATGTTCGTCTTGTCCCGCGCATCGTGCGCGCGCCGCGCCACGACGTGGCGGATCAGGTCGCGCGGCGTGATCCGCAACCGCTTGCAGATCGCGGCGGGCAGCGCCTCGTCGGGATGGTGGAGCGGCAGCGACAATTCGGTGAGGCGGAGCATGGGGTCGGCCTGTAGCGACGGCGGCGGTCCGCGCCAAATCGCGCCGTGGTGCGGTCGTCAGCCCGGTGGGAGATCGCGATCGTCCGGATCGGGCGCGAATTCGGGAAACAGCGCCTCGACCGCCAGGCGCAGGTCGCTCGGCCCGGGCAGCAGGTCGTAATGATCGAGCAGCCGCATCACCATCCGCGCCCGGTGCGGCCCGATCCCCGGCAGCGCGTCCAGCCCCGGTCGGTCGGGATCGGCCAGGCGATCGGCGAGGTCGCCCAGCGTGCGGTAGCCCGCCGCCGCGAGCAGCCGGCGCAGGCCGACCGGCAGGACCGACCGGGCGATGGGCAGGTCGCGGTCGGACGCCAGCGGTCGGGTTGAACGCAGGCGCGTCCGCGCGGCCTTCTCGCGCTTCAGCGTACGGCGGATATGCCCCAGTTGCGCGGATGTGATGCCCAGCCGCCGTCCGATCTCGCGATACGGCATGCCTGCGGCGCGCCAGTCGCGCGCCTGCTCGACATTCGCGCCAGCCTGTTCGGCGATGCTCAGCCGGTCGGAAGGGGGTTGGCGCGGCATGCGCCACGATAGCGCCGCGCGACCGTTCACCGCAACTCACCCCCCGAATCGCGCGCCCGCGACTCGGGGGCGCGTCCGCGAACGGAGACACCGGCCGCCCCCTCCACATTAAAAAATGCACGGGATCGCACCTGTCGCTCCGGGGCCGGACCCACGTGGCGAAAATGAGCGGAAATCCGCCATTTTCGTGCATAATTATCGTACCGGGACCGTATCGATATGGCCGGTCGATCCCATCACTCGGGCAATTTTTGTAAGAAAAACCATGGCTCTCCGACGGTTTTTGCCTGCTATCTGACGCGCCCTCATGGGACGCGGGACACATAGCGATCAGGGAAGGGTGCCGGGCAGGGCCACGGATGCGGTCGCCTTTGCGCGCCATTTCGCCGCGACGCCCGGGCTGCTTCACCGTCAACTGGTCGGTCAGGATCTGGATGGCGACGCTGTTCGCGCGACATACAACGACCGGCTCGACGGCATCCTCGAAACCACGTTCCTGACCGATCAGGTCAGCGCGGTGATGGAGGGGTTCCATCTCGGCCCGCTCAGCGCGATCGCGCTCGTCGCGTCGCCGCGGCGATCGGAACGCAAGGCCGCGCGGATCGCGTCCGACCGGTTCGATGCGATCGGGGTACAATATGCCGTCAGCGGTCGCGCCTGCGGCGACGCGGCGGGCCGGGCGGTGACGAGCGATCCCGGCACCGTCATGATCCTGGATTACGGGCAGCCGTTCCGCATCACCGACGCCGAGCCGCGCGAAGTCCTCAACATCTCGGTACCGCGGGTGATGTTTCCGGTGGCCGATGGCACCGTCGCCGATCGTCACGGCATGGTGCTGTCATCGCACGGCGGAGCGATGCTGGCGAGCTTCATGGCCGCGCTGGCGCGGGACCACCGATCCTATCCGCTCGAGTCCGGACCGATGCTGGCGCGCATCTTCCTCGATCTGCTGGCGCTCAGCCAGAACAGCTTCCCGTCGGACGACATCGGCGTGCTGCCGGGCAAGCACGCCCAGACGGTGCGCCGTGCCGAGCGGCTGGTCGATGCGCGCATCGGGTCGGCGGAGATCGGCCCGGACTGGCTGGCAAGCAAGCTCAGCCTGTCGCGATCCGAACTCTATGCCAGTTTCCAGTCGTTCGGCGGGGTCGCGCGCTTCATCATGCTGCGGCGGCTGGCGGCCGCGCACACCGCGCTGTCGGACCCCAGGGATTCGCGCAGGATCGGTGAGATTTCCTATGCTTGCGGGTTTTCCAGCGACGCGCATTTCGCGCGATCGTTCCGTTCGCAATATGGCGTGACGGCAGGATCGGTCCGCCGCGCGGCGCTGGCGGTCTGACCGGCCCGGAATTGTAAGAAACAGCGTGGTTAACGCTACGCTAAGACAAAAACTTTGGACGCATGTGCAAAGCGGTCGTCCCCGAACTCGGCTACTCGAAATGGCTGAATTGCCGTTTGCGCCATCTGGGCGCGACGTGGCGCTGGGGGAATTTTCGACATGGTTGCAACGACACTCGTCAAGGGCGACATCGCTCTGGTTGGCTACAACACGAATGATGCCGGCGGCGATTCGCTGACCCTGGTCGTGACGCGCGCGGTCGGTGCTGGGACCGTGTTCACGATCACCAACGGTGTCTGGAATGGCACGAATTTCGACACCCTGCAGCCGGGCGAGGGGAGGATCACCTACACGGTGCAGTCCGATCTGGCCGCCGGCGCGGTTATCACCATCGATGCCTTTCTGAGCGTCGCCGGCATGAACATCGATTCGGCCGGCGACACCATCTATATCCAGCAGGGCAGCAATTTCCTGTTTGCCGCCGAGATCGCGGACGGAAGCAGCTTCGACTTCAACGGCACCTTTGGGACGCTCGACGGCACGGGCCTGAGCACCGGCATCGACGCGGTCGCGCTCGGCGGCGACACCGCGGCCTTCAACAACAACGTCAATCACCTGAGCGGTGCGGCGCTGACCAGCGCGATCACCTTCCCGCCCTACTGGGCTCAGTCGGACAGTGTGAAGATCGCTGCGCCGACCGGCAACCTGGTGGCGCCCTATGCCAACCACATCGTGGTCGCCCGGACGGCGGCCGACGGTTCCGACGCGATTGCCCGCTTCAACCAGGCGGCCGATGGTCAGGCCGGCTATAACGTCACCCAGACGACGCCCGGCCCGAATCCTGATGTGCTGCAGGACGTCATCATCGATGCCGCGCGCGACCGGTATTTCTTCGTCGACAACAGCGGTTCCGGCTCCGGTCTGGTTCGCTCCGGCAGTCTTCAGAATCTGGTCATTGTACCGGACTCCGCGACCGCCGGGACGGTCATCGATGCCTCATCGATCACCGCCACGAGCCGCGCGCAGGTGTCGGCGATCGCCTATGATCAGGCCAACGACCGCCTGTTCACCGCTGTCCGCGACACGGTATACATCTCTGGCACCGATGGAACGGTGACGTCGTCCATTTTCGTCGCGCCCGGCGTCAGCGGCTTCATCACGGATATCGCCTATGCTCCAACCGGCCGCCTTGTCGTCGCGGTGGCCGAGGTCGCCGGAACCACGATCGTCCAGAACGCGATCTACAGCGGATTCGTCCAGACGGACGGCTCCTTCGGCGGCTTCACCAAGGTGGATATCACGGACGCGCGCGGGCTGATCTCCAACGTCGATCTCGACCGTAACGGCGATCTGGTGTTCACGAGCGATACCGTGGTCACCGCGGCGGGTACGCAGTTCGGCGGCGTCTATGCGCTCACCCTGGCCCCCACCAATTTCTTCCAGCTGTTTGCGAGCACGTCGGCCACCGCCTTTGGCGGTCTCGATTTCGACGCCAGCAACAACGACTATTATTATGTCACGGTCGGTAACCAGGTGTTCTCGGGCCTGCGAACCGCCGCGGGTCCGCTGACTCCGGTCCAGACGATCGAAACGGCGGCGATCGACGGCACCGTTTCGTCCACCACGCTCCATGGCCTCGACGTACAGTCGGCGCCGACGCTGGCCGTCACGGCATCGACCGCCACCTATCAGAGCGGCGCGTTCACGCCGATCACCGCGGCGACGATCGCCGACAGCGATGTGACGTCGAGCACCGCGCAGTTGCGCAGCGTGACCGTGCGGATCGTCGACTACAAGGCGGGCGACACGCTGAACTTCAGCACCGTCGGCTTTCAGTATTCGCCGAGCGATGGCGCGATCACGATCTCCAAGGTCGGCGGGGCCGGCACGTTTGCCGAGTTCGCAACTGCGCTGCAGGGCGTGACGCTGACGATCAACGGTACGCCTTCGGCCAACGGCCCGACGCGGACATTGTCCTATTCGGCGTTCGACGGGCTGATCGCGTCCTCGGAACAGCTAGTGACGGTCAACATCGCGCCGCCGGCCAACACGCCACCGGTGATCGCGAACCTGCAGGGCGACGTCGTGATCTCGACCGAGAACGCCGGAAGCCAGGTCGCGATCGATCTCGGCGCCAACGCGGTCGTCAGCGACAGCGACAGCGCCAACTTCAACGGCGGCCAGCTGAAGGTGCAGATCACCGGCGGCGCCGTGGCAAGCGACGGCCTGCTCCTCGTCTTCGGTGCAGCCGGAGCGAGTCTGTCCGACGGAAATCCGGGCGCGATCGTCAGTGTCGGTGGCGTACCGATTGGTACCGTCGTCGAGGCGCGTGGAAGCGGCCCGACCGTGACCATCAACTTCAACTCCGACGATGCCACCGCCGCGCGCGTCAGTGCGGTGATCCGGTCGATCCAGTATTCCAACCGCGGTTCGGACAATCCCGTCGCCGGCGAGCGCACCGTCACCGTCACGCTGAACGACGGCGATGGTGGAGCATCGACCAGCAGCTATACGACCACGATCAACGTCGTCGCCGTGAACGACGCGCCGAGCGGCGCTGATCGCACGGTCACGTTGAGCGAGGACGGCACCTATGTCGTTACCGCTGCAAACTTCGGGTTCAGCGACCTCGACGGCAACACGCTGGCGGCGGTGAAGATCACGACGCTGCCGACCGCGGGCACACTGTACATCGACAGCGATGGTGCCGGCACCGGTTCGCTCGGCGTACCGGTCGTTGCGGGTGACTTCGTTACCGTTGCCACCATCAATGCGGGCAAGCTGGTGTTCGTGCCCGCCGCCGACGGCAACGGCGCGACCTATGCGACCATGACCTTCCAGGTGCAGGACAATGGCATCACGGGCGGGTCGAACGGCGACCAGAATCTCGATCAGTCGGCTAACACGATGACGTTCAACGTCACCGCGATGAACGACACGCCATTCTTGGCCGGCAGGACGGTATCGGCGACCGAGGACCAGGCGGTCGCCGTCACCGGCGTCGCGATTTTCGACGTCGACAGTCCGTCGGGCAGCCAGTCCATCACGGTCACGCTTGCGGTGGCGCACGGCACCGTGACGCTCGCGCCGGTCGCCGGCCTGTCGATCACCGCCAACGGATCGGCTTCGGTCAGCGTCTCCGGCACCCAGAGCGCGATCAACAGCGCGCTCGCGGCCGCCAACGGCCTGACCTACACGCCCACGGCGAACTATAACGGCGCCGACACGCTGACCGTCACCGCCAACGATGGTGGCGCCAACGGAATCGGAATCGGCAGCTATGCGATCACCATCAACGCCGTAAATGACGCGCCGACGCTGATCAGCACGGCTCCGGTCGTGGCGACGTCGGTTGCGGAAGATGTCACCAGCGCCAACAATGCCGGCCAGACGGTATCGGTGATGTTCGGCTCCCGCTTCGTCGACGACGCCGACGTTCAGAAGACGTCCGAAAACCCGACAGGGTCGGACTATAACAGCTTTGGTGGTGTCGTCGTGGTCGGCAATGCGTCGAACGCGAACGGCCAGTGGCAATACTACACCGGCAACTGGCAGGATATCGGCACGGTGTCCGAAGCCAACGGCCGGGTGTTGTCGTTCGACGCGCTGATCCGGTTCAATCCGGCGGCGAACTTCAACGGTCCCACACCCGCGCTGACCGTGGCCGTCTATGATTCCTCGCTGACATTCGTCACGCCGGGCGGCTTCAAGGACGCGTCGATCCGCGGCGGGTCCACGGCCTATTCGGCCGCTCTGCTGACGGTGAACGAGACGGTCACCGCGGTGAACGATGCGCCCGTCGTCACCAGTGGAACCGTGTCTGTCAGTGAGGATCAGCCGATCGCCATCACCGGCGTGTCGATTTCCGACGTCGACACCGTATCCGGCAGCCAGACGCTGACGGTTACCCTTGCCGTGGCGCACGGCACCGTGACGGTCGCGCCGATCGTCGGCCTGACGATCACCGCCAACGGAACGGCCTCGGTCAGCGTTTCCGGCCCCCAGAACGCGATCAACAGCGCGTTCGCGGCCGTCAACGGCCTCACCTACACGCCCGCGGCGAACTACAACGGCACCGACACGCTGACGGTCACCGCCAATGACGGTGGCACCAACGGCATCGGAACCGGCAGCTATGCGATCACCGTCGCCGCGGTGAACGACCCCGCGGTCATCGATCTGAACGGTGAAGCGACCGGCAACACCGCGACGCTGGCCTATACCGAGAACCAGGCAGCACAGGCGATCGCGCCGGGTGCGACGGTGGCCGATGTCGATTCGACCGATTTCAACGGCGGATCGCTGATCGTCGAAGTCATCACCAACGCGAGTTCGGCGCAGGACGTGCTGTCGATCATCAACGGAACGTCCCCGAGCTTCCTCGGTGTGCCGGCGGTGCGGGTCAACGGCACCAACGTCGAGTACGGCACGGCAGGCACTTCCTTCGGTGCCGGCCCGATGGGCATGCCGTCCTTTACGCCGTTCTTCTCTGTCCAGGGTGTGCTGGGCACCGTATCGGGCGGGACCGGCGGCACACCGCTGACGATCAGCTTGAACGCCAACGCCACCGCCGCGCGCGTCCAGCTGCTGGTCGATGCGATCGGCTACAGCAACTCGTCGGACGCGCCGACCACGGCTCCACGCACCGTCCTGTTCACGCTGAACGACAATGATGGCGGTGCGCCGCTGTCGACGACCGCGACGGTCAACGTCATCGCGGTCGATGACGCGCCGGTCGGTCAGGCCGACGCGATCGCGACGCTGGAGACGGTGCCGGTTTCGGGCAGCCTGATCGGCAACGACATCGACGTCGATGGGCCTGCGCTGGCGATCGGTTCGGCTTCGGCCGGCGGCTCGGCGCTCGTGCTCGGCACGCCCAGGCTGCTGGCTTCGGGCGCGCTGCTGACGGTCAACGCCGACGGCACCTACACCTACAACCCCAACGGCGCGTTCGAGCGGCTGGCGGCACCCGGTTCGGGGGGGCAGTCCACCGCGTTCGAGACGTTCACCTATACGCTGGCGGGCTCGTCGACGCCGGTCACCGCGACGGTGACGATCACCGGCGTCGACAACAACGACACGATCACGGTGACGGGCACGACGCCGCAGACGATTACGGCGGGCGAGGGCAACGACACCGTCTCGGCGACCGGTTCGGGTAACTACACGGTCGATGGCGGTGCGGGTAACGACAGCATCACGACGGGCAGCGGTGCCGACCGGGTGACCGCCGGCTCGGGCAACGACATGATCGAGACGGGCGCGGGCAACGACTCGGTCGATGCCGGCGACGGCAACGATACGATCGTCGGCGGTGCGGGCGAGGGCGATGACTATTACGATGGCGGCGCAGGCTCCGACACCGTGGTCTATACCTCGCAGAGCGGTGCCCTGACGGTCGATCTGCGCGAGACGAACCGCAGTGCCGACCTGACGCTGAGCACAGGGACGCGCAGCGCCATTGCCGCGGTGTTGACCGCCAATGGTCAGTCGACCAGCCTGCCGACCGGCTACGCCATCGGCGGCGCGATCGGCACCGACGTGCTCGTCAACATCGAGAACATCACCAGCGGCTCGGGCAACGACACGCTGTTCGGCAACGCGGGCGTCAACATCATCGACGCCGGCGGCGGCGACGACGTGGTGTCGGGCGGCGCGGGCAACGACGCGCTCGACGGCGGGGCCGGCAACGATACGCTGTTCTATGGCGACATCTCGAACGGGGTACAGGTCAACCTGAGCACCGGGACGGTCAACGCCGGCGCGCAGGGTGGGGCCGACACGGTCACCAACTTCGAGAATGCCGTGCTCGGCAGCGGGGCCGACCAGTTCATCGGCAACGCGCTCGACAACATCGTCGAGGGCGGCGCGGGCAACGACCAGATCGAGGGCGGCGACGGCCTCGACACCGCGGTCTATCGCGACGTGATCGCCAGCGACGGCAGCGCGCTGCAGTCGCTCGACCAGCTCATCCTGACGCCGGGCGGTGGTCTGGGCACCGATCGCCTGACCGGGATCGAGCGGGTACGCTACATCAACGGCAGCGACACGTTCGACGTGACGCTGGTGGACGGCAACGCGCTGGTCGCCAGCCGCGCGGATGTCGGTGGCCTGAGCCAGCTTGCCACGCTGACGAAGACGGCCGCCACCGGCGTGTTGTCGAACGACGTCAACCTGGACCAGGGTGTCGGCGACCAGAAGGTCGTCGCCGCGGTCAGCTTCGGCGGCACCGCCGGCGTCGTCGGCCAGCCGCTGGTCGGCGCCAACGGTACGCTCACGCTCAACGCCGACGGCAGCTACACCTATGTCGCAAACGAAGGCACACGCGCGCTGCCGGCCGGCATCACCGCGACCGACGTGTTCACCTACACCGCCGATGACGGCGATGTCGGCACCTCGGCCTCGACCACGCTGACCATCACGGTGACCGGCACCAACGACACGGCCGTCATCACCGGCACCAGCACCGGCGCGGTGACCGAAGACACGGCGACGCTCGGCAACCTCGTGACGAGCGGTTCGCTGACCGCGACCGACCCGGACACCGGCCAGTCGAACTTCACGCCGATCGCCAGCCGCGCGGGCAGCAACGGCCTCGGCACCTTCACGCTGAACGCGCAAGGGGCCTGGACCTATACCGCGAACAACGCACAGGACCGCATCCAGCAGCTGGGCAAGGACGATACGCTGACCGACAGCTTCACGGCGGTCAGTTCGGACGGTTCGGCGTCGCAGGTCGTGACGGTGACGATCACCGGCGTCAACGACACGGTGACGCTGACCGGCGGCATCCTGGCCAGCTATCAGGATACCGCGGCGACCGACGACTTCCAGGACCGCAGCGGCCAGATCGCCAACGTTCCGCAGTCGGACAATCTCAACGCCGCGGCGCTCATCCTCCTGCCCGTCGCGCCCGTCATCGGGACGTTGCGCGACAACGATCGTGGCGACAACTACACCTATCGCGTCGTGGGTACGCCCGACACGACCTACGGCACGCTGACGCTGGCGGCCAACGGCAGCTACGTTTTCGCGCCGAACGATGTCGCGATCAACGCGCTGAAGTCATCGACGTCGGTGTCCTACCAGATCGAGGTCAATGACAACGGCGGATCGACCAGCACCGCGACGTTCACCGTGCAGATCGCCGGCGTCAACGACACCGCGACGATCACGGGTACGCTGAGCGGTACCGTGACCGAGGACGTCGGCGTCACCGTGATGCCGCCGATCAACGGCAGCAGCAACATGATCTCGACCACCGGCACGGTGACGATCAACGACGTCGATACCGGCGATGTGGCGGTGCAGCCGCTGCAGATCGTGCCGGGCCGTTACGGCTTCTTCTCGATCACCGCAGCGGGGGTCTGGACCTTCACTGCCGACAACGATCAGGTTGCCGTGCAGCAGTTGGGCGTCGGCCAGTCGGTCGTCGACCGCTTCACCGTGACCTCGGCCGACGGCACCGGCACCGCGGTCGTCGAGATCACGATCCGCGGCACCAACGACCAGCCGATCCTGATCGGCGGATCGCTGGGCAGCTATGCCGATACGACCGCGACCGACGATTTCCAGACCGGTACGGGCCAGATCGACAACACCGCGTCGTCGCCGCAGCTGATCCAGCTGCTGTTCGGCACGATCGTGGGCAACCTGCTCGATGTCGATCAGGTCGGCACCTACACCTTCGCCCGCGCCGGCCTGGCCGCGGAAAACACCATCAACGACGCCTATGGCACGCTAAGCGTGAATGCGGACGGCAGCTACAGCTTCGTCCCCAACGACGCGGCGATCAACGCGCTGACATCGGCGGTCACGCTGAACTACACGATCCAGGTCAATGACGGGTCGGGTGCGGCCAATGCCACCAACACCGCGACGTTCACGCTGACGCTGAACGGCACCAACGACACGGCGA
This sequence comes from Pseudomonadota bacterium, assembly GCA_040388765.1. Lineage (GTDB taxonomy): Bacteria > Pseudomonadota > Alphaproteobacteria > Sphingomonadales > Sphingomonadaceae > Sphingomonas. The sequence continues at coordinate 460,464 of JAZKBG010000002.1, read as the reverse complement.
TCATCGGCGGCGACATCGCACGCGCGCTGACCGAGGATGTCGGCGTCACGGGCGGCAATCTGGTCGCCACCGGTACGCTGTCGATCAGCGATGCCGACGCGAACCAGAACAGCTTCCAGGCGCAGACCCGTGCCGGCACCTACGGCACGTTCGTGCTGCAGACCGACGGCAGCTACACCTATACCGCGTCGAACGCCCAGCGCAGTGTCCAGGAGATCGGGGCGGGCCTGACCCGCACCGACACCTTCACGGCCGTCGCGCTGGACGGCACGACGCAGGTCGTGACGGTGACGATCACCGGCGCGAACGACGCGCCGACGGTGGTGGCGGGGCCGACGCCCTATGCCGTGACGGTAGCTGAAACCGATGCCGCGATCGTCGTGGCGGGCACCGTGGTGCCGCAGGACGACGTGGGCGATGTCGACGGGTTCGCCCGCGGCACCACCAGCGTCACCGGCACCAACGTCACGCTGACCGCGCAGCAGCAGGCCGATATCAGCGCGGCCTTCACGATCAACGCGACGACCGGCGCCTATAGCTTCAATCTGGCGTCGCCGAACTATCTGGACCCGGGTCAGAGCATCGTCACGGTCTTCAACGTCGTCGTCACCGACCAGCTGGGCCTCAGTGTTACGCAGCCGGTCAGCGTGACGATCACCGGCACGATCGAACAGGGTCCGCCGGGATCGACCACCGACGACGCGCTGTCCGGCACGGCGATCGGCGACACCATCAACGGCGGAGCCAACGACGACCGCATCAACGGTCTGGGCGGCAACGACGAACTCTACGGTGCGGCGGGCGACGACATTCTCGACGGCGGATCGGGCGACGATTCGCTCTATGGCGGCGCGGACGACGACACGCTCGTGGGCGGATCGGGCAACGACACGCTGTACGGCGGCACCGGCACCAACATCATCGATGGCGGTTCGGGCACTGACATCGGCGTACTCGAGGGCCGCTATGCCGATTATGTCATCAACCGCACCAGCGCGACCACCGCGACCTTCTCGCGCACCGGCGGGGACGAGAACGACAGCTTCGCCAATGTCGAGCGCTATCGCTTCTCGGACGGCGTCATCGTCACGCTGGGGGCGAACGGCAACGACAGCTTCGACCTCGGCCAGCGGACCGGCCCGGTCACGCTCGATACCGGTGCCGGCGACGACGGCATCCTGCTGGGCGCGAACTTCGGTCCGGGCGTGGTCGTCAACGGCGGTGCCGGCAACGACCAGGCGGCGCTGAACGGCAATTTCGCCAATCTGGCCATCACCGGCGGCCAGTTCATCAGCGTCGAGGCGATCGTCCTCCAGCCCGGCGTGGGCAACCGCTACACCATCACGACGTCGGCCGACGTCGTGACCGCCGGCCAGATCTTCACGATCACCGGGGGACAGCTGGGGGCGGGCCAGGACTTCAGCCTGACCGCCGATGCCGCCACCGCCGGCGCGTTCCGCATCTACGGTGGTGGCGGTGCGGACGTCATCACGACGGGGTCTGGCAATGACGGGGTGTTCTTCGGTCCGGGCAAGTTCGATCCGACCGTCGATCGGGTCGACGGCGGCGCGGGCACCAACGACCAGATCGCGCTCGACGGCGACTACACCCTCACGCTCGACGGCATCAGCATCCGCAATGTCGAGGCGATCGTGCTGCTGCAGGGTACGGCCGCCAATCCGAACGACTTCAACCTCACGCTGGCCGACAGTCTGGTATCGGCGGGGACGCGGATGACCATCACGGGCGGACTGACCGTGGCGGCGATGACGATCAACGGCTCGGCGGAAACCGACGGCATGCTGTCGTTGTTCGGCGGTCGCGCGGGCGATACGCTGATCGGGGGCGCGGGCAGCGACACGCTGCTGGGCAACGCCGGGGCCGATACGCTGACCGGCGGCGCGGGCGCGGATGTGTTCACCTACTTCACGGCGGCGCATTCGACTTCGACCGGGTATGACACGATCACCGACTTCGCGTTCGGCACCGACACGATCGACCTGCCGGGGACGTATGACGTGATCGGCCGGGTCACCACCGGCGCGCTGAACAGCGGTGCGTCGTTCGACAGCGACCTGTCCTCCGCACTGGCGGGACAGCTCGATGTCGGGGGTGCGGTGGTCTTCACCGCCGACGCCGGCAGCCTGGCCGGGGTCACCTTCGTGGTGGTCGATGCCAACGGGATCGCCGGTTACCAGGCCGATGGCGACTATGTCATCCGCCTCGACAACGTCACCGTGCCCGCCGTCATTCCGGACTTCATCGTCTGATGGCGCGGTAACGACTCGAAATCCGACGTTCCGGCGCCCCGGGACATCGGCCAGGGCGCGCTTTCCAGCCGGAAAGCGCGCCCGCCCTTTTTCTGGATCATCAAGGGCATTGTCGCGGCAGCGTGGAACCGGCCCACGCAGGTCGAACGGCGGCGTATTACTCGGCCGCGCGGCCCTTGAACCCCTGCGCGACGACATACCACTCGCTCGAGCCCTTGCGGCTGGCGGGCGGCTTGGCATGCTTCACGCTGGTGAAGTTGCGCTTCATCTCCGCCACCAGCGCGGAGTCGGCACCGCCGGCGAAGACCTTGGCGACATAGCAGCCGCCCTTTTCCAGCACGTCGATGGCAAAGGCCAGGCCGGTTTCGACCAGCCCCATCGTGCGGATCGCATCGGTTTGCGGGTGGCCGACGGTATTGGCCGCCATGTCCGACAGCACCAGGTCGGGCGCGCCGCCCAGCGCGTCGATCAGCAGGCCCGGCGCGGCATCGTCCATGAAATCCATCTGCAGGATCGTCGCCCCCTCGATCGGATCGACCGGCAACAGGTCGATCCCGACGATCGCCGCCTTCGGTGCCTGCCGCCGCACCACCTGCGTCCACCCCCCGGGCGCGATGCCCAGATCGACGACGCGCTTCGACCCCTTGATGATCGCGAACCGCTCGTCGAGTTCGATCAGCTTGTACGCCGCGCGGCTGCGATAGCCCTCGGCCTTTGCCTTCTTGACATAGGGGTCGTTCAGCTGCCGCTCGAGCCAGCGCGTCGATTGCGCCGTCCGCCCGCGCGACGTCTTGACGCGGATATGCCCGCCGCTGCCGCCCCTGCTCATTGCCCGAACCTCATTGTTTCGTTCCCATCAGGCGGCGCAAGATGCCCTCGCGGATGCCGCGGTCGGCGATGCCCAGCTGTTCGGCGGGCCAGATATCCAGGATTTCCTCGAGGATCGCGCAGCCCGCGACGACCAGGTCGGCGCGCTCGGGCCCGATGCACGGCACGCGCGCACGCCCGGCCATGTCGAGCGACGCGATCCGCCGGCTGACCTCGCGCATCGCCGACGCCGGCATCAGCAGGCCATCGACCGCCGAGCGGTCATAGCTCGACAGGCCCAGATGGACGCTGGCCAGCGTCGTCACCGTGCCGCTGGTGCCCAGCAGCCGCCGGCCGGCAATCCCCTGCGGCAGGCGCGCGGCGAAACCGGCGAAGCTCTCTCGCACACGCGCGCGCATCGCCGCATAGCTTTCCGGCCCGGCCTGTCCGACGCTTTCGGTCAGCGACACCACGCCCCACGGTGCGCTGTGCCAGTCGAGCACGGTCGGCTGTTCGGTGCGGGTATCGACCAGCACCAGTTCGGTCGATCCGCCGCCGATGTCGAACACCAGCGCGGCCCCTTCGCCCGGTTCGATCAGCGCGTGGCAGCCGAGCACCGCCAGCCGCGCCTCCTCCTCGGCCGAGATGATGTCGAGCATGATGCCCGTCTCGGCATAGGCGCGGGCGATGAAATCGGCACCGTTGGTCGCGCGGCGGCACGCCTCGGTCGCGACCGATCGTGCCAGCGCGACGTCGCGGCGCTTCAGCTTGTCCGCGCACACGCGCAGCGCGGCGATGGTCCGCTCGATCGCCTCGTCCGACAACCGTCCGGTCGCGGCCAGCCCTTCGCCCAGCCGGACGATCCGGCTGAACGCATCGACCACGGCAAAGCCCTGGCCCTGCGGCCGCGCGATCAGCAGCCGGCAATTGTTGGTGCCCAGGTCCAGCGCGGCATAATGGCGCGCCTGCGGCCAGCGTCCGCGCGCTGGCGAATGGGTGGCCGGACGGGGCGCGGCTGGCCGCGGTCCGAACGGCGCTTGGGCGGGTCGATCCCCCACGGCCGTATCACTCTTCTTATGTTCTCGTCCGTCACGGCCGGGTGCCGACCGCTCGGTGCTTGAAAACGAAGCTAGCGACGAACCGGCCAAACCACAAGGCAAGTGCCCCCATCGCCGAGGCCGGCAACCGATTTTGTCACAGCTGCGGTGGCGACAAGCCTTGACCCGCCGAAATCCGCCACCTAGAGAACCCGCCGATTGCCCGATCCTCTAATGGTAAGAGAGCGGACTCTGACTCCGTCAATCAAGGTTCGAGTCCTTGTCGGGCATCCAAAATCCACCTCCAGCAGCGTAGACCTCACGCGATGGCCATCAGGCTGGCGTTGCCGCCGGCCGCGGTCGTGTTGATCGAGGTTGAGACTTCTTCGACCAGCCAGTCGAGGCGATAGCCGGCGCTGCTGCCTTGCGTCAGGACGATCGGGCCGGGCAGGGCGGCGATGCGCTGGTGCAGGGTGCGGACGCGGTCTGCGTCGCCTTCGATCAGCGCGCCGGCGTAGGGGCCTTCGCTGGTCCAGTCCGCGACGATGCGGATACGCGATGCGACCGCGCTCGGCAGGGCGATCTTCAGTATCTGCGCATCGCCGACCACCATGTCATTGCCGCTCGCCAGCCCGGCGGCGATCTGTTCCAGCAATCCGGCGCGCGTCTCTGGCAGCAGCAGGATGCGGCCGCGCGGATGGAGCGCGTAGAGGTTGCGTTCACCGACCGGTCCGGCAAGCTCGCGGGTGGCACCCAGCGGGGTGGCGCGGGCCCGTTCGGCCGATGCGACCTCGCCCTGCGACTCGAGCCACGTGGCGAACGCCAGCGCGACCGGATTCGCCGTCCCGCCATCGATCCGCGGCTCCGCGCCGGTCGCCAGGCGACCGAGGTACAGCGGCCCGCCGGCCTTTGGCCCGGTCCCCGACAGGCCGCGCCCGCCGAACGGCTGGACACCGACGACAGCGCCGATGACGTTGCGATTGACGTAGATGTTGCCCGCCTGCACCCGCGCGGTGACGAACGCGATGGTTTCGTCGAGCCGGGTGTGCAGGCCGAACGTCAGGCCGTAACCGGTCGCGTTGATGCGATCGATCAGGTTGCCCAGATCGGCGCGGGTGTAGCGCACGACGTGCAGGACCGGGCCGAACACCTCGCGCGTCAGGTCGGCGATATCGTCCAGCTCGACGATCGTCGGCGCGACGAAGGTGCCGTGGCCGGTGTCGCCGGCGGGGGCGACCTGTTCGACGCGGCGGCCGAGCGCGCGCATGCGATCGATATGCGCCTCGATCCCCGCCTTCGCCTCGGCGGTGATGACCGGGCCGATATCGACCGACAGCGCATCGGTGCGGCCGATCCGCAGCTCACGCAACGCACCTTTCAGCATCGCCAGGATGCGATCGGCGACGTCGTCCTGCAGGCACAGGATGCGCAGCGCCGAGCAGCGCTGGCCCGCGCTGTCGAAGGCGGACGCGATGACGTCGGCGACGACCTGTTCGGCCAGTGCCGAGGAATCGACGATCATCGCATTCTGTCCGCCGGTTTCGGCGATCAGCGGGATCGGTGCGCCGGCGGCCGACACGCGGGTGGCGAGCTCGGCCTGGATCAGCCGCGCGACTTCGGTCGATCCGGTGAACATGACGCCCGCCGTCTCGGGTGCCGCGACGAGCGCCGCGCCGATCCGCCCGTCGCCGCAGACGAGTTGCAGCACGTCGCCGGGGACGCCGGCGGCATGCAGGATCGCGACGCCTTGTGCGGCAACCAGCGGGGTTTCCTCGGCGGGCTTGGCCAGCACGGCGTTGCCCGCGACCAGCGCGGCGGCGACCTGGCCGGTGAAGATCGCCAGCGGGAAATTCCACGGACTGATGCAGGTGACGACGCCCAGCGGCACACCGCCCGCGTCGGCGAGCGCGCGTTCGGCATAATAGCGCAGGAAATCGATGGCCTCGCGCACTTCGGCGATCGCGTTGGGCAGCGACTTGCCCGCCTCGCGCATCACCAGCGCCAGCAGCGCGGGCATGTCCGCCTGCATCGCGTCCGCCGCGCGGGTCAGGCAGGCGGCACGATCCGCCACCGGCGTCGCGGCCCAGCCGGGCGCGGCGGCGGCGGCGGCGCGCACCATGTCGGCGGCGGTGTCGGGCGTGACCTCGCGAACCGTGCCGACGCGGTCGCGGTGATCGGCCGGGTTCAGCACCGCGCGGTCCTCGCCGACGGTTCCTGCGCTCACCGGATCGAGCGACGCGCGGAACGTCTCGCCCAAGTCCGCCAGCACCGTCTCGTCGCTCAGGTCCAGGCCGTCCGAATTGCGCCGCGCGCCGTACAGATCGCGGGGCAGGGCGATCGCCGGGTGCGGCGCGCCCGGCACCGGCATCGCGGCTGCGGCCGCGACCGGATCGGCGACCAGTTCGGCGACGGCCACGTCGGGGTCGGCGATGCGATTGACGAACGACGAGTTCGCGCCGTTCTCCAGCAGCCGGCGGACCAGATAGGCCAGCAGTGTCTCGTGCGATCCGACCGGCGCATAGATGCGGCATGGCCGGTTGAGTTTCGCCGCGCCGACCACCTCATCGTACAGCGGCTCGCCCATGCCATAGAGGCACTGGAACTCGTAGTCGCCGATCGCGAAGTCCGGTCCGGCCATCGCGTGGATTGTCGCCAGCGTCTGGGCATTGTGCGTCGCGAATTGCGGGAACACCGCGTCGCGCGCCGCCAGCAGTTTCGCCGCGCAGGCGATATAGGCGACGTCGGTGTACAGCTTGCGCGTATAGACCGGGAAATCGGCCAGCCCGTCGACCTGCGCGCGTTTGATCTCGGCATCCCAATAGGCACCCTTGACCAGCCGGACCATGATCCGTCGCCCGGCCCGCCGCGCGAGATCGACGATCCAGTCGATCACGAACGGACAGCGCTTGCCGTAGGCCTGCACGACGAAGCCCAGCCCGTTCCACCCGGCCAGATCGGGATCGAGTGCCAGCGATTCGAGCAGGTCGAGCGACAGTTCGAGGCGGTCGGCCTCTTCCGCATCGATGTTCAGGCCGACGTCGTAGCGTTTCGCCAGCAACGCCAGCGCCTTCACCCGCGGCAGCAGCTCGGCCATCACGCGATCGGCCTGCGACCGGGCGTAACGCGGGTGGAGCGCCGACAGCTTGATCGAGATGCCCGGCCCGCCATAGACGCCGCGTCCCGCCGACGCGCGACCGATCGCATGGGTCGCGTTCTCGTAATCGGCGTAATAGCGATCGGCATCGGCGGCGGTCGTCGCCGCCTCGCCCAGCATGTCGTAGCTGTACTGGAATCCGCGCGCCTCGGCCGCGCGGGCGCGTTTCAAGGCTTCGGCGATCGTCTCGCCCGACACGAACTGCTCGCCCATCATCCGCATCGCCATGCCGACCCCGTGGCGGATCACCGGCTCGCCCGCGCGCGCGATCAGGCGGGTCAGCGCAGCGCCCAGCCCGGTGTCGTCCACGCTGCCGGCCAGCTTGCCGGTCAGCACCAGCCCCCAGGTCGCGGCATTGACGAACAGCGACCGGCCGTCGCCCAGATGCGCCTTCCAGTCGCCGCCGGCGATCTTGTCGCGTATCAGCGCGTCGCGCGTGTCGGCGTCGGGGATGCGCAACAGCGCCTCGGCCAGGCACATCAGCGCGACGCCCTCCTGGCTCGACAGCGCATATTCCTGCACCATTCCCTCGACGCCCGCGCTGCGGCGCTTGGCGCGCAACGCGACGATCAGCGCGGTGGCGGTGTCGGCGGCGGCGGCGCGCGTCGCCTGCGGCAGCGTCGCCTGTGCGATCAGCGGGGGCAGGCACTCCGGCTCGGGCCGACGATAGGCCGCAGTGATCGCGCGGCGCAGATCGGACTGCGGCCGGATCGGCAAGGCGAAATCGGCGAACAGCGGCGGGCAGGACGACATGGGGCAGCCTCGTGGATCTGGAGTATCTCCTGATATCATGGACGATGCAGGTGATCTGTCCTATCTGTAAGCCAAACGTAGGTGGATCGACTTCATTTACGGGTCAGATTAAGGCAAAACATGTCAATTTCTGCACGAGACAGTGAATTGGACCAGTTCGACCGGCGGATCGTCGATCTGCTGAGCCTGGATGGCCGCATGTCGGTGACCGAACTCGCGCGGCGGATCGGGCTGTCGACAACGCCGTGCCAGGTGCGGCTGAGGCGACTGATCGACGACGGCTATATCCGGGGGTTTCGCGCGGTGCTGGATCCCGCCAAGCTCGGCCTCGACCACATCGCCTTTACCGAGGTGAAACTGTCCGACACGCGCGAAGCGGCGCTGGAGGAGTTCCGCCGCGCCGTGCTGGCGATCCGCGAGGTCGAGGAATGCCACATGATCGCCAGCAGCTTCGACTATCTGCTGAAGGTGCGCACCGCGGACATCCGCCGCTATCGCGAAGTGCTGGGCGAACGCATCTCCAGCCTGCCGCACGTGGCCAGCACATCGACCTTCGTCGCGATGGAGACGATCCGCGACGCCGCCACCTGAGCTTGATAGGATCGGCACCATGATACTCCGATTCGCCGCCGCGCTGATGCTGATCGCCGCGCCCGCCGCCGCGCAGGTTCCGGCCGCGCCACCGCCCGTGCCGGTTGCGCCGACGCCGGCCCCCGCCACCGTCCGTGTCGTCTTCACCACCAACGCCGGGCCGATCACGATCGCGCTGGAAAAGGACCGCGCGCCGGTCACGACCGCCAATTTCCTGCGCTATGTCGATGCGAAGCGGTTCGACGGCATCGCCTTCTACCGGTCGATGCGGCTGCCGTGGAACGCCGGGCTGATCCAGGCCGGCCAGCGCGATCCGGCGAAGCTGTTCAAACCCATCGCGCACGAACCGACGTCGCAGACCGGCCTCACCCACACCGACGGCGCGATCTCGATGGCAAGGCTGGCACCCGGCACCGCAACGGCGGATTTCTCGATCGTGGTGGGCGACATGACCGGGCTGGACGCGAAGGGTAACGATCCCGGCTTTGCGGTGTTCGGCCGGGTGGTCGAGGGGATGGACGTGGTCAAGGCGATCTGGCTGGCTCCGCGCTCGGCCACCAAGGGCGAAGGCGTGATGAAGGGCGAGATGCTGGAGCCGACGGTCAGGATACTGACGGTGCGGCGGGTACCGGTGGTGAAGCCTTAGGTTTGAAATTCCTCCCCGGCACGGGGAGGGGAAGTGTCGGGTTGGATTGCCCCCGGCAATCCAAGATCGTGCTGGGAGCGCGATCGACCTGACACTCGACGCGCAGCGGCGTGGTGGAGGGGGTTCGCCGCACAGGATATCGCTAGCGGCCCGCTCCCTCCACCATGCTGCGCATGGTCCCCCTCCTCGTGCCGGGGAGGAATTTGAATAGCCACTGCTGGCAACTTTCAGATAGCCTGCTGTGAAGTCACTTTCGGTTCACATCAACCGAGGAGCGGGAATAGGCATGGCGATAGGATGGGCTGAAGTGCTATTCGGCGCAGGAGCGCTGCTCCTTATCCCGCTGACAATCTATCTAAACACTCGCGTAAGATGGGCGGGGTGGGCGCTGCTCTTTCTCATCGCTCTGATCTTTGTGAGTATAAATGTATTCAATATCTGAGCGTTACTGCACACCGAATATTCACTTCGCCTCCGCAATCAGCTTCGCCGCCTCCGCCCCATCCCACTCGTAATCCCCCACCACGCGCAGGACCTCCTTGCCGTCCGATCCGTACAGGATCGTCGTCGGCAGCGTCGGGGTGACCGCGGGAGTCCAGGACATCTTGGGGTCGGTATAGGTGGCGAGCGCCTTGAAGCCCTTCGCCGCGACGAACGGCGCGACCTTGTCCGCCTTCATGTCCTGGCTGATCGCGACGACGTTGAGCTTCGCGCCATCGCGCGCCGCCAAGGCGTCGAGCGTCGGGAGTTCCTTGACGCACGGCGCGCACCACGTCGCCCACAGGTTGACCAGAGTCGGCTTGCCCCTGAACGCGGCCAGCGTGGTCGCCTTGCCGGCCATGTCGGCGAAGGCGTAGGTCGGTGCGGCCTCGCCCGCATGACTGCGGTCGATCTTGTCGGTCGCCGCGGCGGGCGCGGTCGATGGCGCGACCTCGTCCTCGCTGATCGCATTGGCGTCGTCGGCCGCGACGACGTTTCCTTGTGCGGGGGCGTTCGATTGCCTATCGCAACCGCCGGCCAGCAGGGCGGCCACGAGCACGGGTAGAAGATACGGGCGCATGAGTTCCTCCAACAGCATGTGGGGCGGCAGGTTCGCCGAAGGCCCATCCGCGGTAATGCGCGCGATCAATGCATCGATCCCGTTCGACAAGCAAATGTGGCGGCAGGACATTGCGGGATCGAAAGCGCACGTCGCGATGCTCGCCGAAACCGGCATCGTGTCGGCCGAGGATGCCGACGCGATCACCGCCGGGCTGGACGCGGTGGCCGATGATTATGCGGCGAACGGCGTCCCCGAGGATCTGGCGCTGGAGGACATTCACATGCTGACCGAGGCGCGGCTGTCCGACCGGATCGGTACGCCCGCCGGCAGGCTGCACACTGCGCGCAGCCGCAACGATCAGGTCGCGACCGATTTCCGCCTGTGGGTGCGCGATGCGATCGACGAGACGCATGCCGCGCTGGGCGCGTTGCTCGACGCGCTGCTCGCGCGGGCGGACGAGCATGCCGATGCCGTGATGCCGGGCTTCACGCATCTCCAGAGTGCGCAGCCGGTGACGCTCGGCCATCACCTGATGGCGTATCACGACATGGTGGCGCGCGACCGGTCGCGGTTCGCCGATGCACGGGCGCGGCTGAACCGCTGCCCGCTGGGCGCGGCGGCGCTGGCCGGCACGGGCTTTCCGATCGATCGCGAGATGACCGCGGCAGCGCTGGGGTTCGACGGGCCGACCACCAACAGCCTCGATTCGGTATCCGACCGCGACTTCGCGATCGAATATCTGACCTGTGCCGCACAATGTGCGTTGCACCTGAGCCGGCTGGCCGAGGAGTTCGTGCTGTGGGCCTCGCAGCCGTTCGGCTTCGTGTCCTTGAGCGACCAATGGTCGACCGGCAGCTCGATCATGCCGCAGAAGCGCAATCCCGACGCGGCCGAGCTGGTGCGCGGCCATTCCGGCCGGATCGTCGGGCTGATGACCGGGCTGATGGTGACGATGAAGGGCCTGCCGCTCGCCTATTCCAAGGACATGCAGGACGACAAGCCGCCGGTGTTCGAGTGCCACGGCCTGCTCGCGCTCTCGATCGCGGCGATGACCGGCATGATCGAGAGCGCAACGTTCCGCACGACAAGGATGCGCGACGTGGCGGAGGCCGGCTTCGCCACCGCGACCGATCTGGCCGACTGGCTGGTGCGTGAGGCCGGGCTGCCGTTCCGCGAAGCGCACCATGTCACCGGCCGCGCGGTGAAGCGGGCCGAGGAACTGGGCGCGAAGCTGGACGCCGTGCCGATTGCGGACCTGACGGAAATCGACGCGCGGATCGATGCGCGCGTCTATGGTGTACTCACGGTCGATGCCTCGGTCGCCAGCCGCCGCAGCTTTGGCGGGACGGCGCCGGAACGGGTCCGCGCCGCGGTCGCCGCCGCGCGCGCGGTTCGAGCACAGGAGTCGTGATGCGTTATCTGGTCCCGATCGCGCTGCTGGCGCTGGCCTCGTGCGGATCGCGCGGCGACCTGAAACCGCCCGAGGGCGCGTCGCTGCCGGTCAAGCCGTACGGCGCCACGGCCACGCCCACCGCGACCCAGCTGCTGACCCCATCGGTCCAGGCCCGGCCGGTACGCGGCGACGACCTGCGATCGAACGACGAGCGCAAGCGCGACGATTTCGACCTGCCGCCCAACTGACGGATACGAGCTGATGGATGATTTCGCGCTTTGCGACGGCGCTCTGTTCGCCGAGGACGTTCCCTTCGCCCGCATCGCGGCGGAGGTCGGCACTCCGGTCTACGTGTATTCGCGGGCGACGTTCGAGCGCCACGCGCGCGCGTTTCGCGAGGGGATGGAACAGGCGGGCCGCGTCCACCTGGCCTATGCGATCAAGGCGAACCCCAACCTTGCCGTCCTGCGCGTGATGGCGAATGCCGGCTATGGTGCCGATGTCGTCTCGGTCGGCGAGATGCGCCGCGCGCTGGCCGCGGGAATGAAGCCCGAAGACATCGTGTTTTCGGGCGTCGGCAAGACCGTGCCGGAATTGCAGGCCGGGCTGGACGCCGGGATCGGCCAGTTCAACCTGGAACTGGAGGAGGAGGGCAGCGTCCTCGCCGGCCTGGCCGCTGCGATGGGTGTCCAGGCGCCGGCGGTGCTGCGCGTCAATCCGGACGTCGATGCCGGGACACATGCCAAGATCTCGACCGGCAAGGCCGAGAACAAGTTCGGCGTCGCGATCAGCGATGCGGTCGGCATCTTCGACCGGCTCGCGCCGCTCGACGGCCTGAACTTGCGCGGCGTCGCGATCCACATCGGCAGCCAGTTGCAGAGCCTCGACCCGCTGGAACAGGCCTATACGCGGATCGGCGAACTGGTCGCCGAACTGCGGGCACGCGGTCACACGATCACGCATGTCGATCTCGGCGGCGGGCTGGGCGTGCCGTACCGTCCCGGCGACATCTTTCCGACGCCGGCAGAGCTGGGTGCGATGGTCGCTCGCGTCACGCGTGACTGGGACGTGACGCTGATGTTCGAGCCCGGGCGGGTGATCGCCGGGAATGCCGGCGTGTTGCTGACGCAGGTCATCTGGGTGAAGCCCGGCGTCGGCGATCCGTGGGTGATCGTCGATGCGGCGATGAATGATCTCGCCCGGCCTGCGCTGTACGACGCGTTCCACGATTTCGTCGCGGTCGCGCCCGGCGGCGGGCGGATGACCGCGAACATTGCCGGGCCCGTGTGCGAAAGCGGCGATACCTTCGCCAAGAACCGCGAGATCGACCGCGTGGTGTCGGGAGACCTCGCCATCTTTCGCACTGCCGGCGCGTACGGCGCGACGATGGCCTCGACCTACAACAGCCGCGCGCTGGTGCCCGAGGTGCTGGTCGATGGCGATCGGTATGCGGTGGTGGCGGACCGCATCGCGGCGGATACGATCATGGCCGCCGAGCGGGTGCCGGACTGGTTGTGAGCGCGCCACGTCATCCCCGCGAACGCGGGGACCCATCTCGGGCGCGCGCCGCGTGGACGGTCCGGGAGATGGGTTTCCGCGTTCGCGGGAATGACGACGGAGGGGTGCGTGCATAGCCTCCCCCTGTTCGTCCGGCTGAACGGTCGCCCGGTCATCCTGGTCGGCGCGGGCGAAATGGCCGACGCGAAGCGCCGCCTGCTCGAACGCGCCGGCGCGGTCGTGGTGGATGAGGCCGCCTCGGCTGCGCTCGCCATCGTCGTCGATGACGAAGCGGCGGTCGCCCGCCTGAAGGCGCGTGGCGTTCTGGTCAACGCGGTCGATCGGCCCGAACTCTGCGACTTCACGCTGCCCGCCATCGTCGAGCGCGGCGACGTGATCGTGGCGATCGGGACGGGCGGCGTGTCGGCCGGTCTCGCCGCCGCGCTGCGCCAGCGGATCGAGGGCTGGCTGCCCGCCGGCCTCGGCACGCTCGCCAGCGGATTGCAGGCGGCGCGTGACGCGATGCGGCGGCGCTGGCCCGACGGTGGCGACCGGCGCCGCGCGATCGGTGCGGCGCTCAGCGCGGGCGGTCCGCTCGATCCGCTCGGCCCCCGCAGCAGCGTGGCGGACTGGCTCTCCGGGGACGCCGATGCGTCGCCCGCGCTCCAGCGCTTCGCAGTCGGCGACGATCCCGAGGAGCTGACGTTGCGTCAGGCCCGCGCACTGGCGCTGGCCGACCGCGTCTATCATGCCGCGGACGTTGCGCCCGCGATCCTCGACCGCGCCCGCGCCGATGCGGTACGGGTTGCCGGCGCACCGCCGACCGATCTGCCGGCGGGCAACCACGTCTGGCTGGAGGCGCGTCGATGAGCGGTTTCGCATTCGCGGTCCACGGCGGCAAGGCTGGGGAAATTCCGCTGAAATCCGCGCCGTCGCAGGATGGCGAGCTGGTCTGGATGCATCTGTGCGTGTCCGACGACGAGGCGCGCAGCTGGCTGGCGACCGAGGCCGGGCTGCCCGATTATGTGATCGAGGGACTGATCGCGGTCGAGACGCGGCCGCGCTGCACCGCAATGGGAGAGGGCGCGCTGGTCAACCTGCGCGGCCTGACCGACGAGGAAATGGGCACCGACATGCTGGCGTCGGTGCGCCTCTATGCCGCGGCGGGCCGGGTCTATTCGGTGACGCGCAAGCCGTTGAAGGCGCTGGAGACGGTGAAGGCCGCGCTGGCGGCGGGCACCATCGCCGACCCTGGCGACCTGATCGCCGGCTTCGCCACCGCGATCACCGAGGAACTCGATCCCGTCGTCGCCGACCTGGGCGACCAGCTGGACGAGTGCGAACTGAAGCTGGAGGCGAGCCGTGCGTTCGAGTTGCGCCGCCACGTCAACCGTGTGAGGACCGAGGCGATCGGGTACCGCCGCTTCCTGTTCCCGCAGCGCGCCGCGCTGGAAAAGCTGGCGGCGCTGCCGGCCGACTGGCTGCAGGACGACGATCGCGTCCACCTGTCGTCGGCGGCCGATCGCGCGGCGCGGATGGCCGAGGAGGTCGAGGCGATCCGCGAGCGTGCCGGGCTGATGCACGAGACGCTGACCGACCTGCGCGGCGAACTGATCGACCAGCGCGGGCTGGTGATCTCGATCGCGGCGATGATCTTCCTGCCGCTGACGTTCCTGACCGGGCTCTACGGGATGAACGTCGATGGGCTGCCCTATGCGCACGAACCCTGGTCGTTCGACGTGATCCTGGGAATCTGCGTGGCGATCGCGCTGGGCATCACCGGCTGGTTCACGTGGAAGCACTGGACGCGGTAGTCACCGCGCCGTCAGCCGCTCCACCTCGTCATGCAGTGCCTGGATCGATGCGACCAGTCGCACACGATCGGCGCGGGTGACGGCGAGTTCGGCGCGCGCTTCGCCCAGTTCGATCGCGCGCCGCGCGATGCGGGCGTCGAGTGCGGAATTGGAGCGCTTGAGGTCGCCGAGCCGCGTCGCGCGGGCCAGCGTCCGCTCGATCCGCGCGGTCAACACTTCGAACGCGAACGGCTTGGCGATCCAGTCGTCGGCGCCGGCGGCCAGCGCCTCGACCGCGGCTTCGGGTTCGCTGCGGCCCGTGACCATGATGACCGGCAAGTCCACGGTGTCGCGGCGCGATCGCAGTTCGGTCAGCACATCGACACCCGAGACGTCGGGCATGACCATGTCGAGTAGCACCAGGTCGATCCCGCGCCCCGCGATCAGGTCCAGCGCCTCACGCCCATTGTCGCTCAGCACCATCAGATAGCCCTGTGCGCCCAGCCGCGCGCTGAGCACGTCCAGGTTGGTACGACTGTCGTCCACCGCGAGGATCGTCCTCACGCTGCCGCGTCGCATGGCCGTATCGGCCGGGTCGGTCATGTCGTCGGTCTCCCGTTTCCGGACCGACGCTAGGGCGATGTGGTTAACGCGGCGTCAACGCGGGCGGCTCAGGGCGTCGTGTGGCGCTCGATCGGGAGCGACCACAGGATCTGGTCGCGCAGCAGCGTTTCCAGATCGTCCGCACCGGCATTGT
Organism: Pseudomonadota bacterium; assembly: GCA_040388765.1. Lineage (GTDB taxonomy): Bacteria > Pseudomonadota > Alphaproteobacteria > Sphingomonadales > Sphingomonadaceae > Sphingomonas. The sequence goes on along the minus strand of JAZKBG010000002.1, from coordinate 444,724 downwards.
GGGCGGCGGCGCGCTTGTTGAGCAGCACACGCAACAGGTCCGCGCGCGTTCGCGGCGTCACGCGCGGCGCGCGGCCACGCTCCAATGCGCGAGACAGACGGACGGAGAGCAGGCTCATGCCGAAGTCCTGCGCCTGCAAAGGTATCCGCAGCGTGAAGACGTGTGGTTAACCGCGCGGCGATGCGATCGGGCGGTGCCACAGCCCGGGATCGCGCGGGGCCGGGGGATAGAGTTTCGTGCGCCGCGCCGCGAGCCACCCGGCCCGCGCGATCGCGGTCGCCTTTTCGCCCGCGCTGGTCGAGATGCGATGGTCCCATGCGTGATCGCCCGCCGCCGCGACCTTGCGGGCGATGCCGCCATAGATGTCGGCGGCGGCCAGCACGGCCCAAGCGGCACGGAACGGCAACGCCGGCGTCCCCAGCCGCGCGCTGTCCTCATAGGACGCAGCCAGCATCGCCAGCCGCCGGCTGAGGACGCTGAGGCGCGCGCGGAACGGCGGCTTCATGTGCTGGCCAGGCGGAAAATCCATCTCGCACAGCCATTCCTCGGGCAGGTAGCAGCGGCCCGACCGGTCGTCCTCCTCGATATCACGGGCGATGTTGGCCATCTGGAACGCCAGCCCCAGGTCGCAGGCGCGGTCGAGCGTCGCATCGTCACGCGGATCGACGCCCATCACCACCGCCATCATGCAGCCGACGACGCCGGCGACGTGATAGCAGTAACGGTACAGGTCGTCCTCGCTGCGCGGACGCCACTCGTCGGCATCGAGCTGGAATCCGGCGATATGATCGTCGATGAAGCGGCGCGGCAGGTTCGTTTCGGCGACCACCACTGCCAGCCCGTCGAACGCCGGGTCGCCGGTCGGCGCACCGGCCAGCGCAGCCTCGGTCTTGGCGCGGATCTGGGCGATGCGCGCGGGCGCGTCGGTGACGTGCGTCTGGCCGTGGCCCAGGTCCTGCCCGTCGGCCAGGTCGTCGCAGGCGCGGCACCAGGCATAGAGCAGCCACGCGCGATCGCGTGTCCGGCGATCGAACAGCCGGCTGGCCGCGGCGAAACTCTTGGAGCCATGCGCGATCGTCTGTCCTGCAGCGGCGACGAGCGCAGCGCGATTCATGACCACTTCTCCACCGTTCGCACTGAGCGTGTCGAAGGGCATGCCAGGAACACGTGCTTCGACAGGCTCAGCACGAACGGAAATGGTGGCTGGCGCGGTTCACAGGTCCTTCGCGCCGATCTGCACGACCGTGGTGGCGGGGACGAACGCCGCCATCTGCGCCAGCAGTCCGTCAAGCGTGTCGTCGATGATCAGCAGCCCGCGATGCTGCGCGCGCAGGAAGCCGACGTCGCCCATCTTCTCGACGAACGCGATCAGCCCGTCGTAATAGCCCGCGACGTTCAGCAGCCCGACCGGCTTGGCGTGATAGCCGATCTGCGCCCAGCTCATTGCTTCCCACAATTCGTCCATCGTGCCGGTCCCGCCGGGCAGCGTGACGAACCCGTCGGACAGGTCGGTGAAGGCCTGTTTGCGCTGGTGCATCGTCTCGACGACATGGAGTTCCGTGCAGCCGCGATGCGCGACCTCGGCATCGACCAGCGCCTGCGGGATCACACCGATCACCTCGCCGCCCGCCGCCAGCGCGCTGTCGGCGACAGCCCCCATCAGCCCCAGCCGGCCGCCACCATAGACGACGCCGATCCCGCGTTCGGCCAGCGTACGGCCGACGTCACGGGCATTGTCGATATAGACGGGGTCACTCGGGCTGGCCGAGCCGCAGTAGATGGCGAGACGTTTCATGGGCTGCGCTCGTATCGTGGTTCGAGGGAAAGAAGAAGAGTGGGTTCACGCGGAGACGCGGAGACGCGGAGATGGCCCACCTGCGGTGACGTCTCGCGTCAGCGAGAGCAAATTCCTCCCGGCAATGAATCTGACGGCCGCTATCGCGGCTGCCCTCACCAAGAATGATGCAAACTCCGCGTCTCCGCGCCTCCGCGTGAATCACTTTCTTCTTACCGCTCACCCTCCAGCATCAGCTTTGCGGTCGCCTTCGCACTCCCCACGACCCCCGGGATACCCGCCCCCGGATGCGTCCCCGCGCCGACGAAGTACAGGTTCGGGATCGAATCATCGCGGTTATGCGCGCGGAAATAGGCGCTTTGCGTCAGGATCGGTTCCAGGCTGAACGCGCTGCCCAGATGTGCGCCCAGGTCGCGGCCGAAGTCGGCGGGCGTATAGCTGAACTTGGTCACGATCCGGTCGTGGATGTCGGGGATCAGCCGGCGGCCGACCTCGTCCAGGATGCGCTTCTCGATCACTGGCTTCAGATCGTCCCAGTTGCCGACGAACTTGCCCATGTGCGGCACCGGCGCGAGCGCGTAGAACGTCGACATTCCCTCCGGAGCCAGCGTCGGATCCGTGACGGTCGGGTGGTGCAGGTAGATCGAGAAATCCTCGCTCAGCATCCCCGTCTCGTAGATGTCGTTCAGCAGTCCCTTATAGCGCGGGCCGAACAGGATCATGTGGTGGGGGATGCCCGGCCACGTGCCCTTCACCCCGAAATGGACGACGAACAGCGATGGCGAGAAGCGCTTGCGCTCCAGCTTGTCCGCCGTGCGCTGCGACGATCGCGATCCCGACAGCAAGGTGCGATAGGTGTGGACCAGGTCGCCGTTCGACACCACCGCGTCCGCCGCGATCGTCTCGCCCGACCGCAGAGTCACCCCGGTCGCGCGGTCGCCCAGCGTGTCGATCGACGCGACCGGTGCTGACAGGCGGACCACGCCGCCCAGCCGCTCGAAATGGCGGACCATCCCCGCGACCAGCCGGTTCGTGCCGCCCGCCGCGAACCAGACGCCGCCATCGCGCTCCAGCTTGTGGATCAGCGCATAGATCGCGCTGGTCGTCATCGGATTGCCGCCGACCAGCAACGTGTGGAAGCTCAGCGCCTGGCGCAGCCGCTCGTCCTTCACGAAGGTCGACACCATCGAATAGACCGATCGCCACGCCTGATACTTGGCCAGCGCCGGCGCGGCGGAGATCATCGACTTGAAGTCGAGGAACGCGACATGGCCGAGCTTCTCGTAGCCCTCGCGATAGACGCCGGCCGAATAGTCCAGGAATCTGCGGTACCCGGCGATATCGTCGGGGTTCAGCTTGGCGATCTCGGCATGGAGCAGCGCGTCGTCGTTGGTATAGTCGAAATTGGTGCCGTCGGGCCAGTTGAGCCGGTAGAACGGACTGACCGGCAACAACGTGACGTCGTCGGCCATGTCACGGCCCGACAGCGCCCAGAGTTCCTGAAGGACATCGGGCGCGGTGATGACGGTCGGTCCCGCATCGAAGGTAAAGCCGTCCTGTTCCCAGACGTACGCGCGGCCGCCGGGCTTGTCCCGCGCCTCGACGATGGTCGTCGCCACGCCGGCCGATTGCAGCCGGATGGCGAGCGCGAGCCCGCCGAACCCGGCGCCGACGATCACTGCGGTCTTCATCTCTTGCCCCTGATGGCGGAAATCGCGCGTCCGATCGGCACGGGTGGCCTGCCCATCAGGACCCGCGCCTTGTCCCCCAGCGTCGAACGCGCGGCATAGAAGCGCGCGATCAGCCGAGGGTCGAGCCCGTAGAAGCGTTCGAGCACGCGATAGCGTTCCGCCGGCTCGGCGGCGCGGAACAGCATCGCGTCGAGCATGCGATAGAAACCGCGCGCCTTCCACGCCGCTCGCGCGTGATCGTGGGTGAGGTCAGCCAGCGCCGCGCCCGACAGGTCACGCTGCGCGGCGATCAGCGCGGCGGTGCGCACCGCGTCGGGCAGCGAATAGCCGGTGGTCGGGTGGAACAGCCCGGCGCGCACCCCGGCCTTGGCCAGCCCCTTGCCGCCGCTGGCCCAGTAACGCTCGAAATCGCCGCCGATCACGACACCCAGCGACCCCGATTCCTCGCGCGCGACCGATTTGACCTTCCACCCCTTGGCCGCGGCATAGGTTTCGATCCGGCTGCCCAGCAGGTCGCGGTCGAGGTCGGGCGTGTCGCTGTAATAGGTGTCCTCGACGAACATCCGCTCGCGCGCGAACGGCAGTGTGTAGACGAAGCGGTAGCCGTCGAACTGGTCCACGGTCGCGTCCATCACGACGGGGCGCTCGACGCCGTGGCCGCGCTTCAGCACGAGTTCGCGGCCCAGGAACTTCTGCCAGCCCAGCTCCAGCGCGGACAGGTCGGCGGGGCCGCGGCAATCGATCACGCCGCCCGCCTCGATCCGGTCGCCATCGGCCAGCACGACCGCGGTGGCGCTGGCGGCCAGCACCTTGCGGCCGGTCAGGATACGCTCGGGCGGCAGCGCGGCGTGCACCGCCGAATCGAGCTTCTCGTTGGTGACCGAGTAATAATTGGCCGGCAAGGTGCGGCGGCGCGCGGGGAAGGCGACGTCATAACCCTGCCAGACATGCGCGACGAGCGGGATGACGAGGTCGCGATTCGCCCGGTCGATGTCGCTGCCGAAGAACGACCAGATATGGTTGCCACCCAGCGATTCGCCGCGGTCGACGATGACGACGCGCAGATCCGGTCGCCGTGCCGTAAGGGCAAGCGCGATCAGCCCGCCCGACAGGCCGCCGCCGACGATCGCGACATCGCAGGTTATCGTTTCCGCCACACGCTTCGCCTAGCCGAAGGGGGGCAGGGGGGGAAGGCCGAAGGCGGTGCGGACAGCGCAGGTTCAGGATGCCGCCGATATGTGGTACGATCGCACTTTCCATGAACGATCCGAGAGACTTGTCATGCGTATCGTCCTGTCCTTCGTCCCGGTCGCCGCTGCCCTGTCGGCCGTCGCTCTGCCCGCTGCCGCACAGACGCGTGATTCGGCGCGCGCCGTCGAGCGGCTGAACGATCCCGTCGTCCAGGCCGGACTGACCGCAGCGATCGATGCGTTGGCCGGCATCGTGCTCGACACCCGTGTCGGCCCGCTGGCGCGCTATACCGACGATATCCGCCCGAACGACACGCTGCGCGACGTGAAGCGCCGCGATGATCCGCAGTTCGAGGCGCGATTGCACGACAACGCCCGCCGCGCGATCGCGACCGCGGGTGCGGCGGCCAGCGACGGCGTCGCCATGTCGGCCGAACTCGCGCGCACCGCCGACCGGCTACGCGCCGCGATCGCGCCGCTGGCCGGACTGGCGGGTGCCTATGCCGGCGGCGATTACGACGATCGCTGACGCCGCCAGCGCCAGCCGGCCGCGCCCGCTGCGGCATAGACCAGCAGCGCCGGCCAGCCGCCATCGGTGACGAACAGATAGGCGACGCTGCCCAGCACGACCGCCGCCAGTACGCCCAGTGCCCAGACGCGGGGCAGCAGCCGGCCGGCGGTCGTCGCCCCGATCATCACTGCCGCCAGCGCGTTCGATCCCAGCCAGACATAGGACCAAGCCGGAGAGAGCGCGCCGGCCAGCGGCAGCCTGATCCTCGCGAAGCCGGTCATCGCATTGGGGAAACTGTCCGCCGACAAATGGACGCCGATGCCCAGCGCCAGCCCCGGCAACAGCGAGCGGCCCGCCGGATGCGCCAGTATCAGGAGCAGCGGCAATATACTGTGCGTCAGCGCGCTGCGGTGGCCGAACGGCAGCAGGAAATCGAGGTCGGGCACGCCCAAACCGACCGCGAACGTCGCCAGCATCACCGCCGCGGCGCGCACCCGTTCCGCATGATCGCCGTCGTGCATTCGCTCTTCCCGCATCGCCCGCTTTCGGCATAGATGTGCCGCATGTGGCAGCTCTATCAATTCCCGTTGTGCCCGTTCTCGCGCAAGGTCCGGCTGTTGCTCGCCGAAAAGGGCGTCGGCTACGAACCTGTGCGCGAATCGCCGTGGAGCCGCCGCGACGAATTCCTCGACATGAATCCCGCCGGCCAGACCCCGGTGATGATCGACACCGACCGGCCGGGCGCGCCGCTGATCGATTCGATGGCGATCTGCGAATATTTCGAGGAGACGGTCGACAAGGCCGCGATGCTGAACGGCACCGCCGCCAATCGCGCCGAGATCCGCCGGCTGGTCGCGTGGTTCGACACGCAATTCTATCGCGACATCACCGCGCCTCTGCTCAACGAACGCATGCTGAAGCGCGTCGTCCATCGCACCACCCCTGACGCGGCGATGCTGCGCGAGGCGATGAAGGCCGCGGTCGGCCACCTCGACTATATCGATTTCCTGCTTGACCACCGCACCTGGCTGGCCGGTGCGACGATGAGTCTCGCCGACCTCGCCGCCGCGGCGCAGATCTCGGTCGCCGACTATCTCGGCGGGATCGACTGGAAAAGCCACGAACAGGCCAAGCGCTGGTACGTCGGCATGAAGAGCCGCCCGAGCTTCCGCCCCTTGCTTGCCGAACGCATGGAAATCGTCAGCCCGCCGGCGGATTACGAGAAGCTGGACCTTTAGTCGCCCTCCCCCGTTCGTTTCGAGCCTAGTCGAGAAACGTGACCGCAGGACGAGCTTCCGTTTCTCGACTGCGCTCGAAACGAACGGAGGTTGGATTGCTCGAACATATCCCTCACTGGCTTGGGTCCGCACTGAAAGGCTTGCGCGCCGGCACCGATAAGCTGGCGATCGTGCAGGAAGGGCTGGGCAGTTTTGCTGCGATCGACCTGCGCAGTCCCGCCTTCGGCAACGGCGCACGCCTGCCCGAACGCTTCACCGCCGATGGTGCCGGCGTATCGCCGCCGCTGTTCTGGACCGGTGTGCCGCCCGAGACGCGGATGCTCGCGCTGCTCGTCGAGGATGCCGATGCGCCGACGCCCAGTCCGCTGGTCCATGCGATCGTTTGGGGACTGCCGGGCGAGGACGGGCAACTGGCCGAAGGGGCGATCGTCGCGGACGGAGCCGGTGGTGCGGCCGGCGACGTCGGCACGAACAGCTATCTGCGCGAAGGCTGGCTGCCGCCCGATCCGCCGACCGGCCACGGCGAGCATCGTTATGCGTTCCAGCTGTTCGCGCTGGCCGAGGTCGCCGATCCGGGCGAAAGTCCGAGCCGGGGCGACATGCTCGACGCGATGCGCGGGCGGGTGCTGGCGGCAGGGTTGCTGACGGGGACGTACTCGCGCGGCGAGGCGGCGGGTGTCGGACCGGTGGGGGCTGCGGTTACGGTTTGAAGACGTGATTTTTAGGCGGGCTACGCCCGCAAGGCGCGAAGGCGCGACGAGGGTGGGCGATCAGGCCGGCGATCGGAAGACGATCGATTGCGTGTGGAAATAGGCTGCTACGCAGCCAAGCAGGTCGGACCCCTTAGCGTCTTCGCGCCTTGCGAGCGCAGCTCGCCCAAACATTTTTCTTCTCAACCCAACCGCCGCTGCAACCCCTTCTTGAGCCGGTCGTGCGCGGACTTCTTGATCTGGCACACTCGCGCCGCGCCGACCTCCAGCACCTGGCCGATTTCCTCCAGGTTCAATTCCTCGACGTAATAGAGCTGGATGACCAGCTGTTCGCGCTCGGGCAGTTCGGTGATCGCCGCGATCAGCGCGTCGCGCTGGTCGGCGTCGGCCAGCATGTCGAAGGCGGAGGGTTCGTCGGACACGAACCACGGACCTTCGTCGGTATAGACGTCATCGACACTCTCGAACCGCACCGCTTCGGCGGTGGCATAGTCGGTGCGCAGCTTCTCCAGCGTCACGCCCAGCCGCTCGGCGACCGCCAGATCGTCGGGCCGCGTACCGGTGGCGTCGGTCAGCGCGGCGACGGTGTCGTGGTAGAGCTTGCGCCGCTTCATCGCGCCGCGGGTCAGCGTCGCCTGACGGCGCAGTTCGTCGATCATCGATCCGCGTACGCGGGTGTGGAGATACTGCTCGAACGTCACCGCGCCGCGATCCTCGAAGCTCGATGCCGCCTCGACCAGCGCGACCAGGCCGATCTGGACCAGATCCTCGACCTCGACGATGCTGCTCATGCTGCCGTGGACGTGCCATGCGATGCGGCGGACCATCGGCAGGTGCTTGCGCACCAGCACCTCCATGTCGCCGCCGGGCCGCGGCCGCGGGGCATAGGTCAGCGGCACGCCCGCTTCGGGTATGATGCGTTGGTGGAAACTCATGCCACGAGCGCCTGTTGCGGTGCGGGCGCGCCGATCACGGCGACGACCTCGACCGACTTGTCCTCGGGCACTTCAAAAAAGCTCATGACGGGGGTGTCCGGCAGGATGGTTTTGACAAGTTTGCGCATCGCGACGCGGATCGCGGGCTGGACGACCAGCGCGAACGGCTTGGCTTCGGAAATCAGCGGCTGGGCGGCCTGTTGCAGCGCGTCGGCGATGCGGCGGCCGAGTTCGGGTTCGATCGAGTGGCGGCGCGCCGGGTCGGATCGCACCGCCTGACCCAGCAGTGCCTCCAGCTGGCCCTCCAGCGTCATCACGCGCAGCGGCTCGCGCACGGTGCACAGCTTCTGGATGATGAGCGCGCCGAGATCGGGGCGGATCAGCTCGACCAGCTCCTCGGGATCGGCGGTGCGCTGCGCGGCGCTGGCCAGGGCGGAGGCGATGCGACGGAATTCCTTCAGCGGGATCCCCTCGGCCAGCAGGGACCGGAGTACCTGCGTCAGCGTGGTCAGCGGCAATGGGGCCGGGCACAGCGCCGCCACCAGCGCGGCGGCGCGCTCCTTCAGCCCGTCGAGCAGCGACTGCACTTCGTCGGGGCCGAGCAGGTCGGACGCGTTGGTCAGCAGCTGCTGGTTCAGGTGCGTCGCGATGACGGTGCCGGCATCGACCACCAGATAGCCCGCGCCGGTCGCTGCATCGGCATCGGCGGGCGAAATCCACACCGCGTCCAGCCCGAACGTCGGATCCTTCGCCGCCTTGCCCGGCAGCGTGCCGACCGCCTGGCCGGTGTCGAGCGCCAGCATCTCGTCGGGCGACACCTGATCCTCGCCGACGATGACGCCGCCGATGATGAGGCGGTAGGTATAGGGTGCCAGATTGATGTCGTCGCGCACCCGCACCTGCGGCACGACGAAGCCCAGATCCTTCGACAATTGCCGACGTACCCCGGTGATGCGACCCATCAGCGGGCTGCCCTTGCGTTCGTCGACCAGCGGCACCAGGCCGTAACCGATGTCGAGCATGACGTGGCAGGTGTCGGTCACCTCGTCCCAGCCGATCTTCGACAGGTCGGTCGGCTCGACCGGTTCCGCGGCGACGATGACCGGCATGTCGGCGGTCTTCTTCAGGCGCCACGCGGCATAGCCGGCGACCGCGGCCATCGGCAGGATGATGAAATGCGGCATGCCGGGCATCAGCCCGAGCAGGGTCAGGATGACGGCGACCGGCGTCCACGTCCGGTGGCTGCCGAACTGGGTGCCGATCTGGCCCGCCAGATCCTGGCTGGAGGTGACGCGCGTCACGATCGCGGCGGCGGCGATCGACAGCATCAGTCCGGGCAGCTGCGCGACCAGCGCGTCGCCGATCGCCAGCACGATATAGGTCTGGGCCGCTTCCTTCACCGCCATGCCGTGGCTGACGGTGCCCAGGATCAGGCCGCCGACGATATTGATCGCCAGGATCAGCAGGCCGGCGACGGCATCGCCCTTCACGAACTTCGACGAACCGTCCATCGATCCGTAGAAATCGGCTTCGGTCGCGGTATCGACGCGCCGCTGGCGGGCTTCGTCGGGGGTGATGAGCCCGGCGTTCAGGTCGGCGTCGATCGCCATCTGCTTGCCGGGCAAGGCGTCGAGGGTGAAGCGCGCCGACACTTCCGACACGCGGCCCGCGCCCTTGGTCACCACGATCATGTTGATGATGACGAGGATGCTGAACACGAAGAGCCCGACGACATAGTCGCCGCCGATCAGGAAGGTGCCGAACGCCTCGATCACATGGCCGGCGGCGGCCTCGCCCTCATGCCCCTTGCCCAGCACGACGCGGGTGGAGGCGACGTTCAGCGCGAGGCGGAACAGGGTGGCGAACAGCAGCACACTCGGGAAGGCCGAGAAATCGAGCGGCTTCTGCGCGTTCATCGCGACCATCAGCACCGCCAGGCTGATGATGATGTTCATGATGAAGAACACGTCGAGCAGGAACGACGGAATCGGCACAACCATGAGCACGACGAGCAGCAGCATGGCCGCCGGCAGCGCCGCGCCACGCAGCATCGGCAACGCGTTGCCCGGCAGGAACGCAGGCGACGCCATCAGACGTTACCTCCCAGCTGCGCGAGCATCAGATAGGCCAGCCGCGCATTCTGCGGATTGGGCCGGAGCAGGGTTTCGGACAGCGGGTTGGCGGGCGTCGCATTGGCCTGGCGGCCGCCAGCGTTGAACTGGTCGAGCGTGGAGGCGAGCCAGCTGCGGTCCCCCCCTTGCGCCTCGTTGCCCAGCACGACTTCCATCCCGGGATCGAGCCGCAGCGCATCCATCGCGCCGCTGGCGAGGCCGGTCGCGCCCGAAGCGCTGGCGCCCTTGTCGAGCTTGGCGGCGAACCGCTGGTAGACGTCGCCAAGCGACCGCGCCGATCCGTCGGCGGCATAGAACACGTTGCGATTGGCACGGGCCGCGCCGGGGAACAGCGATGCCGCCGGCAGGTCGGCATTGGCCTCCATCGCCGACAGGAATTTCTTCGCGCCGCCGATGCCCAGGAAATGCGCCATGTACAGGTCGGTGCCGGTGACGTCGCGGGACAGCGTACCGGACAGCGCGTCCTTGTTGTCCGACGCATGTTCGGCCGCCATCAGCGACGCGGCGGTGGGATCGGTGCGCAGGTTCAGGATCGCGCGGCGCGCGCCCGGGTCGGTGACGACGAACTTGCCCGACGCCGTCTGTCTGATGCTGTCGGCGGCCCAGGCCATGCCGTGTTCGGCACCGTGGTTCTTCACCACGCCCAGCCAGCTCTGTTCGATGAACTGGTACAGCCCCGTCGCCGACGAGGTGCCGGCACGCGCCGAGGCGTTCAGGCCGCTTTCGACCTGAGCCTGGCCCAGCAGATAGTTGAAATCGATTCCGGTACGACTGGACGCGAGCTGGATGGCGTTCTGGACGCCCGCCTTGCCGCCGCCCATCAGGCGCTGAATCGTCGGTATGGTCATCGGGTCTGGCCTGAATCCTTCTGGTCGAAGGACATTCAGCAAGAGCCGTGCCAAAATTGGTTAATTGAAACCGGCCGCCCCGTTCCCGTTCGTGCTGAGCCTGTCGAAGCACGTGTATCCGAGGCACACCCTTCGACAAGCTCAGGGCGAACGGTGGGAATTAGGACTGTCGGCTCTCAAGCGTAGGCCGCAGCCCCCTGTGGCCGGTACGAAGGACTGCCCGAACCGGCAAGAACCTGCAGGCGGCGGCGGACGTTTGCCGCCATCAGATTGACGTAGATGCGGCAGGTTTCGTTCAGGCGATGCGCCTCGCGCGCGAGTTCGTCCAGTTCGGCGGTCGGTGCCTCGTCGGTTGCGTGGGCGACGCGTTCGATGTGTTTCAGCTTGGCCGAGGTCGCGGCTTCCAGCCCGGCGATGTCGTTCGCCTTCAGCGCGGCGATCTCGGCGTGGAGCGCCTCGATCACGCCGATCAGCGCGTCACGCCGGCTCATTGGGATTCCACTGCAGCTTGAAGGCGATCAGACGGTCGGCGATGGTCGACGGGATCAGCGGGAACTTCCCGTCCTCGATCGCCTTCTTGATCTTCGACACGCGATCGACATCGACCGGCGGTGCGGCGGCTGCGGGCTGCGTCAGCGCCTGCAGTCCCGATGCGGCGGCGACCGATCCGGCAGTCTGCACCGCGGGCTGTGTTACCTGTACGGCGGAGACCGGCGCGACTGGGGCGAGCCGGCGATCGACGCTTGCTGTGGCCTTTAAACCGACCGGATCCACCATGGCTTCCGTCCTCGAAATGCTTCGTTACCTGAGCAAACGACCTATGGACCGGAAACTTTAGGAAAAATCTTCGAGGGGAGGTTAACGCGTCCAGCCAGCCCCAGCGCGTCAGCGCGTCAGCGCGTCCAGCCCGGAAGCGCGGCGCGGCCGGTCTCGACCGCGACCGCCTGGATCGGCGGCCTGGCGGGATCGACCTTGACCAGCAGGCGCCCGCCGGCGGGCGCGTCACCCATCGCGATGCCGTCGCGCGTGATCGAGAAGCCGGCCGTGCCGGCCTCTACCGTGATCGGATCGCCGCGCCGGATGACGATGTCGGGCTTCGGTGCCGGCGCGACCGGGCTGACCGACGCCGCCACGATGGGGCGCGCGGCCTGCGGCGGCAGCTTGATCGGAACGTAGATCCGCCAGCGCGGCGCGTCGCAGGTGACGACGACGGCATCCTGATAGCTGCCGCGCCAGTCGAGCTGCGGCAACGGGCAGGCGGCAAGCTTCAGCCGCGGATCCACCGCAGTGCGCGCGCCGCCCTCCGTACCGACCGCCTGGCCGGTAAAGGCGGCGACCGCCACGTCGATCGCGGTGGTGTCCTGGAAGCGGACCTGCGCCTGCGCGACGGGCGCGGTCGTGACGGCGGCGAGGATCAGCAGCGGGCGGATCATGGTGTTTCCCCGGCAAAGGCGATGGTGAGTTGGACGGCGCGGCCGGCGCCGGGGCGGGTATCGATGGCGATGCGTGCAGGCGGCACGTCGGGTGCGATCAGCGCAGCGACCGCGCGCGCGCGATCGGCGGCCAGGATCGCGGGCGATCCGGTGGCGGGATCGACGTCTTGCGCGGACCCGTCGGTGCCGCCCGTCACGCGGATGATCGTGCGCGGATCCTGCAGCGCCGCGCGGACCCAGCCGGCGACGTCGTTCGGCGGCAGCGCCGCCGATCCGGGCGCAAAGCCCTGCACGGCATTGGCATCGACCGCCATCGGCGCATCCGCGGCCAGGCCGAAGCCGTCGCGCAATCCGGCGGCGATTTGTTGCGCATCCAGCGTCGTGTTCGCCTGGAGGAACACGAAGAATCCGACGAGCAGCAGCATGACGTCGGCCAGCGTGATGAGCCAGATCGGCCGTCGCGGCTCGTCCTCCAAGAGCTGTTCGGCCGTCATGCCGCGATCTCGGCGCGGCCACGCGGCGCCTCGCGCGCGGCCAGCGCGGCGAGGGGAGGGCCAAGCCGGCCCCGTTCGATGTATTCCGCCCGCGCGAGGCGCTTGAGCCGCGTCGCGACGGGCAGGCAGAGCAGATTGCCGATCAGCGCGCCGTACAGGGTGGCCAGTACCGCGATCGCCATCGCCCCCCCGATCGCGGCCGGATCGGACATGGTGGTGAACAGGCGGACGAGGCCGATCAGCGTTCCGACCATGCCCATCGCGGGCGCAAGTTCGGCGGCACCGGCCCAGAGGTCGGCGGCGGCGCGCTGGCGCTCGTAGCGGGCGGTGCGGGCGTCCTCGACCAGCCGGGCGACGCGCGCGGCATCGGCGCCATCGACCACGGCGTTGATCGCGGCGGACACGTCGGCGTCGCGGATCACCGAACGATCGAGCTGCATCACGCCGTGCCGCGCCGAGATGCGGGTGAGTGCATCGACCTGCGTGACCAGCGCGCCGGCGTCGAACGGGGCGCGGGTCAAGCACTTCAGCGCCACCATGCCGCGCACCAGGTCGCGCGAGGGTGTGCGCAGGATCGTCGCGACCAGCGTACCCCCGCCGACGATGGCGAAGGCGACGGGGTCGAGGAACGGCGCGAGGGCGGCGGTGAGGGTCATCGCGCGAGAGCTAAGCAAGGGGCGTGCCACCTTCTCCCGCCAAATTGCCGTTCGTCTCGAGTAGCTGTCGAGCTTGTCGAGACGGCGTATCGAGAGATGGGTGCGCCGGACAGGACCTCTCGATACGGGTTCTCGACAAGCTCGATCCCCACTCGAGGCGAACGGTTTGATCAGGTCGAAGCCCCGGCACCCCGTTGCCGCCGCCGGCAAGCGCTTGCCGCTTCCCCCTGCCGCCACCGGCAATCGCGAACAGATCGCGCAGTTGGCACGGCCATTGCAGAGACCCCTGTGCAATCACGCAAGGCAAGGCCGATCACGATGGCTGAGAACGATCTCTTCGGGGTACATGGTGCAGCACTGGCGGTGCGGTCGCAGCGCATGGGGCTGCTCGCGTCGAACATCGCCAATGCCTCCACACCGGGCTTCAAGGCGCGCGACATCGACTTTTCCGCCGCGCTGAAATCGGCCGAGGGCGGATCGATCGACGCCGGCATCGCCGCCAACACCAAATACCGCCTGCCCACGCAGATGAGCATGGACGGCAACACCGTCGAACTGGCGACCGAGCAGACCGCGTTCGCCGAGAATGCCGTCGCCTATCAGACGACCTTGTCGTTCCTGAACGGGCGCATCGGCACGATCACCCGCGCGCTGAAGGGGGAGTGAGCTAGATGGCCGACAATCCCATGAACATCTTCCAGGTCGCCGGGCGCGCGATGTCCGCGCAGCTGGTGCGGATGAACACGACCGCGTCGAACCTGGCCAACGCCGGCGGCGTCGCGACGACGCCCGAGGCCGCGTACCGCAGCATCAAGCCGGTGTTCCGCACGCAGTTCGATGCGGCGTCGGGCATGTCGACGGTCAACGTCGAGAAGGTCGTGACCGCCGGCGAGGAGCCGACCAAGCGCTTCGACCCCGGCAATCCGATGGCCGACAAGGACGGCAACGTCTGGGAAAACGCGGTCGATGAAACGCGCGAGCTGGTCGATATGCTCGAGAGCGCGCGCACCTACCAGAACAACGTCGAGGTGATGCAGACGGCCAAGTCGCTCATCATCGACACCCTCAAGCTGGGACGCTGATAGATGGCTACCTCGTTCGACAACACGCTGAGCGCGCTGGGCATCAAGCGCACGACCACGACGGTCAAGAGCACCAGCAAGGACGCCAGCGAGATGACGACCGGCGACTTCATCAAGCTGATGACGGCGCAGATGAAGAACCAGGATCCGTTCGAGCCGATGGACAACAGCCAGATGGTTGCCCAGATGGCGCAGTTCAGCAGCCTGTCGAACCAGACCGAGATGTCGACGACGCTGAAGGCGATCGCGACGAAGCTCGGCGCGACGACGACCGGCGACGCGCTCGCCTATGTCGGCAAGACCGTGCTGACCGAGGGCAAGACCGCCTATCCGCGGACCGCCGGCGGTTTTGCCGGTGCGGTCGAGCTGGATGGTGCCGCGACCGCGGTCAACCTGGCGATCACCAATGCCAGCGGCGAAGTCGTCAAGACCGTCAACCTGGGCGCGCAGGCGGCCGGCGTCGTCAACTACGACTGGGACGGCACCGACAACGCCGGTGCCGCCGTCTCCGGCGGACCGTTCACGGTCAGCGCCAGCGCCAAGAACGGCACCAAGGCGGTCACCAGCCGGACGCTCGTCTGGGCCCCCGTCACCTCGGTATCGATGCCTGCGGGCAAGGATCCCGTCCTCAGCGTCCTGGGTGTCGGATCGATCGGCCCCGCCGCCGTCCGGTCCGCCGCCTGAACCCCATCATCGTCACCCTCTGAACCACCAAGGAGCATCACGCCATGTCCTTCTACACCTCGCTCTCGGGCCTGCAGGCCGCACAGACCGAAATGTCGACGATCTCGCACAATCTGGCGAACGTCTCGACCAACGGCTTCAAGAAGAGCCGCACCGAATTCGCCGACGTGATGGCGTCGAGCGTGTCGATCAGTCCGACCCAGATGATCGGGTCGGGCACGGTCGTGAAGGCGATCCGCCAGCAGTTCGGCCAGGGCGGCGCGCAGCAGTCGACCAACTCGCTCGACATGATGATCTCGGGCGAGGGCTTTTTCGCGGTGAAGCCCGATCCGAACTCGGCCAAGGTCGCGTTCACCCGCAACGGCGGCTTCTCGGTCGATGCCGAACGTTTCGTGACCGATGCCAATGGTGGCCATCTGCAGGTGTATCCGGTCGATGGCTCGGGCACCGTCGTCGCCACCGGCCTCGATTCGACGATCAACCTGCGCCTGCCCGCGACCAGCGGCACGCCGGCGGCGACCGAATCGGTGTCGCTGGCGGTCAACCTGTCGGCCAACGCGTCGATCCCGAAGGACAATGCGATCTTCACGACCGCGAATCCCTACGGCTTCGATCGCTTCAATCCGTCGACCTATAACAATTCGTCGCAGACCACGACCTATGACGTCGCGGGCAATGCGATGACGATGACCAACTATTACGTCCGCGACACCGCATCGTCGGGGGCGGGTTCGTCGAGCACGTGGCAGGTCTATACCTTCGTCGGCGACCAGCAGCTGACGCAGAGCGGATCGACCAGCCCGACCGTCCTGACGTTCGACAGCTCGGGCGCGCTGTCGTCGCCGACCGCGGCGATCGCGTTCGACGCGTTCACGCCGACCGGCTCGACCACCGCGCAGCAGACCACGCTCGATTTCGGCACGGCGACGACCCAGCTGGGCCAGCCGTTCGCCAAGCTCAGCGAAACGCAGGACGGCCGCGCGGTCGGCCAGCTCGAGGGCGTCAGCGTCGGCGAGGACGGCATCGTCCGCGCCAGCTTCTCGAACGGCGACACCCAGGCATTGGGCAAGGTGGTGCTGGCGAACTTCGCCAACCCGTCGGGCCTGCGCCAGCTGGGCAACAGCTATTGGGCATCGACCGGCGTGTCGGGCGAGGCCAAGCTGGGCGAGGCCGGCGCCAACGGCTTCGGCAACCTGATGGCCGGCGCGATCGAACGGTCGAACGTCGACATCACCGAGGAACTGGTCGGCCTGATCGCCGCACAGCGCAACTTCCAGGCGAACGCCAAGAGCCTGGAGACGTCGAGCCAGGTCTCGCAGACCATCTTCAACATCCGCAGCTGATCGTAAGCGGACAAGGATAAGGAACGCGCGCGATGGACCGGATGGTCTATACCGCCCTGTCGGGGCTGAAGGGGCAGATGTCGGCCCAGGCCGCGATCGCGAACAACATCGCGAACGCGTCCACCACCGGCTTCCGCGCCGATCGCGTCGCCTTTCAGCAGATGATGCTCAAAGGGGGCGACGGCCTGGAATCGCGCGCGCCCGCGGCCGAGGAGGTGCTGGACGCCGACCGGCGTTCTGGCACCATCCAGGCGACCGGCCGCGACCTCGACATCGCCATCCCCGGATCCTCGTGGCTCGCCGTGCAGGCGACCGACGGGACCGAGGCCTATACCCGGCGCGGCGATCTTCGGATCACCGAATCGGGCGTGCTGGAAACCGGTGACGGTTTCCCGGTGATGGGGTCGGGGGGCCCCATCACCGTGCCGCCCGCGCAGAAGGTGATGATCGCCGAGGACGGTTCGCTATCGATCATGCCGATCGGCGCCGCCCCCGGCAGCGCGCCGCAGGTCGTCGACCGGCTGCGGCTGGCCAGTCCGGAAGGGTCGCAGACCGTGAAGGGCCTCGACAACCTGTTGCACGTGAAGGGCGGTGGGGTGTTGCCCGACGATCCCGAGGCCAAGGTCATCACCGGGTCGCTCGAAGGATCGAACGTCAACCTGACCCAGGCGCTGGTCGACATGATCGAGAACCAGCGCAGCTACGAAGTGCAGGCCAACCTGCTGAAGGAGGCCAAGTCGATGGACGAAAGCTCCGCCTCGCTCATGCGGCTTCCGGGTTAGAGGACGATGAACCGGTCAATTCCGTTCGTGCTGAGCTTGTCGAAGCACCGTTCTCCGATCCGCAGGCAATGCATTCGCGGCACCAAGTACGGTGCTTCGACAAGCTCAGCACGAACGGCTGAGGGCATCGTCCCGAACGCCCTCATCTAATCTGAAGGAATAGAACGATGGGTTCCGCAGCACTCCACATCGCCCGCACCGGCATCGACGCGCAGGATACGCGCATGCGGGTCATCTCGAACAACCTCGCCAACGTGAACACCACGGGCTTCAAGAAGGACCGCGCCGCATTCGAGACGCTGGCGTATCAGGTCGTCACCGCGCCCGGCGCCGCCAGCACGGCGGAGACGAAATACGCGACCGGCCTGAACCTGGGCACCGGCGTACGCGTACAGGGCACGGCGCGGATCGACACGCAGGGGTCGCTGCAGACGACCAACAACGCGCTCGACATGGCGCTGGACGGCGACGGCTATTTCCAGGTGCAGCTGCCCGGCGGCCAGCTGGGCTACACCCGCGCCGGCAACTTCAGCCGGTCGGCCGAAGGGCTGATGGTCACGTCCGAGGGCTATCAGGTCATGCCCGGCATCACCGTGCCGGAGGGGACGACGCAGATCACGATCGGCGCCGACGGCACCGTATCGGCGACCGTGCCGGGCCAGACCGAGGCGACGCAGCTGGGCCAGGTCCAGGTCGCGACGTTCCCCAATGCTGCGGGCCTGCAGAACACCGGCGATAATTACCTGATCGAGACAGGGGCGAGCGGTGCCGCGAACCTGGGCATCGCCGGCCAGGACGGCCGCGGCCAGATCCGCCAGGGCATGCTGGAGGGATCGAACGTCAACGTCGTCGAGGAGCTGGTCGACATGATCGAGACCCAGCGCGCGTACGAGGTCAATTCCAAGATGATCTCGGCGACCGACGAGATGCTCAAATACGTCAACAACAATCTGTGATCGGCCGAATCGTCATGCGCCACCTCGTCATCCTGCTCGCTGCGACCGCGATACTCGCGACCCCGGCCAGCGCCGGCATCTTCGGCAAGAAGAAGCCCGCCGTGCCGCCGCCCGAATTCCGCACCGCCTATCCGCAGCCGCTGCCGGTCGCCCCGCAGCCGGCCAACGGCGCGATCTTCCAGGCGGCGAACGGTTACGGCGGCCTGTACGAGGGCGCGCGCGCCCGCGCCGTCGGCGATCCGCTGACGATCGTGCTGGTCGAACGCACCAGCGCGTCGAAATCCTCGGGCAGCAAGCTCGATTCGGGCGGCGGCTTCGGCCTGACCCCGCCATCGACCGGCCCGCTGTCGCTGTTCAAGCCGACCGACGCCACCGTCAGCGGCACGCGCAACTTCGGCGGGACCGGCACCGCGGACCAGTCGAACGCGCTGTCGGGCGAAGTCAGCGTGACCGTCGCCGAAGTGCTGCCCAATGGCACGATGGTGGTGCAGGGGCAGAAGACGGTGACGCTCAACCGCGGCGACGAATTCGTTCAGATCCGCGGGATCGTGCGCCCTGCCGACATCAGCGCCGACAACCGCGTGCTGTCGACCCGCGTGGCCGACGCCCGCATCGCCTACACTGGCCGCGGCGATGTCGCCCGCGCCAGCCGCCAGGGCTGGTTCAGCCGCTTCTTCCAAGTCATCAGCCCGTTCTGAGGATGTCCATCATGCTCTCCCTCCTCCGTTCGTCCGGGCTCTCTAAACTCCGTTCGTTTCGAGCGAAGTCGAGAAACCTTCTGACCTTCATCACCGTTTCTCGACTTCGGCGCGGTGCGCCGAAGTTCATCCTGAGCGCCTGCCTTGGCAGGCAGTCGAAGGGCTCGAAACGAACGGTCTGGAGCGTGGCACTGGCGTCGGCATTTCTGTCGGCCCCGGCGCATGCCGATCGCATCAAGGATCTGGGCGCGTTCCAGGGCATCCGGACCAACCAGCTGACCGGCTACGGCGTCGTCGTCGGCCTGCCGGGCACGGGCGACGACAACCTCGAATATACCGTCCAGTCGATGAAGGGCGTGACCTCGCGCTTCGGGCTGCAACTGCCGCCGGGCGTCAATCCGGGCCTGAAGAACGCGGCCGTCGTCATGATTACCGCCGAACTGCCCGCTTTCGCCAAGCCGGGCCAGAAGCTCGACATCACCGTGTCGTCGATGGGCAAGGCCAAGTCCCTGCGCGGCGGCACGTTGATCCTGACCCCGCTCTACGGCGCGGACAGCCAGATCTATGCGATGGCGCAGGGCAATCTGGCGGTCGGCGGCCTGGGCGCGCAGGGTGCCGACGGGTCGAAGATCGTCGTCAACATCCCGTCGTCCGGCCGCATTCCCGAAGGGGCGACGGTCGAGCGGGCGGTGGATACCGGTTTCGCCTCCACCCCGACGCTGACGTTCAACCTGGCGCGGGCCGACTTCACGACGGCGCAGAGCGTCGCCGCCGCGATCAACGCGCGCTACGGTGCGGGCATCGCCCGCGCGGTCGACGGCGTGTCGATCGCGGTCACCGCGCCGACCGGTGCCGACGTCCGCGCCCAGCTGATGAGCGGGATCGAGAACCTCGACGCGACCTCCGCGGAGGCTCCGGCGAAAGTAATCGTTAATGCCCGCACCGGAACGGTCGTTATCAATAGCGCGGTGCGTGTCAGCCCCGCGGCGGTAACACATGGTAAACTTACCGTTCGTATTGATGAATCGCAGCGCGTGTCCCAGCCGCAGCCGTTCTCGAAGGGCGAGACGGCACTGGAACAGAAAAGCGCTGTCAGTATCGAGGAAGAAAAGAAGCCGATGTTCCTGCTCGAGCCCGGACCCAGATTGGCCGACGTCGTCAAGGCGGTGAATGCGATCGGCGCGTCACCGGCCGACCTGGTCGCGATCCTGGAGGCGCTCAAGGAAGCCGGCGCGCTCAAGGCCGAGCTGATCGTCCTGTGACGCAGCTTTCCGCCTCTTCCGTCCCGACCGCACGGCTGACCGGCACGGTCGGCGGGGTGTCGAACGACACCTCGCGCCTGGCGTCGAAGGACAATCTGGAAAAGGCGGGCCAGCGGTTCGAGGCGATCTTCACCGGCATGATGCTGAAGTCGATGCGCGCCGCCAAACTGGGCGACGGCCTGTTCGACAACAAGGCCGGCGAACAGTTCCGCGACATGTTCGACGGCAAGATCGCCGAGAGCATGGCGGTCAACGCGCCGCTGGGCATCGGCAAGGCGATGACCGAGTTCCTGGCGAAGTCCCAGCCGGTGCCGGCACCGGCCACGGACACGGCGGGTGAGACGCCATGAGCGACCTGCTCAACATCGGCGCCAGCGGCGTGCGCGCGTATCAGACCGCGCTCAACACGACGTCGGAGAATATCGCCAACGCCTCCACCCCCGGCTACGCCCGCCGTTCGGCCACCATCCAGGAGGTCGGGCGGACGACCAGCGTCCAGCTGGGCCAGTCGATCAACCTGACCGGCAACGGATCGCACGTCACCGGCCTGGTCCGCTCGGCCGATGCGTTCAAGTCGGCCGAGGTCCGCTCCACCGGATCCGACCTGGCCCGCACCGAAGCCGGCGTGACGTGGATCGAACGGATCGAAGGCGCGCTGACGGGCAACCAGCTGAGCGACCGGCTGACCGCCTTCTTCACCGCGGCGAAGGGCGTCGCCGCCGATCCCGCCGCCACCGCGCCGCGTTCGGTGATGCTGGAGGAGGCGTCCGCGCTCGCCTCCGCCTTCACCGGCACCGGCCGCGCGCTCGCCAGCGCCGGCGTCGAGCTCGCCGAACAGGGCCAGGACGCGGCCAAGGCGCTGAGCGATCTCGCTGCCGGCCTGTCGCGCGTCAACCGCAGCCTGACGCGCACCGCGCCCAATTCCAGCACCCAGGCCGAACTGCTCGACGAACGCGATCGCATCCTCGAGGGAATGAGCGCGCTGATCGACGTCAATGTCGCGGTCGACGACGTCGGGCGCGCGACCGTGCGTGTCGGCGGCAACACCGGGCCGGTCGTCGCCGATACCGAAGGCGCTGCTTTCTTCACCTTCACGATGAACACGTCGGGCGCGGTGTCGATCCTGGCCAATCGCGGCAACACCAGCGTCGCGCTGTCGCCGCAGGGCGGGTCGATGGCCGGCATGGTCGATGCCGCCGGCCGCATCGCTGGCGCGCGCGACAACCTGCATTTCCTGGCCGGCAACTTCGCCACCCAGATCAATGATTTCCAGGCCGATGGTCGCGACCTGTCGGGCAACCCGGGCGGGCCGATCTTCGCGGTCGGCGACACCCCGACCGACCTCAGCCTGGCGCTGACCGACCCGCGCGGTATCGCTGCGGCAGCGGTGGGCGAGGGGCCGCGCGGCAACGGCAACATGACCGCGCTGTCCAATCTGCGCACCTCCGCCGACTGGGAAGGTCAGTTCGACGACGCGATCACCGACAACGCCGCGCTGCTGACCGCGCGCCGCAACGTCGCGTCGGCGCAAGGATCGATCCACACCACCGCCATCGCCGCGCGCGACATGGTGACCGGCGTCGATCTGGACGAGGAGGCGGTCAACCTGATCCGTTTCCAGCAAGCCTATCAGGCGTCGAGCCGCGTGATCCAGGTCGCGCGCGACATCCTGCAGACCATCATCGATATCCGCTGAGGGATCCGACCATGCGCGTACCCACCAGTGTCACCTTCGACCGTTCGCGCAACCTGATGGCGGCGCTGGGCGCGCAGGCCGACAAGCTGACCACCCAGCTGGCCACCAACAAGCGCATCCAGGCGCCGTCGGACGACGCCTCGGCGTTTCGTGCGCTCGCCAAGCTGAAGCGCGAAACCGCGAACGGCGAGGCCGAGAACACCAACATCGACCTGGCGAACTCGATCCTGACCGCATCGTCCACCGCGCTCGGCAGCGTCGAGGCGCAGCTGAACCGTGTGCGCGAGATCGCGATCAACGCCGGCAGCAACACGATGACGGTGGAACAGAAGAATGCGCTGGCGACCGAACTGGACGTGATCGTCGAGGATCTGCTGCGCATCGCCAACACGACCGATTCGCGCGGCAGCCCGTTGTTCAGCGGATCGACCATCGATCCGCCCTATGTCCGCAATGCCGATGGCACGATCGGCTATACCGGGTCGGGTCAGGCCGGCGCGATCCCGATCGGCGACGGACGGACGATCGATGCGACGACCAGCGGCGATGCGATCTTCGACAATATCGTGGTCGGCGGCGGCGGCACCAGCGACATGTTCGCGATCGTCCAGAAGCTGTCGGCGGCGCTGAAGTCGAACACCGACGTCGGCACCGCCGCGGCCGACGTCCAGGCGGCGAACAATGCGGTCACCAACGCCCGCGCGTCGATCGGCGCGCGCGGCGCTCGGCTGGAACTCGAACAGGCCCGGCTCACCGACCTGGCGCTGACCCGCGAGGAAGCGCGATCGAAGATCGAGGATACCGACATCTCGGTGACGATTACCGAACTGCAGAAGACGATGACGGTGCTGCAGGCGACGCAGGCCAGCTTCTCGAAGCTCAGCTCGCTGTCGCTGTTCGACTATATCCGATAGGTTGCTGCCCCGCCGTGATCGCGCGCGGCGAAAATTCCCGCCGCGTTAACCAAATCCCCACCTCCCGCCGTCAAAGATACGGCAAATCGACCGTTAACCTCGCCCGAGCGAGGCGGCGGTCGGCGCGCTTCACGGGGGTAAGTCCACGCCATGTTTCCAGTGATCGGCCTCGTCGTCCTGCTCGCCATGGTGTTCGGCGGCTTCGCCATCACCGGCGGTGCGCTGGGCCCCGTGCTGCACGCCGTCCCGCACGAGATGCTCATCATCGGCGGGGCCGCGATCGGCGCGCTCATCATCGGCAACTCGATGAAGGAGATCAAGGCGCTGGGCGGCGGCATCACCAAGGTGCTGAAAGGTCCGAAGTACAAGAAACAGGACTATCTCGACACGATCTTCCTGGTCAGCAAGCTGATGAAGATGCTGCGCGTCGACGGTCCCATCGCGCTGGAACCGCATGTCGAGGATCCTAAGTCCTCCGCCGTGTTCGCCGAATATCCGCGACTGCTGGCCGACCACACCCTCGTCAACCTGATCGCCGACACGCTGCGGCTGGTCGTCGTCTCGTCGGGCACGCTCGACGTGCATGCGGTTGAGGAGGTCATGGACAACGCGATCAAGACCCACCACCACGAGGTGCAGGGGCCGCAAGGAACCCTGACGTCGCTGGGCGACGCACTGCCTGCACTGGGCATCGTCGCGGCCGTGCTCGGCGTGGTCAAGACGATGGGATCGATCGACAAGCCGCCGGCGATCCTGGGCGGGATGATCGGATCGGCGCTGGTCGGCACCTTCCTGGGCGTGTTGCTGGCGTACGGCATCGTCGCCCCGCTGGCGAACCGGCTACAGCAGGTGATCGACGCCGATGCCGCGATCTATCACGTGGTCAAGCAGATCATCATCGCCTCGCTCCACGGCCACCCGCAGCCGCTGGTGATCGAGGCGGCACGCTCGGGCATCGCGCACAGCAACCAGCCGGGCTTCGGCGAGGTCTTCGACGGGCTGCGCGGGCGGTGATGCTGTCCGCTACCCTTTCTCCGTTCGTGCTGAGCCTGTCGAAGCACGTGCCGTACGCGATGTCGCTCGTGGCACGTCCTTCGACAGGCTCAGGACGAACGGTCGTTGTGGGAGAGGACGCGTAGATGGCCGCCGCGCGCGCCCCCCACGGCAACAACCAGCCGCCCAAGATCATCATCGTCAAGAAGATCATCGACGGCGGGCACGGCGGCCATCACGGCGGCGCGTGGAAGGTCGCTTATGCCGATTTCGTGACCGCGATGATGGCGTTCTTCCTGCTGCTCTGGATCCTCGGCGCGACGACCGAGAAACAGCGCAAGTCGATCGCCGATTACTTCACGCCGACGCTGGTCGAGCTGAAGGACAATTCGGCCGGATCGAACGGCATGTTCGGCGGATCGTCGATCACCGACAAGGACAATTATCCGCACAAGGCGCAGCAGACCGGCACGCGTACGCTGACCGTGCCGACCGGCGCGACCGGCGGCAACCGCGAGGGATCGGGCGAGAAGGGCTCGATGCGCAACACGATGCAGGCCGAGGACAAGGCGAACTTCGCGAAACTGAAACGGCAGGTCGAGGCGCAGATCCAGGCCAGCAGCAAGCTGGCGAAGCTCGGCAAGCACGTCCGCTTCATCATGACGCGCGACGGCATGCGGATCGACCTGATCGACGACGCCGATTACTCGATGTTCGCGCTCGGCACGACTGCGCTGGTGCCCGAGGCGTCGAGCCTGGTCGCGCTGGTCGGCGACGCGATCCGCAATACCGGCAACCCGATCATGATCCGCGGTCACACCGACAGCCTCCCGTTCGGCGACCCGCGCGCGATGAACAACTGGATGCTGTCGTCGGGCCGCGCCGAAGCGACGCGCCGCCGCCTGTCGCTGGCCGGCGTCCCCGAGGCACGGTTCGAACGGATCGAGGGCGTCGCTGATCGCGAACCCATGGTCGAGAAGGACCCGTCCGACGCGCGCAACCGCCGCGTCGCGATCACCCTGCTGTATCGCCGGGGCAGTTTCGGCCAGTAGCCTTCAGCCGGTAGCGTCCAGGCATCCGCGCGTGTAGGCGCGGACCTGCGATGACCACCGCTCCCTTCTCGCTCGGCCTCGATTTCGGTACGACCAATTCCGTCGCCGCGATCGCGCGTGGGGGCGTGTCGGATCTGGTGCCGATCGCCGGACCCGATGGTTCCGATCCGGTGTTCCGCTCGGCGCTGTGTTTCTGGGAAGAGGACGGCGTGGAGGTCGCCGGCGGCCCCTGGGCCATCGCCGAGTATCTCGATTTCCCACAGGGCAGCCGGTTCCTGCAATCGTTCAAGTCGGTCGCCGCCAGCGCCAGCTTCGAACACGCCACGGTGTTCGCCAGGCGCTATCGGTTCGAGGATATCGGCCGCGCCTTCGTCGCGCAGATGGTCCGCCACGCCGGCGTCACGCTCGGCGGGGCGGGACGCGTCGTCGTCGGCCGCCCGGTCGAATATGCCGGCCACCGCCCGGACGAGGCGCTCGCCCGCCAGCGGTACGACATGGTGTTCGCTACCCTCGGCACCGAAGTCCACTATGTCTACGAGCCGGTCGGCGCGGCGTTCAGCTATGCGTCGCGGATCGACCGGCCGGCGACGATCCTGGTCGCCGATTTCGGCGGCGGCACCAGCGATTTCTCGGTCGTGCGGATCGGCGCGCCGGGCGACGCGCGGCGGTGCGTTCCGTTGGCGCATGCCGGCGTCGGCATCGCGGGCGACCGGTTCGACTATCGCATCCTGGATCATCTGGTGCTGCCGCTGCTGGGCAAGGGCGGCACCTATCGCTCGTTCGACAAGGTGCTGGAGATTCCGCGTGGCCATTTCGCCGATTTCGGCGACTGGTCGCGGCTGGCGCTGATGCGCAACCGCAAGACGCTGGCCGAACTGGAAACGCTGCGCCGCGCCGCGACCGATCCGGACGCGATCGCGCGCGGTATCGCGATCGTCGAACAGGAGCTCGGCTATCGCCTGTACGATGCGGTCGGACGTGCCAAGCGCGACCTGTCGGCCGACGACACGGCGCGATTCGCGTTCGAGGGCGCTGGGATGGCGATCGAGGCGGACGTGACGCGCGACCAGTTCGAGGGGTGGATCGCGCCGGATATCGCACGGATCGAGTCCGCGGTGGACCGCGCGCTCGACCGTGCCGGGCTGGACGCCGGCGGCATCGACCGCGTCTTCCTGACCGGCGGCACCTCGCTGATCCCGCGCATCCGCAGGCTGTTCGTCGATCGCTTCGGGGCGGAACGGATCGCCGACGGCGGCGAACTCACCTCGATCGCGCACGGCCTGGCGCTGATCGGCGACCAGGACGATGTCGCCGCCTGGGCCGTCTAGTCGCTGACGCCGAACGCATAGACGATGACGTTGCGGTACGCCGCGCCCGGATCCAGGCGGATCGACGGGAAGGCGGGCTGGTTGGCGGCGTCGGGAAAACCTTGCGGTTCCAGCGCAACGGCGTCGCCCTGGCGCAGCAACTGCCCGCCCTTGCCGATCCGGCTGCCGTCCAGATAATTGCCCGAATAGACCTGCAGCCCGGGCTGGTTCGATCGCAGCTCGAACCCGCGGCCCGACGCGCGATCGACCAGCCGCGCGACCGGGCGGGGCTCCTGCGTCACCGCGTCGCCGACGATCCAGTTATGATCGTACCCCCGGCCGAAGCCGATCTGCGGATCGCGCGCGTCGCGGATGCGGGCGCCGATCGGCGTGGGTGTGCGGAAATCGAACGGCGTACCGGCCACCGGGGCCAGAACGCCGGTGGGGATCGCGGTCGCGTCGGTCGGCGTGTAGCGATCGGCCAGCACGGTCAGTTCGTGGTCCAATGCGGTGCCACCGCCGGCGAGGTTCCAATAGGCGTGGTGCGACAGGTTGACGATCGTCGCCGCATCGGTGGTCGCGCGATAGTCGATCGTCAGCCGGTCGTCCGCGTCGAGCGAATAGGTCGCGGTCACCGTCAGCGTACCGGGAAATCCCATGTCGCCGGCCGGGCTGACCAGGCGGAACGTGACCGATCCCGCACCGACCGACACCACGTCCCAGAGCGTGCGGTCGAAGCCGGCCGCGCCGCCATGCAGCGCGTGCGCGCCGTCGTTGGGCGGGACGACATAGGCGGCGCCGTCGATCGCGAACCGCCCGCCGGCGATCCGGTTGGCGACGCGGCCGACGCTCGCGCCCATGAACCACGGATCGCCGAGCACCCCGGACAGGTCGTCGTAGCCGGCGCAGACATCCGCAACGTCCCCGGCGTGATCGGGCATCGCCAGCGCCTGCAGCCCCGCGCCCCAGGCGATCGTCGTGGCGGTGATGCCACCGCGATTGGTCAGGGTGACGCGCGCCACGTCGCGCCCGTCGGGCAGTGTGCCGAAACTGTCGCGCTGCGCCGTGACGCCGGTGTCGCTCTCGCCCAAACCCTGGTCCCCTCGTTCGCACCCGGTGTCGGGTCTGCCATAGCAGTGTCACGGCGGAACGGCAGGTGCCGGCGCACGGGATCGCGACTGCGCGGTCGCGGTCCGGTGGATGGGGTGTGCCCCGACGAGGGGAGGGAACCGGCTGAGGAACCGGACGTCCGCCGTTTCCGGCTCGGACAATGTGGTGCGGCCGAGAAGACTCGAACTTCCACGGGCTTTCGCCCACAACGACCTCAACGTTGCGCGTCTACCAATTCCGCCACGGCCGCACGTGAAACCCCACCGGACAAGCGCCGGTGGCTGGTAAGGCGAGCGCCACTAGCAACTCCGATCGACACTGGCAATGGCGCTTCGACATCCGGCGCGCTACGCCGGCACAATGACGGAGCGACATGACATCGGCGTCGGCCTGATCGGCTATGGGCTGGGCGGTCGGGCGTTCCACGCGCCCTATGTCGGCGTGACGCCTGGCATGAGCCTGCGCGCGGTGGTGTCCCGCGACGCGGCCAAGGTGCATGCCGACCTGCCCCAGGTCCACGTGGTCCCGGACGTCGCCGCTCTGCTGGCCGAACCGGGCATCGACCTGGTGGTCGTGTCGAGCCCGGATGAGTTGCACGCCGAACATGCCGCCGCGGCGATCCGCGCGGGCCGGCACGTGCTGATCGACAAGCCGTTCGCCACGAAATTGTCCGACGCGTACATGCTGGCCGATCTCGCGGCGGATAGCGGCGTCATGCTGACCGCGTTCCAGAACCGCCGCTGGGACGCCGATTTCCTGACCCTGCGCGGGATCATCGACGACGGGCTACTGGGGGAGGTCGTCCAGCTCGAAAGCCGGTTCGATCGCTGGCGGCCCGGCATCGCCCCGACATGGAAGGATGCGCGCGCCGGCGGATCCTGGCTGGATCTGGGGCCGCATCTGGTCGATCAGGCGCTGGTGCTGTTCGGCCGGCCGCAGGCGGTGACCGCCGATCTGGCGGCGTTGCGCGACGGGGCGGCGGCACCCGACTGGTTCCACGTCGTGCTGCGCTATCCGGACCGCCGCGTGATCCTGCAGTCGAGCAAGCTGGTCGCCGACCACGGGCTGCGCTTCGCCGTCCACGGCACCCGTGGCAGCTGGATCAAGCACGGCATCGATCCGCAGGAGGCTGCGACCGTGGCGGGTCGCGTACCGGAGGGGCGCGACTGGGGCCGCGATCCCGTCGACGGGCTGTTCACCGGGGCGGACGGCATGTCGGCGCCGCTGCCCAACGTCGCGGGCGACTATCGCCGGTTCTGGACTGCGCTGGCCTCCGCGATCCGCGGCACGGGCGCGAACCCCGTGCCGGCTAGCGATGCGATCGCAACGATGGAGGTCCTCGACGCCGGCCTGCGCAGCGCGGGGGAGCGGCGCGAGGTGGCGGTTTAGGCCAGATCCGCGAGCTGCCATCCGCAGGGAAATGGCGTGTGAGTCGATCGACCTGCCTGCCGATGGATCAAGACCGTCAGGACCGATCCGGTAGCCGGGCCTTATTCCTCGATTCCCTTGGCGAAGGTCAGTCGCAGCTGCTTCGAGCTGGCGGGCACGTCCACGCGGCCGCTGTTGAATTCGATCGTTCCGCCCGGATTCAGCGTGCGCGCGCGCGGCGTGACCGTCCAGTTGTAGACGACCCGGTTCTGCGCGTCCTTCAGCTCGACGCGGATGTCGGGTACCCGCTGGACGGTCCCGGTCGGGTTGACGATCTTGCCGCTGACCGCGAACAATTCGTTGCCGGTGCCCATGTCGCGACGATTGATCGCCTCGTCACTGAACAGCAGCGGCGTGTCGGCATCGCCGATCGGCAAGCCGAGCTGCGCCGCGATGCCGGGCGCGCCCGAATAGAGGATCGCGCCGGCACCCAGCGTCATCGACAGGCCGGCGACCAGCGCGGCGGCTGTCCAGCGCTTCGCCGGATTGCGGCGCGGCTTGAACATCGGACGGTGGGCAAAGGCGTCATAGTCGGGCTGGACGACGGCATCGTCGATGAAGGTGCGGACGGCTGCGGGTCGCGCGGCCACCGGCTGTTCCGACACCGGCATCGCGATGCGCGGGGCAGGTGCCGGCTCAGGCTCAGGCTCAGGTGCCGCGGTACGCGGGACGGGTCCGGGATGCGGCGCAGGCGCGACATCGACCCGCGCGCTGGCCGACAGGTCGAGCAGTGCGGGCGGCTGGAACCAGCTGTGCCGGCAATTGGCGCAGCGCACGGTGCGCCCTTCCGCACCGATCGCGGTGTCGGGGACCAGGTAACGCGAAGCGCACTGCGTACATTCCAGGATCATGTGCCCGAGGGACCCCTGTCACGCCCGATCGTCCGGGCTGCTCAAACCGGTCGAATCATAAGCACGTGCGCGAGTCGCGGGCAAGAGTCTCGCGCGCGCTTGAGCGGGGTTCGCTGCTGTGCAATGTCCCGTTCTCGATCGCATCCGGTCGACGACGTGGCAGCATTACGGAAACCCGCGACCGGCATGGCGAACATCGTACAGTTCGAGAATGTCGGCCTGCGCTATGGCACCGGGCCGGAAACGCTGATCGACGTCAGTTTCTCGCTGGCGGGCGGCGCATTCTATTTCCTGACCGGCGCCAGCGGCGCGGGCAAGACGTCGCTGCTGAAACTGCTCTACCTGTCGCAGCGCCCGACGCGCGGGATCATCCGCCTGTTCGGCGAGGATGCCGTGACGCTGCCGCGCAGCCGCCTGCCGGGGTTTCGCCGCCGGATCGGCGTGGTGTTCCAGGATTTCCGGCTGATCCCCCACCTGTCGGCCGCCGACAACATCGCGCTGCCGCTGCGCGTGTCGGGTGTGCCCGAGGCGGATATCGAGACGCCGGTACGCGAGATGCTGGCCTGGGTCGGGCTGTCCGACCGCGCCAATGCCCGGCCGCCGACGCTGTCGGGCGGCGAGCAGCAGCGGATCGCGATCGCGCGCGCGGTGATCGCGCGCCCCGAGATGCTGGTCGCCGACGAACCGACCGGCAACGTCGATCCCGACATGGCCGAACGGCTGCTGCATCTGTTCGAGAGCCTCAATCGCCTGGGCACCACGGTCGTCGTCGCGACCCACGACTTCGCGCTGCTGTCGCGGATCAAGGGGGCGCACATGATGCGGATCGAGGGCGGGCGCGTGATCGATCCGACCGGATCGTTGCGCTTCCCGCCCGGGCAGGGGCGCGCATGACCGGACCCGCGACCGCGGGCCGTCGGCGCGCCGGCCTGCTCGATGACGCGCGTCGCGCGCGGGCGATGGGATCGGTGATGGCGGTGATGCTGTTCCTGACCGTGCTGGCCGCCGCGCTGGGCCTGGGCACGCTGGGCGCGGTCGCCGGGCTCGACCGCCAGCTGGCCGGACAGATGACCGTGCAGCTGCTGGCCGCCGACCAAGCCGCGTCGGCGCGTGTGGCCGAAGGCCTGCGGGCGTTGCCGCAGGTCGCCACGGTGCGCGTCGTACCGCGCGCCGAACTGGCCGAACTGGTGCGTCCGTGGCTGGGCGATGCGGGCCTGGACGCGGACCTGCCGATGCCGGCGATGATCGACGTGACGCTGACGAACGCCGGTGACGATGCCGCCGATACGGTGACTGCGGCGGTCGGCCGGCTGGCGCCGGGCGCGCATGTCGACCGCAGCGCGCGCTGGCTGGCACCGGTGCGCAGCTTCATCGTGTCGCTGGCGTGGTTGGCCGGGGCGATCGTGCTGCTGATGGCGCTGGCGACGTCGGCGGTCGTTCTGCTGGCGGCGCGCGCGGGGCTGGACACGCACCGCGACACGATCGATGTGCTGCACATGCTCGGCTCGACGGATGTCCAGGTCTCGCGGCTGTTCCAGCGCCGCATCGCGCTCGATACGCTGGTCGGCGGGGCGATCGGCACCGGGCTGGCGATGGTCGCGGTGCTGCTGATCGCGCGCCAGGTCGCGGCGATCGATTCGGTGCTGGTCGGCGGGATCGCGCTGACGACGGGCGACTGGATCCTGCTCGCGCTGCTGCCCGTCGCCTTCGCGTTGCTGGCGACGCTGGCCGCGCGGGTCGCCGTGCTGCGCGCGCTGAAGCAGGTGTTGTGAGGATCACGCGGATCCTCGCGCTGGTGGCGCTCGCCTATCTGCTGGGCTTCGCGCTGTTCATGTTCACGCTCGGCCGCCCTGCCGATCCGGTGCGCACCGACGCGATCGTCGTGCTGACCGGCGGGGCGGGGCGGATTCCGCGTGGGCTGGCGGTGATGGAGGCGGGGCTGGCGAAGCGGATGCTGATCTCTGGTGCCGACAGCCGTGTGAAGCCGCGCGAGCTGGCCGCCGAGTACAAGGTGTCGCACCGCCTGTTCACCTGCTGCATCGACCTGGGCTACGAGGCGGTCGATACGCGATCGAATGCCGAGGAAACCGCCCGCTGGCTGAAGACGCACGGCTATCGATCGGTCCGGCTGGTCACCGCCGAGTGGCACCTGCCGCGCGCGCGGATGGAACTGGCGCACGCGCTGGACGACGACATCAGCGTGGTCGGCGATGCCGTGCCCAGCGATCCGCCGTTCGGGATGCTGGTGCGCGAGTACAACAAATATCTGGTGCGCCGCGTCGCGCTGCTGATCGGATATCGATGATCGCGACCCTGCGCACCTGGGCGTTCAACGCGGCGTTCTTCGGCGGGTCGGTGCCGATCGTGCTCCTGGCACCGGTCATGGCGATGGTCGGGCCGGCGGCGCTGCGCTGGTGGGTGGTGTTCTGGACGCGGTTCCACCGGTTCTGCGCGCGCTGGGTGCTGGGTATCAGGGTCGTCGTCTCCGGCACGATCCCGACCACGCCCGCGCTCTATGCCGGCAAGCATCAGGCCATGTTCGAGACGTTCGAGATGGTCGCGCTGCTCGACGCGCCGGTGATCGTGTTGAAGAAGGAACTCAGCGAGATTCCCGTCTGGGGCTGGGCGGCAAAACGCTATGGCATGATCGTCGTCGATCGCGACGGGTCGTCGTCCGCGCTGCGCCAGATGATGCGCGATGCCGAAGCGGCGGCGGCCAGCGGCCGGTCGGTCGTGATCTTTCCCGAAGGAACGCGCGTCACGCCCGGCGAGACACCCGAGCTGAAGCCCGGCTTCGTCGGCCTGTACCGCGCGCTGAAGATGCCGCTGGTGCCCGTCGCGATCGACAGTGGCACCGCGTGGCCCAAGCACGGGGCCAAGCGCCCCGGCGTCCCGATCCGCTTCGCGTTCCAGCCGGCGATCCCGCCCGGGCTGCACCGCCGCGAGGTCGATCCGCTGGTCTACGCCGCGATCAACGCGCTGGAGCGACCGTTTCCGCCAGCGCCGCCGCCACCGCCGCCACCATCGCATCGTCCGAAACCAGCCTGAGCTTGCTGCGCCGGTCGAGCACGTCGTCGGCGGTGACCGCCCATTCATGCGCGCGCATCCAGCCGAGCTCGACCATCGTCAGCCCGGCCCCCAGTTCCGCCCCCATGTCGGCCAGCGACTGAACCCCCTCCAGCATCGTCCACAGCCGTGTGCCATAGGCATGCGCCATCCGCGCGGATCGCCGCGGACCCAGAAACGGGAAACGTGTGCGAATCGCGTCGAGGAACGCCGCGAAGTCGGCAATGTCGCCACCGGGAAACGGGCGCTCGCGCGTGATGCGGGTCGCCGCGCAACCCAGCGGGCCGGCGAGGCGCGCCACCGCATCCTCGGCCAGATGGCGCGCTGTCGTGATCTTGCCGCCGAACACGCTGAGCAGGGGCGGGCCGCCACCGCCCTCGACCTCCAGCACATAGTCGCGCGTCACCGCCTTCGCCTCGCTGGCGCCGTCGTCGTACAGCGGGCGTACGCCAGACCAGCTCGACACGACGTCGGACGGTGCGATCGCGCGCGTGAAGTGGCGGTTGATCGCATCGCAGAGATACGTGACCTCCTGCGTGTCGATCACCGCATCCTCCGGGCGATCGACCGGCACGTCGGTCGTGCCGACCTCGGTAAAGCCGTCCTGCCACGGGACGGCGAAGACGATACGGCCGTCGGGCTGTTGCAGGATATAGGCGTGGTCGCCCTCGTACAGCCGCGGCACGACGATGTGGCTGCCCTTGACCAGCCGGACATGCGCCTGCGTGTTCACGCCCAGCCGCCCGAGGGCCTCGCCCACCCACGGCCCCGCGGCGTTGACCAGTCCGCGCGCCGTCACGCTGCGTCCGTCGGACAGTTCGGCCAGCCAGACATCGCCATCGCGTCGCGCGGAAACGAGCGCGGTGCGTGTCGCGATCTGCGCGCCATGCTCCGCCGCATCGATCGCATTCGCCAATGTCAGTCGCGAATCATCGACGAACGCGTCCGAATAGACGAACCCGCGCCGTCCGCCCTTCAGCGGCGCGGTGTAGGCGACGTCGCGCGCCCGCAGCCCGCGCGAGCGGGGCAGGCTGGTCCCCCACGCCAGCGCGTCGTACAGGTACAGGCCTGCGCCAACGAGCCACCACGGCCGCACCGCACGTTCGTGCGGCAGGACGAACGCCATCGGGCGGATCAGGTGCGGCGCGGCCCGGACCAGCCGCTCGCGCTCCTGCAGCGCCTCGTGCACCAGGCGGAAATCGTAATATTCGAGGTAGCGCAAACCGCCGTGGATCAGCTTGGTGGAGGCCGACGAGGTATGGCTGGCCAGGTCGTCGCGCTCGACCAGCAGCACGGACAGGCCGTTCAGCGCCGCTTCGCGCGCGATCGCGCAGCCGTTGATGCCGCCGCCGATGATGAGCAGGTCGTGGGTCACGGGGTCTGCTGGTAGCGGCGTCGCGCACGACCGTATATGGGCGCGACGATGAACCCGGTCCGACAGCGCGGCGAGAATTATGCCTGGGTGGTGGTCGCGGCGACCTTCGTCGCGCTGCTGGCCGCGGCGGGACTTCGATCGGCACCCGGCGTGTTGATGCGGCCGCTGGAACTCGGCTTCGGCTGGGACCGCGCCACCGTGTCGAGCGCGGCGGCGATCGGCATATTGCTCTACGGCCTGGTCGGGCCGTTCGCCGCCGCGCTGATGCAGAGCGTCGGCATCCGCCGCACGATGCTGGGCGGGCTTGCGCTGATGGCGCTCAGCACGTTTGCCAGCCTGTGGATGACCGCGCCGTGGCAGTATGTGCTGACTTGGGGGCTGTTGTCGGGGCTGGGATCGGGGGCGATCGCGCCGGTGCTCGGCGCGGCGGTGGTCAACCGCTGGTTCGCCACGCGGCAGGGGCTGGTGATGGGGATGTTGAGCGCCGCCACCGCGACGGGTGCGCTCGTCTTCCTGCCCGTGCTGGCGTGGCTGTCGCAGGAGGGAGCGTGGCGCCCGGTCGTGATCGCGGTCGCCGCGGTCGCGCTGGCGATGATCCCGATCGTCTGGCTGCTGGTCCCCGAACGCCCCGTGCGTCGCTATGGCGAGGGCGTCGATGCGCCGCCGTCCGCCGATCCGCTCGCCCGGCGTACGCCGATGCTGGCGATCACCGTCCTGCGCCGCGGCATGCGCCAGCCGATGTTCTGGCTGTTGTTCGGCACCTTCTTCGTCTGTGGCCTCACCACCAACGGGCTGATCGGCACACATTTCATCGCCTTTTGCGGTGACCGCGGGATCGCGCCGGTGGCCGCGGCGGGGTTGCTGTCGATGATGGGATTCTTCGACCTGATCGGCACGACCGCCAGCGGCTGGCTGACTGACCGCTATGATCCGAAAAAGCTGCTGGTGATCTACTACCTCTTTCGCGGCCTGTCGCTGATCGCACTGCCGTTCATCCAGTTCGACGCGGTCAGCCTGACGCTGTTCGCGGTCTTCTATGGCCTCGACTGGATCGCCACCGTGCCGCCGACGGTCAAGCTGTCGAACCAGACGTTCGGCGAGGCGGACGGCCCGATCATGTTCGGCTGGGTGCTGGTCGGGCATCAGGCGGGCGCGGCGCTGGCCGCGTTCGGGGCGGGCGTGGTGCGGCAGAGCTATGGCGATTACCTGCCCGCGTTCGTCGTCGCCGGCGCGTTCGGGGTGCTGGCGGGGGCAGCGATGATGCTGGCGGTGCGGCAGCCACCTAAGGCCGTGACGGCGGCCGCCTGACAGCCTATCTCGCAAGGATGCCCAAGCGCCTTCCCGGTCTTCCGACCCGTCAACAGATCCTTGATTTCATCACAAGTTCGGACACTGCGGCGGGCAAGCGCGAGATCGCGCGCGCGTTCGGCCTGCACGGCAACGACAAGATCGCGCTCAAGGCGCTGCTGAAGGACATGGCCGACGAGGGGCTGATCGACGGCGCGCCCGGCCGGGCTTTCCACAAGATGGGCGGGCTGCCCAAGGTGACCGTGCTGCGCGTCGTCGATGTCGATGACGGCGGCAATGTCTGGGCCGTGCCCGATCGCTGGGACGCGGAGGGTGTGCCCATGCCGCGGCTGCGCGTGCGCGAGAAGAAGGGCGGCGCGCTAGGCGTCGGCGCGCGGCTGCTGGCGCGGACCGAGGAAGCCGGCAACGGCTGGATCGCCCATCCCATGAAGGTCCTGCCCAAGGGCGAGGACAGTTTCATGGGCGTGCTGCGCGAGGAGGGCGGCAAGCTGTTCCTCACGGGACTCGACAAGAAGGATCGCCGCGACTGGCTGGTATCCGACGCCGGCGGCGCGCGTGCCGGCGAGCTCGTGATCGCTGAACGCGCCGGCCGCCCGCCCCGCATCACCGCACGTGTCGTCGAGCGGCTGGGCGAAGCGTTCGCGGCGCGCAACTTCTCGATGATCGCGATCCACAAGCATGGAATCCCGCACGTCTTCTCAGGCGAATTGCTCGACGAGGCGAAGCGGGTGGCGGCGCTCCCGCTCGGGGACGAGCGCGAGGATCTACGTCACCTGCCCATCGTCGCGATCGACCCGGTCGATGCGCGCGACCATGACGATGCGGTGTGGGCGCAAGGCCGCGAGGACGGCGGATGGGACGCGATCGTCGCGATCGCCGACGTCAGTTTCTACGTCCGCCCCGGATCGCTGCTCGACCGGGAAGCGCGCAAACGGAGCAATTCGGTCTATTTCCCCGACCGCGTCGTGCCGATGCTGCCAGAGATATTGTCGGCCGATGTGTGTTCGCTGAAGCAGGACGTAGATCGCGCGGCGCTGGCGTGTCGCCTGAAGATTTCGGCGAAGGGCAAGCTGGAGAGTTGGCGGTTTTCGCGCGCCGTGGTGCGACTGCGGGCGAATATCGCGTACGAGGATGCGCAGGCGGCGATCGACGAACATGCACGTCGGGCCGCCCCCTCCACCGTTCGTGCTGAGCCTGTCGAAGCACATGCGTCGGGCACGCCCCCTTCGGCGAAGCTCAGGACAGGCTTCGACAAGCTCAGGGCGAACGGATTGCTTGAGGAGAGCCTGCTTCCTCTCTGGGACTGCTGGCGCGCCCTCAACGCCGCCCGCGAGGAGCGCGCGCCCCTCGATCTCGACCTGCCCGAACGCCGCATCGTGCTGGACGAACAGGGCCGCATCCTGTCGGTCGCGCCGCGCGAGCGGCTCGATGCGCACAAGCTGATCGAGGATTACATGATCGCCGCCAACGTCGCCGCGGCCAAGGCGCTCGAGCACAAGAAGATGCCGGTCATGTACCGCGTCCACGAACCGCCGGCGCGCGAGAAGCTGGCTGCGCTAAAGGAATATCTCAAGACCTTCGATATCGAGTTCGCGCTGGGCCAGGTCATCCGCCCCGCCACCTTCAATCAGCTGCTCGCGCGGATCGGTGACAGCGATTTCCGCCCGCAAGCGATGGAACAGGTACTGCGGACGCAGACCCAGGCCTATTACGGCCCGCAGAACGCCGGCCATTTCGGGTTGGCGCTGGGCAGCTATGCGCATTTCACCTCGCCGATCCGTCGCTATGCCGACCTGATGGTCCACCGTGCGCTGGTCGCCGGGTACGACCTCGGCCCCGGCGGACTGACGCCGGAGGAAAGCGCCGGCTTCGAGCGGATCGGCGAAGGCATCAGCCAGCTCGAACGCCGCGCGATGGAGGCGGAGCGCGAGACGATCGACCGCTACGTCGCGGCGTATCTGAGCGAGCATGTCGGCAGCATCCTCGACGCGCGGATCACGGGCGTGCAGTCGTTCGGCTTCTTCGCGACGGTCGAGGGCATAGGCGGTGACGGGCTGGTGCCGGCGCGGGATCTCGGCAGCGAGTATTTCCGGTGGGACGAAAAGGGCCAGGCGCTGGTCGGCGAGCACAGCGGCACCGCCTTCACGCTGGGCCAGCGGCTCCAGCTGCGGCTGGCGGAAGCCAATCCGGTCAGCGGCGCTCTGCGTTTCGAGCTGCCCGACGGCAAGGGATCGGCGGGGTCGTCCGAAGACCGCCGGGGCAAGCCGCCGCGCGTCTTGAAGCGCCGCGGCCGACCTGCCAACATTCGGCACCAAGGCAAGAAAAGATAGGGGAGCCCGACATGGCAACGACGGCAGCGGCAGTGGTCGCCAAGGCGCGGCGCGACGTGATCTCGCACTTCATGTCGCGCGACGCGGTATCGCCGGCGCAGGCGGTGCCCTATCAGCCCGATCGCCGCATTCGCCGCCGGATGTTCGAGACGTTCCAGGCCGCGGGCGTACTGAAGCCGGGGGCGAAGGGCGGCTTCTACCTCGACGTGCCGGTGTGGGATAGCTACTCGCGCAAGCGCCGCCGGCGCATGGGGGCGATCATCGCCGGCGCGATCGCGGTTGCCGGGGGACTGGCCGCGATCTTCGCCTGAGCGGTCAGCCGTAGCGCCGCACCAGCGCCCGGCGGAGGATGCGGTCTTCCAGCGAATAATAGAGCCAGTCGTCCGCGCCCGCCGCGACGGTCGATGCGGCAAAGGCGATGTCGGTCGCGGTACGGTCGGTCGCCGGGGGCGGCATCAGGATCGGCTCGATCCCGCGCCCGGTCACGCTCGTGAAATCGGGCGAGAAGCTGACCCAGCCGATCCGCCAGCGCGCATCGA
Source organism: Pseudomonadota bacterium (assembly GCA_040388765.1). Lineage (GTDB taxonomy): Bacteria > Pseudomonadota > Alphaproteobacteria > Sphingomonadales > Sphingomonadaceae > Sphingomonas. Next base: position 406,315 of record JAZKBG010000002.1, on the reverse strand, counting down.
TCGTCGCGCCGTTGTAGAACATCACGGGGTCGGCACCGGCGCGCTGGACGATCGGGCCGGTCGAGAGGTGCCAGTTGTCCCAGCCGTCGGCGCGGATGCCGAACGGGTCGGCGCACACGCTCCACGGCCCGGCGATCGAGGGTGCCGCCGCCATGCCGATCCGCGAGGCGCCATCCTTGGCATATTCGTAGAACAGCCGGACCGATCCGTCGGCGGCGGTGGCGATCGTCGCTTCCTTGATATTGCCCTCGCCGACGGGCGCCTTCAGCATCACCGCCTGTTTGACGAGCGCGGTCAGGTCATGTCCGCTGGCCACCATCAGGCACCCCTGCGACCGCGTGGCATCGACCCCGGTGTAGAATATGCGGTAGCCGTCCGGCCCGGTGACGACAGTCGGATCCTCACAACCCCCGGCGTCATCGGCGTCGGGACCGGGGCGGATCGCGGGCGTGTCGTGCATCGCGAACACCCGGCCATCGTTCGAGTCGCCGCCCCAGATGATGCCGGTCGGGTCGTCGGGGCCGAGCGGATCGGGCAGGACACGCACGAGCAGGCGATACGCCCCGCCCTCGCACCAGACGAAGGGGCTCATCAGGTCGTATCCCGCCAGCCGCCCGCCTGCACGCGTGACGTCCAGCGTAACCTCCTCCAGCGCCTCGACGACATAGGCGACCATCGTCAGGCGCCCTGTGCGACGGTCAGCGACAGCGCGCCGTCGATTGTGACAGTGGTCCCGGTGATATAGTCGGCGGCGGGCGAGAGCAGGAAGACGACGAGATCGGCGACCTCCTCGGGCCGCCCGGCGCGGCCCCAGGGAATTGCGCGGGCCTTGGCCGCGAGTTCGTCCGGATGATCGAGCGCGCTCTGGTTCATCGGCGTCAGGATCATGCCCGGTGCGACGCCGTTGACCGCGATCCGCTTGGGCGCGAGTTCGAGCGCCAAAGTCGCGGTCAGCTGCGCCAGCCCGCCCTTGGCCGCGTCGTAGTCCGCGCCGCCGGCGCGCGGCGCGCGTTCGTGGATCGACGATATGTTGACGATCCGTCCGCCCAGACCCTTCGCCTCGACCCCGCGCACGAAGCGGCGACAGGTCAGGAACGGGCCGTACAGGTCGGAGCGGACCACCCGGTCGAACTGGTCGAGCGCCATGTCGGCGATTCCCACACCGGACATGTTGAGGCCAGCCGAATTGACGAGCCGGGTCACGCTGCCGAACGCGGCTTCGGCCTTGACGAACAGCGCCTCGACCGCGGTTTCGTCACCGACATCGGCCTGCTGCGCCAGCGCGCGGCCACCCGTGGTCGTGATCGCATCGACCACGGCTGCGGCGGCCAGCGCGTCCTTGAAATAGGTCAGCACGACGGGAACGCCGGCCTGGCCCAGCGCCAGCGCGCAGGCCTTGCCGATCCCCGATTCGCCGCCGGTCACGATCGCGACCGCATCATCCCGCTGTGTCATGCCGCCCGAACGCACGGGGACCGCGCGAGTGCCGTCACCCCTGGATCGTGAAGGTCAGCCCGGCATTGGCCTTGAGCCGCTCGACCAAAGGTGCGGCCATCAGCGCGCCGGGCGTCCACACCCCGCCGTCGCCGGCAACATCCTTGACCAGGCAGATCGCCGCCTCGGCGATCATCTTGCTGGTCGATCCGTAGCCGGGATCGCGGTCGCCCGTGACGACTGATCGCAGCGTCTCGCCACCCGCCATTTCGCCGATGAACGCGATTTCGTAATGGCCGCTTTCGCGCTCTTCCAGGCTCGGCCCCTCGCCGGGTGCGGGCCCCTTGTCGCCGCCGATCGGGTTGAACTTCGCCATCGCTTCGGCCGCGGCCTTGCCCAGCTCGCCCAGGCCGGGGGCGACCATCATTTCGTCGTACTTGAAATCCTGGCCGTAAGGGTGGCCAAGCAGGAAATTGGTGCGGTGGACGTTCTTGGTGTTGATCGCCGCCATCACGAACGGCGCGGTCCAGCCCCCGATGCTCGCGTCATATTCGGGGATCAGGCCCTTGGGCTGCGATGGCCCCTCGAACCCCGGCGTCAGCGCGAAGGGATCGATCAGCAGCTTCAGGATCGATGGGTCCTTCGCGGCGGCGGCCATCGACGCCTTGGCGCTGGCGAAGGTCCCGCCGGAGAAGGTGCCCTTCATCGACAGCACACGGCCCTTTACGCGCGGGGCGGGTGTGCCGAACTTCGCCTTCGCCGCTTCCTGCAAGGTCCACACGCCCAAGTCGAAGGGGATCGAATCGAACCCGCAGGACAGCACGATCCGCGCGCCGGTCAGCTTCGCCTGTGCGTCATGCGCGTCGATCATGTGCCGCATCCACGCCGGCTCACCGCACAGATCGACGTAGCTTGTTCCGCTCGCGGCGCAGGCAGCGACCAGCGGCTCGCCATAGAGCTGGTACGGGCCGACCGTCGTCAGCACGACCTTCGCCCGATCACACATCGCGCGCAGCGATGCGGGGTCGTCGGCGTCGGCGGTGACGAGCGGCACGTCCAGCCCCAGTTCGTCGCGCACGACTTCCAGCTTCGTCAGCGACCGCCCCGCCATCGCCCAGGTGACGCCGTGGTCGCGCGATCCCAGATATTCGGCGACCAGCTTGCCCGTGAACCCGGTGGCGCCGTACACGACGATATCGAACTCGCGCATTCCGATCTCTCCTTTTGTCGAGACCGTCGCGCATCGCCGGCTGGCGCGCAAGGGCGCGGCGTCCTAGATCGACGACGACATCCGCTTCCCTCAACCGTTCGCCCTGAGCGAAGTCGAAGGGCGTGCCCGGAGCCATGTGCTTCGACTGCGCTCAGCACGAACGGGGATTTGAAAGACGCATTCCATGCCCAACTACGACTACGACCTCTTCGTCATCGGCGCCGGCTCCGGCGGCACTCGCGCCGCGCGCGTGTCGGCTGCGCATGGTGCGCGCGTCGCGGTGGCGGAGGAATATCGTGTCGGCGGCACCTGCGTCATTCGCGGTTGCGTGCCCAAGAAATTGCTCGTCTACGGCGCGCATTTCGCCGAGGATCTGAAGGACGCGCGCCGGTTCGGCTGGAACGTGCCGGATTGCGAATTCGACTGGACCTGCCTGCAGGAAAACGTGCTGTCCGAAGTCGACCGGATCAACGCCGCCTATACCAATACGCTCGAGAGCCATTCGGTCGAAATCATCCCCGAACGCGCGGTCATTACCGGGCCGCACGGCATCAGGCTCGCCAGCGGCCGCGAGGTGACCGCCGAACGCATCCTGGTCGCGGTCGGCGCGCGGCCCGACGTGCCGACCTGTCCGGGATCGGAACATGGCATCACGTCGAACGAAGTGTTCCATCTGGGGGCGATTCCCAAGCGCGTGCTGATCGCCGGCGCGGGCTATATCGCCAATGAATTCGCCGGCATCTTCAACGAATTTGGCAGCAAGGTGACGCTCATCAACCGCAGCGACGTGATCCTGCGCGGTTATGACGAATCGATCCGCGACCGGTTGCTCCAGATCAGCATGATGAAGGGCATCGATTTCCGCTTCCACGCCGAATTCCGCGGTATCGAGAAGCAGGCCGACGGCAGCCTGAAGGTCGAGATGACCAACCACGATCCGCTGGAGGTCGATTGCGTGATGTTCGCCACCGGGCGGGTGCCCAACACCGAGAATCTGGGGCTGGAGAGCGCGGGCGTCGAACTGGTGAAGGGCGCGATCAAGGTCGACGCGGACAGCCAGTCGACCTGCCCGTCGATCTATGCGGTCGGCGACGTCACCAACCGGGTCCAGCTGACCCCGATCGCCATCCGCGAGGGCCAGGCGTTCGCCGACACCGTCTTTGGCGGCAAGCCGACCCGCGTCGATTACGACTGCATCCCGGCGGCCGTGTTCAGCCATCCGCCGATGGCCGGGGTCGGCATGACCGAGGCGCAGGCCAAGACGAAGCTGGGATCGGTCAAGGTCTACCTGTCCGATTTCCGCGCGATGAAGAACGTGCTGGCAAACCGCAACGAACGTTGCCTGTACAAGATGGTGTGCGAGGCGGAGACCGATATCGTCGTCGGGCTCCACATGATCGGCCCCGATGCGCCTGAAATCCTGCAGGCCGCGGCGATCGCGTTGAAGGCGCGACTGACCAAGCAGGCGTGGGACGACACGGTGGCGCTGCATCCCAGCATGGCGGAGGAACTCGTCCTCATGCGATGAGGACGGTTGCCGGCTCCGACCCCGCCCGACATGGCCGGCGAGACCGCGCAGCAAGCACGAAAACGGCCGCGGAAGGGGGTCCTTCCGCGGCCGCGTCGTTCGTCCGTGTCGCGCGGTTATGCCGCCAGGTCGAACCGGTCGGCGTTCATCACCTTGGTCCACGCCTTCACGAAGTCCTTCACGAACTTCTCCTCATGGCCGTTTTCGGCATAGACCTCGGCGATCGCGCGCAGTTCGCTGTTCGATCCGAACACCAGGTCGGCACGGCTGGCGCGCCACGCCTCGTGGCCTTCCTTGCGGTCGGTCGCGACATATTCCTCGTCGTTGCTGCCCTCGACCGCCTTCCACACATTGGTCATGTCGAGCAGGTTGACGAAGAAGTCGTTGGTCAGCTGACCGGCGCGCTTGGTGAAGTGACCGTGGCCACGCTCGCCGTGGTTGGCACCCAGCACGCGCAGGCCGCCGACCAGCACCACCATTTCGGGCACCGACAGTCCGAGCAGGCTCGCGCGATCGAGCATCATCTCCTCGGTCTTCACGCGCAGGCGCTTCGGCGCATAGTTGCGGAAGCCGTCGGCCTGGGGCTCGAGCGGCTCGAAGCTTTCGGCATCGGTCTGCTCCTGCGTCGCGTCGCCGCGGCCGCCGGTGAACGGCACGTCGGTCGCACCCGCCTTTTCCAGACCCACGACGCCGCCCAGCACGATGGCGTCGGCCATCGACAGATTGCCGCGCAGACCGTCGAGCGTGCTCAGCACCTTTGCCAGCATCGCCGGCTCGTTGACCTCCCAGTCCTTCTGCGGGGCCAGCCGGATACGCGCGCCGTTGGCGCCGCCGCGGTGGTCGGACTTGCGATAGGTCGATGCCGATGCCCAGGCGGTCTTGACCAACTGGCTGACGGTCAGGTCGCTCGCGGCGATCTTCGCCTTCACGGCGGCGACATCGGCGTCCGACGGCATCGTGCCGGCGGGGATCGGATCCTGCCAGATCAGGTCCTCGGCCGGGACCTCCGGCCCAAGATAGCGGACCTTCGGACCCATGTCGCGGTGGGTCAGCTTGAACCACGCGCGGGCGAACGCGTCCTTGAACGCTTCGTGATCGTTCCGGAACTTCTCGCTGATCGCGCGGAATTCGGGATCGACCTTCAGCGCCATGTCGGCGGTCGTCATCATGGTCGGCACCCTGATGCTCGGATCCCAGGCGGCGGGCGCCTTGTCCTCTTCTTTCTGGTCGATCGGCTGCCACTGCTGCGCGCCGGCAGGCGAGTGGACCAACTCATATTCGTAATCGAGCAGCAGGCGGAAGTAGTTCTCGCTCCACTCGGTCGGCGTGTTGACCCACGCGCCTTCGATCCCGCTGGTCACGGTGTGCTCGCCGATCCCGCCGCTTTCGTGGGTGCTGACCCAGCCGAAGCCCATCGCGGCCAGATCGCCGCCGGCAGGGGCCGCACCGAGCAGCGACGCGTCGCCGTTGCCATGCGCCTTGCCGAAGGTGTGGCCGCCGGCGGTCAGCGCCACGGTTTCCTCATGGTTCATCGCCATCCGCTCGAACGTCGCCTTCATGTCGCGCGCCGATAACAGCGGATCGGGGTTGCCGCCCGGTCCTTCGGGATTGACGTAGATCAGGCCCATCTGGATCGCCGCCAGCGGTCCGTCGAGTTCCTCGAGCCCCTTGTCGGGATCGATGCGCGTCTGGACGCCTTCGTTGACCCACTGGTCTTCCTCGCCCCAGTAGATGTCCTTCTCGGGCTCGTAGACGTCGGCACGACCGCCACCGAAACCGAAGACGGGTCCGCCCATCGATTCGATCGCGACGTTGCCGGTCAGGATGAACAGGTCGGCCCAGCTGATGTGCTTGCCGTATTTCTGCTTGATCGGCCACAACAGGCGGCGCGCCTTGTCGAGGTTGCCGTTGTCCGGCCAGGAATCGAGCGGGGCGAAGCGCTGCTGCCCGCTGTTCGATCCGCCGCGACCGTCACCGGTGCGATAGGTGCCGGCGGCATGCCAGGCCATGCGGATGAAGAACGGGCCGTAATGGCCATAGTCGGCCGGCCACCACGGCTGGCTGTCGGTCATCAGCGCGGTCAGGTCGGCCTTCAGCGCGGCATAGTCGAGCTGCTTGAAGGCTTCGGCATAGTCGAAGTCGTCGCCCATCGGGTTGACCGGGCCGTTGGGGGCCAGCACGTCGACGGCCAGCGCCTGGGGCCACCAGTCGCGGTTGGTGCGGCCGAGCAGGCTGCGCACACTGCCGTCGAACGGGCAGCCGCCGCCGTTCGGTTCGATCGAGCCGGTCTTCGCATCCATCTGTCGTCTCCTGTGGTGGTATCGCCGCGCGAGGCGGAATTACAGACCGTGCTACGCCGCGGACAGTAATCGACCAAACGCAAAATTATGCGGGTTTTGATCGGTTCAGGCGATCATTCATCCGCTTCCTCGGGCGTCGGCTTCGGCGGATGCAGGCGCAGCTTCGTCACGCGCTTGGCGTCGGCCTCGACCACCTCGATGGTCCAGCCGCTGGGATGGACCAGGCATTCGCCCGCTTCCGGAACATGGCCCGCCAGTACGACCGCAAGGCCGCCCAGCGTGTCGATATCCTCGTCGATCTCGCCCAGTCGTGGATCGATCGCCTCGGCGATATCCTCCAGTTCGGCGCGCGCATCGACCGCCCACGCGCCGCCGCCCAGCGGCACGATCAGCGCCTGGGGTGCCTCGTCGTGCTCGTCCTCGATCTCGCCGACGATCTCCTCGATCAGGTCCTCGATCGTGATGAGCCCCTCGGTCCCCGAATATTCGTCGAGCACGATGGCGAGGTGGGTGCGGCTGGCCCGCATCTGCGCCAGCAGGTCGATCGCGCCCATCGATTGCGGGACATAAAGCGGCTGGCGCAGCAGCGGTTCGATCGTCGCGGGCGGCTCGGCATCGGTGCCGAGGATCGCGAACACGTCCTTGATATGGACCATGCCGACGATGGTATCGAGTTTCTCGCGATAGACCGGCAGGCGGCTGTGGCCGGCATCGGCGAACAGCGCGACCAGCGCGTCGAAACTGGTGCTTTCCTCGACCGCGACGATGTCCGCGCGCGGTACGCCGATGTCGCCGGCATCGCGTTCGCCGAAATGGAGCAGGTTCTTGACCATCTGCCGCTCGATCGGGGCGAGGTCGCCGGCGATCGGGCGCTTGTCCTCGTCATGCGCGGAAATCACGTCCTCGAGCTGGTCGCGCAGCGTCTCCGATCCCTCGTCGCCGAAGATCAGGGTGCGCAGACCCTTCCATATGCTGCCGTTTTCGGAGTCGCCGTTGCCGGCGCGACTTCGGTCCTCTGCCATGGTTGGGGTGTCAGTCCTAGGGTGTGAGATAGGGATCGGCGATGCCGAGGCTGTCGAGCGCGGCACGCTCCAGCCCCTCCATCGCGTCCGCCTCGGCATCGGTGCCGTGATCGTGGCCTAGCAGATGCAGGGTGCCGTGGACAATCAGGTGCGTGGCATGGGCTTCGACGGCGATGCCCTTCTCCGCCGCCTCGCGCGCGCAGACCCCGTGCGCCAGGACGATATCGCCCAGCAGCACTTCGCCGTCGTCCGACCCTTGCGTGACCGCGTCGAGCAGGTCGGGCTGAACCATCGGGAAGGACAGCACGTTGGTGGGCTTGTCCTTGTCCCGATACTGGCGGTTGAGCGTCTGGACCTCGTCGTCCGAGGTCAGCCGCACCGCGATCTCGATCTGGACGGGGTGAGCGACCCATTCCCTCTGCGGCGTCCGCGCGATCGCGGCGAGCACGGCGCGGGTGGCGAGGGCGTCCCAGTCGGTGGCAGGGTCCCACGGGTCTTCGCGCAAGGTAGCGATGTCGATCATGCCAGATCCGTGTGGATGAAATCATTGCCCTTGTAGAGCAGTTTCGCACCGTTGGTCTTGGCGCAGGCGTAGGCGAAGCAATCGCCCATGTTCAATTTCGCCGTGTGGCGACCCTTGCCGTAGGTTTCATGAGCGTCGAGGGCAACACGACGTTCGTCCTCTCCGACCTCGACCAATCGTAACCGCAGCACCGAGGCTGCCGCTTCGACGTCATCGCGCGCCGCCGCGAAACTCACGTCCCTCGACTTATGGACCGCGCGGATCGTTTCCCAGCAGGACATGGCGGACCAGATCGGATCACCATCGGTATCGATACACGAGAGACAGGACGGGCCTTCCTCATCCCCAGCAAGCATCGCAACCAGTGCGGACGCATCGACGAACACGGTCAATCGGGATCCTCGCCCCACATCTCGTCGAAAAACGCCTTGTCGGCGACGTGCCCGACACGAGGCGGCAGGGGATGCGTCTTTCGGCGCTCCTTAAGCCACTCAAGAAAATCCGGCCGTTCGTTCTGAGCTTGGAAGCTCGCCTGCTTCTCGCGCAATGCCGTCCGCACGGCTTCGGTCTTCGTGGTGCCGAGACGCTTCGCCACCTCGGCCGCCAGCGCTGCCGTTTCCGGATCCTTGATGTACAGCGACGCCATCATCGCGCTCCTTCAACGAGGGATATACTCAGGAATATCCCTCACATCAACCATCCGCCCCCTCATAGGCCTCGACGATCCTGCCGACGATCGGATGGCGCACGACATCGGCGACCGAGAAGCGGCTGACCGCGATGCGTTCGATGCCCTCCAGTCGCGCGACCGCATCCGCCAGACCGGAGGCCGCCACGCCGCCGGGGATATCGACCTGCTTGGGATCGCCGCACACCACCATCCGGCTGCCTTCGCCGAACCGGGTGAGGAACATCTTCATCTGCATCGGCGTGGTGTTCTGCGCCTCGTCGAGGATGATGAACGCATCCGCCAGCGTCCGCCCGCGCATAAACGCGATCGGCGCGATCTCGATCTCGCCGCTGGCGATCCGGCGCTCGACCTGTTCGGCGGGCAGGCAGTCGTGCAGCGCGTCGTACAAGGGGCGCAGGTACGGATCGACCTTCTCCTTCATGTCGCCGGGCAGGAAGCCGAGCTTCTCGCCCGCCTCCACCGCCGGGCGCGACAGGATCAGCCGCTGGACGCTGCCGGTGATGAGTTGCGACACCGCCTGCGCGACCGCGAGATAGGTCTTGCCGGTGCCCGCCGGCCCCAGCGCGAAGATCACGTCGTTGGCGATCAGGTCGCGCATGTAATGCGTCTGCGCGATCGTCCGCGGCACGATCGTCTTCTTGCGTGTGCGGATCATGATCGGTGGGATGCCGCCGCCGCCCGTACGCTCGGCCGAGATGATGCCGGCCAGCGTCGGCTGCGACGCCAGCGCGATCACCGCGTCGATCATGCCGGGATCGACATCCTGACCCTGGAGCAGCCGGGTGTGCAGGCCGTTCAGCACGTCGCGGGCCAGCGCCACGCTCTCCGCCGTCCCCTCCACCTGCACGCGATTACCGCGCGCGGTGACGTAGACGCCCAGGCGATTCTCCAGCGCCACCAGATTGGTGTCATATTCGCCGAACAGCTGCGGCAGCAGTTCGGGACGGTCGAAGGTTACTTCGGCGCGGGCGCGTTCGCCGGACTGGGCGGGGACGGGTTTGCGGCTCATGCGGCTCCTTGGGCCAGGGGGTATCGGTCGGGTCCAGCCGTGAGACTGGCAGAGCGATGCCGCCGGGGACAGCGGCAAAATGCCGTTACACCGGATTTGGGGACGGCGTGGCGTGTCCGCAACACGGCGGAACCCGCGCGGCGTTCAACCGCTCATCCCTGCAACCACCGGAGAGCCTCCAATGACCAAGACCCTGTCCGACATCGCCGAGATCATGCGCGACGTGGATTTCACGATGCTGTCGACCAAGACTGCCGACGGCGGCATCGCCGCACGGCCGATGAGCAACAACCGCGACGTCGATTACGATGGCGACAGCTGGTTCTTCTCGATGGACGATACGCTGACCGTGTCGGACATCGGCCGCGACCCGAACGTCGGGCTGACGCTGCACGGGAACAAGGGCCTGCTGGGCAAGCCGCCGATCTTCATCGCCGCGGAAGGAAAGGCCGATATCATCCGTGACAAGGCGATATTCGAGGAACACTGGGTCAAGGATCTCGACCGCTGGTTCAAGGACGGGGTCGATACGCCGGGGCTGGTGCTGATCCGGGTGAAGGCCGATCGGGTGCATTACTGGGACGGCGAGGATCAGGGCGAGGTGAGGCTGTAAGGTCTGCGCAGGAGCACATATGGGTCAGGCCGCGGCCACGCCAACCAGCGAATTCGGCCAAGCTGCGACAATGTCCACATCCAGTAGCGTCCCGACCGGCGGGCCGTCTTCGACGATCACCGATTGCAGCCACGGCGACTTGCCGAGCATCTGGCCGGGCTTCTTGCCGGGGCGCTCGATCAGAATCGTGCAGCGCTTGTCCAGCGTGGCCGCATTGAACGCGGTCTGATCGCGGTTGAGCGCCTGCTGCAGGCGCGCGAGGCGATCGACCATGACTTCGGGTGCGATCTGGCCGTCCATGTCGGCGGCCGGGGTGCCGGGGCGGGGGCTGTACTTGAAACTGAACGCCATCGCGTGGCCGACCGCATCGACCAGGCTCAGCGTGTCGGCGAATTCGGCCTCGGTCTCGCCGGGAAAGCCGACGATGAAGTCACCCGACAGCGCGATGTCGGGCCGCGCGGCGCGTACACGGTCGAGGATACGCAGATAGCTGTCGCGCGTGTGGCTGCGGTTCATCGCCTTGAGCACGCGGTCGCTGCCCGACTGCACCGGCAGGTGGAGGAACGGCATCAACCCCTCGACGTCGTGGTGCGCGTCGATCAGGCTCTGCGTCATGTCGTTGGGATGGCTGGTGGTATAGCGGATGCGCGACAGGCCGGGCACGCGGTCGAGCTCGCGGATCAGGCTGGCGAGGTCGTGGTCGCCATCGGTCCAGGCGTTCACGTTCTGGCCAAGCAGCGTGATTTCCTTCGCACCCGCATCGACCAGTGCCTTCGCCTCGTCGACGATCGCGGCGTGGCCCCGGCTGACCTCGGCACCGCGCGTGTAGGGCACGACGCAATAGGTGCAGAACTTGTCGCACCCCTCCTGCACCGTCAGGAAGGCGCTCGGCCCCACGCGCCGCCGTGCGGGCAGCGCGCCGAACTTGCTGAGCGCGGGCATGTCGGTGTCGATCGCGGCGGTGCCCCTCGCGGCATCGGCGACCAGCTGCGGCAGGTTGTGATAGGCCTGCGGACCGACCACGACATCGACTTTCGCGCGGCGCACGATCTCGGCGCCTTCGGCCTGCGCGACGCAGCCGGCCACGGCGATCATCTGGTCGGGCTTGCGCTTCTTCATCCGGCCGATGTCAGAATAGACCTTCTCGGTCGCGCGCTCGCGGATGTGGCAGGTGTTCAGCACGACCAGGTCGGCATCGTCCTCGTCGACCGCAGCCGCATAGCCGGCGCCGCTCATCGCCTCGGCCATCCGCTCGCCGTCATAGACGTTCATCTGGCAGCCGAAGGATTTGACGTGGAAGGTTTTCGGGACGGACATGATGCGCGCGGCCTTAGCGTGTGCGGCGCGGAAGAAGAAGGGGGGAGAGGTTCGCGCGGAGGCGCGGAGACGCGGAGGGAACTGGCTTGCGGCAATCGTCTTGCGCAGCAAGACCTTTCTCGCATCCGGCTCAGCAAGCGTGGAGGCCGCCGACGCGACATATCGCCGCCAGGCGGGCTGCATCTCCGCGTCTCCGCGCCTCCGCGTGAACCCTGAATTTCTTCGCGCCTTCTCCGAGCCGCCTACGTCATCACCGCCTCGATCGCTTCCCGGGCCCGCGCCGCCACCCCCTTGCGGCCCATGCCGGCGGGATCGAAGGCGGGAAGGAAATGCAGCGTCGCCGCGATATGTCCGCCGCGGCCGAGTACGCGCAGGGCGTTCACGCTGCCGGGCTCCACGCCGATCCAGGCGATGTCGGGGGTCGCGTCGCCGTAATCGAGGTACAGCGGCTGGACCATCAGCCCTGGCGCGGGCGGGTCAATTGCGCCGAGCAGCGCGGCCTTGAACGGCAGCAGTTGCGTGCCGCCGCCGTCGGTGGTGCCCTCGGGAAAGATCGTCACCGGATGATCGGCCGCCAGCGCCGATCGCAGCTGATCGACCTGCCGCGCTACCCCCAGCCGGTCGCCGCGATCGACGAAGATCGTGTGGTTCAGCCGGCACAGCCAGCCGACGAGCGGCACGTCGGCCAATTCGCCCTTGGCGACGAACGCCGCACCGCTGGCGCCCGAGATCGTCAGGATATCGAGCCAGCTCTGATGGTTCGCCAGGTACAGCACGTCGCGCGGGACCGGCGTACCGACGATCCGGGTACGGACTCCGACGATTCGCGCAATCCAGCCGAGGAAGATCGGCGGCCAGGGCGACCGCTGGCGGAACAGCCGCCAGCCACCGTGAAGCGGCAGTGCGACCAGCAGCGCGATGAGCATCGCGAACAGGCGCGTCGCGATGCGCAGGGTAACGGCGATGCCGGTCCGTGGTTGGGCCAGTGTCGTCGTCAACCGTCGCTGCCCAAAAATCCGTCATCCCCAGGGAGGCGGGGATCAATTCGCTGCGGACAATGCGCCGGAACCCGCACCATCAGCGACTATGGATTTCCGCCTTCGCGGGAATGACGATGATGAGGAACGACGATCACGCCTTTCTGTCGAGACTGACGCCGTACAGTTCCATGCGGTGATCGACCAGCCGGAAGCCCAGCCGCTCCGCGATCTGCTTCTGGAGCTGTTCCAGCTCGGGATCGACGAATTCCACCACCTTGCCCGTCTCGATGTCGATCAGATGGTCGTGATGCGCCTCGGGTGCCGGCTCGTAGCGCGCGCGACCGTCGCCGAAGTCGTGACGGTCGAGGATGCCGGCCTCCTCGAACAGGCGCACCGTGCGGTACACGGTCGCGATCGAGATACCCGGATCGATCGCGGACGCGCGTTCGTACACCTTCTCGACGTCGGGATGATCCTCCGCCTCCGACAGGACGCGGGCGATCACCTTGCGCTGTTCGGTGATGCGGAGTCCCTTTTCGTGGCAGAGGGCTTCGAGGTCGATCTTGCGGGCCATGGGCGCGATGTAGTGCGAATGCCGCCGCGTTGGAAGCGCAAGCGACTCGCAATTCGAGGCGGTTCAGCCGATCGACAGCGCGAACGTCTGCGCATCATAGGCCTGGCCGGTGTCGCCGCGGTAATAATCGCGGCGCTGGCCCACCTGCTCGAAGCCGTGAGCGCGGTACAGGGCGACGGCGGCGTTGCCCGCACGGACTTCGAGATGCAGCCGCTCGACGGCGTGATCGCGCGCATCGGCGATGACGCTGCGCAACAATGCCGCGCCGATGCCGTTGCCACGTGATGCCGGATGAACCGCCAGCAGCAGCAGCTCGCCATCGCCGGCCACCGCGCGCGCCATCGCGAACCCGGTCAGCCTACCGCGATCGTCCGACGCCAGCGTCAGCCAAACGCCGGGCAGCGCCATCATGCCCAGGCACTGCGCGGACGACCAGGCTTCGCCAAACGACGGATCGAACGCCGCGCGCATCACCTGGTTGACCTCGGCCAGGTCGGTCGCGCTGCCGGCGCGCAGATCGATGACCCGCGCGCGAGGCTGCGTACTCATGCCGCGCTCCGGGCCGGTTGCGGCTTCGCATCGGGCGCGCGGCCATAGATCGGCCGGGGCGGCAGCGCGCGCGCCTCGGCCGGCAACAGGATCGCATGCGCGGCGACGGGCAGCGCAGGCGTCACGCTGCCCTCCGGCATCAGTCGCATGCCGCTGCCGACCGCGGGACGGCCGTCGAGCATGGCGATCACGGACTCCGGCCTGAGCGAGGCGAGCGCGCCGATGGGCGACAGGGGGCGGGCATAGGGCTGCACGAAGAGCTCACCGTGCCCCCCTTCGAGCACTACGGCAAGCGCCGGCCAGTCGTGGTCTGCGAACGCGGCTGCCGCGATCAGCGCGGTCGAACTATACCCGGTGACCGGCACGCCCCAACCGATCCCCAGTCCAATCGCCGCCGCCAGCCCGACGCGCAGGCCGGTGAAGCTGCCCGGACCGCAATCGACCAGCACCGCGTCGGCGCGTCCGCCGCCCGGCAGCTCGGCGATCATCGGCACCAGCCGCTCGGCATGGCCGCGATCGAGGATGTCGTGGATCGCCGCGACCACGGTGTCGCCATCGATCAGCGCGACCGAACAGGCCGCCGTCGCGGTGTCGATGACGAGTGTCCGCACTCCGGGATCAGGCGACGGTGTTGAACTTCGCGAAGTCCGGTCGCGGCAGGCGATCATAGATCGTCGCCCGATCGCCATAGCCCAGCGTCGAGATGAAGTTCGACTTCACCGACGGGGTGTCGGCGAAGAACGCGGCATCGACCATCGCGTTGTCGAACCCTGACATCGGCCCGGTATCCAGCCCCAGTGCGCGCGCGGCGATGATGAAATAGGCACCCTGAAGGGTCGCGTTGCGCATCATCGATGTCTTGCGCATGTCGGGATCGGCGAACCACGGACGCGCATCGACGTGCGGGAACAGCTCGGGCAGATAGTCCGGGAAATTCTCGTCCATGCCGATGATGACCGACACGGGCGCGTTCAGGATCTTGGGCGCGTTCTGGGCGCTGCACGTCTCGGCCAGCTTCGCCTTGGCCTCGGCGCTGACGCACCACACCAGCCGCGCGGGCATCTGGTTGGCCGACGTCGGACCCCATTTCATCAGTTCCCAGATGGCATGCAGCCGATCCTCGCCGACCGGCGTGTCCTGATAGCCGTTGTAGGTGCGCGCGGTGCGAAAGATCGTGTCGAGCGCTTGGTCGTCGAGCGGCTGACCCATCGTCGGGTTCTCCTGCAGTCGTGGGAAGTTGAATCGGCGCGTCAGACCGCGCGAACCTCGGTTACCTCGGGGACGTAATGCTTCAGCAGCTGTTCGATGCCCTGTTTCAGCGTCGCGCCGGACGACGGACAGCCGGCGCAGGCACCCTGCATCTGCAGGTACACCTTGCCCTTGTCGAACCCGCGATAGACGATGTCGCCGCCATCGTTGGCGACCGCCGGACGCACCCGCGTCTCGATCAGTTCGCGGATCTGCGCGACGATGTCGGCATCCTCGGGATCCTCGGCGAAGTCCGATCCTTCGGGCGGCACCGCGATGCCGGCAGCCGAGCCGCCGCGGAACAACGGCATGTTGGCCGAGAAATGGTCGAGCAGGACGGCCAGGACATCGGGCTTCAATCCCGACCATTCCACGCCGGGTGCCGCGGTGACCGACACGAAGTCGCGTCCGAAGAAGACGCCCGTCACGTCCCCCAGCCCGAACAGCGTGTCGGCGAGCGGCGAGGCCTCGGCCTCCTCCGGCGTCGCGAAGTCACGGGTGCCGGCATCCATGACGGTACGGCCCGGCAGGAACTTCAGCGTGGCGGGGTTCGGCGTGGATTCGGTTTCGATCAGCATGGGCGCCATGTGGGCCGGTCCGCTGCCGCGATCAAGGCGGTGGCGGGAAACTCTGTGTTGCTGCCCTTCACGTCATCCCTCGCGCATCTGGCAGCGTCCGGGTGGCGGGTCGCCCTGCGAACCGCTAGATAGACCGCGATGCATGTGCTTTCCCGCGTAGCCCGTGTCGCGTTTGTCGCGATTCCCCTCCTCGTTGCGACAATGGCACCGGCCCAGCGCCGCGTCGCGCCGACGCCGCCCAAGCCCGAGGCGACCGTCACGGCGCCGGTGGCGGTCGACAAGGCGGCGTGGCTGTACAAGGGCAGCGACATCACGCCCGATCCCGACTGGCGGTTCGGTACGCTGCCCAACGGCCTGCGCTATGCCGTCCGCAAGAACGGCGTACCGCCGGGCCAGGTGTCGATCCGCGTGCGGATGGATGTGGGGTCGCTGAACGAAAAGGATCCCGAGCGCGGCTTTGCGCATCTGATCGAGCATCTGAGCTTTCGCGGGTCGGAGCATGTCCCCGATGGCGAGGCGAAGCGCATCTGGCAGCGCATGGGCGTGACGTTCGGCGCGGACACCAACGCATCGACCAGCTTCACCCAGACCGTCTACAAGCTCGACCTGCCATCGGCGACCGAGGCGTCTTTGGGCGAAAGCCTGAAGATCCTCGAAGGCATGATGTCCGCTCCCGGACTGACCCAGGCGGCGCTCGACGCCGAACGCCCGGTCGTGATGTCCGAAGCGCGCGAGCAGCCGGGGCCGCAGATGCGGCTGGGCGATCTGACCCGCGCGACGTTCTTCGCCGGCCAGCCGCTGGCGAACCGATCGCCGATCGGAACGCCGGAAACGCTGGCCGGCGCGACCGCCGCCAGCGTGACCGCGTTCCACCAGCGCTGGTATCGCCCCGAACGCGCGGTCGTCGTCATCTCGGGCGACATGGATCCGGCGGTGTTCGAGGCGGCGATCGTCAAGGGCTTTGCCGACTGGCGCGGTGTCGGGCCGGCGGTGCCCAGCCCGGATTTCGGCACACCCAAGCCCGGCAAGACGGAAACCGCCGCGCTGGTCGAACCCGCGCTGCCGCCGGTCGTCAGCCTGGCGTGGCTGCGGCCGTGGACGGTCGGCGACGATACGGTGATCTTCAACCAGAAGCGGATGATCGACATGGTCGCGGTCCGTATCGTCAACCGCCGGCTGGAAAGCCGCGCGCGCAGCGGTGGCAGCTTCATCTCGGCGGGCGCGAACCTGGAGGACGTCTCGCGGTCCGCCAACGGCACCTTCCTGTCGATCCTGCCGGTCGGCGACGACTGGCAGGCGGCGCTGAAGGACGTGCGATCCGCCGTCGCCGACGCCGTGGCCACGCCGCCCAGCCAGGCCGAGATCGACCGCGAGCTGACCGAGATCGGCACCGCCATGAAGGCGGGCGTCGCCACCGCGCGCGTCGATGCCGGTGCGAAGAAGGCCGACGATCTGGTCGAGGCGGTCGATATCAAGGAAACGACGACGACCCCGGCGACGAGTCTCGCGATCTTCCAGGGCGCGGTGGACGCAAGGATGTTCACGCCCGCCGCCGTCCAGGCATCGGCAAAGGCCGTCTTCACCGGGGTCAGCTTGCGCGGCGTGGTCAACACGCGTGTGCCCGCGGACAACGTCCCCGCGGCGCTGGCATCGGCGCTGGACACCGAGGTGAAGGGATCGGCCGCGGCGAATGCGGCGATGGCCGACATCAATTTCGACGCGCTGCCGAAGCTGGGCGCACCGGGCAAGGTCGTGTCGCGCAGCGTCGCGGTGGCCGATCCGAAGATCGAGAAGATCGTGTTCGCCAACGGCGTCAACTTGTTGCTGTTCGAGAACCCGTCCGAGGCCAGCCGCGTCTATGTCCGTGTGCGCTTCGGCCGCGGGTTGGCGCAACTGCCCGCCGACCGACAGACGCCGGCCTATGCCGCCGATCTGGCGCTGGTCGCCAGTGGCGTGGGCAAGCTGGGGCAGGAGGAACTCGACCGGCTGACCGGCGGTCGGCGGATCGGGCTGGACTTCGCGACCGACGACGATGCGTTCGTGTTCGGGGCGACGACGTCGGCCGAGGATCTGGGCGACCAGCTGCGGCTGATCGCGGCCAAGCTGTCGGCACCGGGCTGGGATCCGCGGCCGGTCGCGCGCGCCCGGGCGGTGCTGCTGACCAGCTATGCGGCGCTCGACGTGTCGCCAGACGCGGTGCTGGGCCGCGATCTCGACCGGCTGCTCCACGCCGGCGATCCGCGCTGGGGGACGCCGGCCAGGGCCGAGATCGAGAAGCTGGATGCCAAGGCGTTCCGCAAATTGTGGGAGCCGATCCTGGCCAGCGGGCCGATCGAGGTGCAGATCTATGGCGACGTCACCGCCGAACCGGCGATCGCCGCGGTCGCGGCATCGCTCGGCGCGCTGAAACCGCGCAAGCCCGCGCCGGCGCTGTCGCCGACCGCACGGTTTCCCGCCCATGTCGCCAGCCCGGTCGCGCGCGTCCACACCGGTCAGGACACGCAGGCCGCGGCGGTGATCGCGTGGCCGACCGGCGGCGGCAGCGACGGCATATCGGAAGGCCGCAAGCTCGAGGTGCTGGCCGCGGTGTTCCGCGACCGGTTGCTCGACAAGCTGCGGTCGTCGGCGGGGATCAGCTATACGCCGAACGTCGCGTCGAACTGGCCCGACGGCATGCCCGGCGGCGGGCGCGTGATGGCGATCGGCATGGTCCCGCCCGACAAGACCGGCTATTTCTTCGAACTCGCCCGCGGGATCGCCGCCGACCTGGCCGCGCGGCCGATCGAAACCGACGAGCTGCGCCGCGCCCTTGCGCCGGTGGTGCAATATGTCGCGCGGCTGTCGACCGGCAACATGTTCTGGCTGCAACAGACCGAGGGCGGCAGCTTCGATCCGAAGCGGCTGGCGGCGGTCGATCGTATCGGCAGCGACCTGACGTCGATCACGCCGCAGGAACTGCAGGCGCTCGCGACGAAGTATCTGGTCCCCGGCAAGGACTGGTCGATGACGGTGCTGCCGGAGAAGAAGTAGCATCCGTCGTGCTCCCGCGCAGGCGGGAGCCCAGGGTTATCGAGCGAGCAGCTTGTGGCTCTAGGCTCCCGCCTGCGCGGGAGCACGGGCGGTCAGGCCTGATCGTTCTCGATCGCCGCCAGTTCGGCCTTCGAGCGTTTGATCGCCTTCAGCCGGTGGCGGACGTACCAGATCACCGCGACCACCAACACGACGCCGATCACCGCGTCGAGCGAGTGGAATACCGCGCGCACCCGCGGGTCGCCGTGCCACGCCTCGCCCAGTTCGCGCCCGACCCAGGCCAGCGCGAAGCAGAACGGCCAGCTGCCTACGAACGTATAGAGATGGAACGGCACCAGCTTCATCCGCGCGACTCCGGCGGGGAAGGCGATGAAGGTGCGGATGACCGGCAGCAGCCGCCCGACGAAGACCGCGGCTGACCCCCAGCGCGCGAAGAAGCGGTCGGCGGCGTCGAGTTCGTCCGCGCCGATCAGCAGATACTTGCCGTATTTCAGCACGAACGGCCGCCCGCCGCGTTTTCCCACTTCATAGGCGACGACCGACCCGACATTGCACCCGAACGCGCCGGCGGTGGCGGCCAGGAACAGGTTCATCTTGCCCTGGCTGACCAGATAGCCGGCGAACGGCATGATGAGTTCGGACGGCAACGGCACGCACGCGCTCTCGATCGCCATCAGGAGGACGATTCCCCAATAGCCGGTGGCTTCGATGACGGAGATGACGATGTTGGCGAGGAACGCCAGGATGTGCTCGACCATGGAGCGGGCTGGTGGCTCATCGTCGCGCGAAACGCCAGTGTGAAAAGGAAGAATGGTTCACGCGAAGGCGCTAAGGCGCGAAGAGAAGCAGGAGGATGTTCACGCGGAGGCGCGGCGACGCGGAGGTGTCTTGCGAGCTGCGCCAGAGTCTGATCCACCCGCACAGAACCACCTGTGCTACGGAAGGCCGGAGCCTTGGCAGTCGCGGCCTGACGATCGCCACCGCTCCGGCCTTCGCCGGAGCACAGGCATTGTTTCAACCTACGGGGATCGAACTCCAGCAGCCTTCAATCACCGCTGGCCGGACGTGCGTCCATGATCAAGGCGCTGCGCGCTGGCGAGCGGAGCCAATCTCCGCGTCTCCGCGCCTCCGCGTGAACCAATAAACTCCTTCGCGCCTTCGCGCCTTCTCTGAACCGTTTCTTCTACGCCACCCGCCCGGCCGCCGTCCGCAGGTCCTCGACGAACCGCGTATATTCGTCCGCGGCCTGCGCCTTGTCGGGCAGGCGCAGCAGGTAACTGGGATGGACCGTCACCCACGCCTCGCCGCCATCGGGCAGGGAGATCGGGCTCCCGCGGGTCTTCGAGATCGTCACCGTCTTGCCCAGCAATGACCGTGCCGCCGTCGCCCCTAGCGCGACCGTCACCTGCGGCTTCAGGATCGCGCGTTCCTGGTCGATCCACCAGCGACAGGCGTCGATCTCGCCGGCGTCGGGCTTGGCGTGGATGCGGCGTTTGCCGCGGGGTTCGAACTTGAAGTGCTTGACCGCATTGGTGACATAGACGCGCGCGCGGTCGATTCCCGCCTCGCCGCACGCGCGGTCGAACACCTGCCCGGCGGGGCCGACGAACGGGCGGCCCTCCAGATCCTCGTTATCGCCGGGCTGTTCGCCGACGAACATCAGCCGGGCATCGACCGGGCCTTCGCCGAACACCGTCTGCGTCGCGGGGCGGTACAGGTCGCAGCGGGTGCAGCCCCGCGCCTCGTCGCGCAGCGCCGCCCAGGCCGCCTCGATATTGCCGCCCACGGCGGTCCGGGCCTTGTCGATCATCGCCACCTCGCGGCCCCGCGCGCCGGCGATCAGTTCGCCGACCAGCGCCGTTTCGGGCATGTTCTTCCAGTATTTCTTCGGCATCTCCTTCAGCATCGCGCCGACCTTCAGCCGGGCGGGGTTGAAGATCGATGCGTAATAGGTTTTCCACACGTCCTCGATCGGATCGCCCTCGGGCGCGTCCGCCTTGGTCGCGCCCGGACCCTCGGTCAGCGTCGTGCCGTCCCAATGGACCGATACGTCGGGCGTCAGGATCGACCAGTGCATCGCGGTGAAGCGGTTGACGAAGAAGCGGGCGTTCTCGCGGACGATATGATGTTCGGGCTCGAACCACGCGACATAGCGGGTGGTTTCCCCATCCTCGATCTCGCGGAAGCGGACGAAGGCGCGCATCTTGTGGATGTCGCGGCGGACCGATTTCGCCATCTCGTCGAGCTTGCGGATCAGAGGATCGGCGCGGTCGTCGATTACTTTCGGCTGGGCCAGCACACGGATCAGCAGCGTGTAGAGCAGCGCGAACCGCTGCGGATCGGCATGGAGGATGACCGTGCGGGCGAGATCGACGAACGGGCGGGCGACGCGCAGCGGGGGAGCGTGGGATTCCAGCACGGCTTCGTCGCCGAACAGGTCGGCCGGCGTCTCGCCGACCTGCCAGACGACGTCCGACGGGGCGACGCGCGCGGCGGCGAGGTTGCGGGCCGCGTCGCGCCACCCGTCGAAGTCGTCGGGCGCGGCGAGCGTGGCTACGCGCATTTCCAGTTCCTCCCCGGGACGGGAAGAGAGACCAGCGAAGCTGGTGGAGGGGGCCCGCCACAGGCGACTCGCGCGTGGCGGGCCCCCTCCACCAGCTTCGCTGGCGGTCCCCCTCCCCGTGCCGGGGAGGAATTACGGTCGTCGATCACTCCCGTTCGTCGCTCCCCGGCGGGTTGGCTTCGGCGCGGACCAGTTCCTTGGGCTTGCGATCCTCGAAAATTTTCGCGAGCTTCGCTTCCTCGGCGTCCGACAGGCCTTTCGCGGCCTCGGGGAACATCTCCTCCTCTTCCTCGTCGATGTGATGTTCGTAATCGTGGCGCAGTTCCTTGAACTTCGCCATCCAGGCCGAGGACGACATGTCGATGTCGGCCAGCTCGCCGAGCATGTCGCTGATCTCCTTGTGCTCGCTCACCGAATGCACCGCATCCTCGCGCAGGTCGGGCTTGCCGAGCATCGTCGCGTAGAGCGATTCCTCCTCCGCGGCGGCATGCGCGCCGACTTCGTTGCGGAATTCGTCGAACAGCGCCTTGCGCTCGTCGCTCGCGCCGCTGGTGTTGCCCAGCCGTTCGAGCAGGTCGCGGTGGCGGTCGTGGTCGGCTTTCAGGTCTGCGAAGATTTGCGCGTCGGCCATGATGGAAACTCCTTCGCGCGCCCAACCGGTGGCCGGGCGAGTGGTTTCACTTGCGAGTCGATTGCACCGGAAGCTTGGCGATCCACTGGCTCAACAGCGCGATCCCTTCCGCATGCGCGGTGGCGCGGCCGAGTTCGGGCATCGCGACACCCGGTTCGGTGCTGGTCAGCCGGTGGATCAGGATCGAGCGCTCGGGATGACCCGGCTGAACGGCAAAGTCGTAGCCGCCCGATCCGCGCCCGGCGGCGACCGGGCGCTTGCCGATGCCCAGTGCGATCGGGTCGGCGCGGGCCGATTCGAGGAACAGCCCGGAATTGGACGCAGCCCCCGCCGGGTTGTGGCAGTGCGCGCAGTTCACCTCGAGATAGGCGCGCGCCCGGGCGTCGAGCGGGCTGGCCGGATCGTCCCACCGGGCGAGGCGGGGAGCGCTGTTCGGCGTTGCCGAGATCACGCCCGCGCTCGCCAGCCGCTGCAACTGAGCGCCATCGTTCAGGTTGCGCACGGTCGGGCCGATCGGCGTGACCGCCCCTGACAGCGCGTGGCAGTCCTTGCACTGGTTCTGGTTGGGTACGGCATAGCTGATGCTGCGCGCCTGCCCGGACGGATCGGTGAAGGTCACCGGCACCCGCGTGCCCGCGCGCTTCAGCACCGCGTCGGACAGGTCCGCGTTCCAGACATAGGGGATCGCGACCCAGCCCGACGCGCGGTGCAGGAGCAGCCGCGTCTCGATCGGCCGGAACGCCGTGCCTTCGCCATAGCCGAACGTCTTGATGAGCGCGCTGCCGACGGGGAATTCGAGGACGGCGGTGGCGCTATACGGCGCGGCCTTGCCGGCGGGGACGTAGATATAGCGCTGTTTCGACGCATAGTCGGAGAACAGCGGGGTATTGAGCGTGTAGGGCGTGACGCGGCGCGCAGGCGTGCGGGACTTGAGGTCGGTGAAGAAGCCGTAGGCCGAAAGCGTGGCGGGATAGGCTTCGGTCAGGATCGCGGTGTCGCTGACCGTCGGTGCCGGCTGGGCGATGACCACGGATGCACCGAAGAGTGCGATGGCTGCTGCCAATACCCCGTGCCCCGGCGAAGGCCGGGGTCCAGTCGCGAGACGATCGAAGAGGCGGGTGTACGCTGAAAACACTGCAGCCCGAACCTGGACCCCGGCCTTCGCCGGGGCACGGGGAGGTGTGCGAGAAACGGACCTCACTTCGCCGCCGCCTCCATGCTGGCCGGCAGCACCACCGGCGCGCGCGACGGCGCGATCGGCGCCTTGGACAGATCGGCCGGCGCGGGCTTCGCGGTCTCGAGTCCCGCCCCCACCGCGACGTTCAGATTCAGCACCGCGCCGTCCGCCACCGCGATCCCCTCGCCCGTGCCGTCCCACAGCACCGGCGGAATCTGGTCGCCGAACGCGGCGAGCAGCTGGTCCGCAGCGGGCAGCTGCGGCGCGAAGCCGGCGCGGCCCTGCTTGTTGGTGTGGACCGCGATCCGCCGCGGCGTCGGCACGTACTTCGGGTCGGTGAAGGCATTGCGATACGACACGATCATCACGTTCGACGTCGCATTGCCCTCGAGCAGATTCTGCGTCACCTCCACCCCGTCGTTGGCCATGATGAGCACGCCGGTGCCCATCCGTACGCTGGCGACGATATTGCCCTTGGGCGCGAAGTTCGGCGTGTCGTTGTCTGTCACCTTGTTCTGGAATATCCGCACGTCGCCGCCGCCCATCTTGGGCAGGTTGGGCAGGTCGAACACCAGGATGCCGCCGGTGTTGTGCTCGGCCAGATTGTGGATGACGTCCGCATGGCGGCTGTTCTCGATCTCGATGCCCGCCACGTTCTGCGCGACGTGGCTGTTGCGGACGATGATGTTCTCGCTCTGCCCGACATAGATGCCGGCATCCGACGCACCTTTCACCACCGCGCCGTCGATCAGCACGTCGCGGCTCTCGACCGGATAGACGCCATAGGCGCCGTTGGTTTCCTTGGGCCCCCCGGTCCATTCGACGCGGATGTCCTTGTAGACGATGCGGTCGGCACCCTTGGACTTGATGCCGTCGCCCTTGCTGTCCTCGACCGCGAAGTCGCGCAGCACCACGTCGTCGGAGGTGACGAGCAACCCTTCGCCCGCGCCGAGCTGGCCCTTGAAGCTGAGGATCGTCTTGCCCGCGCCGGCGCCGCGGACGGTCACGCCGTTGACGTCGAGCGACAGCCCGTCGGTGAGGTCATAGCGGCCCGCCGCGATCTGGACGACATCGCCCGGCTGCGCCTCGATCAGCGCTTCCTGCAGCTTTTCCTGTGCGTTCGGTCCCGGCGCGACGGGAATCGTGCGCGCGACGGCGGGACTCGCGATCAGCGCGAGCATGGCGATGGCGTGTTTCAAGCCCGACTCTCCCAATGTTTCCCGTACTCTAACCGGTTGAGCTGAGCTTGTCGAAGCACGTGTTTCTTGCCCCCCGTTCGTTTCGAGCGAAGTCGAGAAACCGGTGCCGGGCAAATGTTTCTCGACTTCGCTCGAAACGAACGGAAAAGAAAATTACCCGAACAGCTCCATCTGCTCGACCTTCGGCGCGACCAGCGGGCGCAGGTCCGCGCGGCCGTCGATCGTCGTCGGGCGCCAGTCCTCCGCGACGATGAACGGGCGAATCTTGGCGATCGACACGGTCAGCCGCGCGACGTCGTCGAGCCGCAACCGCCGCCACTTGCGCGACCGCAGGATCGCGGCGACCGCTTTCGTCCCCAGACCGGGTACGCGCAGCAACATCTCGCGCGGCGCGCGATTGACGTCCACCGGAAAGGTCTCTCGAAATTTCAGTGCCCAGGCCAGCTTGGGATCGATGTCGAGCGGCATCATGCCGGTCGTCGCGTCCGCCGCCGACGCCACCTCTGCCGGCGTGTAATCGTAGAAGCGCATCAGCCAGTCGGACTGGTACAGCCGGTGCTCGCGCATCAGCGGCGGACGCTTCAAGGGCAGCACGGCGCTCGCCTCGGGGATCGGGCTGAACGCCGAATAATAGACGCGACGCAAGTTGAAGCGACCGTACAGCCCCGCCGCCTTGCCGACGATGTCGCGGTCGGTCGCGGCGTCCGCCCCGACGATCATCTGGGTCGATTGCCCCGCCGGTGCGAACTTCGGCGCGGAGCGGTATTTCTTGCGCGCATCCGTCGTGTCGATGATCGCCGCCTTGGTATCGGCCATCGCGCCCTCGATCCGGCCAATATCCTTTTCGGGTGCGAGCCGCTCCAGGCCGCTGACGGTCGGCAGTTCGACGTTGATCGAAATGCGGTCGGCGTACAGACCGGCCTGGTGAACCAGTTCGGGATCGGCGTCGGGGATCGTCTTGAGGTGGATATAGCCGCGGAAGTCATGATCCTCGCGCAGGGACCGCGCGACCTCGACCATCTGTTCCATCGTATAGTTCGACGATTTGATGATGCCGGACGAGAGAAACAGCCCCTCGATGTAATTTCGACGGTAGAAGCTGAGCGTCAACGCGACCACTTCCGGCGCGGTGAAACGCGCGCGGCGGACGTTCGAGCTCTTGCGGTTGATGCAGTAATGGCAGTCGAAGATGCAGCTGTTGGTCAGCAGGATCTTGAGCAGGCTGATGCAGCGGCCGTCGGGCGCATAGGCGTGGCAGATGCCCGACCCCTCGGTCGATCCGATCCCCTTGCCACCCAGCGACGTGCGTTTAGACGTACCCGACGACGCGCAGGAGGCGTCGTACTTCGCGGCATCCGCCAGGATCGCGAGTTTTTCCCGGACGTCGAGCTGAGCCATCGCGTTCTATGTACGTTCTCATGGTGCAGGAGTCCAGCGTGACGATCGAAAAGATCAGCGAAAGCAAGGCATTCGGTGGGGTTCAGGGGGTGTATGCCCATGCCTCCGGAGCGACCGGCACGGACATGACGTTCGCGGTGTTCGTGCCCGGTCATGCCGTCGGCGCGACGCTGCCGGTGCTGTGGTATCTGTCCGGGCTGACCTGCACCCACGCCAATGTGATGGACAAGGGCGAGTATCGCCGCGCCTGCGCCGAACACGGCGTGATCCTGATCGCGCCCGACACCAGCCCGCGCGGCGACGGCGTACCGGACGACGACGCGTGGGATTTCGGGCAGGGCGCGGGTTTCTACGTCGATGCGACGCAGGATCCCTGGTCCGCCAATTTCCGGATGCGATCCTATGTCGAGGACGAACTGCCCGCGCTGGTCGCCGCGGCGTTTCCGGTGGCAGACCTGTCGCGCCAGTCGATCTTCGGTCACTCGATGGGCGGCCACGGCGCGCTGACCATCGCACTCCGCAATGCCGGGCGGTTCAGGAGCGTTTCGGCCTTTGCACCGATCGCTTCGCCGCTCAATTGCGCGTGGGGAGACAAGGCGCTGGGCGGCTATCTGGGGCCGGACCGGGCGGCGTGGCGGGCGTACGACGCCTGCGCGCTGATCGACGATGGCGCGCGAGTGGATGCGATCCTGGTCGATCAGGGGGACGCCGATTCGTTCCTGGTCGAGCAATTGAAGCCAGAAATGCTGGCGGCGGCGTGCGATCGGGCGGGGATCGACCTGACGCTGCGGATGCAGCCGGGGTACGATCACAGCTATAACTTCATCTCGACGTTCATGGCGGATCATGTCGGCTGGCATGCCGAGCGACTGAAGACGTAAGGGGTCTTCACGCGAAGGCGCGAAGAGTAGAAGAGAGTGGTTCACGCGGAGGCGCGGAGGCGCGGAGGTGTCTTGTTCGGGGCTTGCGACCGGATCATCGCAACGACGTCTTCTCGGCCGCTTCGCGGCCAGGATTCAATATCTTCTCCGCGTCTCCGCGCCTCCGCGTGACAATCTCACGTCTTCGCGCCTTCGCGTGAAAACCTTCTACTTCTCAGCCGCCAACCCCACAGCCAGGGCACCCAAAGGCCCGGCCATGTCGCCCAAGCCCGGCGGCCCCAGCCGGGTGTCAAGGTCCGCGGCATAGGCGCCGAACATGCCGTACCCCGCCAGGCTTTCCGACAGCGCCGCGCGGATCATCGGCAGCAGTTCGGGCCGCGCGGTCGGGATGCCGCCGCCCAGCGCGATGCGTTGCGGGGCCAGCGTGACGACCAAATTGTGGAGCAGCATCGCCACGTCGTGCGCCACATCGTGCCAGACCGGATGGTCGCGCGGGATATCGGCGCCGGGGATGCCGGTGCGCAAAGCCAGCGCGGGACCGGATACCAGCCCCTCGACGCAGTCGCCGTGGAAATGGCACCAGCCCGCGAAATCGTCGCCGCGTACGCGGGCGATGCGCATGTGCCCGGCCTCGCCATGCGCGACCGCACCGGCGGGCCGGCCGTTGACGATCGCGCCGATCCCGACGCCGGTGCCGATCGTGATATAGACGTGATCAGCCATCCCTCGCGCCGCGCCCCACGCCCCTTCGGCCAGCGCCGCGCCGACCACGTCGGTCTGGATCGCCGCCGGCCTTCCGTAGCGGGCGGCGAAACGCGACCGGAGCGCGGTACCGCTCCAGCCCGGCTTGGTGGTGGCGGCGACCGATCCATAGGCGGCGCTCGTCGGATCGAGATCGAGCGGGCCGAACGCGGCGATGCCCAGCGCATCGAACGTCCAGCGATCCAGCACCGCCTCCAGCGCGCCCAGCGTCGTCGCGGGATCGTCGGTCGGCACACTCACGCGATCGACAATATGGTCCGGCCCCGTTCCCAGCAGCGCGACGCACTTCGTCCCGCCCAGTTCCAGCCCTGCGATCATAGTGTCTGACATGGTGTCCGGCATCACCGCTCCCGTCCGAAATTCAGTCCCCGCGACACGCTGGGATCGAGCACCGCCATCACGAAATAGGCGGCGAACTGCTTCACGCGCATCCACGGACTGGTTCGCGCCTTGTACGATTCGGGCGTGACCCGGTCCGAATTGGCCACCTCGCCATCGATGTAGGCGCGGACATGCGCGGCGAACGCGGCGTCGTGGACGCGCAGCATCAGTTCCAGGTTCAGGAACAGGCTGCGCATGTCGAAATTGGCCGACCCGATGTGGACGGTGTCGTCGATCAGATAGAGCTTGGTGTGCAGTTTCGTCGGGCGATACTCCCAGATCTCGACACCCTTCCGGAGCAGCCCGGCATAGGTGAAGTGCGACGCCCAGAGGGCCGCGCCGTGATCGGTCTTCGACGGCAGGATCACGCGGACCGTGCCGCGCAGGCCCACCTTGTCGAGGCGGCGGAGCATCGCCGGACTGGGCGCGAAATAGCCCGCGATGATGTCGGTGCTGGCCGCGCGGCGCATATCCTCGCGCACCACGCGCGCCCACGGGCTCAGCTTGCGCGTCGGCCCGCCGAGCAGCCAGCGGGCGTCGCCGGTCGGTTCGCTCCAGCGCCTGAGCAGCCGGCGCAGGGTGCGCATCTTCGCCTTGGGCGTGTGCATCCACTGTGACAGCGCATCGTAATAACCGGCCAGACGCGGCACCGCCGGCCCCTCGACCAGCAGCCCCAGGTCGCGCCAGGCGGCGTCGGCGGGGGTGCCGAAATAGCTGTCCTGGACGTTGAAGCCGCCGACGATCGCGCGGCTCGACGCCGTTTCGCCGTCGGCGATCGCCAACTTCTGGTGATTGCGCAGCAGGTAGCGTCGGCCGAGCCGCGGGATGAACTGGCACACGTCCGCGCCCGTCGC
Organism: Pseudomonadota bacterium; assembly: GCA_040388765.1. Taxonomy (GTDB): domain Bacteria; phylum Pseudomonadota; class Alphaproteobacteria; order Sphingomonadales; family Sphingomonadaceae; genus Sphingomonas. The sequence goes on along the minus strand of JAZKBG010000002.1, from coordinate 377,863 downwards.
CTTCAGCGGATCGAAGAAATCCTCGCGCGCGGCCGGTTCGCTGCCCATGCCGTCGATGGTCAGCGACACCGCGACGCCGCGCCGCGCCGCCGCGATCAGTGCGTCGCGGATCGTCCGGCCGGCATGGTCGTCGACGTAGATGTAGAACAGCACGCGCAGCGACGCCTGCGCCCCGTCGATCAGCGCGACCAGCGCCTCCAGTCGCCGCGGGCCGGTGTCGAGCAGGGTCAGCCGGTTGCCCTCGACGGTGAAGGTCGGCTGTGGGGGCGGCTCGGGCATGCGGTCGTTTGGCGCGTCGATTACGCGCGGGCAAGCCGATTTCCTTGACTCAAAGGCGTCGGACGCCTAAGTGACGCGCTTCCCCGGACACCGGTAATTTCAGTCAAGGAACCGCCGATGGCGCGCGTTACCGTCGAAGATTGCGTCGACAAGATCCCGAACCGCTTCGACCTGGTGCTGTTCGCCTCGCAGCGTGCGCGCCAGATCTCGGGCGGCGCCGAACTGACGATCGATCGCGATCGCGACAAGAACCCGGTCGTCGCGCTGCGCGAGATCGCCGAGCAGACGGTGCGCCCGGCGCATCTGGAGGAAGCGGTCGTGTCGGGCCTGCAGAAGGTCCAGATCGACGACGAGGAAGCGCCCGACGACATCGGCTCGCTGGCCGCATCGGCGGAGGCGCTGCGCCTGACCGCCGCCGCCCCGCCGCGCAACACCAACGTCGGCGGCGACTACGACGGCTGAGCCGGGCGGATCGACCGATCTATAAAAAGGGGCCGTCGGCAGATGCCGGCGGCCCCATTTTCGTATCGGATGGGAAGGGCTATTCCGCCCGCCCGAACAGCCACGCCGCGGCCAGCCACAGTGCGCAGAACAGAACGGTGATCGGCAGGATGAAGGCATCGGCCAGCACCATCGCGGCGATCGCAACGCCACACTGTGCCACCACCGCGGCGATCATCGCCCGCGCCATGCCGCGGGCGCGGAAGCGGGCTAGCCCCGCGCCGACGATCGCGACCGCGGGCACGACAGCGAACATCAGGTTCGCGGGATTATCCTCCGCGCCGATGATCCCGACCGCCGCGTTGATCCAGACCAGCAGGACCGTCGCCAGCAGCGCCAGCGCGATTCCGGCGCGGTAGGCGACGCTCGACGACAGTCGCACCGCCAGCTCGAACATCAGCCCGGTGCCGCCGATCAGGATGCCTGCGAACACGAAGTCCGACGGCGTCCACCGCACCTCGGTCGTGAACTGCATCGCCACCAGCGGCAGCGCGATCAGGCCCGCTGCGGCCGACCATGCCGCCAACCGCCAGTTGATACCGCTCCGTCCGATGCTGTGTGCCATGTTCGTGCCTTCCGTGATGATGGCACCCGGATAGCGCGGCACCGCCTCCGTTGGGAAACCAGGCTTTGGCGGAATGTCGGTGCAGATTTCGTGCAGGCGGATTGCCTTTGGCCCGCGCTTCGCCATGATCGTCGCCCATGAGCATCCTGCGGCGCTGGTTCGCCATCCCCTTGTGGCAACGCGTCGTCGGAGGACTGGTGATCGGTCTGGGCATCGGCCTGTTCGCGCCGGCCGCGGCGCCGTGGCTGATGGTGTTCGGCGACCTGTTCGTCCGCGCGATCCGCATGCTGGTGGTGCCGATCGTGCTCGTCACGATCGCGGCGGGCATCACGGCGCTGGGCGACGTCAGGAAGCTCGGCTCGGTCGGCGGGCGGACGATCGCGCTGTTCGCGCTGACCACGCTGGTCGCGGTGAGTGTCGGGATGGCGATGGGCCTGATCGTGCGGCCGGGCGAAGGGGCGGCGCTCGCCGGAGTCGCGCCGCACGTGCTGGGCGCCGCCATCACGCCGTACCAGCAGCTGATCGGCATCGTGCCGACGAATATCGTCGAGGCGCTGGCGAAGGGCGACATGCTGGCGATCATCTTCGTCGCGATCCTGCTCGGCGTGGGCACGCTCGCGGCGGGGGAGGCGGGGGCACCCGTCTCGCGCCTGCTGCAGTCGCTGTCCGCGGTGCTGCTCAGGATCGTGCGGATCGTCATGGAGATCACGCCGCTCGGCGTCCTCGCGCTGATCGCCAACGCGATCGCGACCGCGGGGCTGGGGGTGTTCGTCCACATCGGCTGGCTGGCGCTGTGCGTCGTGCTCGCGTCGCTGGTGCAGATGAGCGTCGTCCATGCGCTGCTGCTGCGGCTGGTCGCGCGGGTGCGGGTGCCGGCGTTCTTCCGAAAGTCGGTCGATGCGCTGGCGGTGGCGTTCTCGACCGCATCGTCGTCCGCCACGCTGCCGGTCGCGCTGCGCGTCGCGCAGGACCGCATCGGCGTCGCACGGCCGGTCGCCTCGACCGTGCTGCCGCTGGGCGCGAGCATCGGCAAGGACGGGACGGCGATGTACGTGGGCCTGCTCGGTCAGTTCTCGCTCCAGGCGCTCGGCATCGTGCCCGACGCCGCCATGTTGGCGATCATGCTGGTGACGGGCGCGCTGGCCGCGTTCGGGACCGCGCCGGTGCCCTCGGCCTCGCTGTTCATGCTGACCGCGATGCTCGGCGCGGTCGGCGTGTCGGCGGAACAGACCGCGCTGGTCGTCGGCCTCGTCCTTCCCTTCGACCGGCTGCTCGACATGACGCGGACGGTGCCGAGCGCGAGCGCGAACCTGACCGTGGCGACCTGCGTCGCGCGGCTGGAAGGCGCGCTGGACGATGCGGTCTACGCGCGCGAGGCGGCACCCTTCAGCGTCGAGAGCAGCGCCCAGCCCAGCACGGCGGCGATCCCCAGATAGAGGAACAGCCCGCCGTACGCGCTCCACCCGAACCATTCGTTGGGGATGGTGCGCAACTGCGCTTGCAGGAATCGCGCCTCGAACACGTCGCTCCACAACGGGAAGTCGTCGCGCCCGCCGGTGGCGATCTCGGCCGAGGCGATGACCAGGTTGATGGCGATCGACACCAGCAGCACGACGCTGAGCGAATCGCGCCACGCGACGCTGCGGACCCATGTCCATGCCGGCCCGAAGCCGATCGCGAGATAGCCGAGCGCGGGGACCAGATGCCGCGGCCCGGTCGAATTGCCGCCGTCCCAATAGGCATAGGCCGCGTTGTAGAACAGCACGACACTCGCGCCGGCCAGCGCCATCACGGCCAGCGCCCGCGTCTCGCGCCGCATCATGAGCCGCACCAGCCCGGCCAGCCCGACGACCGCGACCGGCGCGCACCAGATCAGCCCGCGCCGGGTGCCGAGCGTCACTTCCCACATCCGGTCGAGCCGCGGATAGGTCAGGCCGAACAGCCCCTCGTTCATCCCTTCGAACCCGACGACGCCCTGATACCCCAGGCGAAACGGCGTTCCGAACGCGAAGATATTGTAGCCAGCGAGCACCGCCGCGGCGACGAGCGCGGGAACCGCGGCAGCGACCAGCGCCGGTCGCGCCTCGACCAGCGACCAGCGCCGCAGCCGCCACACTGCGAAGCCGCCGATCGCAAAGCCTGTGATGACCGCCGAATATTCGACCACCACCGCCCAGCCGAGTGCGGCTCCCAGGATCGCGGCATGGCGGGTCGAGGGCATCGCCCCTTCCGTCCCGCGTACCGCTGCCCAGATCGCGACGACGAACAGCGCGGCGACCGGCGCGTGGCCGAACAGCGTCGTCGACCACCCCCACATCGGCGTGCCCAGCGCGAACGCCAGCGCGGCGAAGACTCCGGCGCCCGCACTGCCGCCGAGCGACGTCCCAAGCGAGAAGACCAGCACGGCGGCGATCGCGGTCAACAGCGCGGCCGTCGTCGCCGCGGCGATGCGGGTGCGCAGCTTCAGGAACCGCTCGGTCGCCAGGTCATATTGCGCGATGGAGATATCGCGCGCCTGCTGCCCGGTCGCGGCATCGGCCAGCGCGACCGCGGGCAGCGCCATCAGCGTCATGCCCGGTGCCTTGTCCGAATAATAGTGTTCGCCGAACCTGGCCTTGTCGATCGTCAGCCCCTCATACTGGTCGATCGTCGCGTCCTGTTCCTCGACCAGCGAGAGCGCGGCGAACAGGCGCACGGCGTTGTTCGGATTCCATTCCCACGATCCGAACCACGCGCACGACAGCCAGACGAGGACGAACAGGATGCCGGCCAGCCGACCGCGACGCCCGGCCTCGCTCACCCGAACAGCCAGTGGCCGAGCAACCGGTCGAACGGAAAGGTAAAGAAGCCTGCGATCAGCAGCGCGCCGGTCACCATGCCACGCACCCCGCGCCGATGCCCGGCCACATCATGCCGGCGCGCGTTCCACCACAGCCACGGCACCTGGACCAGGGTGAAGATCGACAGCAGATGGATCCAGCTGAACCCGCCGTCGGCCTGCCGGATCGCGAACGAGAATAGCGCGGTCAGGATCATCGCGACGACCCAGATCGTGCCGAGCGACCGGTGCCGCCGATCGCCGCGGCGGCGGAACATCATCACGGGGGTCAGCGCCAGTGCGACGATGATCGTCAGCAAATGCGGCCAGATCACCCACGGCACACGGCTCCATTCGGCCTGACCCCTGGCAAGCGCGACCAGCACCGCGGCGAGCAGCACGATTGCGCCGACGCCGAGCAGTTTCTCGAAGGTGTCGGGGGCGATCGACGGTGCGGGTATGCGCGGTCGAACGGTATCCGGTGCCAGTGTCGCCATATGTCCCCCAACTTCTGGCGCACCTAAAGCGGCGGTTTGAACAAGGCAACACGGTACAATCGGCCTGTCCTAAATGCGCCAATCCACCGAGACGCGTTATGCCCGCGACGAACGCCACCGTGTTCCGGCGCACGGCGATGCCGTGGCAATCGACGGCCTAGCGCCGGTCAACGCTGCGGGTTGCCGAGGCACGGTGCTTACGCTGCGATCATAATCATTTCGGAACGTAGGCACCGTCCTCGCGCGCCTTGGACTGGTTGGCGCGGCGGTTGGCGCCGAACTGCTGGTTGGCACAGCCGACGCCGCCGCCCGGGCCGACCGTCGTGCAGCTGCCGATGCCGCCCTGGCCAACCGACAGCGCGGTATCGACCTTCGTGCTCCAGGCCTGGTACTCCGGCTTGATCTCCGGCTGGCGGATTTCCTTGGGGATGCGGAACTGCTCGCTGGCGTTGCGCTTTTCGCACACGACGACTTCCTCGCCATCCCGGTTGGTCGGGCATTTCTGGTCGCCGTAGAGGATGACCACGCCGTTGACCGGCGCGTCCTGCGCAGCGGCGGGAACGGCGACGAACGACAGTGCCGCGGTCGCGGCGGCGAGGATCGGTTTCAGCATGACGGTCATCCTCTCAAATTCTCTTCGCCACCGCAATCGCGGCGCGACAGCCCAGCCGGATCGCGGCGGTCAGCACCGGATAGGCCGGCGCGCTCTCGGCACCGCTGGCCATCGCGGTGTCGAGATGTTCCAGTTCCTCGGCGCGAAACCGTGCGATGGCATCCGACAGTTCGGGATCCCCGTCACCCAGCTCATCGAGCTGGGCGGCATAATGCAGGTCGATCTCGGTCTCGACCGCGGCGGTACAGGCCATCGCCGCCTCAGGGCCGATCGCGGCGGTGGCGGCGCCCAGCGCAAAGCCGGCGACGTGCCAGAACGGCTGGAAGATCGTCGGGCGGACGCCGCGCCGCGCCATCATCGCGTCGAAGAACGCGCGGTGACGTTCCTCCTGTTCGGCCATGTGCGCGACCTTGCGACCGGCGGACGACCGGTCGCCCAGCACCGCCAGCTGCCCCGCGTAGATCCGCGTCGCACCATATTCGCCGGCCTGATCGACGCGGATCATCGCATTCGTCGCCTCACGCGCGTCGCCGGGGCGCCAGCCGCTCACTTGCGCACCGCCAGCACCAGCGCGGCGAGCGCGGCGGGGAGCGAGACGATCGCATTCCAGCCGGCCAGCGAGATGCCGGCCAGCGACCATTGCGCGACGTCGCAGCGGATCATCGGGGCGTTCATGATCTGGGCCAGCCTTTCCTCCGGAGTTCCGGTGGGACTAACGGTCGAGGTGCAGCCGGTGATCCCCGGCCACCAGCCATATTCGACGCCGGCATGGAACACGCCGATCGCGCCGCTGGTGGCGACCAGCAGTGCGGCCAGGACGACAAGCGCGCGGCGCAGGGGTCCGGTGGTCAGAAACGCGACCGCGGCGACCAAGATGGCGGCATAATGCGGCCAGCGCTGCCAGTGGCACATCTCGCACGGATACAGCCCGCCGATGTACTGCGAGCCGAGCGCGCCGGCCATCAGCGCCAGCGGCACGAACAGCGCGATGCGGTTCGCGGTGACGAGGGGGGTGGTCATCGCACGCCCCAATTGCCGTTCGTGCTAAGCGTGTCGAAGCACCGCACTTCGTGCCCCGAGCGCATGGCTCGCGGATCAAAGACCGGTGCTTCGACAAGCTCAGCACGAACGGATTGAGGCAATGACATCACTTCACCGCTTCGCCGTCTGCACCGACGGCCCCAGCCGTCCGATCGTCTTGAGCGCATAGTCGAGCTGGAAATCGGTGACGCCTGCCTTCTTCAGGCTGTCCGCAGTGGCGGTGAAGCGCGGGTCGTCGACCGTGTCCTCCTCCAGCGCCTTGTTGTCGACCTTGGCGGTGTTGATGAGGTGGCGGCGCAGGTCGGCCTCGCGGAACACGGGCCGCGTCTTGTAATCTGCGTCGGACAGCTGCGGCACGGCGATGTCGGGTTCGATCCCACCCTCCTGCACCGACCGGCCCGCGGGCGTATAGTAGCGCGCGGTGGTCAGGCGCAGCGCGCTGTTCTCGCTCAGCGGCAGCAGCGTCTGGACCGATCCCTTGCCGAAGCTGCGCGTCCCCATGACGAGCGCGCGGTGGTGGTCCTGCAGCGCGCCCGCGACGATCTCCGACGCCGACGCCGTGCCCGAATCGGTCAGCACGATCACCGGCAGCCCCTTCGCCAGATCGCCCGGCTTGGCATAGTAGCGCTCGATATCGGTCTTGGCGCGACCACGTTGCGACACGATCTCGCCGTGATCCAGGAACACGTCGCTGACCTCGATCGCCTGGGTCAGCAGCCCGCCGCCATTGTCGCGCAGATCGACGACATAGCCCAGCGGCGCCTTCCCCAGCGACCGTTCGATCGCCATGATCGCGGCGCGCGTGTCGGCCCCGGTATTCGCGCTGAACGTGTTGATGTTGATGATGCCGACGCCGTTCTTCACTTCCCACTTCACCGGCTTCTGCACGATCGTCTCGCGCACCAGCGTCACGTCCAGCGGCTTGTCGCGGCCGGGGCGGACCAAGGTTATCGACACCTTGCTGCCCGGCGGTCCACGCATCCCCTGGATCGCCTCGTCCAGGCTCTGGCCATAGATCAGCGTGCCGTTGATGTGCGTGATATAGTCGCCGGCCTTGATCCCGGCGCGGAACGCGGGCGTATCCTCGGTCGGGGCGATGACCTTGACCGCGCCGTCCTCCATGCTGACGGTCAGGCCGAGACCGCCGTAATTGCCCTCGGTCGCGATCCGCATATTGTCGAAATCGAGCGCATCGACATAGCTCGAATGCGGGTCGAGCGACTGCAGCATCCCCTGGATCGCGCCCTTGATGAGCGTCTTGTCATCGACCTTGTCGACGTAATCGACCTTCACCCGGTTATAGATGTCCATGAACACATCGAGTTCGCGGTACGCGCCGCTGTCGACCTGCGCGAGCGCGGCGGTCGTCGCGGGGATGATCGCCATCGTGCCGAGCAGGGCGGCGGCGCGGAGGCTGGAGGCGAAGAGACGTGACATGGGGCGGTTGAGTCCTGACGACGGGTGCGAGAGCGAATCTAGCCGGTTGCGCGCGCCTTAGCAAAGCGTCGTGCGCATGAATGGCGGCTGAGCGTGTCAGCCGAGCAGTTGCGCCAGATCGACCGGGACGCCGCGGCGGCGCAGCTCGATTCCGATCCGCGGGGCATCGGCCATCGCCGCGCGGCCGATCGGCTGGCCCTGCGCCACCTGATCGCCGACCAGCACATCGACGCCGTCCAGACCGGTCAGCGCGCTCGACCAGCCGCCGCCGTGGTCGATGATGACGACGGTGCCGTAATCGCGAAACCGCCGTGCGAACAGGACGCGGCCGGCAGCCGGCGCAGTCACGCGCGCGCCGGCCGGTGCCGCGATCGCCAGCCCGCGCGCGCGGACGCCCGTGTCGGACAGTTCGCCCAGCCCCTCCACCACCCGGCCGGCGACCGGCAGGCGATAGGGGGGGACGGCGAAGCGCGAATGGCGCGGCTCGGCCTCGCCCTGCGCCGGCCGCGGCAGCGGGCCCGACAGCGTGGCGAGGGAGGCGCGGACTTCGGAGGCCGCAGCGGTGGTCGCCATCAATCCGGCCAGCCCGCGCGCCTGTTCGCCCAGCGCGATCGCCCGATCGCTCTCGAACAGCGCGGTGCGCGCGGACCCGGCTCCGCGCAGCGCCCGTTCGCCCTCGATCCGGACCAGCGCCATCCGTTGCGTCTGCAGGCGGGTCCGTCCGTCGCGCAAGGCAGTCGCGGCCAGTTCGGCATTGCCGCGCAATTCGTGCATCCGGTCCAGTTCGGCGCGCACCGCGGCGGTCCGCGCGCGCACGACGGGCAGCATCGACCCCAGCAGCGCGCGGACGTGGACGATATCCGCGGTCGATCCCGGCTGCACGACCGCGACCGCGGCGGGCCGGCGGGCCAGCGCCTGGACCGCGGCGACCAGCCGGGTCAGCGGCGCCTGGCGCGCGGCCAGTCGCGCGCGCTGGTCGGCCAGCTGGCGGTCGGTGATCGCGACCCGCGCCTGCGCCGCGGCGATGGCGGCTTCGGCGGCCCGGATCCGCGCGGTGACGGCAGCCTCGCGCAACGTGGCGCGGCGGGCGTCGTCGGATTCGGCATCGGCGCGCGCCTCAAGCCGCGTGGCGCGCGCGTCGGCGCTGGCCGCCGCCGCATTGGCGTCGCGCAGCGTGACGCCGGTCGTCGCGGGCGCGGCGCCGAGCAGCAGCAGCGCGGCGGGGATCAGGGCGATGCTATCCCTCACGATGATAGGGATGGCCGGAGAGGATCGCGGTCGCCCGCCACAATTGTTCGGCCAGCATCGCGCGCGCCAACATGTGCGGCCACGTCAGCCGTCCGAACGACACCAGCCAGTCGGCCTGGGCGCGCGCGGCATCGTCGAAACCGTCCGCCGCGCCGATCAGGAAGCGGCATTCGCGCACCCCATCGTCGCGCCATCGCCCAAGCTTTTCGGCAAAGGCGACCGATCCGGGCGTCTCGCCGGTTTCGTCCAGCATGACGATCCTGGCCCCGCTCGGGTCGGGCATCCTGCCGCCGGTATCGGGCAGTTCGGTCACGCGGGTCGGCCACGCGACGCGCTTCAGATAACGCTCGACCAGATCCGCTTCGGGACTGCGCCCGATCCGCCCGCGCGCGAAGATGTGGAGCAGCATGGCTGCGCGTGTCGGATCAGTTCGGCTCGGCCGGCGTGTCGCCGAAGCCCCACATGCGCTCCAGATTGTAGAAGGTGCGCACTTCGGGGCGGAACAGGTGGACGATCACGTCGCCGGCGTCGATCAGGACCCAGTCTGCGTTAGGCAGCCCCTCGATCCGGGCGATGACCTTGAACTCGGCCTTGATCTTCTCGGCCAGCTTCGTCGCCATCGAGGCGACCTGGCGCGTCGAGCGGCCCGATGCGACGACCATGTGATCGGCGATCGAGGACTTGCCGGCGAGCGGGATGCTGACGGTATCGACCGCCTGATCGTCGTCGAGACTCGCCAGGACGAGCCGGTGCAGCGCATCGGCGCTGGTCGCGTCGGTCGAACGAGCGGCGTGGGGGTGGGTGGCCAAGTTTACTCCGGGGTTCGTTTCAGGATGCATCGTCAGGGCGATGTCGGATGCGCAGGGGTCAGATACCAGTCGGGCGTCGCTGCGCGCACCGCGGTGGCGGAGGTCGGATCGGGGCGGAAGCGCAAGAGCACGAGCGCCGGCAGACTCCATTCGGTCCAGTGGTTCGCCAGCGTCGCCGGATGCTCCCAGCGTCGCAGCCAGCCCATCGCCGGACCCACGAGGGCGGCGTCGTCATACCCCGGACGCGCGATGACCGCAATCGGCATCGTCCGCGCGATGTCGCGCCACGCCTTCCAGCGGTGGAACTGCGCCAGATTGTCGGCCCCCATCAGCCAGATGAATTCGCGCCTCGGGTAGCGCCGCTTGAGCGTACGCAGCGTGTCGATCGTGTAGCGGGTGCGCAGCCGCGTCTCGATCGCGGTGGCGCGGATCGGCGCGCGGCGGGCCATGCGGCGGGCCGAGGCGAGGCGTGCCGGCAGCGGCGCCATGTCCTTCGCGCCCGATTTGAGCGGGTTGCCCGGCGACACCAGCCACCACGCCTCGTCCAGCCCCAGCGCGCGGATCGCCGCAAGCGTGATCGCCCGGTGCCCGCGATGCGCCGGGTTGAAGGAACCGCCGAGAAGCCCGGTGCGGGTCAGACCGCCGTCTGCCAGTCTTCGCGTTCGTGATGGACGCGGACGACTTCGATACAATCCGGAGAAATCTGGTACACGATGAGGTACCGGGTCCCGAAAACCCTAAGAATGCGAAGGCCATCGGGTGACGGTCGACCGCCGTGCGGAAAGTTGCCGAGCCAATCGGCACGTTTCCGAATCGATCGCACCGTTTGAAGTGCAAATTCAGCCGATCGGTTCTCGATGAGCCAATCGTCGATCCGATTGAGATCCAGAACGGCCGGCGTAGACCAGTCTACTCGCGGCATCGCGCCTCATGCTTGGCGATCATTCCATCCAGCATGGACATCACGTCTTCGTGTGGCACGACATCGCCGCGATCGATTGCGTCCAAACCTGCCTGCAGAAATGCACGATAGTCCGACTCGCTTTCGGCAACGCGCCGGATCGCCTCAGCCGCGAATGCCTCCGCGCTGCGTCCTTCGGCACCGGCCAATTTTTCGACCAAGGCAAAGGTCTGCGCATCGAGCGAGGCCGTGATCTTGGCGGGGGCGTTCATGACCGTAACGTAATCCCGCTTCGATGGCGCATCAACCCCGCACCTGCCCCGCGCCGCGCACCACCCATTTGTAGGTCGTCAGCCCCTCCAGCGCGACGGGTCCGCGGGCATGCAGTCGCCCGGTCGAGATGCCGATCTCCGCGCCCAGCCCGAACTCGCCGCCGTCGGCGAACTGGGTCGAGGCGTTCCACATCACGATCGCCGAATCGACGCGCGCCAGAAACGCCTCGGCCACGCCCGCATCCTCGGTCACGATCGCATCGGTGTGGTGCGATCCATGCGCGGCGATGTGGGCGATCGCGTCGTCCACGCCATCGACCAGCGCGACCGAGGCGATAGCCTCGAGATATTCGGTGTCCCAGTCCTCTGGCGCAGCGGCACCATAGCCCAGCCCGGCGACGTCGCTATCGCCGCGCACCTCGCAGCCGGCGGCATCGAGCGCGGCGACCAGCGCATCGACATGCGGCCAGCGGCGGTGGATCAGCAGCGTCTCCATCGCCCCGCACACGCCGGTGCGGCGCAGCTTGGCGTCGATGACGATCGCCCGGGCCATCGCGAAATCGGCGGCGAGATCGACATAGACGTGGTTGATGCCGTCGAGATGCGCGAGCACGGGCACCCGCGCCTCGGCCTGTACCCGTGCGACCAGTCCCTTGCCGCCGCGCGGGATCACCAGGTCGAGCAGCCCTTCGGCGGTCAGCATCGCGCCCACCGCGGCGCGGTCGGTCGTCGGCACCAGCTGGACGGCATCGGCTGGCATGCCGCCCGCGGTCAACCCGGCGACCAGCGCTGTGTGGATCGCGGCATTGCTGGCCTGCGCCTCGCTGCCGCCGCGCAGGATCGCGGCGTTGCCCGCCATCGCCGCCAGCGCGCCGGCATCCGCGGTCACGTTGGGGCGGCTTTCATAGACGATGCCGATCACCCCGATCGGTACGCGCACACGCGTCAGCGCCAGGCCGTTCGGACGTGTATCGGCGGACATGATCGTGCCGACCGGATCGTCCAGCCCCGCGACCGCGCGCACCCCGTCCGCGATCGCCTGCACCCGCCCCGCGTCGAGCCGCAGCCGGTCGCGCATCGCCGCCGACAGGTCGCTCGCCGCCGCCATGTCCCGGGCATTGGCGGCCAGGATCGTATCGCGCGCGCGCTCGATCGCGTCGGCGGCGGCGACCAGCGCGCGCGCCTTTGCGTCCGATGGCATCGCCGCCAGCGCCACGGCAGCGGTGCGGGCGCGGGCGCCCATGTCGGCGATCAGAATTTCGGCGTCGGTCATGGCGACCCGGTAGCATGCGGCAACGCGACCTGATAGCGGTTGGTCTCATGGGGGAAATCGACGCTGCCGGGGATATCGTCACTGCGGGCCTGATCGGCCGTGCGGTCGAGCCGCATGCCGGGGAGGGTGCGCACGGGACACCGCATGGCGACTGCCTCAATTGCGGCACAGTGCTCGTCGGCGAACATTGTCATGCCTGCGGGCAGTCGGCGCATGTCCATCGTTCGATGAGCGCGTACGGCCACGACATTCTGCACGGCGTGTTCCATTTCGAGGGGAAGATCTGGCGCACACTGCCGATGCTGGCGTTTCGGCCGGGTGAGCTCACCCGGCGCTATGTCGCAGGCGAGCGGGCGCGATTCGTGTCGCCGATCGCGCTGTTCCTGTTCTCGGTGTTCCTGATGTTCACCGTCGTCGCGAACCTTCCGGGCTGGAATTTCGGCAACAGCGACATGCTGAAGCCCGGCGTGGCGCAGGGCATGGCGAAGGCGCGGACGCAACTGGCCGAAGCGCGGGCACAGGCGCAGAAGGGCGTCGTCGCCGCCACCGAACGGCTTGCCGGCGCGAAGGCGGACACGCCGGTCGATCCTGACAAGGTCGCCACCGCCGAGCGCCGCCTGGCACGCGCGCAAAAGGCGCTGAACGACACGACGGTGGCGGAAAAGGCGATCGAATCGACGTCGCTGCCCAATATCAAGGCGACGGCGGGCTCGTCGGGCGGCGCGTGGATCGAGCAGAAATACCGCCACGCCACGGAAAATCCGCAGCTGCTGATCTACAAGATCAAGACGACGGCGTACAAGTTCAGCTGGGCGCTGATCCCGATCTCGCTGCCGTTCATCTGGCTGCTGTTCCCGTTCCGCCGCGACGTCGGCATGTACGATCACGCGATCTTCGCGACCTATTCGCTGACGTTCATGTCGCTGCTGACGATCGTGCTGGCGGTGCTGGGCGCGGTCGGTGTGCCCGGCGAGGCATTGTTCTTCGCCGCCATGCTGATCCCCCCGCTGCACATGTACCGCCAGTTGAAGGGCGCCTACGGCCTCAGCCGGGCGGGGACGATCTGGCGACTGTTCTGGCTGCTCAACTTCACCGCCTGGACGTCGACGCTGTTCGTCCTGCTCCTGCTGTACCTGGGTGTCGCCGACTGAGCGGCGTGACGACAGGGTGGATAGCGATCACGTCACCGTCGTCCCGTGCAAGGTCGCTGCGGAGGTCCCCTCGTACCGCGGCGAAGGCCGGGGTCCGGTTTTGGTTGACCGGTAAGCTCCGGAGGTCGCTCGCAACTGGGCCCCGGCCTTCGCCGGGGAGCAAGGAGGAGAGCGGACTTTCGCAGAGTTCGACCCCGAGCGGGAATAACGAGAACGGGAAAGCGGCGTAGAAGTCCCCAACAAAAAGCCCTCCCGCACGGGGTGCGGAAGGGCTTCTCGGACCAACGGCAATCTGAGCGTTACGCTCCTTGCGGCGTCGGATTGCCGAACGGGCCGGTCGGACGCCGCGTCTTGGGGATGGAGGTGCCGCTGGCCGGCACGGCCGGGACCGACGTGCCCGGCGCATTGCGGTCGATGTCCTCGCCGGCGACCAGCCGCTTGATCTCGTCGCCGGTCAGCGTCTCATACTCCAGCAGCGCCTTGGCGACCTTGTGCAGATGCTCGATATTGTCGCTCAGCACCTGCTTGGCCTTGTCATAGCCGCCGTCGACCAGCGCGCGGATCTCGCTGTCGATCGCCAGCGCGGTTTCGTTGGACACGTTGTGCCGCTGCGTCTGCGAATAGCCCAGGAACGTCTCGCCCTGCTGCTCCTCGTACATCAGCATGCCCAGCTTCTCTGACATGCCCCACTGCGTCACCATCGCGCGGGCGAGTTTGGTCGCCTGCTTGATGTCGCCGCTGGCACCGCTCGATACCTTTTCGTGGCCGAAGATCAGTTCCTCGGCGACACGGCCGCCCATGACGGTCGCCAGATCGGCGAACATCTTGTCGCGGTGGTAGGAGTAGTTGTCGCGCTCGGGCATCGACACGACCATGCCCAGCGCACCGCCGCGCGGAATGATCGTCGCCTTGTGGATCGGATCGGACGCCGGCGTGTGGACGCGCACGACGGCGTGGCCCGCCTCGTGATAGGCGGTCATCCGCTTTTCATCGTCGGTCATCACCAGCGACTTCCACTCGGTGCCCATGATGACGCGATCCTTGGCGAGCTCGAACTGCGCCATCGCGACCAGCCGCTTGCCCAGCCGCGCCGCCATCAGCGCGGCTTCGTTCACCAGATTGGCGAGGTCGGCACCCGCCATGCCCGGGGTGCCGCGCGCCAGCGTACGCGCATCGACGTCGGGTGCCACCGGCACCTTCTTCATGTGCACCTCGAGGATCTTCAGGCGGCCCTCGATATCGGGCAGCGGCACCGTGACGCGGCGATCGAACCGGCCCGGACGCAGCAGCGCGGGATCGAGCACGTCGGGACGGTTGGTCGCTGCGATGATGATGATGCCCTCGTTCGCGTCGAAGCCGTCCATCTCGACCAGCAGCTGGTTGAGCGTCTGCTCGCGCTCGTCGTTGCCGTTGCCCAGGCCCGCACCGCGATGCCGCCCGACCGCGTCGATCTCGTCGATGAAGACGATGCACGGCGCGCTTTTCTTGGCCTGCTCGAACATGTCGCGGACACGGCTTGCGCCGACCCCGACGAACATCTCGACGAAGTCCGAACCCGAGATGGTGAAGAACGGCACACCCGCCTCGCCCGCGATCGCGCGCGCCAGCAGGGTCTTGCCGGTGCCGGGCGACCCGACCAGCAGTGCGCCCTTGGGGATCTTGCCGCCCAGCCGCGCGAACTTGGTCGGATCGCGCAGGAACTCGACGATCTCCTCCAGCTCCTCGCGCGCCTCGTCGATTCCCGCCACGTCGGCGAAAGTCACGCGACCTTCCTTCTGCGTCAGCATCTTGGCCCGCGACTTGCCGAAGCCCATCGCGCCGGACCCCGAATTCTTCTGCATCTGGCGCACGACGAAGAATGCTATCCCCAGGAACAGCAGGAACGGTAGCGACTGGACGATCAGCACGTACCAGATCGACGACCCTTCCTCGGCGCGGGCGGAAACGGTGACGTTCTTGGCGCGCAGCGTCTGCATCAGCGTGGGATCGGGCACGGGCAGGGGGCGCGTACGGAACTTCTCGCCGGCCGTCGACGTCCACACGATCGCCTCGCGGCTGATCGCCGCGTCCTTGACGGTGCCTTCATCGACCTTGTCGAGGAAGGTCGAATAGGGGATCTCGCTGCTCGCGCTCGCCGCGGTGGGGCCGTTAAACACCTGCACGAACAAGGCCAGCGCAAGCAGGACGCCGACCCAGATCATCAGGCTCTTCATCCAGGGATTGCCGCCGCCGCCGTTCTTGTCGGGCTGCTTGTCGTTGTCGTTCATCGCGTGTGGGAACCTCTCTACGCCAACCAAGATAGGGCCGCGCAGGTTAATGGCAATGGAACAGAGATTATCGGTGCGGACGACGCGGCGGGGCCAGACGGAAATGCCAGCCGGCAGTCAAGACTCGCGCCTGGACACCGGCGAGCGTACCGCCCTTTCCGGCGGTGAGAGTTCTGACGAGCCGATCGGCACCGGTGACGTCCCAAACAGTGTGTATATCGTTCTCCTGCCGAATGCCCTCGATCGCGCGGATCACGAAGCGGCGCTGCAATTCAAACGGCAGATCGTCAGCTTCGAGCAGCAGATCGCCGTGATCGTCCTCGGTGAGCCTCGTCTTGAGATCGCGCAGCACCAGCCATTCCAGCGCATCTTCTGCATCGCGCAGATTGCGCGCAGCCTTGGCGAGTCTGGCTGGCGGGAGTTCGGGCGTCATCGACAGCAGTTTGCGTACCCTCGCTCTGTCGTATCGCGGGTCGCTGTTCGACGGATCGGTGACGACGCCAACGCCGGCGGCCTGAACCACCTTCGCCAACTCGCTGCGGCTCCAATCAAGCAATGGTCTGATTAGGGAGATGCCTGCCATCGGCCTGATCGGCCGATGATCGATCATCGCGGCAAGACCCCGCACGCCAGCCCCCCGTACTGCGCGCATGACGAACGTCTCTGCTACGTCGTCGCGATGATGTGCCGTAGCGACCCAGTCCGCGCGTCGCGCGCCGATCAGGTCGTTGTCCCATCCTGCCGCCCAGCGCTCGAGGCAATCGTACCGAATCGCGCGGGCACGATCCTGAAGGTTGGCGAAGGCGGAAAAATCCGACCGACCGTCGAGGCGTAGGATCTGATGCTTCACACCGATCGTCGCGCAAAGATCGGCTACGGTTTGTGCTTCGGCGGCCGACCCGGCACGCAACTGATGATCGACCGTCGCCGCCATCACACTGCCGGGAAAGGCGGCGTGCGCCAACAGCAGCAACGCCACGCTGTCGGGACCGCCCGACACTGCCACGCCGAGCGTTCGGTCGGGACGTGGCGTGACCTTGGTCAGACGTTCGACACCCGCGCGAAAGCGCTCGACCTCGCTAGCGTCTGGCGCGCTCACGCGCGCATCATATGCTGGACGCCGGCCTGCGCCGGGGTGACCTGAACTCCGTTCAGGTCACTTGCACTTCTGCGCGGCACGGCCCTTCTCGACATCGGCCTTCATGCCGGCGCTGATCTTGCTGCCATAGACGTCGGTCAGTTCGGTGTAGACCTTGCACACGTCGGCGGCAGGCTTCTTCAGCTTCACCAGCGCCTGCGCGAGGTAGAACAGGCTGTCGGGCGCGCGTTCGCCGTCGGGGAACCGCTTGTAGCTGTCGTAGAAGGCCAGGCTGGCGAGGCTCGGCTTGCCTTCGTCGAGATAGGCGCGCCCGAGCAGGTTCTGCGCGAAGCTGGCGCGGCGGTGCTTGGGATATTTGTCGGCGACGGTCTTCAGCGCCGCCTCGGCCTCCGGATAGAGCTTCGCGGTCCACAGGCGGAAGCCATAGGTATAGCCGTCCTCCGCCGCATCGCCGCTGTCGGGCCGTTCGATCGCGGCGACTGCGGTCGCGCGCGCCGGATCGGCCGCCGCCGTGGTGGTCGGCCTGGTCGTCACCGGCTTGGGAGTGACGGGCTTCGGCGTGGTGGCGACGGTCCGTGGGGGGCTCGCGGTCGGCGCGGTATCGCCGGTGGCGGCGGTCGTCGCCGGATCGGCGGCGGGCGCGGCGCGATCCTCCAGCGCCTTCAACCGCGCATCGGTCGCGCGCTTGTAGGCGGTGAACGCGTCCTCGAGCTGGCGGACGCGGTAGCCGGTCTGCTCGACTTGGCCCGTCATGCCGCGCAGGCTGGTTTCCAGCGCGCTGACACGGGCGGTCAGGTCGGTGATCGGTGCCGACGACGGACTGCCGGGCAGGTCGACAGGACTCGTCGGCGCGGTGATCTGCGGCTCGACCGTCGCGCCCGCGCCGCCGGGGAACACCTTGCGCTGCACCGCGCGCATCTCGCGCTCCAGCCGATCGACGCGGCCCTCGACCGCCGTCTGCGCCGTTGCCGGAATGGCGGTCCCGACCGCCGAAGCGGCCAGTGCCGCTGCCAGAATTACACGCATGTCACACCCCCGGTGCAGGAAAGCCCGCACTCTTCCAGTTTTGCCGTCCCGCCGCCACCCCGGGCAGGACTCAGTTCGGCGTCGCGCTGTTGCCGAACACCGGCTCGAACGGACGCGGCGACGGTGTCGCGCTCGGCGTCGGCGCTGGCGCACGGGGACTCGGCCGTGCAGCCGGAGTCGTCACGGCGCGGCCGGCGGGCGTGGTCGTCGGGCTCGGCGTCGGTGTCGGTGTCGGCGAAGCCGCGGCACCGCGCGCCAGCAGCGCAGCGGCACCGACGCCCACGTCGCGGATCGCCAGCTTGCCGTCACCCAGCGGTGCGACCGCCGCGCCGTTCACCGTCACCGCCAGCTTGTCCGGGCGCCCGACATTGATCATCGGCCCGTCCGCATCGCCGGGAACCTCATAGCGCTCGCCCGGCGCCATCGTCTTCATCAGCAATGTCGTGCCGGCGCGGTCATAGATACGGACCCACACCTCGTCGGTGGCGGTGATGACGACCTGGCCGGGACCGGCGGCTGGCGCGGGCGCGACCGTCTCGGGGATCGGCACCGCGATGCCGCCGCCCGGAACCGCCTGCGTCGCCGGCGCCGTGCCGCCGCGGAACAGGTCGGTGCCGTACCACAGCCCGATGCCGACCAGCACCAGCAGCGCGACCAGTACGCCGCCCCAGACCAGCCCGCGCGACGGCGTGTGCGCGGGATCGGCAATGTCATAGGCGGCGGGCGACGATGGCCGCGGACGGTCGCCGCTGCTGCCCAGTTCCGCGCGGACCTCCGCCGCCATCCCGACCTCGTCCACGCCGACCGCGCGGGCATAGGCGCGTGCGAACCCCATGGCGTAGGTGACCGATGGCAGATCGCCATAGTTGCCGGCCTCGATCGATTCGAGGTGGCGCTGCGGGATCCGGGTGCGCGCGGCGATGTCCGAAATTTCCAGCCCCTGCGCCTGGCGCGCGGCCCGCAGGCGCTGACCGGCGCGCAGCGGCACCGCGGGTGCGTCGGTTTCGGGCTCGCCGTCTGTCATTGCCTACTCCGCAGGAGGATCGACCACGCCCATCGATCCGTCCACATGCTCTCCCATCCCGGTGCCGCCCGTGTCAACGACCGCGATGCCGCGAATCGTCGGGCCGTCACTCCAGTTCGACGCCCTGCGCCGCCGCCCAGCCGGTCAGCGCGGCGCGCATGTCGGGCGGCGGGGTGGCCAGCCAGGCCGTCATCTGCTGCGTGATCGCGGCGCGATCGAGCGTCCGGAGCATCGCCTTGATCGGTCCGACCGCGGCCGGCGTGATCGACAGCCGGTCGATCCCGATGCCGATCAGCGCCAGTGCCTCCAGCGGGCGTCCGCCCATCTCGCCGCATACCGCCACCGGCACGCCGGCATCGCGCGACGGTCCGGCCACCCGCGCCAGGAACCGCAGGATCGCGGGGCTCAGCCAGTCGTATCGCACCGCCAGCTTCGGGTGCGCACGATCGGCGGCGAACAGGAACTGCGTCAGGTCGTTCGTCCCGATCGACAGGAAATCGATGCGGGGCAACAGGATGTCGAGCACTTCCGCCAAGGCGGGCACTTCGAGCATCGCGCCATAGCGAATCGCGTTGGGCAGCTTCCTGCCCCGCTCGCCCAGCCACTTGCGCTGCGCCTCGAAGATCGCCTTGGCCTGGTCGAACTCCCACGGCTCGCTGACCATCGGGAACATCACGTTCAGCGTCTTGCCCGCGCCGGCCTCGATCAGCGCGCGGGCCTGCGCCTTCATCAACCCCTCGCGGTCCAGCGCCAGCCTGAGCGCGCGCCAGCCCATCGCCGGATTTTCCTCATGCCCTTCCTCGTCGTGGTCGAGATAGGGCAACGCCTTGTCGCCGCCGATGTCGACGGTGCGGAAGATCACGGGACGCTCGCCCGCGGCATCCAGCACGTCCTTGTACAGGCGCTGCTGGCGTTCGCGCGCGGGCATCGTCGCCGACACGAGGAACTGGAATTCGGTGCGGAACAGACCGATCCCGTCGGCACCGGTCAGGTCGAGTGCGGCCACGTCGTCGCGCAGGCCGGCGTTGACCATCACGGTCACGCGGTGCCCGTCCTTGGTGACCGGTGCCTGGTTCTTCAGCCCGGCGAACACCGCCCGGCGCTTCTGGCTCAGCGCCAGCTTGGCCTCGAACGCTTCCTCCATCGCCTGGGTGGGGCGGATGAACACGGTTTCGCTGCCGACGTCGAGCAGCAGCGGATCGCCCTCGGCCACCTGGCGCTTGATGCCCTTGGCGCGGCCCAGCACGGGCACACCCATCGCGCGCGCGACGATGATGACGTGGGACGTGAGCGACCCTTCCTCGAGCACGACGCCCTTCAACCGGCGGCGGTCGTATTCGAGCAACTCGGCGGGTCCGAGGTTCTTGGCGATCAGGATCGAATCCTCGCGCAGGCCCATCTGCGCCGCGGTGCCGAGCCGACCCGATACCGTGCGGATCAGCCGGTTCGACAAATCCTCCAGGTCGTGCATGCGCTCGCGCAGCAACGGGTCGTCGATCTCGCGCATCCGCATCCGCGTACGCTGCTGGACGCGCTCGATCGCGGCCTCCGCGGTCAGGCCGCTGTCGATCGCCTCGTTGATCCGCCGCGACCAGCCCTCGTCATAGGCGAACATCTTGTACATCTGGAGCACTTCCTCATGCTCCCCGCCGCCGCCGAATTCGGCCTGCGCCTGCATCCGTTCGATCTGGTCGCGCATCTTGTCGAACGCGGTGTAGACGCGGCGGCGCTCGGCCTCGGTATCCTCGGCGACCGTATGTTCGATGTGGATGCGCGGCTGGTGATAGACGGCGACGCCCGCGCCCATGCCGTCGACCAGCTTGAACCCCTGGATCCGCGCGGTCGCGGTCGATTGCGTCCGCGTGGTGCCCGCGGCGGAGGCCGGATCGATCAGCCCCGCGTTGGCGATCAGTTCGGACAGCACCATAGCGACGGTCTGCAGCGCCTCGATCTCGACATCGTCGTAGCGGCGCGGCTCGACATGCTGGACCGCCAGCACGCCCACCGCGCGCTCGCGGCGGATGATCGGCACGCCGGCGAAGCTGTGGAACCGGTCCTCGCCGGTTTCGGGGCGATAGGCGAAGTCGGGGTGCGACGCGGCCTCGTCCAGGTTCAGCGTCTCGACATTCTGCGCGATCGTGCCGACCAGTCCTTCGCCCAGCGCCAGCGTGGTGACGTGCACCGCTTCCTGGTCCAGGCCGTGGGTGGCGAACAGCTCCAGCACGCCCTCGCGCAGCAGATAGATCGAGGCGACTTCGCTGGTCAGCCCCTCGGCGACGATCTCGGTCACCGAATTGAGCTTGGCTTGCGCGCCGGTACGCGCCGCCATCACATCGTGGAGGCGGACGAGGATCTCGCGGGCGGAGGCGGCGGCGGACAAGGGCATCGTCCGGAACCGCTATCAGATCATGCGCGCGCTTACGAGACGCGTCAGCGCGCGGCGACCGCGACCGCGGAGGCGTAGCGCCGCGGCGGCCCTTCGGCCAGCAGGACGGCGGTGTCGTAGGACAGCCGTGGGGCCGGCGTTCCTACCTGCCAGCGCGCAAGTTCGACGCGATACTGGCCGTATTCGCGGAAGAAGTTGGTGAAGGGGCCGTCGAGGACGGGCAGGCCCAGCGTGACGAACCGGCCGAATTCGGACGCCGGTGTCCGCGCCGCCTCGTCCGCGATGGTCGCGGCCGCGGTGCAGAACGACGCCTGTACCGGGGGCAAGGCAAAGTAATTGTACAGGCGGGTCATCGCGCCATCGAACGCGGCCTGACTGCCGGCTTCCGTCATGGCGCGATCGTGTGCGGCGGTCAGCGCCTTGCCGTGTGTCCGCACGAAGCCGTTGTAATTGGCGATCAGCGCCTCGTCGTTGCAGCGCAAGGCCGCGACGTTCAGCGCGGCCCGCAAATGCCACGCGGTCGCCGCCGGGGTCAGCGCGCGGTTCGGCGTGTCGTAGGTGCCGTCGGCGAGCAACGCGGGCGGAGTGAAGCTGGTGGAGGCACCCCCCGGCGGTGTCGGCCGCGGCACCGGTGCGGCGGCGACCGGCTGCGGAGGCGGCACGACCGCGACCGGAGCCGCGCGATGGGCGCATCCGGCCAACAGGGCGGCCGTTGCCGCCAGAATTATGCGAACACGCATCATCGACGCCCTTCAACAGGCCCCCCGGCCTGTGATCGTCATGCGGCGAAGGTGGTGAAGATTGGGTTAGGAGGCGGCGGACATGCGTGGTTTTGTTCGCCGCGCTCAGTTTCCATAGTCGGTGAGCAGCTTGACGGCGGGGTAGACCGCACGTGCCTTGGTGGCGAATCTGACGTCGCACGTTGCCAGTTCGCAATCCTGCGCCATCGCCAGCACCAGATAGATGCAATCCTTGATCGGATGGCCCAGCGTCATGGCGAGTTCCGCCGCCGAGCCGACGTCCGCCAGGGTGGTTCGCAGCAGCGTGATGCCGCCCGCCCGAAGAATCGCCTGCCATTCGTCGAGCGCATTGCGACCCGCCACGACGGAGGCATCGCGCATGTTCACGCGCCGGACGATCGCCTGGCTCACCTCGATCGCGATGAGATCCGGTGCCGCGACGTCTTCCACAAGTGCCGCGAACCAGTGACGCGCGGTCGCAGTATCGGCTTCGGCGATGACGAACTTGGCAGCCAGGCTCGCATCGATGACGATCATTCCTCGTCCCGGATCGCCCGGATTTCCGCGACGCTGCCGGGATAGTCGGGACCGGGTATGATCTCGACCGCGCGCAGGCGCTCCATCATTTCCGCCCTCGACATCCGGTTGCCCAGTACGCGGACGCGGGCCTCAGCTTCCAGCGATCGCTGATTGGTCCGCGCCTCACGCTTCAGACGCTCGTAATCCTCGTCGGGAACGTTGCGGATCGTGATCGTAGCCATGGCCAGATGCTAGCAAAATGCCAGCAAAATGCAAGCATTCACCCGCTGCGCGCCTCCAATGCCTGCGCCGCTTCCGCGACCAGCGTGGCCAGGATATCCGCCAGCGGCTCTTCCTTGGTCACCATGCCGACCGACTGGCCCGCCATCAGCGATCCGTTATCGACATCGCCGTCGATCACCGCGCGGCGCAGAGCGCCGGCCCAGTAATGCTCGATCTGCAACTGGGCTTCCATCATCTCGACCTTGCCGTTGTCGAGCAGCTGGGCGACCTCGCGCTGCTTGGCGGTGAACAGCTCGGACGACGCGTTTTTCAGCGCGCGGACCGGGATCACCGGCAGGCGCGGGTCGATCTGGACGCTGGCGATGGCGTCGCGGGCCGAGGCGCGGATGAACGCCTTCTTGAAATTGGCGTGTGCGATGCTCTCGGTCGCGCAGACGAAGCGCGTGCCCAGCTGGACCCCGGCGGCGCCCATGTCGAGATAGGCCGCGATCGCCTCGCCCCGCCCGATGCCGCCGGCGACGAAGACGGGCAGCTGGTCGGCGACCTCAGGCAGGATTTCCTGCGCCAGCACCGACGTGGACACCGGCCCGATGTGCCCGCCGGCCTCCATCCCCTCGACGACGAGCGCATCGACGCCGCTGCGGATCAGCTTCTTCGCCAGCGCCAGCGCCGGCGCGAAGCAGATGACCTTGGCCCCCGTCGCCTTGATCGCCTCCAGCGACCCCTTGGGCGGCAGGCCGCCGGCCAGGACGACATGCGTCACGTGATGCTTCGCGCAGACCGCGATCAGGTCGAACAGCTGCGGATGCATGGTGATGAGGTTCACGCCGAACGGCCTGTCCGTCAGCGCCTTCGTCCCTGCGATCTCGGCATCGAGCAGCTCGGGCGTCATCGCCCCGCAGGCGATCAGGCCGAAGCCCCCGGCGTTGGACATCGCCGCGACCAGATTCCGCTCGCTGACCCACGACATCGCCCCGCACAGGATCGCCGTCTGGCTGCCGAGAAAATCGACGCCGCGCTGCATGCGGCGGGTCAGGCGGTCGTGTCCGATGGTCATGACTGCCGACTAGGCTAACGGGACGAGGGCGACAAGCCGGGGGGATGGCGATACGATTGCGCAACGATTGGGGGATCGACCATGCAGCACGACGCCGCCAGCGATGACAATGGCACGCCGCTGAACCGCGTGATGGGCGTGCGCGGGGTCGCGTCGGCCAGTTTCAACGGCATCGTCGGGGTCGGCATCTTCGGCCTGCCGGGGCTGGTCGCGGCCGTGCTCGGGCCGGCGGCAATCCTGGCCTATGGCGTCTGCCTGATCCTCATCGCGCTGCTCGGGCTGTGTTTTGCCGAGGCGGGCAGCCGGGTGTCCGAACCCGGCGGGCTCTACGCCTATGCGCGCGCCGCCTATGGCCCGGTGATGTCGGGCGTGGCGGGCATGCTGATCCTGGTCGCCAACACGCTGGCGTCCAGCGCCGCACTGGCGCGGTTCCTGATCGACGCGCTGGCCAGCCTGTGGCCGGTGCTCGGCACGGGCGGGGTGAGCATCGCGCTGCTCGCCGCCTTCTATGCCTGTCTCGCGATCGTCAACGTCCGCGGCGCGCGCGGCGGGGCGCGACTGACCGCGGTCATGGCGGTCCTGAAGCTCGCGCCGCTGGTGCTGCTCGTCGCGGTCGGCGTGTTCGCGATCCGCCCGGTCAACCTCGCCTGGTCGGGCATGCCGTCGCTGGCCGCGCTCGGGCAGGGTGCGGTGATCCTGGTGTTCGCGTTCGTGGGGATCGAAACGGGGCTGAACACCGGCGGCGAGACCCGCGATCCGGCGCGCACCATCCCGCGCGCGATCCTGCTGACCCTGACGATGGTCGCCGCGCTCTACATCGGGCTGCAACTGGTGGCGCAAGGCGTGCTCGGCCCGGCACTGGCATCGGAAAGCGCGCCGCTGGTCGCCGCCGCCACGCGCGTGTTCGGACCGCGGGCGACGACGCTGATGATCGTGTTGAGCGCGGTGTCGGCGGCCGGATTCCTGGTCGCCGACATGCTCAGCTCGCCGCGCGTCGCCTTCGCACTCGCCGAACACGGCCAGTTGCCGGCGGTGCTGGCTCGGGTCCATCCGCGCTACGCCACCCCCAGCGTCGCCATCCTGGCCTATGCCGGCGTCGCCTTCGTGCTGGCGGCATCGGGCACGTTCAAGCAGCTGGTGGTGCTGGCAAGTTCGGGATCGCTGATCCTCTACGCGCTCAGCTGCATCGGCGTACTGCGGCTACGCGCCAGGCGCGTCGCGATGGCCGGCCCGCCGTTCGTCGCGCCCGGCGGCGCGATCGTGCCGATCGCAGCGGCGACGCTGATCGCCGCGCTGCTGTGGACGCTGGCGTGGAGCGAACTGGTCGCCGCGATAGGATTGGTCGCGGTGTCGGCGACGGGATACTGGCTCCTGGCCCGGCGGCGCGGCGTAATTCAGGGGGCCGTGGGCGATGACAGGGCGTCATCGCGTCTTTGAACGTCCGGAAATGGGTGGTTAGCTGCCATTACTCAAAGCCCGGTTGAACGCCGTCCGGGCGGTTTCTGTATCGAAGGGAGCCGAGTTTAACTCGGGAAACGTCCGCGCTTTGCGGGCCGTGTCGTTTAGGCGAGCGGCGGTCGTGCCAATGCGCCAACATGCAACGATTGTGTCATCGCTCTGGGACGGCACATCGTGCCCAGAAAGGCCAGTGTGGAAAGCCTTGAACACCCGATCTCGCGCAGCGAAATACCCGATTACGGGTTCGAGATTTTCTACCGTGTCGTCGAGAAACGAAGCGTCAGCTTCCGCGCCCATCCGGTGAAGCCAAACCCGCGCGAGCATCAGCGCCTCATCAACGCATTTGTCGCCTTTGGATATGACCTCAATCCTTGCGTCACCCTCTTCGTCCCAGATGGTGACCCAATCGCGATCCACATCAATTGAGTGCGGACAACCGTCCGCAAGCCAAACAATCGCCTCGCCACCGACTGGAACTTCGAACTGGTCGCATTGAAGTTCGACAAACACCGTGAGAGGGCTTTCGCCCTTGTTGCGTATTGGTATCCGCATAGTCCCGTCCCATATTCGTCGCGCTGAGCGTGTCACGGCGACCGGATGTCTGCAATTGGGCGATACGCGTCATTCACCGTCACGCCTGTACGACGGATGCCCATCCGGCACACCCGACCTGCAAAATCTCCAACTCGCACGCGACTTGGCGCGATTGTTGGATCAACGTTGGAGTTCGTCTGATCCATCCACGCGATGGACCGGACGAATCCTCGCTCGCTGCCGTCTGCGGGTCTGCCCGCCACGGCTTCTTCCGCCGCGCTCGATGCGCATGGCTACCACCCCGACGACTATGACTGGGTGCCCGTCCGCCGCAAGCCGCGCAGCGACGGGTGGAGTCACGAGCGCCAGCGCGGTTTCATCGAGGCGCTGGCCGATTGCGGATCGGTGATGGATGCGGCGCGCCAGATCGGCATGTCGGCCTCCAGCGCGTATCGCCTGCGCCGGTCGCCGGGCGGCGAGGCATTCGCCGCCGCCTGGGACGCCGCGATTCACCAAGCCGCGCTGCATCTGGTCGACGTGGCGTTCGACCGCGCGATCAAAGGGTTGCCGATCCCGACGCGACAAACGCGGCGTTGGCGTGACCTTCGTGAACTTTGGCGACGCTCAGCCCGCCTCGTCCTCAGCATCCAGCCCGTAGGCCGTGTGCAGCACGCGGACGGCCAGTTCGGTCTCGTCCTCGTGGATCAGCACGCTGACCTTGATCTCCGACGTGGTGATCGCCTGGATGTTGATGCCGCGTTCGCCTAATGTCGTGAACATCTTGGACGCCACGCCCGCGTGGCTGCGCATGCCGACGCCGACGACCGAAATCTTGGCGACGCGGGTGTCGTGGACCAGCTCGACGAAGCCGATGTCGGCCTTGGCGCGACCCAGCACGTCGAGGCTCTTGGCCAGGTCGGACGACGGGACGGTGAAGGTCACGTCGGTCGAACCCGTGCTGTGCGCGATGTTCTGCACGATCATATCGACGTTGATGTTGGCGTCGGCCAGCGGTGCGAAGACGCTCGCGACCGATCCGGGGCGGTCGGGGACCGAGGTGAGCGTGATCTTCGCCTCGTTCTTGTCGTGGGCGATTCCGGTGATGAGCTGGCGTTCCATGGCTTCGACTTCCTCTTCGCCGACGATCATCGTCCCCGGCAATGTGTCGGCGGCAGGGGCGTCGTCATCGACGAACGACGATAGCACCTGGACGCGGACGTTTTCCTTCATGGCGAGCCCGACCGAGCGGGTCTGGAGCACCTTGGCCCCGACGCTGGCGAGTTCGAGCATCTCTTCATAGGTCACGCGCTTCAGCTTGCGCGCGCGCGGCACGATGCGCGGGTCGGTGGTGTAGACCCCATCGACGTCGGTGTAGATGTCGCAACGATCGGCCTTCATCGCCGCCGCCATCGCCACCGCCGAGGTATCCGATCCGCCACGGCCCAGCGTCGTCACGCGCTCGCCCGCCGCCAGCCCCTGGAACCCCGGGATCACCGCAACCTCGCGGTTGGCCAGCGACGCCAGCAGCCCCGCCGTCTCGATGTCGCCGATCCGGGCGGAAGCATGACCGTCCGAGGTGCGGATCGGCAGCTGCCAGCCGAGCCAGCTGCGCGCCGGTACGCCGATCGCCTGCAGGGCGATCGCCAGCAGGCCGCTGGTCACCTGTTCGCCCGACGAGACGACGACGTCATATTCGCGCGGATCGTACAATGCCGACGCCTCGCGGCAGAAATTGACCAGCCGGTCGGTCTCGCCCGACATCGCCGACACGACCACGGCGACCTCGTTGCCCGCCGCCCATTCGCGCTTGATGCGATTCGCCACGACACGGATACGCTCGATCCCGGCCATCGACGTCCCGCCGAACTTCATCACGATACGGGCCATGGCGGTCGATTCTGTCCCTTGGGAGTGGTGCGGGGGGCTGATAGGAGGGGGGAATGGCAGACGCAACCGTAACAACCGACACGATCGATCCGCGCGAGGCCGCGCATTTCGGCAGGCTCGCCGCCGACTGGTGGAACCCGAACGGGTCTTCGGCGATGCTCCACCGGCTGAACCCGCCGCGGCTGGCGTATCTTCGCGCGCAGGTCGATGCGCATTGGGGCGGCGACGCGGCCAGCTTCACGCCGCTGGCGGGCAAGCGCGCGCTCGACATGGGGTGCGGGGCCGGATTGCTGGCCGAACCGCTGGCGCGACTGGGGGCCGCGGTGACCGCGGTGGACGCCGCGCCCGAGAATATCGGCGCGGCGCGCGCGCATGCCACCGCGGTCGGGCTGGAGATCGACTACCGCGTCGGCACGACCGATGCGGTCGCGGGCGAGTCGTTCGACCTGATCGCCAGTTTCGAAGTGATCGAGCATGTTCCCGATCCGGCCGGGTTCGTGCGCGGGCTGGCCGACGTGCTCGCACCGGGCGGGTTGCTGTTGCTGTCGACACCCAATCGTACGCCGCTGTCACGGCTGGCGATGATTACGCTGGCCGAGGGCACCGGCCGGATCCCGCGCGGTACGCACGACTGGGACAAGTTCCTGACGCCGGACGAACTGTCGGCGCTGGTTGCGGATGCGGGGTTGCGGGTGACGGGGACGCAGGGACTGGGCTTCTCGCCGGCTCGCGGGTTTGCGCTCAGCGACAGTCAGGCGCTGGATTATTTCGTGGCGGCGGTGCGGGACTGACGCCCCGGTCGTGGGCAAAGCCCACGCCATCGGTCGGGCGAAGCCCGCCGTCCGGGCTGGCGCGAGTCCGGCGACAGCATGCCGCCGGCCGCGCTGCGCCTAGAACAGCCGCCCCCCATCCGGCACCGGAACGCTCGGACCCACCAGCACCACCCGCCCGTCCGCATCCGGAAACCCCAAAGTCAGCACCTCGCTCATCATCGGCCCGATCTGGCGCGGCGGGAAGTTGACCACCGCGGCGACCTGACGCCCGATCAGATCGTCCAGTGCATAATGTTCGGTGATCTGCGCCGACGACGCCTTGCGGCCGATCGTCGGCCCGAAATCGATCGTTAGCCGGTACGACGGCTTGCGCGCTTCGGGAAAGGCGCGCGCCTCGACGATCGTGCCGATGCGGATATCGACGCTCAGGAACTGGTCGAAGTCGATCTCGGGTTGCGGCGGGGCAGCGCTGTCGTGGGTCATGTGCATCGCGACCGATTGCCACGCCGCGACCGGATCGCCTAGCCTGTCCGGCATGGCCGAACTTCTGGTGCACCCAGGCTGGCGCGACCCGCTCCAGCCCGAATTCGACAGTCCGTACATGGCCGATCTGTGCGCGTTCCTGAAGGCCGAGCGCGATGCGGGCGTGGACGTGTTCCCGCCGCGGGCGGACCGGTTCGCCGCACTGGACCTGACGCCGCTCGACCGGGTGCGCGTCGTCATCCTCGGGCAGGATCCGTATCACGGTGCAGGGCAGGCGCACGGCCTCTGCTTCTCGGTGAAGCCTGGCGTTCGTGTGCCGCCCAGCCTGGTCAACATCTACAAGGAACTGGACAGCGACCTCGGCATCCCGCGCGCCGGCCACGGCTACCTGCGGCACTGGGCGGAACAGGGCGTATTGCTGCTCAACACGACGCTGACGGTGCGCGCGGGCGTGGCGGGGTCACATGCCGGGCGGGGATGGGAACGCTTCACCGACGCGGTCATCCGCCTGGTCGATGCCGGGCCGGAACCGGTCGTCTTCATGCTGTGGGGCGCACAGGCGCAGAAGAAGGCGGCGTTCGTCGACGCGACGCGCCACTGTGTGTTGCGATCGGTCCATCCCTCGCCACTGTCGGCGCGCGGCGGATTTTTCGGCTCGCGCCCCTTCTCGCGCGCGAACGCCTTCCTGGTCGCGCACGGGCGTCCTCCGATCGACTGGGCCTTGCCCGATCCTCCCGCGCAGGACGGCGACACTTTTCAAAAGACGAGCGCCTCCCCATCTGCTAAGCGATTGAGAGAAGGGAAGTAATGATGCAGCGTGGGCGTATCGGGGCCGCAGCCTCCATCCTGGCTTTGCTCAGCGCATGCGGCGGCGGCGGTGGATCGGGCGGCACGGGCAGCGTGACCACGCCGATCGCGTCGGCACCTACGCCGACTCCCGTCGCGACCGCCACGCCGACGCCGACCGTCACGGCGGGCTGTTCGCTGCGCGAGCGGCAGGACTGGGCCGCGGCGCAGTTGCGCGAATGGTATCTGTTCTACGAAACGCTGCCGGCCAGCCTCGATCCGACGCCCTACACCAGCGTGGACAGCTACATCGACGCGCTGACCGCGACTGCGCGCAGCCAGCGGCGCGACCGGTACTTCACCTATCTGACGTCGATCGCGGCGGAGAACGCCTATTACGCATCGGGCGAGACGGCGGGCTTCGGCTTTCGCCTGACCACCAATGCGACGCAGCGGCGCGTCCAGATCGCCGAATCGTTTGAAGGCGCGCCGGCGCTGGCCGCCGGCATCGACCGCGGGACCGAGATCCTGGCGATCGGCACGTCCAGCGCCAACCTGCGCAGCGTGTCGGACATCATTGCGGCCGAAGGATCGGGCGGCGTCACGGCGGCGCTGGGCGCCAACACGGCCGGCACGACGCGTGTGTTCCGCATCCGCAATCCCAACGGTGTCACGTCCGAGGTGAGCGTGGCCAAGGCGGATTATTCGCTGACTCCGGTGTCCAGCCGCTACGGTTACAAGATCCTCGACGATGCGGGCAAGAAGGTCGGCTACGTCAACCTGCGGACCTTCATCTCGACCGCCGACGCGGGCCTGCGCACGGCATTCGCCGCGTTCAAGGCGGCGGGCGTCACCGAAGTGATCGTCGATCTGCGCTACAACGGCGGCGGATTGATTTCGGTCGGCGAGACGTTCGGCGACCTGCTCGGTGCCAATCGTTCGGCGTCGGACGTGTTCGATTACATCACCTTCCGCCCCGAGAAATCGTCGGAGAATTCGACCCGCTATTTCCGCGTTCAGCCACAGTCGATCGCGCCGACCAAGATCGCGTTCATCGGCTTCAGCGGGACGGCGTCGGCCAGCGAACTGCTCATCAACGCCTTCATCCCCTATCTCGGCAAGAACGTCGCGCTGGTCGGGACCAACACCTATGGCAAGCCGGTCGGCCAGATCGCGCTCGACCGTGCGGCATGCGACGACCGGCTGCGCGTGGTCGCGCTGGCGGTGCAGAACCGCGATCGCTCGGCGGCCTATTTCGACGGACTTGCCGGCGTGGTGCAATCGACCTGCCAGGCCAGCGACGACGTGAATTTCCCGCTGGGCGATGCGCGCGAATCGTCGATCGCGGCGGCGCTGAATTTCCTGGGCGGGCGCAGCTGCACGCCGATCACCGCAACCGCCACCGCGTCGCTGTCGCGCGCGCGATCGACCGGGACGAACGAACTGCTGAGCCCCGATCGTCCCGACACCGTGCAGCGCGAGGTGCCGGGCGCGTTCTGAACCACCGGTCGCTTGTCCCTGCCCGATCGGGTAAGGGGCAGGCGGGGCCTCCCGCTCCGACTGGAACGATCATGGCCAAGAGCCAGAAGAAATCGAACAAGGAAGTCCGCAAGCCCAAGGCGGAAAAGGCACCCAAGGCCAACGCCTCCAACCCGACGACCAAGGGCAATCCCGTCGCGATGACGACGATCAAGAGCTGAGCATGGCCGGCGGCGGCGACGAGGATTTCGTCTATGACGAGGCGAGCGGCGAGTGGCTGTCCGCCGCCGACGCCCGCGCCGCGGACACGCCTTCGGGCGACGGCGGCGTCGAGGTTCGCGACGCGGTCGGCAACCTGCTGGCCGATGGCGATCAGGTCACGCTGGTCAAGGACCTGACCGTCAAGGGTGCGGGCCAGACGCTGAAGCGCGGTACGCTCATCAAGTCGATCCGCCTGACCGGCGACGCGCAGGAGATCGACTGTCGCTACGACGGCATCAAGGGTCTGGTGCTGCGCGCGGAGTTCGTCCGCAAGCGATAGGGACGACGGGGCGCCGTTGCCGCCGTCGCCGGCGGCCGTCCGGTCAGGCCGATGCCGTCACCGCCGCGCGCACCATCGGTGTGCGGAGCGCGATGCCGTAGAGCGCGGTTCCCAGCACGCCCACCACCAGCGCTACGATCGTCAGCGTACGGCGATTGCCCGCCGCCCAGCCTGGATAGGCGGCACCGAGCAGCAGGATCCCGCCGACCAGCCAGCGGCTGTCGCTCGTGATGCTCCAGTGCACGAAGCCGAGTGCCCCGGCGGCCAGCGCCGCGCCCAACTGCACACGGCGCATCCACCGCGGGGCTGCTGGCGCAAAACGATACAGGGCGGCGCCGACGAACAGCAGCGCGGCGATCAGGGCGGATGTGCCGATCATCATGATCCTCCCGGGCTCAGGCCGCGCTCGACTGGTCGATACCCAGCTCGCCGAGCTTGCGATAGAGTGTCGATCGACCGATCCCCAGCCGCCGCGCGACTTCGGTCATGCGCCCGCGATAATGTCCGATCGCCAGTCGAATGACATCGGCCTCGATTTCCTCCAGCGCGCGCAGATTGCCGTCGGCACGAAACAGGGTGACGCCGCTGGCACCGTGCAGGCTGCCGGTGCCGCCGGGCGTCGAGCGGGCGCCGGCCAGCGTCGCGATCTGGGGGAAGTCGCTTTTGGTCAGCGCATCGCCATCACACAACACGGCGGCGCGGAAGAGCGCGTTCTGGAGCTGGCGGACGTTGCCCGGCCAGTCGTACTGGACCAGCAGCGACAGCGCATCGTCGGTGATGCCAAGCGGCCGCAATCCGGGCTGCAGCGCGATCCGCCCCAACAGGTGGCGGGCCAGCGGGGCGATGTCGTCGGGCCGTTCGCGCAACGGTGGGATCGTCACCTGGACGACGTTCAGCCGGTAGTACAGGTCCTCGCGGAAGCGCCCGGCCTCGACCTCGTCGGCCAATGTCTTGTTCGTCGCGGCGACGACGCGGACGTCCACTTCGCGCGGGTGGCGCGCGCCGACCGGCTGGACCTCGCCCGATTGCAGCACGCGCAGCAGCTTGACCTGAGCCTCCAGCGGCATCTCGCCGATCTCGTCGAGAAAGATCGTCCCGCCATCGGCGTCCTGGAACCGCCCGATCTTGCGCTCGAACGCGCCGGTGAAGGCGCCCTTCTCGTGACCGAACAGCTCGCTTTCGACCAGGTTGGCGGGGATCGCGCCGCAATTGACGCGCACCATCGGTTTCTTCGCGCGTGGCGATGCGGCGTGGATCGCGTCGGCGACGACTTCCTTGCCGACGCCGCTCTCGCCCTCGATCAGTACCGGGATGCGCGCGCGCGCCGACTTGGCGGCGATGGCCAGTGCGGCGCGAAATTGCGGGGCCGCGCCGACAATGTCCTCGAACGCGAGGCTTGCCGGCAGCTTTTCGGTCAGCGGACGCAGTTCGCCCGCCGTCTCGGCGCCGATCGCGGCCTCCAGCGCGGCCAGCATCCGTTCGGGACCGAGTGGTTTGACCAGGAAATCGGTGGCGCCCGCGCGCATCGCATCGACCGCGGCGGCGACCGAATTGTTCGCGGTCAGCATCAGGATGGGGAGGGCGGGACGCCGCGCGCGCAATTCGCAGATCAGCGCCGACGTGTCCGCATCCGGCGACCAGTTGTCGAGCAGGATCGCGTCCAGCGCCATGCCGTCGGCCGTCCCGAGCTGGGCGATCGCCATCTCCGCATCGCTGGCGAAGATCGTCCGCCACCCGCGACGCGTCGCGATCGCCGCGATCAGCCGGCGCTGCGCGGGTTCGTCGTCGATCAGCATCAGCAGGCGCTGTCCGTTGCGCGTCATATGTCCCCACCGTCCCTGTTCGGGGCAGTCGATACGCCGGGCGGGGTAAAGACCGGCTTAAGGGGGCCGTGCGCCGATGTTGTCCGCGCGGGACTTGAGGGGAACGGAACGGCTGGCTAAGGATGACGCGAACAGGAATTTCCAGGGGAGTGAAGATGGCCCAGCCAGGCGAGATGGACATCAAGGCACATGTCTCGACCTACAGCAGCGTCATGGGGATGCTGAAATGGGGCGCCGTCGTGTGCTTTCTGATCGGTGCCGGGGTCGTCTGGCTGATCGCGAGCTGAGCGCGGTCGTGGGGGTGAAGATCGCGGTCCTTCGGGAGCTGAACGACGGCGAAGGCCGCGTCGCCGCCACGCCGGAAACGGTGAAGAAGTTCATCGGCCTGGGGGCGACGCTGGCGGTCGAG
Organism: Pseudomonadota bacterium; assembly: GCA_040388765.1. Classification (GTDB taxonomy): domain Bacteria; phylum Pseudomonadota; class Alphaproteobacteria; order Sphingomonadales; family Sphingomonadaceae; genus Sphingomonas. The sequence continues at coordinate 343,924 of JAZKBG010000002.1, read as the reverse complement.
GCCGGCGCGGGGGCGACCGCCTCGATCGCGGACCAGGCCTATGCCGATGCCGGCGCGAGCGTGGGCGACCGCGCGAGCGTGCTGGCCGATGCCGACATCGTGCTGGGCGTCGCCGGCCCGGATCCGGACAGCCTGACGGGCATCAAGCCGGGCGCATGGCTGGCTGCGGGGCTGAACCCGTTCGGGGAGCGGGCGCGGGTCGACGCCTATGCTGCGCTTGGGATCGAGGCGCTGGCGATGGAATTCATGCCGCGCATCACCCGCGCGCAATCGATGGATATCCTGTCGTCGCAGTCGAACCTCAGCGGATACAAGGCGGTGCTCGACGCTGCGGGCGAATATGGCCGCGCCTTCCCGATGATGATGACCGCGGCCGGCACGGTCAGCGCCGCCAAGGTCTTCGTGATGGGCGTCGGCGTCGCGGGTCTGCAGGCGATCGCCACCGCGCGGCGGCTGGGCGCGCAGGTGTCGGCCACCGACGTACGCTCGGCGACGAAGGAACAGATCCTCTCACTCGGTGCGAAACCGATCTTCGTCGAGGACGTGAAGGGTATCGAGGGCGAGGGATCGGGCGGCTACGCGACCGAGATGTCCGACGAATACAAGGCCGCGCAGGCCGCGCTCGTCTCGGCGCATATCGCGAAACAGGATATCGTCATCACTACCGCGCTGATCCCCGGCCGTCCGGCTCCGCGACTGATCTCCGACGCGCAGATCGCGACGATGCGGCCCGGCAGCGTGATCGTCGATCTGGCGGTCGAAGCCGGCGGCAATGTCGAGGGCGCGGTGGCGGGCGAGGTCGTCGCGCGCCACGGCGTAAAGATCGTCGGCCACCGCAACGTGCCGAGCCGCCTGGCCGCGGACGCCAGCGCGCTGTTCAGCCGCAACCTGTTCAACTTCCTGTCCGCCTTCTGGGACAAGGAGGCGCAGCGGCCGGTGCTGGACGCGGAGATCGGCGACGCGGTGCGGCTGACCCAGGGCGGCAAGGTGGTCAACGCGCGGCTGCTGTCCCAATGAATCCTCCCCTGAAAGGGGAGGTGGCTGGCGCAGCCAGACGGAGGGGTGACACCTTCCATGTAGCGCGACACCCCTCCGTCAGCCCTGCGGGCTGCCACCTCCCATTGCAGGGGAGGATGTGAATGTTGCAAGGTACGGGCGATACACAACAGCGATCGAAGCAATTGCGGAAGGAAATGTCTCCTGCCGAAATCGCGCTTTGGTTAGCCTTGCGCATGCGGCCAAATGGACTGAAGTTTCGCAAGCAACCTCCATCCGGGCCGTTTACGGCTGATTTCTACTGTCACGCTGCTCGTCTCGTCGTAGAAGTTGACGGTGCAGCACACGACTACGGCAACCGGCCTGCACGCGACGCATCGCGTGATCGATGGTTCGAGGTTCGCGGCTTGACAGTGATGCGTGTTACCGGGCGCGATGTTTTGCAGGACTGCGATGCTGTAGTTCGGGGAGTTGCGGCGCTTGCCACGGATCGCATCGCCGTTCGGGAGCGCGAGGCATGAAGCCGTACGACTACGAGGTCGATATCCGTCCGCTATCCGATGAAGACGGCGGCGGGTTCATCGCGGTCGTTCCGGACCTGCCGGGATGCCGGTCCGATGGCGATACGCCGCATGAGGCGCTGACCAACGCCTACGACGCCATCCTCAGCTGGATGGAAGCCGCGACCGACATGGGACGATCGATCCCGCAACCCCGCCGCGCCGCGGCCTGAAGGAAAGCCCATGGACTTCATCGCGATCCTCTCGATCTTCGTCATGGCGTGTTTCGTCGGCTATTATGTCGTGTGGTCGGTGACGCCGGCGCTGCACACGCCGCTGATGGCGGTCACCAATGCGATCTCGTCCGTCATCATCGTCGGCGCGCTGATCGCCGCCGCCGCGGCGGGATCGCCCAGTGCCAAGTGGCTGGGGCTGCTCGGCGTCGTGCTGGCCAGCATCAACATCTTCGGCGGCTTTGCGGTCACCAGCCGGATGCTGGCGATGTACAAGAAGAAGGACCGGCCCGCTGCGCCGGCCAAGCATTAAGGGGTGTCGGGGGGCATGGAACACGTAGCCGCAGGGGGCGCGTTCGCGGCGCTGGCGTATCTGGTCGCCGGGGTGTGCTTCATCCTGGCGCTGCGCGGGCTGTCGTCGCCGGTATCGAGCCAGCGCGGCAACCGCTTCGGCATGATCGGCATGACGATCGCGGTGGTGACGACCTTGGTCACGCATGTGCCGGTAGATCAGTTGCTAGTGAGCGGCGAAACCACCGCTTACGACTACGCCGCTGTGATTAGTCGCATCGATACCGTTACGATTGTTCAGATCCTCGCCGCCATCGCCATCGGCGCGGTCATCGGCCTCGTCACCGCGAAGAAGATCGCGATGACCGACATGCCGCAGCTCGTCGCGGCGTTCCATAGTCTGGTCGGACTTGCCGCGGTGCTGGTCGCCGCCGCCGCCTTCCTCAACCCCGAGGCGTTCGGCATCGCGATGCGGATCACGCCGATCTACGGCGATCCGATCATCTCCATCCTGCCGGTCAGCCGGATCGAGATGGGGCTGGGCGTCGCGATCGGCGCGATCACCTTTTCCGGATCGGTCATCGCCTTCCTGAAGCTCAACGGCAACATGGGCGGCAAGCCGATCCTGCTGCCGGGCCGCCACGTCATCAACCTGGGCGTGCTGGCCGCGATCGTCGGGCTGGTCGCATACTTCACGCAGGACCTGAGCCCGTGGGTGTTCTGGACGATCACGATCCTGTCGTTCGCGATCGGCTTCCTGCTCATCGTGCCCATCGGCGGGGCGGACATGCCGGTCGTCGTATCGATGCTGAACAGCTATTCGGGCTGGGCGGCGGCGGCGATGGGCTTCACGCTGCACAACTCGGCGATGATCATCACCGGCGCGCTGGTCGGGTCGTCGGGCGCGATTCTGTCCTACATCATGTGCAAGGCGATGAACCGCAGCTTCATCAGCGTCATCGCCGGCGGTTTCGGCGCCGAAGCCGCGGCAGGCGACGGCGAGGCAAAGGAACAACGCCCGTGGAAGCGCGGGAGCGCCGAGGACGCCGCCTTCCTGCTGCAACAGGCCGAACAGGTCATCATCGTGCCGGGATACGGCATGGCGGTGGCGCAGGCACAGCACGTGCTGCGCGAAATGGGTGACAAGTTGAAGGAACATGGCGTCCGCGTGAAATACGCGATTCACCCCGTCGCGGGGCGCATGCCGGGTCACATGAACGTGCTGCTCGCCGAGGCCAACGTGCCGTACGACGACGTGTTCGAGCTGGAAGACATCAACAGCGAATTCGCGCAGACCGACGTCGCCTTCGTCATCGGTGCCAACGACGTGACCAACCCCGCGGCCAAGACCGACAAGACATCCCCGATCTACGGCATGCCGGTGCTGGATGTGGAGAAGGCCAAGACCGTGCTGTTCATCAAACGGTCGATGGGCGGGGTCGGCTATGCCGGCGTCGACAACGACGTGTTCTACATGGACAACACGATGATGCTGCTCGCCGACGCCAAGAAGATGGTGGAAGAGATCGTCAAGTCGCTGGATTGACCGGTGTCGTCGGCCAGATGACTCCGGAACGGCTGCGATCGTCGGCGGTCAGTGCGGACGGCGCCTGATTCCCTCCATTCCGGATGTATCGCGGCTCGTCCGAAATGGCGGTAATCGCCATGAACAGGTGGAGAACATCAGGAGCCGCCGCGATGACCCATCCGTTCGACCAAGCTCACGCCGACCTGTCCCATCTGGACCTGTCCTACGAGGATCGCCGGTCCGTGCTGCTGATCGGCGACGATGCGTTGGCGCGCGATGATGCCCGTGCGGCCATCGGCCATGCCGACCTGCGGCTGATCGGTACGGTCGGTTTCGCCGATGCGGTCGATCGGCTGGCGGCGACGGCCGGTCCCGACGTTGTGGCGATCGAGGCGGCGGGGCTGGAGGACGATTCCGTCGCGGATGTGCTCGAGACGATCGGCACGATCATCCGCGATCGCGACGTCGATGTCGTCGTGGCGATGGCCGACGACCAGATCGACCTCGTCGCCGCCACTCTGGCCGGGAGCCACGTCCATCTGCTCTGCAACGCCACCGTCGCGGATCGGGTCGCCGCGCTGCGCTGGGCCGGCGCGACTCGCGAGATCCGGCTTCATGACAGCAGCCGCGACGCCGACGATCGCCTGCGCCGGTTGAACGAGGAAGTCGCGCGCTTTGCCGAAACGCTGTCGCGACTCGGTAGCGGGCGCGACGCCCCGCGCCTCGGCCAGGTCCGCGATCGCAGCCCGGGCTTCCGCGCCGCACCTGCCGACGAACCGGTCGGACCGACCGATCCGGGCGAGGTCCGCGACGTCATCCGTGCCCGCCGGATGCGCGCGGCGCATTTCGCCGGCGATCTGTTCGCCGATCCCGCCTGGGACATGCTGCTCGACCTGTTCGCCGCCGAACTCGAACATCGCCGCGTGTCGGTGTCCAGCCTGTGCATCGCCGCGGCGGTGCCGGGCACGACGGCGCTGCGCTGGATCGGGTCGATGGTCGAAGCCGGGCTGTTCGAGCGCTATGCCGATCCCCACGACCGGCGCCGCGCCTATATCTCGTTGTCTGCGACGGCGCGGGACGGCATGCAGCGCTACTTCCACGCGGTGCGCCGGGCGGGATTGTCGCCGGCTTGAAGCACGGGGGTTGATCCAGGGCTCGCGACGCGGCAAAGCCGCGTCGTCGAACGGCGCTTCAACGCCGCCGGCCGTGCTCGGTGCCTTGCACCTGCGCATGGGCGATTAGCTCAGTTGGTAGAGCGTCTCGTTTACACCGAGAATGTCGGCGGTTCGAGCCCGTCATCGCCCACCATCCCCCTCTACAGCCGGCGTACCAATGTGACCGCAGCGGCGATCCAGGCGGGATCGGTCACCACCTGCTGGCGTCCGCCCGCCCCCAGCGGCAGCAGGTGCAGCTTGTCGCCGTCGCGACCGATCAGCCGGGCGAAGACGAACCGACCCGCCGGGCGTGGCACCAGCACGTCGCGATTCAGCGCGCCGGCGAAGGCCGGCGGGGCCAGCCGCTCGCACCAGATCGCGTCGCCCGCGCGGTAATCGCCGATCCCGCCGGTGACGCTCACCGCCACCATCTCGCCCCCCGGCCGCGGCGGCACGACGGTGGCCGGACGGGTCGGCGCCCGCGCTCCGCCGGCGTCGAGCACTGCCGCGACGCTCACGTCGGGACGGTCGGGCAGCGTCACCAGATCGGCGGCATCCACGGCCAGCGCCGCGGCGATCCGGTTCAGCCAGCCGACCGAAACCGTGCGTGTTCCCGTCTCCAGCCGGCCGATCGTCTGCGCCGTGGTCGGCGGGACACAGGCGCGCGCGACATCGTCCAGCGTCATGCCGCGCGCGCGTCGGACTTCGCGAATGGCGGTAATCATCGCAACGCTCCTGTAACCGTATCGGTTATTCCACTGTCCTACATCCATTCCGATATGGCAAGCGCCCCGCGACTCGGACGACAATGGAGAAACGATGATGCGCGCGCTTGTGGAACGACGGTTCGAGGACGGCCGGATCGGCGACGCCCCGGGGCGGGGCGGGCGCAGCGTGACGGTCAATCTGGCCGAATCGCCGCTGTCGTGGCTGCGATCGCGCGGACATGTCGATGCCCGGCAATATGAGGCGGGGGAACGGCTGCGCGCGGATTATGAGACGGCCTCGCTCGGCCCGCGCGTGACGATGCAGTGGAATGCCGCGCCGTCGTCGCGCAGCGCGCGCGGCGCACCCGATGCGCTCGATCCGACGCTGGCCGGCATCGCGGCGAAGCGGCGCTTCGATGCCGCGATCGGATCGGCCGGACCCGGGCTGAGCGACGTGCTGTGGCGCGTGGTCTGCGCGGGCGAGGGGCTGGCGGTCGCGGAAAAGGGGCTTGGCTGGCCGGCGCGCGCAGGTAAGCTGGTGCTGGGGCTGGCACTCGACCGGCTGGCCGACCATTATGGGCTTGGCTGAGCGACGGGCCTGACGATGAGTCTGTTATAGGCCCAGCCAATCCCGATCAGCGCAAAGCCCAGCCCCAGGAACGACAGGATCCGCAGCAGCCCGCCCAGGGCGGCGACATCGATCAGGAACACCTTGATCGTGACCAGGGTGAGCAGCGCCAGCGCCGCGATGCGCAGCGTCCGGGTATGCGTGACCAGCCCGCGCCAGAGCCAGAGCGTCGCGAGGGCGAGGAATGCCGCGGAATAGCCCCAGTTCTCGGCGGTGCCCATCGGGCCGGTCAGGATCCCGCCGTGCGCGGCCTGCCGCACACCCGCGCCGGTTGCGATCAGCGCGAGCGCCAGCGTCGCCCAGCGCCACCTCTGGTCGCGACCCATTGCCCATGTCGCCAGCGCAAGGAGCGCGGGTAGCAGCACGGCGAGGTTGAGCAGCGGCAGCGATCCGACCTGTTGCAGCGCCTGCACCGGGTTGTGCACGATCATGTCGAACCACGCGAACCGCGCCAGCGCGACGCAGACCAGTGTCATGCCGATCCGGCGGTACCGGGTCAGCGACGCGAGCGCCCAGCCGCTCGCGGCAAATGCCAGCGTGACCGCGGCGCGCTCGGCGAAGCCCCACGTCACGAACCGCGCGTCGCTGGCGATCGCCAGTGGCTGCTTGGCCAGCGTGTAGAGGCAGGCGATGCCGACGACGGCCAGCACGACGATGACGAGGCGGCGCACCGTGCCATACGGTCGGGGCAGACCCAGCAGCGCGGCGGCGGCGAGGGCGGGCAACGCCACCATCCGCGCGACGTCGCCCGGCGACGGGAGCAGCGGATAGGTCAGTTCGGTCCCGGCGATCGCATGGGCGATCAGGCTGGCCCACGACAGCAGCGGCGGAAACGGCAGCAGCAGCATCGCGCCATAGTGCGCCGCGGGCAGGCGCGCGAGGTCGCGGTCGTCGATCCGTTGCGCCCAGCCGCCCAGCGCCAGCAGCACGGGCGCGAGCGCGAGCGGCGCCCAGTCCCATCCCGCCGCACCCGCCAGCGCGACCGATCCGAGCAGCGCGGCCACCGCAGTGCCGGCGACCAGTCCGACGTCGCGCTGTCCGGCGCGGTCGCGGTGCCGCCACGCAAGCGCCGCGGCGATGGCGGCCGCGGCGATTTCCAGCACGCTCCAGGTCAGCGCATTTGCCCGGCCGGGACTGCAGGCATGAGCGACGAGCACCGGCCCGGCCAGGCCGATCAGTGCGATTCCCGCCCAGCCGGCCGCCCGCCGCGACCAGGCAAAGCCGCTGCCGCCCAGCATCGCCGTCGCCACCGCGGCGGCGACCGGCGTCACGGCCAACTCGGGGGCCAGCAGGCCGGCGGCGACCAGCACGGTGACGAGGCAGGCAGCGGCGACCGCGGCGGGCAACAGCGCCGCATCGCGCCGCGCCAGGATCAGCGCAGCGGCGGTCAGGACGAGGTGGAAGATCCACGCGATCGGCCCGAAATCGAGCGTCGGGGCAAGGATCAGCAACTGCACCAGCCCGGCCACCATCGGGGCTGCGCGCACCCACCCCGATGTGGCGCCGGTCCCCGGCAGCGCCAGCGTCGCGCCGATCGCGAGCGCGACGACGAACGCGCCGACTCCGGTCATGTCGTGTCCACCGAGCAGCAGGACCAGCAGATTGGCCCAGCCGAACCCGGCCACCACCGCGGCCAGCGCCAGCCACCGCCACCCGCGATGCGCGGCCAGCGCGAACAGCGCGGCGATGAACAGCGCGAGATAGACAAGCAGCGGCCCGATTCCCGCTGCATCGAACCCGGCGACCAGCGGCGCGGCGAATCCGCCGATCAGCGCCATCACCGCGGTCGGCGGGCCGTGACGCAGCGCCAGGAACAGTGCCGCCGCCGTGATCGCGATCATCAGCGCGAATCCGCCGAGCGCGCCGACCAGATGATATTGCGCCGCGGCGACATAGAGCGTGCCATAGGCGCTGGCGGTCCCCGCGCCGGCCAGGACCTGTGCGATCCGCGCGTCGTCGCGGGTGGCGGGCAGGCGGCGGGCGATCTCGCTGCCCACGATCAGCGCGATCGAGAAGATTGCCGCCAGCGCGACGCGGACACCGGGGCCGAGCAGCCCGCTTTCGATCGAATAGCGGACCAGGAAGAATGCCGCGATGACCAGTGCGGCGCCGCCGACCCAGATCGGCAACTGCCCGCCGATCACCGATTCGATGGTGCGGGCCGGCGGATCGGGAACCGGTGGCGATTCAGGCTCAACGACGGTTGCGGGTCGGTCGTCGCGCATCGCGCGCGCCGGAACCCGGCGTGGCGGCAGCGGTGGTGCCGCCACGATCGGCTCCGCGAAAGGCTCGGGCAGCAGCGCCTGCAACCGCGCGACCTCCGCCTCCAGCCGATTGAGCCTTTTGTACCCCGCGGTGAAGGCGGCGATCCCGACGATCAGCAGAAGGAGTTCAAAGCCCACGCAAAGCTGATAAGCGCTATCCGGCGCGGGAGGAACCATGTTTGCGGTTCACGCCCGGTGCGAGGGAGACGACAGGCACGTCATGCGATTCGCGGTCACCAAATGCCACGGCAGCGGCAACGATTTCCCGTTGATCGACGCGCGGGCGATCGACCTGTCCGATGCCGATTGGGCAAGAGTTGCGCGCGCGCTGGCCGACCGCGGCGGGCCGATCGGCGGCGACGGCATCCTGTTGCTGACCGCCGGTGACGACACCGCGGCGTTCGGGATGCGGATGTTCAATTCGGACGGCAGCGAGGCGGAGACGTGCCTGAACGGCCTGCGCTGCGTCGCGCGCGCGGGGTTCGCGGCGCTGGGGGTCGATGCCGCGACCGTCCGGCTGAAGACATCGCGCGCCGACGCGGCGCATGTCGCCGACATCCTGCCCGGCGTCTATGGGGTGGAAACACGCGCCGGACCGGCCGACACCGCGCCCGCCGCGGTCGGTCTGCGGGTGCCCGCTCCGGCAATCGACACGCCGATCCCCGGACTGCCGAGCGACCGCGCCTTCACCGGCGTCGCGATGCCCAACCCGCATCTGGTGACGTTCGTCGATACGGTGGACCAGGCAGAACTGGTGGCGCTGGGCCAGTGGTGCGAGGCACGGCCCGACCTGCTGGTCGATCGCGCCAATGTGTCGTTCGTCGAGGTGCGCGGGGCCGACGCGCTGTTCGTCCGCACCTTTGAACGCGGGGTCGGGCTGACCGATGCGTGCGGCAGCGCGATGGCGGCGTCGGTGTATGCGGCCGTCCTGACCAGACGGATCGCGGCCGGCAGCTGGGCGACGGTGTTCAATCCCGGCGGGCGCGTACGCGGACGGGCGGACGGCACGACGGTGACGATCCAGGGCAATGCGACGTTTGAATGGGACGGCACGGTCGAGGTCGATCTCGCGACCGGCGTGGCGAGTGGCCTGAGCATCGGGCAGCGCCATGACGACGAGGTCGCGGCGTGGGCCGCACTGGTCGCCGCGATCTGATCGTTTCGACGCCGGTGCGGGCGATCAGCCGATGCGGTGTTCGCCCTTCACCCAGCGTACCGTGCCAGATGACGCGCGCATCACGACGCTTTCGGTCGTCATCTTGCCGCCCTTGCGCTTGACGCCGGCCAGCAGCGACCCATCCGTGACCCCGGTCGCGGCAAAGATGCAGTCGCCCTTCGCCAGCTCGGTCAGGTCATAGATCTTGTCGAGGTCGGTGACGCCCCATTTCGCCGCGCGGCCGCGTTCGACGTCGTTGCGGAACAGCAGCCGCCCCTTGAACTGCCCCCCGATGCAGCGCAGCGCCGCACAGGCCAGAACGCCCTCCGGCGCGCCGCCGGATCCCATGTACACATCGACCGTCGTGTCCGGGTCGGTCGTCGCGATCACGCCGGCGACATCGCCGTCGCCGATCAGCATCACGCCGCAGCCGATCGCGCGCAGTTCGGCGACCAGCGCCTCGTGCCGCGGCCGATCGAGGACGCAGGCGATGATCTCGTGCGGCTCGACACCCTTGGCCTTCGCAATGGCGTGGATGTTCTCGGTCGGCGTCTTCGCCAGATCGATCACGCCGTCCGGATAGCCGGGGCCGACCGCCAGCTTTTCCATGTACACGTCAGGCGCGTTGAGCAGCTGGCCTTCCTCGGCGATTGCCAGCACGGCCAGCGCGTTCGGCCCGGCCTTCGCGGTGATCGTCGTGCCTTCCAGCGGATCCAGCGCGATGTCGATCTTCGGACCCTTGCCGATCGCCGACCCGACCTTTTCGCCGATGAACAGCATCGGTGCCTCGTCGCGCTCGCCCTCGCCGATCACGACGGTGCCGTCCATGTAGAGTTCGTTCAGCGCGGCGCGCATCGCCTCGACCGCGGCGGCGTCGGCTTCCTTCTCGTTGCCGCGGCCGACCAGCTTGGCGGCGGCGATCGCGGCCGCCTCGGTCACGCGGACCATCTCGAGCACGAGCACACGGTCCAGGACCTTGCTGGCAGTTTCGGTCATCACGTCCCCTGTCTTTCTTGTCTGCGCGCGCGGCTCCGCGAGGCTCGCGAAGACGCACCGGATTTTGCCCGCGCGTTACCGGCGGCGGCGGGGCTTGTCGAGGCAAAGCGGTTTCGTCACACTGGATGCGGAGAAAGGTGAGGCCCGATGCCGATCACGATGCTGCTGGCGATGATCGCCGTCCCGCAGGAGCCGTTCGCCGAGTATCGCGCGGCGACGCGGGCCGAAGTGCCGTGCCGGCGCAGCGAGGCGGCGGGCGATGTCACCGTGTGCGGGCGGCGCGAGGCCGATCGCCGCTATCGTGTGCCGTTGACGACGATTCCGGTGCGCGACCAGGTGCCGCGCGAGCGCGCTGCGCTGCTGGCCGACAAGATCGACCATTGCGGGCGGCAGCTGATGTTCACCGATTGCGGCATGGTCGGAGTGACCATGACGTCGGGTGGCGCGGGAACGACGCTGAAACCGCGCAAGCTGGTGGATTAGGCCAGGTCAAATCCCAAAACGTTCGCCCTGCGCGACGTCGAAGAGCCCGGGTCATGTGTGCTTCGACTTCGCTCGGCACGAACGGGTGATGGTTTCGGTCGAAAACGACCCTAGACGTCGGCATTCCCTGTCGGGATCAGCGCGCGCACTTCCTCGACGAACCGCATGACCGAGATCGGTTTGGACACATATGCGTTGGCTCCGGCGGCGCGGATGCGGTCCTCGTCATCGCGTCCGGCATAGGCGGTCACCGCCATCACCGGCACGTCGCGCAGTTTCGGGTCGCGCTTCATCTGGCCGATCAGGTCCAGCCCGCTGACGTGCGGCAGCTGGATATCCATCACCACCAGATCGGGCTCGAACGCCCTGGCGCGCGCCACCGCCTCGCGCCCGTCGCGCACCGCTTCGGTCGCATAGTCGTGCGCGCGCAGCAGGTCGCAGAACAGTTTGAGATTGAGTTCGTTGTCCTCGACAACGAGCACCCTTTTTGCCACGCGCCAACAATCCCGATGAAAGAACGACCCCGATGCAATCAGATTCTGACTAAGCCATGCCGAGCGCCGATTCAAATGACGATACGCTGGCGCTGCGCGCGCTGGTCTGGACGCTCGTCGAGCCGGATCGCGCGATGCGGTTGCTCGACCTGACCGGCCTGTCCCCGCGCGACCTGCGCAGTTCGGCGGGCGACCCCGCGACGCTGGTCGCCGCGCTCCAGTTCCTGGAAAACAACGAGGCGGATCTGATCGCCTGCGCCGACGCGCTCGACTGCACGCCCACCCAACTCGTCGCCGCGCGCCAGCGGCTGGAGATCGCATGAAGCCCCTGTTGATCTGCGACTGCGACGAAGTCCTGCTGCACATGGTGCGCCATTTCGGCGTCTGGCTGGGGGAGGCGCACGATATCGATTTCGACGCGAACGGCGGCGACTTCGCGACCGCGATGACGCGCCGCGGCGGCGGCGCGCCGATCGCGCGCGACGAGATGTGGGGGCTGCTCGACGGCTTCTTCCCGGCCGAGATGGGACGCCAGACGCTGGTGCCGCACGCGCGCGAGGCGCTCGCCGATATCGCGCGGTCCGCCGACATCGTCATCCTGACCAACCTGCACGACCATTGCCGCGAGGCGCGTATCGCCCAGCTGGAGCAGCACGGCATCGCCCACCGCGTCGAATGCAACCAGGGCGGCAAGGGGGCCCCCGTCGCGCGACTGGTCGCCGAATATGGTGCCGGCGTCACGGTGTTCGTCGACGACTTGGCCATCCACCACGAATCGGTCGCGAAACACGCGCCGCATGTCCATCGCCTGCACATGGTGTCGGAGCCGGGGCTGGCCCCGAATGTTCCGCCCGCGCCCCACGCCAACGCCCGCATCGACGACTGGCGCGATGCCGCGATGTGGATCGAAACCCGTTTTGCCGAAGGCCGCCCGGCCGACGCCCCCACTGGAGAGACAGCATGACCACCCATATCGACCGCAAGCTGGAAGAGCTCGGCCTGACCCTGCCGGCGGCCGCCGCGCCGGTTGCTTCCTATGTCCCGACCGTCGAGGCGCATGGCATGTTGTACGTCTCGGGCCAGATCCCGTTCGACGCTGATGGCGCGCTGATCCTCGGCCGGCTGGGCGAGGGCGATGCCGATCTGGCCTTCGGGCAGGAGGCGGCGCGGCGCTGCGCCTTGATGGTCGTCGCCCAGATCAAGGCCGCGCTCGGCGGGTTCGAGCGGGTGCAGCGCATCGTCAAGCTGGGGGTGTTCGTGAACTCGACCGCCGACTTCACCGATCAGCCGCAGGTCGCGAACGGCGCGTCCGACCTGATGGTCGCGCTGTTCGGCGATGCCGGCAAGCATGCCCGTGCCGCCGTCGGTGTGCCGGCCCTGCCGCGCGGCGTCGCGGTCGAGGTCGATGCGGTGATCGCGCTCGATTGAGCTCGCCCGGTTGTTGCGGTTGCGCAACACACGGGCGTCGTCCGGCTTGCCGCCGACGTTTTTGTGTTGTGCACCGCAGCACAATGCGGCACGTATGGAGTGTCGCCGGAAAGCGCAGCGCCTCGAAGCAGCTACGCACCCGGCCACGCAGGCGGAAACCATCGACCCAACCAAGGGAGGTCACTGATGCGTTTCTCGACTCTTTCGCTCGCGCTTCTGAGCTTTACTGCCGCCACGCCGGCGTTCGCGCAGGACGCGACCGATCCGCCACCGCCGATCACCGTCACCGGCAGCGTCGGCATCGTGTCCGACTATCGTTTCCGCGGCGTGTCGCAGTCCGACAAGGAAGTGGCGGTACAGGGCGGCATCACGATCAACCACGAAAGCGGCCTCTACGTCGGCACCTGGGGATCGAACCTCGCCGGCTGGGGCACGTTCGGCGGCGCCAACCTGGAGCTCGACCTGATCGCCGGATACAAGACGCCGATCGGCAACGGCGGTACGCTGGACGTCGGCGTGACCTGGTACATGTATCCGGGCGGCGCGGACGAAACCGACTTCCTCGAGCCCTATGCCAAGCTCGGCGGTACCGTCGGCCCCGCCACGCTGACCGCATCGGTCTTCTATGCGCCCAAGCAGAATGCGCTCGGTCTCTACACCCGCTCGCTGACGCCGTTCATCGCCGGGCCGGGCACCAAGGAGGACAACCTCTATCTCGCCGGCGACGGCGCGGTGGCGATCCCGACCACGCCGGTGACGCTGAAGGCACACATCGGTTATTCCGACGGCAACCCGGGCCTGGGTCCCAACGGCACCAGCGTCGCGCCGACCGGCAAATACTGGGACTGGTCGCTGGGCGCGGACGTGGTCGTCAACAAGCTGACGTTCAACGTATCCTACGTCGACACCGACATCTCGAATGCCGAGGCGCGTTATCTGCAGCCCAACCTGGGCAAGACGACGGGCGGTTCGATCGTCGGATCGACCATCGTTGCGGGCGTTTCGGTCGCGTTCTGATCACAGCCGGGGTGGACAGCAGCGCAAGCTGATGTCCACCCCGGCCAGATCGGCCGGCGGCACGTGTGCCGTCCGACGTCACGGCGCGGCTTCGCCGCGACGCGGCCAGAGCATCACGACTCTATCTTGACCCGTTCGTGCCGAGCTTGTCGAAGCACCATTCTTCGATCCACGAGCGATGCATCTGCGGTACGCAAGGGCGGTGCTTCGACAAGCTCAGCACGAACGGTGAGGGGGGCAAGCTAGCGTCATCCCTCTCCCGACAGGAAAAAGGGCGGCGGTTTGATCCCGGAACCGCCGCCCTTTTCATGCCTGCATCGAATGCCGTCGTGACCGGGTCCACGCAGCCGAAATCCGCCCCGCCGTCAGACGCAGCGGCTGCGCCACACCGTTGCCCGCCGTGGCGAGTCCGCGATCTGCCAACGCAGATCGCCGGCCGCCCGCGCGTTACTGCCCGCCGACGCTTACCCGCGCGGCCTGGCCGTCGCCTTCCGGCGCGGCGACGATGTCGCGCGTGACCGAGCCCTTGTCGACGACCACCGTCCTGGGATCGCCCGCGGCCGAGCGAACGCCGGCGTCGGCGCTTTCGCGGCCGGCGGAGGTCAGCGCGCTCGATTCGGTCGCACTGCGCGGGGCGGGGCCGCCGAACAGGGCTTCGAGTGCCTGCTGCGACGGGCCGCTGTCCTGCGGACGCGCGGCACCGGGCTGCGGCGGGGTCAGCGAGAAATCGGGCGGGATCACCAGCGGCGCCTGGCGCGCAGTGGCGAATTCGTCGGGGCGCGCGCGATCGACGCCCGATCGACCGCAACCGGACAGGGCGACCGCGGCCAGCGCGACGGCGGCAACCAGAGTGACTTTACGCATTCCCAACTTCTCCTGAGGGGCCGCCCTTAACCGATTTGCGCGCGAACAGCGAGCGGATCAGCAGGATGACGACTCCGATGGTAATCGCGGCATCCGCGACATTGAAGACCAAAAACGGCCGCCACTCACCGAAGTGGAGGTCGGCATAATCGACGACATAGCCGAGGCGAATGCGATCGAGGATGTTGCCCAGCGCCCCGCCGAGCACCAGCGCCAGCGCGATCAGGTCGCCGCGCACGTTCTCGCGCCACATCCACATACCCACGCCGGCGGCGATCGCCGCGGTCAGCGCGACCAGCGCCCAGCGCATGATCGGGCCGTCGGCGGGCAGCAGCCCCAGCGAGATGCCGATGTTGGCGACGAAGCGCAGGTCGAAGAACGGCAATATCTCGTGCACGTCGCCGGCGGTGTTGATGTTCATCGGCCCGACGACCCATGCCTTGATGAGCTGATCGACGATGAAGATGACGGCGGCGAGGACGAAGCCGGTCAGGCGATTGCGGTTCATACTCAACTCAGCCAACGACAGAGGCACAGCGGTCGCACAACGCACCGTCGTGCGCAACCTCGGGCAGGTGCCGCCAGCAGCGGCCGCATTTGTCGTACGTGGTGCGGGTGACGGTGATCGCCTCGCCCTTGTCCACCCGCGCGACGATGAACGCCTCGGCCAGCGCGGCTTCGTCGAGCGGCAGCGCCGGCACGGTCACCGCCGCCTCGTTCGACGACCGGATCGTCTTTTCGCGGCGGTACGGCTCGATCGCCTCGGTCACCTGGCGGCGCAGGTCGCGGACGTCGGACCAGTTGGTCGACAGCGCCATGTCACCGGGCAATGCGGGCAGTTCCGGCCATTCGAGGAAATGGACCGACCCGTCCTCGCTCGGGAAGCGCGCCTGCCAGACCTCTTCCGCCGTGAAGGCGAGGATCGGCGCGGCGTAGCGGACCAGCGCGTGGAACAGGATGTCGAGCACGGTGCGATACGCGCGACGCTTCGGGTCGGTGGCCGCGTCGCAGTAGAGCGAATCCTTGCGGATATCGAAGAAGAACGCCGACAGGTCGTCGTTGGCGAAATCGGTCAGCGCGCGGGTGTAGCGGTTGAACTCGAACGCGTCGGCCGCGGCGCGCAGCTCGACGTCGAGCGCGCCGAGCTTGTGGAGAATGTACAGCTCCAGCTCGGGCATCTCGCCGACCGCTTGCCTTTCAGCCTCGTCGAACCCGTCGAGCGCGCCGAGCATGTAGCGGAACGTGTTGCGCAGCTTGCGATAGGTGTCGCCGGTACCGGCCAGCACTTCCTTGCCGACGCGAACGTCGTCGAAATAATCGGTCTGCGCGACCCACAAACGCAGGATGTCCGCCCCCGATTCGCCGATCACCTTCAGCGGATCGACGACGTTGCCCAAGGACTTCGACATCTTGCGCCCGTTGCCGTCGAGCGCGAAGCCGTGGGTCAGTACCGCGTCATAGGGCGCACGGCCGCGCGTGCCGCAGGATTCGAGCAAAGACGACTGGAACCAGCCGCGATGCTGGTCCGATCCTTCGAGATACAGGTCGGCGCGGGTGCCCTCGCCGTACCGCTGCTCGACGGTGAAGACGTGGGTCGATCCGGAGTCGAACCACACGTCGAGAATGTCCTTCTGCGGCTCGTAATCGGCGAGGTCGTGGTCGGGGCCGAGCAGCGCCTGATGATCGGCGGAGTACCAGGCGTCTGCGCCGCCCGCCTCGAACGCCGCGACGATGCGGGCGTTGACCGCCGGGTCGTTCAGATAGGCGCCGGTCGCGCGGTTGACGTACAGCGCAATCGGCACGCCCCAGGCGCGCTGGCGGCTGATGACCCAGTCGGGCCGCCCCTCGACCATCGAACGGATACGGTTCTGGCTGCGCGCGGGGACCCAGCGGGTGCGTTCAATCGCGTCGAGGGCGAGTTCGCGCAGGGTGGGGGCGTTGCCCTGCTGGGCATGTCCTTCGACAGGCTCAGGACGAACGGGGGAGGGAGGCATGCCATCCTCCCCGCCGCTGTGGGTCTCTGTCGCTCCATCCCCCACACCGTTCGTGCTGAGCGCAGTCGAAGCACGTGCCCCAAGGGCTGACCCATCCATTGGAATGAACCACTGCGGCGTCGCCCGGAAGATGATCTTGGCCTTCGACCGCCACGAATGCGGATAGCTGTGCGCGAAATCGTCCGATGCCGCGAGCAGCGCGCCCGCCTCGCGCAGATCGGTGCAGATCGGCCCGTCGGCGCTCACGAACTTCTTGTTGATGACGCTGCCCTGCCCGCCGAGCCACGCCCAGTCGGCGCGGTACATTCCCGCGCCGTCGACCGCGAAGACCGGGTCGATGCCGTATTCCTTGCAGAGCGCGAAATCATCCTCGCCGTGGTCGGGGGCCATGTGGACCAGCCCGGTGCCGGCGTCGGTGGTGACGAACTCTCCGGGCAGGAACGGCCGCGGCTTGGCGAAGAACCCGCCGAGGTGGTGCATCGGATGGCGCGCGGTGGCGCCGGCGAGGTCGGAGCCTTTTCCAGCCCAAACCACGCTCATCCCGGAAAGAAGATGATCTCCAACCAATCGCATGAAAATTTTGTCGGGCAGATCGCCAGCTTGAGCGATCAGGATCACTTTTCCCGAAGGATGTCCACGTACGGCGAAATACTCAACCTCCGGCCCATACGCCAAAGCTTGGTTCACCGGGATCGTCCACGGAGTCGTCGTCCAGATCACCGCATGCGCGCCGACAAGCTCGGGCGCGTTCGGCGCATCGACGATCTCGAACGCGACGTCGATCTGGGTCGAGACGATGTCCTCATATTCGACCTCGGCTTCGGCCAGCGCGGTCTTCTCGACCGGGGACCACATCACCGGCTTGGCGCCGCGGTAGAGCTGGCCGCTTTCGGCGAACTTGAGCAGCTCGCCGACGATCGCCGCTTCGCTGGCGAAGTTCATCGTCAGATACGGATCGGCCCAGTCGCCCATCACGCCCAGCCGCTCGAACTGCTCGCGCTGCACCGCGACCCATTTCGCGGCATAGGCGCGGCATTCGGCGCGGAACTGGTCGACCGGCACCTCGTCCTTGTTCAGCTTCTTGGCGCGGTACGCTTCCTCGATCTTCCATTCGATCGGCAGGCCGTGGCAGTCCCAGCCGGGCACATAGGGCGCGTCCTTGCCCATCAGCGACTGGCTGCGCACGATGATGTCCTTCAGGATCTTGTTCATCGCATGGCCCATGTGGATGTCGCCGTTCGCGTACGGCGGGCCATCGTGGAGGATCCAGCGCTCGCGCCCAGCGCGCTGTTCGCGCAGGCGGTCGTAGAGGCCGAGCTTCGCCCAGCGCTCCAGAATCGCCGGTTCCTTGGCGGCGAGGCCCGCCTTCATCGGGAAGTCGGTCTTCGGAAGGAAGACGGTGTCGCGGTAGTCGGGGGCTTCGGTCATAGGTCGTCGCGCTTAGCGGAGGTGCGCGCCCGCCACAAACCGTTCGTGCGGCGGCGGGGATCAGGCGCGCAGTAACGTCCGCGCGGCATCGCAATCCGTCGCCATCTGCGCCTGCAAAGCGTCCAGGCTGTCGAACTTCGCCTCGGGCCGCAGATAGTCGATCAGCTCGACCTCGATGCACTGGCCGTACAGGTCGCCGGCGAAGTCGAAGAAATAGGCTTCGAGCAGTTCGACCGGCGGATCGAACATCGGGCGGATGCCCAGGTTGGCCGCGCCGTCCAGCACGCGGCCACCAAAAGGTCCATCGGCAGGCAACCGCCCGCGCACCGCATAGATGCCATAGGCGGGGCGCAGATATTTGCCCATGTCGAGGTTGGCGGTCGGATAGCCGATCGTCCGTCCGAGCCGCGCGCCGCCCTGCACCACGCCCTGCACCGCGAACGGCCGGGTCAGCAGCGCAGCGGCGTCGCGCGGGCGACCGGCCTGCAATGCCGCGCGGATGCGGCTCGACGATACCGCTTCGCCATCGAACGCGACCGGGCCGACCGTCTCGACGCCGAACCGCAGTTCCTCGCCCAGCGCGCGCAGCACCGCGACGTTGCCGCTGCGCTTGTGGCCGAAGGTGAAGTCCTCGCCCGTCACCACCCCCGCCGCGCCGGCCAGTGCGATCAGCCGCTGTTCGACGAACGCGCGCGCATCCAGGCTCGCCAGCGCGGCATCGAACGCGAAGACCAGCATCGCATCGGCCCCGGCCTCGGCGAACAGCCGCTGCCGCTGGTCGAGCGTGGTCAGGCGGAACGGCGCGGCATCGGGCTTGAAGAAGCGCACCGGATGCGGATCGAAGGTCGCGACGATCGCCGGGCGCCCCTCCGCCCGTGCGCGCGCGATCGCGGCACCGGCGACCGCCTGATGCCCGCGATGAAATCCGTCGAAATTGCCGAGCGCGACGATCCCGCCGCGCAGCGCGTCCGGGACCGGCGCGCCGCCGTCCAGCCGCACCATGGACAGCGCCTTAGCCGCGTGGCCCCGAACCGCGCAATCGTGCGTTGCGGCGAACATGGACCTGACCGAACACCATGACCTGCGCACCGGGCGACCGGTATGGACCGATCACGCGACGCCGCCCGCGTCCGATCCGCTGCCGACCACCCGCGTCGATGTCGCGATCGTCGGGGCGGGGATCATGGGGGCGATGCTGGCCGATATGCTGGCGGCGTCGGGGCGTAGCGTCGCGCTGGTAGATCGCCGCCCGCCCGCCAGCGGCAGCACCGCCGCATCGACCGCGCTGGTGATGTGGGAGATGGATACGCCGCTGACCCATCTGGCGCGCAGCGTCGGGCTGGACGCGGCCGGCGCGCGCTGGCGGCGGGTGTACGACGCGGTCCAGCGGCTGCATCCCAAAGTGGGGGCGGTGACGCGCGCGGTGCCGAAGGTACCGACGGTCTATCTGGCCGGCACCTTGCTCGACGCCGAGGAACTGCGAGCCGAGGGCGTCGCGCGGCGTCGGTTCGGCCTGCCCTCGACCTGGCACGACGCCGACGCGATTGCCGAACGCTTCGGCATCGCCCCGCGCGCCGCGCTCGTGTCGGACGACGGCTATGCGGTCGATCCGGTCGCGCTGGCCTGCGGGTTGCTGGCGCGGGCGCGCAGGCATGGCGCGACCGTCAGCTGGCCGGTCGATGCGATCGGGTTCGACGGCGATACCGTGCTGACCGATGCCGGGCCGCTGGTCGCGGACCGCATCATATTGGCCGGCGGGTACGAGCGCGCGCGGATGTTCCTGCCGCCCGCATTCTCGCTGCTGTCGAGCTATGCCGTCGCGACCGCACCCGGTACCGCGCCGCTGTGGCGCGAGGATGCGATGATCTGGGAAGCGTCCGACCCTTATCTCTACACGCGCACCGATGCGGACGGCCGCGTGATCGCGGGCGGCGAGGATGAGGATGTCTTCGATCCCGAGGAACTGCGCGACCGGCGGATCGCCGAGAAATCCGGCACGATCGCGGCGAAGCTGGCGGCGCTGCTGGCGGTGGACGACATCGCGGTCGAGCGGCGCTGGGCGGCGACCTTCGGCGCGTCGCCCGACGGTCTGCCGGCGATCGGCCGCGCGCGCAATCACGACGCGCTGTGGCTGGCGAGCGGGTTCGGCGGCAACGGGGTCAGCTTCGCCGCGCTGGGGGCGGAATTGCTACTGGCGGCGTTCGACGGAACGCCCGACCCGATGGCCGCGGCGTTCGATCCCTATCGCTTCGGCTGAATCCCGGCGCGCAGCACCCGGATCGCATTGCCGTGCATCACCGCTGCGATTTCGGCATCGGTGAAGCCGCGATCGATCAGCGCCTGTGCGATTCCGTCCAGCCGGGTCGTGTCGAACCCGGTCGTCACCGCACCGTCGAAATCCGATCCCAGCGCGACATGGCCGATCCCCACAAGATCGCGGACATGGGCGATTGCGGCGGCGATCGCCTTCGGCTCGGTCGAACAGACCGCGGCGTCCCAGTAACCGATCCCGATCAGCCCGCCGGTGCGCGCGATACCGCGGATCTCGCCGTCGGTCAGGTTGCGGTTGACCCGGCACGTCGCCTGGACCCCGCCGTGCGACGACACCACCGGACGGCGCGCCATCGCCAGCATGTCGGCGACCGCGGCGTGGCTGGCGTGGGCCACGTCGACGATCATCCCGCGCGCTTCCATGTCGCGCAGAACGCGCCGGCCGAGCGGGGTCAGTCCGCCCTTGGCGCGCCCGTGCATCGATCCGGCGAGGTCGTTGTCGAAGAAATGGGTGAACCCCGCCATCCGGAACCCCGCGGCGTATAGCCGGTCGAGATTGGCGGCGCGCCCTTCCAGATTCTGCAATCCCTCGATCGACAGCATCGCGCCGACCGGGTGCAGGCGATCGCACCCGTCCGCGCCCTCGACTGGGCATCTACGGCCAATGTTTGCCGTGCGATCGGCCAGCAACCGGTCGAGATCACCGGCACTGCGGATGACGCGCAAGGCTCCGTTCGATCGCGCGGCGGCGCGATTGAGCTTCTCGGCATGCCAGAGCGACCGTTCCAGCAGCGACGTCCACGTCCGCGGCGGCTGCAACTGCGCGATCGTCAACAGCGTAATGTTGTCGCTGTCCGCGCCGTTGCTGTCGTAATTCTGCCCCTTGGGTGTCTTCGTCACGCTGCTGAAGACCTGCAGCGCCGCACCCCCCTGTGCCAGTCGCGGCAGATCGACCTGCCCCCGTGTCGCGCGATCGGTCAGGTCGCGGCTCCAGAGCAGGGTGTCGGCGTGCAGATCGACGCTGTCCACCGCCAGGCCGTTCGCCCGATCGCTGGTCCTGATCGCGACCGGCACGACCCTGTTCATGCCCGATTCGACGATGCCTGGCGCCAGCGCGAAGAAGGCGGCGGCCGCCACGACGAGCAGCGCGATCCCACCCAGGACGATCCTACGCATCGCGGCTCTCCCGGATCAGCGTGACGAAGCTGTAGCCGTCATGATCCGCGCGCGCACATTCGGTCCAGCCGTCGAACGGCGGCACGATCACGTCTCCCTCGGGCGCGCCGTGCACTTCGGTCAGCTCGATCCGGTCGGCGCGGGGCAGGAACAGCGCGAAGACTTCCGCGCCACCGATCACCGCGATTTCTGGCACGTCGCGGGCCAGCGCGATCGCGCCCTCCACCGAATGGACGACCTCGGCACCCTCCGCCGACCATTCGGCATCGCGGGTCAGGACGATGTGGCGGCGGCCGGGCAGGGGGCTGGGGAAGCTCTCGAACGTCTTGCGGCCCATCACCATCGGCTTGCCCAGCGTCATCGCCTTGAACCGTTTGAGGTCGGCGGGGATGCGCCAGGGCAGAGCGCCGTCGCGACCGATCACGCCGTTTGCGGCGCGGGCGAGGTAGAAGACGATCTGCGGCATCGCTCCCTTATGCGGGGCGACGGCGCGACTTGCCAAGCGGCGATGCGCAGGTAGGAACCGGTGTCATGACCCGTTTGTCCACGCCCACGCTCGCCGCCCTGCCGAAAGACGTCGATCGTCCGCGCTACGATCGCGCCGCCGTGCGCCGTGGCGTGGTGCATCTGGGCATCGGCGCATTCCACCGGGCGCATCAGGCGTGGTATTTCGATCGCGCCCTGGACGCCGGCGATCTGCGTTGGGGGATCACCGGCGCCTCGTTGCGCTCGGCCGGGGTGGCGGATCAGCTGAACCCGCAGGACGGGCTGTACACGATCGCGGTACGCGACGGGGAGCAGGAGGCATTACGCGTCGTCGGAGCGGTGCAGGAGGTGCTGGTCGCACCCGCCGATCCGACGGCACTGGTGACCAGGCTTGCCGCGCCGGACACGCACATCGTGACGCTGACCGTGACCGAAAAAGGCTACAGGCTCGACCCTGCGACCGGCGCGCTGAACAGCGGCGATCCCGACCTCGCGGCCGATCTGGCATCGCTCGACGCGCCGCGGACTGCGCCCGGCTTCCTCGTCGCGGCATTGGCGGCGCGGCGCGCGGCGGGGCTCGCGCCCTTCACTGCGATCAGTTGCGACAACCTGCCGCACAACGGCCGACGGCTGCGCGATGCGGTGCTGGCGCTGGCGCGCGCGCATGACGCGGGGCTGGCCGACTGGATCGCCGAACATGGCGCGTTCCCGCAGACGATGATCGATCGCATCGTGCCCGCGACGACGCCCGACGACATCGCGGCGCTGGCGGCGCGGATCGGGGTCGAGGACCAGGCGATGGTCAAGACCGAGCCGTTCAGCCAGTGGGTGATCGAGGACTGGTTCGCAGGCGAGCGGCCCGAT
This sequence comes from Pseudomonadota bacterium, assembly GCA_040388765.1. Classification (GTDB taxonomy): domain Bacteria; phylum Pseudomonadota; class Alphaproteobacteria; order Sphingomonadales; family Sphingomonadaceae; genus Sphingomonas. The sequence goes on along the minus strand of JAZKBG010000002.1, from coordinate 320,966 downwards.
TTCGCGAGTATCGGCGTTCAACTGACCGCCGCGGTCGCGCCGTGGGAGGATGCCAAGCTGCGGCTGCTGAACGGCGCGCATTCGGCGATGGCCTATCTCGGCGGGCTGGCGGGAGTCGCGTTCGTCCACCAGATGGTCGCGCAGGCACCGGTCGTGCGCTTCGTCGAGGCATTGTGGGACGAGGCGGCGGCGACGCTGTCGCCGCCACCGGGGCTGGACGTCGCCGCCTACCGCACCGAACTGATGGCGCGATTCGCCAACCCCGCGCTCCAGCACCGGACGCGCCAGATCGCGATGGACGGGTCGCAGAAACTGCCGCAGCGCCTGCTCGCGCCGATCGCGGAACGGCTGGCGGCCGGAGAGGGGATCGAGGCGCTGGCGCTGGGCGTCGCGGCGTGGATGCAGTGGCAGGGCGGCCGCGACGATGCGGGCGTGGCGTTCACGGTGGACGATCCGCTGGCGGGGGTGACGGCGGACGCACTGGCTGGGCTGACCGATCCGGCGGAACGGGTTGCTGCGCTGCTGTCGATCCGGGCAATCTTCCCGGCAGCGTTGGCCGAGGATGCGCGGTTCCGGGACGCGGTGACGCGGCATCTGGCGGCGATCGATCGTGGGGGTGCGTTGGCGGCGCTGGTCTGACTTCGTTCACGCGAAGGCGCGAAGATTCAGGTCTGTTCCGGCCGCTTGTCCGCGTCAGCAATAATCGTCTTTCGCTGCCGAGTGTCTTCCGATCGCGAGACGGGCTGAGCATGACACGGCGGGCCAGCCCTCTTCGCGCCTTTGCGCCTTCGCGTGAACCAATCTCTTCTTCTTCTAATCCGCCGCCATCCCCTTCAACCGATACAGCGCCTCAAGCGCATCGCGCGGGCTCATCGCATCCACGTCGAGCGCCTCCAGTTCCGCCCGCACCGGATCGACCGCCGCCTCCTCGACCTGCGCCATCGCGGCGAACAGCGGCAGGTCGTCCAGCCCCGCCGCGATCCCTCCGGTCTTAGCGCGCCCCGCCTCCAGCTTGTCGAGCACCGATTTCGCGCGCCTGATCGTCACCGGCGGCAGGCCCGCCAGCCGGGCGACCGCCAGGCCGTAGCTGCGATCCGCCGGCCCTTCGGCGACCTCGTGCAACAGCACCAGTTCGCCCTTCCATTCGCGCGCCCGGACGTGATGCAGCGACAGTGCGTCGCAGCGTTTGGCGAGGCGCGTCAGTTCGTGATAGTGCGTCGCGAACAGGCAGCGGCAGCGATTGTCCTCGTGGATCGCCTCGACCACCGCCCAGGCGATGGCGAGGCCGTCATAGGTGCTGGTGCCGCGCCCGACCTCGTCGAGGATCACGAAGCTGCGCGGGGTCGCCTGCGCCAGGATCGCGGCCGTCTCGACCATCTCGACCATGAAGGTCGATCGCCCGCGTGCCAGATTGTCCGATGCGCCAACGCGGCTGAACAGGCGATCGACCAGCCCCAGTGTCGCGGACGTGGCCGGGACATAGCTGCCGGCCTGTGCCAGCACCGCGATCAGCGCATTCTGGCGCAGGAACGTCGATTTGCCGCCCATGTTCGGGCCCGTCACCAGCCAAAGCCGCGAACGCTCCGAGAGTGTGCAGTCGTTGGCGACGAACCGCCCGCCCGACTTCGCCAGCGCGGTCTCGACTACCGGATGCCGCCCGCCGATCACCTCGAAACAGGCGTGATCGACCAGTGCCGGACGCGCCCAGCCCCCTTCCGACGCGCGTTCGGCCAGGCCCGCCGACACGTCGATCCGGGCCAGTGCGTCGGCGGTGTCGGCGATCGCCTCGCGCGTCGCCAGCGCGGCGGCGGTCAGTTCCTCGAGGTGCGCGGCTTCGGCGGCGAGGGCGTGTGCGCCGGCCTGGCTGACCCGAAGCGCCACTTCATGCAGTTCGGGCGCGTTGAATCGCACCACCCCGGCCAGCGTCTGGCGATGGGTAAACCCGCTGTCGGGGGCCATCAGCGGGTCGGCGAACCGTGCCGCGACCTCGATATGATAGCCCAGGACCCCGTTGTGGCGGATCTTGAGCGCCGCAATGCCCGTGCGCTCACGATATTGCGCCTCCAGCGCCGCGATCGCGCGCCGCCCACCGGCCCCGGCATCGCGCAGATCGTCGAGCGCGGCGTCATAGCCCTCCGCGACATACCCCCCCTGCGCCGCGTCGATCGGCGGCGACGGGACGAGCGCGCGTTGCAGCAGGTCGATCAGTTCGCCATGCCCGCGCAAGCGGGGTGCGAGTTCGGCCAGCAGCGTCGGCGCGTCGGCGCGCCGGCCCAGGCCTTCGCCCAGCCGCCAGGCCCCGTCCAGTCCATCGCGCAACTGCCCCAGGTCGCGCGGACTGCCGCGACCTGCCGCGATCCGCCCCAACGCGCGGCCGATATCGGGCAATGTGCGCAATGTCGTGCGCGTCCGCTCGCGGAAATCGCCATCGGCGTGCAGATAGGCGACGAGCGCCAGCCGCGCCTCGATCGCGCCACGCTCCATCAGCGGCGCGGCCAGATCCTGCCCCAGCAACCGTGCGCCCGCGCCCGTGACCGTCCGATCGACCGCGTCGAGCAGCGATCCCGCACGGGTCCCAGCCTGCGATACGCAGATCTCCAAGCTTTCGCGCGTCGCGGCGTCGATCGCCATCGTGGTGTCCGATCGCGAGATGCGCGGCGGACGCAGGAACGGCAGGGCACCCCGGGCGGTATGGTCGAGATAGGCGATCAACCCGCCTGCCGCCGCCAGTGCGGATCGCGACAAGACGCCATAACCGTCGAGCGTTGTGACGCCGTGCAGCCGCTTCAGCCGATCCTCGCCCCGCGCGCTGTCGAATTCGGTGCGGGGGCGGGTGCCGGTGGCTTGCGGATCGAACGACGATCCTTCGGCCACGACGACCTCGGCCGCACCCAGCCGGGCGAGGTCGGCGCGCGCCGCACCCGCGTCGCTTTCGATGACGACGAACTCGCCGGTCGAGATGTCGGCCGCGGCGATGGCGACTCCGCCTGCCACTTCGCCGACCGCGGCGCACCAGTTGGCGCTGCGTGAATCGAGCAGCGCCTCCTCGGTCAGCGTGCCCGCCGTGACAACCCGCACGATCGCGCGATTGACCAGCGCCTTCGATCCGCGCGCCTTGCGGGCGGCCTCGGGGCTTTCGGTCTGTTCGGCAACGGCGACGCGGTGCCCGGCCTTGATGAGCCGCTGCAGATATCCGGTCGCGGCATGCACGGGTACGCCGCACATCGGGATCTTCGTCCCCTCATGCTCGCCCCGCGCGGTCAGCGCGATGTCGAGCACCTGCGCCGCGATCCTGGCGTCGTCGAAGAACAGCTCGAAGAAATCGCCCATCCGGTAGAACAACAGGCAATCCTGCGCCTCGGCCTTGAGGCTGAGATACTGCGCCATCATGGGGGTGGGGGCGGGAGCGGGGGCGATTGTCATCGGTTCACAGGGCGACGGCGGCCGTGACGGATATGGACGACGACCACACTATCGTTCTCCACGACATATCGCAGAACATAAGGTGGGACCGATGTCAGTTCCCGTGATCCACCAAACGCCGGTCGGCCACGATTGGGAAGCTCCGCCAGACTTTGACCAAGTCGAACCAGTCGTATTCGAATCTCTTTCGCAGCCGTGGGATCGAAGCGTTTGATGTAGGCGCTGATCTGCTCGAGGTCGTCGATGGCCTGATCCGGCCAGATAACTTTAGCCATCTCGATCGGCGAGCCAGTCCTTGAAAGATTTCTGTCCGGTTTCGCCCCACGTCATCAGCCATTCGCTGACGACTGCGTGAGAGTAAAAGCGTCCGGCGGCAACATCGGCCAGTGCCCCGGCGATATCCCGTTCAATATCGTCATCATCGATGTGCTTGATACCCGGCGCAGGCGGCAGTGATGCCAGCAGCGCATCGATCCGAGCATCCTCGTCCGGGTCAGACGATGCATCGGCATCGCGCTTGTCGAAATCGCCGGGGTCGCGGTCCATATCCGGCAGCATAGCCCTGTCGACGTGCCTTGCCTAGCGCCGACACTGTGTGGATTTCCGCACGATGTGTCGTGCCGACGCGACGGAGTTCGGCGATTTTCCTTGCGGAACCCCCGGTTCCCTTATCGCGCCCCACGCCGTAAAGACTGCGCAAAGCCCAAGAGAGGATGCGAATGTCCGACGAAGCCGAAGCCAGCGTTCAGTTCTCCGAGCGCGAGGCGCTGCTGTTCCATTCGGAGGGGCGCCCCGGCAAGATCGAGATCGTCGCGTCCAAGCCGATGGCGACCCAGCGTGACCTGGCACTGGCCTATTCGCCCGGCGTCGCCGTTCCGGTGCAGGCGATCGCCGACGATCCCGCCACCGCCTATGATTACACCACCAAGGGCAATCTCGTCGCGGTCATCTCCAACGGCACCGCGATCCTGGGCATGGGCAACCTCGGCGCGCTGGCGTCGAAGCCGGTGATGGAGGGCAAGGCGGTCCTCTTCAAGCGCTTCGCCGACGTCGATTCGATCGATATCGAGCTGAAGACCGAGGACGTGAACCGCTTCATCGACGCGGTCGAACTGATGGAGCCGACCTTCGGCGGCATCAACCTGGAGGATATCAAGGCGCCTGAATGCTTCATCATCGAGCAGACGCTGCGCGAGCGGATGAACATCCCGGTCTTCCATGACGACCAGCACGGCACCGCGATCATCACCGCCGCCGGGCTCATCAACGCCTGCCTGCTGACCAATCGTGCGCTGGCGGATGTGAAGGTCGTGGTGAACGGCGCAGGGGCCGCGGCGATCGCCTGCACCGAACTGATGAAGTCGATGGGCGTACGGTCCGACAACGTCATCATGTGCGACCGTACCGGCGTGATCTATCAGGGCCGCGACGACGTGAACCAGTGGCAATCGGCGCATGCCGCGAAGACCGAGCGCCGCAGCCTGACCGAGGCGCTGCACGGGGCCGACGTGTTCCTGGGCCTGTCGGCGGCGGGCGCGCTGAAGCCGGAAATGGTCAAGGACATGGCGCCTGCCCCGATCATCTTCGCGATGGCCAATCCGGAGCCGGAGATCCGCCCCGAACTCGCCAAGGCGGCGCGGCCCGACGCGATCATCGCGACCGGGCGGTCGGACTATCCGAACCAGGTCAACAACGTGCTGGGCTTTCCCTTCATATTCCGAGGCGCGCTGGACGTGCGGGCGACCGGCATCAACGACGCGATGAAGATCGCCGCCGCCAACGCGATCGCCGAACTGGCGCGCGAGCGGGTTCCGGAGGAGGTCGCGGTCGCGTATGGTGTGCGCCACACCTTCGGCCCCGAATACATCATCCCCGCCCCGTTCGATCCGCGGCTGATGGAGAATGTCTCGCTGGCGGTGGCGCAGGCGGCGATGGATTCGGGCGTCGCGACCAAGCCGATCATGGACATGGCGGCATATCGCCAGGCGCTGCGCGCGCGGCTCAATCCGACGACGGCGGTGCTCACCCTCGCCTACGAAGGCGCCCGCGCACATCCCAAGCGCGTGATCTTCGCGGAGGCCGAAGAGGAAGTCGTGCTGCGCGCGGCAATCGCGTTCAAGGAAGGTGGCTATGGCACACCCGTGCTGGTCGGCCGCGACGACGTGCCCGATCGTCTGCGCGCACTGGGCGTGACCGATCCCGAATCCTACGAACTTCACAACAGCCGCATCTCGCCGCTGGTGCCGCGGATGGTCGAACTGCTCTACGCCCGGCTGCAACGTCGCGGTTACCTGCGGCGCGATTGCGAGCGGATGGTCAACCAGGATCGCAACATCTTCGGCGCGCTGCTGCTCAAGATGGGCGAGGGCGACGCCATGATTACCGGCATGACGCGCACCTATGGCGAGACGATGCGCCAGATCTACCGCGTGATCGATCCCGACGCCGGCAAGACGCCGTTCGGCATCCATCTGCTGGTTGGACAGAGCCACACCGTCTTCATCGCCGATACCACGGTCAACGAACGCCCCACCGCCGAGCAGCTGGCCGACATCGCCGAGCGCACCGCCGCGGTCGCGCGCCGGATGGGCCACGAACCGCGCGTCGCCTTCCTCAGCTACTCCAACTTCGGCAACCCGAAGGGCGAGTGGCTGGACAACATCCGCGAGGCGGTGACCGTCCTCGACGGGCGTCAGGTCGGGTTCGAGTATGAAGGCGAGATGGCACCCGACGTCGCGCTGAACCCCCGGCAGCTGGCGAACTACCCCTTCGCGCGGCTGTCAGGCCCGGCCAACATCCTCATCATGCCGGGGCTGCAGTCGGCGCATATCTCGGCCAAGCTGCTGCGCGAACTGGGCGGCGATTCGGTGATCGGCCCGATGCTGATCGGCATGGAAAAGCCGGTGCAGGTCGCCCCGATGACCTCGACCGCGAGCGAGCTGGTGACGCTGGCGGTGCTGGCGGCGGGCGGGATTGCGCGCTAGGGGCCTGCGATCTATATCTGACCAGATAGATGGTCAGGAGATGGCTGATGGTGACGGTCGCACTGGCGGACGCAAAGGCGCGGCTCAGCGAACTGGTGGATCGCGCAAACGCCGGTGAGGCCGTATCGATCACGAAGCGTGGCAAGCCGGTCGCGCGGCTGGTGCCTGAAACGCCTGCCGGCGGAGCCATCGATGTCGAGGCACTGCGTCGCGTAGCGAAATCGATGCCGTATCAGGCGGAGAGTGCGGGTGACTTCTTTGCCCGCGTCCGGGCCGACGATAGCCTGTGATCTACCCGGATGCGTCCGTTCTGGTCGCGGCATCGGTCAACGAGCCGCGCACCGATGACGTATTGGCGCTGCTGTCGGGCACCGAAACCTTCGCGACCAGCGGATGGACGCTGGTCGAGGTTGCCTCCGCATTGGGTATCAAGCAGCGGACCGGTCAGATCGGTGCTGATGATCGGGTGCGGGCCCTCGCCGGCGTCCGCGCGGTGATGGCGTCAGGCTTCACGACGCTGTCGGTAGACGCGTCCGATTTCTCCGCAGCGACACGCTTCATGGAGCAGAGCCAACTTCCATTACGTGGCGGCGACGCACTGCATCTGGCGATCGCGTCGGCTCGCGGCGCAACGATCTGGACGCTGGATCGCCGGATGGCGGACGCGGGTGCGGCCCTGGGGATCGCCATCCGGCTGATATAGTTCACCCGTCGATCGACGACCCCAGTGCGGCATGGACCAGACCGCCGTCGACCGTGATCGTGTCGCCGACCACATAGTCGCCCGCGCGCGACGCGAGGTAGATCGCCGCGCCCGCCATGTCCTCGGCGACGCCGATCCGCCTGGACGGAATTCCCTTGGCGATGCTTTCGCCATGGTCGCGCGCGGCCTTGTTCATCTCGCTGGGGAAGGCGCCGGGCGCGATCGACGTGACGTTGATGGCATCGTCGATCAGCCGCGCGGCCATCCGCTTGGTCAGATAGATCAGCGCCGATTTCGACGCGTGATAGCTGTAGGTGTCCCACGGATTCAGGCGCTGGCCGTCGATCGAGGTGATCATGATGACCTTGGCGGGCTTGTCGCGCGACGCCGCCGCCTTCAGCGCGCCGTGCAGCGCCTGCGTCAGGAAGAACGGCGACTTGACGTTCAGGTCCATGACCTTGTCCCAGCCGCTTTCGGGAAATTCCTCGAACGGCACGCCCCACGCCGCACCAGCATTGTTGACCAGGATATCGAGCTTGTCCTCGTGCTCGGCGAACTGCGCGGCGAGCGCCTTGCAGCCTGGGACAGTGGAGACGTCCTGGGGCAGTGCGATGCAGTTCGGCCCCAGTTCCTCGGCGGCGGCGAAGCAGGCATCGGCCTTGCGTGACGAGATATAGACCTTCGCACCCTGCGCGATGAAGCCCGCGGCGATCATCTTGCCGATCCCGCGCGACCCGCCGGTAACGAGCGCGACGCGACCGTCGAGGCGGAAGAGGTTGGTGGTGTCCATGATCGAAAGGCTCCGTTCGTTTCGAGCGAAGTCGAGAAACCTGTGCCTGATCCCGTTTCTCGACTTCGCTCGAAACGAACGGGAGGCCTGGTCCCTAACCCCCGCGCTTGATCGTTTCCCGCGCGATGATGATCTGCTGGATCTGGCTGGTGCCCTCGTAGATGCGGAACAGGCGGACGTCGCGGTACAGCCGCTCGATCCCGTAATCGGCGATGTAGCCCGCCCCGCCGAAGATTTGCACCGCGCGATCGGCCACGCGGCCGACCATCTCGGACGCGAAATACTTCGCCGCGGCCGATTCCATCACCACGTCGCGTCCGGCATCCTTGGACGCCGCGGTTTCCAGCACCATCGCGCGGGCGACCAGCGCCTCGGTCTTCGAGTCGGCGATCATGCCCTGGATCAGCTGGTGCTCGGCGATGGCTTTTCCGAATTGCTTGCGCTCGGTCGCATAGGCCACGCAGTCGGCGATCAACCGCTCCGCGACGCCGACGCAGACCGCGCTGATATGCAGCCGCCCGCGGTCGAGCACGCGCATCGCGATCTTGAAGCCTTCACCTTCCGCGCCCAGCCGGTTGGCGACGGGCACGGCGACGTCGTCGAAATTGACGTCGGCGACCTTTGCGCCCTTCTGTCCCATCTTTTTCTCGGGTTCGCCGATCGACACGCCGGGCAGGTCGCGGGGGACGAGGAACGCGGAGACGCCGCGCGCGCCGGGTTCGTCGGACGTCCGCGCCATGACGGTGAACAGGTCGGCCTTGTCGGCATTGGTGATGTAGCGCTTCGTGCCCGACAGGCGGTAGACGTCGCCGTCCCTGACCGCGCGCGCCTTCACCGCGCCGCTGTCGCTGCCGACATCGGGCTCGGTCAGCGCGAAGCTGGTGATGACCTCGCCGCTGGCGATCCGCGGCAGCCACTGCGCCTTCTGCTCGGGTGTGCCGGCCATCACCAGCCCCTGGCTGCCGATCCCGACGTTGGTGCCGAAGCTCGACCGGAATGCCGGCGTCGTCCGCCCGAGTTCGATCGCGACCTTGGCTTCTTCGAGCATCGTCAGGCCCAGGCCGCCGAATTCCTCCGCGATCGACAGGCCGAACAGGCCCATCGCCTTCATCTCGTCGATGACATCCTGCGGGATGGCGTCGGCCGCCTCGACATCGCCTTCCAGCGGGCGCAGTCGTTCGGCGACGAAGCGGCGGATATGGTCGATCAGCGCGTCGAAGGTTTCCGCGTCGAGGGCCATGATCGCATCCGCTCCTTTCGAGTTCGCGGCCTGACTAACCGCCTGCACGGCGTATCGCAAGCCGCGCGCGACCATACCGTGGTTTCGATTGACGATGTGCCGACGCGGCATATGGTGCGCGCAAATCACAGGAGGGAACATGCGGTTCGAGGGCAAGCGCGCGATCGTCACCGGCGGCGCATCGGGGATCGGCCGTGCCACCGCGTTGCGGCTGGCGGCGGAGGGCGCCGAAGTATGGATCGGCGACATCGACGACGCGGCGGGCGAGGCGGTCGCGGCCGAGGCGCATGGCCTATACCGTCGCTGCGACGTCAGCGATCCGGCGCAGATCGCCGCGCTGATCGCCGAGGCCGATGCGGTGGGCGGTCTGGACGCGCTGGTCAACAATGCGGGGGCCAGCGGCGCGCGCGGGCGGATCGACGAGCTTTCAGCCGAGGACTGGGACCGGACGCAGGCGCTGCTGCTGCGATCGGTCGCGATGGGCATCCGCCATGCCGCGCCGCTGATGGCGGCACGCGGCGGGGGTGCGATCGTCAACACCTCGTCGGTGTCGGCGCTGCAGGCCGGCGCCGCTCCGATCGCCTATTCGGTGGCGAAGGCGGGCGTTTTGCACCTGACGCAGGTCGCCGCCGCCGAACTGGCGCAGCATCGCATCCGGGTGAACGCGGTCGTGCCCGGGTTCATCGCGACCAACATCTTCGCCGCCGCGCTCGACGTCGATGCGGCGAAGCGCGCGCAGGTCAACGGCGTGATCGCCGGGATGGCGGCAAAGGCGCAGCCGATCCAGCGCGCCGGTGCCCCGGAAGACATCGCCGCCGCGATCGCCTATCTGCTCAGCGACGACGCCGGATTCGTGACCGGCACGTCGATCACGGTGGACGGGGGCATGATGACGGGCGCGCGGCACAGTTGGGATCCGGCGACGCCCGGCCTGTTCGACCTGCTCGACCAGATGAGGGCAGGATGACCGAAGCGATCGCCGCTGCCGCTCCCCCGGTCCGGCGCATCGGCACCGGCACGATGGCGGCGTACGGCTTCGGCGCGGTCGCGTACGGGGTGAAGGATTCGGGCTTCGGCACCTTCCTGTTGCTGTTCTACAATCAGGTGTTGGGGCTGCCCGCCGCTACGGTCGGGTTGGTCGTGATGTGCGCGCTGTTCGTCGATGCGCTGATCGATCCGGCGGTCGGATTCTTCTCGGATCGTACCCGGGGCCGCTGGGGGCGGCGGCATCCGTGGATGTACGCCGCCGCGTTGCCGATCGCGATCGGATGGATCCTGCTGTGGAACCCGCCGTCGCTCACCCAGCCGCTGACGCTCGTCTGGCTGTTCGCCACCGCTGTCGTCGTGCGATCGGCGGTGTCGTGTTACGAGGTGCCCTCGGTCGCACTGACGCCCGAACTGACGTCGGACTATGACGAGCGGACGCGGATCATGGCCTATCGCTATCTGTTCGGCTGGGCGGGCGGGCTGGCGATGCTGGCCAGCGCCTATCTGGTCTTCCTCGCGCCGACCGAGCAATTCCCCAACGGCCTGCTCAACCGCGCCGGATACTGGCCGTTTGCGGTCGTCGGGGCGATCGTGATGGCCGGCGCGATCCTGGTGTCGGCGCTGGGCACCCATCACGAGATCAAGCGCCTGCCACAACCCGACATGCGCACCGGCACACTGCGGCAGAGCTTCGCCGAGTTGCGCGCCACGGTGAAGAACCGCGCCTTCGTGATCCTGATGCTGGCGGGCGTGTGCGCCTATACCAATCAAGGTATCAGCTACGCGCTGTCCAACTATCTCTACATCTATGTCTGGGGGTTCAGGGGCGCGACCTTCTTCTATCTCGCGATGACGCTGATGGTCGGCGTCGTGCTGGCCTTCGCGCTGGCACCGCGGATCGCGCGGCACTTCGGCAAGCCACAGGCGGCGGCGGGCGCGGTGCTGGCGGCAGGTGCGCTTCAGACGCTGCCCTATGTGCTGCGGCTGGCAGGTGTCATGCCCGATCCCGGCGATCCGGTGCTGCTGCCCGTGCTGTTCGCGCAGTTCGTCTGCTCGACCGCGTGCGGCGTGTCGGCGTTCATCATCGGGGCTTCGATGATGGCCGACGTCGCCGAGGATTCCGAAGTCCGGACCGGCCTGCGCTCCGAAGGCGTGTTCTTCGCCGGATCCTTCTTCGTCCAGAAATGCACCTCGGGTCTCGGCATCTTCGTTGCCGGCATCATCCTGGCGCTTGCCGCCTTTCCCGAAAAGGCGACGCCCGGGCTGGTCCCGGTCGCGACGATCGACCGTCTGACGATCGTCTTCATCGCGATCTACGCCACGCTCGCGGGCAGCGCGGCACTGCTGTTCCTGCGCTTCCCGTTCGGCCGCGCCGAGCACGAGGCGCGGGTGGGGGCTGGAAATCAGGCGTAAGCGTGTTATAACATTCGTATGTCGAGGGAACTCAAGGTCACCAAGGTCGGTAATTCTGCAGCGGTTCTGCTGCCGAAGGAATTGCTTGCCCAACTGCGCGTGGCGATCGGCGACAGACTGTTCGTCGGCGACATGCCGCACGGCATATCTCTGAGTGCGCGTGACGAGGATTTCGTCACGGCGATGACCGCCGCAGAGGAGATCATGCGCGAGGACCGTGATATCCTCGCCGTTCTCGCGCGCTGATCATGTCCGATTTCCGCTTTCTGGGCGCCGATCTGGCGCAGGCAGTTCACGATCGCCAACTGGCCGAGCATGGCGGATTGGCAGGCGTGAAGGATATCGGCCTGCTTGAATCCGCCATGGCCCGGCCGGTCAACAAACATGCTTATGGCGAGGGCGATCCCTTCGCACTGGCTGCCGCTTATGCGTTCGGGATCGCGCGCAACCATCCGTTCGCCGACGGCAACAAGCGGACGGCATGGGTCATGGCGCGCCTGTTCCTGAAGTTGAACGACGTGCCGATCGCGTTCGACAAGGCCGATGCCACGCGGACCATGATCGCGCTCGCCGCGGGCAATCTGAGCGAGGAGGCATTCGCCGACTGGCTGCGCGCGCAGCAGACGTCCTGATACGGTAATGCCCGCCCGGGATCGCTCCCGGGCGGGCACCTTCCTCCCCAGGAAGTCGTGGCGGTCAGGTCAGGCGACCCAGCCGGTGATACAGGTTGCTGAACTTGGCGGAGCGCGGTTCGTCGGCGATCTTGCGGACATAGTCGCCGACCGCTTCCTTCATCAGGTCGAAGTCCTCGGTCGAGAACACCGCGCGGCTCCTGGTCGGTTCGTTGGTCATCGGTACTCTCCTTTCTATGCTGCTTGCTTGGTGAACTGGTCGGCCTCGGTGCTCTCCGAATAGGCGGTGGTCGAACTGCTGCCGCCCGCCAGCGTGGTGGCGACCATGTCGAAATACCCGGTGCCGACCTCGCGCTGGTGCTTGGTCGCGGTGTAGCCATTGGCTTCCGCGGCGAACTCGGCCTGTTGCAGCTCGGAATAGGCCGCCATGCCCCGGTCCTTGTAGCCACGCGCCAGCTCGAACATGCCGTAGTTGAGCTGGTGGAAGCCCGCGAGGGTGACGAACTGGAACTTGTATCCCATCGCGCCGATCTCGCGCTGGAACTTGGCGATGTCGTCCTTGTCGAGGTTCTTTTCCCAGTTGAAGCTGGGCGAACAATTGTAGGCCAGCATCTTGTTCGGATGCGCCTTCTTTACGGCTTCGGCGAAGCGGCGCGCGTCGGCCAGCACCGGCTTCGACGTTTCCCACCACAGCAGGTCGGCATGTTCGGCAAAGGCGATGCCGCGCTTGATGCAGTGATCGACGCCGGTGCCCTCCTTCAGACGGAAGAAGCCCTCGGGCGTGCGTTCGCCGGTCAGGAACTCATGGTCGCGCTCGTCGACATCCGAGGTGATGAGCTTGGCGCTCTCCGCGTCGGTCCGGGCGCAGATGATGGTCGGTACGCCGCTGACGTCCGCCGCCAGACGCGCCGCGTCGAGGTTGCGGATATGCGCCTGCGTCGGGATCAGCACCTTGCCGCCAAGATGGCCGCACTTCTTTTCGGACGCGAGCTGGTCCTCGTAATGTACGCCCGCGGCACCTGCGGCGATGTACGCCTTCATGATCTCGAAACAGTTGAGCGGCCCGCCGAAGCCGGCCTCGGCGTCGGCGACGATCGGCGCGAACCAGTCGCGGGTCGCGCCGCCCTCGCTATGCTCGATCTGGTCGGCGCGCATCAGCGCATTGTTGATCCTGCGCGCCAGCTCGGGGCCGGCGTTGGCCGGGTAGAGCGACTGATCCGGATACATCGCGCCGGCGGTGTTGGCGTCGGCGGCGACCTGCCAGCCCGACAGGTAGATCGCCTTGAGGCCGGCGCGCACCTGCTGCATCGCCTGGTTGCCGCTCATCGCGCCGAGCGAATTGATGTAATCCTCGGTCTGGAGCAGCTCCCACAGCCGCAGCGCACCCTTGCGGGCCAGCGTGTGCTCGATCGTGATCGAGCCGCGCAGCTTCTCCACGTCCGCGGCCGAATAGGGGCGGACGATGCCGTCGAAGCGACCCTTGGGGGCCGGAACCAGATCCTCGAACGTCGTCGTCATAACCCTATCCTTAGAAACTGTCATGCCGCGCCACATGCTGCGGTGACGATGGAATAGGCGATGGATCCATCGACAGGATAGCCGGATCGTTACACAAACGAGGTCGTGCGGTCGGCACAGATGCCTTGTCACCTGTCGCGATGTAAATTATTGACAGACGCCTGATGGCCGAACGCAAGCTCTTCGCCGGACATGCCGTGCGCCGCCTGCGGCGCAGCGCGGCCCTGACGCAGGCGGCGATGGCGGAAACGCTGGGGGTGTCGCCAAGCTATCTCAACCTGGTCGAACGCAACCAGCGGCCCTTGTCCGCCACGCTGATGCTGGCGCTGGCCGATCGCTTCGATTTCGATCCACGCACCTTGTCCGCCGGAGAACCCGGCGGCGGCGCCGATGCGATCCGGCGGCGGCTGGCCGATCCGATGTTTGCCGATCTGGATATCGACCGCGCCGAACTGGACGAATGGCTGGTCGGCGCGCCGGGGGGCGCGGAGGCGTTCGCCCGCGCCTATGACCGCGGTGGCGCGGATGCCGGGATAGCGGACGCGAACGACGCCGGCACCGCCGTGCGTCGCGAGATCGAGCGGTGGCGCAATCACTTCACGGACCTCGATGCGCTGGCCGAAACGCTGGCCGACGCGTTGCGCCAGCAGGCCGGCGACCTGTTCGGCGCGATGGCCGATCGGTTGCGCGTCAAGCACCAGCTGTCGATCCGCGTCCTGCCGCTGGAGGTGCTGCCCGACGTGCGCGTCCGGCTGGACCTGCATGCGCGGCAAGTGCAGCTGAGCGAGACGCTCGACCCGCCCAGCCGCGTGTTTGCGCTTGCCCGTCACCTGGGGCTGATAGAGGCGCGCGCCGAACTCGACGCGCTGGTCCGCGGCGCGGGATTTGCCGATCGCGCTGCCGAACGCCTGTATCGCCGCCACCTGACCGGCTATTTCGCCGCCGCGGTCATGATGCCCTATGCCCGGTTCCTGCGCGCGTGCGAGGCGACCGGATATGATCTGGAACTGATCCGCCGCCGGTTCGGCGCGAGTGCCGAACAGGTCGCGCACCGGCTGACCACGCTGTCGCGGGTCGGCGCGCGCGGGCTGTCGTTCTTCATGCTGCGAACCGACCGGGCGGGCCAGGTATCGAAGCGTTTCGCCGGGGCCAGCGGATCGCCGTTGACCGACGCCGGTGGCCTGTGCCCCCTGCTCGATACGTTCGCGGTGTTCCAGCGGCCCGACGAACGCATCGTCCAGCTGGTGGTGCTGGAGGACGGAAGCCGCTGGTTCACGTCATCGCGCTGCGTGGGCCCTGCCGGCGGGTGGAGCGGCGCGGTGAAGGCGCGGTTCGCCGTGACGCTGGGGCTGGCAGCCGATGCCGCGGGCGTCCTGGCGGCAGCGCGCGGGCTGGACCTGGGCGGACAGGCGACGCCGATCGGTCTGGGCTGTCGCGCGTGTACCCGCGTCGATTGCCCGCAGCGATCGGCGCCGCCCGCGGGCCGGACGCTGATCGTCAACGACCGGGAGATGGGAATATCGCCGTTCGGCTTCGCAGGCGACTGACGCATCGCTGCGGTCCGGAACCGGCCTTGTCATGAACGGGATCGATCCGCTATCGCGCCACGTTGAGTGATACAGACCGTCATTGCAGGATAATGGGATACCGAATGGGTTATCGAGAGCCGAGTTTTCAGGATCGCGTGAAGAGTGCCGCCACCGCCAAGGCGAAGGCGCTGGAGAAACTGCGCGCCAAGCCGGCTCCGACGCCCGAGGAGCTGGAGGCGCGCCGCGCCGCGCAGGCGGTCAAGGACGCCGCGGAGCAGCAGCGCCGTGAAGAGCGCAAGGCCGCACTCGCTGCCGAGAAGGCTGCGGCCAAGGCAGCCGCCGAAGCCGCCGCCGAAGCGGCGCGGCTGGAGGAAGAGGCGCGCAAGCCCAAGATCCGCATCGCGACCGAGGCCGAGCGCAAGGCCGCGCGGGACGCGCGTTACGCCGCCCGGCAGGCGCGCCGCTAGCGTCAGTCGCGACGGCGGCGCGGCGGCGGTTCGGCGAAGTCGGCCGCCGTCATCTCGTTCACCCATTCATGCGTCTCGACGATGTCGGCCTGGACCGCGCGTCCGGCCGAATCGCGTGACGGGCGATATCGGAAGCGCTGGACGATCAGCCGGCAGGTCGTCTGGTCGAGCAGCGGCACACCGCTGGGCCGGGTAATCCGGCAGTTGGCGACGCGGCCGCTGGTCAGCACGGTGTAGCGTACGCCGACCAGCCCGCCGTCGCTCGTCTCGCGCAGTGCATCGGGAAAATCCGAATCGCGAATGCGACCGCCGATCTGGCGCGGCGGCGTCTCGTCGCCGCCACCCCCATCGCCGTCTCCTCCGTTACCGCTGCCCAGTCCGTCGCCGATACCGCCTGCCCCCGTGCCGGGGCCCGCGACCTCCGCCGATCCGGTCGAGGACTGCGTCCCCGTCAGCGGCTCCGGCGCAGTGACGACGACCGGCGGCAGCGGGATGGGTGGCGGCGGCGCGACGATCTCGGTCGCGCGGGATCGCAGGTTGGGCGGAGACGCCTGCCCCTCGGGCCGGTGCGAGGGGGAGGGGCGCTTCTCGACCTTCCTGACCGGCGGCGGTGGATCGGGCAGGACGGTAAAGATGTCGAGCGGATTGCTGGCGGTGGTATCGAACCGGACGCCCAGTCCCACCACCAGCGCCCAGAGCAACGCCGCGGGGATCGCGATCGCGGCGATCGCGGCGGGGATGCGGTCCCGGGTCGGGGGGGCGTAGGCGGACATGCTGCCGACTTGAACGCTCGAGGCTGAATATGGGCTTGCCTAGGCTGTCAGCTAGAAGAAGGATTATTGGCGCGCACTGCGTGCGCAAGGCGCAAAGGCACAAAGGAGTCCGGTACGGATCACGCGATCGGGAGACTCATCGAATGTCGAGACATGCTGCTTCCGCAGCCAAGGAGCCATCCATCTTCGCGCCTTCGCGCCTTCGCGCCTTGCGCACGCAGTGCGCCCAAACCCCTCTTCTTCTGTTCGATTCGTCTAGACGCCCGCCGCCACCAGACGGTCGAGCTGATCCTTCGACAGAACCACGTCCCACGCCCCGGTCAATTCCGCCAGCTGCGCCACATTGGTCGCGCTGGCGATCGGCGCCGTGACGCCGGGCTGGGCCATCAGCCATGCGAGCGCGATCTGTGCCAGGCTCGCGCCGGTTTCGACGGCGACCGCGTCCATCGCGGACAGGACGTTCCGGCCCTTTCCGTCGAGCAGGTCGCCCAGCCGACCGCCGCGCACACTTTGCCCCAGATCGTCGGCCGAGCGATACTTGCCGGTCAGGAAGCCCGACGCGAGGCCGTAGTAGGGCAGCACCGCGATGTTGTGCTCGACGGCATAGTCCTGCAACTGCCCCTCGAACTTGTGGCGGCTGACGAGATTATATTCGGGTTGCAGCACGTGATAATGCGGCAGCCCGGCGTCTCGCGCAGCGTCGTTGGCGGATTTCAGCCGGCCGGCATGGAAATTGGACGCTCCGACGACGCGGACCTTGCCTGCATCGACCAGCTTGCCGAACGCTTCGAGCACTGCCGTCTGCGGCACGTCCTCATCGTCCTGATGCGCATAATAGAGGTCGATGCGGTCGGTGCCGAGTCGCGTCAGCGACGCTTCGGCCGCGGCGGCGATCCGGGCGGGGGCAAGCTTCTCGCCGCCCTCGCCGGGCAGCATGCCGACCTTGGTCGCAATCAGCACACGGTCGCGCTTGCCGGACTGTTTCAGCCAGTCGCCGATGATCGCCTCGGACTCGCCGCCGCGGTGTCCCGGCACCCAGGCCGAATAGACATCGGCGGTATCGATCATCGTCCCGCCGGCATCGACGAACGCGTCGAGGACGGCAAAGCTGGTCGCCCGGTCGGCGGTCCAGCCGAAGACGTTGCCGCCCAGCACGAGCGGCGCGATCTCGAGATCGGTCGCGCCCAGCCGTCGCGGCGTCACGATGCGTTTCCGTCTGCGACGACGGCGTTCAACTCGACGGCATTGGCGTCGAGCATGGCCGCGGCGTCGTTGAGTTCCTGAGCCTCGCCCGCCGTGATCCCGCCGGGTTGCGACATATCGTCGGACCCGCAGGCACCGAGCAGGGCCAGGGGAGCCAGCAGGGCGAGGCGCAGGGATTTCATCAGTCGCGGACGGCGTTGCCGGCGGCGACCATCGCGTTACCGGTCGCATCGGCCGCGCGATCGGCGGCGTTGGCGGTCGCATCGCCGGCACGATCCAGCGCGGCACCCGCGCGGTCGGTGGCGTTCTCGGCCGAATTCAGCGCCTGGTCGGTCGCGGCATCGACGTCGGACACCGCCTCTGCGGTCGTCGCATTCACGTCCATCGCGGCGTTATCGACGTCGTTCGCCATCGAATCCTGGGTCTTTTCGCTGCAGGCTGCGAGGCCGAACGCTGCGGCGAGCGCCAGCGGCAGGATAACCGATTTCTTCATGATGATATCTTCCCTTTTTTCCCGTTGAACTGGGGGGCGCAACGCTAGACCAGCCAAAAGGGTGCGACAAGCGGAACGCATTGACCACATATAAAGATATCTTTATATGATGTGCCGACATGATCGCCGTGCTCGATATCTTCCGTGCCCTTGCCGATGCGACGCGTTTGCGCATCCTGGCGCTGCTGCGCACGATGGAATTGTCGGTCGGCGAACTGGCGCAGGTTCTGGGGCAAAGCCAGCCGCGCGTATCGCGCCACGTCAAGATCCTGTGCGATGCCGGCCTGGCGCGGCGGCGCAAGGAGGGCAGCTGGGTGTTCGTCGCGCTGGGTTCGGCAGAGCGAGTCGGCCCGGTGCTGGCAGCGCTCGATGCCTGGTCGGCGGATGCGCCGGACCATAGCGCGCTGGCCGATAGCGCGCGACTGGCCGCGGTGCGCGCCGATCGCGCGGATGCGGCGGCCGAGTGGTTCGAATCGCACGCCGGCGAATGGGACGCGATCCGGTCGCTCCACGTCGCCGAGGATCAGGTCGAGGCGGCGATGGCGCGCGTGCTCGGCGACGCACCCTTGGGCTGCGTCATCGACATCGGCACCGGCACCGGGCGGATGCTGGAATTGTTCGCGCCACGTGCCACCCGCGCGCTGGGCATCGATCGTTCGTCGGAAATGCTGCGGCTGGCGCGCGCGAAGCTGCACGATCGCGCCAATGCCGAGCTGCGCCAGGCGGACCTCTATGCGTTGCCGATGACCGATGCCGAGGCGGATCTGGCGATCCTCCACCACGTCCTGCACTTCGCCGAAGCACCCGGTGCCGCGATCGCCGAGGCGGCGCGTGTGCTGGGCCAGGGCGGACGGCTGCTGATCGCGGACTTCGCGAGCCACGACCGCGAGGATCTGCGGACGCGTGACGCGCATGCGCGGCTGGGGTTTTCGGACGACCAGATGCTCGGCTGGTTCGACGCTGCGGGCCTTGCGCCGGCGCTGGTCGAGACGCTCGAGGGCGGCGAACTGACCGTGAAATTATGGCTGGCGCGCAAGCATGGCGCGGCGGCGAGGGGAGTGAAGGCAGCGTGACCATGTCCTTTGGCCAGCTTGAGGAAGCGCGCCGCGCATTGGAGGCGCCATTGTTCGCCGATGTCGGCGGCGACGTCGCGGTCAGCTTCGAGTTCTTCCCGCCCAAGACCGAGAAGATGGAAGCGACATTGTGGGAGTCGGTCCAGACGCTGTCGCCGCTCGACCCGCGCTTCGTCTCGGTCACCTATGGCGCGGGCGGCACCACGCGCGAGCGGACACACGCCACGGTGGCGCGGATCGCGCGCGAAACCAGCATCCCGGCGGCAGCGCACCTGACCTGTGTCGAGGCGACGCGCGAAGAAATCGACGCAGTGGCGAACGATTACTGGGCGGCGGGCGTACGGCACATCGTCGCGCTGCGCGGTGATTCCCCGCGCGCCGGCGAGAAATTCGTGTCGCCGGTCGGCGGGTACGAGAACGCCGCGGCACTGGTCGCGGGCCTGAAGCGGCTCCACCCGTTCGAGATCTCGGTCGCGGCCTATCCCGAATGCCATCCGGATTCGCCTGACGCCCGTCACGACCTCGACAATCTCAAGCGCAAGCTGGACGCGGGGGCGACCCGCGCGATCACGCAGTTCTTCTTCGAGCCCGAAACCTTCTTCCGCTTCCGCGACGCGGTGGCGGCGGCGGGGATCGATGCGGAAATCGTGCCGGGGATCATGCCGGTGATGAGCTTTGCCGCGGTGACCAAGATGTCGGCAATGTGCGGGACCGACGTGCCCGCCTGGATGGGCCGGCTGTTCGAGGGATTGGACGACCATCCGCCCGCGCGCCAGCTGGTCGCCGCGACGGTGGCCGCCGAACTGTGTCGCAAGCTGTATGCCGGCGGCGAGCGCGCGTTCCATTTCTACACGCTCAACCGCGCGGAACTCAGCTACGCGATCTGCCACCTGCTGGGCGTACGGCCAGTGGTGATGGCTTGACCTTGATTATCGTCATCCCCGCGCAGGCGGGGATCAATTGGCGCAGGTCATCGAAGGATCCGCGCCACCAGCCAGAATGTATTCCCGCCTTCGCGGGAATGACGGAGGATAGGTTGTGAGACCCCGCGAACGATTGCTCGACCAGGCCGCCCAGCGCATCCTCATCACCGACGGCGCGTTCGGAACCGAGATCCAGAACTGGAAACTGTCCGAGGCCGACTATGCCGGCACGCTGACGCTCGGCCACGACCAGAAGGGCAACAACGACATATTGGCGATCACCAAGCCGGAAGTGCCCGAGACGATCACGCGGGCGTACCTGGACGCGGGATCGGACATCGTGTCGACCAACACGTTCAGCGCGAACGTCATCAGCCAGGCCGATTACGGCGCGGAAAGCCTGGTCGCCGACATCAACATCCAGAGCGCCAGGATCGCGCGTCGCCTTGCCGATGAATATGAGGCGCGCGATGGCCGCCCGCGCTTCGTGGCGGGCGCGATCGGGCCGACCAACAAGACGCTGTCGCTCAGCCCCGACGTCAACGATCCGGGCTATCGCGAGATCGACTTCGATTATCTCAAGGGCGTGTACCGCGAGCAGACCGACGCGCTGGTCGCCGGCGGCGTGGACTTCATCCTGATCGAGACGGTGTTCGACACGCTCAACGCCAAGGCCGGCGTGATGGCGGTGCTCGAGGCACAGGAAGCGCTCGGCCGCGATCTGCCGATCATGCTGTCGATGACGCTGACCGACCTCTCGGGGCGGAACCTTTCCGGCCATACGGTCGAGGCGTTCTGGCACGCCGTTCGGCACGCCAAGCCGCTGACGATCGGGCTGAACTGCTCGTTCGGTGCCGAACAGCTGCGCCCGCATGTGAAGGTGCTGAGCGCGCTCGCCGATACGCTCATCATGGTCTATCCCAACGCCGGCCTGCCCAACGAACTGGGCGCGTATGACGAGCTGCCCGAGACGACCGCGGCGCTGGTGCGCGAGTGGGCGGATGCGGGGCAGGTCAACATCCTGGGTGGCTGCTGCGGTTCGACCCCGGCGCATATCAAGGCGATCGCCGACACGGTGCGCGGGCTGGCTCCGCGCAGCGTACCGACGCCGGAGGTGCGGACGCGGCTGGCTGGGCTGGAGCCGTTCACGATGGCGGCCTGAGTCCGCGAATGACTTGAAATTCCCCCGTTCGTTTCGAGCGAAGTCGAGAAACGGGGTCCAGTACCGAGCAAGCGTTTCTCGACTTCGCTCGAAACGAACGGAATTATTGTGACCGCAACGACCTCCTCCACCAGCTTCGTCAACGTCGGCGAGCGCACCAACGTCACCGGCTCCGCGGCGTTCAAGAAGCTCATCATGGCCGGCGATTACGCCAAGGCCGTCGAGGTCGCGCGGCAGCAGGTCGAGAACGGCGCGCAGGTGATCGACGTCAACATGGACGAGGGGCTGCTCGACGCGCACCACGCGATGACGACGTTCCTGAAGCTGATCGCCGCCGAACCCGACATCGCCCGCGTGCCGGTGATGATCGACAGTTCCAAATGGGACGTGATCGAGGCGGGGATCAAATGCGTGTCCGGCAAGCCGATCGTCAATTCGATCAGCATGAAGGAAGGCGAGGCGCAGTTCCTCGACCACGCCCGCAAGTGCATGAATTACGGCGCCGCGGTCGTCGTGATGGCGTTCGACGAAGTGGGCCAAGCCGATACCAAGGACCGCAAGGTCGAGATCTGCGCCCGAGCCTATGATCTGCTGGTCGGCATCGGCTTCCCGCCCGAGGACATCATCTTCGATCCCAACGTCTTCGCCGTCGCGACGGGGATCGAGGAGCACAACAACTACGGCGTCGACTTCATCGAGGCGGTCAAGGAGATCAAGGCGCGCTGCCCGCACGTCCATATCTCGGGCGGGCTGTCGAACCTGTCGTTCAGCTTCCGCGGCAACGAGCCGGTGCGCCGGGCGATGCACAGCATCTTCCTGTACCACGCGATCCCCGCCGGCATGGACATGGCGATCGTCAACGCCGGGCAGCTCGACATCTACGACCAGATCGATCCGGAACTGCGTACCGCGTGCGAGGACGTCATCCTCAATCGCGATCCCGAGGCGGGCGACCGGCTGGTTGCGCTCGCCGAGAAATATCGCGGCACCGATGCGGTGGCGGAGAAAGCGGCGGCCGAGTGGCGCTCGCTCCCCGTCGCCAAGCGGCTGGAATATGCGCTGGTCAAGGGCATCGATCTGCACGTCGTCGAGGATACCGAGGAGGCGCGGCTGGCCTTCGCGCGCCCGATCGAGGTGATCGAAGGCCCGCTGATGGACGGCATGAACGTCGTCGGCGACCTGTTCGGCAGCGGCAAGATGTTCCTGCCGCAGGTCGTCAAGTCGGCGCGCGTGATGAAGAAGGCGGTCGCCCACCTGCTCCCCTATATCGAGGCGGCGAAGGAGCCGGGCGCGAAGGGCAAGGGCAAGGTCATCATGGCCACCGTCAAGGGCGACGTCCACGACATCGGCAAGAACATCGTCGGCGTGGTCCTGCAGTGCAATGGCTTCGAGGTGGTCGACCTGGGCGTGATGGTGCCGTGGTCGAAGATCCTGGAGGCGGCGAACGCAAACGACGCCGACATGATCGGGCTGTCGGGGCTGATTACCCCGTCGCTGGACGAGATGGTGACCGTCGCCGAGGAGATGAAGCGGTCGAAGATGACGATGCCGCTGCTGATCGGCGGGGCGACGACGTCGAAGGTGCACACCGCGCTGCGCATCGCGCCGGCGTATGACGGGCCGGTGGTCCATGTGCTGGACGCCAGCCGCGCGGTCGGGGTCGCGACGACCCTCGTGTCGGACACGATCCGCGACGATTTCGTGGCGAAGACCGATGCCGACTATGCCGCCGTCCGCGCCGCGCGCGAGGGCAAGGGCCAGAACGCGCTGCTGCCGCTGGCGAAGGCGCGGGCCAACCCGTTCCACGCCGACATGGCACTGAAGCCGCCCGCGCCGCGCAAGCCCGGCGTACATGTGTTCCGCGACTGGGACCTGGCCGACCTGCGCGCGCTGATCGACTGGACGCCGTTCTTCCGTGCCTGGGAACTCGCCGGCAACTTTCCCGCGATCCTCGACGACACGATCGTGGGGGAAAGCGCGCGGTCGCTGTACGACGACGCCAATGCGATGCTCGACCGCATCGTCGGCGAGAAATGGCTGACCGCGCGCGGCGTGGCGGGCCTCTGGCCCTGCGTGCGCCACGGCGACGACGTGTTCGTCGATTGCGAGGGCGTGTGGACGGCCGAGGAGCTCGGCGCGCTCGAATATCTGGGGCTGGCCGAGAACGACGACCTCGTCCGCCTGCCGTTCCTGCGCCAGCAGATCGCCAAGCGCGAGGGCCGGCCGAACATGTGCCTGGCCGATTTCATCGACGGCGACGGCGACTGGATCGGCGGCTTCGCGGTCAGCATCCACGGCATCGAGCCGCATCTGGCGCGGTTCAAGGCCGGCATCGACGATTACAGCGATATCCTGCTGAAGGCGCTGGCCGACCGGCTGGCCGAGGCGTTCGCCGAACGCCTGCACCAGCATGTGCGTCAGGAATTGTGGGGCTATGCGCCCGACGAGCAGCTGACCAACGAAGCGCTCATCAAGGAACAATATCGCGGCATCCGCCCGGCGCCCGGATATCCCGCTTGCCCCGAGCACAGCCTGAAGACGCCGTTGTTCGCGATGCTCGACGCGCATCACGCGACCGGCGCGACGCTGACCGAAAGCTTCGCGATGCTGCCGACCGCGGCGGTCAGCGGCTTCTACTTCGGGCATCCGCAGGCGGAATATTTCGGCGTGGCGCGGATCGGACCGGATCAGGTCGAGGATTATGCGGCGCGGCGCGGGGTGGACCTGCCGACGGCGCAGCGCTGGTTGCGGCCCAATCTGGACTGAAGAGCGAGGTCTGTCATCCGCGTGAAAACCGAGCGTCGGCGAAAGTCCGAAGTCTTCGTACCCCGGCCTTCGCCGGAGTAATGGAAAAACGTCTGACGGCATTCTCGCCTGCGCGGTGATGGCCGTAGCGAAACCAGCTTCACATATACGCGTGCGCCAACCCGCCATCGACGGCGATCGTCTGGCCGGTGACGAAGCTGGACTGGTCGCTCGCCAGCCACAGTGCCGCCTGCGCGATGTCGATCGTCTGGCCCAGCCGCTTCAGCGGATTGCGCGCCAGCCGCTCCTCCAGCGCCGCTTCGTCGAGCATCGCCATCACGCCCTCGGTCGCGACCGTCGATGGCGAGATCGCGTTGATGCGGATACCCTGCGCGCCGAGTTCGACCGAGGCCGAGCGCGTCAGCCCGCCGACCGCCGCCTTCACCCCGCAATAGATAAGCGCGTTGGGGATGCCGAGCGTGCCCGACACGCTGGCGATGTTGACGATCGATCCGCCGCGCCCGCCCATCGCCGCCGCCGCCGCCTGGATCGCCCAGACGATGCCCGAAAAGCCGACGCCGATCATCCGGTCGACCGTCTCCGGCCGGATGTCGGCGACCGGCTCGTAACGGTTCCACATCGCGTTGTTGACGACGATGTCGAGCGCGCCGAATGCCGCCGTCGTCGCAGTGACCGCGCGGTGGACCGCGTCGCGATCCGACACGTCGGCGCCGATCGCCAGCGCACGACCGCCGGCCTCCGCAATCGCATCGACGGTGCCCTGCGCCCAATGCTCCTTCAGATCGACGACCGCGACGGCCGCGCCTTCGGCGGCAAAGAGTTCGGCGATGCCGCGGCCCAGCCCCCGCGAGGCACCGGTCACCAGCGCCGTCTTTCCGTCGAGCAATCCCATCGCGTCGTCCTCACCTGATGTCGCCTGCGACGATAGGCGGGCCGAGCGGATCGGGGAGGTGCGGGGGCGACCGCGACCGGGTTATCGCGTAGGCGATAGCCGGATCGCGCGGGCACCCGGGTTTGACCGGCGGCGGCGATGCGGCAGGATCGCCGCCATGATCGAAACCCTTCGCCATGCGCCGCTGTTCGTCCTGAAGCTGAACGTCGGCTACGACCGTGCCGTCCATGTCGGTGATCCGCGCGCCGGCGGGCGATCGGTGTTCCCGGTCGATGGCGGCAGTTTCGAGGGCGCACGGATGCGGGGGCTGGTCGATCCGGGCGGTGCCGACTGGGTGACGTGGCGCGGCGACGGGGCGATGCTGATCGACGTCCGGCTGACGCTGACCACCCACGACGGCGCGGCGATCGGCATGACGTATCAGGGGCTGGCGCACGGCGAGCCGGCGGCGATGGCGCGGTTCCGCAGCCGCGAGTTGCTGGCGTTCCAGGACATCCACGTACGCACCGCGATCCGGTTCGAGACGGGCGACCCGCGCTATGCCGACCTCAACACGCTGATCGCGATCGGCCAGGGCATGCGCACGGCGGAGGGACCGGTCTATCATGTCTTCGCCATCCGCTGATCGTCCGCAGATCGTCGTGGTCACCGGCGCGGCGGCCGGGATCGGGTGGGCGACGGCGCAGGCCTTTGCCGCGACTGGCGCGACCGTGGTCCTCACCGACCGCGACGGCGCTGCCGCGGGCGAGCGCGCCGCGGCGCTGGGCGCGGGGCATGTCGGGCTGGCGATCGACGTCGCCGAAGAGGCAGCAATCATTGCCGGCGTGGCGCAAATCGTCGCGCGGTTCGGACGCATCGACGTGCTGGTCAACAACGCCGGCATCGTCGACCCGGCGGGCACCGCGGCGATCGACAAGCCGGTCGCCGAACTGGAGCATATCCTGCGCGTCAACCTGACCGGCAGCTACCTGATGGCGCGCGCGGTCGGGGCGGCGATGCTGGCGGCGGGGCAGGGCGCGATCGTCAACGTCGCGTCGATGGCGGGCGTCATCGCGATCCCCGGGCGTACGGCCTATGCGATGTCCAAGGGCGCGGTGCTGGGCTTCACCCGCGCGCTGGCGTGCGAGTGGGCAAGCGGCGGCGTCCGCGTCAACGCGGTGCTGCCGGGCTATGTCGCCACCGACATCGTGCGGTCGCTGGTCGCACACGGCCAGGTCGATCCGGCAAAGGTCGTCGCGCGCGTACCGCTGGGCCGCATGGCGGAACCGGCGGAGATCGCACAGACGATCCTGTGGACGGCGGGCAACAGCTACACGACTGGCGCAAGCATCGTCGTCGATGGCGGATACGCAGCGTTCGGCGGATCGGGCGCGGCGGCGAGCGCGCCGGCGCCGGTACCGCCGGGGCGCGACGCCCCGGTCGTGCTGGTGACCGGCGGGGCAAGCGGGATCGGACACGCGATCTGCGACCGGTTCGCCGCCGACGGCGCGCGCGTCGTGGTGTTCGACCGCGATGCCGATGCGATCGCCGCATTGCCACCGCAACGCATCGGCTTCGTGCTGGACGTCCGTGACGAGCGTGCCGTCACCGCCGCGATCGAACAGGTCTGCGCGCGCTTCGGCACCATCGACGTGCTGGTCAACAACGCCGCGATCGCCGACGATTTCGCCGCGACGGTGGACCAGCCGCTGGCCGGGTTCGAGCGCGGTCTGGCGATCAACCTGGTCGCGCCGTTCGTGCTGGCGCAGGGCGTCGCGCGGGTGATGGCGGCGCACGGCGGCGGGGCGATCGTCAACATCGCGTCGATCGCCGCGTCGCTGGGTCTGCCACGGCGCAACAGCTATTGCGCGGCCAAGAACGGGATCGTGATGATGACGCGCGCGCTCGCCTGCGAATGGGCGGGCCTGGGCATCCGCGTCAACGCGGTCGCGCCGGGCTACATCGCCACGCCGGGCGTTACCGCGCTGGAGACGTCGGGCAAGCGCGACCTGACCGCGGTGCGCCGCCGCGTACCGATGGGGCGGCTGGGGCGGCCGGACGAGATCGCCGATGCGGTGGCGTTCCTGGCCTCCGCGCGAGCGAGCTACACCACCGGCAGCGTCCACGCGGTGGACGGCGGCTGGGCCGCGTTCGGCGATGCGGGGGATGCCGCCGAGGTGGCGTGATCCCATTCGTCGGCGTCATCCCCGCGAAGGCGAAGGTCAACAGTCGCCGCACGTCGTGAGATTCGTACAATTCAGTGACGATTGATCCCGGCCTTCGCGGGGATGACGGGATCGGGGTGGATCCCGTTTTCGCCGGGCGGGGTCGGCGGAGGGAGCGCCATCGATCCCTCCGTCGTGATCCTCAGAACCGGTAGCGCAGTTCCGCGCCGTACACCCGGCCCTTGTTCAGCGACGAGAAGGTGCCGTTCGGGATGAACGGTAGCGGGGCCTCGGTGCCGAACGTCGCCTCGTTCAGCAGATTGGTGCCGAACACTGACACGGTGGTGCGACCACGGGTGATCGACAGGTTGGCGTCGACCATCGTCGCGGCGCGCAGCAGGCCGGTGTTCTGGTCGTTGTACCACGCCGCATCGCGGTGGTTGGCGCTGACCCGCGCGGACAGACCGCCCAGATCGCCGATGTCGGTGTCGAACGACACCGCGCCGCCATAGCTCCACGGCGCCAGGCGCGGCAGCTTCAGTGCGAAGTCCTTCGCATCGATCACGCGATCGTTGTTCAGGTCGAGGAAGATCGTGTCGTACTTGCCGTGCGTATAGCCGACCTGCCCCGACAGGCTCAGGCCGCCGCCGACACGCAGCAGCGCTTCGGCCTCGAACCCCTGGATCTTGGCGTCGGCCGAATTGGCGATGACCTGGAACGTGCCGACGCCCGGCACCGGCGTCTGGATCTCGCGCTGCACATTGGCGATTGTGTTGGAATAGGCCGCCAGGTTCAGGCGCAGCATGCGGCCGAATTCCTGCTTCAGGCCGATCTCGTAGGAATCCTGCGTTTCCTGGTCGAACGGTCCGGGGCGCACCGCGGTGTTGACGTTGCGGAAGTTGTAGCCGCCGCTGCGGAAGCCGCGCGCGAAGAAGGCATAGACCTGGGTCTGGTCGGTCGGCTTGAACTGCAGGCCGACGCGGGGGGTGAATCCCTTCCAGTCGTTGTCGTCGCGGAAGGTGATGTTGCACACCCGCGTGTCGAACACGCACCCGCCCGCGACGATGTTGGCGATCTGCGCGCGCTTCGTCTCGGTGGTGTAGCGGCCGCCGACGTTCAGTGTCAGCGTGGGCGTGAAATGCCAGTCGGCCGAGGCGAAGATGCCATAGCTGTCCTGCTGCTGGAAGCCGGCACCCGAGATGCGCAGCGCGCCGCCCGACAGCAATCGTTCCTCGTAATATTTGATGTTCTGGTTGAAATAATACAGCCCGGTCGTGACCTCGATGTTGCCGAACGTGCCGGCGTAGCGCAGCTCGTTGCTCAGCTGGTCCTGGTCGATCGCGGTGCGCGAATGGAACAAGGTCTGCGGGCTGGCGTCGATGTCGCCCTGGTTGCGCTGCTTCACGTCGCGATAGCCGAAGATGTTGGTGATCCGGCCGTTGCCCAGGCCGACCTCGATGTTCGTCTCGATGATCCCCTGATCCCAGTCGTTGCGCGAATAGCCTTCCTCGTTGATCGATACGCCGAAGCTGTCGCGCGCGAACAGGCCGTGGTTCGACGCGACCGCGCCGTCGCCGCGCTGGCGGCCGTGTTCGTAGCGGATGATCGTCTCGAAATCCGTGCTGGGCGTGAAGCGCAGCGCCGGGCGGATGACCAAAGTCGTGCCCTTGCCCAGGTCCTTCGCGCCGTTGAAGTTGTTTTTGAAATAGCCGTCGTCGTCATTGTAGTAGACGGCCAGCTTGGCCGACAGCCGGTCCTGCACGATCGGGCCGGTGACGACGCCGCTGATCGTCTTGTCCAGGCCGCTGGCGACTGAAACCTTGAAGTCGGCGTGGAGCTCGTCGGTCGGGTTGGTGGTGCGCACGACCAGCGCGCCGCCGGTCACGTTGCGACCGAACAACAGCCCCTGCGGCCCGCGCAGGATCTCGACGCCGGCCAAGTCGAACGTGTCGAGCAGGGCGCCGGCGGGGATCCCCAGATAGACGCCATCGACGAAGATGCCGACGGTCGGGTCGATTGACGGGATCGAGCTGTTCACGCCCAGCCCGCGGACAGACAGATTGGCGGTGCCCGGCTGGGTGCCGACGTCCTCGATCTGGACGTTGGGTGCACTGTAGCTCAGGCCGGTCAGGCTCTGGACATGCTGTTCCTCCAGCTGCTGCGGGCCGAAGGCGGTGACGGCGAACGGCACTTCCTGCACGCTCTTGGTCGATGCGCTCTTGGATGCGGTGACGACGATGTCGGTCAGCCCGCCGTCGTCCTGCGCAGGCGCGCCGGGCTGGGCCTCGGCGGGCGAACTGGCGGCGACCTGCGCGGCGGCCGGTGCGGCGAGCGCGACCAGGCCGGCGGTTGCGAGCAATGCCCAGTTACGATGTCTGGCGATCATGTGTCGTCCCCTCCCGGTGGCCCGTCCTTGGTGCGGCGGGCCTGATGCAACTGTCGGTCCGAAGCGTACCGGGCCGTGTCGCGTGCCTGATCGGCCGCTTGTCCCGCCGCCGACAATTCGGATGCGCCATCACGGACGGAATATCATATGCGCGAATTCCGCTGCGGCATGGGTGGGAATTCGCGCCAGATAATTCGCGTATGCGATTCTCCGCCCGCCCCGGCGGGATCATCGCCCGCTCGCTGCGGTACGCGCCTAGCACCTGTCGCACAGCAGGAGAGCGCGCATGGATATGGTACGGCTGGACGTCCGCGAATTCGTCGCCGTCGTCACGATGGACAACCCCCCGGTCAATTCGCAGCCGATGGAGTTCATCTACCGGATGACCGACATCTTCGACGAACTGAGCGACCGCGACGACGTGCGCGTCGCGGTGCTGACCGGCGCGGGCAAATGCTTCTCGGCCGGTGCCGACCTGAAGAACCGGCCCGACCTGTCGGCACCTGGCGCGACGTGGAAGCGCAACCGTGCGGTGCGCGAGATCGGTTACTCGATCATCGAATGCAACAAGCCGGTGATCGCCGCGGTCAACGGTGCCGCGCTGGGTGCGGGGATGGGGCTGGCGGCATGCTGCGACATCATCGTCGCGTCCGAGAACGCCGTGTTCGGCCTGCCCGAGGTCGATGTCGGCCTGATGGGCGGCGGCAAGCATGCCGCGCGCATCCTGCCGCATTCGCTGGTCCGGCGCATGATGCTGACCGGATATCGCGCGCCGGCATCCGAACTCTACCGCCGCGGCGTGATCGAGGCGTGCCTGCCCGCCGACGAGCTGATGCCGTGGGTGATGGACATGGCGCTGTCGATCGCGAGCAAGAGCCCGCTGGCGACCGCGCTGGCCAAGGATTCGATGCGCACGATCGAGAACATGACGCTGCGCGACGGCTATCGCTACGAACAGAACAACACCGCCAAGCTGGTCAAGACCGACGACGCGAAGGAAGCGGTGGCCGCGTTCAAGGAAAAGCGCGCGCCCGTCTTTCAGGGGCGTTGAGCGCGGTGGCCGGCGCGTATGACTGGAATTTCGGCGACCTGCTGGATGCGACCGCGGCGAACGTGCCGGGCGACCGCCCCGCGCTGATCCGCGGCAATCGCGTCATCAGCTGGGCCGCGTTCGATGCGCGGACCAACCGGCTGGCGCGCGCGATGCGGGCGCGTGGGCTGGAACCGGGGACGCGTGTCGCGATCCTGGCGCGCAACATCCCCGAATTCATCGAAATCGCGGCGGCGTGTTTCAAGGCGCGGCTGACCCACGTCAACATCAACTACCGCTATACCACCGCAGAGATCGGCTATGTGCTGGCCGACTGCCAGGCCGGCGCGCTGTTCTATCAGGCCGAGTTCGCCGCCGCGGTTGCACCGCTGTTCGACGACCTGCCGCACCTGCGCGTCGGCGTACGGATCGGCGGCGACGACGACCAGTATGATGCGCTGGTCGATGCCGGCGACGGATCGCCGCTGGGCATCGCGCGGTCGCCCGACGACGGCTATCTGCTGTACACCGGCGGCACGACCGGCAAGCCCAAGGGCGTGATGTGGCGCAGCGCGGACGCACGTCGCTCGCAGCTGGAGGCACCGACGATCCGGCGGGTGATCGCCGACATGGCCGATCACGTCGATTCGGTCGCCAACAACCCGCTGCCCGGGCGCTGCATCCCGGCATGCCCGCTGATGCACGGCGCAGGACTGAACAGCTCGATGGCCGAACTGCTCGGCGGCGGCACCGCGATCCTGCTGCCGTCCGACCGGTTCGATGCGGAGGAGCTTTGGGACGAGGTCGCGCGCAACGCCGCGACGCGTGTGCTGATCGTCGGCGACGTGTTCGCGCGGCCGATGGTGCAGGCGCTGGAGCGACATCCGGATCGCTGGGACCTGTCGTCGATGCGCGTCATCTCGTCCGCCGGGCTGATGTGGAGCCGCGAGGTGAAACAGGCGCTGGTCGCCGCGATGCCGCAGGTGACGCTGGTCGACATACTGGGCGCGTCGGAGGCGTCGGGCTTCGGCTATGCGATCACCACTGCGACACGCGAGACGCCGACCGGCTATTTCGAGCCGGGCCGGCACACCGTGCTGATCGATGCCGATACCGATCGCGTACTGGCCGACGACGAGGTCGGCGAGGGCTGGCTGGCGCGTCGCCCGCCGATCGCAATGGGCTATCACGGCGATCCGGCCAAGACCGCCAGCGTGTACCGGACGATCGACGGCCAGATCTATGCGATCCCCGGCGACATGGCGGCGCGCGGGGCCGATGGCCGGCTCCACCTGCTCGGCCGTGGGAACATGTGCATCAATTCGGGCGGCGAGAAGATCTTCGTCGAGGAGGTCGAGGAAGCGGTGAAGCGCGCGCCGGGCATCGAGGATGCGATGGTCGTCGGCGTCCCCGATCCGACCTGGGGCCGCGTGGTCGTCGCGCTGGTGCGGCCCGGTGCCGGCTATGACGAGGCCGCGGTGCGCGGTGCGATCGCGGGCGAGCTGGCGGCGTACAAGCTGCCCAAGCGCATCGTCACGCTCGACGCGCTGCCGCGCCACGCCAGCGGCAAGGGCGATTACCGTCGTGCGCAGGAGATGGCGGCGATACACTGAACGACGCAGCGGGCAACGACCCGCGGAGGGAGAGCGAGATGGATAGGACCGGTCCGGCCCGGCGCAACACCGCCTATGACTGGTACGTCGTCGTCGCGCTCTTTACCGTGTCGGTGCTGGGCTATGTCGATCGCGTCATCCTGAGTTTCCTGATCGAGCCGATCAAGGCCGAGCTGCAGTTCAGCGACGCGCAGATCGGACTCATCACCGGGCTGGCGTTCGCCGCGCTCTATGTGTTCGGCGGCGTGTTCATCGGGCGGATGCTCGACGGCGGGCGGCGTGTGCTGATCCTGGCGGTGTGCGTGCTGGTCTGGTCGATCGCGACCGCGGTCAGCGGTCTTGCGACCGGATTCGCCTCACTGTTCGTCGCGCGGATGTTCGTGGGCGTGGGCGAGGCGGGGCTGAACCCGGCCGCGATCGGCATCATCTCCGACCGGTTCGCCGCCGACCGCGTACAGAAGCCGATCGGGCTGTTCACCACCGGGCTGTATGTCGGCGGCGGGCTGGCGATGATGCTGGGCGGGCAGTTGCTGGCCCAGCTGGCGGCGGGCGGCCCCTATGTCCTGCCGCTGATCGGCGAAGCCGCGCCGTGGCGGATCGTGTTCGTGCTGCTCGGCATCCCCGGCGTGATCGTCGCGGCCGTCATCCTGACAACGGTGCGCGATCCGCAGCGCAGTGTGGCCGCGCGCGCCGATGCGGCGGCGGCGGGCGGCGCGCTGGCGTTCGCGCGCGCGAACGTGCGGCTGATCGCACTGCTGGCCGCGTCGATCGTGACGTGGAGCATGAACAACTATGGGCTGCTCAACTGGTATCCGGCGATGATGATGCGGTCCTTCGGCATGGCACCCTCGCTGGTCGCCACCACCTATGGCCCCGCGTTCCTGATCGGCGGGATCGCGGGATGCGTCGCGGTCGCGCCCTATCTTGCGCTGTTGCGGCGGCGCTATGCGGACTCCGCGCCGTTCGTCCTGTGCCTGACGACGATGGCGGCGCTGAGCATCACGACGCTGGCCGGGCCGCTGATGCCGACGATCACAGGCGTGGTCGTGATGGCGTTCGTCAACCTGTTCATCTCGGCGATGACGGTGACCAGCGTGTTCGTCCTGATCGTGACGGTCGCGCCGCCGCACCTGCGCGCGGTGTTCACCGGGCTGTATATGGCGCTGGTCAATCTGACCGGCGGCGCGTTCGGATCGGTGATGGTCGGCCTCATCACCGACCATGTCGTCGGTGCGCAGTCGCTGAACCTGGCGCTGGCGATCATGGCGCTGTCGTTCGG
Organism: Pseudomonadota bacterium; assembly: GCA_040388765.1. GTDB lineage: Bacteria > Pseudomonadota > Alphaproteobacteria > Sphingomonadales > Sphingomonadaceae > Sphingomonas. The sequence continues at coordinate 287,543 of JAZKBG010000002.1, read as the reverse complement.
ACCCGTCTCGGCCTTGCTGATGTATGGTGCGCTCAGGGCGCGGCGATTGGGCTAGCCCTGTTCCGCCAGCGCGAAGATCCGCCGCATCGCCGTCCATTTCCCACCCGTGGCGTACAGCGGGCGCTGGTACGCGTCCATCTCGCGCTCCCAGCGATCGACTGCGGGCGCCAGTGCGGGTTCGGCCGCGCGGGGATGATCGTCAGCGACCTCGGCGATCATCACCAGCCTGTCGTCGACCCGCCAGATCTCCATGTCCAGACAGCCGCGCTGACGGATGTCGCGCACGACCTCTGGCCACACCGCGCCGGCGGCATGCCGCGCCTCGTACGCCGCGATGAGGGCGGCGTCGTCGATCAGGTCGAGGGCAAGCACCAGCCGTCTTGGCATGTCCGTCGTCTCCCGCGCACCGCATCCCGACACAAACGGCCCGCCGCAACGTGTGCGACGGGCCGTCCCTGTCTACTCGGGCAAGCGGGCGATTAGAAGTTCAGGCCGATGCCCGCGACGATCTGGCGCCCGAGCAGGTCGTAGCGCATGACCGTGTTGGCGCGCAGCAGACCCAGCACGTTGCGGCTGTTCGGCAGCAGCGGCGGATCCTTGTCGAGCAGGTTGTTCACCGCCAGCCGCAGCGAGAATCGCTTGGCGATGTTCACGGCCGCCGACAGGTCGAAGTAATCATAGGCTTCGATGCCGCCATAGGTCGTGCGACGATCGGCCGCCGTGAAGGGGATGCCGGTCGCGACCGGATCCTCGACGTTGAAGGTGATCGTCGTCGGTGCGGTGTGGCGCCAGTTGAACGACAGGTTGAAGACGTCGTTGCTGGTCGTATACGTCGTGCGCAGGCCGTGGCTCCATTTCGGCAGGCTCTCGCCGCAGAACTGGCCATAATATCCCACGCAGTTGCGATCGGCGAGCTCCGGTGCGTCCTGGTTGCCGACCTTGGTGGCCAGCGATCCGTTGAACGATAGGTCGATCCGGCCGAGCGCGCCCAGCGGCAGGTTGTACTGCCCCTGGAAATCCCAGCTGTGGAACGACGACTTGAACGCGTTGGTCAGGCCCTGCGCGAAGAAGCCGGTGGCGGGGTTGTCGGCCGCCGGGCTGAACAGCGTACCGGTCCCCGGATTGCGCACCACGCCGCGGCAATAGAATTCCGTCTGGATGTTGAGGCATCCGTTCAGGAAGTCCGCCGCCGCATAATAGTTGATCGAGTCCTGCAGGTCGACGAGGATCCGGTCGGCCGACAGCGTCAGCCGCGGGATGAAGCGCGGACGCAGGATGACGCCGAACGTCTTGGTGTAGGCGGTCTCCGGGGTCAGCCCGAACCCGCCGTTGCGGATCGTGCAGGCGCCGTCCGGGCAGCTGAGCGTCGCGCTGCCGTACAGATTGTCGGGTAGGCCGGTCGCGCGACACTGCGCGATCGTCGCGGTCGGCGCGACCAGCACGTTCGGGTTCGCCGCGCTGGGCGTGCTGGCGCATGGATCGTTGCGCGATCCGATGTTGTTGTAGACGATGTTGCTCGCCGAATCCGCCTGGGTCACCGACGGCGCGCGCTGTGCCTTGTTGTACGCCCCGCGGAAGCCGATGTCCTCGATCGGCGACCAGATGCCCTCGATCTTCCAGGTGTTGAACGTGCCCTGCAGGCGATTGTATTTCGAGATGCGATAGCCGCCGTTGACCTGCAGCAGCTTGGTCCAGCTCTGGTTCTCGACCAGCGGGATCTGCACCTCGACGTTGGCTTCCTTCACATTCTGGGTGAAGCGCACGTCGTTGCCGCCGAAGGCCGCGCGAAACGCCGCGTCGGCGATGTTCGACTGTTTCTCGTCGCGATATTCCGCACCGAACGCCACGGCGATGCCCTGTTCGGCCAGCGGCGAGGTGATGCCGTACTTGCCCAGATCGCCGCTGATCGACAGCAGCGCCTGGAACATCCGCGGGATGAAGGTCTGCGACGTGTTCGAGTAATTGAACTGGCCGCTCGCGCCGAAGAAATAGTCGTTCACGGCGCGGTCGTTGTTGAGCGGGATGAACGCGTTGAACGGGACGCATGCCGGGTCGGTGCCGTTGACGACCGAACGGCACGTCGGCACGCCATTGACCAGGGTCACGTCCAGCGACCGGTTGACGCGGGCGAAGTCGGCGTTGGCGCGGCCGAACGAGGTCGCCCGGTTGCGCGAGTACACGCCGGCCAGGTCATAGCTCCACACATCGTCGAACACGCGGCCACGCAGGCCGGCGTTGATGCGGAAACCCTTGTTGACGTAGCGGTCGTAGATCGGCTCCGCGCCGTCGAACCGGTAGCGCACGTCGATCGGCACGGTCGTGGCGGTGCCCGCCTGCGCGCCGCACAATGTCTGCGCCTGGGCGGCCGACAGGAACGGGTTGTTGCACGGCAGCGAATAGGGCGTCGATCCATAGGCGCCGAAGTTCAGCGTACGGTTCAACTGCGGGTTGCGCGACTTGTCTTCGTAGAACAGCGCCGCCGAATAGAATTCGAGCGCGTTCGACAGTTTCGCCGTGACGAACCCGCCGTAGTTCAGCCGCTCGAACTCGCGCTGGAAGCTGAAGCCGTCGAACGGATTGGCGGCGGTGCCGACGGCCGAGTTGATCGGAACGAAGGTGCGCGAGCCGCCGGGATCGTTGACCAGCTGGCGGTTCTGGTTGGCGCCGGCCAGCGGCGACAGCGGGATGATCGTGCCGGCGGGCGTGAAGCTGGCGATCGAGCAGGCCAGCGGGCCATCGCGGGTCGGCTGGGTCACTTCGCACGCCGAATAGGAACGGTCGCGCAGCGGCACCAGGTCGGAATGGCGATAGTTGACGAAGCCCGTGACGTTCAGCGCGCCGCCGAACAGGTTCTTGCCCGCCGCCAGCGTGATGTTGCTGCGGCCACCGTCGTTCGCCGATCCGATCGCGGCCGGAAAGAATGCGCGGCGCGCCGCATCGGTGACTGGGCCTGCGCGATTTTCGTGATTGTAGAAGCTGTAGTTGGCGTCGAGGCGGATCCCGTCGAAATTCTTCTTGAGCACATAGTTGACGACGCCCGACACCGCGTCTGATCCATAGACCGACGATGCGCCGCCGCTCAGCACGTCGATGCGGTCGACCATTGCGTTGGGCAGGATGCTGACGTCCTGCTGGTTGACCAGGCCCAGACGCAGGCCATCGACCAGCACCAGCGTGCGCTCGAAGCCCAGGCTGCGCAGCTTGATGCGCTGCTGGCCGTTGGAATCGGCGTAGTTCTGTTCGGCGTTCGGCTGCACCTGCGGCAGGCGGTTCATGACCTCCTCGATCGTCGTCGCACCCTGCGCGACGATGTCGGCGCTGGTCACGGTGGTGATCGGGGCGGCCGAGGTGTTGTTCAGCCGGACGATGCGCGTACCGGTGACGACGACGTCGCCGGAGCGGTTCGTGGTGTCGTTATCCTTGCCCGCATCGTCGGCGATCTTGGCGTCCGCCACCGGATCGCCGGTCGGCGTCGCGGTCTGGGCGGAGGCGATCGTGGCGAAGCCGGTCGATAGCGCGGTGGACAGCAGCAACAAACGCAACGTCGATTTCATGTCTTCTTCCCCTTGTGTTCGGTGTCGTCAGTGGGCGCGCTCGTGCCGGCGCGTTCGGAATTGCGGTGCTCAGTTGCGCAGGCTGGGTGCCTTGCGGATCTCGGTGCGGCCGTCCGCGCCGGTGACGGCGAAGGTGAAGCCGGGTTGCAGCGCGAAGCCGCCGACGCGGCCGGCGCGATCGATCGCGATGAAGCCGACCTGCGCGTCCTTCACCGCATCGCCACGCAGGCGGACGATATGTTCGACCGCCTCGCGGGCTGCGGCATCGGGCGATGCACCGCCGCGCATCGTCGCCACCACGCGCGCGGTTCCGGCGATGCGGGTCACTTCCTCACCCACGCCGGTCGCGGTGGCGGCGCCGACTCCGGCCTCGACGAACAGCCCCGCGCCGACCTGCGGCGAATCGCCCACGCGGCCGTGCATCTTGAACGCCATGCCCGACGTCGTGCAGGCACCGGCGAAGCGACCATCGGCGCCGCGGCCGATGATGCCGATCGTGTCGTGGTCGCGCGCGTCGCCGCGGATGCCGGTGCCGCCGATGCGGTTCTCGATATTCGCCTCGGGTTTGTACTTCGCGGTCTTGAGCCAGTCCTGCCACGCGGCCCGCGCCTCGGGCGTCAGCAGTGCGCGTTTCGGAAATCCGTTGGCCAGCGCGAAGCGCGTCGCGCCGTCGCCGACCAGGAAGGTGTGGGGGGTGCGCTCCATCACCGCACGGGCGACCGACACCGCATGGACGACATCCTGCAACGCAGCGACGGCACCGACATGGCCCGCATCGTCCATGATGACCGCATCGAGTGTGACGATGCCGTCGCGGTCGGGATAGCCCGAATAGCCGACGGAGTGGTTGGTCGGATCCGCCTCCGGCACCCGCGCGCCCGCCTCGATCGCATCGAGCAGGCTCCCGCCGGCATTGAGCTTGGCAATCGCGGCGGTGTTGGCCGCGGCGCCGAAATCCCAGGTCGATACGATCAGTGCCGATGTGCGATCGACGGGCATGGCGGCGATCGTCGGGCCGGCGGCGGCGATCGTTGCGCCGGCACCTAGCACCGCGCGCCGCGGCATCGCCATGCCTTTGCGGGCGCGCGCATCGAAGCCGTCATTTTCGTCTCGTCCGCGACCCACCCGCCTGTCTCCCGCCAGAACGCGAGGACCATGCACCAAGTAGATTTGCTTTCAAGAGAGAAAAACAATTTCACTTGTGGAATTTAAGATAGCACATCCGGCACTGTTGCGTTCGTGCGACAGGCACCCCGAAATTGGCATAATGTTACGCGATGGTTACCGCGGATACCGGTTCGGTCGGCATCGTGCAGCCATCACTCGCCGGCGGACAGCGCATCCGTCCCCAGCAGGTGGATGATTCCCGCACCCGGGCGCGCCGTCGCGCAGATGCCGTGCCCGGTCATGCCGGACGCATCGACCAGTGCATCGTCGGCGACGACGACACGGACGCGCGTACCGTGGCGCTGCGCCGAAAGGACGTTCGCCGATCCGCCGAGCGCGGCGACCAGCCCGTCGGGCAGCATCACCGACACTGCGAACGGTGCTGGCGCTGGCCCGGACGCTGGAGCTGGAGCTGGAGCAGGTGTGGGCACGGGCTTCACGCCCGCGTCGCGATCGTCGATCGCGCGCATGTCCATCGCCAGCCCATCGGCGATGCCGCCGACGACGACCTGCACCGCGGTAGCGGAGGGGCGCAACACGCCGCGCGCGCCGAGTGCCTTCAGTCGCGGCTCGTCGATCCGGCTGCCGTCGATCACGTCCAGCCGCAGCCGGGTGGTGCAGGCATCGATCGTGCGCAGGTTGGCGCTGCCGCCCAGCGCCGCGACATAGGCCGCGGCGCGCTCACTCGCCGCGACGGGTGCCGCGACGGGCCCACCCGCGTCGATCGGCTCGCGACCGGGCGTGGGCAGGTCGAACCGCACGATCGCCCAGCGGAACAGCGTATAGTAGATCGCGGCATAGACCGCCCCGACCGGCAGCAGCATCAACGGCCGCGTCGCCTTGCCGTAATTCAGGACGTAATCGAACAGCCCGGCCGAAAAGCCGTACCCCAGCCGAACGCCCAGCGCGTTCATGATCGCCTCCGCCGCGCCGGTCAGCAGCGCATGGATCGCGTAGAGCAGCGGCGCCAGGAACATGAAGCTGAACTCGATCGGCTCGGTCACGCCGGTCAGGAACGATGTCAGCGCCAGGCTGAAGAGCATGCCGCCCGTTGCCTTGCGTCGATCGGGCAGCGCGGTGTGGTACATCGCGAGGCACGCGGCGGGCAGGCCGAACATCATCACCGGGAAGAACCCCGACATGAATCCGCCGGCGGTCGGATCGCCGGCGAAGAAGCGGCTGAGGTCGCCGGTCTTGCCGTCGTAGCTGCCGACGACGAAATACGCGATGTTGTTCAGGATATGGTGCAGCCCGGTGACCAGCAACAGCCGGTTGAGCACACCGAACGCGAACAGGCCCCAGCCGCCGGCGGCGACCACCGCGGTGCTCAGCCCGTCGATGGCGGCGTTGACGGCGGCGTAGCTCAGGCCCAGGATCAGGGCGATGACCAGCCCGGCGACGCCGGCGATGATCGGCACGAACCGCCGCCCACCGAAGAACGCGAGGTAATCGGGCAGCTTGAACGTCGCGAACCGGTTGTAGAAGATGCCACCGACCAGCCCGGACAGGATGCCGATCGGCACCTGCAGCTTGGCGATCGCCGCACCCTTCCACGCGCCGGACAGCGCGGCCTGCGCCGCGTCGGGCACCCCGGCCAGATAGTCGGCCGGCACGACCAGGAACACCTGCGCGCCGTTGCCGGCGACGAGGTAGCAGGTGACGCCCGCCAGCGCCGCAGCACCGTTGCCGTCGCGCGCGAAGCCCGTCGCGACGCCGACCGCGAACAACAGCCCGAGATGCGCGAAGATCGCATCGCCCGCCGCGCCGAGGAACGCGATATCGAGCAGGTCGGGCTGGCCCAGCCGCAGCATCAGTCCGGCGACGGGCAGCACCGCGATCGGCAGCATCAGCGCGCGGCCGAGCGGCTGGAGGAAGGCCATCGGCGATCTCATGCGGCGGTTCCTTCGGCAGAGGCGCGGGCGAGGCCGCGGACGGCGGCGGCGGACGGCAGATCCAGCGCGGCGCGGGCGTGCGGGACGGCTTCGGTGTACGATAGCCCGGCGACCAGCGCGCGCGTGGCGGCGATGCGCACCGGCGGGACCGAGAGCGAGGTAACGCCCAGACCGACCAGGATCGGCACGGCCAGCGGGTCGGCCGCCAGACCACCGCACACGCCGACCGGTACGCGCGACCGCGCACACGTCTCGGCGATCAGGCGCAGCACGGACGGGTGCAGGCCATCGAGCCCGCCGGCGACCGCCGCGTTGCCGCGGTCCATCGCCAGGACATATTGGGTCAGGTCGTTGCTGCCGATCGACAGGAAATCGCACGATGCGGCGATCAGGTCGGCCCCGATCGCGGCGGCCGGCGTCTCGATCATCGCGCCCAGCCGGATCGCCCGTTCACCGCGCAGTCGATCGACGACACTGCGCACGGCCTCGATCTCGGCGACGCTCGACACCATCGGCACCATGATCCGCAAGGGTCCGGCATCGGCGGCATCGAGGATCGCGGCGACCTGCGCCTCCAGTCCATCGGGATGGGCCAGGCCGACGCGGACGCCGCGCAGCCCCAGCGCCGGATTGTCCTCGCGCGGGATCGCCAGATAGGGTGCCGGCTTGTCGCCGCCGACATCGAGCAGGCGGATCGTTAGCGGGCGACCGGCCATTGCGGTGGCGATGGCGCGATATTCCGCCGCCTGTTCCGCACGGGTGGGCGGGGTCGCGCGGTCGAGGAACAGCAGCTCGGTGCGCAACAGGCCGCAGCCCTCCGCGCCGTCGGCGACCGCGGCGGCGGCCTCGGTCGCGCTGCCCAGGTTGACGTGGACACCGATCGCGTGGCCGTCGCGAGTGGTGGCGGGGCGACCGTCGCCCGCGGCGCGGGCGTGGGCTTCGGCCGCAGAGGCGCGGGCGATCCGGGATTCGGCGGCGGCGATCTGCGACCCGTCCGGGTCGGCCCGAACAAAACCGGTGTCGCCATCGACGATCACCGTCGCGCCGTCCGCGATATCGCGCAGCGCGGTGCCGAGCGCGACGACCATCGGGATGCCCTGCGCCGCCGCCATGATCGCGACGTGCGAGGTCGGACCCCCGCGCACCACCGCGATTGCGGCGGGCGGTGTCGCCTCCAGCGCGGACAGTTGCGACGGCAGCAGGTCGTCGGCCAGCAGGACGGTGCCGGGATCGATCCGGATCGTGTCGGGCCGCGTCCCCAGGATCGCGTGCGCCAGCCGCTGGCCGATGTCGGACAGGTCGTCGCCGCGCTCCGCGATCCGGGGATCGGCGTTGCGCGCCAGCGTCGCGGCCTGAGCGGCGGTGACGGACAGGACGGCTGCCGCGGCCCCGTGGCCGTCGGCGATCGCGCCGTCGATGGCCCCGAGCAGATCGGGATCGTCGAGCAGCGCGCGGTGCGCCGCCATCACGCCGCTGTCGCCGTCGAGCGTCGCCTTGAGCCGGGAGAGGCCCCGCGCGAAGGCGACGCGCTCGGCGTCGATGTCGCCGCTGCCTGCGGGCGCGTCGATCGCCGCCGGGCGCAGCCAGCGCGCCGTGCCGATCGCCAGCCCGGGCACGGCGGCGACCCCGGGAAGGGTGCCCGGTTCGACCGCGACGGTCGCCGACGCGCGCGCAGGCGTGGCGATCGCATCGGGATCGACGGTCGCGGTCAGGATTTCGGCGATGGCCGCGGCAACCGCGTCGGCTTCGCTCCCCTGCGCCTCGATCGAGACCGTCGCGCCGAAGCCGGCACCCAGCCCGATCAGCCCGGTCATGCTGAGCGCCGACGCTCGTGCCTCGCCGCAGACCAGGGTGACGACCGCATCGCGCCCCCGGACGACGGCAGCGATACGCGCGGCGGGGCGGGCGTGGATGCCGTGGGGCAGTGCGACGGTCAGCGCCTGCCACGCGCCGGCCGCCGAAGCGTCGATCGTCGCGGCGGCGGTGTCGGCCGTGCGCGTCAGGCGCACCACCGGATCGCCGACCGCCACCAGCCGCTCGACCGTCAGCGGCGTCAGCGCAAAGCCTTCGCCGACCAGCAGCACCGGCGTCATCGCCGACCGCGCCCGCCGGACCAGCAGGTCGAGGTCGAAGCGGACCAGCGGCTGCCCGGCGGCGACGCGGTCGCCGGCTGCGACGAGGCGAACGAACCCGTCGCCGGCCATCGCCACGCTGTCGATGCCGATGTGCATCAGCAGTTCGGCACCGGCGTCCGTGGTCAGCGACACGGCGTGATGCGCGGCATGGATGCTGGTGACGACCCCTGCGCAGGGCGCATGCAGCGTGTCGCCGACCGGGTCGATCGCGATGCCGCTGCCCATCATTCCCTGCGCGAAGACCGGATCGGGTACGGCGGAAAGCGTGGTGACCCAGCCGGCAAGCGGGCTGGCGAGCGTCTGGTCCTGCATCATTCCCCGATCCCCACGCGTCCCAGGATGCCCGATGGCGCGCCCGCCGGCGCCTCGACCAGTAGCACGATCGTCCGCGCCCCGGTCGCGGCGGGCAGGCGCGCGTCGATCGGCCCGGTTTCGGCCTGAAGCTTCTGTCCGACGCGATTGCCATCGATCCACAGCTCGGCGCGTCCGGCGATCGCGGCGAAGCGGATCGTACCGCCCTGCGCCGCTACCCGCCGCCGCGGCGTGACGCGCGCGCGGTACACGCGCCATGTCGCGGTCGCTTCGGGTGGCGTCGGTGTGCCCGAACGGACGAACGCCCAGCTGTTGTTGTCGCCCGCGGCCGGGGCCAGCGCGGGATCGGGCCGCGTGACGAGCGCGGGCGAGCGTCGCCAGCCGTCGATCGCCTGTGCGTCCGCAACGACGGGAACCTGCGGGCGCGGCGGCACGGCCAGCGCGTCGATCCGCAGCCGCGCGGGCTTCAGTCCCGGCGCGGTCGCGGTCAGCGTGATGCTCCCGCGCGCACTGCCGGCCTGCAGAATGACCTGCGCCAGCCCGTTGAACAGCGACCGAGCGTCGCCCTTCTCCGGTTCATGGCTGTTGGGGTCGCCGTTGCCCAGCCCGATGATCGTCGCATCCTGTACGGCAAAGCGCACGGGCAGGTTGGCGGTCGGCACGTGGCGACCCTGCGCATCCACCGCATCGACGGTCACGCCCTGCGCGTCCTCGTCGTCCGCCGCCATCACGCTGCGCGCGGGGGTCAGGCGCAGCGCGACAGGAGCACCCGCCGTCTCGTGCATCGCCCGTGTGACCTCGCGGGCGCCGACATAGGCGATCGCCTCGATCCGCCCGGGCGCATAGGGCACGACCCATTCGGTCCCCATGATGCGGTCGACCGCGCGCCTTCCCAGCGACACGCCGTTCAGGCGCAGTTCGACGCTGTCGGCGTTGCTGCTGACCAGCACGGGCACGTCCTGTCCCTCGCGTCCCGGCCAGGTCCAGTGCGGCGCGACCGCGACGACGGCGCGGCCGTCGATCCACTGCGCCTGACGGATGCCCGCCGCGGTCTTGGGAAAACCGCACAGGTCGAGGATGCCGAAGAAGCTGCTGATCGTCGGCCAGGCATGCGGCGTCGGCTCGCCATGATAGTCGAACCCGGTCCACACGAAGCCGCCGGCGACGAACGGGCGGTCGGCAATCGCCTTCCAGCTCTGTCGGTGTGTCGCCCCCCAGTCGGCGGCGGCGGTGTCGTAGGACGTGATGACGTGTTTCACCGGATCGGTCGCGAACGCGCCGCGCGTCTCGAACGCGCTGGTATCCTCCGAACTGGTGATCGGCTTCGTCGGGTTCAGCGCGTGGAACCGGTCGTAGTCGCCCTGGTAATAGTTGAACCCCATGACGTCGACGACGGTCGAGACGTTGACGGGATCGAAGAACGCGGCGTTCATCGCCGCCGTCACCGGTCGTGCGCCGTCCAGCCGGTGGACCACCGCGGCCATGCGGCGGACCATCTCGACCCCCGCCTCGGTCCCCTGCATCGGTTCCTCGTTGAACACCGACCACAGGATGACGCTGGGGTGGTTGCGGTCGCGCCGGACCAGCCAGTCGAGTTGCGCCATATAGTCGGGCGCGGGATTGAACTGGCGGTTCTCGTTCATGACGAGAAAGCCCATCGCGTCGCACAGGTCGAGAAATTCGGCCGATGGCGCATTGTGCGACGACCGTATCGCGTTGCAACCCAGCGCCTTCAGCCGTTCGAGCCGCCACGCCAGCAGCGCGTCGGGCACCGCGACGCCGACGCCGGCATGGTCCTGGTGCAGGCACACGCCCTTCAGCTTGACGGGCGTGTCGTTTAGCAGAAAGCCGCGGTCGGCGTCGAATCGGATCGTGCGGAACCCGATCTGTATGCGCCGTTCATCGACCGCGCTGCCCTCGCGGAGCACCCGGCTGACAACGGTGTACAGCGTCGGCGTCTCGACCGACCATAGCCGCGGGTCCGGCACGTCGAGCGACACCCGAGCCTCGGCGCGGTCGAGCGGTGCTACGCTCGCGTCGGTGCGCGCGGTGGCGATCGTTCGGCCATCGGGATCGATCAGCACGGCCTCGATCGTCACCGCGGCGGGACTGCGTTCGATATTCTCCAGCGTCACCGCGACCGGCACGCGCCAGCCGCGCACGTCGTGGCGCGGATCGCAGTGCACCCCATCCTGGACGATCCCGACGGGCGCGCGGACCGACAGCCAGGCGTGGCGGTACAGGCCGGCGCCTTCGTACCACCAGCCCTCCATGACGGTGGCATCGACCCGCACCGCGATCTGGTTCAGCCGGTCGCCGAACCGCGCGAACGGGGTCAGGTCGATCGAGATGCTGTTGTAGCCCGACCAGTTGTGCGCGACGACGCTGCCGTTGACCCAGATGGTCGCGTTGGTGGCGATCGCGTCGAAGTGCAGTGCGATGCGCTTGCCACGGTCGGCGGGGTCGAGGCGGATCGCGCGACGATACCAGCCGATCCCGCGCGGGCGATAGCCCTGGCTGGGGTTGGCGCTCTCGACGAACGGCTGGTGCGATGCCCAGTCGTGCGGCAGGCGGACGACCGGCCAGTCGCTGTCGTCGTAGTCGATCGCCGCCGCACCCGAAGCCTTGCCCGCCTTGGTGCTCAGATACGTCTCGTGGTGCGTCGCGGGCGGGGGGACGACGATATCACCTTCGTGAAAGCGCCAGCCGCGGTCGAGCGATGTGCGCGACGGATCCGCCACCGGCAGCCGTGGTGGCAGGCGATCGACCGGCGCGGGCATCGGCAGGCCGCGTGGAGTGCGTGCGCCGTTCCGCTGCGCCGTTGCCGGCATTGCGGCGACCGTGGCGGCACCGGCCAGCAGGGTGCGGCGCGCGATCCTCATGCAAACCGCCGTCCACCGATCCACGTCGCGACGGGGCGAAATGCCGCGTCGAGCTGGACGAAGTCGGCGCGCAGGCCGGGCGTCAGCGTACCGCGATCATGCCCCAGACCCAGGAACGCGGCCGGATTGGCCGATGCCATCCGCGACGCGGTGGCCGGATCGACGCGCAGGTCGGCGACGGTGTTGGCGACCGCACTTGCCATGTCGAGGTCGGACCCGGCCAGCGTACCGTCGCTGAACCGGCAGATGCCGTCGGCAACGCGGATCAGGCGGCCCTGCAGTACGAAGTCCTTGGTCCTCGCGCCGACCGACGACATCGCATCGGTGACCAGCATCATCCGCTCCGGTCCGCGGGCGCGCAATGCGATGCGCAGCACTGATGCGGCGACGTGGACGCGATCGACGATGATCCCGCACCACGGGCGCGGATCGTCCAGCGCCGCGCCCACCAGCCCGGGTTCGCGCTGCTGCATCGCGGGCATCGCGTTGAACAGGTGCGTCACGCCGGACAGGCCCGAGTCGAACGCGGCGATGGCGGTGTCGTACGGTGATTCGCTATGGCCTGCGCTCACGATCACGCCGGCGGCGACCAGCGCGGCGATCGTTTCCGGCGTCGTCAGTTCGGGCGCGATCGTCAGCATGACCTTGCCACGCCGGTCGCGCGCGAACAGGTCGAGCATCTCGGCATCGAGCGCTCGGAACCGGGCGGCATCATGAATGCCCTTGCGCTCCGGGTTCAGGAACGGCCCCTCGATATGCACACCGACGACACCCGGCACGTCCGCCGCGATCGCGGCGTCGGCGGCATCCAACGCGGCGGCGATGCGATCGGGCGTCTCGCTGATGAGTGTCGGCAGAAACGCGGTGGTGCCATAGGCGGCATGCGCCGCGCCGATCGCGCGGATCGCGTCGGCGCTGACATCGTTGTTGAACAGTACGCCGCCACCGCCGTTGACCTGCGTATCGACGAAGCCCGGCATCAGCCAGCCGCCGTCGAGGTCGATCGCGGTCCCGGCCCGGTCCTCTCCGATCGCGACGATCCGGTCGTCCGCGATGTCGAACGCGGCCCCGGGCAATACCGCATCGGCGGTCACGACATGACCGTTGGCGAAGGCGATGCCGCTCATTGCGTTTCGGTCACCTTGGCCAGGAACGGCGGGCGATCGGGATCGCGGCCACGCGCGCGGGCGAGTTGCTCGACCATGCCATAGAAACTGGCAAGCATCAGGATCGGCTCGATCACGGGATGGTCCGCCGCCGCGGGCAGTGTGCCGTCGCGGCCGGCGCAGGCGAGCAGCACCGCGGCGCCGCGCGCGGCGAACTCCTGTGCAGCGGTGACGACATCGTCGCCCGCGGCATCCGACGTCGCCAGCGCCAGCACGGGAAATCCGTCGCGCACGATCGTCATCGGTCCATGGCGCACCTCGGCCGAACTGAACGGCTCGGCCTGGATCGCGCAGGTTTCCTTCAGCTTCAGCGCACATTCCTGCGCGATACCCAGCCCATAGCCGCGCCCCAGCACGAACATCTGGCTGACGTCCCGCAATGGCGCGATCCCCGCGCTCCAGTCGGTCGCGATCGCGCGCTCCAGGCTGTCGGGCAGCGCGGCCACGGCGCGGGCCAGCGCGGCATCCTGCGACCAGGCCGCGACCAGCGCCGCCAGACCCGCCATCGCGCCCAGGCAGGACTTGGTCGCCGCTACCGACGTCTCGGGGCCGGACCGCAGCGGCAGCAGCACGTTGGCGCGCGCGGCCAGCGGCGACGACTCGTCATTGACCAGCGCGGCGACGATCGCACCATCGGTTGCCTGAGCATCGACACTCGCCAGCAGGTCCGGGCTGCGGCCCGACTGCGAGATCGCCAGACACAGCGCATGACCGACGCCCGACCGCTGCCGCGCGACGGGCGCGAACAGCGACGCCACCGACGGCGCAGCCGACGTCACGGGCACCCCCAGCATCGTCTCGACCAGATATTTGCCATAGGTGGCGGCATGGTCCGACGATCCGCGCGCGCAGGTCACGACCAGCGCCGGCGGCGATGCGCGCAGCCGTTCGCCCAGCGCTGCGACCGCCTCGTGATTGCGCGCCAGCATGTCGGCGATCCGCGCCGGTGCCTCGCGCGTTTCGCGGCGCATCAGCGTTTCCGCCACGGCCGTATCGCCGGGCGCCATCTCGCTCGTCATCGTCAGCCTTCCGACAGTTCGGCGACGAAGTCGTAGCTGTCGCCGCGATAATAGGACCTCGTGATCTCGACCGCGCGGCCGTCGCGCAGGAAACCGCGGCGCTCGATCAGCAGACCGGGATGGCCGGTATCGACCCCCAGCATGCGGGCGTGTTCCGCGCCGAACGGCACCGCGCGCAACCGCTGCAGCGCGCGCACCGGGCGATGCCCCGCCGCCTGCAACGCGTCGTAGAGCGAATCGCCGACCGCCTCGACCGAGGGCAGGCAATAGCCGGCCAGCGTCGTCGCCTCGAACGCCATCGGGACGTCGTCGGCATAGCGGATGCGCTGGAACCGCAGCACGGGCTCGCCCGGCGACAGGCCCAATGCCATCGCTTCCTCCGGATCGACCGTGCCGGCGGCGCGCGAAACCCAGCTGCTGCTCGGCTGGCGGCCGCGCGCGATCATGTCTTCGCTGAACGACGACAGCTTGGAAAAGCTCTTCTCGACGCGGCCGGCGACGAACGTGCCCATGCCGCGGCGACGCGTCAGCAGGCCGTCCTCGACCAGCCCCTCGATCGCCTTGCGCACGGTGATGCGCGATACCGCATAGGCCTCGGCCAGGTCGCGTTCGGCGGGGATCGCATCGCCGCGATCGACGATGCCGGTGTCGATCGCGGTGCGGATCAGCTGCTGGAGCTGCAGATAGAGCGGCGCGCTGTTACCCGGCCGGAACCGCCCGATGCGGCTCGAGAAACTGTGCGACTCGCTCAACCCCTGCCTCCCCACGGACAGTATGCAATACCAATCTAGACCTAATGTCCTATCGTCGGCAGATTGTCCAACGCCGATCGCAGCGCGCGGACCGTGGCGACGTCGGTGTGCCGCTCCGGCCCGAGCGCGAAGCCGAGTTCGACGAATCGCGGATGCGGCGCGCCACCTGCGACGCTGGCCGAGGCGTGGAGCGCGCGCACACCTGTGTCGGCCAGCAGCGCGATGGCGGTGTCCGGCGTGACACCCGCGCCGGCCATGACCGACACGCCGGTTCCGTCGGCTGCCGCGACCATTGCGCGGATCGTCGCGGCCCCGTCGGGCGCGCGGCGGGCACCCCCCGACGTCAGGATCTGGTCGAAGCCCAGTGCGGCGACATGTGCCACCGCGCCGACCGCATCGGCGATCACGTCGATGGCGCGGTGGAATGTGCAGGGCAGGCGCCATCCGGCGGCATCGCGCACCCCGTCCAGAAACCGCCGGTTCGCATCATCATCGACCGCGCCGCCGCGCACCGCGCCGAAGACAAGGCCGTCGATACCCTGGGCGATCAGGGTTCGGGCCTCGCCGAGCGCCAGTGCGAGATCGGACGCGTCATAGGCGAAATCGCCGCCGCGCGGCCGTACCATCGCGTAGAGCGCGATGCCGGCCGCCTGGGTCGCGGCGCGAGCGGCACCGACCAGTCCCGCCGAGGGCGTCAATCCGCCGATCGCCAGCGCGCTGCACAGTTCGATCCGATCGGCACCGCCCGCGATCGCTGCGGCGACGCCGGCGGGCGACTCGCAACAGATTTCCAGCACGGCGGGATCGGTCGGTTTCATCGGACGAAAGCCTCGGGTCGGATGCCCCGTGCATCGGCGATCCGGCAAAGCGTGTCAAAGACCTTGTTTTCATATGTGAAACTTATTTGTAATTATTGCTTCCCCCGATGGTCTAGATTGGTTATAAAGATGCGTCGTCGCTTGGACGATCGTGCCGGTCACGACCGACGGGGACGGCAAGCGACAGGGCCGCCGCCAGTCTGGACGGCGTTTGGGGATGGGCTGCTCGCGGCTGGGCGAGTCGACTGGGGGAGGATTGCGCATGACGCTCCGCAAGATGACAGTGTTTGGTACCGCGCTGACCGGTATGCTCGTCGGATTCGCCGGCGTCGCGCACGGGCAGGACACGCAGGCCAGCGACGAAGTGGTGGTGACCGGCATCCGCAAGTCGATCGCCGATTCGATCGAGACGAAGCGCGAGGCCAGTTCGATCGTCGATGTCATCTCGGCCGAAGACGTCGGCAAGTTCCCCGACAGCAACATCGCCGATTCGCTGGCGCGCCTGCCCGGCGTGACGGTCGATCGCCAGTTCGGCGAGGGCGAACAGCTGTCGATCGCGGGTGTCGAGCCGGCGCTCAACCGCCTGACCATCGACGGCCACTCGGTCGCGTCGGCCGACTGGGGCGGCAACCCGTCCGACCGGTCGAGCCGCAGCTTCAACTATTCGCTGCTGTCGCCGACGATCATCAGCCAGGCGATCGTGTACAAGACGCCCGAAGCGCGGCTGCAGGAAGGCGGCATCGGCGGCATCATCGACGTCGTCACGCGCAAGCCGCTCGACCGGGATCTGAAATCGGGCACGATCGCGGCCAACGCCGGTTACGAATATAACGATCGCGCCAATCGCGGCAGCTTCCGCGGATCGGCGCTGGTCAACTGGCGCAACCAGGCCGAGACGGTCGGTGTCCTGCTGGCCGCCAACTACGACAAGGAACAGCTGAGCCGCGCGGGCACGGCGGTCTATTGGTATCGCGACGGTGCCGCGCTGCTGGAGAACGCGCCGGCCACCGCGACGATCAACGGCAAGCTCGTCGGTGCACTGACCGCGGCCGAGCGCGCCGATTTCAGCGCGGCACGGCATGCCGCGTTCCTCGCGCGCGAATTCTTCAAGCAGGAGCGCCAGCGCATCGGAGGATCGGCCGCCATCCAGCTGCGCCCGACCGAAGATTTGCTGCTGACCGCCACCGCGCTGGTCATCCGCGGCAATTACGACAATCTGTCGAATTCCGAATATACCTATGGCTTCGAGGGGTCGTCGCTACGCTCGGCGACGTCGGCCAACGGCGTGGTGACATCGGCGACGTTCGCCGGCATCCAGCCGAACGCGCAGGGCCAGCTTCGCGGTGCCACCGGCCAGCTCGACACCAATTTCCGCCGCACCCGCGTGAAGAACGACACCTTCTCGCTGCTGTGGGACTGGTCGCCGGGCGACTGGAGCGTGACCGGCAACGCCGGCTTCACCAAGGCATCGGGCGGCAAGAATCCCGAATATCTGCTCGATTTCCGGACGCAGCAGGGCTTCACCTCGGGCATCGACGGTCGCGGAACGCTGCTCAACTGGCAGCTTCCGGCCAGCGACGCGACCAGGTGGCTGGGCAATTTCACCGCGCTGGGCGGCGAGACCATCGGCGACACCGGTGCGACTGCGGCCAATGGCGGGCGGCCGTTCTTCGGTCGCCAGATCGGCGGCGTGACCGGTGAAACCGAATTCACCCGCGACAAGGAAAAGTTCGCGGAAGTGAACGTCAGGAAATCGCTGGGCGACGGTTTCCTGCGCGATATCCTGTTCGGCGCACGGTATTCGGATCACGAAAACAGCCAGGAAACCTATGGCGGCGCGGTCTACACCAACCAGAACTTCACGCTGGCCGACCTCGGACCGTATGTGCTGGCCGGTGACCTGTACGACGGCCTGTATACCAGCGGCAACGGCACACCCTATGCCACGCTGGATCGCAACGCGATCATCGCGGCGTTGAAGAAATACGGCACGATCTCGGTGTCGCGCTCGCTCGATACCGGCAGCTTCTTCAAAGTGCGTGAAAAGATCGCGGCCGCTTACGCCCAGATGAATTTCAAGTCGGGCCAGTTCCGCGGCAACGTCGGCGGACGGTTCGTCCACACCGCCGACGATCCGACCTTCTTCCTCAACGGCGGACGCTTCACCGCGTCGAGCGACGACAACCGGTTCCTGCCGTCGGCCAACCTGATCTTCGATGCCGGCGACACGGTCGTGCTGCGCGCATCGGCGGCAAAGGTCATGGCGCGGCACCGCTATTCGTCGCTGTCGGCATCGACCACCGTCGACGATCGCACGCTGACCGGCAGCGGCGGCAATCCGTTGCTCAAGCCCTATCTGGCGACCAACTACGGCCTGTCGGCGGAATGGTATTTCGCACCCGCCAGCTATCTGTCGGCCGAAGTATTCTACCGCGACATCAGCAACTATCTCATCAACCGCGTCCAGGACGGCGTCCAGCTGCTCAACCGTACGACCGGCCAGCTGGCGGAATATTCGATCTCGACCGACATCAACGGCGGCAAGGCATCGGTCACCGGCTTCTCGCTGTCGGGCAACACCAACCTGAAGTGGGGCTTCGGCATCCAGGGCAACTATACCTTCGCCGACGCACAG
Source organism: Pseudomonadota bacterium (assembly GCA_040388765.1). Lineage (GTDB taxonomy): Bacteria > Pseudomonadota > Alphaproteobacteria > Sphingomonadales > Sphingomonadaceae > Sphingomonas. Next base: position 269,211 of record JAZKBG010000002.1, on the reverse strand, counting down.
ACCGACGACGTCAACGTTCCCGGTCTGCCGTTCCTCTCGCGCCATACGGTGACGGTCGCGCCGTATTTCGAGGAGGGGCCGTTCCAGGCGCGTCTGAGCTACAACCGGCGCTCGTCCTACTTCAACCGCTTCGGCCGGCGCCAGTCGCGCGACTTTGCCGACGCCTATCAGCAGCTGGACGCGCAGATATCGTTCGCGATCAACGATGCGATCCAGGTGACGGCGACCGCGGCGAACCTGCTCGACGAAGCCTACTACCAGTACAGCAGCACCAAGAACGCCCCGACCTCGGTCTACAAGAACGGCCGCGTGTTTTCGATCGGCGCGACGCTGCGCATGTGACCGGTCCGGCGGGCCGCGCGCATGCGTGACCCGCCGGACGTGATTCAAGGAGTTCGACCGACTTTCGATGCCGGCCATGGTTCCTCCGCTGGTTTCGATTCCCTGCCGTCCGTGGGTCCAGGCCTGCGGACGGCATCTTTGCGACTCCGTCGCGCGCCAGAACATGACATCAATCGTCGTCCGACCACGAAGGGCAAGACCATGCGTATCCAGGCCAAGTTCGCGATGTTCGCCATGCTGTCGGGCATCCCCGGGGTAGCGATGGCGCAGGGGCAGGCGGCATTGGTGCCGATGCCCGCGCAGGTCGTGCCCGTCGCGGGGCCGGGATATCTGCTGCGCGACGGCGCGCGGATCGCGGTGCCGGCGGGCGATGCCGGCGCGGCGGCGACCGCCGGGCTGCTGGCCGCGCAGGTCAGGGTGCAGCGCGGACTGACGCTGGTCGCGGGACCGGGCGAGGGTGCGATCCGGCTGGTCCGCGATGCTGCGATTGCCGGCGAGGAAGCCTATCGCCTGACCGTCGATGCGCGCGGCGTGACGATCGCCGCCTCCGGCGACCGCGGGCTGTTGTATGGGGCGATGACGCTGGTCCAGCTCGCCAGCCCGGACCGCGCGACGGGTCGGCCGGTCATGATCGCCGCGACGCAGATCGACGATGCCCCGCGGTTCAAATGGCGCGGGCTGATGATCGATCCGGCGCGCCATTTCGTCGCCATCGACACGCTCAGGACGATGATCGACCAGATGGCGACGGTGAAGCTCAATACGCTGCACCTGCACCTGACCGACGACCAGGGGTGGCGCGTCGAGATCCGCAAATATCCGAAACTGACCAGCGTCGGCGGCTGGCGCACCGGCCCGTCGACCGGCGGGGCGCCGCCGGCGGAAAGGGTCGGCGGATTCTATAGCCAGGCCGAACTGAAGGCGCTGGTCGCCTATGCCACGACGCGCGGCATCACGATCGTGCCCGAGATCGACCTGCCCGGCCACGCCACGGCGCTGGTCGCCGCCTATCCCGAGCTCGGCATCCTGGGCGACACGCCGGCGGTCAGCAACAATTGGGGGATCGAACCCTATCTGTTCAATCCCGGGCCCAAGGGCATCCAGTTCGTCAAGGACGTGCTGGACGAGGTGATGGACATCTTCCCCGGCACCTACATCCACCTGGGCGGCGACGAGGCGATCAAGGACCAGTGGCAGCGCAGCCCGGACGTGCAGGCGCAGATGAAGGCGCTGGGCATCAAGGACGAGGAAGCGCTGCAGAGCTGGATGATCGACCAGTTCGGCCTGTACCTCCAGTCGAAGGGCCGCCGGCTGATCGGCTGGGACGAGATCCTCGAAGGCGGGCTGCCGGCGTCGGCATCGATCATGTCGTGGCGCGGCGAGAAGGGCGGGATCGAGGCGGCGAACGCCGGCCACGACGTCGTCATGTCGCCGGGCGGGCCGCTGTATCTGAACCACACGCAGACGCTGCGCAGCGACGAGCCGCCCGGGAGGTACGACATCAACACGCTGGAGGCGGTGTACAAATACGAACCGCTGCCTGCCGGCATCGCGCCCGAGCGGGCGCATCACGTGCTGGGCGCGCAGGGCAATCTGTGGAGCGAATATATCGTCACGCCCTACCAGTTGCAGCATCACGCCTTTCCCCGCGCCGGCGCGCTGGCCGAGATTAGCTGGTCGCCCGGCGGCACGAAGGACTTCGCGGCGTTCCTCCCGCGGCTGATGCGCCAGAGCGAACGCTGGCGTGCGAACGGCGTGCAGGTGGCGGATACGCCGTTCGCGGTCGACTTCACGGTGCAGGGCGGGCGCGGCGATGCGCTGCGGAAAGATGTCGTGCCGCTGACGCTGTCGAGCCAGGTGCCGTACGGGACGATCCGCTATACCACCGACGGCAGTGTGCCGACCGCGCGGTCGCGGCCCTATGCCGCGCCGCTCATGGTGAAGCCGGGCACGACGGTGCGCGCCGCCGCGTTCGACGCGGGCGGGATCGCCACCGCCGCGCCGCGCGCATTCGATACGTCGCGCGCGTCCCTGCTGTCGCGGATCGGTCCGGAGATGAAGGCGTGTCCGGCGGGCAGCCTCGGCCTGCGCCCGCCGCTGCGATCGGAAGCGACCGAGAACGCGCCGGTCTATACGATCAACCTGTTCGACACCTGCACGCTCTATCCGGATGCCCCCCTCGACGTGGCGCGCGGATACCGGGTCGATGTGGTGCGGCTGGCGCGTCACTATGGCCTGGCGCACGAGGCGCGGATGGTGCGCGAGCATTACAACGTGTCGGCGCACGGCGAGCTTCTGGTGCAGGTCGGTTGCATCGCCGCAGCGGAACGGCGCAAGGCCGGCGACAAGACCGCGCGCCCGATCGCGGCCGGTGCCTTCCCGCTGCCGGATCCGAAGACCGCACCGCAGATGTTCAGTTTCGCGGGAGCGTTGCCGAAGATGGCCGGCGACACCGACGTCTGTTTCCAGTTCACCTCGCCCAGGACTGATCCCTATTACACGGTCGGGCGGGTGCAGTTGACGGAAACGGCCAAGTGAGGATCGCGCTCGCGGCCGCGCTGTTGCTGTCGTCCACCGCCGCATGGGCCGCACCGAAAACGGTCGTCCAGCTGGATCGCGGCTGGCGGGTGCGGATCGATCCGGCCGACCCGGCGACGAAGGCGCACCCGCGCGAGGCGGCGTGGCTGCCCGCGACCGTGCCGGGCAGCGTTCAGCAGGACCTGATCGCGGCGAAGCGCGTCCCCGACCCCTTCCTTGCGCAGAATGAGGCGGCGATCCAATGGGCCGGGCTGGCCGACTGGCAGTGGCGCACGACGATCGACGTCACCCGAGACATGCTGGCGCGCGGTCATCTCGACCTGGTGTTCGACGGGCTGGACACGTTCGCGACCGTCAGCGTCAACGGCCGAACACTGCTGAGCGCCGACAACGCGCACCGCCGCTGGCGGGTCGATGCGAAGCCGGCGCTGCGGCTCGGCCGCAACGAGATCACCGTGTCGATCGCCGCGCCGATCCGTCGGTTGCAGCCGATGGTGCTGGCGCAGAAGAACCCGTTGCCCGGCGAATATGACAGCGCGTTCGGCGACGAACCGAAGGGCGTCCAGACATCGCCCCATATCCGCAAGCCCAAATATCAGTACGGTTGGGACTGGGGTCCGCGGATCATCACGATGGGACTGTGGCGTCCGGCCCGGATCGAGGCGTGGGACGACGCGCGGATCGACCGCCTGCGGATCGACCACGACGCGCTGAGCGATGCCGAGGCGCGCGTCACCGCGACGCTGGACGTGGTCGCCGATGCAGCGGTGCGACGTACCGTCCGTGCCGTCGTGACGACGCCGGATAGTCGGAAGATTCCGGTCGCGCGCGAGGTCGCGCTGGCCGCCGGCGTCAACCGCGTGACGCTGCCCGTGACCATCCCCGACCCGCAGCGCTGGCAGCCGGTCGGTTACGGCGCGCAGCCGCTGTACGGAATCGCTGCCGATCTGGGCAGCGAGGACCGGGCCGAGCGGCGCTTCGGCCTGCGCACGTCCGAATTCGTGCGCGAAAAGGGCAGTTTCGGCTTCCGCATCAACGGGACGGAAATCTTCGCCAAGGGCGCGAACCTGATCCCGTTCGACAATTTTCCCGCCCGCGTGACGCCCGCGCAGATCCGCACCGTGCTGCAGGGCGCGCGCGACGCCAACATGAACATGATCCGCGTGTGGGGCGGCGGCTATTATCTCGACGACGCCTTCTACGACATCGCCGACGAACTGGGGCTGATGATCTGGCAGGACTTCATGTTCGGCGGCGCGGTGACGCCCCCGGACGCGGCGTTCCGTCAGAATGTCGCGGCGGAAGCCGAGGAACAGGTCGCACGATTGCAGACGCATCCGTCGATCGTCGGCTGGTCGGGCAACAACGAAGTGCTGTCGGGCTGGGAGAATTGGTCCGATCGCAAGGCGTTCAAGAAGGCGGTGGGGCCGGACGAACAGGAGCGGATCGGCGTCGGCATGGCCGTGCTGTTCGATCGTGTGCTGCGCGATGCCGTGACGCGCATGTCGCCCGGCACCCCCTATTGGCCCGGATCGCCCAGTACGGATTACGAGGGGCCGACCGACACCGATCACGATGGCGACCGCCATTTCTGGGACGTGTGGTCGGGATCGAAGCCGGTCGAGCGCTATACCGACAGCTGCCCGCGCTTCGCGTCGGAATACGGGTTCCAGGCGATGCCTGACATGGCGACGATCCGTGGATTTGTCGGACCGGGCGCGCTGGCACCCGACAGCCCGGTGCTGAAGGCGCACCAGAAATTCCTGGCCGGAGAGGGCAATGCCCGCCTCGAATTCTACCTGCGCGAGCGGTTGCGGCCGGCGAAGGACTTCGCCGATTTCGTGTACCTGACCCAGGTCAACCAGGCGCAGGCGATCGGCCTGGCGGCGCGGCATCATCGTGCATGTCGCCCCGTCACGCTGGGATCGCTCTACTGGCAATTGAACGACACATGGCCGGCGATCAGCTGGTCGAGCATCGACTGGTACGGGCGCTGGAAGCTGCTGAATCACGAGGCGAAGCGGTTCTTTGCGCCACAGGCGATCGTGGCGGAGCACAAGGACGGGGCGACACGGATCGCCGCGATCTCGGACGCGACGACCCCGATCGCGGCGCGGTGGCGGGTGCGGGCGATGGACATGGCGGGACGCGTGTTGCGGGACGGCGGCGCCACGGTGACGCTGCCGCCGCTGTCGGCGACCGACGTCGTCCGGATGACCGACGCCGACCTGTTCGGCACCGCCGATCCGGCGTCGAGCTATGCCGTCGCCGAACTCGTCATCGACGGGCGGGTGGCCAGTCGCACGATCGCCGAACGCGCACTGCCCAGGGACATGGCCTATCCCGATCCCGGCCTGACCGCGACATGGAACGGCAGGACGGTCACGGTGAGGGCGACCGGGCTCGCCCGCGCAGTGATGCTCGATTTCGGCGAGGTCGCGGCCCAGCCGTCCGACGACGGGTTCGACCTGTTGCCGGGCGAAAGCGTGACGGTGACGGTCGCCTCCGACGCCTCGCCGGCGGTGCTGGCGAAGGCGCTGACGCTCAGGAGCCTCAACCGATGATCCTGCCCCTGCTGCTTCAGGTCGCCGATCCGGTCGGTGCCGCGATCGCGACGATGACGCTGGAGGAGAAGGCCGCGCAGTTGCAGTCGAGCGCGCCCGCCGACGTGCAGGCCGGCCTGCCCGCCTATGACTGGTGGAACGAGGGGCTGCACGGTCTCGCCCGCAGTGGTCCATCGACCGTATTCCCGCAGGCGATCGGCATGGCCGCGACATGGGATGCGCCGCTGGTCCAGCGGATCGGCGACGTGGTGGCGACCGAGGCACGGGCGAAGTTCAACCGCAAGCCCGCCTCCGCCGACCGCCGCATCTACGAAGGGCTGACGATCTGGTCGCCCAACATCAACATCTTCCGCGATCCGCGCTGGGGGCGGGGGCAGGAGACCTATGGCGAGGACCCGTATCTGACGGGCATGCTCGGCACCGCCTTCGTCCGCGGATTGCAGGGGCCGGACCCGGCGCACCCCAAGGTCATCGCCACGCCCAAGCATCTGGCGGTGCACAGCGGGCCGGAAGCCGGGCGCGACAGCTTCGCCGTGATGCCGTCGCCGCGCGATATGGAGGCGACATACCTGCCCGCGTTCCGCCTTACGGTGGTGGACGGCAAGGCGCGGTCGCTGATGTGCGCATACAACGCGATCCAGGGGGTGCCGGCCTGCGCGGCATCGGGGCTGCTGGTCGACCGCCTGCGGCGCGACTGGGGGTTCACCGGATTCACGGTATCGGATTGCGACGCGGTGTCGAACATCCACCTGTTCCAGCATTATCGCAGCGACGCGGCCGGGGCGGCGGCGGCGGCGGTGCGTGGCGGCAACGACCTGAATTGTGGGACGGCCTATGCCGCGCTGCCGGCCGCCGTGCAGCGCGGGCTGGTGACCGAGAGCGAAGTGGATGCGGCATTGCGCCGCGCGCTGACCGCGCGGCGCGATCTTGGTATCGCGTTCGGCGCCACCTCGCCGTGGTCGAGCATCCCGCCGACCGAGGTCGCGACCCCGACGCACGCCGCGCTGGCGCTGGAGGCAGCGCGCAAGAGCATCGTGCTGCTGAAGAACGACGCCGCGCGGCTGCCGCTGCAACCGGGTATGCGCATCGCGGTGATCGGCGCGAGCGCCGATGATCTGGGCGTGTTGCAGGGCAATTACCACGGCACCGCGGTCGCGCCGGTCACGCCACTGGAGGGGCTGCGCAAGCATTTCGCGGTCACCTATGCGCAAGGGTCGGCGCTGGCCGACGGCGCGCCGGTGGTGCTGCCCGAAACCGCGCTGCGCGATCTGACCGCAGAATATTTCGTGGATGGAAAGTCAATCGCGACACGCCCCGAGCGGCGGATCGATCACGATTTCAACCGCGCCGCGCCGCTGCCGCAAATGGATGCGGAGACACCGTTCGCCGTGCGCTGGATGGGCCGTTTCGTGCCGCCGGGGCCGGGCGAGTACGCGCTGGCGATCGACGTCCCGGCCTGCTGGAAATACTGCAAGCGCCACGACGCGGTGCGGCTGTGGATCGACGGCAAGCCGCTGGCGGCGGGGGAGGTCGCGAAGGGGCGTGTCGCCGTGACCTATCGCAGCGATGGTCGCGCGGTGCCGATCCGGCTGGAACTCGATCATGTTTCGGAGGACGAGGGCATCCGCCTGCTCTGGACGCCACCCGCCGATCCGCTGATCGCGCAGGCCGTCGCGGCGACGCGCGACGCCGATGTCGCGGTCGTGCTCGCCGGCCTGTCGCCGGACCTGGAGGGGGAGGCGCTGCAGGTGCAGGTGCCCGGCTTCGTCGGCGGCGACCGCACCGACATCGCACTTCCGCAAGCGCAGATCCGGTTGCTGAAGGCCGTGCGCGCCACCGGCAAGCCGGTCGTGCTGGTGCTGGCCAGCGGCAGCGCGGTCGCGGTCAATCCGGACCTGGCCGATGCGGTGCTGACGATGTGGTATCCCGGCGAAGCGGGCGGCACCGCGCTGGCCGAGACGTTGCTGGGGCTGACCAATCCGTCCGGCCGCCTGCCCGTGACCTTCTACCGATCGACCACCGACCTGCCCGCATTCGTCGATTACGGCATGAAGGAGCGGACCTATCGCTACTTCACCGGCACGCCGCTGTGGGGGTTTGGGCACGGGCTGAGCTACACGCGCTTCGCCTATGGAGCGGCGCGGGTGCGGGGCGGGACGGTCGGGTCGCCGGTCACCGTGTCCGCCACTGTGCACAATGTCGGGCGGAGCATCGGCGACGAGGTCGTCCAGGTCTATGTCGTGCCGCCGACCACGGGCGAGCGCCCGAACCTGACCGATCCCGTGCTCCAGCGCCAGTTGGCCGGCTTCACGCGCGCGACGCTGAAGCCCGGCGCACGGGCAGCAGTGGCGCTGACGCTCGATCCGCGCAGCATCAGCGTCGTGCTGCGCGACGGTACGCGGCGGGTCTTGCCGGGCCGATATCGCATCTGGATCGGCGGGGGCCAGCCCGATGCGTCGCCCGGCGTCTGGACCGACATCACCCTGACGGGTGCCGCACAGGATCTGCCGAAATGATCGATCGTCGTACCGTCATCGCGGCCGGCGCGGCGCTGACCGTGCTGCCTGCACGTGCCGCCGCTCCGGCATTTCCGTCGAAGCGCCCGCCGGTCGCGCAGCGTCGCTTCGCCAGCCCCGCGGTCGAGCGCGAGATCGCGCGGGTGTCCGCAAAGGTCGCCGATCCGAAACTGCGCTGGATGTTCGCCAACGCCTATCCCAACACGCTCGACACGACAGTGACGATGGGAACTGTCGATGGTCTGCCCGACGCCTTCGTCATCACCGGCGATATCCCGTGCCTGTGGCTGCGCGATTCCGCCGCGCAGCTGAAGCCGTACCTGCATCTGGTGAAGAACGACCCGAAGCTCGGCGAGCTGTTCCGCGGTCTGATCGCGCGCCACGCGCGGTGCATCCTGATCGATCCGTACGCCAACGCCTTCATGCAGGATCCGACCGCGAAGACCAACCTATCCTGGGCGCTGAAGGACGAGACCGACATGCGTCCCGGCGTCGCCGAGCGGAAATGGGAAATCGATTCGCTGTGCTACGCGATCCGGCTCGCCTACGGCTACTGGCGCGCGACGCAGGATGTGCGACCGTTCGACGCGAATTGGACGGCGTCGGCCCGGCGGATCGTGGCAACCTTCCGCGAACAGCAGCGCAAGGACGGCGACGGGCCGTACCGGTTCCGGCGCGCGTCGAACCAGCCGACCGAGACGCTGTTGTGGGGGTATGGCAATCCGACGAAGCCGGTCGGTCTGATCCATTCCGGCTTCCGGCCGTCGGACGACGCCTGCCTCTATCCGTTCCTGATTCCGGCCAACCTGTTCGCGGTGACGACGCTGCGCGAAGTGTCGCAACTGGCGGGCGCGGTCGGTGACGCGGCGCTGGCGACAGATGCCGCCGCGCTGGCGATGGAGGTGTGGAGCGCGCTCCGGCAGCACGGCATCATGCGGTTGCCGGGCGGGCAGGACGTATGGGCCTATGAGGTCGATGGCTATGGCAATGCCGTCTTCATGGACGACGCCAACGTGCCGTCGTTGTCGGGCCTGGCCTATCTCGGCTGCGTCGGTGCCGACGATCCGATGTGGCGCGTGACGGAGGCGGCGGCGTGGGGCGACGCCAATCCGTGGTTCTTCAAGGGGCGGGCCGGCGAAGGAATCGGCGGGCCGCATGTCGGTGCCGGACAGATCTGGCCGATGTCGCTGACGATCCGCGCGCTGTCGTCGCGCGACGACGCGACGATCCGCGCATGCCTGCGCATATTGCGTGATACCGACGGCGGCACGGGGTTCATCCACGAGGCCTTCGACAAGGATGATCCGGCGAAGTTCACGCGCGACTGGTTCGCCTGGGCCAACGGCCTGTTCGGCGAACTGATCGTCCACCTCGCCGACACCCGCCCGCATCTGCTGGAGAACCCGTTGTGAGGATCACCCGCCGTGGCCTGCTGGGATCGAGCGCGGTCGCGTTCGCCCTGCCGACGCTCCCCGCGTTCGCCCGATCGCCGTCCGTTGCCGCGCCCAACCTGTTCGTCGGCACCGGAGGTCACGGCCATACCTATCCGGGCGCGACATTGCCGTTCGGGATGGTCCAGCTGTCGCCCGATACCGATGTCGAACGCTGGGATGCCTGCTCGGGCTATCACCGCACCGACACGTCGATCATGGGATTCAGCCACACGCATCTGTCGGGCACCGGGATCGGCGACATGCTCGACGTGCTGGTCGTCCCCACCCGCGGGCCGGTCCAGTTGCTGCCCGGGCCGCTGGCCAACCCCGACGCGGGCTATCGCCAGCGCTTCACCGCCGAACATGCCGAGCCGGGATATTATCGCGTCACGCTGGAATCGGGTGTGCGGTCGGAACTGACCGTCACCGAGCGGACCGGATGGCACCGGCACCGTTTTCCGGCCGGACCGGGTCATATCCTGATCGACCTGTCGCACCTGATCCTCGACACGTCGGACAGGCAGCCGCTGATCGATCAGGCATCGCTGGCACTGGACGCAGACGGGACGCTGACGGGCGGGCGGCGGGTGTTCCGCTGGGCCAAGGGGCGGCGCATCCATTTCGCGATGCAGTTCTCGCGACGGCCCGACCGCGTGGTCCTGTATGGCGACGGCGATATCGCGCGGCCGGCGGGGACGCAGGCGGTGGCGGGCAAGCGGCTGAAGGCGGTGCTGCACTATGACGACGCGGATGCCGCGCCGATCCTGATCCGCTGCGGCATTTCCGGCGTCGATGTCGCGGGCGCGCGCGCGAACCTGGCGGCCGAGGCAAGGCACTGGGACTTCGACCGCACCCGCCGAGCCGCGCGCCGCGTGTGGGAGCGGGCATCGGGCACCGTGAGGGTCGCGGGCGGCACCGCCGACCAGCGCACGATCATGGCGTCGGCGCTGTACCACGCGCAGCTTGCGCCGACATTGTTCTCCGACACCGACGGCCGCTATCCGGCGATGGACGGGACGGTGCGCAGCGTGCCCGCGGGCGGTGCGGCCTATTCGACCTATTCGCTGTGGGACACCTATCGCGCGCTGCATCCGCTACTGACGCTGATCGCGCCGGACCGGGTCAAAAGCCTGGTCGACGACATGATCCGCCAGACCGCGGCGTCGCCGTTCGGTCCGCTGGTCTGGCCGCTGCAGGGCAAGGAGACGGGCACGATGATCGGCTGGCACGGCGTCGTGCCGCTGGCCGAGGCGCAGGCCAAGGGGATCAAGGCCGATTACGCCGCCGCATGGCCGGCGATCGCGAAACGCAGTTTCGACGTCACCGCGCCCGACAAGGACAATTCGCTGGGCCGCGACCTGTACGACCGGCTCGGCTATGTTCCGGCCGACAAGGTGTTCGAGAGTGTCAGCCGGACCCAGGAATATGCCTATGACGACTGGGCGTCGTCGCATCTGGCGCGCGCGGTCGGGCAACCGGCGGACGCCGACCGATTGCTCAAGCGGTCGAGCAACTGGAAGAACACGCTCGACGGATCGATCGGCTTTGCCCGTCCGCGCTTCGCCGACGGTACGTGGTGGGCACCCTATGATCCGATCCAGCTGGGCCACATGCCAAAGCCCTGGTGGCGCGACTATACCGAGGCGAACGGCTGGCAGGCGACGTTCCTGAACCAGCACGACATCTATGGCCAGATCGCGCATTTCGGCGGCGACGCGTCGTTCGAGGCAAAGCTCGATGCGCTGTTCGCTGCGCCCTCCACGTTGCCCGAGAATGCGCCGCCCGACATCTCGGGGCTGGTCGGCCAGTACGCGCACGGCAACGAACCGGGCCACCACATGCCCTATCTCTATGCCTACACTGGCTCCGCGTGGAAGACGCAGGCGATGGTGCGGCGGCTATGCGTCGAGATGTACCGGAACGATCCCGACGGCATCATCGGCAACGACGACTGCGGGCAGATGAGCGCGTGGTTCGTGCTGTCGGCGCTGGGCCTGTATCCGGTCGATCCGGTCGAGGCGGTGTATGTGTTCGGGTCGCCGCTGTTCGCGCGGGCGGACCTGCGCGTCGGCGATGGCGCGCGGCTGGTGATCGACGCACCGGGCAACACCGCCGCGACGCCCTATGTCCAGTCGGTGACGTGGAACGGGCGGCCGTGGACCCGCAGCTGGATGTCGCACGCCGATCTGATCCGCGGCGGTACGCTCGGCTTCGTGATGGGCGCGAGCCCCAATCGCGACTTCGGCCGCGCGCTCGAGGATCGCCCGCCGTCGTTCGGCCGCCGCCCGGCGTGAAGGCGTTGATCGCCGCAGGACTGGCCGTCACGGCCCCGCCCGCGGCGGCGCGCGATATCGCGCGCGCCTGCATCGTCGGCGATGACGTCGCCGCGCCGCTGCTCGCACGGCGACTGCGCGAGGGGACCGGCGTCGCGGCGTGCGACGTCCGCATCCCGCCGATCCGCTTCCGACGCGCAGGCGCCGGACCGGGCTTCGCGATCCGCGAGGGGCGGCGCGGGACGCGCGTGGTCGCTGCGGACACGCTGGGGCTGGTGCAGGGCGCCGGGTGGATCCTGCGACGCGCGACCGTATCGCCGGGACATGCGCGCGTCGCGATCCCGCCCGTGGTGCGCGCCCGTCCCGCGCTGCCGGTGCGGATGACGCAGATCGGCTATCGCGCCAAGAACAACAGCTACGACGCGTGGATGCCGGCGATGTTCGCGCGGCGGCTGGAGGATCTGGCGCTGTGGGGGGCGAGCGGGGTGCAGGTGATCGCACCTGTATCCGACGATGCGCCGACCAGCCCGCTGTTTCCGCAGCCGCCGCTGGAGACGCTGGCCGCGATCGGCGCGACCGCGCACCGGCTGGGGCTGGATTTCGCGCTCTATTACCCGATGCTCGGCGACTATCCCGACGCCGCCGCGATCGCGCGCGAGGTCGCCGCGCTGGACAGACTGCTGGCGCAGCTGCCGCGAGTCGATGCGCTGTACGTGCCCGGCGGCGACCCCGGCCACACCGCGCCCGACCGGCTGTTTCCGCTGGTCGCGGCGGCGGCGGCCACGCTGCGGGCACGAAACCCGCGCGCCGACGTCTGGATATCAACCCAGGGCTTCGACGCCGCCGGATTGCAGGCATTTTATGCGCAGCTCGGTCGGCATCCGGCGTGGCTGACCGGCGTGTTCGCCGGACCGCAGACGCGCGATCCGGTCGCGGTCCAGCGCGCGCGAATCCCGGTGCGCTACCCCCTGCTGATCTACCCCGACATCGCGCACACGATGCACGCGCAATTCCCGGTGCCGCAGTGGTATCCCGAATTCGCGCTGACCCAAGGGCGCGAGCCGATCAATCCGCAACCCGCAGCGCAGGCGACCATCGCGCGACACGTCGCCGGGCTGCATCGCGGCTTCGTGACCTATTCGGAAGGGGTTGCCGACGACTTCAACACCCTGCTGTGGTTCCGGCTGGGGTGGGATCCGAACGCCGATCCGCGGGCGGTGGCGGCGGATTATGCGCGGATGTTCGTCGGCGATCCGCGGGCCGGAGCGCTGCCGGCGCTGCTCGAGGCGAACTGGCGCGGCGATCCGGCCGGCAACCGCGCGATCGACACGACGCTGGCCGCGGTCGATGCGGTGGTGCCGGGGGCGCAGGCCGACTGGCGGATCGACACGCTGCGATACCGCGCGGTGTACGACGCGCTGGTCCGCCGCCGCACGATCGCCGCGCGCGCGGGCGACGCGGACGGGGCCGATGTCGCGGCATTGCGGACCCGGCTCGATGCGCTGGCCGGGCGACTGTTCGCGAACGCCGGGCTGCAACTGAGCGTCGCGCGGTACGGCGCATCGCATGTCGAGCGCGGCGCGAACCTGGATCGCGCTAGCGTGGCGTTGCGCGATCCGCCAGGCCGCGTCGCACCGACGATGCCCGACGGCGCGCTGTACGACGATCTCGGCAACCCTGCCGCCGAACCGCATCTCGTGCGCGGCGTGGGCGGGGTGCGCGATCCGCAGATGTTCGCGACCGCGATCGACGGCATCGCCGATCGGACGCCGGAGGACGGTTGGCGGATGGCCGAGCTGACCTATGCCGAGGCGCTGTACGACGCACCGCTGCGGCTGCACTATGACGGCCTCGATCCGCGCCGCACCTATCGCCTGCGGGTAACCTATGCGGGCGAGGACTATGCGCTGCCGATCCGGCTGGTCGCCGACGGCACACACGACATCCATCCGCCCCGCCTGCGCCGCGGCAATCCCGAGACGGTCGAGTTCGCGGTCCCGCGCGCGGCGACCGCCGACGGCATTCTCGACCTCGCCTTCACGCGCCCGCCCGGCATGGGCGGCAGCGGGCGGGGCGCGCAGGTCGCCGAAACCTGGTTATTCCCGACGAAGGACGTTCCATGACCCTGACCCGCCGTACGCTGATCGCCTCCGGCCTGGCCGCCGGAGCCGCGCCGGCGCTGCCCGCCCTAGCCCAGGCCGGGCCGCCGAAGCCGTGGGGCGCGACGCCGTCGAAACGCCAGCTGGCGTGGCACAGGCGCGAGCAATATGCGTTTCTCCATTTCTCGATCAACACCTTCACCGACAAGGAATGGGGGTTCGGCGACGAATCTCCGAAGCTGTTCGATCCGACCGATTTCGATCCCGACCAGATCGTGGGCGCGGCGAAGGCGGGCGGCATGCGCGGGATCATCCTGACCGCCAAGCATCATGACGGTTTCTGCCTGTGGCCGACGACGCTGACCGAGCATTGCATCCGCAACAGTCCGTACCGGCAGGGCAAGGGCGATATCGTGGGCGAGATCGCGGCGGCGACGCGGCGCGCGGGGCTGGCGTTCGGGCTGTATCTGTCACCGTGGGACCGCAACCACGCCGATTATGGTCGGCCGGCATACATCACCTATTTCCGCGCGCAGATCGTCGAGCTCTGCACACGCTATGGCGAATTGTTCGAATTCTGGTTCGACGGCGCGAATGGCGGCGACGGATATTATGGCGGCGCGCGCGAGACGCGGACGATCGACGCGCCGAAATATTACGACTGGCCCAGCATGATCGCGCTGGTGCACCAGCATCAGCCGATGGCCTGTACGTTCGACCCGCTGGGCGCGGACATCCGCTGGGTCGGGAACGAGGACGGCGTCGCGGGCGATCCATGCTGGCCGACGATGCCGAACCACCCGTACGTCCAGGCGGAGGGCAATTCGGGTGTGCGCGGCGGTGCATTGTGGTGGCCAGCGGAAACAAACACGTCGATCCGGCCGGGCTGGTTCTATCACGCCGACGAGGATTCGAAGGTACGGTCGCCGGAAAACCTCGTGCGCTATTACGACACGTCGGTCGCGCGCGGCACCAACATGCACCTGAACCTGCCGCCCGACCGGCGCGGGCGGATCCCGGATCAGGACGCGAAGATCCTCAGGAGCTTCGGCGACGCGATCCGCGCCAGCTTCGCGACCGACCTGACGCGCGGCGCGGTGGCGTATGCCAGCCACGAGCGGGGACCGGCGTTTGCGGCGGCCAAGGTGCTCGACGGCAACCGCGACACCTATTGGACCGTGCCCGATGGTGTGCAGCAGGCCAGCCTGGTGCTCGACCTGCCGCCGGGGCGCGGATTCGACCTGATCCGGATCCGCGAACATCTGCCGCTGGGCGTACGCGTCACGCGGTTCGCGGTCGATGCGGATGTCGGCGGACGCTGGCAGGAACTGGCGGTGCACGAGTGCATCTCGGCCCAGCGGATCATCCGGCTGAAGGCACCGATCACCGCGCGGCGCGTACGGTTGCGCATCCTCGATGCGCCCGCCGGTCCCGCGATCAGCGAAGTCGCGCTGTTCCGCTCGGTCGCGCCCGTGCCGGTCCCGGCCATCGTGTCCAGCGACCCGACCGTGCTGTCCACCGCCGGCTGGCGGGTCGTGTCGGCGACCGCGCCGGGCGCGGAAAAGCTGCTCGACAACGACGCCGGCACGATCTGGATCCTGCCCGCACCGACGCCGGGGACGCCGGTCGAAGTCGTCCTCGACCTCGGCACCGAACAGGTGCTGGCCGGGTTCAGCCTGACGCCATCGCGCCACGTCATGACCCGCGCCGCGCCGCCACGCGGCTATGTGGCGGAAACCAGCCGCGACGGGCGGACGTGGGCGGCGGCGGCGGCCGGCGAATTGCCCAACATCGCCTACGCGCTCTCCACCCAGCGGCTGGCCTTCGCCAGCGTTCGGCCGGTCCGTTACCTGCGGCTGCGCTTCGCCGAGACGGCAGTACCCGCCGATCGGCTGGCGATCGCCGGTGTCGGCGCGTTTGGAGGCGCACGATGATCGCGCTGATCCTCGCCGCGCTGGCGCAGCAGGCCGCGCCCGCGCCCGCGCCCGCGCCGGCCCAGGCAGACGTCGTCGTCACCGCGGCGCGAGAGCGCGAAATCCGTCGGGTCGCGCGTCAGGTTGCCGCCGTGCTGCCGCCGCTGCCGCTCGACCAGCCGCTGGCACGGTTCGCCAGCCCGGTCTGTCCCGGTGTCAGCGGCCTGTCCGCCACCGCCGCGCAGGCGGTGGTCGATCGTATCGGCGTGGTCGCCGATTCGGTCGGGCTGAAGGTCGGCGAGCCCGGGTGCGACCCGAACCTGCTCGTGCTGGTGGTGCCGGACGGACGGGCGGCGATCCGGCGGTTCGTGACGCGGCGACAGGGCAATCTGCGCGCGCAGACGCTGTCGGACATCCGGCGCATCGTCGCCGAACCGGGCAGCGCGCGCGCCTGGGTCGAATCCGAAGTGCGCAGTCGCGACGGTGATCCGCTGACCGTCGAATCGGGCGGTCCGCCTAGCCTGTCTGTCCAAGGGTCGAGCCGGGCGGTCCTGGCGTTCCGTCGCGACATCGTCAGCGCCGTGGTGGTGATCGATGCGGCCGCCGTTCCGTCCCGCGACATCGGCCAGATCGCCGACTATGCCGCGTTGCGCGGCCTGAGCGACGCGCGGCCGGGCAAGGTCGCTGCGGGCGAGACGATCCTGTCGGCGTTCACGCCAGGCGGAGATGCGACGGCACCCACGGCGCTGACCGCGCTCGACCGCGGCATCCTGCGTGGCCTCTACACCGGCCAGGGCAATGTGGCGGTCGGCGTCAAGCAGGGCACGATCGTCCGCGAGATCGTTAGCAAGGCAGCAAATTCATCGGAGGTCTTGAAGTAAAAACTATTTTGACTAATAAAAGCTTTGAATGGGGGTCGGGATGCGGTTCGCGGGGAAGACGGCGCTGGTCACGGCGGCCGCACAGGGGATCGGGCGCGCGGTGGCGCAACGCCTGCGCGACGAGGGCGCGATCGTGTGGGCGCTCGACCGCGATGCCGCGGCGCTTGGAGAGATCGGCGGTGTGCAGGCGGTCGTCGCCGACCTGACCGATCCGCGCGCCATCGCCGCGCTGCCCGAGATGACCGGGCCGGTCGATGTGCTGGCCAACATCGCGGGGTTCGTCGGTGCCGGCGATATCCTGGCGTGCAGCGACGCCGACTGGACCTTGAGCTTCGATCTGAACGTCCACGCCATGCATCACGCGATCCGCGCCTATCTGCCGGCGATGCTGGCGGGCGGCGGTGGGGCGATCGTCAACATGAGCAGCATCGCATCGAGCGTGAAGGGGATTCCCAATCGCTATGCCTACGGCGCCAGCAAGGCGGCGGTGATCGGCCTGACCAAGGCGGTCGCGGCCGATTTCGTCGGGCGCGGCATCCGCTGCAACTGCGTGTGTCCGGGCACGATCGATACGCCGTCGCTGCGCGCGCGGGTGGTCGAACAGGCCGACGTGCAGGGGATAACCGTGGCGGCGGCGGACGCGGCGTTCGTGGCGCGACAGCCGATGGGGCGGCTGGGTCAGGCCGACGAGATCGCCGCGCTGGTCGCCTATCTGGCCAGCGACGAGGCGAGCTTCACCACCGGCGCGATTCATGTGATCGACGGCGGCTGGGTCAATTGAGGGGTGGCATGACGCGGATCACCGGCCTTCGCACGATCGACCTGCGCTTCCCGACCAGCCGCGCGCTGGACGGGTCGGATGCGATGAACCCCGATCCCGATTATTCGGCCGCCTATGTCATCCTCGACACCGACACGCCGGGGCTGGCGGGTCACGGCCTGACCTTCACGATCGGGCGCGGCAACGACATCTGCGTCGCGGCGATCGAGGCGATGCGGCATCTGGTGGTCGGGCTCGACCTCGCCACCATCGCCGCCGATCCCGGTGCGATGTGGCGACACCTGACCGGCGACAGCCAGTTGCGCTGGATCGGCCCGGACAAGGGCGCGATGCACCTGGCGACCGGCGCGGTGGTCAACGCGATCTGGGACCTGTGGGCCAAGGCGGAGGGCAAGCCTGTCTGGCAGCTCGTCGCCGACATGACGCCGGCGCAGATCGTCGCGGCGATCGATTTCCGCTATCTGACCGATGCGATCACCCCGGACGAGGCGCTGGACCTGCTAACCGCGCGGGCGGAGGGCAAGGCGGAGCGGATGCGTACGCTGATGGCGCATGGCTATCCCTGCTACACCACGTCGTCGGGCTGGCTCGGCTATGACGACGCCAAGCTGCGGCGGCTGACGCAGGAGGCCGTCGACGCCGGCTTCACCCATGTGAAGCTGAAGGTCGGCCGCGACCTGTCCGACGACATCCGCCGCGTCGGCATCGCGCGCGAGGTGCTGGGTCCGGACCGCCGGCTGATGATCGACGCCAATCAGGTGTGGGAGGTGGGCGAGGCGATCGACTGGGTCCGCGCACTGGCCTTTGCCGATCCGTGGTTCATCGAGGAACCGACCAGCCCCGACGACGTGCTGGGCCACAAGGCGATCCGAGATGCGATCGCACCCGTGAAGGTCGCGACCGGCGAGATGTGCCAGAACCGCATCCTGTTCAAACAGTTCATGAGCGCCGGCGCGATCGATATCGTCCAGCTCGACGCCTGCCGCATCGGCGGCGTGAACGAGGCGCTGGCGGTACTGCTGCTGGCCGCGAAGTTCGACCTGGCCGTCTGTCCGCACGCCGGCGGCGTCGGGCTGTGCGAATATGTCCAGCATCTGTCGATGATCGACTATCTGTGCTTCTCCGGCACGATGGAGGGGCGGGTGACGGAATATGTCGATCATCTGCACGAACATTTCCTCGATCCCTGTGTCATCCGCGACGCCGCCTATTGCCCGCCGCAGCGGCCGGGCTATTCCATCGAGATGACGCCGCAGACCCTGATCGACTTCCGGTTCGTTCCATGAACCTCGCCCTCGCCGGCAAGGTCGTGATCGTGACCGGCGGGGGATCGGGCATCGGTGCCGCGATCGTCGCCGGACTCGTCGCCGAAGGTGCGCAGGCGGTCGTCATCTCGCGCGCCGCGCCGCCAGAGCCGCTGGGCGAAGCGATGTTCGTCGCAGTGGAGTTGGCGGACGATGCCGCCTGCGCCGATGCGGTGGCGCAGGTGGTGGCACGGTTCGGCCGGATCGACGCGCTGGTCAACAATGCGGGTGCGAACGATTCGGTCGGGCTGGATCGGTCACCGGCCGACTTCCGCGCGTCGCTTGATGCCAATCTCGTCCATTATTTCACGATGGCACACCTTGTCGTGCCACACCTGCGCGCCAGCCGCGGGGCAATCGTCAACATCGCATCGAAGACCGCGCTGACCGGACAGGGCGATACCAGTGCCTATGCCGCGGCCAAGGGCGCGCAGCTGGCGCTGACCCGCGAATGGGCGGTCGCGCTGGCTCCGCATGGCGTACGCGTGAATGCGGTCGTTCCGGCCGAGGTCGATACGCCGCTGTATGCGCAATGGCTCAAGTCGTTCGCCGATCCGCCGGCGGCGCGTGCGGGGATCGAGGCGCGGGTGCCGCTCGGCCAGCGCATGACGACGCCCGCCGAGGTCGCCGATACGGTGCTGTTCCTGCTGTCCGACCGCGCCGGCCATACCACGGGGCAATGGCTGTTCGTCGACGGCGGCTACGTCCACCTCGATCGGGCGATGGGGTGACGTGCCGCGGCCCCAGCCGTTCGTCTCGAGTAGCGATCGAGCTTGTCGAGAGCGCGTATCGAGAGATCCGCCCCGCGCGTGACCAGTACCTCGATACGCGCCCTCGATACGCCCTGCGGGCTACTCGGTCGCTACTCGGCACGAACGGATAATATAAAAGCCAGACGGGAGAGGCGCATGACCGGCGAGAGAGCGCAACGCTACGCTCCGGCAATCATATTGACGGTATCGCTGTTCTTCCTGTGGGGGATGGCGAACAACCTGAACGACATCCTGATCGCGCAGTTCAAGAAGGCGTTCACGCTCAGCGATTTCGAGACGAGCTTCGTCCAGCAGGCATTCTATCTCGGCTATTTCTGCCTGGCGGTGCCCGCTGCGCTGATCGTGCGGGCGCGCGGGTACAAGACCGCGATCGTCACCGGCCTGCTGCTCTATGCCGCGGGCGCGATGCTGTTCTATCCCGCCGCGCACTACGGCGAGTACCGGTATTTCCTGGCTGCGCTGTTCGTGATCGCGTCGGGACTGGCGTTCCTCGAGACATCGGCCAATCCGCTGATGGCCGAACTCGGCGATCCGGCCCGGGCGGCACGGCGACTGACCTTCGCTCAAGCGGCCAATCCGCTGGGGACGCTGGTCGGCGTCCTGATCGGCAAATATTTCATCCTGTCCGAGATCGTGCATGACGATGCCACGCTGGCGGCAATGACCCCGGCGGCGCGCGAAGCGTTCTACCGCGCCGAGATCGAGGCGGTGCAGACCCCGTATGTGGTCATCGGGCTGGTCGTGCTGGCATTCGCGCTGGCGGCGGCGATGATCCGCTTTCCGGACCAGCGCGAGGCGCCCGCGCCCGACGCTGCGAAGCGGCGCTTCGTCGATGTGTTCGGACACCCCCGGCTGCTCTTCGCCGCCGTCACGCAATTCTTCTACGTCGGGGCGCAGGTCGGGCTGTGGAGCTACACGATCCGCTATGCCCAGGCGAACGTGCCCGGCATGATCGAGCGGACCGCGACCGATTATCTGTTCGCCAGCCTGGTGCTGTTCGGCGCCGGACGGCTGGCCGGCGCCGCGCTGATGGGCCGCGTCGCACCGTCGCGCCTGCTGGCTGGGTTCGCCGGTGTCAGCCTGATGCTGGCGATCGCTGCTGCGGTGGTCGGTGGATATGCCGGGCTGATCCTGCTGGTCGCGGCCAGCTTCTTCATGTCGATCCAGTTCCCGACGATCTTCGCGCTGGGGATGGAGGGGCTGGGGCCGTTGCGGCGGGCGGGTGCGTCGCTGATCGTGATGGCGATCATCGGCGGGGCGGCGATCACGGCGCTGATGGGCTATGTTTCGGATCTGGCGGGCATCAATCTGGCGATGCTGGTGCCGGCGTTCGCCTTTCTCGTCGTCCTGGCCTTCGCACTGCGCCAGCCGCGCGATGCGGGCCTCGGCGCGACCAGCGTGGTGCATTGATCGGGCTCACGACGGATGGCGTGATGCTTCGGGCCTTGCGATGATCGCACGGGGAACGCCGATGACAAGCCGGTCGCGAACCGCTAGCATGACACCGATGCCAAACCGCAAAGCCGCCGAAACCGTCGACGCCAAATCGCCCGCCTATTCCGCCCCGGCGCTGGAAAAGGGCATCGACGTCATCGAACTGCTCGGCACCGAGCCGTCGGGCCTGTCGATCAGCGAGATGGCGACGCGGATGGGCCGGTCGATCAGCGAATTGTTCCGCGTCGTCGTCGTGCTCGATCGGCGCGGCTGGCTGCACAAGGATATCGCGAGCGATCGTTATCGCGTCACCTACAAGCTGCTGGAGGTCGCGCACCGGGCGACGCCGGCGCAGGAGCTGACCCACGTCGCCGCGCCGCTGATGCACGCGCTGGCCGCGGCGGTCGAACAGTCCTGTCACATGGTGGTGCTGAACGAGGTCGCCTCAGAGCCGCTGGGCCTGATCGTCCTGCGACAGGAAAGCCCCGGGCAGACCGGATTCGCGGTGCGGCTGGGGACGTCGATCGATCTCGCGACAAGCTGCTCCGGCCACGTCCTGCTGGCGTTTGCGACCGACGAAAAGCGCGCCGGGCTGATGGCGGGGGTGAAGGGCGCCAAGGCGCTGGAGACACGGCTGGCGCGCGTCCGGGACAGCGGGCATGAATGCATCCCCAGCGCGCGGATGGCGGGCGTGTCGGACATGAGCTGCCCGATCTACGGCTTCGACGGTCAGGTCGTGGCGGCGCTGACCATCCCGTTTCTGGAGGCGATCGACGAAAAGCCGCACGTCGGCGCGGCCGAGACGCTCGACATGCTGAAGGCGACGGCGGAACGCATCTCGACCGCGCTCGGCTGGTACGATCGCGGCGACGAGCCGATCGTCCCGACCCTGTCGGTCGCCGCGCCGACGCGGCGGCGGCGGACGGCGGCGGCGGAGTAGGGGCGAGGGTCCGCGCCGGATCGTCGCGCGAGCGGCCGAGCGGCCCTTTGCGCGATTACTGCCCTGCCGGCCGGAACGCGCCGCCCTTCAGATACATCACCGTCACCGGGACCGTGGTGACGCCCTGACCGACCCAGACGCGGACCTTGTCCGCCGGCGGCTTGTTGCCGAAGATCACGTCGAGCAGCGAGACATGCGGATTGCCCGAAGCGCCGCCGCCGTCGGCGCGATCGGTATCGCCATTGCCGTTGGTGTCGTGGCGGACGTCGACGGCGTACCAGCCCGCGGTCGCGACGGGCATGCAGATGCGCACCGCGCCGGCGTTCGGCGTCGGGATCTCGATGCGCTGCAACGCGCGCTTCTTGTTGAAATAATTGGACGCACTGCCGCCGAAGCTGCGCACACGGATCGTGCCGCCGCGATCCCGCAGGCCGGTGATCGTCACCAGCATCGCCGGCGCGTTGGCACCGGCGGCACAGCGCGCCGCATCGGGTCCCAGCGCCTGGGGCGCGGCCAGCAGCATCAACATCGCGGCAATCATCGTCATACACTCCCGGTCGCGGCGATCATGGCGAGGACGCGATGAATTGCCGCTGACGTAAGCCTGGTCATGCCGCCGCTTTGTGCCGCTTCTATGGCGTCAATCGGGCGCGCAGGCAGAGGCGGCCGCTACAACCGCTCCGCCTCGCTGACCGCATCGGCCGCGCGCAGGGCGGCGAGCAGGCGGGTCAGATGGGCGGCGTTGCGCACCTCCACGTCGATCGTGTTGGTGTGGAAGGTGGTATCGCGATTGTCCATGCGCAGGCCCAGGATGTTGGCCTTGTGCGCGCCGATCAGGCTGGCGATCGCGCCCAGCGCGCCGGGCTCGTTCTTCAGCGTGACCGCGATCCGCGCGATGCCGCCGTCGGCACCCTCGCCCCATGCGAGATCGACCCAGTCGCCGTCCTCGCCGATCTGCGGGCAGGCGATGTCGTGGACGGCGATCCCTTCCCCCTCGCGGCGAATGCCGACGATGCGGTCGCCGGGGACGGGCCGGCAGCATTCGGCCAGGTCGAAGGCGACACCCGGGGTCAGCCCGGTGATCGTGATCGCGTGGCGCTGCGGCGGGGCCTGGTGCGCGTCGGCACCGCCGGCCGATCCGGGCATCAGTGCCTCCATGACCTGCGCGTCGGACAGCTTGCGCAGCGCGATCGCCTCGAGCAAGGCATCGAGGTCGTTCAGCTTCAGCCGCTTCAGCGCCTCGGTCACGCCGTCCTGACCGACGGCCACGGGCAGCCGGCCGGCGATATCGTCGTACAGCTTGCGGCCCAGCGCCAGCCGTTCGTCGCGTTCCTTGTGCCGCTGATGCCGGCGGATCGCAGCGCGCGCCTTGCCGGTGATCGCGAAGTTCAGCCAGTTGGGCTGCGGCGCCTGACCCTTGGATCGCAGGATCTGGACGCTGTCGCCGTTCTGGATCTCGGTGCGCAAGGGGACGACGCGGCCATTGATCTTGGCACCCACCGCCTGGTCGCCCAGATCGGTGTGGACGCCGTAAGCGAAGTCGATCGGCGTCGCGCCCTTCGGCAGCTGGATCAGCTCGCCCTTGGGGCTGAACGCGAAGATGCGGTCGGCATACATCGCCATCCGCGTGTGTTCGAGCAGTTCTTCAGGGCTTTCCGCGGCGTCGAGGATCTCGACCAGGTCGGTGATCCACGGCACCTGCGTGTCGGGGCGGACCGCATCCTGCTTGTAGGCCCAGTGCGCGGCGATGCCATATTCGGCCTGCGCATGCATCGCGCGGGTGCGGATCTGGATCTCGACCCGCGTGTTCTCGCCGAAGAAGACCGACGTGTGAAGCGAGCGGTATCCGTTGCGCTTCGGGGTCGAGATGTAATCCTTGAACCGACCCGGCACCATCGGCCACTTGCGGTGGATGACGCCCAGGGCGCGGTAACATTCCTCCTCGCTCTCGACGATCGCGCGAAACGCCATCACGTCGCTCAGCTGTTCCAGGCTGACGTGGCGTTCCGACATCTTCTTCCAGATGGAATAGGGATGTTTCTGGCGCCCGCCGACTTCGGCCTTCACGCCCGCGCGGTCGAGCAGCGTGTCGATCGTGCCCGCGATCTTGTCGATCCGGTGGCCCTCGTTCTCCAGCGACTCCAGCCGGCGGGTGATCGATACATAGGCTTCGGGCTCGAGCTCCCGAAACGCGAGCGTCTGCATCTCCTTCATGAATTCGTACATGCCGATCCGCTCGGCGAGCGGCGCATAGATATCCATCGTCTCGCGGGCGATGCGACGGCGCTTCTCGGGCTTGGCGATGAAATGCAGCGTGCGCATGTTGTGCAGCCGGTCGGCCAGCTTCACCAGCAGCACACGGATGTCGTCGGACATCGCCAGCAGGAACTTGCGCAGATTCTCGGCCGCGCGCTGGGTATCGGTCTGCGCCTCGATCCGGGACAATTTGGTGACGCCATCGACCATGCGCGCGACGTTCGCGCCGAACAGCCGCTCGATCTCCTCCGGCGTGGCGATCGTGTCCTCGACCGTATCGTGCAGGATCGCGGTGGTGATCGTCTCGTCGTCGAGCCTGAGGTCGGTCAGGATGCCGGCGACCTCGATCGGATGGCTGAAATAGGGGTCGCCACTCGCGCGCTTCTGGGTGCCGTGCGCCTTGACCGAGAAGACATAGGCGCGGTTCAGCATCGCCTCGTCGGCGTCCGGATCGTAGCTCAGCACCCGATCGACGAGTTCATATTGGCGCAGCACGGCATCCCCATGTGGAGTGCCGCGCTGCGACAATGCAACGTCTTTCGACGGTTATTTCGCCTTGGCGTTGCACTTTGCCAGCGATTCCTCGCCGTAAGCGGTGCCCGCGACGGTGAATGCCGACAGGGCGCCGACCTTGCGCGCGACGACTTCGCACAGCACCGCGTCGCGCTCGGCGACCTTGCCCGCGCTGCAGACGCCGTCGGCGCACTTCCACAGCGCCGAGCGCGTGATGAAGCTCGTCTTCGCGATCTCGCCCTTGGGTGTCGCGACATAGTAACCGCCGGCCTGCGCCAGCGCGGGCAGCGTACCGAACAGGGTGAGCGAAACGCCCGCGATCGTGGCCAGAACCTTCATGATGTCCTCCTGGGGTTGCAATCAAGTTGCATTCCGCTACCTAAAATATCCAGTATCAAGTTGCAACTCGAAACTTGTGTTGCATTGCAACAGGATAAAGCGTTTCGCCACGTCGGCGTTTTCGGATAGGCAGGGTCGATGGGCGAGAAATTGCGAGAGCCGCTGCGCGAGCTGGTCAACAGCTGCAGCCTGCCCGCCGCGCTGGAGGCGATGGGCGAGCGCTGGGCGTTCCTGATCCTGCGCGGATCATTCAACGGCCTGTGCCATTTCGAGGAATTCCAGTCCGAACTCGGCATCGCGCGCAATATCCTGGCCAACCGGCTGGCGCGATTCGTCGAACACGGCATTCTGGAACGCACCGCGATGCCCGACGATCGCCGCAAGATCGAATATCGCCTGACCGACAAGGGCTATGCCCTGCTGCCGACGATGGTCGCGCTCCGGCAATGGGGCGAGCGGTGGGAGACGGGGGTGCCGGCGAACCCGGTCCTGACCGACGAGCGCGACGGCCGCCCGATCCGCCAGGTCCGCGTATTGAGCCATGATGGCCGCGAGCTGGAAAAGGGCGACCTGAAATGGGTCCTGCGCACCGACCTGGAAGGCGAGCGCGCGCAGGCGGCGGAATAGGCGCGGCTGGTCAGTCGCGGCCGGTGCGCATCAGTCCCTCCAGGAACGTCCGCACCGCGTCCCCGATCGCCAGCGGCCGGCCGGTCGCCAGATCGACGTTCACGATGACCATGCGAATCGTGCAGTGCAACGCGCCCGTCCCGGCATGGGCAAGCTCGAAATACTGGGTCAGGCTGGACGTGCCGACGCGCTCGATCCGGATGTTCGCCTCGATCAGGTCGCCGAACACGAAGGGTTTGAGGTAATCGATCTCGGTCCGGCGGACGTTGAACTCGCAGGCGTCCCATGCCGCACCCAGCGCGTCGGAGATGCCGGTCCACGGCCAGAATTCGGTGACCGCGACATCGGCATATTCGAGGTAGCGCGAGTTGAAGACGATCTTCTGGCCGTCGATCTCGGCATAGCGGACGCGAAAGACGGTGGAAAAGGCGAAACCGGGGCGGGGCATGGCGGGGCTATGCGCATCCGCCGAGCAGCGCGCAACGATCTTGGCGTAACATAAGCCTTCGTGCTCCGGCGCAGGCCGGAGCGTTGGCAGGCAAAGCGCTGACGATCGCCAACGCTCCGGCCTGCGCCGGAGCACATTGAACGCGAATCCTGCTTGGCCTACCCTGCCGCCTTGCTCCCCGTATTCACCCCCATCGACTGCAGATATTTCTTCACGTTCCGTGCCGCCTGGCGCAGGCGTTGTTCGTTCTCGACCATCGCGATCCGGACATAGCCCTCGCCGTCCTCGCCGTAGCCGACGCCGGGGGCTACCGCGACCTTGGCGTGGGTCAGCAACTGCTTGCTGAATTCGAGGCTACCCATTGCGCGCAGCGCCGGGGGCAGGGGTGCCCAGGCGAACATCGACGCCTTGGGCGCCGGGATGTCCCAGCCCGCGCGGCCGAAGCTCTCGACCAGCACGTCGCGGCGCTTGTGATACAGTTCGCGGTTCGATGCGACGATATCCTGCGGTCCGTTCAGCGCGGCGCAGGCGGCGGCCTGGATCGGCGTGAACGCGCCGTAGTCCAGATACGACTTCACGCGCGTGAGCGCGGCGATCAGCTTCTGGTTGCCGACCGCGAAGCCGATCCGCCAGCCCGCCATCGAATAGGTCTTGCTGAGCGAGGTAAACTCGACCGCGACGTCCTTGGCGCCCGGCACCTGCAGGATCGAAGGCGTCGGGTTGCCGTCGTAGTAGAGCTCGGAATAGGCGAGATCGGACAGCACCCAGACCTTGTTCTCCTTCGCCCAGGCGACCAGCCGTTCATAGAAGGCGAGGTCGACCGTCTCGGCGGTGGGGTTCGACGGATAGCCGACCACCAGCACGCTGGGCCTCGGGACGGTGAAGGCCATCGCGCGGTCGAGCGCCGCCCAATACTGCTCGTCCGGCGTCGTCGGCACGCTGCGCACCGTCGCGCCGGCGATGATGAAGCCGAACATGTGGATCGGATAGCTGGGATTGGGGGCCAGGATGACGTCGCCCGGCGCGGTGATCGCGGTCGCGAGACTGGCCAGCCCCTCTTTCGATCCCATCGTCACCACGACCTCGGTCTCGGGGTCGAGATCGACGCCGAACCGCCGGCCGTAATAGTTTGCCTGCGCCTTGCGCAGTCCCGGGATGCCCTTGGACTGCGAATAACCGTGCGCGTCGGGCTTCATCGCGACTTCGCACAGTTTGGCCAGCACGTGCGGCGGCGGCGGCAGGTCGGGATTGCCCATGCCCAGGTCGATGATGTCCTCCCCGCCGGCGCGCGCGGCCGCTCGCATCGCGTTGACTTCGGCGATGACGTAGGGCGGCAGGCGCTTCATGCGGTAGAATTCTTCGGACATGGGTCTCCCTTTCACGAGAGCGCGGTCCTTACGGCATTCGGCCGCTTGCGGGAATGACGTAGGCGTTTTCCCGCGCTAGAAAGTGCGACGGAAGAGGATGCCGATGCCCGACACGACGGAAACGCCCGCCCCGACTGCCGTCCCGGATCTGGCCGACATGCAGCATTGGACCTGGGTGCTCGGCCGCGCGCAACAGATGATGCTGGAGGCTGGAATCGACGCGGCGAGCACGCTGCCCAAGGTGGCGACGCCCGCGCTGCCGCCGGGGCTGGCCGCCGGATTCGACCCCGCGCAACTGATGCAGGCGTCGGCGGATTTCTGGACCGACACGATGCAGTTGTGGCAGCGGTTTCTGGATCCCGCGCAGGCCCAGCCGTTCGCCGAGACGCCCGAACAGGCGCGCGACAAGCGCTTCAGGGCGCCCGAATGGCGCGAACAGCCGGTGTTCGACTTCCTGCGCCAGAGCTATCTGACGATCGCCGACCATCTGCTGAAGACCGTCGATGCGCTCGATGGCCTGGACCCCAAGCAGAAGGAGCAGGTGCGCTTCGCCACGCGCGGTTTCGTCGATGCGATGAGTCCGACCAACTTCGCCGTGACCAATCCGGAAGTCATCAGACGCGCGGTCGAGACGGGCGGCGAAAGCCTGCTCAAGGGTTTGCAGAACATGCTGGCCGACATCCAGCGCGGGCAGCTGACGCACACCGACGCGCACGCATTCGAGGTCGGGCGCAACATCGCGACGACGCCGGGCAAGGTCGTGCACCGCACCGCACTGTACGAACTCATCCACTATGCGCCGACGACCGAGCGTGTGCTGGCCGTTCCGCTGGTGATCTTCCCGCCCTGGATCAACCGCTTCTACATCCTTGATCTGACCGCGGAGAAGAGCTTCATCGGCTGGGCGGTGGCGCAGGGCTTGAGCGTTTTCGTGGTGTCGTGGAAATCGGCCGACGCCACCCTCGCCGATGTCGTCTGGGACGATTACATCGCAGCGCAGGTCGACGCGATCGACACGGTCCGCGACCTGCTCGACGTCCCCGCCGTTCACACGATCGGCTATTGCGTCGCCGGCACGACGCTGGCCGCGACGCTGGCGCTGCTGACTGCGCGCAGCGAGGCGGACAAGGTCGCCAGCGCGACGTTCTTCACCGCACAGGTCGATTTCAGCGACGCGGGCGAGTTGCAGAATTTCATCGACGACGAATCGCTCGCCGCGATCAAGGCGCTGGCGACCGACGGCTATCTGGACGGGCGCTACATGGCGC
Source organism: Pseudomonadota bacterium (assembly GCA_040388765.1). Lineage (GTDB taxonomy): Bacteria > Pseudomonadota > Alphaproteobacteria > Sphingomonadales > Sphingomonadaceae > Sphingomonas. The sequence continues at coordinate 240,602 of JAZKBG010000002.1, read as the reverse complement.
TGACGTTCAACCTGCTGCGCGGGCGCGACCTGATCTGGAATTACGTCAGCAACAACTACCTGATGGGGCAGGATTACGTGCCCTTCGACCTGCTGCACTGGAACGGCGACGTCACCAACCTGCCCGCCGCGTGGCACCAGAGCTATCTGACCGACCTGTACCGCGATAACCGGCTGGTCGTGCCGGGTTCGCTGTCGGTGTTCGGGACGCCGATCGACCTGACGAGCGTCAGGACGCCCAGCTATGTCCAGGCCGGGCGCGAGGATCATATCGCCCCGGCCGAAAGCGTGTGGAAGATCACCGACCAGTTCAGCGGCCCGCTCAAGTTCGTGCTGGCCGGGTCCGGCCATATCGCCGGCGTCGTCAATCCGCCGTCGGCGCAGAAATACCAGTATTGGACGAACGGGAACCCGGTCACTTCGCTGGCCGAGTTCGTCGCCGGGGCGACCGAGACGAAGGGGAGCTGGTGGCCCGACTGGGTCGGCTGGCTGAAGGATCTGGACGCCGACACCGTCAAAGCCAAGGGGGCCCGCGTCCCGGGAAAAGGCAGGCTGGCGGCGATCGCCGACGCGCCCGGAGACTATGTCCGGACGCGCTGACGAAAGCGCGCCATGACGGCTATGTTGCAGCGCAACATTTTTCCTCTTGCCTTTGACCGCGTCGATGATTAATTGTGCACCGCAACACGAAGTGAAGGTGCAGCAATGGCGACGAACGCTCCCAAGATTTCCGACACGGTGACCGCCGCCGGCGATGCCGTGCTCGACGTGACGAAGACCGTGCAGGACGCGGCCGAGGCCCAGGCCGACACGACGGTCAAGGCTGCGACAAAGGCGATCGAGGCAACCGCACCTGTCGCGACGAAGTCCGACAGCGTGACGGCCCCCGTGGTCGCCGCCGCCAAGGCTCCGGTCAAGGCGGCCAAGCGTGCCGCGCGCACCGTGAAGGCCAAGGCCGCGCCGGTCCGCAAGGCCGTCGTCAAGGCGGTGGCTCCGGTCACGCCGGCTCCCATCAAGAAAGCGGCCAAGGCCGTCGTTACCGCGGCCGCGAAGGTCGCCACCCCAGCAAGCAAGGAATGGAACATCATGGCTACCAAGTTCGAGACCCCGAAGCTGTTCACCGACCTGAACGATCGCGCCAAGACCGCCGTCGACAAGGGCCAGAAGTTCGCCGCCGAGTTCGGTGACTTCAACAAGGGCAACATCGAGGCGATGGTCGAATCGTCGAAGATCGCCGCCAAGGGCCTCGAGTCGATGGGCCAGGACGCTGCGGAATACACCCGCAAGTCGTTCGAGGGCATGACCGCGACGCTGAAGAGCCTCGCCAGCGTCAAGTCGCCGACCGACTTCTTCAAGCTGCAGAGCGACTATGCCCGCTCGGCGTTCGACGCCGCGGTCGCACAGACCACGAAGAACACCGAAGCGATGGTCAAGCTGGCCAGCGAAGCCGCCCAGCCGATCTCGAGCCGCTTCGCGGTCGCCGTCGAAAAGGTGAAGCAGGCCGCGTGATGCGGGCGGCCTTCGGATCGCGTCAGCAATCCGAAGGACTCGCCACGGCGGCCAGCGGTGCGGCGTAGCTGCTCCGTCTGACGGCGTGGCGGACATGAGTATAGAAAGGGGCGGTCATCCAAACGGGTGGCCGCCCCTTCTCGTCGGGCCCTCAGCCCCACCCACTCCCGTTCGTGCCGAGCTAAGTCGAAGCACGTGCCACGGGCGGATTGCTTTGGACACGTGCTTCGACTTCGCTCAGCACGAACGGGGAAAGGGGGCTAAAGCGCATATCGTCGGAATGACACGGGGGTTGCCCCTGCGCCCCCGCCGACATATTTTGGCACCCGTGACCACACCCCCCATCATCACCGCGTCCGACAATGATCGCTCGAACGACGACGACCCCGGCACCGGCCTGGGCGTCGCGACGCGCACCCGGACCCGCACCAAGAAGCCGACGCCCTACCGCGTGCTGATGCTGAACGACGATTACACGCCGATGGAATTCGTCGTCCTGTGCCTCCAGCGCTTCTTCCGCATGACCACCGAACAGGCGACGCAGGTGATGCTCCACGTCCACCAGAAGGGCGTCGGCGTGTGCGGAACCTTCAGCTACGAAGTGGCGGAGACGAAGGTTTCCCAAGTGATGGACTTCGCGCGCGAGCATCAACACCCGCTGCAATGTACGCTGGAGAAGGCCTAAACCGGCTTACCGAAAACTGTGCCGTGCCAGCGCGACGATCATCACGACCGCAAGCGCGCACCCGCCGATGCCGCCGATCGTCGCGTACAGCGCGGGATCATCCCCGGACAATGTGTTGAGCGGTAGCACCCACGGAAAATAATCGGCCTTGTCCGTCCGCACGATCGCCACCGCCAGCGCGACCATCGTGCCGCCGATCCCGACGCCGAGCGGAACGACGAAATTGGCGAAGCGCAGCGCCGACCAGAGCTGGACCACCACCAGCATCGCGCTGGCGGACAGCAGGTAGCCGACGCTTCGGGCAGTCCTGACCCAGGGGATGGCCCCCAGCGGCATCTCGCCGCGGATCAGCCCGCCGAGCATCGACAGCAGGATGGTGAAGCCCGCCATCGCGACCGTCATCGCCGCGACCACCCCCGCGACGACGACCAGCTTGGCGGCGAACAGCTGCCACCGCGAGATCGGCAGCGCCAGGAGATGGTCCCAGCCATGCGCGCGATGCTCGATCTGCGCGATCAGCGCGGTGGACGCCGCAACCGTCATCGGGAGCAGGAACATCGCCCAGATCGGGATGGCGAACCCGAAGATCGACGACCACGCCGGCGCGTTCCTGCCGGACGCCATCGCCAGCAGCGACAGCAGGCCGGGCAGCGCAGGTGCCGCGACCGCCAGGGCCAGCGCCAGCGATCCTCGAAGCTTGCGGGCTTCGGTGCGCAACAGCACGATCATGCCGCATCCTCCGTCTGCATCGTGTCGCGGTACAGCGTTTCCAGCGAGGGCGCCTCGGGTGCGACCTGCCATACGGTCAGCCCCGCGGTGACCAGCGCCTGGTTGGCGGCTGCCGCCAGCGGGCGCAGATCGGCGGTTCCACAGGAGATGCGGACGGCGTCATTGTCCTGCACCGTCGCCGCGAAGCCAGCCGCCACCAACAGCGCCGCACCGCGGGCAGGGTCGTCCAGCGCGATCCGTATGCCGCGCCCGCCGCCCAGCAGCGCATCGACTCTACCCTGCAGCACCAGCCGACCCGAGCGCATCATGCCCATATGCGTCGCCACCTGCTCGACCTCGCCAAGCAGGTGGCTGGAGACGAAAACGGTGCAGCCGGTGCGGGCCGGCAACGTGCGGATCAGGTCGCGGACCTCGACGATGCCCTCGGGATCGAGTCCGTTGGTCGGTTCGTCGAGCAGCAGCAGTTGCGGATCGCCGAGCAGCGCCCGCGCCAGTGCCAGCCGCTGTTTCATACCCAGCGAACAGGCCGCGACGCGCTTGCCCGCGGCGGCGGCCATGCCGACCAGATCGAGCACGCGATCGACCTCGACCGCGGCCAGCCCGCGCAGGCGCCGCGTCAGGTCCAGGTTCGCACGTCCGCTGAGATGATCGTACAGGCCGGGACTCTCGACGAACGCGCCGACCTGCGCCAGCGTCGTCGCGCGCGTGTCGGGCATCGCGTGGCCCAGCAGGCTGACGCTGCCCGCGTCCCGCCGCATCAGCCCCAGCAGCAGCCGCATGACGGTGGTCTTGCCCGCGCCGTTGGGGCCGAGAAAGCCATAGACCGCCCCCCGCGGCACGGCCAGCGCGACATCGACGACGACCGGCCGACCGCCCAGCCGCTTGCTCAGGCCCTGCGTCTCGATCGCCATGTCCATGATCGTGCGCTCCCCCGGCCCCGATCGGCGATTAGAAGAGCGCGGACGATCCGGTCAATCGCTTGCCGCCACGGGCACATCCGCTAAACCCCTCTCCAGGAGCCGGGGGAACAGCATGACGAGCATAGCGGATACCGAGGGCAACGTCGCAGCCCAGCCGTCGAAACAGGACATCCGCCTCGTCATCTCGGCGTCGTCGCTAGGGACCATCTTCGAGTGGTACGACTTCTTCATCTACGGCACGCTGGCCGCATCGGGGATCATCGGGCGGACATTCTTTCCCGCCGGCAGCGAGATGATGCAGACGTTGCTCGCCTGGGCGGGGTTCGCGGTCGGGTTCGGGTTCCGGCCGCTGGGCGCAGTGCTGTTCGGGTTCCTGGGCGACCGGCTGGGACGGAAGTACACGTTCCTCGTCACGATCACGCTGATGGGCATCGCCACCGCGGGCGTCGGGCTGGTGCCGGGCTATGCGGCGATCGGCGTGGCCGCACCGGCGATCATCATCCTGCTGCGCATCCTGCAGGGGCTGGCGCTGGGCGGCGAATATGGCGGTGCGGCGATCTACGTTTCCGAACATGCCACCGCGGGCAAGCGCGGCTATTACACCAGCTTCATCCAGGCGAGCGTGGCGGGCGGTTTCATCCTGAGCCTCGCGGTCGTGCTGCTGGCGAAGGGCGCGATGCCCGCACCGGCGTGGGAGGCATGGGGCTGGCGGCTGCCGTTCCTGTTCTCGATCGCGCTGCTGGCGGTGTCGTTGTGGATGCGCCTGAAGCTGAGCGAAAGCCCGGTGTTCAAGGCGATGAAGGCGGCGGGCACCACGTCGAAGAATCCGTTCGTCGAAAGCTTCACCTATCCCGGCAACAAGCGGCGGCTGTTCGTCGCGCTGTTCGGGATCGCGGCGGGGCTGACGGTGATCTGGTACACCGCGCTGTTCAGCGTGCTGTCGTTCCTGCAGGGGCCGATGCGCGTGGCCGAAACGCCGGCGCAGCTGATCGTCGGCGCGGGCGCGGCAATGGGGCTGGTGTTCTTCATCGCGTTCGGCAAGCTGTCGGACCGGGTCGGGCGTAAACCCCCGATCGTGATCGGATATGCCTTCACGCTGGTGTTGCTGTTCCCGCTGTTCTGGCTGATCGGCCATGCCGCCAATCCCGATCTGGCCCGCGCGGCCGAACGCGCGCCGGTGATCGTCGCCGGTCCCGCCTGCGCCTATGATCCGTTCGCCGCCAGGCAGCCCGACGCCTGCGGGCAGGTGCTCGATTACCTGTCGAAGAAGGGCGTCGCCTATACCAAGGCACAGGCGCCATCGGTCGCGGTCAGCATCGGCGGGATGCCGCAGAGCGACGTCAGCCCGGCCGCGCTCGACGCCGCGCTGGCCGATGCGGGATACCGGCTGGACAAGGTGACGCCATCGGCGGGCGACATCGCGCTGATCCTGGTCGGAATCCTCGGCCTCGCCGCACTGTCGGGCATGACCTATGGCCCGGTCGCCGCGGTGCTGAGCGAGCTGTTCCCGGCGCGCATCCGCTATAGCTCGATGTCGATCCCCTATCATCTGGGCACCGGATATTTCGGCGGATTCCTGCCGTTCATCAGCCAGTATATCGTGGCGCGGACCGGCGATCCCTATGCCGGGCTGTGGTACACCTTCGCGGTCGTCGCGCTGGCGCTGGTGGTCACGGTGGCGTTCCTGCGCGAGGGCGACCTCATCAAGGATTAGGGCGGATCGACATTCAGCCCACGCGGGCCGGCAAAGCGCGGTTTTCCTGCGCTTCGGTGCTCGGAAAGTCACCCTTTTCGGCTCCGCCCGAACGGAATGCCGATGCGCCCCTAGGATCCGGACCCGGGGCCGTGGTTGCCCGCGTCCGCGACAGGCTCTAGCGACCACGGGCATGAACTGGTCGCCGCCCCTGCGCCTTGCCATCGACGGACCCGCGCTGGTCGCCAACTGGCGGGCGATGGCGCGCTTGAGCGGCGGCGCAGCGTGCGGGGCGGCGGTCAAGGCGGACGGCTATGGGTTGGGGGCGCGCGGTGTCGTCGCGAAGTTGGCGGCGGCGGGCTGCCGCGACGTGTTCGTCGCCACCTGGGGCGAGGCGCTGGCGCTGGGTGCGCAGGGCGTGGCGGTCGCGGTGCTGCACGGGGTGCGCGACGCCGACATGGCGCTGACGACCCTGCCGAACGTCCGACCGGTGCTGAACACCCCCGAACAGGTCCGACGCTGGCGCGATGCCGGGGGCGGCATATGCGACGTGATGGTCGATACCGGCATGAACCGGCTGGGCGTGAGCATGGACGATATCGCCGCGGGCCTGCTCGACGGCCTGACGATCGACGTGCTGATGAGCCATCTGGCCTGTGCGGACGAGGATCACCCGCTGAACGTGCGACAGCAGGCGGCGTTCGCGAGCCTTGCCGGGCGGACGTCGGCACGGCGGATGAGCTTGGCGAATTCGGCCGGGATCGCGCTGGGGGCGGACTATGCGTTCGACCTGACTCGGCCGGGCCTCGCGCTGTACGGCGGTGTGCCGCGGCCCGAACTGGCGGGCGTGATCCGCACCGTCGTGCGTCCCGAAGCGCAGATTCTCCAGCGCCGCATGGTCCGCGCGGGCGAGGCGGTCGGCTATAACGCCACCTGGATCGCGCCGGTCGATACCGCAGTGGCGATCGTCAACCTGGGCTATGCCGACGGATACTGGCGCGGATTCTCGGGGCAGGGCGTCGCGCGGATCGGCGACACGGCTCTGCCCGTCCTCGGCCGCGTGTCGATGGACCTGATCGCGATCGATGTGTCGGCCGCGCCCGATCTGGAAGAGGGCGACTGGGTCGGCTTCGACTACGACCTGCCCGCCGCGTCCGCGGCGTCAGGTATGTCGCAATATGAATTGCTCACCGGGCTCGGCGCGCGGTTCGAGCGCGTCTGGCGCTAGAGCCTGATCCACCCGCGCAAACGCACCCTGTGCTCCGGCGAAGGCCGGAGCCTTGGCAGCCGTAGCCTGACAATCGCCACCGCTCCGGCCTTCGCCGGAGCACAGGCCTTCTTTCTACCTGCGTGCATCCAACTCTAGCCGCAGACCTAAAAAAAAGGGGGCCGCGAAACCGCGACCCCCTGGTCAGTGGAGCGATGTCCGAAACCGGTCAGAACTTGGTTTCGAACCCGGCGTAGAAGAAGCGTCCGTTGTTCGGATAGATCGCGTCTGCACCCGTTCCGGTCGCGTCGTACGGCGGCAGCTCGTTCGAGACGTTGTCGATGCCGAAGTAGAAGCGGAACTTCTTGTCGTTGGCGCTCAGGCCGACGCGGATGTTGTGGTACACGACCGGGTCGTAGAACACGAACGGACGCGCATCCGGGTTGGTCGGTCCGCGGCCCTGGTTGGTGAAGAAGGTTTCATAGCCGAAGCCCGAAACGATCTGCTTGCCGACATAGCGCGCATTGTAGCTGACATCGAAGATGCCTGCGTCGGCGGCGGCGGTGAACTGACCCTGCCACCGCGGATCGCCCAGCGTCGTGTCGAGACGGTCGAACCGGCCCGGCTCGGCGATGTAGCTGTACGACAGGCGGTCCATCACATAGCTGACGACCGTGCGCAGGTTGATCCCGAAGTTCTCGCTGAACCGGCGGGTATAGGCGGCGTCGAAATCGATGCCGCGCGTCTTCAGCAGCGCAAAGTTGTACGGCTGGTTCAGGAACGAGATGCCGTTGCCCGCCGTCGCGAAGCCCGGAATCTGGATGCCCTGGATCGTGCGCGTCGTCTGGCCGTTGAACGTGGCGTTCAGCGTCGGATCGGTGCTCGTCCGGCGGAACACGGCGGCGCAGAAGATGTTGTCGATGCCGGTCGGATCGTCATAGCAGCGATCGATGATCGCCTGGCCCGACAGGCCCGAGATCACGTTCTTCACGCGGATGTTGTAATAGTCCGCCTTGATGACGAGGCCGGGGATGAACTCCGGCGAGAAGATCACGCCTGCGGTGAAGCTGTTGCCGATTTCCGGCGTCAGGCCCAGGTTGCCCTGGTTGATGCCGGCGACGCCCGCGCCCGGAATGTTCGAGAACGGTGCCGTCACCACTTCGCCGGTCTGCGGATTGGTGAAGGTGATCGTCGTCGGCACACCCGCCGCGGCGCAGTTGCGGACGCGGTTCGGGTTGGTCGTGATGTTGCTGGCCGAGCTGACGCCGATACCCTGTGCCTGGTTGCACGGATCGACCAGGCCGTTGGCGAACGTCGTGGCCGCAGTGGCATAGAGGTTCGACAGGTTCGGCGCGCGGACCGAGCGGGCATAGGTGCCGCGGAAGCGGAGCGACCGGAACGGTGCCCAGATGCCGCCGGCATTCCACGCGACCACCGATCCGGTGGTGCCGCCATAGTCGGACACGCGCACCGCGCCTTCCGCCGTCAGTTCGTGAATGAACGGGATGTTCGCCAGCAGCGGCAGGCGAAGCTCGCCGAACGCTTCCTTGATCTCGACCGCGGGGGGATCGAACGCCGCCGCCGGGTTCAGGAAGGTCAGGTTGGCCGAGGTGATCGGATCCTGGCCCGAGAACGCGTCCTCGCGACGATATTCGGTGCCGACCACGAAGCCGACCGGACCGCCGGGCAGGCGGAACAGGCCGGACGAATCGCCCGACAGGATCGCCGTCGCGTTGATCTGTTCGGCCCACTGGTTGCGGGTCGAGACGTAGAGCACATAGTCGAGCGCGCGCTGATCGAACGCGCCGCGACCGAACGGGTTGAGCGGGAAGCAGGCCGCGTCGTCGTTGGTCGTCACCGCATCGGCATTGACGCCGCAGACGACGCGCTGGCCGGCCGAGTTCAGGACGAAGTTGGTGCCCGTGAACGTGGTCGGTGCCAGCACGGCGGCCGCCGCCTTGTTGTAGTTGGCGAGCAGCACGTTGCCGCCGGTCCGGTACTTGTTCTCGGTCCGGCCGTAATTGGCGGCGACTTCGTAGTGCAGGTTGCCGGTCGTGCTGATGTCGCCCTCGACGCCGATCACGCCGCGATAGGTTTCACGCGTGTGGAATTCGGCGCGGGTGCCGAAATCGTTGTTGAAGCGGTTGAGCGTGAAGTTGCCCGCCGCGTTGGCGACGTTCAGCGCGGTCAGCGTCTGGCGGGCCGCATCGGTCAGGAACGGGTTGGTCAGCGCATAGGTCGCGGTCAGCGTACCGCCGTTGAACGTCGGCTGGGTCGATTGCTGTTCGACCTTGATGCGGCTGTACGTCGCCTCGATGAACGGCTTGAACGCGCGCGAGAAGTCGCCGTTGATGAGCAGGTTCGCGACATAGCGGTCCTGCGCCGGCAGCAGCATCGCGTCCTCGACGCCCGTCGCCGTGGCACCGTACAGGAAACCGCCGCCGATCGTGCGGTTGTCGACCAGCCCGGTGGTCGACGGCGAGTCGCGCAGGAGCGAACCGTTGGGCTGGAAGACATAGTAGTTGGCCAGCAGCGTACCGGCGGCACCCGTCGGGATGCCGGCGGCGTTGACCGGGACCGGGCCGGAGAAGCCCGTGCAGACCAGCGCGCGCTGCGCCGCGTTGGCGGCAATCGCCGCGGCCGTGCCGGTCGTCAGCGCTGCGGGGCAGCTGGTGACGATCGTGCCGCCGGTCGAACGGTTGCCGAACACGATGCCGCCGTTGACGAAGCTGGTGTTCGGAACGCCATCGAAGTTGCGGTTCGGCGCGTTGGTGATCTGCGTCGTGATGAAGCCCGGGACGCCGGTGTAGGCACCCAGATAGGGGCGATCCGCATAAAACACCGATTCGGCGCGGGTATATTCGCCCGACGCGGTGACGTTCAGGCGACCGTCGAAGAAGCTCTTGCCGGCCAGCGCGCTGACCAGATAGGTGCCGCGATCGCCATAACCGGTTGCGCCACCCTGGCCGCGCAGGCGGAAGCCCTCGTAATCGCGGCGCAGGCGGAAGTTGACGACGCCGGCGATGGCGTCCGAGCCGTAGATGGCCGAGTTGCCGCCGGTGACCAGATCGACGCTCTGGACAAGGTCGAAGGGGATCGTGCTGACGTCGGGCGTGTACCCGCCGGGCACCGCCGAGACGACGCGACGGCCGTTGACCAGGGTCAGCGTCCGCGCCGTGCCCAGGCCGCGCAGATCGAGCAGGCTGAGGCCCGCCGTGCCGATGCTGCCGGTCGAGTTGGCCTGGCTGAACGTCGAGCGCAGCTGCGGCAGCTGGTTGAGCGAATCGCCAAGCGACACGTCGCCGCGGGTGCCGAGCAGTTCGGCGGCGGTGACGGTCGTGACCGGGACGGCGGCATCCAGCTTGTTGCTGATGCGGATGCGCGAACCGGTGACGACGACCAGATCGCCGTCGTCGGCCTCTTCGGCCTGTGCAGCGGCGTCATTGATGCCCGTTGCGGGCGACGTGGTCGATGCCGGATCGGTGACGGGAGCGGTCTGCGCAAAGGCGGGAAGACCGATGAGTAGGGTGCCGGCGAGCGCGGACGCCCCCAGCAGACGGGAGGATTTCATGAAGTGCCCCTTCAGTGACGGTGATTCCGTTCATGCTATGGAAAGGTAAGGGGCAATCTTTGGCAACAGAATTACGCGACCGGCCCGGTCGATGGGGCGGATTCGGGCGCGCGTGTTGCAATGATGTTACAAAAACGGCCGTTCAGCGACGGTTAGCTGGACGGGCCGGTCCGGTCGCCGTGGCTGGACGCACGACCGGACGCTCTCGATCCTCGGGGTGGGCTCAATCCCGCTCGACGCACATCGCGATGCCCATGCCGCCGCCGATGCACAGCGTCGCCAGCCCCTTCTTGGCGTCACGCTTGCCCATCTCGTAGATCAGCGTGGTCAGGACGCGCGCGCCGCTGGCACCGATCGGGTGGCCGATCGCGATCGCCCCGCCGTTGACGTTCACCTTGGTCGAGTCCCAGCCCATGTCCTTGCCGACCGACAGCGCCTGCGCGGCGAACGCCTCGTTCGCCTCGATCAGGTCCAGGTCGGCGACGGTCCAGCCGGCCTTTTCCAGCGCCTTCTTCGACGCCGGCACGGGACCGATGCCCATGATCGACGGATCGACGCCCGCGCTGGCCCAGCTCCTGATCCGCGCCAGCGGGGTGATGCCGCGTGTCCGGGCTTCGTCGGCCGACATCACGACCAGCGCGGCGGCACCGTCGTTCAGCCCGCTGGCGTTGGCGGCGGTGACGCTGCCGTCCTTCTTGAAGGCGGGGCGCAGGCCCGAGACGCTGTCCACGGTCGCACCGGCGCGGATATATTCGTCCTTCGCGACCACGGTGTCGCCCTTGCGGCCCTTGATCGTGACGGGTGCGATCTCGTCGTCGAACCGGCCGCTGTCGCGCGCGGCCTCCGCCAGATTCTGCGAGCGGACGGCGAATTCGTCCTGCTCGGCGCGGGTCACCTGATATTGCTCGGCCAGATTCTCGGCAGTGATGCCCATGTGATAGCCGTTGAACACGTCGGTCAGCCCGTCCTTGACCATCGTATCGACGAGGGACAGGTCACCCATCTTGGTGCCGGGGCGCAGCGACTGGGCATGGGCGGACATCGACATCGATTCCTGACCGCCCGCGACGACGATCTTCGCGTCGCCGTTGGCTACCGCCTGGAACGCCAGCGCCACGGCGCGCAGGCCCGAACCGCACACCTGGTTGACGCCCCAGGCCGGCACTTCCTTCGGTACGCCGGCCGCCATCGACGCCTGACGCGCCGGATTCTGGCCCTGCGCCGCGGTCAGCACCTGGCCCAGGATCACCTCGTCCACGTCCTTGCCCTCGACGCCGGCCTGGGACAGCGCTGCCTCGATCGCCACGCGGCCCAGTTCGTGCGCAGGAGTTGCGGCGAACGCGCCCAGGAAACTGCCCACGGGCGTACGCTTGGCGGCGGCGATGACGATGTCGGTCATGGAAATCCTCTCCGAAGAAAACGGTCCCTCGTCATTTAGGGGAGGCGACGGCGCTTAGCCAGTCCGCCAGCGGTTCCCACAACAGGGGCCGCGCGCGGCTGCCGACGATCATCCCGACATGGCCGGCGACGACGTCGCGCCGGTCGCCGACGCCGACGCTGGTCGCCGAGGGAACGATGCGATCGCGGGTCGATACGAAATCGACGATCGGGCAGGCAAGGCGCGCGGGATCGACCGGTCGGCCCGCAACCGACCACCGGCCGCGTCCGGGATCGTCGTCGGCGAAGAACGCATCGAACATCTGTCGCCCCGTCGCCAGTGTCAGGGGCGCGCCGGCATTGGCCCAGTCCTCCAGCGCGACGAAACTCGCCAGTTCGGCGTCGCCCACGGTCGCCAGCGCCTCGAACTTGGCGATGGTCCGCGCGGGATCGAGCCGCCAGAAGCCCGACTGCAACACTTCCATCGGCACCATCCCCAGCGCGTCGCAGGCCGGTTCGGCCGATGCCCACAGGCCGGCGATCTCTTCCTTCGCCGCCGCGCCGAAACCGGAAAAATGCCACGGCGTCGCGATCAGGGCCAGCGCCCGCGCACCCGCCGCCCGCGCCGCGCCCAGCGCGATCGTGCCGCCCAGGCAATAACCGACCAGAATCGCCGGTTCGCCGAGCGCGGCCAGCATCGGCAGCAGCAGGTCCTCGACGTGAGCGGTCATGGTCCGGTCGCGCTCGGCCGGCGTCGGCTCGCCCCAATCGACCAGCATCGTGCGATGCCCGCGCGCCGCGATCCAGCGCAGCAGCGAGGTGTCCGGTGCCAGGTCGAGCACGAAGGGCGGGTTGATGAGCGACGGCACGAACATGACCGGGGTTCCGCCTCCGCCATAGTCGCGCAGGCAAGCGCGGCCCGCCTGTGCCACGGTGGGACGGGCGGGTGGCCGCGGCACGCGCGGTGCCGCCTGATAGCGCGCCAGACCCGCCAGTGCGGCGGCCCGGCGATCGGGCGATGTTGCGGTCTCGCTGCGCAGCATGTCGATGAACAGGGGCAGCGGACGCGGCCCGTGTTGCGGTGCGGCACGATTAGGTGGTAGATCGTGTTCCATCATCGCTTTTCCGTAACGGTCAGGGGCACCGCCAGTCATGAAGAAGACCGCCACGGGTACCGGCCCCGTCATCATCAAGAAATACGCCAACCGGCGCCTCTACAACACCGAATCCTCGTCCTACATCACGCTCGAACATCTCGCTGCGATGACGCGCGAGGGGCGCGACTTCAAGGTGGTGGACGCCAAGACGGACGAGGACATCACCCACAATGTCCTGACCCAGATCATCATGGAAGAGGAATCGCGCGGCCAAACGATGTTGCCGGTGCCGTTCCTGCGCCAGCTGATCGCGCTGTACGGCGATTCGATGCAGGCGATGGTGCCGGGCTATCTGGAGGCGTCGATGGACAGTTTCCGCCGCAACCAGGAACAGTTCAAGACAGCGGTCGAAGGCGCGTTCGCCCATTCGCCGTTCGCCGAGATCGCCAAGCGCAACATGCAGATGTTCGAGGTCGCCGCCCAGGCATTCAAGCCCGGCGCGGCCGGCGGCATGATGCCCGGTACCGCCACCCCGGCGTCGACCGCCACGGCCGCGACCAAGGACGACGAGATCGCCGCGCTCAAGGCGGAGCTCGCCAGATTGCAGGACAAGGTGGCGAAGCTGTAGGTCGCGGGCGTCAGATCTCCGGGACGTATGCTCCGGGCCCCGGCCTGCGCGCGAGCACGTAAGGCCGGTCGCAGAGACGGTGCTTTGCCGGGCGAGAGGATCCTACGTCCGCGGTTTCACGAACCTGATCGTCATCCGGTCGCTTTCGCCGATCGCGGCGTATTTCGCGCGATCGACGTCCTTCAGGCGATAGGTCGGGGGCAGCGTCCAGACGCCTTCGGGCCAGTCGGCGGTGTCCTTCGGATTGGCGTTCACCTCGGACATTGCGGCCACCCGGAATCCGGCCTGCTTTGCGAAGGCGACGACGCTCGACACCTTCATGTAGCCGCTCTTTTCCTCGGCCGCGGAATCGCGGGCTTCGGGCAGGCGGTGCTCGACGATGCCGAGCGTTCCGCCCGGCTTCAGCATCCGGAACATCTCGGCAAAGGCGGCCTGGGTGCGATCGACGCCGGCGAAGCGCAGGTTGTGGATGTTGCGGAACGTCAGCACGACGTCGGCGCTGCCTGCCGGTACGGCCGGTTCGCCCGCTGCGGCCGGAAACGCGGCCAGCCGCACCTTGCCGTACGTCGCGGGGTTCGCCGCCTGCAGCTTCCTGATCCCGTCCAGCCCGCGCGCGAAGCCACCGGCGGCATAGTAGGTACCGCGCGTCGCCAGATAGGGTGCCAGGATTTCCGTGTACCAGCCGCCGCCGGGGATCAGTTCGACCACCGTGTCGGTCGGCTTCACGCCGAAGAACGCCAGCGTCTGGGTCGGGTGGCGCCATGGATCGCGCGCGACGTTGGCCGGAGTGCGCGTCGTCGCGGCGACCGCGCGCGCGATCTCGCTGCGCTGGCTGGCGGGCTGCCCGGTCGCCACGCTGGCGACGGCGGCGGCGACGGTGACGATACCAAGGGTTGCGAGCATGGGGCGCAAGGCACATCTCCTGAACGGGCAATGCCCCGTAGTGGAAGGCGAAGCGGTTCGATGCAAGCACGGTTGTGGAGCGGCGTTGCGGCCTGTGCGGCAGTTGCGGTGGCGAGTGGCGTCGCATCGTGGCGGCGCGGGCGGCGCGCGAACCTCGACCGGGTGGGCGCGATCGACTGGACCAGCGTACAGTTCGCGGCGTTGTTCGGCGGCGTGATCCTGGCCGCGCTGGCGATCAGCGGGGGATGACCGTGGGATCGCTGCGCAGGACCACGACGGTGCGATAGTTCGACTGCGGCACGCCGGATCGGGGAAACGCGCGCGCGCTCGTCATCAGTAGAATCTGGCCAGCGTCAGCGACCGGTCGCCGCCATCGCACAGGCCCAGCCGGACGACACGACCAGGCGTGTCGGCGGGCCACATGCCAAGCCTGCTCGACCGGTATTCCGGTGTCAGCTTCGCGCCGTCGATCGTGCAGATCCGCTCGCCCGCCGTCCAGCCGGCGGTCGCGGCGGGCGAATTCTTCATGACGTGGAGCACGCGCAGCGCCTTGCCCTCATAGGCCAGGATCAATCCGCTGGTCGATTTCAGCGGCATCGCGTCGGCACCCCTGCCCGGGCTCAGGATCATCCGCCGCGCAGCCGGGTCCATCAGCACGCGATAGCGTTGCAGCAATCCCGATCCGATCCGCCCCGCGGTGCCCGTCAGCGTCGAGTATCCGCGCGCCGTCTCGATCCGCAGTTCGACGTTGCGCGCGGTCAGCGTACCCAGCTTGACCGCGGGCAGCACGACCAGATCGGTTTCGATCGGCCCGGCCAGCCCCATCGCGAACGCCGACGTCAGCCCGATCTCGGGCAGTCGCGTCGTCGCCCACGCCTCACGCGACAGCGTGACCGACGATCCGTCGCCGGTATCGACCAGCAGCGGGCGGATCCGCGTCGCGCCGATCGTCATCTCAGCCAAGAAGATGCCCGATTGCGTCTGTGTCGTCAGCGCCATGCTGGTGCCGCGGAACGGCATCCGGCCGCTGGGCAGCATGCGAAAGCGGCGACCGTCGAAATCGATGTCCAGCGCGTGCGCCGCCAGCAGGTCGGCGCCGACCACCATCTCGACCGGCTGCGCGGTGCCGGTGGCCAGTGCGGTCAGATCGGCAACGCCCATCCGCCCGCCGGCGCGCGACAGCCCGCCGAACGCCAGCGTTTCGACCGGCGCCCAGGCGATCGGCAGTGCGCCGCCTATCGCGGTCGCCTGGCCGGTCGCAGTCGGCTTCAGCCCCAATTGCGCGGCGAACGCCTTGGACGCGAGCGTGAAGTTGACCCCGGTGTCGAGCACCGCGACCGCCAGCCGCCCGTTCACCGTCATGCGGAACGCGATCTGGTTGCCCGGCGTCAGCTCGAACGGCACCCACCGCGCCTCGCTGTCGCCGGCGAGCACGGGCGTCGGCGACAGGGTGGACGGCGCGACGACTCGGGGCGGCTTCTGCGCAAAGGCCGGGCCGGCGGCGATCAGGGAAAGGGCGGCAAGCCAGAGGACGCGCATGTCCGGTGCGTTAGCGGGTTTGCCGGGGCTGGCAATGGCGGTGGGGTTGCTGACACCTCAGCCATGCATCGGCGCAGGCCGGAGCGCCGGAGATCGCGCGGCCGTCGATGGCCAACGCTCCGGCCTTCGCCGGAGCACAGGCGCGCAATCGCATGGCCTTACAGACACGCCTCCAGCATCGCCTGGTCGAAGCCATATTGCCGCGCCTTGTCGAGCGTATAGGGGCGCAAGCCCATCGAGCGGTATTCGCCGATGATCTTGCCCTCGGCGCTTTCCTCGAGATACTCGAACTTGAACAGTTCCTGCGTCACGATCACCGGGCCTTCCATCCCGATCACCTCGGTGATGTTGGTCACGCGGCGGCTGCCGTCGCGCAGGCGCTTCACCTGGACGATCATGTCGACCGAATCGGCGATCTGGCGGCTGATCGCCTCCTTCGGGATCTTGATGTCGCCCATCATGACCATGTTCTCCATACGCCCCAGGCACTCGCGCGGGGAGTTGGAGTGAAGCGTACACATCGACCCGTCGTGGCCGGTGTTCATGGCGGACAGCAGGTCGAAACATTCGCTCCCGCGGATTTCGCCCAGGATGATCCGGTCGGGCCGCATGCGCAGCGAGTTCTTGACGAGGTCGCGGATCGTGATCTCGCCTTGCCCTTCCAGGTTCGGCGGACGCGTCTCCAGCGGCAGCCAGTGCGGCTGTTGCAGCTTCAGTTCGGCGGCGTCCTCGATGGTCAGCACACGCTCGCCCGGATCGATCATCTTGGACAGCGCATTGAGCATCGTCGTCTTGCCCGAGCCCGTACCGCCCGAGATGACGACGTTGAACCGGCACGCGCCCGCGATCTTCAGGCACGTCGCCATCTTCTGCGACATCGAACCGAAGCCGGCCATCATGTCGAGCGTGATCGGTTTGTCGGAGAATTTGCGGATCGAGATCGCCGTGCCCTTCAGGCTCAGCGGCGGCACGATGACGTTGACGCGGGATCCGTCCTTCAGGCGGGCGTCGGCCAGTGGTGTGGTCTGATCGACCCGGCGGCCGACCGAGTTGCAGATGCGCTGCGCGATCTGGAACAGATGTTCCTCGTCGCGGAACTGGATGTTGGCGAGCTCCAGCTTGCCCTTGCGTTCGATGAACGTCTGGTCGGGGCCGTTGACCATGATGTCGGAGATGTTGGCGTCGGCCAGCAGTTCCTCGAGCGGCCCCAGCCCGAGCAGTTCGTCGACCAGCACCTTTTCCAGCGCGAACTGTTCGCGGCGGTTCAGCGTCAGCTTCAGTTCGGCGAGCACTTCGCCGATGATCGGGCGGAATTCCTCGGCCAGCTCGTCCTTGCTCAGCGTCGCCGCCGCCTCGGGATCGACCCGCTCGAGCAGGCGCGGCAGCACCTGTTCCTTGATCCGGTGGATCGAGCTTTCAAAGCCTTCGGTGCGGCTGCTGCCTGAATCGGCGGACGCGGCCTGACGCTCGGCCAGGCGGGCCATCGAATCGCCGATCGCGACCTGCGTCGCGCTCAGCGGCAGGGCGGGCGGCGCATCGGCGGCGGCATCCATCTCGGCGGCCGAGCCGGGCAGGGGAATCGAGTTGATCGGCGGGAACTGGTCGCCCCCCTCCGGCTCGCTCCCACGTGCGGGCCCACCTTGCATCGGGCGGGCGACGCCGAACGCGGGGCGCGCGCCCGTTCCACCCGTCATGCCGTTGCGTCGTCCGAAAGCGCTCATCTCGCCCCTCGCGTACAGCCCATGCCGCACGTTCCTGGCAACGGGGGTTAAGGCCGAAGGTTTGACAATTGCCTAACCAAACTTCGCGGCAGCGCTTTGCTCGAGAAACGGTGCCATCAGCCGCAGGTGGTCGTCGATCGACGCATCCAGCGTATAGGGCTGGGCGGCGGCGACCAGCCGTCCGGGGGCGGCGGGGCGGTCCAGCTCTGCGGCGATTGCGCGCGCCAGCGCGGCGGCGTCGCGCGGCGGGGTGGGGGCGGGCATCTGTGCGGCGGCGAGCAATTCGGTCAGCCCGGGCGCGCAATCGGTCGCGACGACCGCGCAGCCGCACGCCATCGCCTCGATCGGCGCGGCCGGCAGCCCCTCCCACCGCGATGACAGCACGAGCAGGTCGGCCTGTGCCAGATAGCCGAGCGGATCGCTGGTAAAGCCCTCGAACGTGACACGATCCGCGATGCCGAGCGCAGCCGCCTGCGCCTTCAGCGCGCCGCCCAGCGGGCCGTCGCCGACGATCGTCAGCCGCCACGGCCGGTCGCGCAATCGTGCTACCGCGTCGAGCAGCGTCGCATGATCCTTCTGTCGGGTCAGGCGACCGAGCGACAGCAGCGCGGGCACCGCGCCGGGTGCGCGATGCGTCCGGCCGATCGCCAGCATCGCGTCGGTGACATAGGGGTTGTGGACCGCCGCGATGTCCGCGCCGGGATACCAGCTGCCATAGCGGCGGGCGTCGGCGGCGCTGAGCGCCAGCGTGAGCCGCGACAGCCGTGCGGTCAGGCCGAAGCGCAGGCGGCGCGACGTGGGGCCGACGCCGCGCGTACCGGGGCGCACGATCGGATTGGTGATCTTGGCGATCGCCGCGGTCGATGTGCCGCGACAGGCGAGTGCGACCGCCAGATTGCTCTGGTTGCCGGCCGACAGCAGGATCTTCGGCCGGGTGGTGCGAACCTGCGTCCGTAGTGCCGGCACCTGCAGGGCCATGGCCATGCCGCGTCCGGTACGTGGCGCGGGTATGGTTCGGACGACCGCCTTCGTGCAGATCAGGTCGCGTACCGGTCCGCGATCGCGCGTCAGCCACAATTCGGCGGTCAGACCGCGCGCGGCAAAGCCGTTGGCGAGCAGGATGGCGACGCGGTCCAGCCCGCCGTCGCCCGGTTCATAGAGATAGACCGCGACATCGCAGCCCGCGGCGGTCACGCGCCGACGATCGCCTGTTCGGCCAACACGACCAGCCCGACGCCGTTCACCTCGGCGAACCCACCCTCCAGGCGGATCGTCTCGGGGCTGGAGCCCTGCGTCTTGTAGATCGCCAGCTCGCCGTCGCGGATCGTCGACATCAGCGGAGCGTGGCCCTCCAGCACGCCGAAATCGCCCTCGGTGCCGGGGACGACGACCATGTACACGTCCTCCGACCGGACGAGCTTTTCTGGCGTGACGAGTTCAAAGTGCAGCATCGCAAAACTCCACCCCTCCCTTTCAAGGGAGGGGCAAGGGGTGGGTGCAGCGTCGGACGGGGCTCGATGCCCCGATCGACGCTTTGAGGTGAGTGCAGGACGCTCGCTGCGCTCGCGACCCACCAGTATCAGGTGAACAGCACCCCGTGCTGTTCAGGTCAATCCTGGGGATTGACCGACCTGATGCTCCCCTCCCTTGAAAGGGAGGGGCTAAGTTCGGTTACGCCTCGTCGGCCAGCTTCTGCGCCTTGGCGACCACATCGTCGATGCCGCCGACCATGTAGAAAGCGGACTCCGGCAGGTGATCGTACTCGCCGTCGACGACGGCCTTGAACGACTTCACCGTGTCCTCGATCTGGACGAACTTGCCGCTGATGCCGGTGAAGACCTCGGCGACGTGGAACGGCTGCGACAGGAAGCGCTGGATCTTGCGGGCGCGGGTGACCGTGACCTTATCCTCTTCGCTCAGCTCGTCCATGCCGAGGATCGCGATGATGTCCTGCAGCGCCTTGTACTTCTGCAGCGTCTCCTGGACGCGGCGGGCGGTGTCGTAATGCTCCTGGCCGACGACGGCCGGGGTCAGCACGCGGCTGGTCGAATCGAGCGGATCGACCGCCGGATAGATGCCGAGCTCCGAGATCGCGCGGTTCAGCACGGTCGTTGCGTCCAAGTGGGCAAACGACGTGGCAGGCGCCGGATCGGTAAGATCGTCGGCCGGCACGTACACCGCCTGCACCGAGGTGATCGACCCCTTGTTGGTCGAGGTGATCCGCTCCTGCAGCGCGCCCATGTCGGTGGACAGCGTCGGCTGGTAACCCACCGCCGACGGGATGCGGCCGAGCAGCGCGGACACTTCGGCACCCGCCTGGGTGAAGCGGAAGATGTTGTCGACGAAGAACAGCACGTCCTGCCCTTCGACGTCGCGGAAATATTCCGCCATCGTCAGGCCGGACAGCGCGACGCGGGCGCGGGCGCCCGGCGGCTCGTTCATCTGACCGAACACCAGCGCGACCTTCGACCCTTCCGGCGTCGGGTTGCCTTCCGCGTCCTTGGCGATGACGCCGGCGTCGAGGAACTCGTGGTACAGATCGTTGCCCTCGCGGGTGCGCTCACCCACGCCTGCGAACACCGACACGCCGCCATGGCCCTTGGCGATGTTATTGATAAGTTCCTGAATGAGCACCGTCTTGCCGACGCCCGCGCCGCCGAACAGGCCGATCTTGCCGCCGCGTGCATAGGGCGCGAGCAGATCGATGACCTTGATGCCGGTGACCAGGATCGCGCTCTCGGTCGACTGGTCGACAAAGGCGGGGGCCTGGGCGTGGATCGGGGCGGTGTCGGTGTGGCCGATGGGGCCGCGCTCGTCGATCGGCTCGCCGATCACGTTCAGGATGCGCCCCAGCGTCATCGGGCCGACCGGCACGCGGATCTGCGATCCCGTGTCGGTGACGCGCTGGCCACGGGTCAGGCCCTCGGTCGCATCCATCGCGATCGTGCGGACGGTGTTCTCGCCCAGATGCTGCGCGACTTCGAGCACCAGCTTGTTGCCGTTGTTCTCGGTTTCGAGCGCCGAGAGAATCGCGGGCAGCGCGTCCTCGAACGTCACGTCGACGACGGCGCCGATGATCTGCGAGATCTTGCCGACGTTGTTGGTGGTCGCCTGCGGGGCGAGGGTATCTGCGGCGGTTGCCATTGTTCGGTTCCTTGCCTTCTCAATTCGTCATTCCCGCGAAGGCGGGAATAAATAGTCGCTGTCGTTTCGGCTCCATCGCGCAACCTGCGCCAATTGATCCCCGCCTTCGCGGGGATGACGGAGAAACTAGAGAGCCTCGGCCCCCGAGATGATTTCCACCAGCTCGGTCGTGATCGCGGCCTGGCGCTGGCGGTTGTACTTGATGGTCAGCTTCTGGATCAGGTCGCCGGCGTTGCGCGTGGCGTTGTCCATCGCGGTCATCTTGCTGCCCTGTTCCGACGCGGCGTTCTCGCGCATCGCGCGGTACAGCTGGATCGCGACGTTGCGCGGCAGCAGGTCGGCGAGGATCGATTCCTCATCGGGCTCGTACGTCACTGCTGCCATACCGGTGTCGGCGGACGCGGCGACGCGGCCCTGGTTGATCGCGACGGGGATGATCTGCTGCTCGGTCGGCTCCTGCGTCAGCACCGACTTGAAGTTCGAGAAGAACAGATGCGCGACGTCGAACTCGCCACGCTCGTAGCGGGCGATCAGGTCGTCGGCATAGCCACGCGCGTCGGCAAACGTCAGCTTGCCGAGGTCGCCCGGTTCGATGCCGTGCATCATGTTGTCGCGGTACAGGCGGCTCAGCACGTTCCGGCCCTTCTTGCCGATCGTATAGAACTTCACCGTCTTGCCCTGGGCGATCATCTCACCCGCACGACGGCGGGCGAGGCGGGCGATGTTGGTGTTGAACGCACCCGCCAGACCGCGGTCGCTGGTCGCAACGACGAACAGGTGGACCTGGTCCTTGCCGGTGCCCGCCAGCAGCTTCGGCGAGCTTTCGCTGACCGAGACCTTCGACGCGAGGCTGGCGACGACACGCTCCAGCGTACGCGCATAGGGACGACCGGCCTCCGCCGCCTCCTGCGCACGGCGCAGCTTGGCGGCGGCGACCATCTTCATCGCCTTGGTGATCTTCTGCGTCGACTTCACCGAGCCGATGCGGATCTTTAGGGCTTTAAGCGAAGCCATTCAGTATTCCTCTACACCCGTTCGGGCTGAGCTTGTCGAAGCCCTGTCCTTCTTCGCACGGAAGAAGTGCTGCCCTTCGACAAGCTCAGGGCGAACGGGGTGGGGTTGGTCCTCTTACTTCTTACGCGAACGTCTTCGCGAAGCTTTCCAGCGCCGCCTTCAGACGATCGCGCACGTCATCCTTCAGGTCCTTGCTGTCGCGGATCGCGCCGAGGATATCGGCGTGGTTCGCGCGCATGTCGGCGAGCATTGCTGCCTCATACCGCACCACGTCGGTCACCGCGACGGCGTCGATGAAGCCCTGCGTGCCCGCGAAGATCGACACCGTCTGCTCCTCGAACGGCAGCGGCGAGAACTGCGGCTGCTTGAGCAGCTCGGTCAGGCGCGCACCGCGGTTCAGCAGCTTCTGGGTCGAGGCGTCGAGGTCCGAGCCGAACTGCGCGAACGCGGCCATCTCGCGATACTGCGCCAGCTCCAGCTTGATCGAGCCGGACACCTTCTTCATCGCCTTGGTCTGTGCGGCCGAACCCACGCGGCTGACCGACAGGCCGACGTTGATCGCCGGACGGATGCCCGCGAAGAACAGGTCGGTTTCGAGGAAGATCTGGCCGTCGGTGATCGAGATCACGTTGGTCGGGATATAGGCCGACACGTCGCCGGCCTGCGTCTCGATGATCGGCAGCGCGGTCAGCGAGCCGCCGCCGTTGGCGTCGGACATCTTGGCCGCGCGCTCCAGCAGGCGGCTGTGCAGGTAGAACACGTCGCCGGGGTACGCTTCGCGGCCCGGCGGGCGGCGCAGCAGCAGCGACATCTGGCGGTACGCGACCGCCTGCTTCGACAGATCGTCGAACACGATCAGCGCGTGCATGCCGTTGTCGCGGAAATATTCGCCCATCGCGGTGCCGGTGTAGGGCGCGAGGAACTGGAGCGGCGCCGGTTCCGATGCGGTCGCGGCGACGACGATGGAATATTCCATCGCGCCATTCTCTTCCAGCGTACGGACCAGCTGCGCGACGGTCGAACGCTTCTGACCAACCGCGACATAGACGCAGTACAGCTTCTTCGACTCGTCGTCGCCGGCGTTGGCCGTCTTCTGGTTGATGAACGTGTCGATCGCGACCGCCGACTTGCCGGTCTGACGATCGCCGATGATGAGCTCGCGCTGGCCGCGGCCGACGGGGACGAGGGCGTCGATCGCCTTCAGGCCCGACTGCATCGGCTCGCTGACCGACTGGCGCGGGATGATGCCCGGTGCCTTGACCTCGACGCGGCTGCGCTGGTCGCTGACGATCGGCCCCTTGCCGTCGATCGGGTTGCCCAGGCCGTCCACGACGCGGCCCAGCAGGCCGCGGCCGACGGGGACGTCGACGATCGTGCCGGTGCGCTTGACCGTGTCGCCTTCCTTGATCTCCGAGTCCGACCCGAAGATCACGACGCCGACGTTGTCGGCCTCGAGGTTCAGCGCCATGCCCTGCACGCCGTTGGCGAACTCGACCATCTCGCCCGCCTGGACGTTGTCGAGCCCGTGGATGCGGGCGATGCCGTCGCCGACCGACAGCACCTGGCCGGTCTCGCTGACCTCGGCCTCGGTGCCGAAGTTGGCGATCTGGTCCTTGATGACCTTGGAGATTTCAGCGGCGCGGATGTCCATGGGAGTAGCTTTCAGCCTTTCATCGCGTGAGCGAGGGAATTCAAACGGGTGCGGATCGACGAATCGATCATCTGGCTGCCGATGCGGACGACCAGCCCGCCGAGCAGCTTGGGGTCGACCTTCAGATCGACAGAAACCTCACGGCCGACGCGCTGGCGCAGGCCCTGCTTGAGGGCATCGACCTGGGTGTCGGTCAGCGGATGCGCCGACGTGACTTCGGCGGTCGTCTCGCCGCGGTGATTGGCGGCCAGCGACCGGAACGCGCGGATGATCGCGGGGAGGTCCTTGAGGCGGCGGTTGTGAGCAAGCACGCCCAGGAACTTGGTGGTCGTGGGATCGAGCTTCAGCTCACCAGCGACGGCGCTGATCGCAGCGCCGGCGGCACCGCGGCCAATCACCGGGCTGGTCGTCAGCGCGGCGAAATCGGCCGACTGGTCCAGCGCGGCGCGCACGGTTGTCAGCGACGCCTCGACCGCGTCGATCGCCTTCGCGTCGCGGGCCAGCTCGAACAGCGCGGTCGCGTAACGCCCGCTGAGGCTTGCCTGAATTCCGCCGATGCTTTCCACGAAGCGCGAGTTCCTCTTGGGACGAATTGGGTACGACCCATGATGAAAAGGGGCCGAATCCACTTCGGCCCCATACGGGTCGCGGCGCGGTTAGCATCGGGTCGACCGCGATGCAATAATGCATGACGTATTGGTTGACTAGGAAACCGGTCTGGCGACACTGGCGCGGTGCAAATGTTGTCCGATCAGTTGGCCGATCATCTGCGCCACGCTGCCGCGCGCATCGCCCGGATGCAGGGTGCGACGCTGGCGCCGCACGGCGTGACGCTGGCCGAATGGATGATCCTGCGGGCGCTGTACGACGCCGGTGCGGTCGCGCCGAGCGCGCTGGCGCAGGCGTGCGGGCTGACGCGCGGTGCGGTGACGAAGCTGGTCGATCGCCTGCGCGCGAAGCGGCTGCTGGTCCGCGCGGCGGCGGGGCGCGAGGACCGACGATACCAGACGATCGCGCTGACCGGCGCCGGGGCGACGCTGGTGCCGGTGCTGGCAACGGGCATCGCGGCGGCCGAGGCGCGCGCGTTCGCGCATCTGTCGGAAGGGGAGCGGCGGGCGCTACGGGATCTGCTGGCTACGCTGTCTTCGCCGCCGGCCGACGACGCCGACGACGACGGATGACACGGTGAACCGCGTCGATGGCCGGATCGTCGCCGCCAGCTTTTCTTTGTCCCGGCGCGGCCACCATGCTAGGCGCTCACGCATGCGCGGTGCCGTCCTGAGCTTTTTCCTGATCCTCGCGATCATGCTCGGCAGCGCCCATGCGCCCGCGGTCGCGCACCCGCAGGGCGAGAGTGCCGTGCAGGTGATCGACCTGCTCGACAGCGATCATCACGCGATCGACGCGCCGGACGGTAGATCGCCGGACGGCAAGGGCGAGGTCGCGCAGCATCATCATTGCGGCGTCAGTCTGGGCAGCGGCGCCCCCGGCATCTGTCGGCGTACGCCGCTCGATGGCGCGAAGCCGGTGCCTGCGCTCGCCTCCACGCTCGCCTCGATCTCCCACGCGCCGTTGATCGAGCCACCCGCCGCCTGATCCCTCGCTTCGGCACGGACCGCGTCCGTCGCCGGGTCTGTTCGGATCAGGAGTGGAAACATGACTATCAGGATGCGCGCCGCGCTGCTGGCGGGCGCGCTTGCCGTCACGGCCGGTATCGCCCGTGCCGAATCCGTGACGCTGCAGGACGCCATCGCACGTGGGGTCGCGGCGGCACCGGTACTGCGCGCCGCCGATGCCGCCGTTGATGCGGCCCAGGCGGGTCGTCGCCAGGCCGACGTGCGGCCCAACCCGACGCTGTCGGTCGAGGCGGAGAATTTCGCGGGCACCGGCGGAGCAATCGATCAGGCGCAGATCACGGCTGCCTATAACCAACTCGTCGAGCGCGGCGGGAAACGACAGGCGCGCGTCGTTCTGGCCGAGCGCGAGATCGCCGTGGCCGAAGCGTCGCGTACGGTGGCGCGGCTGGATCTGATCGCGGCGATCCAGCGCGCCTTCATCGACGTGCTGATCGCCGATCGTGTGGCCGAAGCGTCCGCCGCCCGGCTCGTGACGGAACGCGCGTTGCAGCGCGAGGCGGTGCGGCGGGTGCGTGGCTACAAGGATCCGCTGTTTGTCGAAACCCGCGCCGCCGCGCGCGTCGCCGATGCCGAGATCGCCGCGGATCTGGCGCAGGTGCGACGGCGATCGACCCGTGCGGCGCTGGCGGCGTTCTGGGGTGGATCGGGCGACGGCCTGGAACCCGGTGGCGCCCTTGGCATGACGGCGCTGGCCGGGGATGCGAACACGGCAGCGTTGTCGTCGGCCGACGCCGCGTTGGGCGACGCCGCGATCGCCCGGGCCGGGGCGGCGGCGGTGGTCGAACAGACCCGGGCGAAGCAGGACTATACATGGTCGGGCGGGGTTCGCGTCCTGCCGCACACCCGCGACGTGGCGCTGGTCGCCGGGATCGCGATTCCGCTGGGCCGGTTCGACCGCAATCGCGGCAATATCGAGCGGGCGCAGGCCGAACACCGCCGGGCCGGGTTCGCTGCGGCTGCCGCCGTGCAGGATCGCACACGCCGTCTGGCGACGCTGCGCGCGGAGGCCGACAGCGCGCTCACCCGGTCCGACCGGATCATGGCAGAGGTGCTGCCGCGGGCGCGGCGCGCGCTGACGCAGGTCCGCGAGGGCTACAACCGCGGCGGCTTCACCTTCCGCGATATCCAGGACGCGGCCGACGCGATCATCGCCATCAACGCCGATCTGGTGACGGCGATGACCGCGTACCGCGACGTCCAATCCGAAATCGATCGGCTGACCGGGCGCTTCGACGCGCCGCAGCCGCTGGGGGCCACACCATGAAAACCTGCGCGATGATGCGCGCGATCGGCGCGCTGTTCCTCCTGTCGCCGCTCGCCGCCTGCGGCGGCGGTGCCGTCACCGAGGAAGCCGGCGACGAGCATGGCGCGGCACCCGAAGCCGAGACGGGCGCGCACGGTGGCCGCCTGCTGAAGGACGGCGACTTCGCGGTCGAGATGACGATCGTCGAGGACGGGCAGGCACCCCGGTTCCGAGTGTACCCGACGCGCGACGGCAAGCCCGTCGAACCCAGCGGCATCACCCTTTCGGTCACGCTCAGGCGACTCGGCGGGCGGGTCGATCGCTTCGCGTTCAAGCCGGCGGGCGATCACCTCGCAGGGGAGGGTGTGGTGGAGGAACCGCACAGCTTCGATGTCGAGGTGATCGCGGACGAAGGGGACCGACGCCACCGCTGGGCCTATGCCAGCCCCGAAGGGCGGACCCGCATCGCCGCTGCCGCCGCGAAGGCGGGCGGGGTCGTCATCGAACGCGTCGGCCCGGCGATGATCGGGGAGACGCGCGACCTGGTCGGCACCGTCCAGCTCGCCACGACCGCCCGGTCCGAGGTGCGCGCGCAGTTTCCGGGCAGGGTCGTGCAGGTCTACAGGGCGGTCGGCGATATCGTGCGTCGCGGCGACCTGCTCGCGCGGATCGAATCGAGCGAGTCGCTCCAGGTCTATCCCGTCCGCGCGCCGGCCAGCGGCGTCGTTGCCGAGCGCAACGCCAACGTCGGCAACGTCGCGTTCGACCAGCCGATCTTCGTCATCACCGATCCCGGACAGACGACCGTCGTGTTCGACATCTTCCCGCGCGACCTGACGGCGATCCAGCCGGGCCAGCGCGTGACGATCGAGACGCTCGACGGGCAGGTCGTCGGCGACACCCGGCTCGGCGGCTATCTGCCGGAGGGTAATGCCGAGGCCGGCACCGCATTGATGCGCGCCAGCCTGTCGAATCCCGGCAATCGTTGGCGACCGGGCATGGCGCTGCGCGGCAGGGTGGTGGTGAATGCGGTGCAGGTGCCGCTCGCGGTCCGGACCGCGGCGCTGCAGCGCTTCCGGAACTTCACCGTCGTCTTCGCGAACTATGGCGAGGATTACGAGGTCCGGATGCTCTCGCTTGGCCGCACGTCGCCCGAGTGGACCGAAGTGACCGGCGGGCTTGCCCCCGGCACGCCCTACGCCGCCAGGGGCAGCTTTCTGATCCGCGCCGACATCGAGAAGTCGGGCGCGAGCCACGATCACTGATCGGACGCACGACCATGCTTTCCCGCATCATCGGCTTCGCCATCCGCCAGCGGTGGTTCGTGCTGGGCGTCGTCGCGCTGCTCTGCGCGCTCGGCATCTACAGCGCCAGCCGCCTGCCGATCGACGCCGTGCCCGACATCACCAACGTGCAGGTCCAGATCAATACCGAGGGCGAAGGCTTCTCGCCGCTCGAATCCGAACAGCGGATCACCGTGCCGATCGAAGCCGCCATCGCCGGCCTGCCGAAGCTGGCCTACACCCGGTCGATCTCGCGCTACGGCCTCAGCCAGGTGACCGTGGTGTTCGAGGACGGTACCGATATCTTCTTCGCGCGCCAGCTCGTCAACGAACGCATCCAGGCGGTCAAGGCGCAGCTGCCCGCCGGCATGGAGCCCCAGATGGGGCCGATCGCGACCGGGCTGGGCGAGATCTTTACCTATGCGGTCGAACCGCAGCCGAATGCGCGCAAGCCGGACGGCAGCGCCTGGACCGCGACCGAGTTGCGAACGCTGCACGACTGGGTGATTCGGCCACAGATGCGCACGATCCCCGGCGTCGCCGAGGTGAACACCGTCGGCGGCTACACCAAGCAGTATCAGGTCACGCCCGACCCCGCGCGGCTGGCGGCGCTGAAGCTGTCGCTGACCGATGTCGTCGCCGCGCTAGAGCGGAACAACGCCAATGCCGGTGCCGGCTATGTCGAACGCGGCGGCGAGCAGATCCTGATCCGGGTCCAGGGCCAGGCGGCGAACGCGGCGGACCTGTCGCAGGTCATCGTCGCGACCCGCGGCGGGGTGCCGATCCGCGTCGCCGACGTCGCCGATGTCGTCATCGGCAGCGCGCTGCGCACCGGAGCGGCGTCCGAGAACGGGCGGGAGATCGTCACCGGGACGATCATCATGCTGATGGGCGAGAACCCGCGCCTGGTCGCCAGGGCCGCCGCGGCGCGACTGATCGCGGCGTCCCGGGCGCTGCCGGCCGGGGTCATCGCGCACCCGATCTACGATCGCACCGCGCTGGTGGAACGGACGATCGACACGGTCCGGACCAACCTGATCGAAGGTGCGCTGCTGGTCGTGGTCGTCCTGTTCCTGCTGCTCGGCAACATCCGCGCCGCGATCATCACCGCCGCGGTTATCCCGATCGCGATGCTGATGACGCTGACCGGCATGGTGCAGGGGCGGATATCCGCCAATCTGATGAGCCTCGGTGCGCTCGATTTCGGGCTGATCGTCGATGGCGCCGTCATCATCGTCGAGAACTGCCTGCGCCGGCTGGGCGAGGCACAGCGTCGGGCCGGTCGTCTGCTGGCGCGCGAGCAGCGGTTTGCCCTGGTCGCGTCGGCCAGCGCCGAGGTGACGCGACCCAGCATCTTCGGCGTCGTCATCATCACCGTCGTCTATCTCCCGATCTTCGCGCTGACGGGGATCGAGGGCAAGACGTTCCACCCGATGGCGATCACGGTCGTGCTGGCGCTGACCGCCGCGCTGGTCCTGTCGCTGACCTTCGTTCCCGCCGCGATCGCGCTGTTCGTGACCGGCACGGTCGAGGAGAAGGACAACCGCGTCATGCGCTGGGCCGGCAACGGCTATGCGCCGCTGCTCGACCGGACGATGCGGCGCGGCAAGCCGATCGTCGCCGCCGCGATAGCACTCGTCGCGCTGAGCGTCTTCGGTGCGAGCCGGCTGGGGTCCGAGTTCATCCCCAGCCTGGACGAGGGCGACGTCGTGACGCATGCGCTGCGCATTCCCGGCACCAGCCTGACCCAGGCGGTCGGGATGCAGGCGATCCTCGAACGCCGGCTGGCGCGCCTGCCCGAAGTCGAGCGGGTGTTCAGCAAGATCGGCACCCCCGACGTCGCGACCGACCCGATGCCGCCGTCGGTCGCCGATACCTACATCATGCTCAAGGACCGCAAGGCCTGGCCCGATCCGCGCAAGCCCAAGGCGCGGCTCGTCGCCGAGCTGAAGGCCGCTGCCGACGCGGTGCCGGGCAACACCTATGAGTTCACCCAGCCGGTCGAGATGCGGATGAACGAGCTGATCGCCGGCGTACGCGCCGAAGTCGCGGTCAGCGTGGTCGGCGACGATCTCGATCAGTTGCTGGCAAGCGGCGCCGCGATCGAGCGGGTGGTCGAGAGCATTCCTGGCGCGCAGGATGTGAAGCTGGAACAGGTCAGCGGGTTGCCGGTGCTGTCCGTCACCCCGCGGCGCGACCTGCTGGCGCGCTACGGCATCAACGTCGGCGACGTGGCTGATGCCGTGTCCATCGCCACCGGCGGACGCGCGGCGGGGCAGGTGTTCGAGGGCGATCGCCGGTTCGACGTCGTCGTGCGGCTGCCCGAGGCGGTGCGCACCGACCTCGCCGCGCTCGGCCGGCTGCCGATCCCCGTCATGCGCGGTACCGGCTTCGCGCCGCTGTCCGAGGTGGCCGACATCGCACTCGCGGTCGGTCCCAACCAGATCAGTCGCGAGAACGGTCGGCGCCGCGCCATCGTCACCGCCAACGTCGGCGACCGCGATCTCGGCTCGCTCATCGCCGAATTGCGCGCCGTCATCGGTGCCCGCGTGACGTTGCCGGCGGGCTATTACGTCGAATATGGCGGCACGTTCGAGCAGCTGCAGTCGGCGACGACGCGCCTGCAGATCGTCGTGCCGCTGGCGCTGGTGCTGATCTTCGGCCTGTTGTTCACGCTGTTCGGATCGGCGAAGGACGCGGGCATCGTGTTCTCGGGCGTTCCGCTGGCACTGACCGGCGGCATCGCCGCGCTGGCGCTGCGCGGCATTCCGCTGTCGATCTCGGCCGGCATCGGGTTCATCGCGCTGTCGGGCGTGGCGGTGCTCAACGGCGTCGTGATGCTTTCGTTCATCCGCGACCTGCGGACCCGGGGAGTCGGGCTGGACGCTGCGATCCGCGAGGGCGCTCTTGCCCGCCTGCGCCCGGTGCTGATGACGGCGCTGGTCGCGTCGCTCGGCTTCGTGCCGATGGCGCTCAACGTCGGCGCGGGGTCGGAGGTTCAGCGCCCGCTCGCCACGGTGGTGATCGGCGGCATCATGTCATCGACGATCCTGACGCTGATCGTGCTGCCCGCCCTGTACCGCCTGGTACATCGCGACCGCGGTGCTGTCGCGAACCGTTGAGCGTTGCCGGATGCCGGCCGCATGGCACCTGCGGCGCCTACCGCGCGGTCGTGCGCAGTCGATATCCCACGCCGGGCTCGTTGATCAGCCATGACGGCCGCGCCGGATCCGGTTCCAGCTTCTTTCGCAGCGCGCGAACGACGATCCGCAGATAGTCGATGTCGCTTTCGTGCGCCGGCCCCCATACCGCGCGCAGGATCGCGGTGTGGCCCACGACGCGGTCGGGCCTGCGCGTCAGTTCGGACAGCACCTCATATTCCTTCGGCGTCAGGTGGACCTCATCCGCTCCGCGCGTGACGCGGCGATGCTCGAGATCGACGACGACCTCGCCGAACCGGATGACGGTCGCCTCGCCGACCGCCTTCACGCGATGCCGCAGCGCGGTGCGGATCCGCGCCAGCAGTTCGTCCGTGTCGAACGGCTTGGTGATGTAATCGTCCGCGCCGAGATCGAGTGCGGCGACCTTTTCGTCGGTGTCCTCACGCGCCGAGACGACGATTATCGTCGCGTTCGTGCGTTCGCGCAGCAGCTGGATCAGTTCCAGCCCGTCGCGGTCGGGCAGGCCGAGGTCGAGCAGCACGACCGCAGGCTTCTCGCTCGCTGCCAGCGACACGCCGTCGCGCGCGGTCGCCGCTTCGACGACGACATGCCCCGCCCGCGCGAGCGCACCGCGCAGCAACCGGCGAATATGGGGATCGTCCTCGATGATGAGGACCGTGTTCGTCGCTGCCATCGCGACGCAGCGTTACCGGGCCGGCGCGTATGCGTCGAGCGCGCGGTTGAGCAACAGCACGTTGACGCGCGGTTCGCCGAGCAGGCCGAGCAGCGGTCGCTCGACCGCACGATCGACCTGCGCACGTACCGCAGCGACCGGCAGCTGGCGCGCACGGGCGACACGCTCGACCTGATACAAGGCCGCCTCGGGGCTGATATGGGGGTCGAGCCCCGAGGCGGAGGCCGTCACGAGGTCGGGCGGAACGGGTCGACCAAGGGCGGAAGCGGTGAGCGTGGCGACGTCGGCCGTCACGCGATCGGCAAGCGCGCGGCTGGCGGGGCCGAGATTCGATCCGGCGGAAGCGAGCCCGTCATAGCCCTTGCCGGCAGCCGAAGGGCGCGGATGGAAATAGCGATCGGCGGCAAAGCCCTGCCCGATCAGCGCCGATCCGACGATGCGATCGCCGTCGCGGATCAGGCTGCCATTGGCCTGCGCGGGGAACGCGAGCTGGCCGATCGTGGTCATCGCCAGCGGATAGGCCAGTCCGAGCAG
Source organism: Pseudomonadota bacterium (assembly GCA_040388765.1). GTDB lineage: Bacteria > Pseudomonadota > Alphaproteobacteria > Sphingomonadales > Sphingomonadaceae > Sphingomonas. Next base: position 208,663 of record JAZKBG010000002.1, on the reverse strand, counting down.
TGCGGCGAACACCAGCGTCAGGACGATCGCCGGACGCAGCGCGGAGGTGAAGTCTTTACCCATGGGGTGATCCTCAGGCGAGACCGAGGCCGGTGACGGCCAGGTCGATGAGCTTGATGCCGACGAACGGCGCGACGAGGCCGCCGAGACCGTAGACGGCGAGGTTGCGGGCCAGCAGCGGCCCGGCCCCCATTGGCCGGTAGGCGACGCCCTTCAGCGCCAGCGGCACCAGCGCCGGGATGATGAGCGCGTTGAAGATGATCGCCGACAGGATCGCGCTTTCGGGCGTCGCCAGCCCCATCACATTGAGCACGCCGAGGCCGGGATAGAGCACGACGAACATCGCCGGGATGATCGCGAAATATTTGGCGACGTCGTTCGCGACCGAGAAGGTCGTGAGGCTGCCGCGCGTCATCAGAAGCTGTTTACCCAGGCCGACGACCTCGATCAGCTTGGTCGGATCGCTGTCGAGGTCGACCATGTTGCCCGCCTCGCGCGCGGCCTGTGTGCCGGTGTTCATCGCGACGCCGACGTCGGCCTGGGCGAGCGCGGGCGCGTCGTTGGTGCCGTCGCCGCACATCGCGACCAGCTTGCCGCCGGCCTGTTCCTTGCGGATCAGCGCCAGCTTGTCCTCGGGCGTCGCCTGGGCGAGGAAATCATCGACCCCGGCCTCGGCGGCGATGGCGGCGGCGGTCAGCGGGTTGTCGCCGGTAATCATCACGGTGCGGATGCCCATCGCGCGCAGCTCGCCGAACCGCTCGCGGATGCCGGCCTTCACGATGTCCTTCAGGAAGATCGCGCCAAGCAGCCGGCCGTCCTTCGCCACCGCCAGCGGTGTGCCGCCGGCGCGGGCGATCTCGTCGGTGATGCGGCGCAGGTCTGCCCCCACACCGTTCGTGCTGAGCGAAGTCGAAGCACCTGGCGTCCCATGCCCTTCGACGTCGCTCAGGGCGAACGGAGGTTGGGAAACTGCCTTCAAGACCGAATCTACCGCCCCTTTTATGATGATACTGCCGCCTGCCCGCACACCCGAGATGCGCGTCTGCGCGGTGAACGCGATGACCTCGGCATCGGTTGGCAGCGCGGCAGTGGTCACCCCGAATCGGTCGCGCGCCAGAACGACGATCGACCGACCCTCGGGCGTCTCGTCCGCCAGGCTGGCCAGCAGCGCCGCCTCGGCCAGTTCGCCCGGCGTGACGCCGCCGACGGTACGGAATTCCGTGGCCTGGCGGTCGCCGATCGTGATCGTCCCGGTCTTGTCGAGCAGCAGCACGTCGATGTCGCCCGCCGCCTCGACCGCGCGGCCTGATTTCGCCAGCACGTTGAAGCGTACCAGCCGGTCCATGCCCGCGATCCCGATCGCCGAGAGCAGGGCCGCGATCGTGGTCGGGATCAGCGTGATGAGCAGCGCCGCTAGGATCACGACCGGCACCTCGCCGCCGGCATAGCTGGCGAAACCGGGGACGGTGCCGACCGCGATCAGGAAGATGATCGTCAGCCCGACGAGCAAGATGGTCAGCGCGATCTCGTTCGGGGTCTTCTGCCGTTCGGCCCCCTCGACCAAGGCGATCATGCGATCGAGGAAGCCCTGCCCCGGATCGGCCGTGACGCGTACGGTGATCTGGTCAGACAGCACGCGCGTGCCGGCCGTGACGGCGGAGCGGTCGCCGCCTGCTTCGCGGATTACCGGTGCGCTCTCACCCGTGATCGCGGCTTCGTTGACGCTGGCGACGCCGGCGATGACCTCGCCGTCCGCCGGAATCAGCTCGCCGGCCACGACGATCACCTGGTCGCCGGCGCGAAGCTGGCTGGCCGGCACCTTCTCGCAGGTGTCGCCGACGCCCAGCATCCGGTTGGCCCAGAGTTCCGCCTTGGCCGCGCGCAGCGATGCCGCCTGCGCCTTGCCGCGCCCCTCTGCGAGTGCTTCCGCGAAGGTGCCGAAGAGGACGGTCAGCCACAGCCAGCCGACCAGCTGCACCTTGAAGCCGGTCGCCAGCCCGTCGCTGCCGATCGCCAGCAGGACGGTGAGCAACAGCGCGACGCAGGCGGTGACGAACATCACCGGATTGCGCACGAGTTGGGCGGGCGAAAGCTTGCGGACGGCGTCGCGCATCGCCGGGGCGATCAGCGCAGCCGTGAAGAGCGATTTGGTGGCGGTACGGGCCATGACGATAGCCTTACGAAAGCTGGCCGCGGATCATGGCGAGATGATCGGCGATGGGACCAAGCGCGAGGCTCGGCAGGAAGGTGAGGCCGCCCAGGATCAGGATGATCCCGACGAGCAGGCCGACCCACAGCCCGCCGGTGGTCGGGAACGAGCCGGCGGACGGTGGCGTGTAGCGCTTGGCGGCCAGGCTGCCGGCGATCGCCAGCATCGGCACGATCACGAAGAACCGCCCGACCCACATCGCGACGCCCAGCATCGCGTTGTAATAGGGGGTGCCCGAGGTGATGCCGCCGAACGCCGAGCCATTATTGCCGGCCGCGGAGGTGAAGGCGTAGAGGATTTCGCTGAACCCGTGCGGGCCTGTGTTCAGCGGACCCGCGAGCCCCGGCGCGATGACGGCGCTGATCGCCGTCATCCCAAGGATCACGAGCGGCAGCACCGCGATGGCCAGCACGGCCAGCTTCACTTCGCGGGCCTCGATCTTCTTGCCGACATATTCGGGCGTCCGGCCGACCATCAGCCCGGCGACGAAGACGGCGAGGATCGCGAACAGCAGGAAGCCGTAGATTCCCGCCCCGACGCCGCCGATCACGACCTCGCCCAGCTGCATGTTGAACAGCGGGATCATCCCGCCCAGCGCGGTGAAGCTGTCGTGCATCGCGTTGACCGCACCGCACGACGCCGCGGTGGTGACGACCGAGAACAGCGCGCTGGCGGCGATGCCGAAGCGGACCTCCTTGCCCTCCATATTGCCGCCCGCGACGCCCAGACCGTGGAGGACGGGATTGCCCGCCGCTTCCTGCCAATAGGTCACGCCGGCACCGGCGAGGAACAGGATCAGCATCGCCGCCAGGATCGCCCAGCCCTGGCGCGGGTTGCCGACCGCCTTGCCAAAGCACCACGTCAGCCCGAAGCCGATCACGAAGATCGACAGCATCTGGACCAGGTTGGTCAGCGCGGTCGGATTCTCGAACGGATGCGCGCTGTTCGCGTTCAGGAAGCCGCCGCCGTTGGTGCCGAGCATCTTGATCGCTTCCTGACTGGCGATCGGCCCCATCGCCAACGTCTGTCGCGCGCCCTCCAGCGTCGTCGCGACGACCTGCTGGTCGAGCGTCTGCGGTACGCCGCTGGCGATCAGGTAGAGCGTGTAGACGATGCAGACCGGCAGCAGCAGGTAGAGCGTGACACGCGTGACATCGGCCCAGAAGTTGCCGACGCCCTTCGCCTCGGACCTCGCAAAGCCGCGGAACAGCGCGAAGGCCAGCGCGATGCCGGTCGCCGCGCTCAGGAAATTATGGATCGTCAGCCCCAGCATCTGGGACAGGTTCGACAGCGCCGCCTCGCCCGCATACCATTGCCAGTTGGTGTTGGTGGTGAAGCTGATCGCGGTGTTGAACGCCCCGTCAGGCCCCATGCCCGCGATGCCCGGCGCGTTGAGCGGCAGGAAATATTGCAGCCGCAGGATCGCATAGGTGAACAGCAGCAGCGCGATGTTGAACGCCAGCATGTGCACGGCATAGCGCCGCCAGCCCATGTCGGTATCCGGATCGATGCCCGCCATCCGGTAAAAGCCGCGCTCGACCGGGCCGAGCACGCTATGAAGCGGCGTCCGCCGTCCTTCGTACAGCGCGAACAGCCACAGCCCCACAGGCTTGGTCAGCACGAGCAATATGCCCACGAACAGCGCGATCAGCGCCCAGCCTTGCAGCGTCATGTCAGAACCGCTCCGGTCGCACGAGCACGGCGACGAGGTAGAGCAGCAGGCCGCCGGCGGTGATCGCGGACAGCGTCAGGTCGAGGCCCATCGGATCAGGCCGCGTCGCACAGGCGGATATAGGCGAAGGTCGCCGCGCAGAGCCCGCCTATTGCGGCGAGCCAGAGAAGATCGGTCATGATGGGATGTCCCGGCTGAAGTCGGGAGGCGATCTAGGCGGTAGCGCCATAAGTTTTCGCGGGGGAAAACGGCACCGCGCCATAAGGATTCCATAAGAATGGATGCAGACGGCCCGCAGCGGACGTAGGGACGGCGCAGTGATCGACCAGCTTCGCCCCTCGCCCGACGCCCTGCTCCGCGCCGCATCGCGCGAGGGCAGGGGGCGGCTCAAGATCTTCCTCGGCGCGGCGCCCGGGGTCGGCAAGACCTACGAGATGCTGCGCGAGGGGGCCGAGCGGCTGCGCGACGGCACCGATGTCGTCGTCGCGGTGGTCGAAACGCACGGCCGCGCCGAAACCCGCGCGCTCGTCGCTCCGTTCGAGGTGATCGCGCCGGCCGAGATCGCGTACCGGGGGCATCGCCTGGGCGAGATGGATATCGACACCGTGCTGGCCCGCGCACCCGCGCTCGCTCTGGTCGACGAATATGCCCACACCAATGTCGCGGGCAGTCGTCACCCCAAGCGCTGGCAGGATGTCGATGAACTGCTCGACGCCGGGATCGACGTCTACACCACGCTCAACATCCAGCATCTCGAAAGCCTGAACGACGTCGTTGCCGGCTTCACCCGCGTCCGCGTCCGCGAGACGGTGCCGGACCATGTGTTCGAAGGTGCCGAGATCGAGATCGTCGATCTGCCCCCCGACGAGCTGATCCAGCGGCTGAAGGACGGCAAGGTCTATGTACCGGACGAGGCCGCGCGCGCGCTCGGCCACTTTTTCTCGAAAGCCAATCTGTCGGCGCTGCGCGAGATGGCGCTGCGCCGCGCCGCGCAGAGCGTCGATCGCGCGATGCTCGAGCATCTCGACGCCAATGCGCTGCCCGGGACGTTCGCGGGCGGGGAACGCGTGCTGGTCGCGGTCAGCGAACTACCCGGGGCCGATGCGCTGGTCCGCGCCGCCAAGCGGCTGAGCGACGCGTTGCACGCCCCCTGGACCGCGGTCCATATCGAGACACCGCGCGCCGCGGGGTTCGGCGACGACCAGCGCCGGAGCGTCGCCGAGGCGCTTGCGCTGGCCGCCAGCCTCGGCGCGACGATCGCCACCGTTCCTGCCGAATCCGTGGTCGCGGGCCTGCGCGCACAGGTCGCGGCGATGCGCGCGACCCAGCTCGTCATCGGCAAGTCGCGGCGCAGCTGGTGGTTCGAGCTGCGCCACCGGTCGGTGGTGTCGGCCATGCTTGCCGACGGCGACGGTCTGGCGATCCACGTCATTCCCGCAGGCACGATCGCCATCGCACAGGCGCATGTCACCCGGTCACGCGCAGGTCGGCCATGGGATTACGGGATCGCCGGTGCCCTGGTGGCGGTGGCGAGTGGCATCGCCGCGCTGGTGCAACCCCTGATCGGCACGGGGGCACTCGACCTGATCTACCTGCTGCCGGTCATCATCGCGGCGAGCCAGCTGGGGCTGCGTCCGGGCATCGCGGCCGGGCTGATCGCCGCGCTTGCCTATAATTTCCTGTTCCTGCCGCCGATCTACACCTTCACCGTCGCCGATCCGCAAAGCGTCCTGACATTGCTGGTGCTGCTGGGCGTCGCCGTGTTCACCAGCCACCTGGCCGGGCGGCTGCGCTCGCGCGCGGCGATCGGCGTCCGCGGCGCGCAGGAAAATGCCGCGGTCGCCGCCTTCTCGCAGGCGCTGGCGCGCGTGTCCGATGCCGCAGCAACGGCACAGGTGACGGTGGACGAGGTTGCCCGCCTGCTCGACGTGCGCGCGGTCCTGCTGGCCGAGCGAGAGGGCCGCCTGACGGTCGTCGCCGGTGCTCCCGACGTGCCCGCACTCGGCCCGGTGGATCGCGCCGCTGCGGAATGGACCCATGGTCGCGGCGAGCCGGCCGGGAGCGGCACGGCGACGCTCAACGCCGCCGACTGGCAATTCCATCCGCTGCGAACGTCGCTCGGTGTCCTTGCCGTGCTCGGCATGGCGCGCGAGGACGGGCGCGACCCGATCGCTCCGGATCGCGCCGTCCTCCTGGCCACGCTGACCGGCCAGGCGGCGCTGGCACACGAACGCCTGCGCCTGGACGTGGATGCCAAGGCGCTGTCGGTGCTCGAGGAGCGCGATCGCCTGCGCGCGGCACTGCTTTCGTCGATCGGCCACGATCTTCGCACCCCGCTGACGTCGGTGATCGCAGCGATCGACGCGATCCGCACGGTCGCCGAAGATGCGCCGCAACTGGCCACGGCGCGTGCCGAGGCGCAACGGCTCAAGCGGTTCCTCGACAATCTGCTCGAAATGGTCCGCATCGACGCCGGTGCCCTGGCGCCGGCGCTCGAGGCGACCGATCTGATCGACGCGGTCGATGCGGCGGTTCGCGATCTGCGCGACACCTTGCGTGGCAACCGGATCGTGTTCGACGTGCCCGCGACCTTACCCCTTGTTCAAGCCGATCCCCGCCTGCTGCATCACGTCCTGATCAATCTGCTGGCCAATGCTGCGTTGCACGGTGGCGCGGACACGCCGATCCGCATCGTCGGCCGCCGTACGCGCGATGGCGTCACGCTTGCGATCGTCGATGCCGGTCCGGGCCTGGATGTCGATGTCGCGGCCATCTTCGACAGTTTCGCGCGCGGTGCCGGCAACGACCGGGCCGGCGGCAGCGGTCTCGGCCTTGCGATCGTCAAGGGGTTCGGCGACGCGATGGGCGTTCAGGTTTGCGCCGCGAACGAGAGCGAAGGTGGCGCGTCGTTCACCTTGCACTTCGCAGCGACGGTCGGCTGACGGGCGGTGGAGTCCGCCTGCACTCGACGCCCGGCGGGCATCAGCGCTGCTTCCTCGCGATCGTCGCTGTAAAGTCCGGATCCTTCTTCGCCACCCAATCCACGAACCTGCGCACGTTCGGATGATCCAGCAGGCCGGCCACCTCCGTGCCATGCCGCTGCAACTCGGCATTGGTGAAATTGGCGATCAGGGTTTGCTGGCAGATCCCATGCATCGGCACGACATCGCGACCACCCCGATTCTTCGGCACGGGATGGTGCCAGACGATGGTCTTCCCGGTCGGCCTACCGCAGAGCCAGCACGGCACCGGCGCGGACGACGCATCATCCTCCTTTGGAAGGTGGTCGTAGGGATCATGTCGTGAACGTCTGGTCATGGCTCGATCCGGCTGCCTCGATTGCGCCTGCCTGTAGCGAAGCGCGCCACTGCATCCTATGGAAAGCTGACGACAGGGTCGCGGCGTCGCGGACCGATCGGGGAGGCATGATGACGGCACCGTCGAAACCCTGGGACGCAGCGCTGGTCCGCACATGGCTGGAGCGTCGTTACGCGGCGTCGCGGCTGGATCAGGCCGCTGCGGACAGGCGCGGCTACGAAGCGCGGGACGATTTCGACAAGGCCGCGGCCGAGGAATGGGTGTGCCGCGCGCTGAAGAGCGCCGATTGCACGAACGAACAGGCCGCGTTCGCCGCGCGTCTCAAGGACCTGATCCGCCAGGACGACTATCCCGCGACGGGCCTGCATGACGACATCCGGTTCGAGCGACATGTCCGCACCTGCCTGCGGAAGCTGGCCGGAATGACCAGGGCGAACGAAGGGTTCGAGAAGACTTTCCGCCATCAGTAAGGGCAAAGGTGCGCCGGATCGAGAGGGTCTGGTTGCTCTCGCCTATCTGGAGCGGCCGTTCGCGCCGCTCCAGTGGCCTTGGCTTCAGATCGGCGATCCACCGGTCAGATAAGGATCGACCGGTGCTGTCGCAGGTACGGACACCGCCGGGACTTGCCGCGATGCGGCAGCCTCCAGCCACGCGACGCCGCCCTCCCTGTGGCGGGTCGAGCCGTCGCCGCGTGTCGCCACGCGACCATAGATGGGCCGCTCGCGATCCGCAGGAGAGCCGGCGAACATCGCCGCGATGTTTCCATAGGTGCTCGGATCACGGCCATCCAGGCTGAACCGGTCGTTGAGATAGCAGGCGGTCGCCCACGCCGCCTCGGGGCTGGGCGTCATCGCGATGAACCGCTTGCTCCAGTACATGCGCAGGTTGTTGTGCATCCAGCCCTCGGCAAGAAACTGGCGCTGGCAGGCATTCCATGTCTCGTCCCGTGTCTCGCCCCGCACCATGGCGGCGAGTGTCTCGTGCGCGGGGCGGGGGTCGCCGGCATGCTCGGCCAGGGTCTGGCGCGCCCAGAGGGCAATCCGGTCATAGCGCTCGGGCACCGCCAGATGTCGCGCCTGATAGTGGAACCACTCGCGCCAGCCGAGCAGTTCATCGGCGAACTTGCGCTTGTGCTGCGCGCCGACGCCTGCGGCATCGACCGCCGCCATGATCTCGCGTGGGCCGAGAACGCCGAAATGCAGATACGGCGACAGGCCGCTCGCGCCGTCGGCGCGCGTGGCGTCGTTGCGGTTGGATGCGTATCCGGGCAGCACGTCCGAGACGAGGCGCGCCAGCCGCTCCTGCGCAGCCGTCCGACCCGCAGGATGCAGTGACGTCGCCGGCACACTGTGGTCGATATCCAGGCCGGCGATCAGGGTGTCCGGATCGAGCGCGTCCAGCCTGTCGGGGGTGAACGGCAGTTCGCCGTCATATGGCGCGACGTCGGCGACGTCCTCGTGTCCGGCAGACCAGATCGCCCGCGCCGGCTCGTGGCTGCGCAGGAAGGCGGTTCGCCCGCGCACGTCACCGATGAGCGCGGGAGGCACCAGGCAGGCGGCGTTGACGGCGAACACGGGCACGGCGACGCGCGCGGCCACGCGCTCGGACTGCCACCGGGCGACGAAGGTCGGCTGGTCCTCCAGCACGATCGCCGCGGCATCGGCGCCTAAGCGGTAGACCAGCCCCTTTTCCCGCCGGTCAGCGCGGTCGATGTGCTGGACGCACGCCAGGCCGCGCCGGCGGCACCCCGCGCCAAGATCGCGGCTGGCACCCAGAATGAAATGATGCAGGCGGTCCGAAGCGTACGGATAATCCTCGCGAACCCCGTGATACACCAGCACCGGCAGGCGCAAGGCGTTGCCGAGTCGGATGGCCGCGTCGATGACGGGATTGTCCTCGGCCCGCAGCGCCTGCTGAAGCCAGCACAATATGTAGCGACCGCCGACGGCCGTCAGGCCGCGATTGAGTGCGCGGACGCGGGGCGCCTGCTGCCACCCGGACAGGGCGTCGGGCAGGTCGAACGCTACGGTCACACGCGCAGGTTGCGGCGTCGCATCGCGGCCGACGCGAACGCGCCCGCTACCGCAGATGCGTCACCCGGAAATATGTCCGCGGGATCCAGCAGATCGTCGTCGCAAAGCGCTGCGATCGATGTGCGTACCTCGACGATCAGCCTGGCTGCTCGCGCGGCGTCGGCGGCGTCCCCTTTCATCCGACCCTTCAGCATGGACGCCCGTTAGCAGGATCGAACCGTCGATGGCAGCGCTGGTTTGCGGTCGCCCAGGATGTGGTCGCATCCATCGGCTGCGGGCGCCGACCGGTGGCGACCGTGTGTATCGGATGCGCTATCGAATTCGCACCTGTGCCGTCACCGAGAGTCCGGGCCGCAACTGGCCGAGCGCCGCCTGATCGGGGTCGAGCCGGATGCGGACGGGGATGCGCTGCACGATCTTCGTGAAATTTCCCGATCCCGGCTCGAACGGCAGCAGCGCGAATTCCGATCCGGATGCCGGCGCGAAGCTCTCGACCCGGCCGGTCAACGCATCGCCGCCCAGCGCATCGACGGCGATCGATGCGCGCTGGCCGACGGTCATCCGCCGCGTCTGCGTTTCCTTGAAATTGGCGACCACATAATAGCCCTGCGTCGGGACCAGCGTCAGCAGGCGCGTCCCCGGCTGGACGAAGTCGCCGGTCCGGGCCTGGCGATTACCGACCACGCCGGCGATCGGCGCGCGGATCAGTGTGAAGCCGCTATCCTGCCGCGCGAGGGCCAGCGTAGCGCGGGCGCGCGCTTCCGCCGCCCGCGCGCGCGCCAGTTCGGCGACCAGCACCGGGCGTCGCGCGCTGGCGACCGCGGCCTGTTCCAGCGTGACGTCGCGATCCGCGCGCGATCGGTCGCGCGCGGCGTCGGCTCCGATCGCGTCGGCGCGGACGCGTTCGGCATCGCGGCGCGTGACGAAACCGTCCGCCACCAGCGCCTCGTACCGCGCACGATCGGCTGTTGCGCGGGCATATTCGGCGTCGGCGGAACCGATCGACGTCCGCGCAACGCGTACGCGCGCGGCCGCCAGTCCTTCGTCCGCGCCGAGAGCAGCCAGCGCGGCGCGCGCGGTCGCGACGCCGGCGACGGCATCGGCGACCCCGGCCTGCGCCGCGGCCAGCCGCGCATCATATTCCTGCGCGTCGATGCGGACCAGCGGATCGCCACGGCGGACCGCCTGGTTGTCGCGCACCAGCACCGCCGCGATCAGTCCGCCCACGCGCGGCGCGACCGAGGTGCTGTCGGCTTTCACAAAGGCATTGTCGGTCGATTCGCTGGTCCGCGGCGCCAACAGCCAGTACAGGCCGCCCGCGGCGATCGCCAACGCGATCAGCGCGACAAGCCAGGGGCGCCGGCTGAACCGCAGCCGGGATCGGGTCGGGGCCGTATCCTCGGGCACGACATCGGCCGTGGCGCTCACGGCGTCATCACCAGCAACGTCGAGGTGGCCGAGGCCAGCACTCTGCCCGCGACGTCCGTGATCCGCGCCTCGGCGAACGCCACGCGCCGCCCGAACGAGACTATGGTTCCCTCGGCCCGTATCGGGCCGGTATCGACCGTCATCGCGCGGTGATAGGCGACCTTGAGCTCCAGCGTCGTGTAGCTCTGGCCCGGCGACAGCATTGAATGCGTCGCGATGCCGCATGCCGAATCGAGCAGCGTCGCGGCATAGCCGCCGTGGACGGTGCCGAGCGGGTTGTAGGTGCGCGCGTCGGGATGGCCCGCAAACACTGCGCGACCCTTCTCCACCTCGACCAGCGCGAAATCGAGGGTCCTGCCGATCGGCGGCTGATTGCCATCGGCGAGCATGGCGTGCAGCTGTTCGAGGCCGGTCATGGGGTCGTCTTCAGTCCGAGCCGATGTTTGAGGTCTGCGCGCGACGCCGCGAGGATGGCATCGGACTGGACGGTATCGGCCACCGATCGGGCCAGCGACAGCCCGCCGACCAGTTGCGCCAGCATCGACTGCGCGACCGGGGTCGCATCCGCGACATCCATGGCACCGTGTCGCGCGATCGCGTCGGCGAGGCGACCGGTCAGCGCGGCGACGCCCGCGCCGAACCGTTCGCGCGATACGTTGCCCATCCGCGGCAGATCGGACGACAGCGCGGCAAGCGGGCAGCCGTGTTCCCGCGCATCGCGGTGCGCCGCGGACAGATAGAAATCGATGTACGCCACCAGAGCGGCAGCGGGGTCGCGCTCGGCAAGGGTCCGGTCGAACCGGCCCCGCGCTTCTTCGAACATCGTGCCGATCGCAGCGGCGACCATGTCGTCCCTGGACGAGAAGTGCGCGTAGAAGCCCCCGTGGGTCAGGCCTGCGCGCGCCATCACGCCCGCGACGGCGATTCCGGCCGGCCCCTTCGCGCGGATTTCGCGCGCGGCTTCCTTCAGCACTCGGGCCCGTGTCGCGGTCTTGTGGTCGCCATCGTAGCGCATGGGCTTGTCCCGGATCTTTATATGATGCACATAATATCAATCGATGTGTCGATGCAAGGGGCGGAGAATGACGGTGATCTCGGCCTCTTCAGACCGGTCCGGCGATGCAGGTCTCGGTCCGCCGCGCGCGTCGATCGATCCGATGGCGTTGCCCGACACCACCAAGTTCCTGATCTTCGGCATCATGGCGTTCGGTCAGTTCATGGCGCTCGTCGATATCCAGATCGTCGCGGCCTCGCTCAACGAGGTTCAGGCCGGACTGTCGGCGGGGCCGGACGAGATTTCCTGGGTTCAGACGGCCTATCTGATGGCCGAACTGGTGATGATCCCGTTTGCGGCCTTTCTGGCGCAGGCGATTTCGACGCGGTGGCTGTTCGCTGCCTCCGCGGGGCTGTTCACGCTGGCCAGCGCGCTGTGCGGCATGGCGTGGAGCATCGAATCGATGATCGTTTTCCGCGCGGTCCAGGGCTTCGTCGGCGGCGCGATGGTGCCCACGGTGTTCGCGACCGGATTCGCGATGTTCTCGGGCAAGCAGCGCGCGATGATCCCGGCGATCCTAGGCATGGTGTCGGTGCTCGCGCCGACGCTGGGGCCGACGCTCGGCGGCTGGATCACGGATGCGGCGGGCTGGCGCTGGGTATTCTATGTCAACGTGGCCCCCGGCGCGATCGTGACGATCCTGGCGATTGCGCTGATCCGCGTCGATCGCGCGAACCCGGCGATGCTGCGGCGGATCGACTGGGTCCATCTGGGGTCGATGGCGGTGTTCCTCGCCGGTCTGGAATATGTCCTCGAGGAAGGGCCGAAGAACGGCTGGTTCGACGATGCGCACATTGCCGCGACGGCGTGGGTGGCGCTGGTCGCGTTCGGCCTGTTCCTCGAACGCTCGTTCCGATCCGACGGGCCGATCGTGAAGCTGACGCCGTTCCGCAAACCCACTTTTGCGTTCGCTTGCGTCTTCAACCTGGTGATCGGTTTCGGCATCTATGCCGGAACCTATCTCGTGCCCCTCTATCTCGGGCGTGTGCGCGGCTACACGGCGTCGGAGATCGGGACCACGGTGTTCATCGCCGGGGTGACCCAGTTCCTGGGAGTGCCGATCGCCGCCGGACTGTCGCAGCGCGTCGATCCGCGGATCATGATAACGGTCGGACTGACGCTGTTCGCCTGCGGGCTCTGGCTGTTCTCGTTCATGACGCCGGAATGGGGTTTTCACGCATTGCTCTGGCCGCAGGCGGTGCGCAGCTTTGCGATCATGTTGTGCATCGTGCCCAGCGTCGGACTGGCACTGAACGGGTTCGACGGACCGGAACTGCGGTATGCGTCGGGCCTGTTCAACCTGATGCGCAACCTGGGCGGCGCGATCGGCATCGCGCTGGTCAACACATGGCTGCAGGACTGGACGCGCCTGCATGCGCTGAGGTTGAGCGAGACGCTGGGGACGATGCCGCGCACCGCGACCGAGATGGTCGGCGCCCTGACGCGGCGGCTGTCCGACGTGATCCCCGATCCCGATCGGGCCGTGCTGACGACACAGGCCGTATTCGGTCAGGTGATCGGCCGCGAAGCGCTGACGCTTGCCTTCAACGACGTGTTTCGGACGATGGCGTGGCTGTTCGTCGCCGCGCTGGTGCTGGTGCCGTTCTGCCGCCCGCCCGGGCAGATCGGGCAGCGCGTCGATGACGCCCATTGAGGGCCGGCGAGGCGTCGAGCACACCAGCGGGCCGACGCTCGTGGCGCCGGCCCGCGCGGAGGGGCTGCAATCCTGTCCGCCCGTATTTCGCAATATGCCCGGATATGCCGCGCGAAGATGAGATCCCGCGCGGCTTCGGTCGATCATCTACTGCTTGCGCAGCGTATATTCATCGGTCGTCCCGGCCTTGAGGTTGACGGCCTTCAACGTCATGGTCGTCGCGTTGATCGGCGTGTAGGTGTAGGTGCCGACCGCCTTGCCGCCGATATAGTCGGTTTCCACGAAGCCCGCGCCAGCCTTGGTCAGCGCGACCATGGCGCCGGCCTTGTCCCCGACGAACGCCACCTTCGGCCCGCCGATCACGGCCGTGTAATGCTCGCCGGTGCCCAGCTTCATCGTCACCGTGTTGCCCTTCGTGGCGATCGTCGCGGTCAGATTCTCTTCCGCGATCTGCGCGCCGTCGTTCACGGCGACCCAGGATCCGCTGGCGGCATGACCGCCGACCGGCGCCGCCCCGACACGCTTCGACATGCTGGTGCTGGTCGTGGTCTTGCCCGATGCATTGTCCGCCGACACCGACGTGAAGCTCAGCATGCTGCCGTCGCTCGACGCCGTCACCTTCGTGGTGCTGATCGGCATACCCTTGCGATAGCGTTTCCACTCCAGCGTCCGGGCATCCACCACGGCGACCGATGCGGCGTCCCAATAGTCACGACCCGCGACCGGATGCGGCCGCCCGTCGGCAGCGATCTTGTACGGCGGCATGCATGACGTGCAGTCGTAGACCCCATCCTTGACGACGAACACGTCCGGCTTCGTCGACAATTTGGCGGTGGCGGTGTCCGCCTTCCATGTCCCGGAGATCTGGCCGGCGGCAATGGCCGGTGCGGAACCGGCGAGTATCAGGCAGGTCAAAGCAAGACGTAAGCGGTTCATCGCAATCCCCCTCGATGTTCGGAATCGAATCCTTCGCGCCCCGGGGACGAGACTACGCACGGACTTGCGGAATGCAATAACTGCGGTTCGAGGATCACAAGGTCTTGCCAGAAAGCTTGCGACTGCCTGTCACGTAGCAAGGCCGCACCACGGCACCGTACGCGCAGCGCGGATGACGGTTGCCGTCACCTGCTCAACATGTGAAAGTCTGTCCCACGAATTGCTCGACGATCGCGATCATGCGGCGTGGGCACACAGGGAGAGGCACATGGGTCGGGTATTCGGTCGCGCGGCGATCCTGCTGGTCGGCCTGGCGATATCCGGCGCCGCGACGGCGGCCGATCGCACGGTCACGCCCCTTTCCGACAGCTGGCGGTTCGTACAGGGCGATCCGGACGGGGCCGAGCGCGCCGACACCGACACGCGCGGCTGGCGCACCGTCAGCGTTCCCCACGACTGGGCGATCGCAGGACCGGTCGATCGCGACGCCAGAGCAGGCGGCGAGAACGGCTTTTTTCCGACGGGTGTCGCCTGGTATCGACGCGACCTGAACGTGGTGCCGGCCCCGCACCGCAGGTATTTCGTCGAATTCGACGGCATCATGGAACGCAGCGGCGTCTGGGTGAACGGCCATCACGTCGGTTACCGGCCGATGGGCTACGTCTCGTTGCGCTATGACATCACGCGTCATCTGCGCAGCGACGGGCGCAACGTCATCGCGGTGCGCACCGACACGTCGGCGGCGCCATCGTCGCGCTGGTACAACGGGTCGGGCATCTATCGACACGTCCGCCTGATCGAAACCGGCGACCTTCATGTGCCGCAGGGTGGCGCGGCCGTCCGTACCACGTCGATCACCGCCGATGCCGCCACGCTGTCGGTCTCGGCCGAAATTCATAATGCCGGCGACGCCAGCCGCGGCGCGATGGTGGACGTGGTGGTCACCGGTCCCGACGGTCGCGAAACCGGGCGCGCGCGATCGCCGCTGATACAGGTGGATGCCGATCGGACGCAGCTGGTGACGCGCGAAATCCGCCTTGCCGCGCCCCGTCGGTGGGCCCTGGACGATCCAGCGATGTACCGCGCGACCATCCGCATCCTCGACGATCGCGGCAACCCGACGGATACCGAGATCGTGCCGTTCGGCGTGCGGGACGCCGAATTCAGGGCGGATACCGGCTTCTGGCTGAACGGGCGCAACATCAAGCTGAAGGGCGTGGCCGTGCATCACGACGGCGGCGCGGTCGGCGCTGCCGTGCCGCGCGCCGTGTGGCGCCAGCGACTGCTCGCGCTCAAGGCACTGGGCGTCAACGCCATCCGCACCGCGCACAACGTGCCGAGCCCCGAACTCCTGGACCTGACCGACGAACTCGGCCTGCTGGTGATGGACGAGTGGTTCGACCAGTGGAACGTCGCCAAGACGCCGGAGGATTATCACCAGTTCTTCAGCGACTGGCACAAGCGCGACGCCGCCGACATGATCCGGCGCGACCGCAATCATCCCAGCATCGTGATCTGGAGCGCGGGCAACGAGATCCACGACACCGCCTATCCCGTGCAGGCCAAGGTGGCCCTGCGATCGCTGCTCGACGTCGCGCATGCGAACGATCCGACCCGTCCGGTCACGATGGGGCTGTTCCGCCCGAACGTGACCGGCGACTATGCCAATGGCTTCGCCGACATGCTGGACGTGGTCGGCCAGAACTATCGCGAAGGCGAACTGATGGCCGCGCATCGTCAGGACCCGCGTCGCCGGATCCTGGGCACCGAGAACGGCCACAACCGCGTCAACTGGCTGCCGGTGCGCGACAATCCCGCCTATGCCGGCATGTTCCTGTGGACCGGCATCGATTACATGGGCGAGGCGAACCGGGCCGGCTGGCCGTTCATCAGCCGCTACACCGGCCTGCTCGACCGCACCGGCGCGCCGCACATCCGGGGGCTGGAACGGGCGAGCTGGTGGTCGGACACACCCGTCGTCCATGTCGTGCGCAATGCGATTCCGACCGCGGCGGGACCCGCGACCGACGGGGCGGGCGGACCGAACCAGCCGGTGCTGCCGACGATGATCGCAGTGGCGACGCCGCAGCCGCCGGTCGCGCTGTTCGACGACTGGATCCCCGCGAACCGGCAACCCCATCCGGAAACGATCGAAGTCTACAGCAATTGCCGTCAGGTCGAGGCGTTTCTCAACGGTCGATCGCTCGGCAGCCTGCCGATCAACGCCGATGCATCGCCGCGTCGCTGGTCGGTGACCTATGCGCCGGGAGAGGTCCGCGCCGTCTGTCGCGACGCAGGGGCCGCCGGCCTCTCCGACCGGCTGCGCACCGCCGGTCGTCCCGCCGCGATCCGGTTGTCGTCGGACACTGATGCGGTCGGCTCCGACTTCGACAGCATGACCTATGTTCGGGCAGCTGTGATCGACGCGCGGGGCGTGACCGTGCCGGACGCGGAGCATCTGCTGCACTTTTCCGTTGCCGGCGCGGGCGAACTGATCGCCACCGACAATGGATCGGTCACCGACCACCGGCCGTTCGCCTCTCCGGATCGCCAGCCGCGTGACGGTCGCGCCGTC
Source organism: Pseudomonadota bacterium (assembly GCA_040388765.1). Classification (GTDB taxonomy): domain Bacteria; phylum Pseudomonadota; class Alphaproteobacteria; order Sphingomonadales; family Sphingomonadaceae; genus Sphingomonas. The sequence goes on along the minus strand of JAZKBG010000002.1, from coordinate 191,784 downwards.
GCGCTGGTGCGCGGTGCGGGCGAGGGGGGCTTCACCGTCCGCGTCAGCGCGAAAGGGCTGAAACCCGCTACGCTCGCGCTGCGCGCATTCAAGGTGCGATGAGGTCCATCGCGACGCCCGACCCCGCTCTTATCTGATCCGGAGATACCGAATGCTGCGCTGTCTGGCGATCCTGCCACTGATCCTCCTTGCCGGGCCGACCCACGCCCAGACCAGCGGGCCGAGCATCGGCACGACGCCGAAACTGCCCGCGCCGTACAGCACGAAGTCGGTCGTCAACACGCCCAACACCACGCCCTTCCACGATGGCGCGGAACTGAGTGTCGCCAAGGGTCTGACCGTCAACGCCTTTGCCGAGGGGCTGGATTCGCCGCGCAACGCCGTGGTGTTGCCGAACGGCGACGTGCTGGTCGCGGAGGCCACCACCGAGCGCAAGAGCAATGACCCGAACTATCGCGCGGTCGGGCGCAACCGCATCCTGCTGCTGCGCGACACCGACGGGGATGGCCGCGCCGACCTGCGCGAGACGCTGATCGGCGGATTGAGCCAGCCGTACGGCATGCAACTGATCGCCGGGAAGCTCTACATCGCCAATGCGGACGGCGTGTTCTGGACGCCCTACACGCTCGGCACCACCCGCATCGCCGAGAATGCACCGCGCACCTGGATCACCCGTTTCGATCCGACCGGCTACAACAATCACTGGACCCGCAACCTGCTGGCCAGCCGCGACGGGCGCACCCTGTTCGTCGCGGTCGGATCGGCCAGCAACGCCGGAGAATTCGGCATGGCGAAAGAAGCGCGTCGAGCCGCGATCCTGGCGATCGATCTGGCGACCGGGCGGGAACGCATCTATGCCGACGGCATCCGCAATCCCGTGGGCATGGCACTGGAGCCCGAAACCGGCCGATTGTGGACCGCGGTCAACGAACGCGACGAACTGGGCGACGATCTGGTCCCCGACTATATCGTCGGCGTACGGGAGGGCGGCTTCTACGGCTGGCCGTACAGCTATTGGGGACGCAACCCCGATCCGCGGCTGAAGGGGCAGCGCCCCGATCTGGTGGCCAAGGCACTGACGCCCGATTTCGCGGTCGGGGCACATGCCTCGGCGCTCGGCATCGCGTTCGGCGCGGACACGTCGCTGCCGGCGCGTTTCCGGAACGGCGCGTTCGTCGCGCGGCACGGATCCTGGAACCGCGCGACCCTGCTTGGTTACGACGTGGTGTTCGTCCCGTTCCGCAACGGACGCGCGGTCGGCCCGATGCAGCCGGTGCTGACCGGTTTCACGGACGGACCCGGCCATGTGCACGGCCGTCCCCGCGCCCTGGCCACGGCCCGCGACGGATCGTTGCTGGTCGTGGATGACAAGGGCAACCGGATCTGGCGCATCGCCACCGCCGCCCCTGCCGGGCGGCCCGCTGGACGAGCCCGCTGAGCGGGCTTCCAGAACCCGGCGAGGGCTTGCCTCAATCGGCCAGCCATTCGTTGATGATCCTGCCGCGATGCCCGTCCGGCGCCAGCACGGCGCGCAACGCCGCCAGCATCGACGGCAGCGCCTGTGTGAAGGCATAGGGTGGATTGACGATAAAGAGGCCTGCGCCGTTATAGATGCCGGGCTGGTCGCTGTCGTATAGCCAATGCTCCACCCGCAGCAATTTCGGTATGCCGAGCCTGCGCAACTGCCCTGCCCACCGTTCGTGCGTGGCGCGGTCCTTCAGCGGGTACCAGATCGCCGTCACGCCGTGCGCCCACTTGCGATGTGCGGCGGCGAGGGTAGCCGTTATGCGGGCGCGTTCGTCAGGCTGCTCGTACGGCGGATCGACCAGGACCACGCCTCGCGCGGTGCGCGGCGGCACCATCGCCAGCCAGAGCTCATAGGCATCGCGTTCATGCACGGCAGCGGATGTGTCACGCATCACGCCGCGCAGGGTGTAAGCGTCCTGGGGATGCTTCTCGTTCAGGACCATGATATCCTGTGGCCGAGCAAGCTGCGCCAGAACGCGCGGGGAGCCGGGGTAGAATTGCAGATCGGTCCCGACGTTGACCGCCTGTACGATCGCGCGATAGTCGTTCAGCACGGGGGTCGGCTCGGCCATGGCCCGCAGTACGCCCTGGGTGGACTCGCCGGTGCGCTGCGCATCGTCGCCGCCGAGGTCGTAGATGCCACACCCGGCATGGGTGTCGATCAGGGTCAGCGCGCCTGGCTTGTGCTGCAGGGCGCGGACCAGAGCGATCAGCAGGCTGTGCTTGACCACATCGGCGCTGTTGCCGGCATGGAAGGAGTGGCGATAGTTCATTGCGATCCAGAACCTCGACGATCGGCCTTCATACGCTCTGCCGGGCCCGGTCGCCGAGCGCGAGGCGCACGAACTGCCCGATCCGGCGACCGTGCAAGGTCTGATCGCAATCCGCTACGCACACACCGCGGGGCATCATGTGCGCTGGCGCCGCCGCCGAAACAGACCGGTTCAGTTGCCGTCGGCATCGACCGTGAACACGATCGGCTTTCCCCGCGACATCGGCTCCCAGCCGGCGGAGAGGGCGGCGCGTACGCACCGGGCAATGGTGGCGTCATCCAGTTGCAGACGACCGCGCGGCAAGCCCTTCAGCAGCCGCTTGGGCGGCGGGAACTGTACCCAAGCCTCGCGCTTTGCGTCGCGCTGGAGGACGGCGATCGTCATTCCCTTCCAGCCCTCGTCATCCGACTGGTGCGGTTCGCGCTGGAGGTGCCAGTCATATATGGCACCGTCGATATCGACGGTGCCGCCGGTGCTGTGGGATTTCGACATGCGGGCGCCTCTAGCATGCCCGCCGAGCGGAAGCACAGGTTGGAGGCGGAAAGGGCATCCGCCGATCCGCCCGCGCCGCCGCGATCACCGCCCTCACTGCAGCGCGATCGTCTGCGGCTCGCTGCCGGGGCGGAACAGCGCGGTCCGCGTCACCCTGGAACGGCGGACGTTGACCTGATTCTCCTGGTCCGGATGAATATCGGTGAAGATCGTCGAATCCACCGTCACCGCGCGCGCCGCCGTCGGCATCCGGCCGCGAAACGTCAGTCGCACGTCGTCGCCGTCCAGGGTCGTGCCCGCCGGCGTCAGGGGGATCGCCGCGCCGTTCTGGTCACTCAGCCGGAAGCGCCGCCCGATGTAGACCGTCAGCGCAGCGAGTGCATCGGCGTCGTCCAGGCTGGGCTGCGCGTTCGGCGCGATGAAGACCAGCGCCGGCTCTGCATCATGGGCGGCCATGTCGTGCGTGACCGTCACCGTGCCGGTGGCCGCGTCGATCTCGACCACGCTCAGGGTCGAATGGCCGCGGTGTGCCCATGCCGGAGCGGCGAGCGCCAGCAGCGCGCCGGCCAGCGCGACGATCCTCATGGCCGATTACCGCGTGGCGGACTGGCCGGCGGCGGCGGGGCGGGCGCCGGCTCACCCTTCGGCGCGGCCGGAGCGCTGGCCGGCGGCGGTGCGACGCCACCCGCCGGAGCGGCCGGCGCATCGTCCTTCTGCGTCGCCGGATAGGTCTGCAGGCTGTCGGGCAAGACCTTCAGATTGTCGTCGCGGATGCGGTCGTCGCTCGGGCCGCTGTCGGGCGTCGTCACCTTCATCGTGCGGGGATAGCCCGCACCCTCGTAGATGTTGTTGCCGCGGTCCGCATCCGCGGTTTCCCAGAGCGGATCGACTTCGGCTTTCCTGAGCGTCCTGGCCGAGGTGTAGTTCCAGGCGACCCGCTCGCTGTTCTGCCGCCAGATCTCGGCCGGGATGCGCACCGTTTCGGTCGATCCGTCGGTGAAGTCGAGCTTCAGGATCACCGGCATGACCAGCCCGCCGACGTTGCGGAAGCTGAAGCGATAGAAGGTTTCGTCGAAATCGCGGGCGGCGCGTTCCTCGGCAGTCAGCTCCTCGCGCGCGTCGGTCGCCTTCTCCCGCGCCTTCGCGGTCGGCGCGAATCGGTCGGTGGTGTCGTAATAGTCGCGCACCCTGGCATCGCGCTCGACCACCGTGGTGCCGGTGTTGCGCGTGGCGGTCAGGCTCGGCGGCTCGGCCCCTGCCGCCGCGCGGCGGCGAGCGGCCAGCGCATCGGGGTCGGCCGGATCGATCTTCGCCGCGGTCACGCCGTCGAGCGCGATATCGACATGGTCGGTCGAATAGAACCAGCCGCGCCAGAACCAGTCGAGATCGACCCCGCTCGATTCCTCCATCGTGCGGAAGAAGTCGAACGGCGTCGGCCCCTTGAATCGCCAGCGCGTGGCATAGTCGCGGAACGCCTTGTCGAACAGGTCGCGGCCCAGCACCGTCTCGCGCAGGATGGTCAGCGCCGTCGCCGGCTTGGCATAGCCGTTGGCCCCGAACTGCAGCAGGCTGTCGGACTGGGTCATGATCGGCACCTGGTTCTGGCTGACCATGTACTCGACGATGTCCTTGGGCTCGCCGCGCCGGCTGGGGAAATCCTTCGACCAGCGCTTTTCGGCCTGGAACTGGAGGAAGGTGTTCAGCCCCTCGTCCATCCAGGTCCACTGGCGTTCGTCGCTGTTGACGATCATCGGGAAGTAACTGTGCCCGACCTCGTGGATCACGACGCCGATCAGTCCGGCCTTGGTGCGCTCGGTATAGGTCAGGTCGCCGGTCTTCCGGTCCTTCGTCGGGCGCGGCCCGTTGAAGGTCATCATCGGATATTCCATGCCGCCGACAGGGCCGTTGATCGACTGGGCGGTCGGGTAGGGATAGGGGAAGCTGAAGCTGGAATAGACGTCGATCGTGTGCGCGATCGCCTTTGTCGACCACGCGTCCCAGAGCGGCCGCGCTTCCTTCGGGAAGAAGCTCATCGCCATGACCAGCGGCTGCTCGGGCGAATCCTGGCGTACGCCCATCGCGTCCCATACGAACTTGCGGCTCGACGCCCAGGCGAAGTCGCGGACGTTGTCGGCGTGGAAGCTCCACGTCTTCTCGCCCGACGGCCTGCCGCGCTCCGCCGCCAGCGCTTCGCCCGGGGTGACGACATAGACCGGGTCGCTGGCGGTGCGCGCCTGCGCCAGCCGCGTACGCTGTGCCGCGCTCAGCACCGACGCGGCGTTGGTCAGGACGCCGGTCGCGGCGACGACGTGATCGTTCGGCACCGTGACAGACACGTCATAGTCGCCGAATTCCAGCGTGAACTCGCCAGCGCCCAGGAACGCCTTGTTGTGCCAGCCTTCATAGTCGGTGTAGCGCGCGAGCCGCGGGAACCACTGCGCACCCAGAAAGATGCAGTTGCCGTCCTCGCCGGCCTTCGTGAAGCACTCGTACCCGTCGCGTCCGCCGATCACCTTCGATTCGATCATCGGATACGACCAGTCGATGGTGAAGCTGGTCGCAGCGCCGGGCGCCAGCCCGCCGGGCAGGTCGATGCGCAGCAGCGTGTCGACCGTGGCGTGCGGCAGCGCGCGGCCGCTGGCGTCGCGTACGCCGCCCAGCGTGAAGCCGCCGTCCCACGACTTGTAGCGCTGCACCCGCGTCAGTGCGCCGAGCGAGATCTCGTCCGCCCGACCCGCGGTCTGGGTGCGTTCGGCGATGCTGGCGCGCTTGAACACATTCTGGTCGAGCAGCAGCCAGAGATACGGGAGCCGGTCGGGCGAATTGTTCCTGTACGTGATCGAGGCACTGCCGCTGACCGTCTTCGCCGCCTCGTCGAGCCGGACCTTCATCCGGTAATCGACCTTCTGCTGCCAGTAGCGCGATCCCGGCGCGCCGCTGGCGGTGCGATAATCGGTCGGGGTCGGCCAGGCCTCGCCCTCCAGCTGGCGGAAGGCGTCGCGGAAGGGCGCCTTGGTCTGGCGGACGGGATCCGACTGCGCCTGCGCCGACGATGCGCCGGTCAGGAGCAGGGCAGCGGCGATCGTCCTTGTCATGCCGACTGGCATCATCATTCTCCGTCGTTTCCGTCCGCACCGCCGCGCACCGGCACACTCACCTGGCCGCGCCCGGCCGCACGATCATGAATTCCTTCGGGGGCGTCGCGCCCATCAGATTCTCGACGAAATAGTCCCAGCGACGCCGCATCATGTAATTCGACTGGTCGCCGTAGCCGTGAGCTGCCCGCGGAAACAGGATGAGGTCGAAGTCCTTGTTCGCCTTTTGCAGCGCATCGACCACCAGCAGCGTGGACGACACCGGCACGTTATCGTCGAGCAGTCCGTGCGCGAGCAGCAGCTTGCCCTTCAGGTTCTTCGCGAAGTCCTGATTGGCCTGCACGTCGTAATTCGTCTTCTTGCCGTCGCTGACCAGCAGGCCGAGGTATTTTTCGTAGTAGTCGTCCTCATAGTTCCGGTTGTCGTGATTGCCACTCTCGGCGATTCCGACCTTGAAGAAGTCGGGATAGAAGAACATCGCGGCCGCGGTCGCATTGCCGCCGCCCGAATGTCCCCAGATCCCCACGCGCGTCGTGTCGATCCAGGGATGCCGCGTGGCAAGATCCTGGATCCCGGTCATCTGGTCGGGCACCGCCTGCTTGCCCATGTCGCGATAATAATGGTCCTGAAAGGCCTTCGACCGGCGCGGCGTTCCCATCCCGTCGATCTCCACGACGGCGAAGCCCAGCTGCGCCAGCGCACCCGCGTCGCCCACCGATGCGGAGAATTGCCGCGACGACAGCGTGCCTGTGAACGGCCCCGGATAGACATAGTCGATGACCGGATATTTGCGCGTCGGATCGAGGCCCGTCGGCTTGAACAGCAGGCCGTGGCACAAAGTCTTGCCGTCGCTGCACCGCACGGCGATGTTGTCCGGTGCCTGCCAGCCGGTCGCGCGCAATCGCGTCAGGTCGCCCTTCGCGAGCGGCTGGACCACCGAGCCGTCGGCGCGCCGCAGCACCGCGGTTTGCGGCTCCTGCGGGGTCGAATGGATATCGACGAAATACCGGCCGTCGCTCGACGGTATCGCGATATGGTCCTGCCGCTCGGGCGTCAGCAGCCTGGGTGCGCCGCCGTTCAGACTGATCGCATAGATGCTGCGGTAATAGGGATCGACGCCGGCTTCCCGGCCGACACCGGCGATCAGCATCGCGCCCGTGCGCTCGTCGATATGGACCGGGTGATCGACGTTCCAGCGCCCCCGCGTCACCTGTCGCAGCAGCTTCCCGGTCGCGGCGTTGTACAGGTAATAATGCCCCCAGTCGTCGCGCTGCGACCACCACAGGATTTCGCCGCGCTCCGACAGATAGCGCCAGTTGAACCCCTCGTCGTTATATCCGCTGTCGAACCATGTCGGCACGGTTTCGGTGAACACGTCGCGCACCGCACCCGTGGTCGCATCGGCGATGCGGACCGTCTCGACCTTGTGATCGCGCGACGTGGACACGAACGCCAGCGTCCTGCCGTCCTTCGCCCACTGCATGTCCTGTGGACCATCGCCGCACACCACATCGTCGCACAACGACGAGCGGTGCGGTTCGGCCGGCATCTTCAGGCGGATGACCCGACCGGCGTCCACGTCGACGATGACGCGCTGGATCTGGATGATCTCCTTGTCGCCGACGAACGGGTATTTCCACGTCTCGGTGACGGAATGGCCGACCTGCGTCGTCGTGGTCGTGAAGTCGGCCACCTTGCGCTGATCCTGCTGGAACGTGGCGAGCTTGCGCGAGTCCGGCGACCAGATCACGATCGCCTGCTCCGAATGTTTCCAGCCCGCGTTGTCGGTGGCGTAGCCGAAATCCTGCACGCCATCGGTTGTCAGCTGCCGCTCGGTTCCGGCGCTCACGTCGCGGACCCACAGGTTCCAGTCGCGCAGGAACACCGCGCGCTTGCCGTCCGGGGACAGCACCGCCGCCGCCAGGCCGCGCTGGTTCGGGGAGGCGACGACCTTCCTGCAGCCGTAAGGCTGCGCCAGCGCGCACGAGAATTTCTCTCCCCGGACGCTCACCACCGCGCTGCCCTTGTCGAAGTCCGGGGCGAAGCCGTCGAAGGCAAGCCTGGTCGCGTCGCGTTCCTTCAGCCCGGCCGCATTCAGCGCGCCGAGCAGCTTCACCGTGTCGAAGGCGGGTGCCTTCGTGCCCCTGGTCGCGTCGCCCAGCATGATCGTCGGGACACCCTGGCTGGTGTCCACATACCAGAAGCGTCGCGCGTCGATCCACGAGGCCGTCCGCACCGCGTGATCGACCAGCGGGGCCGTCCACGGACCCAGCTGGTGCATGGCGCGCGTGTAATCGGCGGCGGTCACCGCCGTCCGTTCCTGCGCCGCCGCCGTGCCGGCGATCATGGAAACCCAGAGGCAGCAGGCGAGCAGGCGCATCGATGAGGCTTTCCGAACGAGACGATCCGCGGGAAGGCCGGACGAGACGGCCGATCCCGCCGCCAGCCAGCCCACGCGCCCCGCCACGACCGGACGGGTGGAGGCGTTATGCAGGGCCATCGCGGCAGTCGCAATAGCGCTCCGGCACCGGCGCACGGCGCCCGACAGGTCGCGGAAGCGGGCGGGTTTGACGTGATGTCAGGTGAAGCCGATGGCTGGTGCGGCTGGGCTTGAGATCGTTCCCGAACGTGCACCCGATTCAGTTACCCGCTCCGGCGACTGGCGTGATGCCACATGGCGGGACGTAAATGGCGGTGCTGCCAGTCTAATGCGAACCCGTCTCTCGACGATGCAAAGGGACCTATGAGGGCAGGCGTCTAGCTCGCGAGTTGGCACCACTCAGCCAGGGCGGCGGAGCGTCGCTCTTTGCAGGTCTGACGAGCAACGAGATGGCGCTCGAGATGGAAGTAGTTGGTCACGCTGGCGTGGACGGAAGCGAACTTCTGTAGCGTCTTCATGCGTCTGAACCTGAGCATCACCCGCTCGCCAGAGACAGACCATCTCGCCGTCGAGCTTCACAAACATCTCGTCGAGGTGCCATCGCCAATGACGAAAGCCGCGCATCCGCGACACCCGTTGCCGACGGATGTCGCCGGCGAACATCGGGCCGAACCTGTTCCACCACATCCGTACCGTCTCGTGGCAGATGTCGATCCCGCGTTCGAACAGCAGGCCTTCGACATTCCGCAAGCTCAGCGAGAGGCGGACGTGCATCATCACTACCGGGCGGATAACCTTCGAGGATGATTTGAAGCGGAGAAAGGGGCTGGCTGGCGGCATGCCGCCAACCGACCAAGCCCTTCTACCGGCCGGTGCATTTGGTCTGACAGAACCCAACCGACTGTTAATGCGCGATGTTAGGTTCCGCAGTTCGGTATGCCGAGGTCAGTGAGTTTGGGTATTGTTGCACGTGTCATCGTAATTTGCTGTCACCGTAATTTGCAGAGCCCGACCGACTGTTAATGCGCGATGTTAGGTTCCGCGGTTCGGTATGCCGAGGTCAGTGAGTTTGGGTATTGTTGCACCTGTCACCGTAATTCCGCCTGTCACCGTAATTCCGCCATCTACACCGATAGCCGCGCCTCCCTCACCGAGGCACTCAGGTTCCGTGACGGCGCGCAACTGGGGGCGATCGACGAGACGATGAACCGCACCCGCACCAAGGGCGCAGGGTTCGGCATCGCGTAGCCATAACCTCACATCGGAACGCGAACCGCCGTATGCGCCACCAAGTCGCCGCTGATGTCCGTCGCCTTGTATTGCTTCACCCGCAGGAAGTGCGCCATCTCGCCGAAGCTCAGCTTGAGCTGGCGCAGGTCCTCCGCGTCCCCCGTCTGCAACCGCGCCCAGTTCTCCTCCACACGCGCCAGCAGATACGCATACGCCCGATCGCCCAGCTTCGACTTGATGTTCGCCAACCCCTCCCGCGTCCGGTTGAACTCGCCTGGGGGATCGCCATCGGGATTGTATATCCATTCATAGCGAGGTGCATTGGAAGCCATAGCAACAAGCTCGTCATACATCTCACCGATCGTTTTAGGCACATACCGCATCAGCGACCCCCACTCTTAGGAAGGGCATAGGCGCCTCCCATGCTGCTCGGTCGGACGATGAACACCGATTTGACCGCCGGTGACGAATAGAACCCCTTGACCTGCGGTGTATAACTCCGCTTCGCGCTGAGCGAGGCATCGAAGACGACGCCGCCCACCCGAAGGTCAGGGATGCGATAACTGCCTTCGGGCTGCGTCGCCAGCCGATTGTTTACGGCGACGTTGATATCCAGACCGGGATTAATGCGATGCTCGCCATAAAAAGCGCGCATACTGCGCCGAGCAATGACGTCCATCCTGCTGCCGAGCGCCTGTGCCCGCGACCAGCCAGCGGGCTGATACAACGTCCCGGCCGCAGCTTCGGCGAGTGCCGTCTGATACCCCTGATCGACGAACCCCTGATAGACCCTGAGCGTCTCGCTCTGAAACGCGCCGATATCGCCCTGGGCTATATATTTGGTCGCTGCCAACTCGGAACGGAAGAAGTCGGCATTGGCCTGCTTCCAGCGCAACGACTGCCCTTCCGACCCGCCCGCCCCGAGCCGATCCGGCCAACGGTGACCGGGATCGATCGACAATATCTCGTCGATGCTGCTGCGGATCGACGCGTCGAGCAGGTCGGCCTGCACCGCGATCCGGCGAACTGCGCCGAAATGTTCCAGTTCGCGCGCTCCCACGAGCCGACATCATATCCGCCGAGATCGGCTTGCGCGAACCGTCGGGCGCTGACCACCAGCTCGCCGTTGACGAATTCCATCCTGACCGGGCCATATGGTCGGCCGCCGACCAAGTCGCTGACGCTCGCGGCTTGTGCTGCGGTGCGCTGCCGCCGGGCCGTGACCACCACATCGCCGGGTTGCGGGGTGAGCGAGCCGATGCTGTCCATAGCGACGGCGCTGTCGAACGCAGCGCCGCTGCCCGCCGCGCCGGCACCGATCTGGTTTCCGCCGGTGACTTCGTCTCCGCCGAGCGCGCTCGGATCGACCGCCAGCTTCGGCCCGCCCCTGACCGCGCGTCCCACCGCCCCGCCGATCACGTCGGGCAGCACGGCGAGAACGTTGTCGCCGAAGCTGGTGCCGGTGAGCACGCTGCGGGTGGCCGCGGCGGCGAGCGCGGAGGCTGCGGATGCGCCGAGTTGCGTCCCGAACCCGCTGCCGCCGCCCAGCGCCGTCGCCGCCCGGTTGCCCACCCCGCCGGCCACGCCCGCCACCGCGACCCCTGCAAAGTCGAACCGCGACTGCAGCCCGGTCGCCAGCGCGATCCCCTGCGTCGCGACGTTGGCGACCACGCCGCGTGCGACGCCGGCGGTAAATCCGGGGCCGTTCAGCGCCTGCGCGGTCCTGGCCAGGCTGCCGCTGCCCCTGGCCAGCTCGCCGATCCCGCCCGAGACCCCGCCCGCGATCGCCGCCAGCGCCACGCCCTTGAAGCTGAATTTGTCCTGCAGCCCGGTCGCCAGTCCCAGGCCCTGGCTCGCAACCGAGCCGACCGCCGCGTTGAGCGCGCCGCTCAGCACCGTGCCGCCGCCGGGCAGCGCCACGCTCACCGCGACCGCCACCGCCGCCAGCAGGATCTGCCCGAACGCGCCGCACTTGTTGCCTGCCCGAGCGCGGGGCTGGGGGTAGGGGGTGTTGGGGCTGGTGTCGCCGATCGCGTCGGCGGTGTCGTAGGGGCTGCCGGTCCACGCCGTGTAGCTTGAGCGCATCACCCCCGGCGGCACGTTCAGCTGCTGCCCGGCAGTCAGCACCGCGTCGGGGCCCGACAGGCCGTTGGCCTGGGCGAGCTTGAACCACAGCGACGCATCGCCCCACAGCATCTGCGCGAGCCCGCTCAGGCTCTCGCCCCCGCGCACCGTGTAACTGCCACCGCCCGAGCCCTGCCAGCCACTGCTGATCGCGTCGGTCGCCTGGCCGGGGACTGAAGTGGCGGAGCGGGAGGGATTCGAACCCTCGATACGCTTTTGGCGTATACTCACTTTCCAGGCGAGCGCCTTCGACCACTCGGCCACCGCTCCGCATGCTCTGGAACGCGGCGACTAGGGGGAAGTGGCGCGCGCTGCAAGTCGATTGCGCGCCCGCCGGGGGCGTGGCACGTTCCGGGCCATGCTGAACCTACTCCTTCCGCTTGCACTGCTGCAGGCCGCGCCCGCCACGCCCCCTGCGCCGCCCAAGCCGTCCGACGCGCTGCCGGGCGACTGGATGACGATCCCCGACGACGAGATCATGGTGATCGCGCTGGCCGACGGACGCCGCGTGACGGTGCGGCTGGCCAGCCGGTTCGTTCCCGCACACCGCGCCAACATCGCGGCGCTGATCGCCGCGCGCTGGTGGGACGGCGAGAGCATCTATCGCGTGCAGGAGAATTGGGTCGCGCAATGGGGCGATGCCAGCGAGAAGAAGCCGATGCCCGCCGGCGTCGGTCCATCGACCGCGCCCGAATTCGAGATCGCGGCGACGACGCCGATGGCAGCGCGGATGAGCCGGGCCGATGCCTATTCGACCGCATCGGGCTTCACCGCCGACGGCTGGCCGATCGCGACCGACGGCAAGGCGACGTGGTTGACGCACTGCTATGGCTCGGTCGGCGTGGCGCGCGATTCGGCGCCCGACAGCGGATCGGGATCCGAACTGTTCACGCCGATCGGCCAGTCGGCGCGGCGGCTCGACCGCAACTATGCCGTCGTCGGGAGGATCATCGACGGGATGAGCGCGATGTCGTCACTGCCGCGCTCCGACGCGCCGATGGGCGTCTATGCCACCCCGGCCGAGCGGACGAAAATCGTGTCGGTGCGGCTGGCCAGCGAACTGCCCGCAGCCGAGCGCCCGCATTATCAGTACCGCCGGACCGACAACCCGCGGTTCGCCGCCTACATCGCCTCGCGCGAGCGGCCCGACGCGCCGACGGTCGCGATCGGCGCCACGGTGTGCGACCTGGCGACGGGCGTACGCAAGGCCGTCGTGGAATAGGGCGCGGTTAGGGCGGATCGACATTCAGTTCAGGCGGAGCCGAAAAGGGCGGTTTTCCGAGCACCGGAGCGCAGCGTACTTCCAGTACGTGAGCATCGAAGCGCAGGAGAACCGTGCTTTGCAGGCCTGCATGGGCTGAATGTCGATCCGCCCTAGGCAGCGTCTGCATTTGCAGGATTCCCATTTGGGGTGAGTTCTGATTCAAGGCTGGCGAAGGAGCCGAGCTTTGAGCAGACGCACGCTGACGGATGAGCAATGGGATCGGATTGCTGGTTATCTTCCGGGGCGCGAAGGGACACGCGGCCGCAGCGGCGTGGACAACCGGCTGTTCGTGGACGCGATCCTGTGGATGGCTGGCAATGCGGCGCGTTGGCGCGACCTGCCAGAGGTATTCGGCAAGTGGACAGGGGTGCATGCCCGGTTCCGACGCTGGTCGCATGCCGGTGTATGGGAACGACTTTTCCATAGCCTGGCCGATACGCGGGACTTCGAGTACGTCCTCATCGACAGCACCATCTCGAAAGTCCATGCCGATGCGGCAGGCGCAAAAGGGGGGCTGAAGCTGCCGCGATCGGGCGATCTCGGGGTGGCCTGACGACCAAACTGCATGCAGCCGTCGATGCCATCGGCATGCCGATCCGCATCCATCCGACGCCCGGCCAACGGGGCGATAGTCCCGAGGCCGAGACGCTGCTCACTGGCTTGAAGGGCGTCGGTCACGTCATCGCCGATGCCGCATATGACGCCGATCCACTGCGCACCTTCATCGCCGACGGCCTTGGCGCCACCGCGCAGATTAAGGCCAATCCGAGCCGAACCGCCAAACCTCCCATCGATTGGCGCCTCTACAAGGAACGCCATCAGGTCGAATGCTTCTTCAACAAGCTCAAGCGCTTCCGGCGCATCGCCCTGCGCTGCGAGAAAACGATCACCGCCTTCATGGGCTTCGTTCATCTCGCGTGCGCCATGATCTGGCTGCGCTAAATGCAGACGCCGCCTAGCGTCCGACCCAGTCGGCGACTTCGCCCGCGACCTGGTTCGCCGCCTGGTTCAGCGCGACGCCGACGGGCCCGGGCGCGATCACCGCGACGGGCACGGTGGCCTCGAACCGGCGCTTTTCCAGCGACCTGCCCGATCCGCGGATCAGGGCGGCGTCGAACGTCACCACCACGCTGCTGCTGGTCGCATCGACGCCGAAGCTGCGCAATTCGCCCGCCATCGTCGCGCCGGGTTCGCCCATCAGGCGGTTGCCGACGACGACGCGGCCGGTACGGCTGGTAACGGTGTCGGACAACAATCGCGCGAACAGGCGGTTGGGCGGCTCGACCCACACCGCGTCCTTCAGATAGGCGACCGTCGTCGCGCTGGAGCGAACGGGCACCCGCAGCGCAGCGATCTCGGCGGGAACGCTCGGCACCGCGATCGTGATCGTGTTGGCACCGGCGGCGGACTGGGTGCCGGCGGGGATCGGGCTGCCCGGCTGCAACGTCAGCAGCGAGGGCGGGGGCTTCGCGCCGAAGCTGATGCACCCGGCCAGCGCGGTGGACAGTGCAAGCGCGGCGATGGCGCGGATGGCGGTGCCGTGGATCATCTGCTCAGCCCTCACTTCTTCGGGTCGTAATCGGGGAGTTTCGGCGAACCGATCAGCGAACTCGCGCCGCCCTGATCGACCTTTTCGGCTACCGACGACAGCGACGCGGCCATCACGCGCAGGTCGTGGACCAGCTGGTTCACCTCCGGCAACGTGCTGCGCGAGAAGCCCTGCACCGCGGGCTTGGCATCGGTCAGGATGGCGTCGAGCGACTCCATGCTCTTCTGCGCCGATCCGATCGCCTTGTTCAGATTGGCGACCGCGGGCTTCACGTCGGACGCGATCATGCCGTTGGTGGTATCGGCCAGCTTGCCCATCTGTTCGGCGGCGACCCCGGCCTTTTGCAGGGTCACGCGCGTCTCGGCCAGCGTGGCGGCGATTTCCGGACCGCGATCGGCCAGTGCGTCGGTCAGCCGGTTGGTGTTGTCGAGGATCGCCGCGATCGATTTCTGGTTCTTGTCGCTGAGCAATTCGGTCAACCGCTCGGTCAGCGTCGAGATGCGTTCCAGCAGTTGCGGCGCGGAATTGAGCAGTGCGCCCAGACCGCCCTGTTTTGGAGGGATCGTCGGTACGCCGAACGGGCAGCTGACCTGCGGATTGGTTTCGGGGCAGGTCAGCGGCGGCGCATCCTTCACCGCGCCGTCGAGCTGGACCGTGCTGGTGCCCGTGAAGCTGCCCTGGATCGTCGCGGTGGTGCCCTGCAGCACCGGCGTCTCCGGCTTCACGCTGATGCGGACGCGGACGAACTGCGGATCGGGCTTGTAGAGCGCGATTTCCTTCACCTGGCCCGACGGTACGCCGGAAAACGCGACCAGCGACCCCTTGTTCAGGCCGTCGACCGACTGTTTGAAGAAGATGTCGTATTCCTTGTCCTCGGCCACGCCCCAGCGCGACAGCCAGACCATGAACAGCGCCAGGACCAGGAGCAGGATCAGCACGACGCCGCCCACCAGCAAGTGGTTCGATCGGGTTTCCATCAGTCGCTCACCTGCTCAAGCTTCGGACTCTCGTGCGTACGTTCGACCGCGGCGGTCGCGGCCCGGCCGCGCGGCCCGTTGAAATATTCCTGGATCCACGGATGATCCAGCGCGAGAAGTTCGGGGATGGTGCCGACCGCGATGACCCGCTTGTCGGCCAGCACCGCGACGCGGTCGCAGATGGCGTAGAGCGTGTCGAGATCGTGGGTGATGAGGAACACCGTCAGGCCCATCGTGCGCTGCAACGACTTGGTCAGGTCGTCGAACGCGGCGGCGCCGATCGGGTCCAGGCCCGCGGTCGGCTCGTCCAGAAACAACAGTTCGGGGTCGAGCGCTAGCGCGCGCGCCAGGCCGGCGCGTTTCTTCATGCCGCCCGACAGTTCGGAGGGATATTTCGGCCCCGCCTCGGGCGACAGGCCGGTCATCACCACCTTGTAGGCGGCGATCTCGGCCATCAGCACCGGATCCATATCGGGATAGAATTCGCGCAAGGGGACCTGGATATTCTCCGACACGGTCAGCGTGGAGAACAGCGCGCCGCCCTGGAACAACACGCCCCAGCGCTTGCGCACCGCGATGGCGTCTTCACCCTCCTCGTCGGTGTCGGCATCGCCGAACACGCGAACCGTGCCGGCATCCGGCGTCTGCAGCCCGATGATCGAGCGCATCAGCACCGACTTGCCCGTGCCCGATCCGCCGACGACGCCCAGGATCTCGCCCTTGCGGACCTCCAGGTCGAGGTTGTCGTGGATCACCGCCTCGCCAAAGCTGTTGCGCAGCCCCTTGACGGTGATGACGGGCTGATCGCGGCGGGCAGGGGCGGGCGCGGCCATCAGTTCCACCCGATCCATGTGAAGAAGACCGCGAAGAACGCGTCGAGCACGATGACCAGGAAGATCGCCTGGACGACGGCGGCGGTGGTGCGCGTACCGACCTGCTCGGCGTCACCTTCGACCTGCATGCCCTGGAAACAGCCCGATATCGCGATGATCGCGCCGAACACCGGTGCCTTGACCAGCCCGACGTACAGGTCGGTGATCGGCACGACCTCGCGGATGCGCTGGATGAAGGTCACCGGCGGTATCTCCAGCTGCCACCAGCACAGCAGACCGCCGCCGATGATCGCGACCAGCGACGCGTAGAAGCCGAGCAGCGGCATCAGCACGATCGCCGCGATCGTGCGCGGCACGACCAGCGCCTCCATCGGCGAAACGCCGATCGTGCGCATCGCGTCGATCTCCTCGGTCAGCTTCATCGTGCCGATCTGGGCGGCGAACGCGGAGCCGGAGCGGCCGGCGACCATGATCGCGGTCATCAGCACGCCCAGTTCGCGCAGCGTGATGCGCCCGATCAGGTTGATCGTGAACACCTCCGCGCCGAACTGGCGCAACTGCACCGCCCCCTGTTGCGCGATGACGATGCCGATCAGGAAGCTCATCAGGCCGATGATGCCGAGCGCGGAGACGCCCACCACCTCGAACCGTTGGACCACCGCGTTGAAGCGGAACCGTGACGGATTGCGGATCAGCGTTCCGAACGCCAGCGTGGTCGCGCCGAAGAAGCCGAGCAGTCCCTTCAGCGTCTTGCCGGTCGTGACCACCGCGTCGCCGATCTCGTCCAGCACGCGCAGGAACGACGGGAGCGGCGGGCGCTTGGGCGAGATCGGCGAATCGGACTGCTGGACCTGTTCGAGCAGGTGCTGACCATCCTCCGACAGTCCATCGATCTTCAGGTCGTTGCGCGCGGCATAGCGATGCACCACCCACGCGCCGACCGTGTCGATGCGGTCGATTCCCGACAGGTCGATCGACCGCGCACCCGAAACACCGTCCAGCCGTTCCGGCAGATCGCCGAGATCGGCAAGCGCCAGATTGCCCGAGAATCGTAGCGTCCCGTTTTCGTGGGTGAAATTCGCGGACCTGCTCATCGACGGCCCTCTTTCCCGATTCGCGCTGGCACGGCAAGCCGGTTGGTGCGTACACAGCCACGATGCGCCAGCCCATCGCCATCTACGACATGGACAAGACGATTACTCGGACCCCTACGTGGACGCCGTTCCTGGCCTTCGCGATGCGCCGCCGCGCGCGCTGGCGCATTGCCCTGCTGCCATGGGCGGCGATCGCGGGACTCGCCTATATCACCAAGCTGATCGACCGCGCGCGGTTGAAGCAGACGACGCAGAAATGGCTGCTCGGCGGGCATCTGGCCGCCGACCATGTCGCTACGCTGACCGCCGCCTTTGCCGATCACGTCGTCGCGACCGGCGTACTGGATGCGGCGCGCGTTCGGATCGCGCAGGACAGGGCGGCCGGGCACCGGATGGTCATGGCGACGGCATCCTATGCCTTCTACGCCCGCGCGATCGCCGACCGGCTGGGCTTCGACGACGTCATCGCGACCGAAAGCGAGCATGACCCGGCCGGCGCGCTGACGCCGCGGATCGCGGGCGAGAACGTCTATGGCGCGGCCAAACTGCGCGCGGTGCAGGCGTGGATGACGCGAGAGGGACTGGTCCGCGCCGACTGCGCGATCCGGTTCTACAGCGACCATGTGTCCGACGCGCCGGTGATGGAATGGGCGGACGAGCCGTTCGCGGTGAATGCGCACGGGCCGCTGAAGATGCTGGCGCGCGCGCGGGGCTGGCCGATCCTGGACTGGCGCTGAGCCATAACCGTTCGTGTCGAGCCTGTCGAAGCACCGTACTTTGATCCGCGAGCAATGCACTTCGGGCACAAAGTCCGGTCCTTCGACACGCTCGGCACGACCGGTATCTCGGGCATCCCTCACCACGCCACCACGGTTGTGTGGATCGCCACGCCGACCAGCCCGCCGACCAGAGTCCCGTTGATCCGGATATATTGCAGGTCGCGGCCGACGGTGTTTTCCATCCGTGTCGTCAGCGTGGCGGTGTCCCAGCCGCGGATCGTGTCGCTGACCAGCCGGACGATGCCGTCGCCATAATCGGATGCGGCACCCACCGCCGCGCGGCGCACGAAGCGGTTGATCGTGCGCGCCAGGCG
This sequence comes from Pseudomonadota bacterium, assembly GCA_040388765.1. Classification (GTDB taxonomy): domain Bacteria; phylum Pseudomonadota; class Alphaproteobacteria; order Sphingomonadales; family Sphingomonadaceae; genus Sphingomonas. Next base: position 173,353 of record JAZKBG010000002.1, on the reverse strand, counting down.
TGGATCGCTCTGCAACGTGCCGCCCAGCTGGCGCAGCGCCTCGCCGAACCGGCCCGCCATCAGCGCGTCGGGATCGCGTGCGGCCTTCAGCATCGCCGTGCGCGCCTGGTCCCAGATCCCCTGCCACCAGTCGGTCAGCGCGGGATTGTCGAGCATGTCGTTCTTGAACGCCTCGACCTTGGCCTGCGCCGACGAATTGCGCTGCAGGTCGATCGCCAGCGTCGCCAGCCCTTCCTCGGCCTTCGATCGCAGCGGGTGCTCGGGATCCTCCGCCATCTCCAGCAACAGCTTGTGCAGCCCGTCGAGGATCGCGTTGGCCAGCGTCTCGTCCAGCCCCGTCCAGCGCAGGATGCTGCCGGCCTTGGACGAGATCATGTCGCGCAGGATCTGCTCATTCGCCGCGATGGTCTTGCCGCCCCAGCGAACCACCGCGTCGATCAGCGGCTGGTGACGGTTCTCGCGGATCGCGGATTGCAGCGCCTTGCCGATCAGCGGCGCGACGCGCACCTGGCGGAGTTGCCCGGCCAGCGCCGCGCGGACCATGCCGCCCAGCCGCTCCTGATCGAGCGATTCGAGCATGTCCGACGCCAGCCGGCTGGCCCCGCGCCGCAACCGGCCCTGGCCGATGCCGGACGGATCGGACAGCCACCGCCCCATCGCGCCCGCCACGTCGATCCGCCCCATCCGCCGCGCGACGACGCGGGGAATCAGGAAATTGTCGCGCAGGAACTGGGCGAGCGTACTGGCGATGCGATCCTTGTTGCGGGGGATGATCGCAGTGTGTGGGATCGGCAGGCCCAGGGGGTGGCGGAACAGTGCGGTGACCGCGAACCAGTCGGCCAGGCCACCGACCATCGCCGCCTCGGCGAACGCGCGGACGAAACCGATCGCGGGATGCAGCCCCTCGTTCGCGCGCGCCAGTGCATAGGTCGCGGCCATCGCGACCAGCAGGCCGGTGGCGACGATCCGCATGCGCCTGAGCGCGGGAGGGGTGGCGCCCCCGAAGCCGGGGACCGCAGCGAGGGATGCCATCCCCGAAACAATCCCCGAAACCGGGGATTGTTCAAGAGGGGCGGCGTTATTCGGCAGGATAGGGCGCGTCGTCGCCGGTTCGACCGGGGATCTGCGCCGGTCCGCGACCGATCAGCGGCTTGTCCGGGCCCGGTTCGATGACCGGCTGTCCGTCGTCGCCGGGGCGATAGGTCAGCAGGCGCCGGCCGAGCTTCGGCCCGATCCAGCGTTCGATCCCCACGGCCAGGCTGAACGATGCCGGCACGATCACCAGCGTCAGCAGCGTGGACAGGATGAGGCCACCGATCACGACCACGCTCATCGGCTGGCGGAACGATCCGTCCCCCGACAGCGACAATGCGGTCGGGATCATGCCCGCGACCATCGCGACCGTCGTCATCACGATCGGCTGCGCCCGCTTGTGCCCGGCGTCGAGGATCGCGGCGACCGGATCGATGCCCTTGGCCATTTCCTCCAGCGCGAAATCGATCAGCAGGATCGAGTTCTTGGCGACGATGCCCAGCAGCATCAGGATGCCGATATAGACCGACAGCGAGATCGGCATGCCGCAGATCCACAGCGCGATCAGGCCGCCGAGCGGGGCGAGCATCAGCGACCCCATGTTGACGAACGGCGGCATCACGCGGCGATAGAGCAGCACCAGCACGGAGAAGACCAGGAACACGCCGGCGAGCACCGCGCCGATGAAGTTCTGGATCATCTCGGCCTGCTGCTTCGACTCGCCCAGCTTCAGTTCGCTGACCCCGACCGGCAGATTCTGCATCGCGGGCAGCGCGCGAATCTTCTTCATCGCCTCGCCCGAGACTTCGCCCGGCGCCAGATCGGCACCGATGGTCAGGCGACGAACCTGGCCCGAACGCTCGATCTTGGTCGGACCGGCACCGAAGCCGATGTCGGCGACGACCTTCAGCGGCACCGAGCCGCCTCCGGCGGTCGGGACCGGCAGGTTCTCGATCGTCGACAGCTTCTGCCGCGCATTCTGGTTCAGCGCGACGCGAATCGGGATCTGGCGATCGGACAGTGAGAAGCGCGCCGAATTCTGGTCGATGTCGCCCAGCGTCGCGATGCGGATCGCCGACGACAGCGCCGACGTCGTCACGCCCAGGCTGGCCGCCAGGTCCAGGCGCGGGCGGATCGTGATCTCGGGCCGCTGCAGGTCGCCGGTGATGAGCGGGTTGCGGATCGTCGGCAGCGTCCGCATGCCATCGACGATCGCGACGGCGGCGTCGTTCAGCTTGACCGGATCGTCGCCGCCCAGCGTGATCGTCAGCGCACGGCCCGAACCGCCGCCCCAGCCACCGGCGCGGAACGACACGCGGGCATCGGGAATCGCGCTCAGCTGCGGCCCGATCGCGCGCTGGAACTCGAAGCTCTTCTGCTTGCGGTCTTCCTTCAGCTGCGCGGTCACGCGGCCCTGGCCGACGAACGATCGGGTATAGACCGACGCGACGTCGGGCTGCGCCTCCAGGATGGCGGCGGCCTTCTGCACCACCGCCTCGGTCTGGTTCAGCGTCGATCCGGGGACGAGTTCGACGATCGCGGTGACCGAGTCGTTGTTCTCCTCTGGCAGGAAGGTGTTGGGTAGCGCCATGAACATCAGGACGGTCGCGACCAGCGACACGATGCCGCCGACCACCGCCGACCAGCGGTGCATCAGCGTCCAGCGCAGGATGGACATGTACCAGTCCATCATCCGGCCCTCGCCATGGCTGGCGTGGCCCTTGGCCTTCAGGAAATAGGCCGCGATCATCGGCGTCAGCAGGCGCGCGACGGCCAGGCTCATCAGGACCGACGCGACGACGGTCAGGCCGAAGTTCTTGAAGAATTGTCCCGACACGCCCGGCATCAGACCGACCGGCAGGAACACCGCGACGATCGACATGGTGGTCGCCAGCACGGCCACGCCGATCTCGTCGGCGGCGTCGATCGATGCCTGATAGGCGGATTTGCCCATCCGCATGTGACGCACGATATTCTCGATCTCGACGATCGCATCATCGACCAGCACGCCCGCGACCAGGCTCAAGGCCAGCAGTGTCATCTGGTTGAGGTCGAAGCCGAGCAGCTCCATGAACCAGAAACTCGGGATCGCCGACAACGGGATGGCGAGCGCGGAAATCGCGGTGGCGCGCCAGTCGCGCAGGAACAGGAACACGACGAACACGGCCAGCACCGCACCCTCGATCATCGCGTCGATCGCGACGTGATATTGTTTCTCGGCATATTTGGAATAGTTGAACAGCAGGTGGAACTGGACCTGCGGATTGCGCTTCTGCAGCGCCTCCAGCTTCTTCTGCGCCTCCTTGAACACGGTGACGTCCGACGCGCCCTTGGCGCGCTGGAAATCGAAGCTCAGCACCTGATGCCCGTCGGAGGTCGAGAGCGAGCGCTGTTCGGCATAGAGGTCGCGCACCTCGCCGACGTCGGACAGGCGGACCGACCGCCCGCCGACCGAGATCTGCGTCTGGCCGAGCGCGAAGGCGTCGCGCGCGTTGCCCAGCACGCGAACCGACTGTTCGCTGCCGGCGATCTCGGCGCGGCCGCCCGCAGCGTTCAGATTGACCTGGCGCAGCGCCTGGTTGACCTGGCTCGCGGTCAGTCCCTGTGCCTGCAATTTCAGCGGATCGAGGATGACGCGGATCTCGCGATCGACGCCGCCGTTGCGATCGACCGCGGCCATGCCGGGCACCGACAGCAGTTCGCGCGATACCGAATTGTCGATGTACCAGCTCAGCTGCTCCAGCGTCATCGACGTGGTCGATGCGGTAAAGCTGGCCACGTCGTTGCCGGACGTGTTGATGCGGCCGATCTGCGGCTCCAGGATGCCGTCCGGCAGGTCGCCACGGATCTGCTGGATCGCATCGCGGATATCGTTGACAGTACGGTCGATCGGCGTCCCCAGATCCAGCTGGACGACGGTCTGCGACTGGCCTTCGGTCACCGTCGAGTTGATCTCGTCGATGCCCTGCAGCGATCGCACGGCGGCCTCGACGCGCTGCGTCACCTGACCTTCCAGCTCGGTCGGCGCGGCACCCGGCTGGCTGATCGCGATGAACGCGACGGGGAAGTCGATGTCCGGCTGGTTGTTCACGTCCATCCGCATGAAGCTGACCAGCCCCATGATCGTCAGGAACAGGAACAGGACGATGGGCGGAACCGGATTGCGGATCGCCCAGGCGGACATGTTGCGAAAGCCCATCGTCGTAGCTCCTAGCGCGACTTCTGCAGCTGCGGCTTGACCGTCTGCCCGGGATTCAGGAACGCGCCGGCCGACAGCACGACCCGCTCGGTCCCGGTCAGCCCGCTGGCGATCGAGACACCCGAATCGGACACCTCGCCAACCGTCACGTCACGGCGCACCGCCTTGTTCGCGCCATCGACGATATACACGAAATTGCCCTTGCCGTCGCTCATCACCGCCGATTCGGGCAGCAGCGGCGCCTGTACCCCGCCGACCGCGATGCTGGCGCTGGCGAAACCGCCGGGACGCAGCGCGGGATTGTAGCTGAGCGCGATGCGGGCGATGCCCTGGCGCGTCTGCGGATCGATGATCGGCGACACCTGCCACACCTGGCCATCGAACGCGGTGGTCGATCCGACCGGCGTCACCTGGCCCTGCACGCCGGTATGGACGCGGGCGAGGTCGCTTTCGGCGAGCTGCGCGCGCATCTCCATCTGTCCGCCCATCGCGATGCGGAACAGCTGGCCGCTGCCCGAGCTGACGATCTGCCCCGGCTCGACGCCGCGCGTCAGCACCAGCCCCTCGGCGGGTGCGCGGATGTCGAGCCGGCCGTTGCGGGCACGCGTCTCGGCCAGCTGGGCCTGCGCGACGCGGACGCGCGCGGTGGTCTGCGCCAGCGTCGCCTCGCGCCGCTGGACGTCGGCTTTCGAGATGAAGCCGCGATCGACCAGCTGCTTCGCACGATCCAGCTCGGCCTTGGCGAGCGCGGCGTCGGCCTGTGCCACGCTGATGCTGGCGGCCTGGCTGTTGGCGGTCTGCGCCTGGACCGAACGGTCGATCGTGGCGAGCACCTGGCCCTGCTTCACCCAGCTGCCCGGTTCGACCAGGACGCGCGTGACCATGCCGCCCTCGCCGGCGATGCCGACCGGCATCTCGCGACGCGCGGCGATCACGCCGGTGCCGGTGACCACGCTGGCGACGGCGGAGCGGCCCGGCACCGCGACCGTCACGGTCGGCACCTGCTGCGCCGATTTCGTCGCCGGCGCGGCATCCTTGGCGCTGCCGCCGCTCCCGCGCATGACATAGATCGCGGCGGCGACGACGATCAGCGCGACGACGACCACGCCGATGATCCAGCCGCGGCGGCTGCGCCGTCCGGTGTCGTCGCTCAGCGCGTAATGGGTCTGGTTCTCGGTCATCCTGCTCTCGTAATTCATGTGCCGCACCCCCGTCGCCACGCCCCCGGGCGCGACGCGATGGCTACTGTGTTATCTGAATAAGTCACCAAGCTCAAGCCGGGTGAACTGTCGCGGCACCGATTAGCGCCCGCCATGCTCCGCGACCAGCGCCAAGCGCGACTGTGTCAAAGAAAAGGTTGCATCACTGCGGCGTCGGCGCAACGCTGCCGGGAACGGGCACCGCGTCCGTTGGGGGAAACGGGTCGATGGGTGAACGGACGATTCTCGGCTGGCTGGTGATCGGGCTGATCGCCGGTGTGCTGGCGAAGCTGATCGTGCCGGGCCGCGACCCTGGCGGATTTATCGTGACCGTTCTGATCGGCATCGCCGGAGCCCTGCTGGCCGGTTTCGTCGCACAGGGACTGGGCGTGGCGATCGATGGCGATCTGCGCAGCTACGGCGCGGCGGTGGTCGGGTCGATCGTGCTGCTGCTGCTCTATCGTCTGGTCATCACGCGCCGGACCTGAAGCGCTTTCGTTCATCGCGCGTTGCCGCGGTGCCGCTAGACGGCGTGCATTCCGCAACAGGAGATGATTTTGCGATGACCAAGCTCGTTCTCGCCGCCGCGCTCGCCGCGGTGCCATTGCCCGCCGCCGCGCAGGTCGCCGCGCAGCCCGCGGTGATGATCGACGGCACGATCCTGGACATCTCGGCCACCGGCAAGACCGCGCGCGTTCCCGACGTCGCGACGATTCGCGCCGGGGTGGTGACGCAGGCCCCGACCGCCGCCGCCGCGCTGTCGGACAACGCCGCGCGCGTTCAGCGCGTCCTGGCGGCGCTGAAGTCGGCGGGTGTCGCGGATCGCGATATCCAGACCGCGACGATCTCGCTCCAGCCGCAGTATAAATATGGCGAGAATGTCGCGCCGGTCATCACCGGATACCAGGCGTCGAACACCGTATCGGTGCGGTTCCGGGATGTCGCGAAGAGCGGCACGATCCTCGACGCGCTGGTCCGTCAGGGCGCGAACCAGATCGAGGGGCCGAACCTGTCGATCGACAAGCCCGAGGCGGCCGAGGACGAGGCGCGGATCGACGCGGTGGCCAAGGCGCGCGCGCGGGCCGAACTCTATGCGAAGGCGGCCGGGCTGCGGGTCGAGCGGATCGTGTCGATCAGCGAAACCGGTGGCGACATGCCGCAGCCGCCGATGCCGGTGATGATGCAGTCGATGCGCGGCAAGGCCGCGGCCGACACCGCCGTCGCGGCCGGAGAACAGGACGTGGTTATCAGCGTCAGCGTGCGGTTCCTGCTGAAATAGGGGCAGGCGCCTGTCGGACGCAAAAAGGGCCGCGCAGGATATCCCCCTGCGCGGCCCCTTTCGTATCGGTCGATCAGGCGATCAGCGGACCGAGCCGCGACGCACCAGATTGACGATGGCCAGCAGCACGATCGCGCCGAGCAGCGAATAGATGAAGCTCATCACGGTGATGCCGTTGTTGATGTTCGCGCCGGTCACGAACCCTGCGATCACTGCGCCGACGATGCCGACCACGACATTCAGGATGATGCCCTGCTGCGCATCGGTGCGCATGATGATGCTTGCGAGCCAGCCGCAAACGCCGCCGACGACCAGCCAGATGATAAGTCCCATGTTCAGTCCCTCCGTTACATTCGGCCCCTTTCCGGACCGGGTGAGGGCAGGACGTGCGAGGGAAGACATTTGTTCCGTGGGCGTTTTGAAATCCTGTCGGACAGACATGAAACGGCCCGCCGCTCGGGGGATGAGCGACGGGCCGTTCCTGCGGTAGGTCACCAGGGGAACACCGGGTGCCTATGGGTGGAACCGATCAGTATTTCTGCTGGCGTTCGTACAGCGAGCGGTAATGCTGGATCCGCGTGACGCGCAGGCCCGGCATGCCCGACCGGTCGATCGCGCGCTGCCACCCGGCGAATTCCTCCGCGGTCAGATTGTATCGCGCGCAGACCTCGTCGACCGACAACAGGCCGCCGTTGACTGCCGCGACCACCTCCGCCTTGCGCCGAACCACCCAGCGGGTCGTGTCCGACGGCGGCAGCGTGTCCAGCGTCAGGGGCTCGCCGAGCGGGCCGATGACCTTGGCAGGCCGGATTTTCTGGTTCTCGATCATCAATACCTCAAAACCGAAAGGCGTTTGCGCGCCTCTCAAATCTCATCCCTGTGAAACGACCATTAGCTGCCGAGCTTGAACATCCTCTCAAACGGCTCGGTAAACGCCGCATTCATTCCGCTTTCCACCGCGTTAGCGCTGCGGCCGTCGCGACGCTGAAACTGCCCGACGCCGGTGCCAGCGCGGCGTCGTCGCGCGCCACCGACGCCAGCGTCGCCTGCACCCGCGCCGTCGGGCTGGCCGCCTGGCGCGACGCCACGCCGACCATCAGCACCGCCAGCTCGACCGGGAGCGTGGTGATGTGAGCGGCGTGGAAACGGGCAAAGCTCAAGTCCAAGGGAACGCGTGACCTGTCGTCGAAAGCGGGATCCCGTTCTTGCCGCCGGAGTGTTGAAGGTCGGGTAAAGGCGTCCGCCTTTTGCGTCGAACCGTTCGTCCCGCTAAGGGACGCGCATCATGTCCGCCGTTTCGTTCAACCTGCCCGAGCCGCTCAGCGCGCGGCGTATCGTCGTCGCCATGTCCGGCGGCGTCGATTCGTCGGTCGTCGCTGCTCTGGCCGCCCGATCGGGTGCCGAGACGATCGGCGTCACGCTGCAACTCTACGATCATGGCGAGGCGGTCGGCCGGGCCGGGGCGTGTTGCGCGGGCCGCGACATCCGCGATGCGCGCGCAGTGTGCGATTCGCTGGGAATCGCCCATTATGTGTTCGACCATGCCTCCAGCTTCCGCGAGCAGGTGATCGAGGATTTCGCCGACGAGTATCTGGCCGGGCGCACCCCGATCCCGTGCGTGAAGTGCAACATGGGGCCGAAGTTCACCGACCTGTTCGCGCTGGCCCGCGATCTCGGCGCGGATTGCCTGGCGACCGGCCACTATGTGCGCCGCGTTGTCGGCGCGGACGGACCGGAACTGCACCGCGCGATCGATCCGGCGCGCGACCAGAGCTATTTCCTGTTCGCGACGACGCGCGACCAGCTGGATTACCTGCGCTTTCCGCTGGGCGGCCTGCCCAAGGCGCGGGTGCGCGAGATCGCCGCCGAACTCGGGCTGGGGGTCGCGGCCAAGCCCGACAGCCAGGACATCTGTTTCGTGCCCGACGGCAAGTACGCCGATGTCGTGCGCAAGGTCAGGCCGCAGGCCGAATCGGCTGGCGAGATCGTCGACGAGCGCGGGCGGTCGCTCGGCCGGCACCGCGGGTTGATCCACTATACCGTCGGCCAGCGCCGCGGACTGGATATCGGTGGCGGGCACGATCCGATGTATGTGGTGCGACTGGAGCCGGCGACGCAGCGCGTGGTGGTCGGGCCGAAATCGGCGCTGGCGGTCGATGCCGCGCGGATCACGGGGATCAACTGGTTGGGCGGCGACTTTGCCGGCCCGCTGACCGCCAAGGTGAGGAGTCTCGCCAAGCCCGTGCCCGCCCGCCTGGTCGGCGACCGGCTGGTGTTCGACAGCCCGGAATATGGTGTCGCGCCCGGGCAGGCCGCGGTGCTCTACGCCGGCGACCGGGTGCTCGGCGGTGGATGGATCGCCGAAACGGAGCGCGCGCGGGTGGCCGAGGCGGCTTGAGGCCACCCCGACCGACCCGCCGGTTACGGGCGGGTCAGCTTCAGCAGCTTGCCCTGCGCACCCTGCAATCCGTCCTCCAGCAGCCAGATCGCGCCGTCCGGTCCCTGCTCCACCTCGCGGATGCGCGTATTCATCGGCCATTGGTCGCCCTTGGTCGCGGTCGTGCCATTCACGTCGACGCGCACCAATGCCTTCGACGACAGGCCGCCGATGAAGATATCGCCCTTCCACTGCGGGAACATCGCACCGGAATAGATCATCAGCCCGCCCGGCGAGATCACCGGATTCCACCAGACCTTCGGCGCTTCATATCCGTCGCCCGGCGCGTGATCGGGGATCGGCGACCCGTCGTAATTGTCGCCGTTCGACACGCGCGGGTAACCGTAGTTGGCGCCGGCGCGGATCAGGTTGACCTCGTCGCCCCCCTTCGGTCCCATCTCCTGTTCCCACAGATTGCCTTTCGCATCGAACGCGATGCCCAGCAGGTTGCGATGGCCGTACGACCAGACCGCGGGATGGAACCCCTTCGCGGTCAGCGCCGGATCACCGGCCGGCTTGCCGTCGAGCGTCAGGCGCAGCACCTTGCCCAACGTCGCCTTGGGGTCCTGCGCCGGCTCGAACTTCTGGCGCTCGCCGTTGGTGAAGAACAGGTATCGGCCATCGGGCGAGAAGGCGATGCGTCCCGAATAATGGCCGTTGCCCTCGACGAACGGCGTCGCGCTGAACAGCGTCGTGATCCCGGTTAGCTGTTCCGCCCCGGCCGTGCCCGACAGGACACCGCGCGCAAGGACGACGCCCTTGCCGCCTGCGCCGGCCGACGAATAGCTGAGATATACCTGCCGGTTGCGCGCGAAGCCGGGGGCAAGCACAACGTCCATCAATCCGCCCTGACCGGCGGCATCGACCGGCAATGTCGCGATCGTGCGGCTGGCCTTGCCGTCGGCCGACACGAGCAGCAACTGCCCGGCCTTTTCGGTCACGAGCATGCGGCCGTCGGGCAGGAACGTCATCGCCCACGGCGAGACGAAATCGGCGACGGACGTGACCTTGAACGGCCGCCCGGTGGCCGGGGGCGTCGCTTGCGCATTGCCGGGTGCGGCGTCGGTGCAGGCAACGACCAGGGTCGTGGCGATGGCCAGGGCGGCGAGGCGCAATTCGGTTCTCCCAAGGGTATGTCCCCCGGCAACGTCCCAGGCGCGATCAGGTTGCGCTCAACTCCACGAACATCTGCGAGGTCCGCTGGAAGCGCCCGCGGATCAGGTCGATCCCGCCGAACAGGCCGAGCAGCGGGCCGAACAGCGGATGATCGCACATCGGCCGGTCGCGGCGGATCGATACCAGACCCTTTCGCGACAGGAACTCCAGCGCGCTGACCGCCCAGAACGGCGCGCCCTGCGTCAGCGTCAGGCGGTTTACCGCCAGACCGGCCTTGTCGGCAGCCGTGCGAAAGCTTTCGGGCGTGAAGACGACCCAGTGGCGCGGCGCATGCAGCCCGCCCCAGCTGTGTCGGCGGAACAGGCGGGCATCCAGGCTGTCGTGGTTCGGTGTCTTCACCAGTACGCGGCCACCGGGCTTCAGCAGCCCGCGGACCTTCGCCAGCACGGCGACGGGATCGTCGACATGCTCGATCAGGTTGAGCATCAGGATGACTTCGAAGCGCTCGGTGCTCGTGAAGTCCTCGATCCGGCCGAGGAAGAAGTCGTGGCCGGCGGCCTGCGCGAGGCTCTGCGCCGATCCGTCGATATCGACGACCTGCGTCCGCGTCAGCCGCGGCTCGACCGCCCTGGCCTGGGTCAGCAACCAGCCGGCACCGCCGCCGACGTCGAGCGCGGAGAGCGACGTGCCGGCCACGCCCTTGAACAAGCGCGCGAAGGTGCGGCGATCGAGCGCCTGCTTGATCCGTTCGGCCAGCGACAGCTTGCCGGGCGAGAAACTGTAATAGGTGTCGGGATAGATCTCGCCCAGCCGCCCGCGCGGGACCGGATCGATCGACAGCGCGTCGCATGCGTCGCAGCGGCGATAGTCGAAGCTCTCGGGCGTCGAGAGATATTCGACGTCCTGCGCGGTCGCCCAGAGCGTCGTGTCGGCGGAGCCGCAGGCCAGACAGGTCATCGTGCGCGCTCCCGGATCAGTTCGGCAAAGGTGCGCAGATAGCCGGTCCGCCGCGCGGCGAGTACGGGCTTCATCGACGTACCCTCGAGAAAGCGCTCGAGGTCGCCCAGCCGCGTATAGCTGACCTGCGGTTCGAGGTGGTGGAGCATGTGGCGGTTGAAGCCCGCACCACCGAAGATGCGCGCCAGCGGGGAATCTCCGAACAGGCGGGTGACCGAATCCCCCTCGTCGCGCATGCCCGCCGTCGGACGGTGTTCGAGCAGCTGGCGGACGGTGGCGAAGAACGGAAAGGCGACGCCGATCCCGCCGGCCCATGCCAGCACCGCGGGCCACCAGCCGATCCACAGCAGCCCGCCGATGATCGCGGCATGGAAATACAGTCCGCGCAGCAGCGGCGTGTGCGATGGCGTCGCGGCCTTCGCGCGCGGCTGGTCCTTGCGGGCGCTGAACACGCGGAGCGCGTGGACGCCGGTCAGCATCTCGGCGACGAAGCGCGGGGTCAGCGCGTGGCGGTACGAAATTTCGGTATCGCCGGCGCGGCCCAGGTGACGGTGATGTTCGGAATGCGTCGCGCGGTACGCCGCGATCGACGTACCGACCTGCCAGCAGATCAGCCAGTCGGCGATGGCATCGTTGGCGCGGCGCGTCGCCGCCAAGTTGAAATGCGCGCCTTCGTGAATGAACAACTGCAGGTACGCGACCAGGAATCCGACGCCGATCGCACCCATGCAGGCCGCGCCGATGCCGACGAAGACCCCGCTCGCCTGTCCGACCAGCACCAGCCAGCCCGCCAGCGCGGCGTAGCCCAGCGCGATATCGACCAGGACGCGGCGGTGATCCGGCACCAATGTCTTGCGGAATGCGGCATAGCGTTGCCCGGTTTCGACCAGCATGCGCTGGCGAAAAGCGGCGGGCGTGACGGGCGGCGCATCGGCGGCGACGATCGGCGTATGGAACATGAACGAATGCTAGGCGAAGCTGGTTAACGAAGTGTTGCCGCGCACGGCCCGAACCGCACTTGTGTCGCGATGGCGACCGGACTATATCGCGCATGCCTTCTCGACATCGTCATACATGCCGAGGCTGGTCCTGAACGGGGCCGGCAGCGAGGCTGCATGGACATAACGACCCGGAGACTGGCTTGGCCGACATCGCGCACCTGACCGCGCTCATCGAACCCGAAGCGACCGCGCTCGGCCTCGATCTCGTGCGCGTGAAGATGTTCGGCGGCACGTCCGATCCGACGCTGCAGGTGATGGCCGAGCGGCCGGACACGCGCCAGCTGACGATCGACGACTGCGCCGACCTGTCGCGCCGCATCTCCGACGTGTTCGACGCGCTGGAAGAGGCGGGGCGCGATCCGATCGACCACGCCTATCGCCTCGAAGTGTCGTCGCCCGGCATCGATCGCCCGCTGACGCGGATCAAGGACTTCGCCGACTGGGCAGGGCATGAAGCGCGCGTCACGCTGACCGAGAAGGTCGATGGCCGCAAGCAGCTGAACGGCCTGCTTGCCGGGATCGATGGCGATACCGTGACGATCGATGTGCGCGGCCACCAGCCGATGACCGTCGCGTTCGACCAGATTCACGACGCCAAGCTCGTCATCACCGACCGGCTGATCGCCGCGACCAAACCCCTGTCCGCCGAAGGCGCGGACAAGATCATCGAAGTAGAGGGATAAGACATGGCCTCCGCATCCGCACCCGCCGGCCCCGTTTCCGGCGGCATCACCGCCAACCGCGCCGAACTGATCGCGATCGCCGAATCGGTGGCGAAGGAAAAGCTGATCGACAAGGCCATCGTCATCGAGGCGATGGAGGACGCGATCCAGCGCGCGGCCAAGAACCGCTACGGCAGCGAGAACGACATTCGCGCGAAGCTCGATCCCAACACCGGCGACCTGCGCCTGTGGCGCGTGGTGGAAGTGGTCGAGGCGGTCGACGATTTCTTCAAGCAGGTCGATGTCGCCCAGGCGCAGAAGCTGCAGAAGGATGCGGTGGTCGGCGACTATATCATCGATCCGCTGCCGCCGATCGAGTTCGGCCGCATCCAGGCGCAGGCATCGAAGCAGATCATCTTCCAGAAGGTCCGCGATGCCGAGCGCGACCGGCAGTATGAGGAATTCAAGGATCGCGTCGGTGAGATCATCATCGGCGTCGCCAAGCGCGTCGAGTTCGGCCACGTCGTGGTGGACCTGGGCCGCGCCGAGGGCGTCATCCGCCGCGACGCGCAGATCCCGCGCGAGCTGGTCCGCGTCGGCGACCGTGTCCGCTCGCTCATCCTGAACGTCCGTCGCGAGAACCGCGGGCCGCAGATCTTCCTGTCCCGCGCACACCCCGATTTCATGAAGAAGCTGTTCGCGCAGGAAGTGCCCGAGATCTACGACGGCATCATCGAGATCAAGGCCGCCGCCCGCGACCCGGGCAGCCGAGCCAAGATCGGCGTCATCAGCCATGATTCGAGCATCGATCCGGTCGGTGCCTGCGTCGGCATGAAGGGCAGCCGCGTCCAGGCCGTCGTGCAGGAAATGCAGGGCGAGAAGATCGACATCATCCCCTGGTCGCCCGACACCGCGACGTTCGTCGTCAATGCGCTCCAGCCGGCCAACGTCGCGCGCGTCGTGATCGACGAAGAGGATGACCGCATCGAGGTGGTGGTTCCCGACGACCAGCTGAGCCTGGCGATCGGTCGCCGCGGCCAGAACGTCCGCCTCGCCAGCCAGCTGACCGGCAAGGCGATCGACATCCTGACCGAGGCCGATGCGTCCGAGAAGCGCCAGAAGGAGTTCGTCGAGCGCTCGGCGATGTTCGAGAAGGAACTCGACGTCGACGAGACGCTGGCGCAGCTGCTGGTCGCGGAAGGGTTCGGCGAGCTCGAGGAAGTCGCCTATGTCGACCTCGAGGAAATCGCGTCGATCGAGGGCTTCGACGAGGAGCTGGGCCAGGAGCTCCAGAGCCGCGCCGCCGAGGCGCTCGAGCGTCGCGAAGCCGCCAACCGCGAGCTGCGCCAGTCGCTGGGTGTCGAGGACGCGCTCGCCGGCATGCCGTACCTGACCGAGGCGATGCTGGTGACGTTGGGCAAGGCGGGCATCAAGACGCTCGACGACCTGGCCGATCTGGCGACCGACGAACTGGTCCAGAAGAAGCGCCAGGAACCGCGCCGCCGCGCCGAGAACGCACCCCCTCCGCGCGCGGAGGACAAGGGCGGTGTGCTGGGCGAGTACGGCCTGAGCGAGGAACAGGGCAACGAGATCATCATGGCCGCCCGCGCGCACTGGTTCGAGGACGAAGCGCCTGCCGCGGCAGCCGATGGGGAGGACGCGCATGCGGAATCCCCGCAATGATACGGTAGGTTCTACCCAACCCTATCCGCCGTCATTCCCGCGAAGGCGGGAATCGATAGTCGCTGAACGCCGTGAGTCTTGCATAGCTCAGCGACTATTCCTCCCCGCCTTCGCGGGGATGACGGCGGTGGGTCGATCGCGGGGCGTCGTATGAACGACCGCACCTGCATCCTGTCGCGCGACTCCGGCCCGCGCGAGGGGCTGATCCGGCTTGCCATCTCGCCTGATGGCGACGTGCTGCCCGACGTGCGTGCCAAGGCCCCCGGCCGAGGTGCGTGGATCGGCGTGACGCGCGCCGAACTCGAAGTCGCGCAGGCCAAGGGCAAGTTGAAGGGCGCACTGGCCCGCGCGTTCAAGGGTGCCGCGATCACCATCCCGGCCGACCTTGGCGCGCTGATCGAGACGCAGCTGGAGCGTCAGGCGCTCGACCGGCTGGGGCTGGAGGCCAAGGCCGGGCATCTCGTGATCGGTGCCGAACGCATCGAGGGCGAGGCGCGCAAGGGCAGGTTGCAGCTGCTGCTCCACGCCGCCGACGCGCGCGCCGATGGTGCCGGAAAGCTGGCCCAGGCATGGCGCGTGGGGTCGGACGCCGAAGGCTCCGATCTCAAGGGCTTGGCTTTGCCGGTGGGCCGCACCACATTGTCCTTGGCGTTGGGCCGCGAAAATGTGGTACACGCCGGCCTTGTGGACGCATCGGCGGCCAGGCGGGTGCGCGAATCGCTGACCCGATGGCTGCATTTTATCGGACCCGACCGTGCCGCCGAACCTTGTGCTATGGAAGCGCAGGGGGCATCGGCACCCGACATTTCGGCCGACCCAGGGCATGGGCCGGCACAGACAGGACTTTGAGTAGCGCATGAGCGACACCGACAACGAAAAGCCGAAACTTGGCATGCGCGCGCCCCTGGGGCTGAAGCGCACGGTCGAGACCGGCAAGGTGAAGCAGAGCTTCAGCCACGGCCGTTCCAACACGGTGGTGGTCGAGGTGAAGCGACGCCGCATCCTCGGTCCCGGTGGCGCTGCCGCCGAAGCGCCGGTGCAGGATGCGCCGGCGGTGGTCGAGGCCGCGCCGGCTCCGCCCGCGCCGCCCGCACCCGCGCCGCGTCCGGTGATCGACAACCTGACCGCGCAGGAACGTCAGGCCAAGCTGCTGCGCGAAGCCGACGAGCAGCGCATGGGTTCGCTCGAGGAAACCCGCCGTCGCGAGGAGCAGGCCAAGGCCCGCGCCGCCGAGGAGGAGCAGCGTCGCGCCGAGGAGCGCGCCCGCGCCGCCGCTGCGCCGGCTCCGGCACCTGTGCCCGAGCCCAAGATCGAGGCCGCGGCTCCGGCCGCGGTGACGCCGCCCACGCCTGCGCCAGCGCCCACGCCCGCGGCTGCGCCGGCTCCGGTCGCCGCTCCGGCACCGCCGCCCGCTCCGGCGCCGCAGCCGATCGAAATCACACTCGACCCGAGCCGTCCCGCGCCGCGCCGGTTCACGCCGGTCGCGCGTCCGGAGATCCCCAAGCCGCAGCCCAAGCCGGAGCCAGCGCCGGCACCCGCACCGACCGCCAGCGCGTCGTCGTCGGGCGGTCCCGCGCGTCCGCTGCCGTCGGGCCAGGCCACGCCACGCAACGCGCCGCCGTCACGGCCGCAGCAGCGTGACCGCAAGGGCGACGAGCGTCGCGGCGGCAAGCTGACCGTCAATCGCGCATTGAACGAGGACGGCGCGCGCGCCCGCAGCCTCGCAGCGCTCAAGCGCGCCCGCGAAAAGGAAAAGCGCTCGTTCGGCGGCAGCCGCGAACCGCAGGTCAAGCAGATCCGCGACGTCGTGGTGCCCGAGGCGATCACGGTGCAGGAACTCGCCAACCGCATGGCGGAAAAGGGTGCCGACCTGGTCAAGACGCTGTTCAAGATGGGTTCGCCCGTCACGATGACGCAGACGATCGATCAGGACACCGCCGAGCTGCTGGTCACCGAATTCGGCCACAACATCGTCCGCGTCAGCGATTCGGACATCGATCTGGCGATCGACACGGTCGAGGATGCCGAGGATACTCTGCAGACGCGGCCCCCCGTCGTCACGATCATGGGCCATGTCGATCACGGCAAGACCTCGCTGCTCGACGCGCTGCGCGGCACCGACGTGGTGCGCGGCGAGGCCGGCGGCATCACTCAGCACATCGGTGCGTATCAGGTGACGCTGAAGGATAAGAGCCAGATCACCTTCCTGGACACGCCGGGCCACGAAGCCTTCACCGAGATGCGCGCGCGCGGCGCGAACGTCACCGATATCGTCGTGCTGGTCGCGGCGGCGGACGACAATCTGATGCCGCAGACGATCGAGGCGATCAATCACACCAAGGCCGCCGGCGTCCCGATGATCGTGGCGATCAACAAGGTCGACAAGCCCGAGGCCAAGCCGCAGCGCATCCGCGAACGCCTGCTCGAACATGACGTGCAGGTCGAGGAAATGGGCGGCGAGGTCCAGGACGTCGAAGTGTCCGCGCTCAAGAAGACCGGCCTCGACGACCTGATCGCCAAGATCCAGATCCAGGCCGAACTGCTCGACCTGAAGGCCAATCCCGATCGTCCGGCCGAGGGGTCGGTGGTCGAGGCCAAGCTCGACAAGGGCCGCGGGCCGGTGGCGACCGTGCTGATCCAGCGCGGCACGCTGAAGGTCGGCGACATCTTCGTGATCGGTGCCGAGAGCGGCAAGGTTCGCGCGCTGGTCGACGACAAGGGTCGCCAGGTAAAGTCCGCGGGCCCCTCGATGCCGGTCGAGGTGCTCGGCATGTCGGGCGTGCCCGGTGCGGGCGATCCGCTGCAGGTCGTCGAGAACGAGGCACGCGCCCGCGAGATCGCGGAGTATCGCGCCGGCGTGATCCAGAACAAGCGCACGACCAACGCGCCGGCCAGCCTCGAGAGCATGTTCAGCGCGCTCAAGGACAAGCAGGCGATCGAATATCCGCTGGTGGTGAAGGCCGATACGCAAGGGTCGGTCGAGGCCATCGTCGGTGCGATCAACAAGATCTCGACCGACCTCATCAAGGCGCGTGTGCTCCACTCGGGTGTCGGTGGCATCACCGAGAGCGACGTGACGCTGGCATCGGCCAGCGGCGCGCCGATCATCGGCTTCAATGTCCGTCCCAACGCCAAGGCGCGCGAGATCGCCGAGCGCCAGAAGGTCGCGTTGAAATACTACGACGTGATCTATGACCTGACCGACGAGATTCGCGCAGGCATGGCCGGCGAACTGGGTCCGGAAGCGTTCGAGACGGTCGTCGGCCGTGCCGAAATCCGCGAGGTCTTCTCGGCGGGCAAGCACGGCAAGGCCGCCGGTCTGCTGGTGGTCGAAGGCGTCATCCGCAAGGCGCTCAAGGCGCGCATCACGCGCAACGACGTCATCATCTACCAGGGCGAGATCGCGTCGCTGCGCCGCTTCAAGGACGATGTCGCCGAAGTCCGCGCCGGCCTGGAATGCGGCGTGACGTTCACCCAGAACTTCACCGACATCAAGTCGGGTGATTTCCTGGAGACGTTCGAAGTCGAGATGCGCGAACGCACACTGTAACTGTAAAGCCCTCTTCCCGGTGGGAAGGGGGCATTGAGGTGATCGATGACCACCGAACCCCAGGAAAAATCCGTCCGCACCCTTCGCGTCGGCGAACAGGTGCGCCACGTGCTGTCGGAAATCCTCGGCCGCGGCGACGTGCATGACGCGACGCTGGCCAAGCACCTCGTCACCGTCACCGAAGTGCGCATTTCCCCCGACCTGCGCCACGCGACCGTCTTCGTGAAGCCGTTGCTGGGCAAGGACGAGGACAAGGTGCTGAAGGCGCTGCGCACCAACACCGCCTATCTGCAGCGCGAGGTCGCGATGCGGGTGCAGACGAAATATGCCGCGAAGCTGAAATTCCTGGCCGACGAAAGCTTCGACGAGGGCACCCGCGTCGATACGCTGCTGCGCGCACCAAAGGTGGCGCGCGACCTGCAGGACGACAATTAAAGTCTCTCCATAATGGCGCTGTTGCTTGTTATGCAGCATTGGCCCGTTAGGTTGGGCTGATGCGATACTCCATCCGCATGTCCACCCACGGGCGAATAACCATCCCAAAAGCCATTCGGGATGAGCTCGGACTGCGTGGCGGCATGACGCTTGAATGGAGCGAGGGCCCCGATGGCATCGTCGGCCAGATCGTATCAATTGGCGATGACAAGCGATAACATATCGAAATCTCTCAGCAATGCCGCCGTCGACGCGCTCAAGGTCTGGATCGAACCCTGGTGTGATGAACTGATACTGCCATCGCGATCCACCGTCGCGGTATCGGTTATCGCTCCGGTGGGCATCGATATAGCGCTTCCGGACTTCGAGATCGCAGGCGCCACACTTGTCATCTGGGCCGCCTGTCCTGGAACTTTGGCCGTGTCGATTGATGGGATCGTGCAAGATACCGGGTCGAAAGAGATCTCTTTGCCGCCGGCGTTGTTCGATATGCCCATCAAAGACTTTGTGGGGACGGTCTTTGGTAATCAGCCTCAGGCACGTCCCGGTGGTGCGGCGGCACCGGCAAAGCGCTCGATATGGCAGCGGCTGTTGCGCGGGTGGCGAAGTATCGTGAACACGTTATGACGCAGCGATGGCCAAGCTGTATTTCTACTACGCCAGCATGAACGCGGGCAAATCGACCACCCTGCTCCAAGCCGATTTCAACTATCGCGAGCGCGGCATGCGGACGATGTTGTTCACCGCCGGGATCGACGACCGGTTCGCGGCCGGCACGATCACGTCGCGGATCGGGCTGGCGCAGCCGGCGATTGCGTTCGACGCGGACACTGATCTGGGCGCGCGGATCGCCGACGAACATGCCCGGGCGAAGGTCGATTGCGTGCTGGTCGACGAGGCGCAGTTCCTGAGCGGGCTTCAGGTCGCGCAGCTCGCGCATGTCTGCGATGTCGTCGGCGTACCGGTGCTGGCTTACGGGCTGCGCACCGATTTTCAGGGTGCGCTGTTTCCGGGATCGGCGCGGCTGCTGGCCGTCGCGGACGCCTTGATCGAGTTGAAATCCGTGTGCCTGTGCGGGCGCAAGGCGACGATGAATGCGCGGGTCGATGCGTCGGGCCGCGCGGTCAGCGAAGGCGCGCAGACCGAGATCGGCGGCAATGACCGCTATGTCGCGCTGTGCCGCCGGCACTTTGCCGAGGCACTGGCCGGAACGTTGGTCCTCAGCCCCGGTTCAGATGACGCGGCGCAGGCCTAGTGCCGGGAGAACGATGATGATCCGCACGACACTGATCCTCGCCGCCGCCACGCTCGCGCTGCCCGCAGCCGCGCAGACGCAGACCTATGGCAGGGAAACCTCGATCCCGCTGGCGGCGGGCGGCACGATCCGCAATTTCGAGCAGGGCGCGACCGGCAGCAACATCATCTATCTGCAGGACCAGAGCCTGCGCTGGTATCAGGTTACGCTGACCGGCCCGTGCTTCCCCGATCGCGGCCAGGACACGGCGATCTACCGCACCGGATCGAGCGGCCGGATCGATCGCTTCGCCACGATCGCGTCGGCGCGCTATCCGACGCGGCAGTGCGGCGTCACCAGCGTGTTGCGCAGCGACGCGCCGCCGGGCCAGCCCAAGGTGCGCGTGCCGACACAGCGCGAACTGGATCGCCAGCCGCGCCGATGAACCCGGAATCGCTGCCCTACACGATCGCCGTCTGGCTGGTGCCGCTGGTGATCGCGATCGTGTTTCACGAGGTCGCGCATGGCTGGGTTGCCCGCGCATTCGGCGATCACACCGCCGCGCGGCTGGGACGGCTGACGCTCAATCCGATCCGCCACGTCGATCCGGTCGGCACGATCGGCCTGCCGCTGGTGCTGGCCGTCACGGGTGCGCCGATCTTCGGCTGGGCGAAACCGGTGCCGGTGGTCGCCGCGCGGCTGCGCAATCCGCGGCTGCACATGATGCTGGTCGCGCTGGCCGGGCCGGGGATCAACCTCACGCTGGCGCTGGTCGCCGCGATCGGGCTGTCGCTGATCCTCACGCCCGGCGTCGAACCTCAGGGCTTCGTCGTCGACAATCTGCGCAATTTCCTGCTCATCAACGTCTTTCTTGCGATCTTCAACCTGATCCCGCTGCCGCCGTTCGACGGCGGGCACGTGGTCGAGGGCCTGTTGCCACGCAGCGCGGTGCCGGCTTGGCAGCGAATCGCACGGTTCGGCTTTCCGTTGTTGGTCGTGCTGCTGCTGGTCGTGCCGATGATCGCGCCGCAAGCCGATATCGTGGCGCAGGTGGTGGCACCGATCGCCGGGGCGGTGGTGCAGGGGGTCCTCGGCCTCGTCGGTCTGCACGGGTAGGCGCGCATGCATGGCTGGCTGATCCTCGACAAGCCGCTGGGCTTGGGTTCGACGCAGGGCGTGTCGGCGGTCAAGCGGGCGCTGCGCGACGGCGGTTATGGCAAGGCCAAGGTCGGTCACGGCGGGACGCTCGATCCGCTCGCGACCGGCGTATTGCCGATCGCGCTGGGCGAGGCGACGAAGCTGGCGGGGCGGATGCTCGACAGCGACAAGGTCTATGATTTCACGGTGGCGTTCGGGGCGCAGACCGATACGCTGGACCTCGAAGGGGCGGTGATCGCGCAGAGCGACGTGCGGCCGACGCTCGCGCAGGTCGAGGCGGTGCTGGCGCGCTTCATCGGCGGAATCGCACAAGTGCCGCCGGCCTATTCGGCGCTGAAGGTGGATGGCGCGCGGGCGTATGATCTGGCGCGCGCGGGCGAGGATGTCGTGCTGCCGAGCCGGGATGTGACGGTGTATTCGCTCGTCATATCCGCCCTTGCAGGAGAGGAGCTTGAGGGCATCACCCTCACCGCGCACGTCTCCAAGGGCACCTACATCCGTTCGCTCGCCCGTGACATCGCGATCGCGCTGGGCACGGTCGGCCATGTCACCATGCTGCGCCGGACGAAAGCCGGGCCGTTCGACCTCTCGTCCGCGATATCGCTGGACAAATTGGCGGAAGCCGCTAAGGCGCGCGACCTAGAACGATTGATCCTGCCATTGAGGGCGGGGCTGGACGACATCCCGGCTCTCTCCCTCGACCCCGACCAGGCAGGGGCGCTCCGCCAGGGGCGTGTTCTGGCCGGGATTGCCAAGGACGATGGCCAATATTTCGCGCTGCTGGGTGACACGCCCATCGCGCTGGTCGAGGTTTCCGACACGGAAGCCCGTGTCGTCCGCGGCTTCAACCTTTGATCCGATGTCGAGGACACGAATTTCATGACGATTACCGCAGAGCGCAAGGACGCCCTCATCAAGGAACATGGCCGCGCCGAAGGCGACACCGGTTCCACCGAAGTGCAGGTCGCGATCCTGACCGAGCGCATCCGCAACCTGACCGAGCATTTCAAGGGCCACGCCAAGGACAATCATTCGCGTCGTGGCCTGCTGATGATGGTCAACAAGCGTCGTTCGCTGCTCGACTATCTGCGCAAGACCGAGGGCGATCGTTACCTTGCCCTCATCGCGAAGCTGGGGCTTCGCAAGTAACCTCAAGGGCGCCCCACCGGGCGCCCTTTTGTCATTCCGGCAACGGCCGGATCTCCCGAGTGCCCGACAATACGGTCGCCGCACTCTGCCAGAGCGATATGACGCTCGAAACCGCACGGGCCGGCTTAGCCCGCACATAGGCCCCGTTCGCATTGGGTGAACGGAGTGAAGGAAAATACATGTTCGATACCAAGAAGGTCAGCATCCAGTGGGGCGACCAGACCCTGACGCTCGAGACGGGCCGCGTTGCTCGCCAGGCCGACGGCGCGGTTCTCGCGACGCTCGGCGAGACGGTCGTGCTCTGCGCGGTCACCGCCGCCAAGTCGGTCAAGGAAGGGCAGGACTTCTTCCCGCTCACCGTCCATTATCAGGAGAAGTTCAGCTCGTCGGGTCGTATCCCTGGCGGCTTCTTCAAGCGCGAGCGTGGCGCGACCGAGCGTGAGACGCTGGTCAGCCGCCTGATCGATCGCCCGCTGCGTCCTCTGTTCCCGGAAGGCTTCTACAACGAGATCAACTGCATCGCGCAGGTGATGTCGTATGACGGCGAGAACGAGCCCGACCTTCTGGCGATGATCGCCGCATCGGCCGCGATGACGCTGTCGGGCGTGCCGTTCATGGGCCCGATCGGCGCCGCGCGCGTCGGTTACCAGAACGGCGAGTACGTCCTCAACCCGTCGGACGCGCAGGTGGCCGAGGGTGAGTTGGACCTGATGGTCGCCGCGACGCACGACGCGGTGATGATGGTCGAATCCGAAGCCAAGGAGCTGTCGGAAGACGTCATGCTGGGCGCTGTCATGTTCGCGCATCGCGAGAGCCAGAAGGTCATCGGCGCGATCATCAAGCTGGCCGAGCAGGCCGCCAAGGATCCGTGGGAATTGAAGCCGCAGGTCGATACCTCGGCTGCCAAGGCCAAGCTGAAGAAGCTGATCGGCAAGGACATGGAGGCGGCCTACAAGCTGACCGACAAGCAGGCCCGTCAGACCGCGATCAACGACGCCCGCACCAAGGCGCGCGAGGCGTTCGAGGATCTGAAGCACGAGAATCCGGCCGAATATCTCGGTACGCTGAAGCTGGTGAAGAAGCTGGAGGCCGAGATCGTTCGCGGCGCTATCCTCAAGACCGGCCGCCGTATCGACGGTCGCGACACCAAGACGGTCCGTCCGATCGAGGCTTCGGTCCACTTCCTGCCGCGCGCCCACGGCTCGGCGCTGTTCACCCGCGGCGAAACCCAGACGATCGCGACGACAACGCTGGGCACGCGCGACGCCGAGCAGATGATCGACGGTCTGGGTGGCCTGACCTACCAGCACTTCATGCTGCACTATAACTTCCCGCCCTATTCGGTCGGCGAAGTGGGTCGCTTCGGCGCGCCGTCGCGTCGCGACATCGGCCATGGCAAGCTCGCCTGGCGCGCGCTGCACGCCGTGCTGCCGAGCAAGGAAGAGTTCCCGTACACGATCCGCGTGACGTCGGACATCACCGAGTCGAACGGCTCGTCGTCGATGGCGACGGTGTGCGGCGGTTCGCTGTCGCTGATGGACGCCGGTGTGCCGATCAAGCGCCCGGTGTCGGGCATCGCGATGGGCCTGATCCTGGAAGGCAAGGACTTCGCGGTCCTGTCCGACATCCTGGGTGACGAGGATCACCTGGGCGACATGGACTTCAAGGTCGCCGGTACGTCCGAGGGCATCACGAGCCTTCAGATGGACATCAAGATCGCCGGCATCACCGAGGAGATCATGAAGGTCGCGCTGGCGCAGGCCAACGAAGGCCGCGCGCACATCCTGGGCGAGATGGCCAAGGCGCTCGACCACACGCGTGAATCGCTTAGCGAGCATGCCCCGCGGATCGAGACGTTCACGATCGACAAGTCGAAGATCCGTGAAGTCATCGGCACCGGCGGCAAGGTCATCCGCGAGATCGTCGCGACGACCGGCGCCAAGGTCGATATCGACGACGAGGGCGTCATCAAGGTCTCGTCGAGCGACACCAAGCAGATCGAAGCCGCCATCGCGTGGATCAAGGGTCTGGTCGAGGAGGCCGAGGTCGGCAAGGTCTACACCGGCAAGGTCGTCAACCTGGTCGATTTCGGTGCGTTCGTGAACTTCATGGGCGGCAAGGACGGGCTGGTCCACGTCAGCGAGATGCGCAACGAGCGTGTCGAGAAGGTGTCGGACGTCGTGTCCGAGGGCCAGGAAGTGAAGGTCAAGGTCCTCGAGATCGATCCGCGCGGCAAGGTCCGCCTGTCGATGCGTGTCGTCGATCAGGAAACCGGCGCCGAGCTGGAAGACACCCGTCCGCCGCGCGAGCCGCGTGAAGGCGGTGACCGTGGTCCGCGTGGTGATCGCGGCGACCGCGGCCCGCGTCGTGAAGGCGGTGGTGACCGTGGTGGTCGCAGTGGCGGCGATCGTGGCGATCGTGGTCCGCGTCGCGAAGGCGGCGGCGACCGCGGTGGTGCCCCGCGCGGCGAAGGCCGTGGTGATCGCGGCCCGCGCCGCGAGCGCGATGGCGGCAATGACGATGGTCCTGCACCGACGTTCGCGCCGGCCTTCCTGACCGGCGACAAGGACTAAGAGCTACCGTCCGCAAGGATGACGGAGAGGATGGAGCCCCGGGGGAAACCCCGGGGCTCTTTTCGTTGGGTTGCACACCCACCCCACCCACCCCTTCCTCCCGAACAGCGGTCGAGCAGGCCGTTTCGAGAACGCGTATCGAGGGATAGGACACTGGGCGAGAATGTCTCGATACGAGCCCTCGATACGCCGCTGACGCGGCTACTCGGTTTCTACTCGACACGAACGGTGGAATGGGACGCGGCGGGCGCGCATCCTCAACGCGATGTTAACCATCTCCCGTCACGGTGCCCGCCGACAGGTCGCGTGAAGGTCCGCGCGGCGCAGGAGCCGCATTCGTGAACCATGCCACCGCCCTCACGCCGACAACCGAACCGCTCCCGATCGCGGCGCTTGCCGCCTTGCCGATCGACGATCCGGTGGTGCAGCAGGTGCTGGCAGACCGACTGGCCGATGCCCTCGACGCGGTTGCCGCGGGGGCGGGACGGGCGGCGCTGGCCGGGTTGATCGACTTGCCCGACGACCTGGCCGCGCTGGCCTACGACACGCTCGTCTTCGCGCGCTTTCCCGACGGCAACGGCGATACTGCGGATCTCGACGACGCGAGCGTGGTCGTGCTGGCCGCGCTGATCGCGGCGACCAGCGGACGCGAGCCGGCGGTCGCGCTGATCGACGACGAGGTGCGTCGCCGGGGCGATCCGGCCTTTCTGGCGGGCGCATTCGCGGTCCGGGCGATCACCGCCGGACAGGTGACGCTGGCCGCGGTGTGGCCGGCCGCCGATCTGGGTCAGGCATCGCTGACCGCCGCAGAGGACCATATCGCCGCGCATCCGCTCGACGTCACCGCGCACCGCGCGCGCGTCCGTCATCTGGCCGAGGCCGGCGAACTCACCGCCGCGCTCCACGCACTGACGACCGCGTTGTCTTTGCCGCTTGGTCAGGGCGACAAGGCCGTGCTCGGCGTCGAACTCGCCGTGCTCGTGCCCGTCCTGCTGTCGCACGGCTTTGCGCCCAGCGTCGGTGCGTGGCGCGTGAAGCTTGCGCTGGGTGCCAACAGCGCCGTTGCGGGCTATGCTGCGCGCCTGCTGCCCGACCTGTCCGCGCTGAAGGCCGCTGCGCTGCCACAGGCGATGCTGGCCGCCGCGGAACTGTTCGCCGCCTTCGCCGCGCCGACGCGCGACCTCGTCAGCCCCTATCCGCAGCGCGACGGCAAGCCGCACGTCAACATGCTGTTCCTGGAGGTCACGAACTACTGCAACCAGAAGTGCACTTTCTGCCCCGACATGCACCGCGAGGTCGCGCGCACGTGGCTGCCGCTGGCGCAGGTCAAGGCGCTGATCGACGAGATCGCCGACACGCTCAGCCTCAATATGCTGGCGCTCAATGCTTACGGAGAACCGCTGTTGCACCCGGATATCGACCAGATCCTGGCGCATGTCCGGTCGAAGAACATGGCGTGGCCGGTCTATTTCACCACCCACGGCATGACGCTGGTCGATAAGAAGCTGAAACAGCTGTCGCACAACTATCCGACCGGCATCGCGGTCTCGATGCACAACGACAATCAGGCGAGCTACGCCGCGACGCGCAGCGCCAAGATCGGCGATTACGACACGCTGGTCACGCGCGTGTCGAACCTGGCGCGGCAGATGGTGAACGAGCGCGCGCCCTGTCACATGCGGCTCTATCAGATGGTCAACAACGGGCACGAGGACCTGAAGGTCGCGCCCGAAGTCCGCGATGCGTTTCCGTCGGACGGCGACCGCGTGGCGCTGCACGTCCGCAAATGGGAAGCGATCGCGGCGGCCATCGTCGCCCAGTCGCCGCCCGAGGCCGAGGCCCGCGCCTTCGTCACCGATCGCGCCTTCATCGAACATGCCTTCCGCGACGCCGTCGACGATCACGGCATCCCGATGCCGCTGGTCGAATGGACCGATGTCGATGGCCACCGCCAGCAGATCTTCATGTCGTGCCGGCCGCTCGAAACCTATGCCAACCTGCTGCTCGAATTCCATGACGACTGGACCGTCGATCAGCGCCTAATCAACGCCGAGCCGTGCCGGTTCCTGCCCGATCCGTCGCTGACGATCTTTGCCGACGGCAAGCTCGGGCTGTGCTGCCTCGACCTGAACAACACCGCCAATTTCGGCAATGTCGCGGACTATCCGTCGCTGGTCGATGCGCTGCACAGTGCCGAGGCGCGTCAGATGTTTGCCGAACTGTCGAACGGCATCGCCGTGTCGAAGGGCTGTCAGATCTGCCTCGGCGAGGGCAGGGCAAAGTGCGGGACGAAGGCGGCGGCGATGTTTCCCAATTGACTCGTGCTCCCGCGCAGGCGGGAGCGCAGAGTAGCGAAGTATTGCCCTCGCGGCCCTGGGCTCCCGCCTGCGCGGGAGCACGGGGGCTTGCGTTTGCGGCCGCTTTCCGGCGGTATCGGAGGATGAAGTCCTTCATCCTCGCGCTGCTGCTCGTCGCGGAACCCGCCGCCGCGCAGACGCTGCCGACTGGCCTCACCGATCGCATCGCCGCCGCGGCTCAGGTGCCCGCCGGCAAGGTCGGTGTCGCCGCGATCGATCTCGACAGCGGCGCGACGATCAGCGTCAACGGCGACGCGCGCTTTCCGATGGCCAGCGCGGTCAAGGTGGCGATTGCCGCAACCTGGCTCGATGGCGTCGATATGGGGCGTTGGTCGCTCACCACCATGTACCCGCTCGAGGAGGCGATGCGCGTACGATCGGACGGCATCACCGATACGCTGCCGCATGCCGGCGTTGCGCTGTCGGGCGCGAACCTGGTCGAACTGTCGCTGACGGTCAGCGACAATACCGCGACCGACATGTTGCTGAAAGCGGTCGGCGGGCCCGCGGCGGTGACCAAGTGGCTGGCGTCGAAGCGGATCGCCGGGCAGCGCGTCGATCGCAGCATCGCGCGGCTGCTGATCGACGTCAGCGGTCACGCGCCCGATCCGAAGCTGGCCGATGGTCCCGCGCTCGCCACCTTCATGCCGGTCGAGCCGTGGAAATCGGACGACGAGAAATGGCCGGTCAACGCCGCATTCGATGTCGATCCGCGCGACAGTTCGACCCCACTGGCGATGGCGCAATTGCTGGCACGATTACAGAAGGGGGACCTTCTCAAGGTATCGAGCACGCGTTTCCTGTTCGACGTGCTGGCGCGGTGCAAGACCGGCGGCAAGCGCGTGAAGGCGCTGCTGCCGCCCGGTACACCGTGGGCGCACAAGACCGGAACGCTCCCGGGCATCTCGAACGATGCCGGCGTGATGACGTTGCCGAACGGGCACCGCGTGGCGATCGCGGTGCTGTCCTATGGCGAGGCCGATCCGGCAAGGCGCGACGCGCGGATCGCGGAGATCGGACGGATCGTGTTCGACGGGTTCGGCTTGCAGAAATGAGGGTATTGCCGCTCGTTCTTGCGCTCTCGGCCTGCGCGGCGCGACCGGCGGAGGTGCGGGTCGGCTTCGATCTGGCCGGCGACACCAGCGTGCAGGCGCGCGGGCAGGCCGATCGTGCGACGCGGCGGCGCGTGACCGCGGACGATCCGGTGCGCGTCGCCAGCATATCGAAGCTGGTCGTCGCACTGGGCGTGATGCGGCTGGTCGAACGCGGGACGCTCGATCTCGATGCCGATGTGTCGGATGTGCTCGGCTGGCGTCTGCGCAATCCGGCGTTTCCCGATGCGCCGGTCACCTTGCGCCTGCTGCTGTCGCACCGATCGGGCCTGACCGACGGAATCGACTATATCGTCCCGTTGGGTGTGCGGATGGAGGATGCCGTCGCCGATCCGAAGGCGTGGGACGCCGCGCATCGGCCGGGCAGCTATTTCCGTTATACCAACCTCAATTTCGGCGTGATCGCGACCGTCATGGAAGCGGCCACGGGCGAGCGTTTCGACCGGATCATGGCGCGCACGGTCATCGCGCCGCTGAAGCTCGACGCCTGCTACAACTGGGGCGACGGCTGCAGCGACGCCGCAGTGGCGCGCGCGGTGGTGCTGTACCGCGCAAACGGTGATGTCGCGCGCGACGACCTCGGCGGGAAGCGGCCGGCATGCCCGGTCGTCGCGACCGCGGGATGCGATCTCGCCGCATACCGCCCGGGCGAGAATGGCGCGATCTTCTCGCCGCAGGGTGGCCTGCGCATATCGATGCGCGACCTCGCGACGATCGGCCGGATGCTGCTCAAACGCGGCGACGGATTCCTGAAGCCCGAATCGATTGCCGCGATCGAGGCCGCGGCATGGACGTTCGACGGGTCGAACGGCGACACGTCGCAGGGCTTCTATTGCCGCTACGGTCTGGCGACCCAGACGCTGCCGACGCCGCGCCCGGGCTGCGAGGACGATCTCTTCGCCGATGGCGCGACTTGGATGGGGCATGCGGGCGAAGCCTATGCGCTGCGATCGGGGTTGTGGATCGATCGCGTCCGTGGCCGCGGCGTCGCCTTCTTCGCCGGCGCGGTGAAGGACGGCAGCAAGGGGCGGTCGCGATTCAGCGCCGAGGAGGAGCGTCTGGCGCGTACGAAGCGTTAAGTCGCGATGAGCGACCGAATTGCCGACCTGCAACGTCGCATGGACGAAGCCGCCGCCGCACTCGATTTCGAGACGGCGCGCCGGCTGCGCGACGAACTGAGTATCCTGCGCGGTACGGATGGAGAGACGGCGGTCGGCGATACTGCCGGGCTGACCCGGCAACAGCCCGGCGCGATGGGGCTGGGGACCAGCCAGCAGCGCATGACGCCGCCGCCGGGCTGGGTGAAGCCGAAGAAGCCGGATCCGATGACAACGGGCGTGTCGCGGCGCAAGCGATAGCCTGATCCAATGTCGTCATTTCCGCGAAAGCGGGAACCCATCTGCCGGATCACCCTCCGGGCGAGCGTACGAGATGGGCCCCCGCTTTCGCGAGGGTGACGCGTGAGGGTCAATCCCGAAATCCGGAATCGATCCGATCCAGTTTCCTGAGCAACGCCGGCCACGCCAGCCGCTGCGCCAGCATCCCCATCCCGGCGGGCGCGGATTGCACCGCGACCTTTTCGGGCGTCCCCTGCGGCGGGGTGTTCAGGTTGTCGCGACCCGCCGACAGCATCTTGACCTGCGCCTGACAGGCGCGTTCGAGGAAATACAGCCGGACGAAGCATGACGCGACACTGTCGCCCACCGCCAGTGTGCCGTGGTTGCGCAGGATCATGGCGTTCCGGGTGCCCAGATCCTCGACCAGCCGCTCGCGCTCCTCCAGATCCGTCGCGATCCCCTCATAGTCGTGATAGGCGACGTCGGCACTCGCGATCATCGCGGTCTGGGTGTGGGGCAGCAGGCCGAATTCCATCGCCGACACCGCCTGTCCGTCGGGCGTGTGCAGGTGCATCACCGCGGCGGCATCGTCGCGCGCCATGTGGATCGCCGAATGGATGGTGAAACCGGCCGGATTGACCGGGTGCGTGGCGGGGCCGACCGGATGCCCCTCGACGTCGATCTTGACCAGGCTCGACGCGGTGATCTCCTCGAACATCATGTCATAGGGGTTGATGAGGAAATGATGCTCGGGTCCGGGCACCCGCGCCGACAGATGCGTGAAGATCAGATCGTCCCAGCCGTACAGCGCGACCAGCCGGTACGCGGCGGCAAGATCGACCCGTGCCTCCCACTCGCCGGGGGCCATCGTCGCGGGGCGTTCGGGGGCAAGCGTCGCCATCGGCTCTCTCCAATCCTGTTCGGAGCCGACCATACCGCATTTTCGATTTTGAAGGAAAGTGGGGAGGCTTCTGTTGCCCGGTGCCCCCCCGTACCGCTGGAGTCGCTTCTGTTGCCCGGTGCGCCCGACCGCGCTTCTTGGTATAACCTTAGACCGTTAGGCCTTGGGGTTACGCCGCGATTGCGAGTGCTTCGTTATCGTTGGCACTTGTGTATGGGCCGTCACGGTGGTCCCATTCCGAGCAAAAGACTGCGTTGTTCAGCACACGTCGATCCTGGTTCGGCCCCGTCAGGATCGGTCGGGTTACGACCGGTTCTGGTGGAGCCGCCGGGTACTGCCCCCGGGTCCGCTGCGCCTATGATGCGCAATCCTTTATCGCCATAGCCAAGGGGCGGACCCCTCCGGCATGGCCGATATAGGACGTCGCGCGGCGGATGGGAAGGGCGGGCCTTTTCATCGCCACAAATCCGGGGCAGGGACACGCGTATCATGTTGACGCAGCGTTCCCGGTACGGCCTTCGGGCGATGCTCTATCTGGCGACTCAAGTGCCCGGCGGCCCGCCCGTCCCGATGAACCGCATCGCCGCGACCGCCAACGTGCCCCGCAAGTTCCTGGAACTGATCCTGGCCGACCTGCGCGAGGCGGGGTTCCTGCATTCGCATCGCGGCAAAACGGGCGGTTACCGCCTGTCCCGCCCGCCGCACCTGATCTCGCTGGGCGAAATCATCCGCGTGATCGAGGGACCGCTGGCGCTGGTCCCATGTGTCAGCCGCACCGCCTACCGCCCCTGCCTGGACTGCAAGGACGAGGCGACCTGCGCCATTCGCCTGACGATGGCGCGGGTCCGCGACGAAACCGCACGGATCCTCGACGGCACCAGCCTGGCGGACGCCACCGCGCGGGAGATGGCGGCGGCCTGAGGCTGCGGGCAAATACCCGATCCCCAGTCCGTTCGTGCTGAGCGTGTCGAAGCACCGTACTTTGGGCCGCGAAAGCATCGCTTGGGTATCGAAGTACGACCCTTCGACAGGCTCAGGGCGAACGGCTGGAGGGTTGAGGCCGCTAGACCTTGCGCGCCCGCAGTTCGTCGCGGATCTCGCGCAGCAGCGCGATGTCGGCGGCTTCCGGAGCGGGCGCGGGGGCCGCTTCCTCGGGCTTCGGCATCAGCCTGTTCACCGCGCGCACCAGCAAGAAGATGATGAAGGCGACGATCAGGAAATTGACCGCCTGCGTGACGAATTCGCCATAGCCGAGCAACGGTACGCCGGCCTTTTTCAGTGCGGCATAGTCGGTCGAGTTTGCGAGATCGGCCGGCACGTCGCCCAGCACGAGGAAGTAGCTGGAGAAATCGAGGCCACCGAAGATCTTGCCGATCACCGGCATCAGGATATCTTCGGTCAGCGAGGTGACGATCTTGCCGAACGCCGCGCCGATGATGACCGCGATGGCCAGGTCCAGCACGTTGCCGCGCATGATGAACGTCTTGAATTCGTTGAACATTGCCGAACCTCCGCAGTGCCGCGATCCGATTCCCCATTGTACGGACTGCGCTTGCGCCTAAATGTTGCCTCGATTGAGGGTTGGAGGGCAAGTGTTATGAAACTTCGTATGGCTCTTGTGGGGTTCGGCGCGCTGGCGGTGTCCGGCTGCGGCCTGAACAGCGTTCCGACGGCCGAGGAGAACGCCAAGGCGCGCTGGGCTGACGTCCAGAACCAGTATCAGCGTCGCGCCGACCTGATCCCCAATCTCGTCTCCACGGTCCGCGCGGCGGGCGCGCAGGAGAAGGACATCCTGACCCAGGTGACGCAGGCGCGCGCCTCGGCCAGCCAGGTCCAGGTGGCGGGCGACGACCTGACCGATCCCGACAAGATGGCGGCGTACCAGCGCGCACAGGCCGGCGTCACGCTGTCGCTGCAGCGGCTGCAGGAGGCGTATCCGGAGCTGAAGAGCCAAGGCAACTACACCACGCTGATGAGCCAGCTGGAGGGGACCGAGAACCGCATCACGATCGCGCGCAACGACTATAACGGCGCGGTCCAGGCGTACAACACGCGGATCCGGACCTTCCCCGACGCGATCGGCGCCAAGATCTTCTACGGTGCCAAGCCGCTGACCCCGTTCGCCGCGACGACACCGGGAGCGGAAACCGCGCCGACGGTCAATTTCGGCAACGGGAGCTAACTCGTCTCTCCCACCTCCCCGTTCGGGCTGAGCCTGTCGAAGCCTTGTCCTTCTTTCTCGACCATAGGAGCGGCAGAAGTGCAGCCCTTCGACAAGCTCAGGGCGAACGGGGTGAGGGTATTGCTCTTGCTCCTGGCGTTGATTGTTGCCCCTGTTTCCTCCGTCAGCGCCCAGAGCTTCCCGAAGTTCACCGGCTTCGTCGTCGATAACGCCAACGTCCTGCCCCCCGAGGTCGAAGCTACGCTGACCGCGAAGCTTGACGCGCTGCAGAAGAATAGCAAGCGCCAGCTCGTCGTCGCTACGGTGCCCGATCTGCAGGGCTATCCGATCGAGGAGTATGGCTACCGGCTGGGGCGCGCGTGGGGCGTCGGGATGACCGACGTCAACAACGGCGCGATCCTGATCGTCGCTCCGAACGAGCGCAAGGTGCGGATCGAGGTCGGCACGGGGCTCGAACCGGTTCTGACCGACGCCTTCTCCAGCGTTACGATCAACCAGACCATCCTGCCGCGATTCAAGGCCGGCGATCTGCCCGGCGGTGTTGTGGCGGGCACCGACGCGATCATCGGGCAGCTGGCGGCCAGTCCGGAAGAGGCACAGGCCAGGCTCGATGCCGCGGTCAAACAGTTCGACCGGACGCACAAGACGCGCCGCAGTGGCGGCGGCGGCTTCCCCGTCTCGCTGATCTTCTGGGGCATGATCCTGCTGTTCGTGCTGCTCTCGCTCGGACGGCGAGGCAAGGGCCGGAAATATCGTGGAGACGGGGACGGCGTATTGCCGGTCGTGCTGTGGTCGATCGCCAACGAAGTCGCCAACAGTTCGCGCGGTGGTGGCGGTGGCTTCGGTGGCTGGGGCGGTGGAAGCGGTGGTGGCGGCGGCGGCTGGGGGGGCGGTGGCTTCTCCGGCGGTGGCGGCGGATCGTTCGGAGGCGGTGGCGCCTCGGGAGGGTGGTGAGATGCGCCTGACACCGGAAGATCATGCCAAAGTCACCGCCGCGGTGACCGCAGCCGAAGCGCAGACCGATGGCGAGATCGTCACCGTCGTCGCGCGGGCATCGGACAAGTACCATGATGTCGCGCTGCACTGGAGCGTACTGGCGATGCTGCTGGTGCTGGCGCTGCTCGCGGTGTTTCCGGGGGTCGCGGCAGGCATCCACCTTCGGCTGATCGACGCCTGGGCGCAGGAGACGCCGGTCAGCGCCTATTACACGATCGCGCTGGTGCTGATGGCGGTCACGTTCTTGGTCATGCGCGTGCTGCTGGCGTCGGTGCCGGTGCGGATGGCGCTGACCCCGGGCGCGACCAAGGAGCGTCGCGTCCGGGCCAAGGCACTGGAGCTGTTCCGCATCGGGGCCGAGAAGCGCACGAAGGCCGCGACCGGCGTGTTGCTGTACCTGAGTCTGGCCGAGCATCGCGCCGAACTGATCGCCGACGAAGCGATCCACGGTCGCGTCAGCGAGGATGTGTGGGGCCACGCGATGGCCGCCCTCGTCACCGCGGTGAAGGACGGACGTCCCGGCGACGGCATGGCCGCGGCGGTGGGTGAGATCGGCGTCGTGCTGGCCGAGCATTTCCCGCGTAGCGAAGGCGACACCAACGAACTGCCCGATCGGCTGATCGAATTGTGAGCGTGCCCGACGCCGATGCGGCGGAAGAGATTGCATGGGCGGGGCGATGGATCGTCGCAAAGACGCGCGGGCGCTGGGAATATGTCTCGCGGGTCGGCGGGGTGCGCGCAGCGGTAGTGCTGGCAGTCGATGACGGGCATGTGCTGCTGGTCGATCAGTATCGCGTGCCGCTGGGGAGACGGTGCCTCGAGCTGCCCGCCGGACTGGTCGATGCGGGCGAAACCGTCGAGGCTGCGGGAGCGCGGGAGCTTGAGGAAGAAACCGGCTACCGCGCCGACAATGTCACCTCGCTCGGCGAATTCGTGTCGTCGCCGGGGATGGTCAGCGAAAGCTTTTCCTTGGTTCGTGCCAGAGGGTTGACGCGCGTGTCGGCAGGCGGCGGGATCGACGGCGAGGGGATCACCGTTCACCGCGTGCCGCTGACCGGGATCGCCGACTATGTCGCGGCGCGGCGGGCCGACGGGATGGCGATCGACGTCAAGCTGCTGATGCTGCTGGGGGGTGGATTGATTTAACACCACCGTTCGTGCTGAGCGAAGTCGAAGCACGTGCCCGGAACACGTCCTTCGACAGGCTCAGGACGAACGGCGAGTGGAAGTGTTTCTACCGGAAATTGTCCGCGTAGGCCTGCAGTTTGAGCGTCCGTTCCGGCGCCGGCACGACGTGATATGCGAGCGCCTCGCGCTCGGCATACGCCTTGGCCGCCTCAAGCGTCGGGAAATTGAGTCGCAGCTGGTTGCGCGTGTCGCCCGATCCCGCCCAGCCGGTCAGCGGGTCGGGGGTCTGAGCCTCCGACGCTTCGAATTCGAGCACCCAGCGGTCGGTGCGCGCGCGGCCCGACTGCATGGCGTTCTTGGGGCGCTGATAGATGCGAGCCTGTGACATGAGTGCCTCCTTATCCTGAAGTCTTGCGGCGCGCATCCGCATTTTTGGTGCGCAGTGTCGCGGCGGCTGCTGCGGGGTCGTCGGGCCAGGGATGGCGCGGATACCGCCCGCGCATTTCCTTCGCGACGGCATGCCAGCTGCCCGCCCAAAAGCCGGGCAGGTCGCGGGTTGTCTGGATCGGACGGCCCGCGGGTGACGTCAGGCTGAGGACGAGGGGTACGCGGTTCGACCCCACGGTCGGATGCTCGGCGAGGCCGAACAACGCCTGCGGGCGGAGTTCGACGGTCGGCCCCGCATCGGCGGCATAATCGATCTCGTGGGTCGAACCGGCGGGCGATTCGAAGCGTGGCGGCGCGAGGCGGTTGACCGATTGCAGCGCCTCCCAGCCGAGCAGCCCCTCCAGCGCGCCGGTCAGTCCCTCGATCGCGTCGAGGCGGCGCTTCCCCGCGAGAATCGGCGGGAGCCAGTCGTCGAGCCGGGCGGTGAGTGCCGCATCGGTGAGGGCGTCGATCCCGGCATAGGCGGCGCGGGTCCGCAGCGCGGTAGCGCGGGGCGACCACGGCAACAGCGCGACGCCGTGGGTGCGGACGCCCTCCAGCAAGGCGGCGGCGATCTCGTCCTTGTCGGCCGCAGCATCGGGCCCGGACGCCAGTCGGATCGCGCCCAGCCGGGTCTCGCGCTTCGCCGTGACGCCGCCGGTCATCGCGTCGAATTCGACGAAGCGGCGCGTGACGATGCGGTCGGCAAACAGCGCCGCGACCGTCTCCCGGTCGATCTCGACCGCAGACAGGATGCGCGCGCCCGACGCCATGCCTGCGGTTTCGGCGACCGCCAGCCACTCGGCGCGCGCGAGGCTGGATGTCGGATCGAGCCGGAAACCGCGTCCTCCGGCCGACGCCCAGGTTTCGCCCGATGCATCGCGGCGTTTGGCGATGCGATCGGGGAAGGCGAGTGCGATGGCGATGGCCAAGGCGACACCCCTCCCTGAAAGGGAGGGGTTGGGGGTGGGTTGGTGCCTCGCAGAGGGTGTCGCCTGTGGCCCACCCACCCCCAGCCCAGCATCGGGTCGGTCAGGCTCCCAGCCTGACCTGAACAGTGCGGGGCGCTGTTCACCCGGTGCTCTTGCAGGGAGGGGAGCCGATGTACGCCACCGCTCGGTCAGCCGCCGCCCGCCCTCGGCCCGCGGCCCGCGTTCCCCGCGCCAGCGTCGCAGTCGCAACTCCAGATCGACGTCGTTCCCGCCCAGTCCCCGCTCGCCCAGCAAGACCGCGACCTCCGCCGCCGCCTTCGCCAGCCCCATCTCTCCGCTGCGCACCAGCATATGCGCCAGCCGCGGCGGCAGCGGCAGGTCGGTCAGCGCACACCCGTGCGCGGTCGGACGACCATCGGCGTCGATCGCTTCGAGCACCGTCAGCCGCCGCTTTGCTTCCGACACCGCAGCCTCGCTCGGCGGATCGAGCCAGCGCAACGCGCGCGGATCGGCGACGCCCCAGATCGCGCAGGCCAGCACCAGCGCCGACAGGTCGGCCTCCAGTATCTCGGGCGGGTCGAACCGCGGCAGGCCCGCGGTCGCGGCCTCCTCCCACAGGCGATACGCCACCCCCGGCCCCTGCCGCGCCGCGCGGCCGGCGCGCTGGACAACCGCGGCCTGGCTGGCGCGCTCTGTCACCAGCCGGGTCATCCCTGCGGCGCGATCGTAGCGCGGGCGGCGGGCGAGGCCCGAATCGATCACCACGCGGATGCCGTCGAGGGTCAGCGACGTCTCGGCGATCGAGGTCGCCAGTACGACCTTGCGGGTATCGGAGGGCGCAATCGCCGCGCGCTGGGCGGCCGGATCGAGTTGCCCGTGGAGGCGGTGGAGCGTCGCGCCGCCAAGGTCGCCGAGCCGTTCGGCGGTGCGCTCGATCTCGCCCACGCCGGGCACGAAGGCAAGGATGCCGCCGCTCTCCTCGCGCAGCGCGGTGCGGATCGCGGCGGCTATGCTGTCCTCGATCCGGGCCTCGGCGGCGCGACCGATGTGTTTCAGAGACAAGGGAAAGGACCGGCCTTCGCTCTCTATCACCTGGGCATCGTCCATCAGAGCGGAGAAGCGCGCGCCATCGAGCGTCGCCGACATCGCCACCAGCCGCAGGTCGGGCCGGAGCGCGGCTTGCGCGTCAAGCGCCAGCGCCAGCCCGAAATCCGAATCGAGGCTGCGTTCGTGGACCTCGTCGAACAGCACCGCCGACACGCCGGCCAGTTCGGGATCGGCCTGGATGCGGTTGACGAAGATACCCTCGGTGACGACCGTGACGCGCGTCACCGCCGACCGCTTGCTGTCCATCCGGGTGGCGTAACCGAAGCTGCGGCCGACACCTTCGCCCGCGAGGCTCGCCATCCGCTCGGCCGCGGCTCTCGCGGCGAGGCGGCGGGGGCTGAGCAGGATGATTTCGCCGGTGCACCACGGCTCGGCCAGCAGGGCGGGGGCGACCGCGGTGGTCTTGCCCGCACCCGGCGGAGCGACGAGGACGGCGTTGGATCGCTCACGCAGCGCGGCGAGCAGGTCGGGCAGGACGGCGTGGATGGGGAGGGCTGTCATTGCGGCGACTCAAGCACGAAGCGGCGAGGGTGTGGAATGAACCTCTAACCGTTCGTTTCGAGCGAAGTCGAGAAACCAGCACCGAAACGCCGTTTCTCGACTTCGCTCGAAACGAACGGTTAGGATTGGGATATTCTCACCCCTCCGCCGGCACCGTGCTCCATCCCAGTTTCGGCACCGTGATCGACCGCCGGCCCGACAGGTCGACCCGCGTGACGATGATGTCGCGGCTTTCCATATAGCCGAGCATCCGCCGTGCCCGGCCGAGCGAGCTGGTGCCATAGGTGCGCGCGATCGCGTCGTCGTCGGGCGTCGCCAGCCCTTCGCGCGCGGCGCGGGCGATCAGCAGGAACGCGCCGAGCATGTCGTCGGGCAGCCCCTGCGCCGCCTCCAGCGCGGATGCCCATTCGCCGTCCAGGTCGGCGAAGATCCCCGCGCGCGCCGCCGCCAGCCGCCGCGCGAAGGCGGTGGCGTCGAGCGGCGGGCGACGCACCCCGGCCATGCGGCAGCGCACGCCGAAATCCTGGAACAGCACCGCGGCGGGCTTGAACGCGGCATCGGCATCGTCGGTGATCGCGCGCAGGGCGTCGCTGACGACGGCGTCCACATCGATGCTCTCGTCCTGCGCCGGCTCGGACGGGGCAACGCGCGCCATCGCCAGGTCCATCAGCACGTCGGACGCGCGCGGCGGTGGTGGCGGAGCGGGGGGCGGCGGTGGGGCGGGCAGGTCGAAGTCGGCGAACAGCAGCTGGCGCTGTTCGGGC
Source organism: Pseudomonadota bacterium (assembly GCA_040388765.1). GTDB lineage: Bacteria > Pseudomonadota > Alphaproteobacteria > Sphingomonadales > Sphingomonadaceae > Sphingomonas. The sequence goes on along the minus strand of JAZKBG010000002.1, from coordinate 134,946 downwards.
GCGGTGCCGGCTTGGGGCAGCGGCACGAGTTGGGGACTCGACGAGCGCGCCGAGGTGGCGACCGCGCCGATCTTCACCGTCACCGGGCGCCGCGCGATGGCGGGGCCGAGGCCGAGGAAGGTGCCGCGCTGGAGATCGCGGATCGCCTCGGCCTGGCGGCGCTCCATTCCCAGCAGGTCGGCGGCGCGTGCCATGTCGATGTCGAGGAAGGTGCGGCCCATCAGGAAGTTCGACGCCTCGGCCGCGACATTCTTGCTGAGCTTCGCCAGCCGCTGGGTCGCGATGATCCCGGCGAGGCCACGCTTGCGCCCGCGCGACATCAGGTTCGCCATCGCCCCCAGGGTCGTGCGGCGGACTTCCTCGGTGACCTCCGCCCCGCCCGACGGCGCGAAGATCTGCGCTTCGTCCACCACCACCAGTGCGGGATACCAATGCTCGCGCGGGGCATCGAACAGCCCGGTCAGGAAGGCGGTGGCCGAGCGCATCTGGCCCTCCATCTCCAGCCCCTCGAGACTGAGGACGACGGAGGTGCGGTGTTCGCGCGCGCGGGCGGCGAAGCGGGTGAGTTCCTGAACCGAATAATCCACCGCCTCGATCGCGATATGGCCATAGGCGTCGGCGAGGGTGACGAAATCGCCCTCGGGATCGATCACGACCTGCTGGACCTGTGCCGCCGACCCTTCGAGCAGGCGGCGCAGCAGGTGCGACTTGCCCGACCCCGAATTGCCCTGGACGAGCAGGCGGGTGGCAAGCAGTTCCTCCAGATCGATCGCGATGGCGCGGCCGGCGGGGTCGGTGCCCATGTCGACGGCGAAGGTCATGCCTCTGCACCCGTAAGCCGGACAAACCCTAGTCCGTTCGTGCTGAGCTTGTCGAAGCACGTGTTCCGGGCACGTGCTTCGACAAGCTCAGCACGAACGGGTGGATTGGGCACCTGTCGGAGCAATCAATACGCGCGGGCGACCGCGAATTCGACCGCCTCGATCATCGCCTGCTTTGCCGCACCGCCGTCGAACCGGCCCAGCGCATCGATCGCGCGCTGGCCGTAGTGGCGGGCGCGGGCGAGCGTGTCGTCGGATGCGCGGGTCGCCCGGATGCGCTCCACCGCCTCGGCGAAATCGGCATCGGACGAGCGGCGCCCCAGCACCGCCTCCTGCCAGAAATCGCGGCCCGCCGCGTCGGCGCGGGCATAGGCCAGGATGATCGGCAGCGTGACCTTGCCCTCGCGGAAATCGTCGCCGGCATCCTTGCCCATCGTACCGGCGTCGGACGTATAGTCGAGTGCGTCGTCGACCAGCTGGAACGCGATGCCGAGGTTGCGGCCATAGGCGTCGAGCGCGGCTTCGTCGCTTTCGGGGCGTTCGGCGACCACCGCGGCGATGCGGCAGGCGGCGGCGAACAGCGCGGCGGTCTTCGCGCCGATGATGTCGAGATAACGCTCCTCGGACAGGTCGATGCGCCGCACCGCGGTCAACTGGTTGACCTCGCCCTCCGCGATCACCGCCGACGCGTTCGACAGGATCTTGAGGACCTTGAGGCTGCCGTCCTCGACCATCAGCTCGAAGCTGCGGCTGAACAGGAAATCGCCGACCAGTACGCTGGCGGGATTGCCCCAGATGATGTTGGCGGTGCGCTTGCCCCGGCGCAGGTCGGACGAATCGACCACGTCGTCATGCAGCAACGTCGCGGTGTGGATGAACTCGACCGCGGTGGCCAGGCGGTGCTGGCGGTTGCCCGAGTAACCGAGCAGCTTGGCACTCGCCAGCGTCAGCATCGGCCGCATGCGCTTGCCCCCGCCGGCGATCAGGTGACCGGCCAGTTCGGGGATCAGCGGAATATCCGACTGCATCCGCGCCAGGATCTCGCGGTTGACCAGGTTCATGTCGGCGGCGACCAGCGCCATCATCGGGTCGAGCGACGGCGGACGGGCGTCGCCCAGGCGGTGGATCGTGGCGCTCATGCTGCCGGTGCAAATGGCCGCTGGGGGGTGGAAAGGCAAGCCTTGCGCCGGCACCCCGCGCGTTCCAAGAGGAGCGAATGACCGACCCGACGCTGGATCGCTATCGCCAGAGCATCGACAATATCGATGCCGCGCTCGTCTTCATGCTTGCCGAACGGTTCAAGGTGACCCAGGCGGTCGGCCGCTACAAGGCCGAAACGCGGCTACCCGCTGCCGATCCGGGCCGCGAGGAAGCGCAGATCGCCCGGCTGCGCGGGCTGGCCGCCGATGCGCAGCTCGATCCCGAATTCTCCGAGAAATTCCTGCGCTTCATCATCGACGAAGTGATCCGCCACCACGACAAGGCGCGGGACGGGGGGTAGCCGTTACGCCGCCGACGCGATGCCCAGCCGCTGCATCGCCTGGGCGGCGATCTCCAGGCTGCGCTTGCGGGCCTCGTGATCGTAAATCGAACTGGTCAGGATGACCTCGTCCGCGCCGGTCCGTTCGACGAACGCCGCTATGCCGCGCGCGACCGTGTCGGGGCCACCGATCGCGGTGCATTGCAGGACATGGTCGAGCATCGCCGCGGCCTGCGGTCCCAGCGTCTCGCGATAGCCCGGCACCGGCGGCGGCAGCTTGATGCCCGTGCCGGTCGTGCGGATCGCGACGAACGCCTGCTGCTGCGAGGTGGCGAGCCGCTGGCCTTCCGCATCGCTGTCGGCGGCGATGACGTTGAACGCGGGCATGAAGTGCGGTGTCGCCAGAACCGCCGACGGGCGGAAGTCGCGGCGATAGATCGACGCCGCGGCATCGAGCGAATCGGGCGCGAAGTGCGAGGCGAAGGCATAGGGCAGGCCCAGCATCGCGGCGAGCTGCGCACCATAGGTGCTCGACCCCAGGATCCACAGCGCAACATCGGCGCCGCCGCCCGGCGTCGCATGGATGCCGGTCTGGCCGTCGTCCGCAAACAGGCTCTGCAGCTCGATCACGTCCTGCGGGAAGGCGTTGGGATCGGCATCCAGCGTACGGCGCAGGGCGCGCGCGACCTTCTGGTCGCTGCCCGGCGCACGGCCCAGGCCCAGGTCGATGCGCCCGGGGAACAGCGCGTCGAGCGTACCGAACTGTTCGGCGATGACCATCGGGGCGTGATTGGGCAGCATGATGCCGCCCGCGCCCACGCGGATCGTCGACGTCGCCGCACCCAGATGCGCGATCACCACCGCGGTCGCCGCGCTGGCGATGCCCGGCATGCCGTGGTGCTCGGCCACCCAGTAGCGCGTGTAGCCCAGCCGTTCGGCGTGGGCGGCGAGATCGGCGGCATTGGCGAGCGCCTGCGACGCGGTGCCGCCTTCCAGAATGGGGACGAGGTCGAGCAGCGAATAGGGTATCATGATATCCCATGTGGGTTCGCCGCCCCGCGTCCGCCACCCCCCGCGTTCCGTCTGCCTTATCCGGCTAATACAGCCCGTTGCCCTTGCCGCGCCCCTCGGCTAGTCCACAAGCGACGGATATCTGGGGGACTGCCAAAGTGAAGCTGGTTCGGGGCGCGTGGAAGCTGCTGGTCGGGATCAAGGATTTCCTGGTCCTCGCCTTCATGCTGTTGTTCTTCGGCGCGCTGTTCGCCGCGCTCAATGCGCGACCCGGCGCCAAGGCGATCGCTGACGGCGCGCTGGTCATGAAGCTCGACGGGCGGATTTCGGAACAGCCGGCCGAGGCCGATCCGTTCGGCGGCATCGGCGGCGCGGAAGTGCTGCGCGAAAACCGCCTGCGCGACGTGATCCGCGCGCTCGACACCGCGCGGACCGATGCGCGGGTGAAGGCGGTCGTGCTCGACCTCGATCGCTTCGCCGGCGGCTATCCCGCGGTCGTCGCCGACGTGGCGGACGCGGTCGGCCGTGTCCGCGCCAGCGGCAAGCCCGTGCTGGCCTATGCCACCGGCTATATGGATTCGAGCTATCTGATCGCCGCCAACGCATCCGAAGTCTGGATGAACCCGATGGGCGGCACGCTGTTCATGGGGCCGGGCGGCTCGCAGCTGTACTACAAGGGGCTGATCGACAAGCTGGGCGTCAATGTCCACGTCTACAAGGTCGGCCAGTTCAAGTCGGCCGTCGAGCCGTATCTTCTGACCGGCCAGTCCGATCCGGCGCGCATGGCGAACCAGGCGCTGTACGGTGCGATCTTCGAGCAGTGGAAGCAGAATGTCGGCAAGGCCCGGCCCAAGGCCCGGATCGCCGACCTGATCGCGCAGCCCGACAAGCTGGTCGTCGCGGCCGGCGGCGACATGGCGAAGATGAACATGGCGCTGGGGATCGTCGATCACCTGGGCGACCGCGCGACGTTCGACAAGCGCGTGGCGCAGCTGGTCGGGGCGGGCGCGAAGCCGGGCGAGCCGTACCGCGCGATCACGCTCAAGAGTTGGACCGCGGCGAACCCCGCGCCGACCGCCGGCGACGCGATCGGCGTCATCACCGTGGCGGGCGAGATCGTCGATGGACAGGCGAAGGCCGGCACGGCGGGCGGCGCGACGATATCGAAGCTGGTCCGCGACGGTCTGGCCAAGAAGACGCTGAAGGCGCTGGTGGTGCGCGTCGATTCGCCCGGCGGTTCGGCGCTGGCGTCGGAGGAGATTCGTCAGGCGATCCTGGAGGCCAAGGCGCAGGGGTTGCCCGTCGTCGTGTCGATGGGCGGTCTGGCCGCATCGGGCGGATACTGGGTATCGACCGCGGGCGACATGATCTTTGCCGAGCCGAACACGATTACCGGGTCGATCGGCATCTTCGGCATCCTGCCCAGTTTCGAGACCGCGCTGGCCAAGATCGGCGTGACCGCCGACGGCGTCGCGACGACCCCGTTGTCGGGTCAGCCCGACGTGTACAAGGGCTTCACGCCGCAACTCGACACGGTGATCCAATCGAACATCGAGGCGGGCTATGCGCGCTTCATCAACCTGGTGGCGGGCGCGCGCAAGATGACGCCGGCGCGCGTGAACGAGATCGGCCAGGGTCGCGTGTGGGACGGCGGCACCGCGCGGCAGCTGGGGCTGGTCGATCGCTTCGGCGGGATCGAGGATGCCATCGCCGAGGCGGCGCGCCGCGCGAAGCTGGACCCGGCCAAGGTCCATGCGGTGTATCTGGAGAAGCAGCCGGGCTGGCGCGCGGCGCTGGCCGATGCGCTGGCCAGCGACGGCGAGGACAAGGCCGGGGAGGCGCAGGCGCTCGACCCGATCTCGCGCATCGGCGCGGAACGGCGCGCGGTGTTCGCGCAGGCGATCGCGGACGCCCGCCGGCTGGCCTCGGCCCCGTCGATGCAGGCGCGCTGCCTGGAATGCGCCAGCCTCGCGCCCGCCAACCCGTCGGCGGCGGATCGTACGCTTGCCGCCACGCTCTTTGCCCGGCTGGCATCATGGTAGCGATCCGCGCCGCGACGGCGGAGGACGCCGCCGCCATCGCCGCGATCTATGCGCCCTATGTCCTGGGCGGCACGGTGTCGTTCGAGAGCGAGGCGCCCGATGCGCGCGCGATCCGCACCCGCATGGCGTCGTCGCACGGCCTGTATCCATGGATCGTCGCGACGCCGGGAGTCGAGGGCGGTGGCGAGGACGACAAGGGCGTGCTCGCCTATGCCTATGCCGGCCAGTTCCGCGACCGGCCGGCGTATAAGTGGGTGGTCGAGACATCGGTCTTTGTCGCCGGCGCGGTGCAGGGGCAGGGCATCGGCCGGCTGCTGTACGAGGCGCTGATCGACACGCTGCGCGCACAGGGCTTCACCCAGGCTATCGGCGTATTGTCGTTGCCCAACGACCAGTCGATCAAGACGCACGAAGCCGTCGGCTTCCGCCGCGCCGGCGTGTACCGCGACATCGGCTTCAAACAGGGCCGCTGGATCGACGTCGGCTTCTGGCAATGCCAGCTGAACGACAGCCGCGTCCCGCCACCCGATGTGCGGTCGTTCGCGGACGTGGGGGTGGTGCGCGGGTAATTGGCGGGCAGCGACAAGACATGGATGGGCAGGCTCTATATGGCAGTAATGTCTGCTATTGGGTGGTTAGCTGCCGTTGACGATCAAAGCTGCGGATCGCACAGTTCGCGCATGAACCGTTCGGATCGAAGCTGGCTACCAAGCGGCGGCGCAATAGCTGGTGTGTTGGCGACAGTCGTTGTCTTCCTATTCATCGGCTTCCCAATGATGGTGATCGTCCTGCAAATCGGCGGCGGGTGTGAAGGACAGGCACGCCCATGCGAACCGGACAACACCGCCCTCTATTTTGGCTTGATCGCGTTATTGCTGCTGCTGGCGGGCACGTGGTGGGGCGTCCGCAAGATCGTCAACTTCTTCGTTCATGGCGACTAACCAACCTCGGCGAACGTCCGCTACTGGGGCGGTTGCAGCCGGTCGGCTTTTGGGCAGTGTCACCGCATTTCTAGCCAGTCCGCTTCTAGGCTCGCGTTCGCCGTCGCCGAACGTCTGCGATTGGGTGGAAAGCGGACTTTCGCGGGATCGCATGATTGAGGTCCCCTGGGTCAGAAGCGGACCCGTGCCGGACGGATCAGGCGGGAAAATGAATACCGCACAGTTTGTTGCCGTCGGGGTCACGGAAGTAGGCCAGTTCGATGGTGCCCATGGAGGCAGTTTCACGCGGTCCGGGCGGAGCTTCGATCGAGGTCCCGCCAGCAGCAACGGCGGTATCATGAAGCTGCTTCACCTGCTCGGGCGAGTCGCAGGAAAAGGCAACGGTGCTGCCGTTGGCGACGCTTGCCGGTTCATCGTTGATCGGCTGGCTGACGATGAAGTTGGTCCCGTTGCCGTTATTGTAGATCAGACGTGTATGGCCGCTGTCGGCGATGTTCCGCGTGCCTTCCCCTGCACCCAAGGTGCCGAGCACCGTGTCGTAGAAGCGCTTGGACCGTTCAATGTCGTTCGATCCGACCATGGTGTGAAAAAGCACGCATACTCTCCTGAAGGCTGATCGACTTCCGATCGGCATAAGCGGTCTCACCTAACGGGCACGTAACCCGCGGTCACCCCCCGGCCCTTGGAATGTCCGCAATTGGGGCGTTAGCGGCCAGTCCGCTTTCAGCCATCGGCGTCCATCGTTGCTCAGCATGAAAGAAGCGCTGGCCTAGCGCGCAAATCACCACCCCCCGGCAATCCTTTGGCAGCCCTTCCGCGCTACACCCCACGCTCATGTACAGCATCGCCATCGATCGTGCCCGTCTGCTCGTCGACATGCGGCTGTCCGGATTCTTCACGCCCGAGATCGCGGCCGACGCGACGCAGGCGTTGCGGGCGGCGGTGCGGTCGCTGGGGGCGGACATGGGGCGGCACGTGACGTTGTACGATGCGACCGACCTGCAGGTGTCGCCGGCCGAGACGGTCGCCTATATCGCGGCCAGCTACGCCGAGCCGGAAATCCGGCCGTTGTGGGCGCGGCGTGTCGCCTATTGCACGCCGTCGGCGCTGGCGCGGATGCAGGTCGCGCGGTTGCGCAGCGGGCGGAGCGATATCGCGGTCCACGCCTCGCGCGAGGACGCGCTGGCGTGGCTGCTGGAGGATGCCGCCTGATCGACGGCGTGCGGGAAGGGGGTATCCCCCCTCCCGCACGGTCCGCGTCCTACTTGACGACGATCGTCAGGCCCTTGGCCGACCATTCCTCCTGCGTCAGGCACAGCGTCTGCGGCAGCGCCTTGTCTTCCTTGCCGGGCAGCGCGGTGCGCGGCATGCACAATTTGCTGGTCGCGTCCTTCAGCGCCGCTGCCGGCACGGTGACGGTCGTCGGCTTGCCGCGCTTCGCAGCGAAGGCCGGGGCGGCGGCACCGGCGACGAGGCCGAGACCAGCGGCGATCGTGAGCAGGCGGGCGAAGTGCGAACGGTGCGTCATGACAATATCCCTTGTCGATCGGGCGGCCTCTCCGCCCGTTGCACACGGCGTTGCAGCTGTGATGCCAAACGGATAAGTCTTTGATATTGCAGGAATAGCCGAAATGCTCCGCTGACGAGGGGCCAAGGGTGGGCGGATTGCGCCAACTAACGGCCGACGCGACTTAACGCAGCCAGCGGATCATGTGCGGATAGGGTGTGCCGCCCGTCGTTTCGGCCGTGCGCGCGTCGATCGTCATGCCGTACCATTGCAGCAACGGCTGCCCGAGCGTCCCGCCCTGCGCGAAGACGTCGGCGATCCATCCGCCGCCGCCGCGATATCCACCGGCGTGGAAGACCTTTGCGGTGTCGTACCCGCAGGCCAGTGCGGCGGCATAGGACCAGGCGATCGTCGCCATTTCCTCGCCCGGTTGGTCCGGCACGGCGTCGAGCGTCGGGCGCAGCGCCGGTTCGGTGACCGCGATATGCCCCGCCTCGTGCAGCAGGTCGCCCGGCCAGGTCAGCCGGGCGGGGTCATAGAAGATGCCGCCGCGCCGGATCGCGATGCCGGGCAGGAAGCCGTCGGCGACTTCGCCTATGGACACCGCGATGCCGATCCCGCGCAGGAAATCGAGGATGCGGGTCAGGTCGGGATCGGCGGCGGGGTCGGTCGGCATGGCCATTCACCGTAGCGACAAAGCGCTGTTCACCCTAGTCCAACCGTGCCAGTCTTCGCATCATGACGACGCCCGCCACGCCCGCCACGCCCGCCGCCCGCCTGCCAGAACTGACCCTGCGCGGGATCATGCTGGGGGCGATCATCACCGTGCTGTTCACCGCCGCCAACGTCTATCTGGGGCTGAAGGTCGGGCTGACCTTCGCCACGTCGATCCCGGCGGCGGTGATCTCGATGGCGATCCTGCGGCTGTTCCGGACCGGCAACATCCTGGAAAACAACATCGTCCAGACGATCGCGTCGGCCGCGGGAACGCTGGCGGCGATCATTTTCGTGCTGCCGGGCCTCGTGCTGGTCGGCTGGTGGACGGGCTTCCCCTACTGGATCACGGCCGCGGTCTGTGCGGTCGGCGGCATATTGGGCGTGATGTTCTCGGTGCCGTTGCGCCGCGCGCTGGTGACCGGATCGGACCTGCCATACCCGGAGGGCGTCGCCGCGGCCGAAGTGCTGAAGGTCGGCGCCGAATCGCGCGAGGGCGGGGCGGAAAACATGCGCGGCCTGCGCGTCATCATCCTCAGCAGCGTGATCGCGGCGGGCTTCGCGCTGCTGACCCAGCTGAAGGTCGCCGCGGCCGAGGCGGCGAAGAATTTCAAGGTCGGCGCGGCGTCGGCGACGGGTGTGTCGACCAGCTTCTCGATGGCGCTGATCGGCGTCGGGCACCTCGTCGGGCTGACCGTCGGCATCGCCATGGCGGTCGGCATGGTCACCGCCTGGGGCGTACTGATGCCGATCCTGACCAGCTACCAGCCGACGCTCGACCCGGTCGATACCGTGGTCAACACCGTGTTCCGGTCGGAAGTGCGCTTCATCGGTGCGGGGACGATCGGCGTCGCGGCGATCTGGACCCTGCTCAAGATTCTTGGGCCGATCGTCGGCGGGATCCGGTCGGCGATGGCTGCGGCGAAGGCGCGATCGGGCGGTGCGGTGCTGGAGTTGACCGAGCGCGACCTGCCGATCGGCATCGTTGCGGGGACCGTTCTGTTCTCGCTGATCCCGATCGCATGGCTGTTGTGGGACTTTTCCGCCGGCGGGCCGGTTGCCGAGCATCCGCGGCTCGTGATCCTGGGGACGCTCGCCTATGTGCTGGTCATCGGCGTCGTGATCGCGGCGGTGTGCGGGTATATGGCCGGGCTGATCGGCGCATCGAATTCGCCGGTGTCGGGGGTCGGGATCCTGGCGGTGCTCGGCGCCTCCCTGCTGCTCGTCATGGTGTTCGGGCATGGTGGCGATCCGGCGCGGGTCGATGCGCTGGTCGCCTATGCGCTGTTCACCACCGCCATCGTGTTCTCGATCGCGACGATCTCGAACGACAATCTCCAGGATCTCAAGACCGGGCAGCTGGTCGGCGCCACGCCGTGGAAGCAGCAGTTCGCGCTGATCCTGGGCGTGATCTTCGGCAGCCTGGTGATCCCGCCGGTGCTCGACCTGCTGAACACCGCGTTCGGGTTCCAGGGCGCGGCGAACGCCGGGCCGAACGCGCTGGCCGCACCGCAGGCGTCGCTGATCTCGGCGCTGGCCAAGGGTGTGCTGGGCGGCGACATCGACTGGAACCTGATCGGCATCGGGGCCGCGATCGGCGTGGTCGTGGTGGCGATCGACGAAGTGCTGGGCAGGACGACGAAACACCGCCTGCCGCCGCTGGGCGTCGGCATGGGCATCTACCTGCCGATGGCGCTGACGTTGCTGATCCCGGTCGGTGCGCTGATCGGCCACTGGTACGAGAAACAGGCCGCGAAGAGCCGCAATCCCGAGTTCGTCAGCCGCATGGGCGTACTGGCCGCGACCGGTCTGATCGTCGGCGAGAGCCTGTTCGGCGTGTTGTTCGCAGGTGTCGTCGCCGGCACCGGCAGCGACGCGCCGCTGGCGATCGCCGATCTGGGCGAGGGGCTGACCGTGCCGCTGGCACTCGCGTTCTTCGCGGGCGGGATCGCGTATCTCTATCGCCGGACGCTGGCGAGCGGGCAGGCCGCGACGATGCCGCCGGGACCGGAAAATGCGGCGGAGGACGTCGCGACATATCGGTGATCGGCGTGAACCCTCGTTCCGTCATTTCCGCGAATGCGGGAATCGATAGGCGTCGAACTGATTGAATGTCGCCAGATTCAGCGACCATGAAGTCCCGGCTTTGCCGGAATGACGAATAGCCAGTACCGCGCCCGCCCTCACATCATCTGCAGCAATTTCTCGATCTCGACGAACGCAAAGCCGATCGAGCTGTCGGCAATGCCATAGGGAATGAACAGTTTCTCGCCGTGCCGGATCGCGCCGCAGGTGTAGACGACGTTGGGCACATAGCCTTCGCGGTCTTGGTCGGCGGCGGCCAGGATCGGTTCGCGGGTGCGGCCGATCACCTTCGACGGATCGTCCTTGTCGAGCAGCGCGGCACCGATCGAGTATTTGCGCATCGCACCGACGCCGTGGGTCAGCAGGATCCAGCCCGCGTCGGTTTCGATCGGCGGGCCGCAATTGCCCATCTGGACCAGTTCCCACGGATATTCGGGCTGGAGCAGCATCTGCCCCTCGTCCCAGTTCTCCAGCGTGTCGGATGCGATGACGAAGATGTTCTCGCCGTCCTGCCGGCCGATCATCATGTACTTGCCGCCGACCTTGCGCGGGAACAGCGCCATGCCCTTGTTGCGGCTGGCCGAGCCGGTCATCGGCACCAGGTCGAACGCGCGGAAATCCTTGGTCCGCATCAGTTCCGACTGGATCGCCGAGCCGTTATAGGCGGTGTAGGTGCCGATCCATTCCTTCTCGCCATCGTCGTGCGTGAAGTGGACGAGACGCAGATCCTCCAGCCCCTTGGACTGCTGCTCGGTGATCGGAAAGATGACCGTGCCCGACAGCGTCGAATCGCGGTGGCGATAGACGGTGACCGGCCCTTCGGGCATCTCCAGTTCGTCGCCGATCGCGTCGGCGGCGGTGGCGAACGGCGGTTCGGGCGCGAGTTTCAGCTCGTTGCGGTCGGTGATGATGCCTTCGCGAAACGCGACCGAGCTGATGTGGCCTTCGCCCACCGCGCGCATCGACATCAGGATGCGCTGCGATCCCGGCGGCATGCCGGTCTGGTCGAAATGCGGGACCACCGACGGGTTCATCAGGGCGGCGGCGGCATAGCTGTATTCGTGGCAGAAATAGGCACCGATCAGCTGGCGCTTCTCGTCGCCGATATCGCGACCGTCCAGCTTCAGCAGTTTCTCGATCTCGTCATAGCGCGTCATGAACACGCGGCGCGTCTGCCAGTGGCGCGCCTCGAAATCCTTCAGCACCTTCTCCAGTTGCAGATGCGCCTCGCCCGGGTTCATCTCCAGCACTTCGCGGACCAGCCGCTCGGTCCGGCTCGGCGCGCCGTTGGCGGTCGTCCAGGCGATATGGAACGGCCGCACCACGACACGCGAAGGATCGGCGTGAAGACGAAGGTCGTGGGTAAACAATTCGAGCATGCGTCCCCCCCGGGGCGTAGTGGCTGGCAGGGCTGATCGAAATCAGGCGGCGACGATATCCCGCCCTGCCACGGAACGCGCACGTTTTGAAAGGGCCGATATCGCACATCCGGCCAATTGCAGCGCCAGGATCGATTCGGCACCTTGATTACGGTTCAGCCCCGACGGATGCAGCCCGTCGAAACAGCCGCCATCGGCGATCGTGGCCAGCGGCATATCGAGGTCGTTGCTGCCCAGATACCAGGCATAGGCACGGTGGGCGCCGTCCAGCCAGCGCGCGTCGCCGGTCGCGTCGAATGCGGCGGCACAGGCCTCCACCGTCGCCTGCGCTTCCAGCGGCTGCTGGTCGAACGGCAAAGGCTCGGCATAGGGGCGACCGAAACTCTCCGTACCGATCGCGCGGAAGCGACCTTCGGGCGAAGTCTGGCGTTCGGAAATCCACTCCAGCGTTTCGATACCCGTGGCGATCAGATCATCGCGGCCGAGCGCAAGCCCCGCGCGGATCATGGCTTCGGGCAGGCGGGCATTGTCATAGGCCAGAACGATCTCGAACCAGCTCCATTCGGGGCGGCGCGCGGTGGCGAGCAGCGCCGCCAGTTCGTCGCCGAACCGCGCGAGGATCTGTCGCGACAACGCATGACCGGGATGGGCGTCGAGCATCGCCGCCGCACCCAGCATGGCAAAGGCAAAGGCGCGCGGGCTACCCAGATCGAACGCCAGACTGGCGGTTTCGTCGAACAGACGCACTGCCCAGTCGCGATGCTTGGGGAGCTCCGCGTCACGCGCCGTCACGCCCAGCGCCCAGAGCGCACGGCCGTTCGAGTCCTCGGAACCGGTATCCTCGCACCAGGTCCGATCGTAATTCATGAAATTGCGGAACCGACGCTTGTCCGGGTTCCAGGCGTACTGGACGAAGCCCGCGTAGATGCTGGTCCACTTGTCGCGCACGACCGGATCCATGTCGTCGATCTGCGTCATCAGCAGCAGCGCACGGGCATTGTCGTCGATGCAATAGCCGTGGCGACGGTCCGCGACCGACAGGATCGAATGCTGCAACATGCCGGTGGAATCGCTCATCCGTTCGACCGCGGCGATATCGGGGGCAAGGATGGCGATGCGGGTGCCGCTTTTGGCCAACCTCCGCGGGCGCGCCTCGACGATGCGGCCGATGTGCGCCAGCGCCGCTTCCGCCAGCCGCGGCCAGAGCATCGACCGGCCACGGGCATAGGCGCGCGCCGACAGCCGCTCGCGATTGCCGCGATTGCCGAGCAGCGCGTTGATCTCCCGCGCGAACGATGCACTGTCGCCGAAATCGACGAGCACACCATGGCCATCGGCCAGGATCTCGGTCGCATGGACATAGGGCGTCGATACGACCGCCTTGCCGACGCCGACCGCATAGCTGAGCGTACCCGACGTGATCTGCGCGGGGTTGGAGTAGGGCGTCGCATAGACGTCGGCGGCCTGCAGATAATCGAGCAGGTCGTTGTGTTCGACGAACGCGTCGATGAACCGCACCGCGTCGCCGACACCCAGATCCTCGGCCAGCGCCTTCAGCCGGTCGCGATACGCTTCGCCTTCATGCGCCACCAGGTTCGGGTGCGTCGCGCCCAGCACGACATAGAGTGCGCTCGGGTTCTCCGCGACGATCGCCGGCATGGCGGAGATCATCGTCTCGATGCCCTTGTTCGGCGCGAGCAGCCCGAACGTCAGGACGACGTCGTGCCCGTACCAGCCGAATGCTGCCTTCATCGTATCGGGATCGACCAATGCGCGATCGGGCACCCCGTGCGGAATCGTTACGATCGCGCGCGCATCGGCGCCATAGACGCGGGTCAGGATCTCGCGGCCTCGCTCGGCCATCACGATCACGCGGCCGGCGCGGCGCAGGATCGCCTCGAGCACCCGGCGTTCGTCGATGCTCGGCTTTTCCAGCACCGTGTGCAGCGTGACGATGACCGGCAGGGTGATGCGGTCGAGCAGCGCGAGGATATGATCGCCGGCCGATCCGCCGAAGATGCCATATTCGTGCTGCAGCCAGAGCGCCTGCGCGCCGCTCGTCTCGATCGCGCGCGCCGCGGCCAGATAGGCACCGCGATCGTCCTGCGCGATCGATCCGGTCACTTCGGCGGGATAGGCGTACCGTCCGGGATGGTCGTCCATTGCATAGACATCGACCTTCAGATCAGGGAAGCGCGATCGCAGGGCATTGAACGTGTCGGTCGTGTAGGTCGCGATCCCGCATTTGCGCGGCAGGTAGTTTCCCACCAGGACGATGTGATCGATGCGGGTGGCGTCCTGCGTCTCCATGACGTTCCTTCGCGAATGCAATATGGATCAAGCCGAGGTACGGCTCACCGAAATCCAACGTCGCACCGCGAATATGGTTGCAGTCGTTGTGCACTGCAACATGATTCTGCGCTCAACCGCGTCCGCGATAGGGCGCGACACCCTGATCGGGTAGCCACAGATCGGCGGGCGGGGCCGACGATTGCCAGAACACGTCGATCGGGATGCCGCCGCGCGGATACCAGTAACCGCCGATCCGCAGCCACCGCGGCGTCATCTCGTCGAACAGCCGCTGGCCGATGCCGACGGTACAATCCTCGTGAAACGCGGCATGGTTGCGGAACGCGCCCAGAAACAGCTTGAGCGACTTGGATTCGACGATGGTATCGCCCGGCACGTAATCGATCACCAGATGCGCGAAGTCGGGCTGGCCGGTCACCGGGCAGAGCGAGGTGAATTCAGGCACCGCGAACCGCACGAGATAGGTCGTGCCGACACGGGGGTTGGGCACGTAATCGAGCACGGCCTCGGCGGGCGAGGCCGGCAGGCTGCTGGCCTGGCCAAGATGAAGCGGGGTCATGCCGGCGATGTAGTCGTGTGCGCGGCGGATTGCACGTCCCGCCGCCGACGCTAGGGTGCGCGGCCATGCGTCATCTCCTTCTCGCCCTCGCCCTGATCGCCGCGCCTGCTTTCGCGCAGGACAAGCCGGCCAAGCCCGAAGACATCCCGCCGCCGACCGTGTCGGTCACGCGCCACAGCGGCACGTTCGGCGGACAGGCGGTCGCGTACACAGCGATCGCGGGCGAAACCTATCTGAAGGCCGAGGACGGGACGCCGCGCGCGTCGATCTTCTCGACCAGCTACATCCGAGACGGCAACGACGCGAAGCGGCCCGTCACCTTCCTGTTCAACGGCGGTCCGGGGTCGGGGTCCGTCTGGCTGCACATGGGCGCGTTCGGGCCGAAACGGGTCGCGATCCCGAGCGACGCGAAGGACGACGGCGCACCGCCGTATCCGATCGTCGACAACCCGGATTCACTGCTCGACGTCACCGACATCGTGTTCATCGATCCGGTCGGCACCGGCTACAGCCATGCGCTGGGCAAGACCGATCCCAAGGATTTCTATGGCGTTACCCAGGATGCGAAGTCGATCGCGCAATTCATCCGCCTCTGGCTGAACGAGCATGGCCGGTGGAACAGCCCGAAGTTCCTGGGCGGCGAAAGCTATGGCACCACGCGATCGGCCGCGGTGCTCAACCAGCTGGAGGGCGCGTATAACGATGTGTCGTTGAACGGTGTCATCCTGATCTCGACCGTGCTCGATTTCGCGGCCGGCGCGGACACGCCGGGCAACGAGACGACCTATATCCTGAACCTGCCGTCGATGGCCGCGACCGCCGCGTTCCACGGCAAGGGCGGGTTCGCCGGCCAGCCCGCCGCCAGCGTCGTGGCGAACGCGCGAGGCTGGGCGATGGGGCCGTACGCCGCGGCGCTGCTGAAGGGCAATGCGCTGTCACCCGACGAGCGCGCGAGCGTCCGCCGCGACCTGTCGCGCTACACCGGCATTTCGGAAGCCTATCTCGACCAGGCCGACCTGCGCGTCACGCCGGCGCGCTTCTACAAGGAGCTGCTGCGCGACCGCGGGCTGACGGTGGGCCGGCTCGACAGCCGCTACACGGGCAGGGATTTCGATGCGGCGGGCGAGACGCCCGACAACGACCCCAGCTTCTACGGCATCGATGGCGGCTATACCGCGGCGATCAACGCCTACACGCGCGGCGACCTGAAGTTCTCGACCGACCGCAGCTATGTCACGATCGGCCCGGTGGGTCCGTGGGATTGGCGGCTGGGTGGTGGCCGCGACAACGACGTCTACATGAACGTCGCGCCGTACATCGGGAAGGCGCTGCGCGAGAATGCGGGCCTGCGGATCTTCGTCGGCCAGGGCTGGTATGATTTCGCCACGCCGTTCTTCGCCGCCGAATATGCGCTGTCGCGCACCGGCTACGACAAGGGCCGCATCCAGTTCGCCTATTACGACGCCGGCCACATGATGTACGTCCGGGACGAGGATCGCGCGAAGCTGACCCGCGATATCCGCGCGTTCATCAAGGCGCGATGATGGGCCCGCTTGTCTCGACGGCGTGGCTCGCGGCGGCGCAGGGGGTGCGTATCGTCGATGCCAGCTGGTTCCTGCCCGAACACGGTCGCGATGCGATGGCGGACTATCGTGCCGGGCATATTCCCGGCGCGGCATTCCTCGACATCGCCGGCGTGAAGCCCGGCGGGATCGACCTGGACGACACGGATGCACGGATCGTCGCCTATGACGATTCACCGCTTCATACCGCCGCGCGCGGCTGGTGGCTGCTGCGTTCGTCGGGTGCGGAGAATGTCGCGATCCTCGATGGCGGCCTTGCGAAATGGCGGGCCGAGGGTCGGCCGGTCGAACGCGGCGAGGGCCGGCACATGACGGGATCGCCAGGCGCCGTCCCGCCGCCCGACCTGCGCGACATCGCGTCGATGCGCACGACCGTCGACCAGATCGTCGATGCCCGCTCTCCGTCACGCTTCGCCGGCGAAGAGCCCGAGCCACGTGCCGGCGTGGTGCCAGGCCACATCCCGGGGGCGAAGAACCTGCACTATGCGCGGCTGTTCGAGGATGATGGCACGTGGAAGTCGCCGCCGGCGATCGCGCAGGCATTCGCCGATGCCGGCATCGACCTGACGCGCCCGATCACCGCGACCTGCGGATCGGGTGTCACCGCCTGCGCGCTCATCTTCGGTCTCGAACTGCTCGGGCGCGACGCGCATCTCTATGGGGGAAGCTGGGCCGAATGGGGCAGCGACCCGACCACCCCGAAGGAATCCGGCAGGGGACAGACGGCGTGAGCGATCATGACGATACCCGGGTCGTCCGTGCCGGGCGTCGGGAGGACTGGACGCAGGGAATCGTCAATCCGCCGGTCTGGCGCGCCTCGACGATCCTGTACGATAGTGTCGCGGACCTGCGCGATGCGGCGAAGGGCGACACCCGCCACCGCCTGTTCTACGGGCGCCGCGGTACGCCGACGCAGTGGAGCCTGGCCGACGCGCTGACCGAGCTGGAACCGGGGGCGGCGGCGACGTTCCTCTACCCGTCCGGCGTCGCAGCGATGGCGGCGGCGTTGCTGAGCGTCCTGTCCGGCGGCGACGAAGTGCTGATGCCCGACAGCGCCTATGATCCTACGCGCGGGCAGGGCACCGGCCTGCTCCGGCGGATGGGCATCGCCACGCGCTTCTACGATCCGATGATCGGGGCGGGCATCGCCGACCTGATCGCGCCGAACACCCGGGCGATCCTGATGGAAAGCCCCGGCAGCCTGACGTTCGAGGTGCAGGACATTCCCGCGATCGTCGCGGTGGCGAAGGCGCGCGGGATCGTGACGCTGCTCGACAACACCTGGGCGACGCCGCTCAGGCTGCCGGCGATGGCGCTGGGGATCGACCTGTCGGTGCTGGCCTGCACCAAATATGTCTCGGGCCATTCGGACCTGATGATGGGGTCGGTCACCACCACGGCCGACCGTTACCAACCGTTGCGCGACACGACGTACCAGCTCGGCCAGACGGTCGGTGCCGACGACGCCTGGCTGGCGGCACGCGGCCTGCGCACGATGGCGGTGCGGCTCGACCGGCACGAGGCGAGCGCCCTGACGATCGCCGAGTGGCTGAAGGCGCGACCCGAGGTCACCGCGGTGCTGCATCCCGCGTTCGACGACTGCCCCGGCAGCGCGCACTTCCACCGCGATTTCCGGGGCGGCACCGGGCTGTTCGGGTTCGAGCTGGCTGGCGGTGGCGAGGGTGAGCGTGCGCGGCTGATCGACGCGCTGGACCTGTTCGGCATCGGCTACAGCTGGGGTGGGTACGAGAGCCTGGCGCTGCCGGTCGATCCCGCGCGCCACCGCACCGCGACCAGGTGGACGCGCGGGCCGATGGTCCGGCTGAGCATCGGGCTCGAACATCCCGACGACCTGATCGCCGACCTCGACCGCGGCCTGACCGCCTGGAATGCGGGGTGACGCAGTTGCGGGCGTGGCTCACCGACGTCGGGCTGCTGCGATCGACCGACGATCTGGTTCCGGCGGCGGTGGCGTTCGGCTGCGTCCTGCTGGCGCTGCTGCTCGGCTGGCTGGCCGGACGCCGCCTCGGCCCGCCGCTGACCAGGCTCTGGACCGTGCGCGTGGGCGATCATGCGGAAGGGTTCCAGGGCCGCATCGCCGCGATCATCCGCCATGCCGTCGCGGCGATCCTGCTGGCGATCCTGGCGCGTGTCTGGCCGTGGCCGCCGCTCGCCGCGTTCGGTATCGGCATCGCGCTCGGGTCTGCCACCGCGGCGCTGGTCGTCCAGCTGCTGCGCGGTGTCCATCTGGCGCGGTGGATGGCGTGGACCGTCGCCGCGCTGGTGTTCGTCGCGATCCTCAGCCAGTCGGTCGGCGGCCTCGCGCCGATCACCGACACGCTCGATGCGATCGGCTTCGACGTCGGCAAGCGACGCTTCTCGCTGCTCAGCGCGATCACCATCCTGCTGACGATCGTGGTGCTGATGGCGATCGTCCGCGTCGCCAATCGCGCGGTCGGCCACGCGCTTGCGCAGACGCGGGGGCTGGATGCGACGCAGCGGCTGCTGGGGCAGAAGCTGGCGGGCATCGCGCTGCTGATCGCCGCCTTTTTCTTCGGGATCGACGCGCTGGGCATCGACCTGACGACCTTTGCGGTGTTCGGCGGCGCGTTCGGCCTGGCGATCGGTTTCGGCCTGCAGAAGACGGTCGGCAACCTGATCGCGGGGATCATCCTGCTGATGGATCGGTCGATCAAGCCGGGCGACGTCATCGCGGTCGGCGACAGCTTCGGCTGGGTCAACAAGATCGGCGTCCGCGCGGTCAGCGTCATCACGCGCGAGGGCAAGGAACATCTGATCCCGAACGAGATCCTGATGACGCAGGAGGTCGAGAACTGGTCCTTTTCCGACCGCAACGTCCGCGTCGCGGTGCCGGTGATGATCGGGTACGACAGCGACATCGACCTGGCCGAGGGCCTGATGATGCGCGCCGCAAAGGAAAGCGCGCGCGTGCTCGACGTGCCGCAGCCGGCGGTCTGGATGACCAGCTTCGGCGACTATGCGCTGGAATACGAGATCCGCGTGTGGATCAGCGATCCCGAAGCCGGCATCGGCAACGTCCGCGCTGACGTGCTGAAACGCCTGTGGCTGCTGCTGCGCGAGCATGGCGTGAAGGTGCCGGTGCCGCAGCGGGATGTGCGGATGGTGGAGACGATCGGTGCTCCCGCGCAGGCGGCAGCCCAGGATTAGGAGAGGGCGACCCCTGTCGCTCTGGGCTGCCGCCTGCGCGGGAGCACGGTTTCACTTGCTGCAATGACACCCTAGATAGTCGCGTGTGAGCCCTCCCCCCGTCACCGCCCGCATCGCCGATGGCGTCTGCGCGATTCCTGCCGACCAGTGGGACGCCTGCGCCGGGACCGGCAATCCGTTCGTCAGCCACGCCTTTCTCTCCGCGCTCGAAGCGTCGGGATCGGCGACGGCGGAGGCCGGGTGGCAACCGGTGCCGATCGTCGTCGATGGCGCCGACGGTCTGCCCGCCGCCATCGCCCCGACCTATGCCAAGAGTCACAGCCAGGGCGAATATGTGTTCGATCACGCGTGGACCGACGCGTGGGAGCGGGCCGGGGGGCGTTATTACCCGAAGCTGCAGGTCGCGTCGCCCTTCTCGCCCGTGCCGGGTCCGCGCCTGTTGCTGCGCGACCCCGCCGCCGCGCCCGCGCTGATCGCGGGGATCGAGGCGGTGACCGACCAGCACGGCCTGTCGTCTGCCCACGCGACGTTCGTCAGCCCGGAGCAGCTGCCGCTGTTCGAGGCGGCGGGCTGGCTGATCCGCGAGGGCACACAGTTCCACTGGGCGAACCGAGGCTATGCCGGGTTCGACGATTTCCTGGGCAGTCTGGCCAGCCGCAAGCGCAAGGCGATCCGCCGCGAGCGTGAGCGCGCGGTCGAGGGGCTGACGATCCGTCACCTGTCCGGTGCCGAGATCACCGAGGCCGACTGGGATGCTTTCTGGGATTTCTATCAGGACACCGGCAGCCGGAAATGGGGTCGGCCGTACCTGACGCGGGCGTTCTTCAGCCTGTTGGGCGAGACGATGGGCGACGCGTGTGTGCTGATCCTGGCGCTGCGCGACGGGCGGCCGATCGCGGGGGCGCTGAACCTGGTCGGGGCCGACACGCTCTACGGCCGCTATTGGGGGTGCAGCGAGGACGTGCCGTTCCTGCATTTCGAGCTGTGCTATTATCAGGCGATCGACGCCGCCATCGCGCGCGGGCTGACGACGGTCGAGGCGGGCGCGCAGGGCGAGCACAAGCTGGCGCGCGGTTATGTCCCGGTGCCGACGTGGTCGGCGCACTATATCCCCGATGCGGGTTTCCGCCGCGCGATCGCCGATTTCCTGGTCCGCGAACGTCGCGCGGTCGAGCAGGAGCAGGAGTTTCTGAGCGATCTTACCCCGTTCAGGAAGGGCGACGGTTCCGTGCGGCGCGACGGCGCAGCATGATCTCGCGGTAGGGTCCCCAGTCGTCGATCGACAATTTGCCCGGCGGCACCGCGTGATCGATCCGAAACAGCGCGCTGGTTCCGTCGCGCCAGACCGGGATCAACCCCTGTTCCAGCCGCTTGTCGTAGTTGGGCGGGCTGATGAGCCAGACATAATCGAACGCGTCGCGCGGGAACCGCACCAGGCTGATCGATACGGGGCGCCACCATTCGGTCGGGCATTGTGTGCTGGTGACGATCTGCGACGGATCGTGCGCATAGCGCCTGGCCGGCTGGTACTTGACCGTCAGCAGCTGCGCGCCGGGCATCGACCACTGATCGTTGGTATAGGCCAGCCGGCGCACCATCGCCATGCCGGGGATGTGCTGCAGCCGGGTCATCGTCCACTGGTTGTAGCAGGTTTCGCCCACGAAGCTGACCAGCCGCGCGCCGACCGGCAGCTTCTCCAGCGCGGCGAGTTCGCGGTCGTAGCTCTTGTCGTACATCCAGAAACTGATCGTCGTGCCGGCCGTCCGCACGAGGAAAAAGGCCAGGCCGAGCAGCGCGACCGTGCCGATGCTGCGGTCGGTCATGCCTGCGCGCGGGCGCAGCGCTATGACGGCGATGCCCATCATGAACGGGGCGAGGCGCATGTCGGCATAGGCCGATCCGAACACGATCCGCGGCAGCAGGATGAACACCGCCAGCAGGAACAGCGCCGACAGCCCCAGGTTGCGCGAATACTGGATATTGGGGTCGCGTACGCCCTTGAACAGGATCAGGTACAGCACCGCGACCGACGCGATGTCGAACGGCATCCAGCGGTCGCGGATGACCATCGTCAGCCAGTTGACCTTGGCGCGCAGGTTGAACCAGTCGCCCGTCTCGCCCGTCACATGCCCGCCGCTGCGCCACGCGATCATCAGCAGCGCGGGCGGCGCGAGCGGCAGGCAGTGGATGCCGGCATGGACCCACGACCAGACCCACCCGCGCTTCAGGTCGTGCTGGCGGATCAGCTCGGCGGAAAAGGCGAGCACACCCAGTACGCCCCAGCCGAACGTGTGGCACACCCACAGCACCAGCCCGATCGGCACGAACAGAAATGCGCGCAGCCGCAGATGCCCGGTGCGCGCGAGGCGCAGCCAGAGCGCGAAGGCGTTGAGCGCGAGCGCCATCGACAGCGCGAAATTCACGAAACCGAAATGGAACGGATAACTATACGCCAGCGGCAGCGCGAACAGCGCGGTCGCCGGGATGCGGCCATGCACTTCGCGCGCGATCCAGAGGAATCCGACCGCGGTCAGCGACGGGATGGTCAGCACGATCAGCTTGATCGACAGCTCCAGCCCGAACAGCGGCTCCATCACCTCGATCAACAGATCGACGCCGAGGTTGCCGATCAGCGACCACTGGAAATTATACCAGTCGTTCAGCCAGCCGACATGGCCATGGTCGAGCTGGACCCGGTAGCGCGCCATATGGCCGGGCAGGTCGACCAGCGGCGCGATGTCGGGGATCAGCAGCGGGATCGCGGTGAGAACCGCCACGCAGACGACGAACGCCCGCGTCTGCCACCAGCGTAACTGTTGTGTGCCCCCGACCATCGCCGGCGTCTATCGCGCCCGCGGGGTTTCGGACAAGCGCGGATATGTGGTGAAGATCGCGGGAACCGCGTCCGGCGCGCTTCGGCGGGTCAGCCAACCGGGGATCGCGCCGGCCGCGATCGATCCCGCGGGCGCCCGGATGTCACCCAGCGCGCCGGGGCACATGACGACGTAATCGGTCCGCCACTCACTGGCGATGCGACGTGCCTGTGCAGGCGATCCGAGGAAGAAACGGTACATCGCGGCGTTGCCCGCGTTGTTGCGGTGGTATGGCGCGGCGATCATCGCGTGGTGTGTGCCGGCGATGGCATAGGCGCCCAGGTCGATCCCGGCCATCACGCGGCCGGCCGGCAGCGCGTTCAATTGCGCCAGTATCTCGGGTGTCGTGCATGACGGCGCGACGGCAGCCTGCGCCGCCTTGGGCGCGGCCAGCCCGGCAATCAGCGGATAGCTGAGCCCGGTGCCGGCGATCCACAGCGCCATGACGCCGGCGATCCGCCGGCGCGCGCGCTGTTCGGCCAGCAGCACCGCCATCGGCAGCACCGCCAGCGCCGCGCCGACATAGGTGCCGCGCAGTTGCGCCAGCGTGATGGCGAACGCGACCGCTTGATACCCCAGCACCAGCGGCCAGTCGCGCCCGCGCTGCCACGCCAGCCAGGCACTCGCGGCCAGCCCGACCAGCAGAAGCCCGGCATAGCCGAACCCTTGCGCGACCGGCGCGACGAGCAGCGGCTGCGCCTCGGCGACCTGCGCCAGCCACAGCCGCGCGACCAGCGGATCGACATTGCGATAGGGACCGGACAGGCATGGCTGGACGGGAGGCCAGGCGATGATCGCCAGCGCGACCGCTGTCGCCCCGGCGAACGCCGGGCGATGATGCGTGATGCGGCCGAGTGCCGCAAGCGCGAGCGCGGCGGCGATGGTCACGGGGGCCAGCGGGGCGATCGTGTCGCAGGCACCGCCCTGTCCGGCGAGCGGCAGCAGCGCGAGCAGGCCGATCGCGAGCGCCAGGCCGAACCCGGTCAATTG
Source organism: Pseudomonadota bacterium (assembly GCA_040388765.1). Classification (GTDB taxonomy): domain Bacteria; phylum Pseudomonadota; class Alphaproteobacteria; order Sphingomonadales; family Sphingomonadaceae; genus Sphingomonas. Next base: position 111,462 of record JAZKBG010000002.1, on the reverse strand, counting down.
CCGGCCGTCGCCGCGCAGCCACCCGACGGCGACGACCGCACCGGTCAGTACCGCGAACGGCAGCGTCTCCAGCCCGACGCCCGCGCCGATCGCGACGGCACCGCCGGCAATGGCGCCGGTTGCGAACGTCCGTGGCGCGACGAGCGCACGGAGTTGGACCAGCACCAGCAGCAGTTGCAGCGCGTGGTGGTCGATCCGGCCGGGCAGGAACAGCGTGGTGGCGGGATAGGCGAGGGCGGCCAGCACCATCGCGGTGGTCGCGGCGCGCGGGGCCAGGACATGCGCGATACTGCGCACCAGCATCAACAGTGTGGCGAATTGCAGCAACGGCCACAGAACGACTGCGGCCAGTTCGGCACCGGCCACTCCGGCGAACGGCCGAAGTATCAGGATCAGTGCGGCGGGAACCAGGTCGCCGATCCGCGACCAGTGCATCGGCAGGCCACCGGCCAGCCGGTGCTGGATCAGATCGCCGGTCGCCTGCCCGCCGATCCAGTCGCGCACCTGTTGCAGGCGCATGGCGTCATCGGTGTCGGGCAGCCGCAGCGCCGCCAGATTGCTCCAGTCGGCCATCGCCCACGCCGATGACAGAAGCGAGGCCAGCAGCAACGCCCAGAGATACGGCGATCGGACGGCGCGCAGGACCATGACGCCGGGGTAGCGTCATATGGTTAAGGCTATCTCTAGCCCCGCGCAGGAGGCTGGCCTACCGGTCCCGCCGCCCCAGCAGCCGCAGCCGCAGCGCGTTCAGCTTGATGAAGCCGGCGGCGTCGCGCTGGTCGTACGCGCCCTGATCGTCCTCGAACGTCACGACCTTTTCCGAATAAAGCGAATGCGGCGACTTGCGGCCGGTCACCGAAACCGAGCCCTTGTATAGCTTCAGGCGCACGGTGCCGGCGACCTTTTCCTGGCTATGGTCGATCGCCGCCTGCAGCATCTCGCGCTCGGGGCTGAACCAGAAGCCGTTGTAGAGCAGTTCCGCATAGCGCGGCATCAGCTCGTCCTTCAGGTGCGCGGCGCCGCGATCGAGCGTGATCTGTTCGATGCCGCGGTGCGCGGCGGCATAGATGGTGCCGCCCGGGGTCTCGTACATGCCGCGCGACTTCATCCCGACGAACCGGTTCTCGACCAGATCGAGCCGCCCGATGCCATGCTTGCGACCCAGGTCGTTCAGCGCGGTCAGCAGGCTGGCGGGCGACATGCCCACGCCGTTCAGCGCGATGCCGTCGCCGCGCTCGAAATCGATCGTGATCGTCTCCGGCTGGTCGGGCGCGTCCTCGGGATTGACGGTGCGCGAATAGACATAGTCGGGCACCTCGTCCCACGGATCCTCCAGCACCTTGCCCTCGCTGGAGGTGTGCAGCAGGTTCGCGTCGGTCGAGAACGGCGCCTCGCCGCGCTTGTCCTTGCTGACCGGGATCTGGTGCGCCTCGGCGAATTCGATCAGCCGGGTGCGGCTGGTCAAGTCCCATTCGCGCCACGGAGCGATGACCTTGATATCGGGGGCCAGCGCATAATAGCCGAGCTCGAAGCGGACCTGGTCGTTGCCCTTGCCGGTCGCGCCGTGGCTGACCGCATCGGCATTCACCATGCGCGCGATCTCGATCTGGCGCTTGGCGATCAGGGGGCGGGCGATCGACGTGCCGAGCAGATACGTCCCCTCGTACAGCGCGTTCGCGCGCATCATCGGGAAGACATAGTCGCGCACGAATTCCTCGCGCAGATCGTCGATGAAGATGTGTTCGGGCTTCACCCCGGCCATCTCGGCCTTGCGCCGCGCCGGCTCGAGTTCCTCGCCCTGGCCCAGGTCGGCGGTGAAGGTCACGACCTCGCAATTGTAGGTCTGCTGGAGCCATTTCAGGATGACGGACGTGTCGAGCCCGCCGGAATAGGCCAGGACGACGCGGTTGATGCTGGAATCGGTCATGGCGCGCGCTTTAGAGGGGCAGGGGCGGGCGGGCAACTTTGCACTTCGCTTGGCTGCGCGACGCGTTATGATCGCGGTGTCAACGAGACAGGAGAGATGCATGAAATCGGTCGCCATCCTTGCCACGCTCGCGCTCGTCGCGACGCCGGCGTTCGCCCAGTCCAAGCCGATGTCGCGCGCAGACTTCGATGCCAGCCTGGTGCGCAAATATCAGCGCGACGACCTGAACGGCGACGGCAAGCTGACGGCCGAGGAGTGGCTGAAGGCCCGCCCGACCAAGTCGGACGGTACGCCCAATACGATCGAGGGACTGACCAAGTCGCTCGCCAAGCGCGACCTGAACAAGGACGGCACCACCACGGTCGCCGAAGCCGCCGAATCGGAAAAGCCGCGCTTCGACAAGATGGACACCAACAAGGACGGCATGGTCACGCCCGAGGAAAAGGCCGCCGAACCGAAGTGACGCGCCGGAACAGGCGCGGCAGGTAGACGCCCAGCGCGGCGGCGCGGAAGATGTAGCTGGCCAGCAGCGCCAGCCACACGCCCGCGTCGCCCAGCGGCCGTAACGCCAGATCGGTCGCGACGTACAAGCCGGTCGCCAGAATCGCGGCGTTGCGCAGGGACCGCCCCTCCGTCGCGCCGATGAACACGCCGTCGAGCAGCCAGGCGGGCATGCCGATGACCGGCAACGCCACCACGAACGGCAACATCGCCATCGCCTGCGCCCGGACGCCGGCGTTCGTCGTCAGCACCGGGATCGCGATTCCCCCGGCCAGCGCCAACAGAATGGCGAAGGCGATCGCGGTCACCAGCGAGAACTCCCCCGTCAGCCGGATCGCGCGCAGCATGTCGCGACGCGACCCCGCGCCGATCGCATGACCGACCCGCGCCTCGGCGGTGAAGGCGAAGCCGTCGAGCACGAAGGCGACCAGCGCGACCCCCTGCATCAGTACCTGATTGGCGGCGAGCGTCTCCGCGCCCAGCCGCGCGCCGGCATTGGTGAACCAGGCGAACAGGGTCAGCAGCGCGATCGTGCGGACCATGATGTCGGCATTGACCGCGAACAGGCGCCGCAGCGCCACGCGATCGAACAGCCGGGCGGGATCGGCGACGGTGCGCAGGTGCGGCGCGACCAGGGCCACGCCCGCGGCAAGCGCGATCCACTCCGCACAGGCGGTGCCCAGCCCGACGCCGCGCGCGCCCATGTCCCAATGCCAGACGAACAGCGCGCAGGCGGCGATGTTGACCAGGTTCATCAGCACCGACAGCGCCAGTGCCGCGCGGGTGCGGCCGAGGCCGAGCAACCAGCCGTTGATCGCGAACACCGCCAGCGCGGCGGGCGCACCGAGGAACCGCGCGGAGACATAGGCCCGGGCAGCCGCATCGATATCGGCACCACCGGCCAGTACGGCAAAGGCGGCGGGGATCAGCAGCCGTTGCAATGCCGCGAGCACGACGCCCAGGCCCAGCCCGATCGCCAGCCCGCGCGCGAGCAACGCACCGACCTCGCCCGCGTCGCCGCCGCCATGCGCCTGCGCCGTCATCCCGGTCATGCCCATGCGCAGGAAGCCGAAGCTCCAGAACAGGAAGCTGATGATCGTGCCGCCCAGCGCGACTCCGGCCAGGGCCGCCGCATCGCCGGTCCGCCCGATCACCGCGGTGTCGACGATCCCGACCAGCGGCACCGTCGCCTGGCCCAGCATGATCGGCCAGGCCTGCGCCAGGATCGACCGGCGGGTGAGGGGAAGAGCGGACATCGCTGCGCCGTACAGCGGGATTGCCCGGATTAGGAGCCGTTCGCTTCTGGCCCTCGGGTCCGTGTGTGCGGAAATGCCGACATATCGGACGTGGACCGCTCACCAACGAACAGAGCCGGCGATCCCATGCGGAATCGCCGGCGTGACGTCAGCTCTTGCGGCTGGCCTCGAACAGGAACCAGGCGCGTTCCTCCGCCTGGTCGGTCCATTCGTCGACGATGCCGCTGGTCGCATTATCCTTCGCCTCGTCGGCGGCGTCCTTCACGACGCGGAAGGATTCGACGAGCTTCAGATTGTCTTCGCGCAGTTCGGCCAGCATGTCGGCGGCGGACACGAACTCGGCGTCGTTGTCGCTCAACGTCTGGCGGCGCGCGATGTCGCCGATCGACCGCAACGTCAGGTTGCCGGTCTTGCGGACCCGTTCGGCAATCGCATCGGTCACGCCCAGGATCTGGGCGGCCTGATCGTCGAGCAACAGGTGATAATCGCGGAAATGCGGCCCGGAGACGTGCCAGTGGAAATTCTTGGTCTTGAGGTAGAGCGCATAGCAGTCGGCCAGCGACGAGTTCAGCGCGTCGGCCACGGTCTTCGTGTCGTTGCGGTTCAGGTCGGTCGGGGTGGCGAGCGGAGCGGGGTTGGCCATGATCGTCCTTCAGGGGCAGGCGGTTTCGGTTCGCCGGTGTAACGATGCCGCGGCCGATTGGCTCCACGCAAAGGCGCGATCTGACCGATCGAACGGTTAAATCACGCGCAGCGCGCCGCCGGCGACGACCAGTCCGGTCACCAGCAGCAATGCACCGGCGATGCGGCTGAGCAGGGCGAGGGGCAGGCGCTCCCATGCGTGTGCGCCGACCATCGCGGCGACGGTGGCGAGCAGCGTCGCGCCTGCCAGCGCGCCGATGCCGGCAAGCAGTGGGGCCGATCCCTTGATCGCGAGCCCGAACGCCAGGAACGCGGTGCGATCGCCCATCACGAAGCTGCCCGTGGCGGCGGCCACGAAGGCGTTGCCGGTCGGCGGGGCGGGACGCCTGCCGCCCCACAGCGCGCCGATCCCGGCGAACAGCAGGGCGATCGCGAGCATCAGCGCGCGGGCGTTCGGCGTAAGCAATGGCGCGATCACGATGGCGCCAACGACCGATATGCCGATACCGACCGCGTGGCCGAGGATCAGCCCGGCGACCACCTGGTACAGCGCGCCCCGGTCGCCGAGCATCGCGGCAAGACGCGATGGCCGGTCGCCGATCCCGGCAAGCAACGCCGCGATGAAGGCGGGGACGAGCGCGTCCATCCGGTCGGAGCGGTCAGCCGTTCAGGCGGACGGCGCAGGCAGCGGCGAAGGTATCGGACGCCTGCTGGGTGCAGACGGTGCTGCCCACCGCGTCGCGCAGGATCGCCAGCCAACCGTGCACCAGCGGCCCCCGCTCACCGCGCGACAATGCCGAATCAAGTGCGTGGACGACGGTGATGGCCGGGCCGATGCCGTGGCGCGCCGCGATCCGCCGGATATTTTCGAGCTCATAGGCGAGCTCGCCGGGTCGCAACCGGTCGGCCCGGCGGTCCATCGCATCGACCCGCGCGACCAGATCCGCCCGCACGATCGCGCCGCCTTCACCCCATGCCAGTGCCATGTCGCGCACCCCTCACCCGTGTGGGAAGAAGGCTGCGCCCCGAGTGGTTAAGGAGCCGTCAACGCTGGCCGACGGTTGACATCACGCGGCGTTTCGATCATGCGCGCTCCCCTGACGGCGGCGGCCAATCGGCACGCCGCTGTAATTTTTTCGATTCTACACAAGAGACTCACAGGTCATGGCCAAACCGGCAACCGTCAAGATCAAGCTCGTCAGCACCGCGGACACCGGCTTCTTCTATGTCACCAAGAAGAATCCCCGTACGCAGACCGAGAAGTTCGTGTTCCGCAAGTACGACCCGGTCGTGCGCAAGCACGTCGAGTTCAAGGAAGCCAAGATCAAGTAACCGGGTCGCGTTCCGCGATTCGTTACGCGATGTCCCGGCGTCCGGCCGGGGTTGCCGAAAGCCGCAGGCGATCCGCCGGCGGCTTTTTTGCGTTGGATCGCGCCGTCGGTCTTCCGCGCGCCTGGCACGGACTGGCGGGTAGCCGGGATGAGGTGGGATGAAGCCCCAAAGCTCGTCATTCCCGCGCAGGCGGGGATCGATAGTCGCTGAACGTAGAGAGCCTCACACCGATCAGCGACTATCGATCCCCGCCTGCGCGGGCATGACGGCATCAGGGCGTGGTTCGGTTTCGGTGCATCGCGTCAAGCGAGGCAGAACCCGATACCCGCCGTCGGCATAGCCCACGTCGTCGGACGCGCCATGGCGCGCCGGCCGGGGCTGGCGCTGATCCTCGGCCGACGCCATGCGTCGTGCCCGGGCGCTCACCTCAGGATGTGCATCCACATCGGCTCGCCGGCCAGGCTCTGCGATCCGCGCAGCTTCTCCAGCGCCGCCGCGACGCAGCGTTCCGGCCCCTCATGCGTGACGATCGCGACCAGCGCGTGGCCGTCGGCACTCGCGCCGCGCTGGATCAGGCTTTCGATCGAGACGCCGGCGTCGCGCATCGCCGCAGCGATTTCGGCCAGCACACCGACCCTGTCCACGACGGCGAAGCGCAGATAGGCGCGGCCGCGGCGTTCGCCGGCATCGGCCGGGGCAGGGTGCGACAGCACGGCGGCGGGCATGGCATAGGGCGGGCCGAATTCGCCGCGCGCGATGTCGATCAGATCCGCGACGACGGCGCTGGCGGTCGGCCCGTCGCCCGCGCCACGGCCCTGGAAGAACAGCCGCCCGACGAAATTGCCGTCGGCGACGACCGCGTTGAGCGATCCCGTCGTGTGCGCCAGCGGGTGATCGACCGGCACCAGATGCGGGTGGACGCGCTGGAACAGGCCGTTCGCATCGGCTTCGGCGACGCCGACCAGCCGCACACGATAGCCCAGCGCCGCCGCCTCGGCGATGTCGGCGCCCAGCACGTGACGAATGCCGGTGACGGCCACGTCGCCGAATGCCGGCTGCGTCCCGAACGCGATGCTCGCCAGGATCGACAGCTTGTGCGCGGCATCGACGCCGTCGATGTCGAAACTGGGGTCGGCCTCGGCATAACCCAGCGCCTGCGCTTCGCTCAGCACCTCGGCGAAGTCGCGCCCTTCGGCTTCCATCTTGGACAGGATGAAATTGCAGGTGCCGTTGAGGATGCCGTACACGCGCTCGATCGCGTTGGCCGCCGCGCCTTCGCGTAGTCCCTTGATGACCGGGATGCCGCCGGCGACTGCCGCCTCGAACTTCAGCGCGACGCCCTGCGCTTCGGCCGCCTGCGCCAGTTCCAGCCCATGGTGTGCGATCATCGCCTTGTTGGCGGTGACGAACGATTTGCCCGCCGCCAGCGTCTTGCGCGCCAGGGTCAGCGCAGGGCCGTCCGATCCACCGACCAGTTCAACGACCACGTCAGCGCTGGCCTGCTGCGCCAGGGTCGTGCTGTCGTCCACCCAGTCGAACCGCGACAGGTCGATGCCGCGGTCCTTGGTGCGGTCGCGCGCGGATACCGCGACGACCTCGATTCCGCGACCCGCGCGGCGCTCGATCAGGTCGCGATTGGCGTCGAGCAGGCGGATCACGCCGCCGCCCACGGTGCCCAGGCCACCCAGTGCGATCTTCAACGGTTCGGTCACGCGCAATTCCCCCAGTCGTCGGGGCAGCGACTAGCGGCTAACCCCGCCCCGGAACAAGCCCCGGGGCGGGCAACAATTACTTCTTGATGAGGCCGATCTCGACCAGCCGCTGTTGCAGGTAATCGTGGCTGCTGATCGGTTCGGGATAACGGTTCGGCCGGTCGGCGTCGATCGTTCCGGGCAGCGTCTCGATCATGAAGTCCGGCGCGGGATGCAGGAAATAGGGCATCGAATAGCGCGAGAAGCCGCGGCGCTCGGGGGCCGGATTGACCACACGGTGGGTGGTCGACGGCAGGACGTGGTTCGTCAGACGCTGCAACATGTCGCCGACGTTGACGACCATCGCGCCCGCCGGCGGTTTCACCGGCAGCCACGACCCGTTTTTCTCGAGCAGTTCCAGGCCCGCTTCCTCGGCGCCCAGCAGCAGCGTGATGAGGTTGATGTCCTCATGCGCGCCGGCGCGGACTTCGGGCGCGTCGGCGGGGACCGGCGGGTAATGGAGCAGGCGCAACACCGAATTGCCGTCGTCCACGGCATGCTCGAACCAGTCGGGCGCCAGGCCCAGGTGCAGCGCGATCGCGGACAACAGCCGCAGTCCGGCGTCGTCCAGCGCCTTGAACAGGTCGAGGAACGTGTCCCTGAACCCCTCCGGCCGGTCGGGCCAAACGTTGGGCGCCATCTGCTTCTCGAACCGGTGGCCTGCCGCCAGTTCGCGGCCGACGTGCCAGAATTCCTTGAGGTCGACGTGCGTCGCGCCCTTGGCGATCTCGGTCTTGAACGGGGTGTAGCCGCGCGCGCCTCCGCCGCCGGCGGCGAAATACGCGCGCTTCTCGTCCTCGGGCAGGTCGAAGAACGCCTTCGTCATCGCCCAGGCGCGATCGACGATCGCGTCGGGTACACCGTGGTTCGACACCATCGCGAATCCGAACCGCTCGAACGATTCGCCGAGTTTCGCGGCGAACGCGTCGGGATCGGAGCTTTGAGTGGCCATGTCGAGCAGCGGAACCTGGGCCATCGGGGTGTCGAGCATTTTCAGCGAGTCCTGTGGTTAGGCAGGGAATATAGACGGGTGGCGCACACCCCGCCACCCCGCCACCCGTTCGCCCGCCACCCTTCCACCCTTCCACCCTTCCACCCGTTCGCCCTGAGCGAAGTCGAAGGGCGTGCCGCAAGCCTATCGCCAGGGGCATGTGCTTCGACTGCGCTCAGCACCAACGGTGGTTAGGGGCGGGCGGTGGATAAGAGCGCGCGGTGAGTAAGGAACGGGCGGTGGTTGGAGGCGGGGCGGTGCCGCGAGCCATCTGGTCTGCGGAAACGCCCCACGCCCCGAACCCTTTCCGAAGGGAAGGGGCTTGGTTACACCACCTCGAGCGCCGCTGCGAAGTCCGCGATCAGGTCGTCGGCATCCTCCACCCCGATCGAGATCCGCACCAGAGTATCGGTAATGCCCAGCGCGTCCTTGCGCTCCTGCGGCACCGACAGATGGGTCATGCCGGCCGGATGCGACGCCAGCGTTTCGGTGCCGCCGAGGCTCACCGCCAGCTTGGCGATCTTCAGGTTGTCGAGGAACGCGAACGCCTCGGCCTCGCCGCCCTTCAGGTAGAGCGAGAAGGTGCTGCCGGCACCCAGGCAGTTGCGGCGGTAGATGTCGGCCTGGCGCGCGTCGCCCTGATCCTCCAGGAAACCGAGATAGCCGACGCGATCGACCTTGGGGTGGGACTTCAGGAAATTGCAGACCTTCAGCGCATTCTCGCCTGCGCGCGTCATGCGCAGTTCCAGCGTCTCCAGGCTCCGCAAAAGCATCCATGCGGTATGCGGGTCGCAGATCGTGCCGATCGTGTTGCGCATCATGCGGATCGTGTTGATCTGCGCCTTTGACCCCAGCACGCCGCCCGCGACCAGATCGCTGTGCCCCCCGGCATATTTGGTCAGCGAATAGACGACGATGTCCGCGCCCTGCCGCATCGGCTGCGCCCAGAGCGGCCCCAGGAAGGTGTTGTCGATCGCGATCGGCGGCTTGTTTTCCAGATCGCCGAAGATCGCGTCACGGCTGGCCGTGACCGCTTCGACATCGACCAGCGCATTGGTCGGGTTGGCCGGGCTTTCGAGATAGACCAGCGCGACGTCGCCGCTCTTGCGCGCCTCGGTCATCACCGCATCGATTTCCTCGCGCGTCGCGCCGGCCGGGAAATCGAGCCACTTGATCCCGAACTTGCCCAGGATGCGACCGATCAGCGTCTCGGTCGCGGCGTACAGCGGCCCCGAATGGACGATCGTGTCGCCGGGCTTGACCATCGCGAGGAAGAGGGTGGCGATCGCCGACATGCCCGACGAAAACGCCAGCGCGTCCTCCGCTTCTTCCCACAAGGCAAGGCGATCCTCGAGGATTTCCTGATTCGGTCCGTTGAATCGCGAATAGACCAGCCCTTCCGCGCCACCCGGGCGCTTGCCGGTCACGCCCTCGAAATGCCGCTTGCCGGCGGCGGCGTTCGGAAACACGAAGGTCGAGGTCAGGAAGATCGGGGGTTTCAGCGATCCTTCGGACAGCATCGGATCATAGCCGTGGCCCATCATCAGGGTCGATGGCTTCAGCTTGCGCCCGCCGATCGTCTTGGGGCCGGTATCGCCCTTGCCCTGCGGTGCGGGGGCGCCCGTCACGTCGGCTTCGTTGGGCTGGTCGGTCATGTTCGTCTCCAAAGTCGTTGGCGACGGCTTAGCCGATCGTAACAACCGAAACTAGCGGAGCCCGATGATGCTGATCTGTCGTCCGGTGTCGCCTTCATCGCGATGTGTCGCGCGGCGATAGCTGAAGAAACGCGTTTCCTCGGCATAGGTGTCGGTCCCGACGATCTCGATCGTGCCCACCCCGGCGCTGGCCAGGCGGTGCGCGACATATCCGGCCAGGTCGAACTGTGCACGACCACGCTGGGAATCGGTGAAGAAGCGGTCGGCTTCGGCCTCCTGCGCGACGAAGCGCGCGCGGAAGGCGGCGTCGATTTCGTAACTGGCCTTTGCGATGCACGGGCCGATCGCTGCGACGACGCGCGCCCGGTCGGCACCCAGCGCCTCCATCGCCATCAGCGTCGTATCAGTGACGCCGGCCAGCGCGCCCTTCCACCCCGCATGCGCCGCGCCGACCACGCCGGCCGCAGGGTCGGCGAACAGCACTGGCGCGCAATCGGCGGTCAATATGCCCAGCGCGATCCCCGGCCGATCGGTGACCATCGCGTCGGCATGCGGGCGCAGCGCGTCGTCGAACGGATCCAGCACGGCGACCGCATCGGACCCGTGGACCTGGTAGACAGTGGCGAGCCGGGCGCCCGGCAGCACGGCGTGGGTCGCGCGGCGACGATTTTCGGCGACCAGCGCGGCATCGTCGTGCGAACCCACGCCCACGTTCAACGATGCATAGGCCCCCGCCGACACGCCGCCGGTGCGCGCCAGGAAGCCGTGCGCGACGCCGTCCAGCGCTCGGGTGCGGATCGCCTCGATGCCTGTGTCGGCACTCACAGCGCCAGCACCATCAACCGATCCTCGTCGATATGATCGCCGACCGGGAAATCGAACCGACCGACATCGACGAAGCCGTAGCGGCGGTAGAAGGCCTGCGCGCGGTGGTTGTCGACATAGACGCTGAGCGCCAGCGTGTCCGCCGCCCGCCGCCGCGCCTCGGCGATCGCCCAGTCCATCAGGACGGGCCCGACGCCATCGCCGTGATGCGACCCGAGAACATAGAGTTGATAGAGTTCGACGGCGTTCGCCCCGTCCGCATCGGGGAACGGCAGCGCGTTGGGCCCGACCTTTGCGAACCCGACGATCGCGCCGCCATCGGTCGCCAGCCGGATCGCAAAGTCGGGATCGTCGATCTGGCTGGGCAGTCCGTCCGCCCCGAACGCCTGATCCAGGAATGCGGCAAGATCCGACGCGTGGTACAGGCTGCCGAAGGTGTCGGTGAAACAGCGCCGGGCCATCGCCGACAGGTCCGGGCCGTCGTCGCGCACCGCGTCGCGATACTCGATCATGCCGCGAACCCCGCCGGCACCGGCCAGCCGGGCGCGGTGACCGCGATCACGCCGAACAGGTCGCCCATCTGCCCCACCTCGACCAGCCGGTTGCGCGCGACGATCACGTCCTCGCCGCCGGTCGTGGACAGGGTGGCGGCGCGCGCGTCGATGCCCAGCGCGCGCAGGAAATCGCCCTGGCTGACCGGCCCGTGGACGACCGCGCCCTCGGCGCGCGCGGCGTCGGCCAGCGTCGCGAAATCGACATGTGCGGTCAGATCGGCCTCCCCGGGATCCTCGAGCGGATTGGCGACCGCATGGCCGCGCACCGCCTGCAGCGTGTCGCCGATCGCCGGACCTTCATAGCCATAGTCGATCACCAGCGCCGCGCCGCCCCTGGCCACCACCGCCTGCGCCAGCGCGCGCATCATCGACACGCCCTGTGGGCAGGTTTCGATGATCGATCCGTTCGCGGCATCGCGCAGGTGCGGCGGGACGATCGGATCGAAGATCGTGTTGCCGACCACGGGCAGGAACAACAGGTCCTGGCACGCGACCAGCCGCTCGCGCCAGCCCTCGAGCGTCTTCACCAATTGCCGGATCGGCAATGCGTCGAAGAATTCATTGGCGACGACGATCAGCGGCTGTTCGTCGGGCAGGCCGACCAGGTCCATGCACCATTGCGCCTGCGGTACGCGGCCGGCCTGCTGCGCGCGCAGCACCGGCGACGTCTCGACGAAATGCACCGGCGGGACGAAGCCGGCCTTGCCCATCACCCTGAGCGCGTCGGCGGCAAGCGTACCCCGGCCCGGCCCCAGTTCGACATAGTCGGCCGGCGGGCGACCGGCGCGGTCCCACAGGTCGGCGATCCACGCACCGATCAGCTCGCCGAACATCTGGCTGATTTCCGGCGCCGTGGTGAAGTCGCCGCGCACTCCCAGCGGATCGCGCGTCGCGTAATAATGCGCGTTCGCCGCCGCCATATATTGCGACAGCGGGATGGCACCGCCCAGCGTGATCGCGCGCGCCAGGCGTTCGGGGAGTAATTCTTCGGTCATTCCCCATTTCCGTTCGTTTCGAGCGAAGTCGAGAAACGTGGGCTTGGTACGTGTGTCATGTTTCTCGACTTCGCTCGAAACGAACGGGAGGTGGTGGAAAAGTCAGGAAATGCTCGGCCCGCCGGCGATCGGCTCGACCCGGACGCGGCGCGCCTTTGCGGTCCACATCAGGTACAGCCCGACCGCGATCATCGGCAGGCACAGGATCTGGCCCATGTGCAGCACATTGGCGAAGAACGTGCCCTCGAACTGGCGGTCGGGTTCGCGATAGAATTCGATGACGAAGCGGGCCGCGCCGAAGAAGGCCAGGCCGAAGCCGGTGAGGAAGCCCGGCTTGTACCGCGCGTCGGTCCGCCAGAAGAGCCATGCCATCAGCACGAACGGGATCAGCCCCTCGCCGAATGCCTCGTACAGCTGGCTCGGGTGGCGCGCGATATCGCCGCCGCCGGTGGGGAACACGATCGCCCAGGGCACGTCGGTCGGCTTGCCCCACAGCTCGCCGTTGACGAAATTGGCGAGGCGGCCGAGGAACTGCCCGATCGACGCGACGCAGCCGACATAGTCGAGAACGCGCAGCATCGACAGGTGCTCGCGCCGGCACACCCATCCGATCGCCAGCATCAGCCCGACCAGCCCGCCGTGGAACGACATGCCGCCGTCCCACAGGCGCAGGACGCTCAAGGGTTCGAGCAGCATGCCCGGCGCATAGAACAGCACATAGCCGATCCGCCCGCCCAGGATGATGCCGAGCGTCGCATAGAAAACCAGGTCGTCGGCATGGCGCCGCGCCATCGGAGCGCCCGGCTGGCCCAGCAGTTTCAACAGATACCACCAGCCGATCAGGATGCCGCCGATATAGGCCAGCGAGTACCATTTCAGCGTGAAGACGCCGAGGTCCAGCGCGACCGGCCCCAGACCGAGTTCGTCATAGCGGATATGGCCGGCGGCGGCATCGGCAAACATGGGCAGGAGCAAGTGGCGGCATCCCCGAAACGGTTGTCGCGGCTTTCTCTAGCGGCGGCGGGGGCAGCGCGATAGAGCGGGCGGTGATGCCACGCCTTCGCCCACCAGCCGTTCGTTTCGAGCGACGTCGAGAAACCGTGGCGATGGTCTGCCAGCAGTTTCTCGACTTCGCTCGAAACGAACGGGGGAGGAGTGTCCGTGCACATTGATCGCCGCGCGCTGCTGATCGGCGGAGCGGTCGCGGGTGTCGCGGTGGCGTGGAGTGTCTGGCCACGCGAGCAGCGCGCCGGACTGCCGGTGGCCGACGGCGAAACCGCCTTCGGCGGCTGGATCAAGATCGGCAGCGACGGCCACATCGTCGTCGCGGTCCCGCAGTGCGAGCATGGACAGGGCGTATACACGGCGCTGCCGCAGATCGTCGCCGACGAACTGGGCGCGGACTGGCGCACGATCGCGGTGGAGGCCTCGCCCGACGGCGCGACCTATGCCAATCCGCTGGCCGCTGTCGCGGTGCTCGGCCCCGCCACCTGGGCGGACGGTGCGGCGCCGATGATGACGGCCGGATCGACGTCGATCCGCATGTTCGAGGCACCGTTGCGCCACGCTGCCGCCGCGACGCGCGCGCTGTTGTGCAAGGCGGCCGTGCGGCAATGGGGCGGCGACTGGCAACAGTGCACGACCGCCGACGGTTTCGTGATCCTGGGCGGCAAGCGGGCGCGGTTCGGGGAACTCGCTGCGGCGGCTGCGGCGGAACGCTTGCCGGGCGATCCTCCCTTGCGGATCGGCGACGCGGGGCGGCTGACCGGCACGCCGGCACCGCGGCTCGACGCGCCGGCGAAGGTCGACGGCTCCGCCAACTTCGCCGGCGATATCCGCCTGCCCATCATGGCGTTCGTGGCGCTGCGCCAGGGACCGATCGGCGACAGCCGGCTGGTGCGGGTGGATCGTGCCGCCGCCGATCGCATTCCGGGTGTCCTGCAGGTGATCGAGAACGATCGCTGGGTCGCTGCCGCCGGGACGAACTGGTGGGCGGCGAACCGCGCGCTGGAGGCGCTGGCGCCCCGGTTCGAGACGCCGGGACCTTTGGTCGACGACCGCAGCATCGCCGCCGCACTCGACAGCGCGTTGGCGGCCCCCGGCGTCCGGATGGCCGGGGCGGGCGATATCGCCGCGACGTTCGCCGGTACGCGCGTGTTCCGCGCCGACTATCGCACGGCCTGCGGCGTTCCGGCCGCGATCGAGCCGGTCACCGCCACGGCCAGCTATGAGCATGGCAGGCTGGTGCTGTGGATGGCCAGCCTCGCGCCCGGCCTGGCGCGCGCGGCGGCGGCGCGGGTGCTGGGGATCGGCGTCGGCGACGTCGTGCTGCACCCGATGATGGCGGGCGGATCGTTCGGCCAGAACATGGATCTGCGCGTCGCCGAACAGGCGGCATTGCTGGCGCGCGAACTGAAGCGGCCGGTGCAGCTAACATGGTCGCGCGCGGAAAGCCTGATGCAGACGCCGGTCCGCGCGCCCATGATAGGCCGGATGACCGCGAAGATCGGCGGTGCCGGTACCGTGCTCGGCTGGCATGCGGCGATCGCGGCACCGCCGACCGGCGCGGACCTGCGCGAGCGGCTGTCCGGCGGATCATGGCTGGCGCGAAAGGGCGATGCGGTGGCGATCGACGGTGCGGCACCGGCCTATCGCTTTCCCGCCTGGGGCGTCGATCATCATCCTGCCGACGTCGGTGTGCCGACCGGCTGGACGCGGGGTGGGGCGCAGACGGCGACCTGCTTCTTCACCGAAAGCTTCATCGACGAACTCGCGCGCCGCGCCGATGCCGAACCGCTGTCGTATCGCATCGCGATGCTGGGCGGGGCACCGCGACTGGCGCGCTGCCTGTCCACCGTCGCCGCACTCGGCGGCTGGCAGGGCGGCATTCCGGGAAGCGGACAGGGTATCGCGTGCCACGCGATGGCCGGATCGTTCATTGCGCTGATGGTCGAGGGATCCCTGAGCGACGGCGGAGTGCCGCGGGTGGAGCGGATGGTCGCCGCGGTCGATGTCGGCCGCGCGATCAATCCCGACCTCGTGCGCCAGTCGATCGAGGGCGGGCTGGTCTATGGTCTGGCCGGAGCGATCGGCGCGGCGACCGGTTTCGCGCGCGGGCTGGGCGACGCGCGCGGCTTTCGCGACCTCGGCCTGCCGCGCCTGTCGACGACGCCGGACATCACCGTTGAGCTGATCGACAGCCAGGCGGAGCCTGGCGGCGCGAGCGACCTCGCCGTGCCGGTCGTCGCGCCTGCGCTGGCTAACGCCATCTACGCCGCCACCGGGCGGCGCATCCGAAAGTTGCCCTTATGACCACGAACGGCGCGATGCCCGACAATCACCCACCGATCCCGCCGCCCAGGGTGGGCGTCCTGCTGATGAACCTCGGGACGCCCGACGCGCCCGACGCGAAATCGGTGAAGCGCTATCTGGGCGAGTTCCTGTCCGACCGTCGCGTGGTCGAGATTCCGCAGATCCTGTGGCAGCCGATCCTGCGCGGTATCGTGCTGACGACGCGCCCCAAGAAGTCGGCGCATGCGTACGGCCTGGTCTGGAGCGAGGAGGGATCGCCGCTGGCTGCGATCACCAAGGCGCAGCATCGCGCGCTGCAAGGGGCGTTCGGCCCCGAGGTGCTGGTCGATTGGGCGATGCGGTACGGCAATCCGTCGATCGAGAGCCGCGTCGCCGCGATGAAGGATGCCGGGTGCGAGCGCATCCTGCTGGCGCCGCTGTATCCGCAATATTGCGCGGCGACGACCGCGACCGCCAACGACAAGGCGTTCGCGGCGCTGGCGGCGATGCGCTGGCAGCCCGCGATCCGCACCCTGCCGCCCTATCACGACGCGCCCGACTATATCGCGGCCCTGAAGGATTCGGTCGAGGCCGGCCTCGCCGCGCTGGAATTTGTGCCCGATGCGGTGATGACCAGTTTCCACGGGATGCCGCAGCGGACGCTCGAACTCGGCGATCCCTATCACTGCCACTGCCGCAAGACCGCGCGGCTGCTCGGCGAGGCGCTTGCCACGACATTGGGGGGTCGCGAACTGATCGTGACGTTCCAGTCGCGCTTCGGGCGCGCGAAGTGGCTGGAGCCGGCGACCGACACGACGCTCGAGGCGCTGCCGGGGCGCGGCGTGAAGAAGATCGCGATCCTCGCCCCCGGGTTTTCGGCCGACTGCCTGGAGACGCTGGAGGAACTGAAAATCCGCGGGCGCGAGAGCTTCGAGCAGGCCGGCGGTACGCACTTCGCCTATATCCCCTGTCTGAACGCCAGCGATGGCGGCATCGCGATGCTGCGCAGCATCATCGCAAGGGAGCTTGCGGGCTGGGTGACGCTTCCCTAGCGTAACCCAAATCAATCAGGAGAGAGATGCATGGCACGGGTAGCGATCGTCACCGGAGGAACGCGCGGAATCGGCGAGGCGATCAGCCTGGCGCTGAAGGATCTGGGTTTCACCGTCGCGGCCAATTACGCGGGCAACGACGAACGCGCGAAGGCATTCTCCGACCGCACCGGCATCGCCGCATACAAGTGGGACGTCGGCGACTATGACGCCTGCCAGGAGGGCTGTGCGAAGGTCGCCGCCGAACTCGGTCCGGTCGATGTCGTGGTCAACAACGCCGGCATCACCCGCGACGGCACGATCCTGAAGATGACGTACCAGGCGTGGAAGGACGTGATCGACACCAACCTGGGCGGCTGCTTCAACATGGCCAAGGCGACGTTTCCGGGCATGCGCGAACGCAAATGGGGCCGGATCGTCAACATCGGGTCGATCAACGGCCAGGCCGGCCAGTACGGCCAGGTCAACTATGCCGCGGCCAAGAGCGGCATCCACGGCTTCACCAAGGCGCTGGCACAGGAAGGCGCGAGGGCCGGCGTGACCGTCAACGCGATCGCACCGGGCTATATCGACACCGACATGGTGGCCGCCGTGCCCGCCGACGTGCTGGAGAAGATCGTCGCCAAGATCCCGGTCGGCCGGCTGGGCCAGGCCAGCGAGATCGCGCGCGGCGTGGCCTTCCTGTGCTCGGAGGAGGGCGGGTTCGTGACCGGATCGACGTTGAGCATCAACGGCGGGCAGCATATGTACTGACGGGCGCAGGCGCGACTGCGCTCGCGCCGGTGCGCGTGAGCGCAGCGCCCGGCACGGCCAGCGGCGCTCGGCGCCGACTGACGACGCGGGCTTTGCCCGCGCCGTGGCCGATGGGGGGCGGAACCGACCTGCCGTTCATGTCGCGTGGCGGCCGATCAGCCGCTGCGGCGGCGTATCGAGAACGGGTATCGGCCATCCTTGCCCGTCCTCATCGGATATATACCCCCACCACGCGCCAGACCCCGGCCTCGCGATCGAGCGTCACCGTCTCGATCGCATCCGCCTTGTTGGCGAAGCGGGTGCGGAACTTGACCACTTCATACCCATTCGGTGGTGCCGGCAGCTCTTCCTGGCTGAGGAGCGTGCGCGAGATCATCGCACCGAGCGGCGTACGCACTTCCTTCGACACCCTGGCCCAGACTTCCGTCGTGTTGAGCTTGCGGAACGATGCGCCGGTCGCCCTCCAGCTGTCGTCCCAGCGCCCCTGATCGACCAGCGTGAGCCACTGCCGCGCCGCGGCCTCGACGGCGGGGTCGGGTGCATCGGTCGATTGCGCGGCAACCGGACGGTCGATGGCGGGCGCCAGCGGCTGCGCAACCAGCAGGAAAATTCCGAGGGCAAGAGTCATGACGATGGCTCCGATCGCGATGCCGGTGCGGGGAAGTCCGCGCCGGCCGCCGTGCGGCGTGGCGGTCCGGTGCCCCGTGTCATGCGCGTCGGCATCCCCGATTCTGTCGGGGACATGCGAATCGGGGTCGTGGCCTTCCCGATCGAAGACCAGTCGCGCCGCTTCCCGGCTGCTCGACACCGCCATCTTGCGCCGCGCGTCGCGCAGCCGCTCGTTGATGGTGTGGACCGACAGGTCGAGATGCCGCGCGATCGACTTCGCGTCATGGCCGCGCACGATCAGCCGCAGCGTCTGCTTCTCGCGGTCCGTCAGCCGGTCGTAGCCGTCGGGCGTTCCTGTCGTCATGCGCCGGGTCTAGGTGGTGGGGAGGGGGGCAACCACCCTCAAAAAATCGGGTATCCGGTCGGCACGCACTTTCGCCCGACACGAAACACGGGCCGGTCCCTTTCGGAACCGACCCGTGTCCCCCGATACGCCACCCGGGGGAATGGATCCCGCAGCTACGCTACTGGCGGGAAACCTGTGGAAACTTTTGAACTGAGGTGGCCGTCAGCGGCGAAGCCGCTGATTCGTCGGCCGGGCTTTCCGCCCGCCGGCCGTGCCGGCTGCTGACCGCTTGAGCGGTCACCGGCCGGGAAGCCGTGGCTCCCCGGCCTGCATCCGTCAGCGGCTGCGGCTGCAGCCCCGGGGCGGATCCGACCGGTCGATCGCCCGGCCGGCGAGCGCGCCGACCGCACCGCCCAGGATCGCGCCGAGCGTCCGGTCGCCGCGCCCTGCCAGCGTGTGACCGGCCAGACCGCCGGCGATCGCGCCGATCGCAAGGCCGCCGTCGCCGTCCTTGCAGCGATTATAGCTGCGGTTGTTGTAATAGCGGCGGTCCTGGCCGCGATAGCCACGGTTCTGGTAACCGCGATCATAGTCGCGACCATATTGATCGTAGCCATAGCCGCCGCGGTCATAGCGCTGCGCCATGGCGGGCGTGGCGGGGACCAGTGCGGCTGCGCCCATCGCGAACGCGGCGCCGGCGAGCGAGAGTTTCTTGAACATGCTGCGTCTCCTTCGACTTCGTTTCGTTTCCGGGCGGGTTTCTCGATTCGCCGCCTTCGACAATGACGGTTCTAGGCGCGCCGCGTTGGCCGTTCCCTGAATGCGCCTGTTATCCGCCGTTCAGCGAAACCGCTTCCCCGCCACGCGCTGCCGGGTAAAGGCGGCACGCGATGCGTATCGTGTTCGCCGTCATCGCCCTGGTGCTGATCCTGGTCCCGACGTGGAGCGGCGATCCCCGCCTGCCGTTGTACGAGGGGACGCCCGATGTGCGCGTGGCGCGCGTCGCCCTCGATGCCGAACATCCGAAGCGGACCCGGGTCGGTCCGCTGACCTATCTGGGCGGGCTGCACTTCAGCAGTCGCGACCCGGCATTCGGCGGCTTCTCCGCGCTGGCGGTGCGGGGTGACCGGTTCCTGCTGCTGTCCGATGGCGGCTTGCGCTTCGGCTTCACGATGGGGTCGGACCTGCGGCCGGGGCACTTCGCGTTCGGCACGCTGCCGGCCGGACCCGGCGACGGCTGGCGCAAGGAGGATCGCGACAGCGAATCGCTGGCGGTCGATCCGGCGACCGGCGATCACTGGGTCGGGTTTGAGCGCGCCAATGCGATCTGGCGCTACGATGCCGACTTCACCCGCACGATCCGAACCCGTGTTCCGCCGGAGATGGCGCGCTGGCCCCGCAACGGTGGCGCCGAATCGCTGGTGCGTGTGCCGGGCGGGCGCTTCCTGATCCTGTCGGAAGATGCGGATGCGCCCGGCGGCGGCAAGCAGGCGCTGCTGTTCGATCGCGATCCGACCGACCCCCGCGCGCGGGCGATGCGCTTCGCGTTCGTGCCGCCGGGCGAGTATGTGCCGACCGACGCCGCGATCCTGCCCGATGGCCGGTTGCTGGTCCTGACGCGCAACCTCACCCTGAGGGAGGGTTTTACCGCCAAGCTGCTGCTGGTCGATCCGCGCGCGATCCGGCCCGGCGCGCGCGTGGCCGGGCGCGAGCTGGCGACCTTCGCCTATCCGTTGCTCCACGACAATTTCGAGGGGCTGGCCGTCACGCGCGAGGGCGATGCGACGATCCTGTGGATGCTGTCGGACGACAATGCGCCGAGCTGGTTCCAGCGTAGCCTGCTGCTGAAGTTCCGGATCGACCTGTCACCGGATGCCGCCCACGACAAAAGCCGCCCCGGCTGATGCCGCGGCGGCTTCGACGAATTCGATAGGAGAAGTCGGTCGGAAAGGCGGGCTTACGCCGCCTTCGCCTCGCCCAGCTTCTTGACCACGTCACGCTTCAGGCGACGCGCGCGCAGCGACAGATCGGCGTCGCTGGTCTTGACCAGCCAGTTGTCCAGCCCGCCGTTGTGCTCGACCGAACGCAGGCCGTGCGTCGATACGCGCAGCTTGACGCTGGTGCCCAGCGAATCGCTGATGAGCGTCACGTTCTGCAGGTTCGGCAGGAACGTGCGCTTGGTCTTGTTGTTGGCGTGGGAAACATTGTTCCCCACCAGCCGGCCCTTGCCGGTCAGTTCGCAAATGCGCGACATGATCTAGATCCTGGTTTCGCTTGGAACCGCACATCGGTCCGGAAAGGCCGCGCCCCTAACCAATCGACCGTGACGCGTCAACCGATTCACGCCGGGCCGCTATCGCGCGGACGATGCAACTTACCGCCGACGAGCGGCGTTTGGTTACGCGAACGATTCGATTTCGGGGAGAATTTCCATGCGTACATTGCTTGTGCTGGTCGGTCTGGCCGCGCTCGTGCTCGTCGTGCTCCTGTCGCTCGGCATGGTGTCGATCGGTGGCGGCAGCCTCCCCAAGGTGAGCGTCCAGAGCGGTACCGCGCCCAAGGTCGATGTCGGCACGATCGACGTCGGCACGGTCAACAAGACGATCGCGGTGCCCGTGGTCGAGGTGAAGAAGGCGGATAACGCATCGGCGCCCGCGCAGTGAATATCGTCCAGATCATCGCCGCTGTTCTCCTGCCGCCCCTGGGCGTGTTCCTGAAACGGGGGATCGGCGGGCCGTTCTGGATCTCGATCGTGCTGACGCTGATCGCGTTCTTCCCGGGCATGATCTACGCGCTGTGGATCGTGTTGAAGGGCGAGTGACAGCGCGGGGTTGAGGGCGTAGCGGATCCGGGTGTTTCCGCTTCCGTTCCCGATGCGCGCTGCGCTGCATGCCGCCCGCGCCGCCGGCGATGCGGGCGAGGTGCCGGTCGGTGCGGTGGTGGTGCGTGGCGGGCAGGTGATCGCGACCGCAGCCAATGCGCCGCGTACGCTCCACGATCCGACCGCGCACGCCGAAATTCTGGCGATCCGCCGCGCCGCAGCCGCGCTGGGACGCGAGCGGCTGGAGGATTGTGATCTGTGGGTGACGCTGGAGCCCTGCGCGATGTGCGCGGGGGCGGTCAGCCATGCGCGGATCGCGCGGCTCTATTATGCAGCGAGCGACCCCAAGGGCGGCGCGATCGACCACGGCCCGCGGTTCTTTGCCCAGCCGACCTGCCATCACCGGCCCGAAGTCTATTCCGGCATCGGCGAGAGCGAGGCGGCGGCGCTGCTCAGGACCTTCTTCGCCGCCCGGCGGTAGCCCGTCGTCATGCCGATCCCTCGGCATGACGACGGAAAAGGATCAGCCGCCCTGCGTCACCGGCACGATCTTGATTTCGACCCGGCGGTTCGCCGCCTGGCCATCGGGCGTCTGGTTGGACGCGATCGGCTGCGATTCGCCATAGCCCTTGGTTCCCAGCCGCGCCGACTGCACACCGTGGCTGGCAAGATAATCGGCGACCGACGTCGCGCGGCGCTCCGACAATGTCTGGTTGTACGCGTCGCTGCCGCTCGAATCGGTGTGGCCGTACACGTCGACATAGGTCTGGTTATACTGCGACAGCACCTGTGCGACCTGATCCAGCGTCGGGCGGAACTGCGGCTGCACGGTCGCGTCATTGTATGCGAAGGTGATGCCCGACGGCATGTTGAGCACCAGGTCGTCGCCCTGGCGGATCACCTGCACGTCGGTGCCCGCGGTGCGCGCGCGCAGGTCGCGCTCCTGCTTGTCCATGTACGCACCGATGCCAGCGCCCGCGAGGCCGCCGATCCCTGCGCCCAGGATCTTCTCGGTCCGGTCGCGCCGTCCGCCGACCAGATCGCCGAGCAGATATCCGCCGACCGCGCCGCCGATACCGCCGATCGCCGCCTTGGAAATCGTACGCTGCCCCGTCTCGGGATCGGTGACGCAGGCACTGGTCAGCGTCATCGCGGCCAGTGCGGCACCGATCATCAGTTTCGATCGAATCATGGAAGTCCTCCGTTGAATTATGCGCCCCAAACCCGCGCTTGCCTTCGATTGTTCCACCTGCGCACTGAACGCGGCCTGACGAGACGGTTGTGCAACCGTCAGCTTCGCGCATAAGGGGCGCACCCAAAGCCCATGACCGCGCTCCCTCCCTTTCCCTGGTTCGACGTCGCGATCATCCTCGCGCTGGTCGCCCTCAACGGCGTGTTCGCGATGAGCGAACTGGCGATCGTCTCGGCGCGCAAGGCGCGGCTGGAGGCGATGGCCAAAATGGGCAAGCGCGGCGCGACCGCGGCGTTGAAACTGGCGTCGGATCCCGGCAAGTTCCTGTCCACCGTGCAGATCGGCATCACGCTGATCGGGATCATCGCCGGTGCCTATTCGGGATCGAGCCTGGGCACGCCGACCGCGCTCAGGATCGAGGCGCTGGGCGTCGATCACGACACCGCCGAGACGATCGGGTTCGCCATCGTGATCGGACTGACCACCTTCGCGTCGCTGATCGTCGGCGAGCTGGTGCCCAAGCAGTTCGCGCTGCGCAGCCCGGAACCGATCGCTGCGATCATGGCGCTGCCGATGACGTGGCTGGCGATCGCGACCAAGCCGGTCGTCTGGCTGCTCGATTCGACCAGCGCGCTGATCTTCAAACTGCTCGGCCTCAATCGCGAATCGGAAAGCCAGGTGACGGCGGAAGAGCTCCACCTGATCGTCGCCGAGGCGTCCAAGTCCGGCGTGATCGAGGAGCATGAGCGCTCGATCATATCGGGCGTCGTGCGGCTGGCCGACCGGCCGGTGCGCGAGGTGATGACGCCGCGCACCGACATCGAGTGGCTGGACGCCGACCTGTCGGACGCCGACCTGCGCGCGCGGCTGCTGGAGACGCCGCACACCCGCCTGCCGGTGGCCGAGGGATCGGTCGACGCGGTGATCGGCGTGGTCCAGGCGCGCGATATCGTCGAGGCGCTGGTGCGCGGGCAGCCTCTGGCCCTGCGCGACCTGATGAAGTCGGCGCCGGTCCTGCCCGACCAACTCGATGCGATGGACGCGCTCAGCCGCCTGCGTCGCGCCGAGGTGCCGATGGGGCTGGTCCACGACGAATACGGTCATTTCGAGGGTGTGGTGACGCCGGCCAACCTGCTGGCGGCGATCGCCGGCGATTTCGTGTCGGACGTCGAAAGCGGCGAGGAACGCGCGATCATCGTGCGTGACGATGGATCGCTGCTGGTGTCGGGCAGCATGCCGGCCGATGCGCTGGCCGAACGGCTGGGCATGGATCTGGACGAGGACCGCGATTATGCGACCGTCGCCGGCCTGGCGCTCGCGATCCTCAAGCGCCTGCCGCACGAGGGCGAGACGTTCGACAGCCAGGGCTGGCGGTTCGAGATCGTCGATATGGACGGTCGCAAGATCGACAAGCTGCTGGTCAGTCGGCGGGATTGAGACGAAAACGGTTCAGAGCAGGCGCGAAGGCGCAAAGATGTGATTCGTCCGCCCGGCCGAGGCTCGGCACGAACGGGTCAGGCTCAGGAGACCTACCTCACAGCTTCCCGAACGCAGCCTCGAACCCCGCGCGGTCGTCCTTTGCGAGATAGCCGGCCTGTTCGACCCAGCGATCGCGGGTCATGCGGCCCTGGAACGACCCCAGTTGCGCGTCCAGCGCCGCCGCATCTTCCGGCGACAGCGCCGCGATCTGCGCGAAGCGGGTGATGCCCAGTTCGCCCAGCCGCGCCGCCAGCTTGGGTCCGACGCCCTTGAGCTGAGTCAGGTCGTCGGCATCGGTCGCCGCCGGCACCGGCACCGGCACCGGCACCGGCACGGGCACGGGCACCGGATCGACCGCGATCGTTACCGGCGTGGCGACCACCGGCGTCTCGGCCAGCGGGGGCGGGGCGAAGGCGACCGGGACCGGCTCGGTTTCCGGCGCGGGTGGGGGCGTATCGTCGAGCGATGCCGCGGCGACCGGCTCGACGGCCGGCTGCTCGACGCGTTCGGCGATCTCGACGTCGGTCGCCTTGCGCTGCCGCTTCAGCCGAGCGCCCCACCAGATCACCAGCAGCGCCAGCACGATCCCGATCGCGATGAGACCCATGCTGACCGGGGTGAGCCAGCCCGCTTCGTTTGCCGTGCCGAAATCGGCCGCGGCCATCTGGTTCGTCATCTCATGCGCTCCATCGATCGTTGCCGGACAGGGTAGCGGCTGGCGGCGTCAGGTCCACCCTCACACCTGTTCACGCGCCACTTCGCGCCACCCGATGTCGCTGCGCGCGAAGCCGGTCGGGAAGTCGATCCGCGCGACCGCGCGATAGGCCGCCGCCTGCGCCTCGGCGACGGTCGCGCCGGTAGCGGTCACCGCCAGTACGCGCCCGCCGCTGGCGACCAGCGTACCGTCCGTCGCGGCCGTGCCCGCGTGGAATACGATCGCGCCGTCCGCTTCGGCCGCCTCGGTCCCGTCGATCGCGCCGCCCCTGGCCGGCGGACCCGGATAGCCGTTTGCCGCCATCACCACCGTCAGCGCGACATCGTCGCGCCAGCCTGCGGCCACCGTGTCGAGCGTTCCGGCATCGGTCGCGATCATGATCTCCAGCAGGTCCCCGTCCAGCCGCGGCATCAGCACCTCGCATTCGGGATCGCCGAAGCGGGCATTGTATTCGATCAGCTTCGGCCCCTCCTCGGTCAGCATCAGCCCGGCATAGAGCACACCCTGGAACGGGTGCCCGATCCGCGCCATCGCCGTGACGGTCGGACGGACGATCTCGTCGATCGCACGTGCCTCCAGCTCGGGCGTCAGCACACGCGCGGGCGAATAGGCCCCCATGCCGCCGGTGTTCGGGCCCGTATCGCCGTCGCCGACGCGCTTGTGGTCCTGTGCGGAGCCGAACGGCATCAGGTGGACGCCATCGGTCAGCACGAACAGGCTGGCTTCCTCGCCGGTCAGATATTCCTCGATCACCGCCTCGGCACCGGGCGCATCGAACAGCGCGACCAGCGCGGCGTCGGCCTGCTCCGCCGTTTCGGCGATCACCACGCCCTTGCCCGCCGCCAGCCCGTCGGCCTTGATGACCACCGGCAGTCCGAATTCGCCGACCACCGCGCGCGCGCCGTCGAGTGCGTGGACGCGTTCATAGCGCGCGGTCGGGATGTTTTCACGCGCGCACAGGTCCTTGGTGAAACCCTTCGATCCCTCCAGCTGCGCGGCGACCTTGCCGGGACCGAACACGCCGATCCCGCACACGCGCAGATTGTCGGCAAGGCCGGCGACCAGCGGTGCTTCCGGGCCGATGACGACGAAGCCGATGTGCTCGCGCCGGCAGAAATCGACGATCGCGCGATGATCGTCCAGGTTCAGATCGACGGTGCGCGCATGCTGCGCTATCCCCGGATTGCCCGGAGCGGCGAACAGCGCGGTCAGGCGTGGCGATTGCGCCAGCTTCCACGCCAGCGCATGTTCGCGGCCCCCCGACCCCAGCAACAGGACATTCATGGCCGACCCCTTCACCGACGATGCGACGTTTGCGCGGCTGGTAGCCGAGGCGCAGCCGGGCAGCAACGCGCCCGACATGAGCGTGAGCGAGCTGTCGGCGAAGCTGAAGCGCGTCGTGGAAGGCGAGTTCGGCCACGTCCGCCTGCGCGGCGAGATATCGGGCTGGAAGCGCGCGGCGTCCGGCCACTGCTATCTGGCGCTGAAGGACGATTCCGCGGTGATCGACGGCATCATCTGGCGTGGCGCTGCCGCCGCGCTGCCGTTCAGCCCCGCCGACGGGGCCGAAGTCGTCGTCACCGGCAAGCTGACGACCTATCCCGGTCGGTCGAAGTACCAGATCGTCATCGAGCGCATGGAATTGGCCGGCGAAGGCGCTTTGATGGCGCTGCTGGAGAAGCTGAAGGCAAAGCTGGCCGGCGAGGGGCTGTTCGATCCGGCGCGCAAGCGCAGGCTGCCGTTCCTGCCGCGGGTGATCGGCGTCGTCACGTCGCCGACCGGCGCCGTGATCCGCGACATCCTGCACCGGCTGGAGGATCGCTGCCCGACGCATGTCCTCGTCTGGCCGGTCAAGGTGCAGGGGCCAGGCGCCAGGGACGAGATCGCGGCCGCAGTGCGCGGCTTCGACGCGATCGCGCCCGGCGGGCCGGTGCCGCGCCCGGACCTGATCATCGTCGCGCGCGGTGGCGGCTCGATCGAGGATCTCTGGGCGTTCAACGAGGAGGTCGTCGTGCGCGCGGTCGCCGCCTGCACGATCCCGATCATCTCGGCGGTCGGGCACGAAACCGACACCAGCCTGTGCGACCACGCCGCCGACCTGCGCGCGCCGACGCCGACTGCCGCGGCCGAGATCGCGGTGCCGGTCGTCGCCGAGCTGCGCCATGCCATCGCCAGCCTGTCCTTGCGCACCGCGCGCTGCGCGCGACGCTATCACGAGCGCGGGGCCGAACAGCTGGCGGCGCTGGTGCGCGTGCTCCCGCGGCGCGATGCGATCCTGGGGCCGCAACGGCAGAAGGCCGACGATCTGGCCGCGCGGCTCGGCCTGGCGCTGGAACGGCGCCTGGGCGCGGCGCGGCGCGAACTGGACCGGTCGGGCGGGGCGCTGCGCCCGGCGATGCTCGACGCGCGACTGGCGCGGGCGCGCGACCGGTTGAGCGACCTCGGCCGCCTGCTGGTCAGCGTCGATCCCGAAAAGCCGCTGGAACGCGGCTATGCCTGGGTTGCCGGGCGAGCCGGTGGCGTGGTGGGCAACGCCGCGGCGGCGCGGGCCGCGGGCGCGCTGACGCTGCACTTCCGCGACGGCACCGTCGACGCGCGGGTTGAGCGCAGCGGCGCGAAGGCCCATAAAGACGCCCCCGAGCAGCCGAGCCTGCTGTAAGCCCGTCCAGGATCCGACTGCCATGCTGATGTCCAATTCCGATCGCGCGGCCAAGCTGCATTACATGGCCAACGGCTTTCGTGTCCTGTCGGCGGGCGACCATGTCGTCTGCGCGGTATCCGGCGTACGGATTCCGCTCGACGAACTGCGCTATTGGGATGTCGCGCGGCAACAGGCCTATGCCACCGCGCAGATCGCCAGCGAGGCGCTGGCGCCGCGATGATGCCGCGTGCGGACGTCTGGGCCGCTGGCGCACTCCCCGCGCTGATCCTGCTTGGCGGCTGCGCGGCTGCACCCGCGGCGGCACCCGCGCGGGTGCATTCGCTGCCCCCGCCGCCGGTTCGCGCGACCCGCCCGCCGATGCGCGCGGGCTTCGCGTTCGACGGCGCGATGATCCAGGGCGGGGTGGTGCTCGGGACCGCGCCGTCGGGCACCAGCCTGCTGACGCTCGACGGTGCGTCGGTGCCGGTCGCGCCCGATGGCCGATTCCTGATCGCATTCGATCGCGACGCGGCGGCGACCGCCGTGCTGGTGGCGACGCGCGACGACGGCGGCGTGGTGCGCGAGACGCTGGCGATCGCACCGCGCGCGTGGCGGATCGAACGGCTCGACAGCCTGGCGCGGACCAGCCAGCCCGACGCCGAATTCGCCCGGCTGCGCGCGCCCGAACTCGCGCAGATCGCCGCCGCGCGGCGGGTCGCATCGGATGCCGGCGGCTGGCGGCAGCGGTTCCTGTGGCCCGCGACCGGCCGGATTTCCGGCCTGTTCGGGGCGCAGCGCGTCTACAAGGGGGAGCCCGGCGCCTATCATTCCGGCGTCGATGTCGCCAAGCCGACCGGTGCGACCATCATCGCACCGGCCGACGGCACCGTCATCCTGGCCGCCGACCATCCCTTCACGCTCGAAGGCAATCTGCTGATGATCGACCACGGGCAGGGTCTGAACAGCGCGTTCCTGCACCTGTCGCGGATCGACGTGCGCGTCGGCGAGCGGGTGCGGCAGGGGCAGGTGATCGGCGCGGTCGGTGCGACCGGACGGGCGACCGGCCCGCACCTGCACTGGGGCATGAAGTGGCGCGATGCCCGAATCGACCCGCTGCTGCTGGCGGGGCCGATGCCGGTCGCCGATTGACCGGTCGGCACCAGGCGGAACCGGTTTCATCGCCATTTCGATGAGCCTGCTAACGATCTGGCCGGCGATTCTGTGTCATTTTCGCTACAACGCCGTGAAAAGCCGACGGCGCGGATGAATGGCGGCTTTACACGCGGGCCACCCCGGCTAACCCACGATCCATGCACCTTTGCGCGCGGTCGGTTCCGTGAAGCGAAGGTCGAACCGGTTCGGGGGGCGGCGCGGCATCGCGCCAGATGACGGACCAAAGCGAGGGACATTTTCGTGACCAACACTTCCAATCTGAAGCGCAAGGCGCTGCGCGGCGGCGCGGCACTCCAGGCGCTGGCACTGCTCGGTGCAGGCCTGACGGCCGGCGCGGTTGTCGCGACGCCCGCCGCGGCGCAGGATTACACCAACGTGATCGCGTCGGGTAAGGTGCAGGGCACCAACGGCCAGGCGATCCAGGGCGCGACCGTCGTGGTCAAGTCGAACGCGCAGGGCTTCGAGCGCACCGTGACGACCGACAACAACGGTTCGTTCCGCGTGCCCAGCCTGCCGCAGGGCGAATACAGCTTCACGATCTCGGCACCCGGCTTCGACACGCTGACCGATGGCGCGGTCGTCCTGACCCAGTCGCAGTCGGCCAACCAGTTCACGCTGGCACCCGAGGGTGCATCGACCGGCGGCGACATCGTCGTCACTGCGGGCCGCGTCCAGGTCGCCGACTTCGATCGCACCACGACCGGCGCGGTGATCTCGATCGGCGAACTCGCTGCGCGCGTCCCGGTTGCCCGCGATCTCGCCTCGGTCATTCTGCTCGCGCCGGGCACGTCGGCGGGCGATACGGCGTTCGGCAACCTTGCCGCCGTGTCGGGTTCGTCGGTGTCGGAGAACGTATATTTCCTCAACGGCCTGAACATCACCGACTTCCGCCAAGGCCTGGGTGCGGTCAACGTTCCGTTCGAATTCTACAATACGATCGAAGTCAAGAACGGCGGCGCTCCGGCGGAATTCGGTCGTTTCACCGGCGGCTTCATCAACGCGACGACCAAGTCGGGCGGTAACGAATTCCACGGCGGCGTTCTGTTCAACTACCAGCCCAATTCGCTGCGGTCGGACGTGCCGAACACGCTGGTCGATTACAACCAGCAGGACACGCTGGAGACCAAGCAGGCGATCTTCAACATCTCGGGTCCGATCATCAAGGACCACCTGTTCTTCTACGCCTTCTACCAGAGCAACGACAATCAGCGTTCGGACACGCTGCTGACCGTGAACCCGAACACCGTTCTGCTCGGGCCGCGTACGGTGAACGGCGTGGCCGTGCTGGGCGATATCGATCCGACGACGGGCCAGCGCGTCACGCAGAACACGACCGTCGCACCCTATTCGACCGGCTTGCGCCGCGACTTCCGTCGCTTCACCTCGCCGTTCTGGGGCGGCAAGATCGACGCCGTCATCACTGACGGCCAGCGCCTCGAGTTCACCTACTTCAACTCGAAGGGCCGCGAGTATCTCGACAGCTTCGGCATCACCGATCTGAACGGCGGCGGCTATGACAGCCGTCTCGACAACGGGATCACCACGGGCCGCTATCAGGGGACGACCGTGCTGTCGTCGGGTGGCGAGAACTACATCGGTCGCTACACCGGTCAGTTCACCGACTGGCTGACGATCTCGGCCGCATACGGCAAGAACAAGAACCGCGACATTTCGGGTTCGACGGACGACAGCTATCCGTTCATCGCGGATACCTCGGGTCGCTTCACGCCGGCCCTGTCCGGCAACGCGTTGCAGGGTCTGAACATCAACAACGACGAACGTGAGTTCTATCGCGGCGACGTCGAACTGTTCTTCGACCTGCTCGGCAAGCACCACATCAAGGGTGGCTTCGATCAGGAAAAGCTGACCACGGATTCGTCGGTCCGCTACACCGGCAACGTCGCCTACACCTACACGAACTCGGGCGCGTCGGGCGACGTCTATGTGTCGACCCCGAACACGCTGTACGTCACGGGTCGCACGTTCGTGAACGGTGGTGTCTTCAAGTCGAAGAACACCGCAGCCTATGTCCAGGACAGCTGGTCGCTGTTCAACGATCGCCTGACGCTGAACCTGGGTCTGCGTTACGACAAGTTCACCAACGACAACGTCAACGGCGTGAAATACTACGACTCGGGTGACACGTTCGCTCCGCGTCTGGCTTTCGCCGGCGATCCGTTCGGTGATGGCAAGACCAAGCTGTACGGTTCGTTCAGCCGTTACTACCTGCCGGTCGTGGCGAACACGAACATCCGTCTGGCGGGTGCCGAGCTCGATTACACGCGGTACAACCTGGTGACCGGCGTCAATCCGAACAACACGCCGATCCTCGGTGCGCCGATCCTCGGCTTCGCCGATGCCGCGGCCTGCCCCGATACCGGTATCCGGAACTGCGACATCATTTCGGACGGTGTCGCGACGCCGACCGAATCGACGGTGTCGAAGAACCTGAAGCCGCAGTCGGTCGACGAGTTCATCCTCGGCGTCGAACGGAACCTGGGCGGTCGTGTCCGCGTGGGTGTGTTCGGTCAGTATCGCAAGCTGAACGACTCGCTCGAGGACGTCGCGATCGACGCTGCCGTCATCAAGTATTGCCAGGCGAACAACATCGCGCTGACCAATGCTGCCGGCACCGGTTGCTCGCAGGTCTTCACCGGCTTCCACCAGTATGTGCTGGTCAACCCCGGCAAGCCGCAGACGATCACGATCTCGGAAGTCCTGCCGGGTCGCACCGGCCTGACCACGGTCGATTTCTCGGCCGCTGATCTGGGCTACCCCGTCGCCCGGCGTACGTACAAGGCGGTCACGGCGACCTTCGATCGTGACTTCGACGGCGTGTGGAGCCTGTCGGGTTCGTACACCTGGTCGAGGAGCCGCGGTAACATCGAGGGCGGTATCCGGTCGGACAACGGTCAGACCGATTCCGGCCTGACCACGGCATTCGATCAGCCCGGCCTGACCAACGGTGCGTATGGCCCGCTGCCGGGCGACGCGACCCATAAGTTCAAGCTGTTCGGCTCGTATGCGCTGACCGACTGGCTGACGCTGGGTGTCCAGGGGCAGGCGATCTCGCCGCGCAAGTTCGGTTGTATCGGCCGTGTGCCGGTGAGCGTGGATGCCTTCGCGGGCGCCTATGGTGCGGCGGGATACTATTGTAACACCGACGGTTCCGGGAACGTCATCACCGACCCGAACTTCACGGGCTTCGCGAACTCCGCGACGACGACGTCGCTGAAGCTCACGCCGCGCGGAAGTGTGCTGGAGTCGGACTGGAACATCTTTGCGAACGCATCGGCGGTTATCCGTGTGCCGACCGACGCGTTCGACGCCAGCTTCCGCGTCGATGTGTTCAACGTGTTCAACCAGCAGGGTGTACTGGACGTTCGCGAGCTCGGCACACAGACCAACGGTCGTCCGCGTGGCGACTATGGTTCGCCGCTGTCGTATCAGGCGCCGCGGTTCGTGCGCTTCCAGCTGTCGTTCGGCTTCTAAGCCAAGCGCCAACCGGCAGACGGAAAGAGCGGGGGGTCGGCATTGCCGGCCCCCCGTTTTTCGTGGGAGAGGACGTGACTTGTCCAGGCATCCCAAAGGTTCAGGATTGTAATGGCGACCGCTGCCCAGTTCGTTCAGGCGCTCAATCGCGGTGATCCGGTCGGTGCAGCCGCGGTCGGCCGCGCACTTGTCGCCGCGCGCGCTCCGTTGCGGGATCAATGGCGCAGCATGGCGCAATTCGCGGCACACGTCGGCGAGTGGTCGCTCGCCATAGACGCCGCGCGATTGTATCTTGTCGGGTCACCGAAGGATGCGGACCGCGCGCTGATGGCCGCGGAAATTCTCGCGAATGCCGGGCGGCTGCCGGAGGCGATCGATCTCGCCACCCATTATCTTCACGCCAATCCCCAAGATGCCCGATTGCATCACCTGCACGGTACGGCGTTGCTGGAACTCGGTCAGGTCGATGCAGGAAGAGACGCGCTGTACCGCGCCACGGCGATCTGGCCGCAATCGGGGATGACGTGGCTCGCGATCGCGGGCGCGACCGACTACCGTGCCGATGCCGCCGCCCTGACGGCGCTGGAAGCTGCTGTGTCCGCAATGCCGGGGGCCGAACCGACCGCGAATGCCGCGTGGCTCTATGCCATCGGGAAGGCCAGGGCGGATCGCGGAGAGCATGAGCGCGCCCTGGCAGCGTATAATGCCGGCGCCCGGCTGACGCGCGCGGAGCGACCGTATGATCGTTCAGCCGACCTGGCCGAGGCCCGGGCCATCGTCGCGGCCATGGATCCAGCCTGGCTCGCGCGCGCGCATTGGAGCGTTGCCGCGCAATCCGATGCTCCGATCTTCATCACCGGCCTGCCGCGATCGGGCACCACGCTGGTGGAGCAGATCCTGGCAAGTCACAGCGCCGTGTCGGACGGGGGTGAACTCAACCTGCTGGGACGCGCAGCCGAAATCATCGGCGGTGATGCCCCGGAGGCACTGAGACGCCGACTGGCGGCATCCTCTTCGCCCGCCGCAGCATGGCAACCCTTTCGCACACGCTACCGGCACCTTCTTGCGCAGCGTGTGCCGATGGCGGGCAGGGCACTGGACAAGAGCCTCAATGTCAGTCGCCACGCCGCGCTGCTCCATGCCGCCCTGGCCGACTCCCCTGTAGTTTGGCTGCGCCGCGACCCGGCCGATACTGCCTGGTCGGCCTTCCGGACATTCTTCGCCAACGGCCTCGGCTGGAGTTTCGACCTAGCCGACATGGGTCATCATTTCGCGGTCGAGGACATGCTGTTCGAGCATTGGCGAGCAGCGTTCGGCGCGCGCATGCTGGTCGTCCCTTACGCCGATCTCGTTGCCGATCCCGATGCGTGGGTGACCCGTATCCTGGGCCATTGCGGCCTGGAGATGGAGCCGGCGGTCGGGCGCTTCCACGAAACCCGGCGTGCCGTAAAGACGGCCAGCGTAGCGCAGGTCCGCCAGCCGATCTACGCACACGCGGTCGGATCAGCTGGAGTGCAGGCGGCGGCGTTGGCGCCGTTCGCCGCCAGCTATCGCGCGACCCGCGCTACGCTCGGGCTGTCCTAACCCACGCTCAGGCTCAGCTTCCCGTCCCCCTCATCCACCCGCACCGTCGATCCGTCGCGCACGTCCCCGCGCAGGATCAGGTCGGCGAGCGGATCCTGCAGATAGCGCTGCACCGCGCGCTTGAGCGGCCGCGCGCCGTACACCGGGTCGTATCCGACCCGCCCCAGCCACGCCTTCGCCGCGTCGGTCAGGTCCACCGTCACCTTGCGATCGGCGAGCAGCTTGCCCAGCCGCGCGACCTGGATGTCGACGATCGGGGCCATGTGTTCGGCGGCCAGCCGGTGGAACAGGATGATCTCGTCCAGCCGGTTGAGGAATTCAGGGCGGAAGTGCGCGCGGACCACCTCCATCACCTGTGGCTCGACCGTCGATACGTCGGTGCCGTCCTCGACATTGGCCAGATACTGGCTGCCAAGGTTGCTGGTCAGGATGATGAGCGTGTTGCTGAAATCGACCGTGCGGCCCTGTCCGTCGGTCAGCCGGCCGTCGTCGAGCACCTGCAACAGTACGTTGAACACGTCGCCGTGCGCCTTCTCGACCTCGTCGAACAGCACGACCTGATAGGGCCGGCGGCGGACGGCTTCGGTCAGGACGCCGCCCTCCTCATAGCCGACATAGCCGGGGGGCGCGCCGATCAGGCGGGCGACGGCGTGCTTCTCCATGAATTCGCTCATGTCGATGCGCACCATCGCTGCGGAATCGTCGAACAGGAATTCGGCCAGCGCCTTGGTCAGTTCGGTCTTGCCGACACCGGTCGGCCCGAGGAACAGGAAGCTGCCGAGCGGCCGGTTCGGATCCTGCAGGCCTGCCCGCGAGCGCCGCACCGCCGTGGCGACCGCGCGCACGGCATCCGACTGGCCGATCACGCGCTTGCCGATCGTCGCTTCCATATCGAGCAGTTTCTCGCGTTCGCCCGACAGCATCCGCTCGACCGGAATGCCGGTCCAGCGGCCGACCACGCCGGCGATGTCGTCGGCGGTGACCTCCTCGCGCAGCATCGCGCTGCCGGTCGAGACCTGCGCCTCGTCGAGCTGCTTCTGCAGCGCGGGGATGGTGCCGTAGGACAGCTCGGACATCTTGGCGAGGTCGCCGCCGCGCTGCGCCTGTTCGAGCTCCAGCTTGGCCGCTTCCAGCGCTTCCTTGATCTTCGCCTCGCCGGCGATCTTGTCCTTCTCGCCCTGCCAGCGCGTGGTCAGCGCGGCGGACTGTTCCTCCAGGTCGGCGAGGTCGCCCTCGATCGTGGTCAACCGGTCGCGCGATGCCTGGTCGCTCTCGCGCTTCAGCGCCTCACGCTCGATCTTGAGCTGGATGATGCGGCGATCGAGCGTCTCGATCTCCTCGGGCTTCGACTCCACTTCCATCCGGATACGGCTGGCGGCCTCGTCCATCAGGTCGATCGCCTTGTCGGGCAGGAAACGGTCGGTGATGTAGCGGTTGCTGAGCGTCGCCGCGGCAACGATCGCGCCGTCGGTAATCCGTACGCCGTGGTGGAGCTCGTACTTCTCCTTCAGCCCGCGCAGGATGCTGATCGTGTCCTCGACGGTCGGTTCGTCGGCGTAGACCGGCTGGAACCGCCGCTGGAGCGCGGGGTCCTTCTCGACGTACTTGCGATATTCGTCGAGCGTCGTCGCGCCGATACAGTGGAGCTCGCCGCGCGCCAGCGCGGGCTTGAGCAGGTTCGACGCGTCCATCGCGCCGTCGGTTTTCCCTGCGCCGACGAGCGTGTGCATCTCGTCGATGAACAGCACGACTTCGCCCTCGGCGGCCTTCACCTCGTCGAGCACGCCTTTCAAGCGCTCCTCGAATTCGCCGCGGTACTTCGCACCGGCGATCAGCGACCCCATGTCGAGCGCCATCAGGCGACGCCCTTTGAGCGTATCCGGCACGTCGCCGTTCGCGATGCGCAGCGCCAACCCTTCCGCGATCGCGGTCTTGCCGACGCCGGGTTCGCCGATCAGCACGGGATTGTTCTTGGTGCGGCGCGCGAGGATCTGGATCGTGCGGCGGATTTCCTCGTCGCGGCCGATCACGGGGTCGAGCTTGCCGTCGCGGGCCGCTTGCGTGAGGTCGCGCGCGAACTTCTTCAGCGCGTCGTAGCGGTCCTCGGCCCCCGCGGTGTCGGCGGTGCGGCCGCCGCGGACCGCGTTGATCGCGGTGTTGAGCGCCTCAGGCGTCGCGCCCGCGGTCTTCAGTGCCTTGCCTGCTGCGGTGTTGAGCCCGAGTGCGAGTGCGACCAGCAGGCGTTCGACCGTGACGAAACTGTCGCCGGCCTTCTGCGCGATCTGCTCGGCCTGGTCGAGGACGCGCACCGCATCATTGTTGAGGCCGGGTGTCGTTTGCGCACCGCCACCCGACACCGCGGGAATCTTGGCCAGCGCCAGATCGGTCTCCGTCACGGCCTTCTTCGCATCGCCACCGGCGGCAGCGATCAGCCCGGCGGCCATGCCCTGTTCGTCCTCCAGCAGCGCCTTCAGCAGATGTTCGGGCGCGATCTGCTGATGGCTCATGCGGATGGCGACGGTCTGCGCCGACTGGAGGAAGCCGCGCGCGCGGTCGGTGAATTTCTCGAGGTTCATGAATGGTCCCGTTCGTTACGCCGGCAGAGATAGTGTTGCATTTCAGCCACACAAGACTCCATACAAAACAGTCGTCATTCCCGCGCAGGCGGGAATAGATAGTCGCCGGACGTCGCGAGTCTCACAAGGGTCAGCGACAATGGATCCCCGCCTTCGCGGGGATGACGATCGACAGGTTAGGGAACGAGGATGCTGAAGCGGATCGGGATCGGCGTGCTCGTCGTGGTGGTGCTCGTCGCCATCGGCCTCGCGACATGGGAGCCGCTGGTCGCCCGCTCAGGGGTCGCGCCGCCCGTAAAACACTATGATGCCCGCATCGTGCGCGACACATTCGGGGTACCGCACATCTTCGGTACCACCGACGCCGATGTCGCGTACGGCATCGCCTATGCCCATGCCGAGGATGATTTCGGCACGTTGCAGGACGTGCTGGCGATGACGCGCGGGCGGATGGGGGCGATCTCGGGTGCCGACGGCGCGAAGAACGACTTCGCCGTCCACCTGCTCGGCGCGCGCGCGACGGTGGACCGCGACTATGACAAGCAGCCCGCCGATGTCCGCGCGCTGCTCGACGCCTATGCGACCGGCCTCAACCTCTACGCACGTCGCCACCCGGGCGAGGTGAAGCTGGGCAAGCTGTTCCCGATCGACGGCAAGGACGTGGTGGTCGGCTTCGTGCTGCGTTCACCGTTCTTCTTCGGGCTGGACCAGACCCTGGGCGCGCTGGTGGGGGAGACGCCGCTGCCGACCGAGGTCGTCGGTACGCCGCCCGACGCACCGAATGTCACGCCCGTGGGGCCGGAGGGGGACCAGAACGGATCGAACGCCTTTGTCGTCGCGCCGAAGCGATCGGGCGATGGCGCGACGCGGCTCGTGTCCAATTCGCACCAGCCGTATCGCGGCGGCGTCGCGTGGTACGAACTCGTCGTCCATTCGAAACAGGGCTGGGACTTCGCCGGCGCGACTTTCCCCGGGGCGCCCTATCCGTTGCTGGGTCACAATCGCACGCTGGGCTGGACCAACACCGTCAACCGCCCCGACCTGACCGACGTGTACAAGCTGGTGACCGACGGGGACCGCTATCGCTTCGACGGGCAGTGGCGCGCGCTGGAGAAACGGCGCGTGTGGCTGCCCGTCAAACTGTGGGGACCGTTCGTCCTGCCGGTACCAAAGACCGTCTGGCGCGCCGTCCAAGGTCCAGTGATCCGCAACAAGGACGGTGCCTTCGCGATCCGCTACGCCGGGGCTGACCAGCTCAGGATGGTCGAGGAATATTACCGGCTGACCAAGGCGCGGACCTATGCGGAATGGGACGCGGCACTCAGCATCCAGGGTGTGCCGGCGACCAATTTCCTCTACGCTGACGCGACCGGCCGCATCGCCTATGTCTATAATGCTTCATTCCCCAACCGGCGGCCAGGCTATGATTATGGCAAGCTGCTGCCCGGCGACACGTCGAAGGCGTTCACGCCCGGCACCGTCCCGTGGAGCGCGATCCCGCGCAACGTCGATCCGGCATCGGGTTTCCTCCAGAACGCCAACAACACGCCGTACCAGTCGGCGGGCATCGGGTCGGAGATCGGCCCGCAGAACCCGCTGCTGGGGGTCGAAACCGACACCACCAACCGCGGCACGCGCGCGCTGGAGCTGATGGGGGCGGACGGATCGATCAGCGATGCCGACCTGCTGGCGATCAAGTTCGACAGTGCGGTCAGCCGCAACAGCTGGGCGGCGCGCTGGTTCGACGCGGCGCTTGCGGCCAAGTGCGACGGCGACTGCGCGGCGGGCCAGCGCGTCCTGCGGCAATGGGACTGGAACTACGACGGCAAGGGTCCGGCCGATGCGCTGGCCGCACTCTATCTGCGCAAGGGCAATGCCTGGCATTACAAGCGCCAGCCCGAGACGAGTCCGGTCACGGCGCTGGCCGAATCCGCAGCCTATCTGGCCAAGCATTTCGGCCGCGTCGATCCGCCGCTCGGGACAGTGCTGCGCTTGCGGCAGGGTAAGGTCGATCTGCCGATGGACGGCGGCCCCGACGTGCTGCGCGCCGCGGCGCTGTGGGACGAGGCGCCAGACGGGCGGCTGGCGGTGCGCCATGGCGACAGCTTCGTGATGTTCACGACGTGGGACCGCAGCGGTCGGGTGTCGTCGCGGTCGATCCAGCCCTATGGCGCGGCGACGACGCGGCCGGAGTCGAAACATTATACCGACCAGATGCGGCTGTTCGTCGAGCACAAGCTGAAGCCGGTGTGGTTCGATCCCGCCGAGCTGCGCCAGCATGTCGAGCGGGCGTATCGGCCTTAAGCATGTTTCGAGGTTTATCCGCTCTCCCACTCCGTTCGTGCTGAGCTTGTCGAAGCACCGTTCTCTGATCCGCGAGCGAAATCTCTTCGGAGCGCAGTACGGTGCTTCGACAAGCTCAGCACGAACGGGAGAGGTGGAATACTCGTCTACTTCCCCCGCACCGCTTTCGGCTGGTCCTTGGCGAACTGCGTCCCGAATGGACTGTCGGCGTACCAGCGCGGCCGTTCAGGCGCGTCGGCCAGGTCGCGGGCGACCTCGTAATTCACCTTCGCAAACGTCGCCGCCGACTCCCAGTTGAACGGCAGCGTCACCTGGTCGGCCGGCGTGTGATAGGTCTTGCCCAGGAACTCCTTGAAGATCCGCGCGCCGTCGTTCTTCACGCCGGTCGCCAGCATCACCGACGGCACGCCCTGCTTGACGAAGCTGTAGTGGTCGGAGCGGACGAAAACATTCTCCTCGGGCATGAAATCGGGGGACAGCGCAATGCCGGTCTTCGCCGCCGCGCGTGCCACCGCCTGGCCGACCGTCGATTGCTCGGCACCGAAGGCGACGACATCCTCCAGCTTGTAGAGCAGTACCGGCATGTCGAGGTTGACGTCGGCGACGACCGTCCCGCCGCGACCGACCAGCGGATGCCGCGCGAGATAGTCGGAGCCGAGCAGCCCGTCCTCCTCGCTGGTCAGCGCGACGAACATCACGCTGCGCTTCGGTCGCTGTCCACTCTCGACGAAGGCGCGTGCGGCCTCGAGCATCGTCGCGACGCCGGCGGCATTGTCCATCGCACCGTTGA
Organism: Pseudomonadota bacterium; assembly: GCA_040388765.1. Taxonomy (GTDB): domain Bacteria; phylum Pseudomonadota; class Alphaproteobacteria; order Sphingomonadales; family Sphingomonadaceae; genus Sphingomonas. Next base: position 72,215 of record JAZKBG010000002.1, on the reverse strand, counting down.
AGATCTTGTCGTCGCCCCTGGTGGTCGGATGGACGCCGTTGTGGTCGAGATGCGCGGTCAGCAGGACATATTCGTTGCGCAGTTCCGGGTCGCTGCCGGGCAGTACGCCGACGATATTGGGTGAGGTCGATGTCGTGACGATGCTCGACTGGACGAATTTGACGAGCGGCTTCAGCGCGACGCCGCGCGGCTTGCCGCCCGTCTTCGCGGCCTCGGCGAAGATCTTCGCCGGGGTCGTGCCGCTACCGGCGAACAGCGCCTCGGCCGCGGCGCCGTGGATATAGCCGCTCGCCTTGATCCCCGGGGCCGGCAGGTTGGGTTGGCCATTCGGTTCGACCACGCGCTGGCGGGCGGTGCCGATCGCGGCGCGCGCGCGCTCCCACGGAAATTGCTTGAGCATCGTCGGGGTCGGCAGCGTCAGTACGCCGATCGCCCCGCGCGCCATCGCCATCTTCGTGCGCTCGGCGGTCAGGCTCGCGCCGATCTCGCTCGGCGTGCCCTCGGGGACGCCGGGCAGCACGACAACGAACTTGCCCTTCACATTCAGCCCGCGATAGTCATCGAAGCCCTGCTTCGGCGCATCCAGGCCATAGCCGACGAACACCGCGCCGGCCTCCAGCAGCTGATCGGGAAAGCGGCCGTCGGGAGCCATCGCCACGTCGGTGCCGTTGGCGAATACCGTCCCGCCGATCGTGATCGCGGCCGGCTTGGCCGGGTCGATCCGCGCCGACTGGAAGGGCACGACCTGATACCAGCTGTCGCCGTTGCCGGGCCTCAAGCCCAGCGCGTCGAACCGCGTCGCGACATATTGGGCCGCGATGTCATAGCCACGGGTGCCGGCATCGCGCCCCTCGAGCAGGTCGTCGGCCAGGAACGCGACATGCGCGCGCATCGCCTCGGGCCGGATCGCCGGATCGGGCGCCGACTGGGCGAGGGCAGGGGTCGCAACGGCGGTCAGCAGCAGGGCAAGGCAGAGGCGCATCGGGGACAATCTCGTCGCATGATGGGAAAGGTGGCGCCAGCTTCGATCATGAACCTGCCGGGCGCAAGGTCGCGGCCACGAACTGCACCCCTCACGCTTGGCGCGCGCTTCGCCGCCCTGTAGAGGCGGGTCATCCCGTTCCTCCCAACTGCGGATTCTGGCTCTCTATGCGTAAGACCCTTGCCCTCGCGGCCGTTTCGCTCGTCGCACTGTCCACCCCGGCGCTGGCCCAGACCGCAGCGAAGCCGGCCGCGCTGAAGGACCTCGTCGCGCAGGTGAACATCCCGTACGAGACGTTTACCCTGCCCAACGGCCTGCGCGTGATCGTCCACACCGACCGCAAGGCCCCCGTCGTCGGCGTCGCCATCTGGTACCACATCGGGTCGAAGAACGAGCCCAAGGGCAAGACCGGCTTCGCGCATCTGTTCGAGCATCTGATGTTCTATGGCTCGGAGAACGCCGACGGCCCGTTCTTCGGGCGGCTGGAGGAGATCGGCGCGACCGACTGGAACGGCACGACCTGGTTCGACCGGACGAACTATTTCCAGACAGTGCCGACCGGCGCACTCGATCGCATGCTGTTCCTCGAGAGCGACCGCATGGGCCATCTGCTCGGCGCGGTGACGCAGGCCAAGCTCGATACCCAGCGCGGCGTCGTGCAGAACGAGAAGCGGATGGGCGAGAACGAGCCCGGCGGCCTCGTCGAATACGCCGAGCTGGCGACGCTGCTGCCGGAGGGGCATCCGTATCGCTACTCGACGATCGGTTCGATGGCCGACCTGAATTCGGCCAGCCTCGAGGACGTGAAGAACTGGTTCCGCAGCCATTATGGCCCGAACAACGCGGTGCTGGTGCTGGCCGGCGACATCGATCTCGCGACCGCCAAACGCAAGGTCACGCAATATTTCGGCGACATCAAGCGCGGACCGGAGACGGAGCGAACCCCGATCGCGATCCCGACATTGGCCGCCCCGGTCGAGAAGGTGATGAACGACCGCGTCGCCACGGTGAAGCTGTCGCGCGAATGGACCGCGCCGGGTGCGGTGGACCAGGAGAGCAACACGCTCGACCTCGGTCTCGACATTCTCGGTGGCCTCGGCAGCTCGCGCCTCTATGACCAGCTGGTCCGTAAGGAAAAGATCGCCGTTGGCGTCTCGGCGGGGCTCCAGACGCAGGAAAACCTGTCGTTCGTCGAGGTCAGCGCGCGGGTGAAGCCCGGCGTCGATCCCGCGCTGGTCGGTAAGCGGATGGACGAGATCATCGCCCAGTTCCTGAAGGACGGCCCGACCGCGGACGAGGTCCAGCGCGCGGCGACGACCGCGCTGGCCGGTCGCGTCAAGGGTCTGGAGCAGGTCGGCGGCTTCGGCGGCAAGGCCGTCGCGCTGGCCGAGGGCGCGGTCTATTCCAACGATCCGGCGGAATATAAGAAGGATCTTCAGACGATCGCCAGCGCGACGCCGGCCAGCGTCGCCGCGGTCACGCGCAAGTGGCTGAGCCGTCCGGTGTTCAAGCTGACACTGGCGCCGGGCGAGCGATCGGCGGCCGACCAGGCGCTGGCCGGCAACGACGTCGCCGCGACCGAAGTGCCCAAGGCCGCGACTCCTCCCGGTGCGTCGCAGGTCGTCAATCCGAACCCGCGCACCCAGCCCGGCATCGGCCAGGTCACCGCGCTGCAGTTCCCGGCGATCGAGCGCACGACGCTGAAGAACGGGATGAAGGTGGTGTTCGCCCGCCGCACGACCTTGCCGGTCGTGCGTGTCGCGGTCGGCTTCGATGCCGGCAATGCCGCGGATGACAAGGCGAAGCTTGGTACCCACGCGCTGATGACCTCGCTGCTCGACGAGGGCACCACGACCCGCGACGCCAGCGCAATCGCGATCGAGGAGGAGCGCCTCGGCGCGTCGATCGCCGCGTCGGGCGGCATGGATTCGACGACGGTGTCGCTGTCGGCGCTGAAGCCCAATCTGAATGCCTCGCTTGACCTGTTCGCCGACATCGTCCGCAACCCGGCGTTCGCGCCGACCGAAGTCGAGCGGCTGCGCTCGACGCTCGTCACGCGCATCGCGACCGAAATGACCCAGCCGCAGAACATCGCGCTGCGCATGCTGCCGCCCGCCATCTACGGCGCGCAGCATCCGTACGGGGTGCCGTTCACCGGGTCGGGCACGCCGCAGGGCGTCAAGGCCGTGACGCGCGACGATCTCGTCGCCTTCCACGCCAAGTGGATCCGCCCGGACAACGGCACGATCTATGTCGTCGGCGATACGACGCTGGCCGAGATGAAGCCGTTGCTCGAAAGCCGCTTCGGCACCTGGGCCACGCCAGCCTCGGCAAAGGGCGTCAAGAATTTCACCGCGGCGCTGCCGGTTGCGAAGGAAAAGATCGTCCTGATCGACAAGCCGCAGTCGCCGCAGTCGATGATCATCGCGGGCGAAGTGCTGGGCGTGAAGGGCACCGACGATCCCATCGCGCTCGGCATGGCCAACGACGTGCTGGGCGGCTCGGCCACCTCGCGCCTCATCATGGACCTGCGCGAAACCAAGGGCTGGGCCTATTATGCCGGCTCGTCGACCCAGACGGTCAAGGATCGCATGCCGTTCCTGGTGATCGCGCCGGTGCAGTCGGACAAGACCGGCGAGTCGATCGCCGCGGCCAAGGCCGACATGGCCGCCTTCCTGGGGGCCAAGGGCACCACGGCGGACGAGGCCAGCCGCGCGATTCGCAATTCGGTGCTGTCGCTGCCCGGCAGCTTCGAGACCGGCAGCGACCTGATGGGGGCGCTGATGCGGATCGACCAATATGGCCGTCCGGACGATTATTATGTGAAACTGCCCGCGCGCTACCAGGCGATGACCCCGGCGTCGATCGACGCTACGGCACGCAAGAGCATCGACCCGAACGCGCTCACCTGGATCGTGGTCGGCGACGCGGCCAAGGTGAAGCCGCAGCTTGACACCCTGGGCATCCCTGTCGAAGTCGTCGGCGGTACGCCCGCGGCTCCCGCCGCGGCACCCGCGAAGTAACGGAGAGAGACGACATGGCCAATGCAGACGGCAGCTGGGATACGCTGGTCAAGTCGCCGATGGGCGACCAGAAGGCGACGCTGACGATCCAGACGTCGGGCGACAGCTTCACCGGCCAGTATTCCGGCGCGATGGGCACGACCGAGGTGAAGAACGGCAAGATCGACGGCGATACGCTTAGCTGGTCGCTCGACATCGTCGTGCCGATGCCGATGACGCTGACCGCCGAGGCCAAGATCGACGGCGACGTGCTGGACGGCAAGGTTACCGCCGGCGCGTTCGGTAGCTTCCCGATGACGGGCAACCGCGTCGGCTGAATCTCGGACCACGCGACAAGCAAAAGGGGCGCGCCGTGCGAACGGCGCGCGCCTTTTTTCTTGGGAGCCGGGTGCGCGCCGTTATTTGTTCGCGACGCCGACGAAGTGCCAGCGCCCGTCCTTGTCGCGCGCGGCCCCAAGGCCGATTTCCTTATATGGGCCGTCGATGCCGAACCACCAGGCCAGATGCGTGTTGGACGCCATCCAGTTGTAGGGGAACGACCCCGCGCCGCCCCAGCCGGACACTTCGCCCGCGACCGGACCTGCGTTGAAATGCTTGGCGCGATCCCAGAATTGGCCCATCGCCACCGGCTTCCCGTCGACGACGAACGTGCCGGAAAATGTGTGGGCCGTACCCTGTCCGGCCGCCAGCGCCTCGGCGAACCACTGCGCGGTTTCGTTCAATCGGTCGTTCAGCGTCAGGTCGGGCTGATCGACGACGTCGAACGGCTTGTCGCCCAGGAAGAACTTCTGCCCCTTCACGACCGGGCGGGCATTGGGGATGTTCGGCCGGAACTGCGGATTGGCGCGCTCGATGTTGCCGTAACGCAGCATGGCCTGACGCGCCGCGGCGAGATCGGCCGGGACCAGCACGGGGGCGTCGGGGAAATAGGTACCCGGCTTCACCGTGTTCAATGTGGTGACGATGGCCTGTCGCGCCGTCAGGCCCGCGGCCGACTCCCCGGGCAGCAGCGTGTCGGGCAGCGGGGCCGGCTTGAACGCTGTCGCCAGCTTCGTCGTGATATCGCGGTCGCTGACGCTCAGCGCCGGCTCGCCCGCCGGGCTTGCGCGATGGTACAGCACCACGCGTGACGGGCGGCCGTTGCCACCGGTCGCCATCGCCTCCAGCTTGCCCTGGAACGCGGGCCAACCCGCGTCGCTGGTGTCGACGCTCTGCCAGCAATGCCCGGCAAAGCCCCCGTTGTTCGAGAACACGAACCGACCCTTGCTGATCGGCAGATTGGCATCCCACGAAATCTCCGTCGTCCGGATCACGTTGGTCCTGCCGCCGGACAGCAGCGAATTTTCCGTCGTGTTGTAGCAGGGCTTCGACGGGTCGGTGATCGCCGCCAGGAACTTCGGCGGCAGCGCGACGTCGAAGATGTAGGTGTCGCCGGCCTTGCGCGCGGCATAGGCGGTATCCTGCGCGGACGCCGGCGCCGCCGCCAATAGGGATGCGGACAGCGCCGCGGACGCGATGAGCGCGCGTACGGCGGATGTGGTCTTCAGTCCGGTCATGATCGTCTCCAGCAATGTATATCGTTGTTCTATGTTCGATCGTGCGCGCTTCAGCGCGGCGGCGTCTGCGTGAACACCGGCGGGGCCATCGCCGACGGAGGCGTGTAGGACGGTCCCGTGCCGTCACTCACGGTCGCCGCGGGCGGCGCATATGCCGGCAGCGCGGGTGACGCCGATGGTCCTGCGGGAGCCGGCAGTGTCGGGGCCGCCATCGTCGGGGCAGTCGTCGGCGGAGCCGGCGAGGCCGCGGGAGCGATCCCGGATGCTGGCACGACCGGGGCCGGCGAGGCGGCGGCCATGCTGGCCATGTTGGACATGCGGAACGCGTCGAGCTTCGCGCGCGCGGTCCGCGCCGACGTCCCCGTGCTGGCGCGCAGTTCGGCGGCGGCGGCGGGCAGGCTGCCGGCCAGTTCGTACTCGCTGATGTCGTCGAGCGCCTGGAAGATCGAATAATGCGCGACCGGCAACATCTGGCCCTGGCGGATGCGCAACAGCACCTCGTGCCGCTTGGCGATCATTTCCTCGAACAGCAGCGGCAGCGAGGCGCTGACGACCTGCTTCTGATACGCGTCGCGCCCGCCGGTCAGCAGCCCGGCCCCGGCTGCCAGCGCGCGGGTGCCGGTGATCGCGGCCACCGAATCGAGCGCCAGCGTGGCAAAGCCCGATCCCATCCCGACCTGCGCATCCTGGCGATAGATCTTGCGCTGGAACCGGTAGAACGACAGGTCGACCGCCCTCAGCCGCGCGTCGATCAGCGTGTTGCGGCAGGCGACGCGATCAGCGGCGGTGTCGCAGTCGGTGATGGCCGACGCCTTCAGATACGGCGCGACCTCGGCATCTTCCTGTTTCGGATCGGCGATCGCCTGCGGAAAGCCCGACATCGACGTACAGCCCGCCAGCGACGCGCCAAGCGCGAGCAACAGAAATCGACCCGACATTGCATGATCCCCCGGGGCGACCGCTCCCCCCGAAGCGGCACCGTGGCCGGGATTCCTAACTCGCGGTCACCCGCGTGCAACGCGGGGATTCGCCAAAATGGGTCAGCCGATCTGGCTGTCGGCCGATCGTCCCGAATCCGGACTGCGCCGCTCTGTGGCCAGCGCCCCGAGCATCGCGATCATCTGTTCAAAATGTCGCGCGATGCGACGGTTGTTGGCGATATGCCGGTCGCTGGACAACACTCGGGTGGGTACGATGACGCCATCGCCTTTCCACTCGACAGTACCGTCGGCGACCATCGTCGCGACCCGGCGGCGCAGCGTCTCGAACGGAATGTCGAGGATGCGTGACAGCTCGCGCAGCGCGATCGGCTGGCGGATCTCGTCCGGCGGCAGCGTATCTTCGGCGGCATAGCGCCGCGCGAGCACGACGTCCTGCGTCACATGCCGGATGTTGGCCGCTACGATCGATGCCGCGATCGCGCCGGCCGTGAAGTCGTTGTACAGCACCGCAAAGGTTTCGAGCGATCGCAGGGCGAAGGCCAGCAGGACGCGCGCCACCACGTCGGGCGGCAGGTTCGCGATGCCGCGATCGATCGCCTTGCCCGCCGGGGCGAAGCCGCCCTCTCGCAGAGCCTGGAACACGCGCGTGACATCGGCGGCGTCGGCGGCGAGAACGGCCGGAAGCCGGACATCGTCGAAGAATGCGGGCGCGACGATGTAGCCGGTCGGGGCGCGCGTGAAGAGCCCGGTCTCGACCAGATCGTCGGCACGTCGGCGCACCGACGAGTTGGACAGCGCCATGGACAGCGCGACCGCGCTGGCGTTGACCGGCCGGGCGCGATCGCGCGCGACGGTCAGGCCCATCAGCGTGCCGGTCGCGGGATTCCGCAGCGGATGGTGGGCGATACTGGCGCTCAGCACGGTGCTGAACACGACATAGGTGAATCGCGTCTCGGGGACGAGCGCCTGCCAGCGCTGCCAGCGCGCGAACAGCAGTTCGGACGACTGGCGCGCGATCAGCCGGGTGGATCGATGGCGCTGGCTCTCCGTCATCGGCGTCGCTCGGGTCGCGATCAGCGCCGGACCCGCGTGACGTGGCCCATCTTGCGGCCGGGACGCGACTCATGCTTGCCATAGAGGTGCAGATGCGCGTCATGCTCGGCCAGCACGTCGGGCCAGCGCAGCCAGTCGTCGCCGATCAGATTCTCCATCTCGACGCCGTGGCCGACGATGTCGGTCGCGCCCAGCGGCAGCCCGCAGATCGCACGGATGTGGTTCTCGAACTGGCTGGTGACGGCGCCCTCGACCGTCCAGTGCCCCGAATTGTGGACGCGCGGGGCCATTTCGTTGAAGACGGGTCCGTCCGCACCGACGAAGAATTCCAGCGTCAGCACTCCGACATGGTCGAGCGCGGCGGCGACGCGTCCGGCCAGCGTGACGGCTTCGGTCCATTGCGCGGCGACTTCGGCGGGGGCGGGGATGGTCGCGGTGGCGAGGATGCCCGAGCGGTGGACGTTCAGCGGCGGCGCATAGCTGACGGTCGTGCCGTCCAGGCCGCGCACCAGCACGATCGAGAATTCATGCGCGAAGTCGACGAACCCTTCCAGCACCGCCGGTGCCGCACCGATCGCGTCCCACGCCGCCTGCGCATCCCCGGGCGCGGCGATCCGCGCCTGGCCGTGGCCGTCATAACCGAACCGCGACGTCTTCAGGATCGCCGGGCATCCGATCGTGGCGATCGCGGCCTCCAGGTCGGCGAACGACTTCACCTCGCGCCACGGCGCCGGGCGACCGCCGAGTCCTTCGACGAAGCTCTTCTCGTTGACCCGGTCCTGCGCGGTGGCGAGACTCATCGCCGAGGGACGGACCGGAACGATCGGCGACAGCGCAGCGATCGGCGCGAAGGCGACATTCTCGAATTCATAGGTCACGACATCGACCGCGCGGGCAAAGGCGGCGAGCGCACCGGCATCGTCATAGCGGGCGCGCGTCATCAGCGGCGACACGTCGTTGGCCGGCCCCGTCTCCGGCGCGTAGATGTGGGTGCGATAGCCCAGTTGAGCCGCCGCGATGGCCAGCATCCGCCCGAGCTGGCCCGAACCGAGGATGCCGATGGTGGAACCGGGGGGGAGCGGCGCGGTCATATCCAAATCTCCGTTCGTCCTGAGCGAAGTCGAAGGACCTGAAACCACCGTGCCTCGACTTCGCTCAGCACGAACGGTGTTCGGGGTCAGACGGGCGCTTCCGCCACGCCCTCGGTCTGCGCGGCGCGCCAGGCGATCAGCCGCGCTTCCAGCGCGGCATCGCTCGTCGCCAGGATCGCCGCGGCCAGCAACCCGGCGTTGATCGCGCCGGCCTTGCCGATCGCCAGCGTACCCACCGGAATGCCGCCCGGCATCTGCGCAATGGAGAGCAGGCTGTCCATGCCCTTCAGCGCCTGGGATTCGACCGGTACGCCCAGCACCGGCAGGTGCGTCATCGCCGCCGTCATGCCGGGCAGGTGCGCGGCTCCGCCAGCGCCCGCGACGATCACTTTCAGCCCGCGGCCCGCCGCGCCCGTCGCATAGTCGTACAGGCGATCGGGGGTGCGATGCGCGGAGACGACCCGGGTTTCATGCGCGATGCCCAGCGCATCGAGCATCTCCGCGGCATGGCGCATGGTCTCCCAGTCGGAGGTCGAACCCATGATGATGCCCACGCGTGTCATGGCGGCTGCGCCTAGCGTACCTGCGCGGCGGAGCCAAGCGGGGCGCTGGCGCGTTGCGCGCTCATTCCATCAAAGGCCAGCCGTCATGACCCACACACCGCCGATCCCCGCCGGCAACCAGTCGCCCTACCCATTGCAGGAGGCACGGCATATGCCGGCGCAAGACCGATCGACCGATGCCACGTCCGTCAAGGACGACACCGCCGTATCGCGGCTGGCCGACCTGCCGCTTGCGACGATCGGCACTGCGGTCGGAATCGGCGCTGCGCTGATCGGCGGCGTTCTGCTCGGCCTGGGCAGTGCTTCGGCGAGGGCGAAGCGTAAGGGTCGCGGTCGCGCCCGGCGCGGTTAGCCCAGGCGGCGGCGGTTCGCGGCGACCTTGCGCCTGTAGACTTTCAGCGTCGCCTGAGATCCCGACAGCGGCGTCGTGCCCATGCCGCCGGTCATCAGCTTGGTCTGCAGTTCCACCAGTGTCTCGATCTTTTCGGCAAACATCAGGCGGGTTTCGGTGCCGTCCGGATCGCCACCGCTGGCGATCTTTGCGGTGCGCAGGCCCATCACGGCGGCGGACTGCCAGCCCAGCATCCATGCGTCGAACCCGGCGGTCGCCCATGCGGCATATGGCCATCTCGTCATCGTCGTTACCTTTTTGTGCGGTGCAACATATCGCACATCGGCGCCGTGCTGAACACCATGAATGCATGTTTTCGATCCACCGGGCTTAGAGTGACGCGATGACGATCCTGATACCGATCCTCGGCGACCAGCTGTCCCATGGCCTCGCGTCGCTCCGGGACGTTGCCCACCGCGACGCCGTCGTGCTGATGATGGAGGTGGCCGACGAAACCACCTATGTCCGCCATCACAAGCGTAAGATCGCGCTGATCCTGTCCGCGATGCGACATTTCGCGCAGGAATTGCGCGAGGCCGGCTGGACCGTCGATTACGTTCGGCTGGACGACGCCGATAACAGTGGCAGCTTCACCGGCGAGATCGCGCGGGCCGTGGCGCGTCACCGCCCGGCGTCGATCCGCATCGTCGAGTCCGGCGAATGGCGGGTGAAGACGATGATCGATGGCTGGGCGGCGCGGTTCGGCCTGCCCGTCGAGGTGCTGCCCGACGACCGATTCATCTGCGGCATCCTGGAATTCCAGACGTGGGCGCAGGCGCGCAACGAACTGATGATGGAGTATTTCTATCGCGAGATGCGCCGCAAGACCGGGCTGTTGATGACCGACGACGGCAAGCCGGAGGGCGGCGTCTGGAACCTCGACAAGGACAATCGCGCGCCGCCGAAGCGGGGCCTGAACTATCCCGAACCGATGCATTTCACGCCCGACGAAACGACGACCGACGTGCTGAATCTGGTCGCCGATCGTTTCGCCGGGCATTTCGGCCGGCTCGAGAATTTCACGCTGCCCGTCACCGCGGCGCAGGCGCGGCGGGCGCTCGGGCATTTCGTCCGCACCGCATTGCCCGACTTCGGCACCTATCAGGACGCGATGGTGACCGGGCAGGACTGGCTGTACCATAGCTGGCTCAGCCCGGCGCTGAACCTGGGGCTGCTGACGCCGCTGGAGGTGGCGCAGGCGGCGGCCGACGCCCATGCGCGCGGCGACGTGCCGCTGAATGCCGCGGAAGGGTTCATCCGACAGATCATCGGCTGGCGCGAATATGTCCGCGGCTATTACTGGCTGGAGATGCCCGAGGTCGCCGACGCCAACGCGCTGGAAGCGACGCGGCCCCTGCCCGAATTCTACTGGACCGGCGACACCGACATGCTCTGCCTGGCCGAGGCGATCCGGAACACGCGCGACAACGCCTATGCCCACCATATCCAGCGGCTGATGGTGCTGGGCAATTTCGCGATGCTGGCCGGTGTCCGCCCGCAGGAGGTCGCCGACTGGTTCCTGGTCGTCTATGCCGACGCCTATGAATGGGTCGAGCTGCCCAACGTCATCGGCATGAGCCAGCATGCCGAAGCCGGGCGGCTGGCGACCAAGCCCTATGCCGGCGGCGGTGCGTACATCAACCGGATGTCCGATCACTGCCGGTCGTGCCGTTACGATGTGAAGCAGAAGACGGGTCCTGACGCCTGTCCGTTCAATGCGCTGTATTGGGATTTTCTCGGCCGGCACGAACGGCGCTTTCGCCGCAATCGGCGGATGGTGAACATGTATGCGACCTGGGACCGGCTGAAGCCCGAGGTGCGCGACGCGTATCGCGCGAGCGCAGCGGCGTTCCTCGCCACGCTGGAGCCGGCCGCGAAAGGATGGGCGCGCTAGGATCGCTTGCCGACGCGCGTACGGCCCGCCATCGTCGCGGGCGACAAGTATCTTTCGGGAGAGTGCGATGCCGTCCGTCCGTTCGTTGTGCCTTGGGCTGCTGCTGACCGCCACGCCGGTCGCCGCCCAGACGCCGCAGGCCGATGTCTCGGCGGTGCAGGCGAGTGCGGAATATCGCGCGGCGATTCAGGCGATCGACCGCGATTACGACCGCTTCGTCGGCGAACTGATCGAACTCACCGAGATTCCCGCCCCCCCGTTCAAGGAAGCGGCGCGCGCCGCCGCCTATGCCGAGAAGTTCCGCGCGCTGGGCCTGCGTGAGGTGACGATCGATGCGGTCGGCAATGTGACCGGCCTGCGCCCCGGCACCGATCGCGCCGCGAAGCTGGTCGTGATGTCGGCGCACCTCGACACCGTGTTTCCGGAAGGGACGGTCGTGACGGTGCGGCGCGAGGGGACGAAGCTGATGGCACCGGGGATCGGCGACGATACGCGCGGGCTGGCGACGTTGCTGGCCTATGTCCGCGCGATGGATGCGGCGAAGGTCCGTACGCGCAGTCCGATCCTGTTCGTCGGCACGGTCGGCGAGGAGGGGCGCGGCGACCTGCGCGGAGTGCGGCACCTGTTCACGCAAGGGCCGTACAAGGACCGGATCGGCGCCTTCTTTTCGATGGACGGCAGCGATCCTACGCGGGTGACCAACGGCGGGGTCGGGTCGAAACGCTATCATGTCGTGTTCAAGGGGCCGGGCGGCCACAGCTATGGCGCGTTCGGGATCGTCAATCCGGCGGCAGCGATGGGCGCGGCGATCGCCGACATCTATCGCATCGCGCTGCCCGCGAAACCGCGAACGACATATTCGGCCAGCGTCGTCGGCGGCGGCACGTCGGTGAACGCGATCCCGTCAGAGGTCTATGTCGATATCGACATGCGGTCGGAGGATGCGGCCGCGCTTGCGGCGCTGGAGAAACGTGTGCTGGGCATCGTCGCGGCGTCGGTGAGTGCGGAGAATGCGGCGCGTTCGACGCGGGTGGGCAAGGTTTCGGCCGATCCGCAGCCGATCGGCGATCGTCCGGCGGGATCGACGCCGGTCGGATCGGCGCTGGCGCAGACGACGGCGGCGGCGATCGCGGCCGCCGGTTTCCTGCCGCGGTTCGACGCATCCTCGACCGACGCCAACATCCCGATGAACCTTGGCATTCCCGCGGTGACGATCGGATCGGGTGGACAGGGCGGTCGCGCGCATGCCGAGGACGAATGGATCGACGTGGCCAGACCGGAGGGCGTGAAGGGCATGGGCGTCGGCCTGCTCGCGCTGATCGCGACGGCAGGCCAGCCGAAGTGAGGCGATAACGGATCGTGCGCGTTGACGCGCCCATGATCCGACTGTTCCATGTCAGCGACGTCCATTTCGGTGCCGAGGATGCCGCCGCCGTCGCCTGGTTCGACGCCTGCGTCCACACCGAGCAGCCCGACGCCATCGTCATGACCGGCGACCTGACGATGCGCGCGAAACGCCGCGAGTTCGAGGCGGCGGCGCGCTGGCTGGAGGGGCTGAAGCGGCCGGTGACGGTCGAGGTCGGCAACCACGACCTGCCGTTGTTCAACCTCTTCCGGCGCCTGTTCCGGCCCTATCACCGCTATCACCGGCTGGAACGGATGATCGAACGCCCGCTGGACATCGCCGGTGTGTCGATCGTGCCGATGAAGACGACGACGCGTTTCCAGCTGCGCAACTGGTCGAAGGGCAGCGTGAGCGACGGGTCGCTGGCCCGCGCGGTGGCGGGGCTGCGCGCTGCAGACACCGACGGACTGAAGATCGTCGCCTGCCATCATCCGTTGATCGAGGCCGGGACGCACGCGACCGCCCGGACGCACGGCGGGCGCGATGCGCTGGCCGCGCTGGCCGCCGCGGGGGCGGATGCGGTGCTGTCGGGGCATGTCCACGACCCGTTCGACCGGACCCATCGCGAGGGCGACCGCAGCGTCCGCCTGATCGGCGCGGGTACGCTGTCGTCACGCACACGCGAAACGCGGCCGTCGTTCAACGAGCTGCGGATCAAGGGGCGCGCGCTGGAGGTGATCCACAGAGTGATGGCGTGATCCTACGCCACGCCGTCGCAAGGAGCGGCTGCGCCGCACCGCCGCATGTTGTGGCGAGTCCGCGATTTGCTTGCGCAAATGCGCGGCCGCCCGCTCAGTCCACGAATGCCATCTCGAAATTGCCCCAGCGCCGGCCGCCGATCCACAGCGGGACGAACACGCTCTTGACCGCGCGATAGCGGCCCTGGCCCAGATCCTGGCGATAGGTGACCAGCATGAAATCGCCCTCGAACGCGACCGCGCGGGCGGTGGCGTCGTCCATGAAGTTGCGGCGGTTGCGGCAGTTCTCGGCGTTCCACGCCGGATCGCCGGCACGCTGCGGCTGACACTTCGACGACATGTGGGTCGGCAGATACCCGTTCACGTCGGTCGCCGCGACGCCCAGGATGTGGACGGGGTCGGCCCGCGCCACGCGGTCGAGGATCGGCTGGACATGCGCGTCGGCGAATTCGTTGAAGCGCGTCGCATATTGCACCGGGTCGGTGCCGGGCATGACGACATAGTCGGTATCGAATACGTCGCCCGCCGCGATCTCTCCGCGCGCGATCGCGCGATCGACCAGCGCCTGCATCTCGCGCATTCCGCCGATCGTCAGGTCGATGAAGCGCGTGTCGTCCAGCGTGACGCCCGAATGGGCCAGTTGGTCGAGCATGTCGTTCGACAGCCGCTCCAGCCGGTTCATGCGATCGTGCGCGCTGGCCAGCCTGGTGCCGCCGTCGCGCGCCTGCGTCCCGAACAGGCCCAGGGTGTCGCGGACGCGACCGACGCTGCGCGTGGTGACCTTGGTCGATCGCTCGATATCGTCGGTGATCGCGTCGACCCGCGCGACGATGTCGGACACTTCGGCGACCGTCGTGCTGATCTGCGCGACGCCCTTCTGCGCCGACCGGCTCTTGCCGACGCCATCGTCGATCTCGCGGATGACCGAGGTCGCCTCGTGCGAGAAGCTTTCCATCGTCCGGGTGATTTCCTCGGTCGCCTGGCGGGTTTCGAGCGCGAGCTTCTTCACCTCGGCGGCGACCACGGCGAAGGTGCGGCCCGCATCGCCCGCGCGCTGCGCCTCGATCGTGGCGTTCAGCGCCAGCAGGTTGGTCTTGCGCGCGATATCGTCGATCGCCGACGAGACGCGCTGGACCTGTTCCATCGCCGCGGCGAAATCGGTCATGCGGGTGCCGAGCCGCGCGATCAGGTCGGTCAGTTCGCCGAATTCGCCGACCGATCGCACGATCAGCGCGGATTCGCGCGACAGCGTCGCGCGCGCCTGGTCGGACAGGCGCCGCGCCTCGCTGGTCGATACCGCGACGGCATGCTGGTCGGCGTCCAGCGCGGCGGTGACCTGTTCCAGTTCGGCCAGCGCACCCAGTTGCCGGGTGATGTCGTCCGACACGCTGGCGACATAGCCTGCGGCGTCGCTGCAACCGACCGCCAGCTGGCCGCAGTCGCGTGCGACCGCGCGGATCGCGTCGTCGTCCCGCTCGGGCAGCGGCTCGGCCTTGTGGAACTGGGTCACGCTCAAGTCGTCGGTCCGCCGTGATTGGAGTGCGAAACCGCGGGCGTAGCGCAATCAGGTAAAGACGCGCTTAACCAAGCGCGTGGCCGGCGCACGTGCGGACCGCGCGCCGCCGACGAGGCCCGACATCAGCAGGTCGTTGATCCCGGCGTGGCCCAGCCCCAGATGATCGGGCCGCACGGCCAGCGCATCGCGCATGCCGATCTCGCCCGATCGCATCGCGTGGCGTACGATCCGCCACCACAGACGCGCGGTTTCCCATTTGATCAGCCGCCGGCTTTCCGGATCGGGATCCATCTCGCCCAGATACATCGCCTGCAACAGCGCGATCGTCGTGCCGAGCCGGTCGAGCGTCGCGCGGTCGGGCACGGCGTCACCCGCGACGACATGGCGCGCGAGCATCTCGGCGACCGCCGGTGCATCCTCGCCCAGCCGCGGCGTCCACGCCCGCGCCAGCACGCCGGCGGCATTGACCAGCATCGTGTCGCGATAGCGCTGCGAACAGCCGCCGGGGTGATCGCGATAGCGCAGCAGCGGCTCGTCGATCCGCGCGACGGGACCGTGGCGCAACAACCGATGATACAGGTCGAAGTCCTCGGCATAGAGGCAATCCGGATCGGTGAACGGGTCGAATGTCCGCGCCACGTCGCCACGGATCATCGCGGTCGACCACACCAGCGGGTTCATCACGTGCAGCAGCCACCCGATCAGCGCGGGCGTCGAGATGGGGGCATGCGGCGAGGCCCGCTCGGTGTCGCCCTCGAACACGCGCGCGGCGGCGGCGACCATCGTCACCTGAGGGTGGGAGTCGAGATATGCGACCTGCCGCGCGAAGCGGGTCGGCAGGCAGATATCGTCCTGGTCGAGGCCGGCGATGTAGCGGCCGCGCGCCTGCGCGAATGCAAGGTTGCGCGCGCGGACCGGACCGCCGTTGACCGGTGCCGCGATCAGCCGGACGCGCGGGTCGCTCCAGCCGCGGACGACATCGCGGGTGGCGTCGGTCGAACAGTCGTCGACCACCAGCACCTCGAAATCGCCGAACGTCTGCGCGGCCAGGCTGGCAAGCGTCTCCTCGATCAGGTGCGCCCCGTTATAGGCGGCCATCACGACGGATACGGTCGGCGCGGCACTCATGCGGCGACCGCCGACGCGGCCTGACCGTCGAGCACGGCATCGACGATCAGCCGCCCGACGTCGTTCTGCCAGAGCCACAGGCCGTTGGCCTGGCCGCGGAAACTCTTCTCGCCGCCGAGGCCACCCGAGGGCACGAAGCCGGCGGCAAGCCCGATGCCGTACAGGCCGGGGATCGCCCGCCCGTCGGCACCCAGCACGCGGCAGCCGCTATCGACCATGTCGCCGCCGGCCTGTGCGGCCAGCGCGATGGGCTGACCGGCCGCGTCCTCCAGCGGCAACGCCCGCGGGCGATAGCCGAGTGCGGCGACGACCAGGTCTGCGCGATCGAGCAGGTCGAGCGCGGCACCCTCGTCCTCGCCGATCCGGTGCATCGCGACGCGCGGATCGGGCGCGCGGCCATCGACGCCGAGCATCCGCAGCACCAGTTCGCGTGCTTCCAGGCGGAACCCGGCCAGGCGATACACGAAGCCGGTGACCGGACAGACGTCGTCCGGGCCGAAGTCGGTGAACCCCTCCGCCTGCGCCGCTTCGACCGAATGATAAAAGGGGCGCAGCGGCCTGCGGTGGAGCAGCGTGACGCCGCCCGCACCGAACGGGATGCCGGGACGCGAGCGCAGCAGCAGCGCGACCGTGGTCAGCGCGCTGGTCGATCCGCCGATCACGACGACACGCGGGGATCGCTTGCCCGACAGCAGGTCGGCGACGCGATCGAGCCCGCCCAGCGCCAGCACCTCGTCCGACTGGAGCAGCCGGTCGCCGACGCGGCCGACCAGCGTCTCGCCGGCGACGGTCTGCGTCACCAGCCGGTCGAGCGGCTGGTGGCCACCGGTCGCGATGACGACATTGTGCGCGCGGGCGTCGCATTCATGGCCGTCCGACAGGCGTTTCAGCCGCACCGTCCAGATGCCGTCGTGGCCGCGACGGGCCGACAGCGCGTCGTGCCCCTTCAGGATCTCGCCACCGTAATGCTCGACCAGCGTACCGAGCCGTTCGCCGGTCGCGGCCAGGAACGGGCCGGCGGTCGCCAGCGGCACACCCAGCCTGTCGCGCCACTCGCCGACCGCGGTCGCGGTGGGATGACCGGAGAGGGCGGCGATCGCGCCTTCCGGATTGTTCTCGACCGCGGTCAGAAATGTCTGCGCGGTGCTGTCCGACGCGATCGCATAGCCACCGAGCCGGCCGGCCCCGAGCGTGTCGCCGCGATCGACCATCACCAGTCCGTGCGACAGCTCGGCCAGGCGACCGGCCTTGCTCGCGGCGGTCAGCATCGCGGTTCCGGCCGGTCCACCGCCGACGACCAGCAGCCGCGCGATCGGCGCCGTCCGGGGCGTCGGCGCGTGGCGGGCCAGGCCGCAGGTCTCGATCAGCGCCTGCGCGATCTCGACCGCATCGGATGCGGTCATGCCGTCGGTGGCCGGCAGCGAAATGATTCGCGCGGCGATATCGTCGGCAACCGGCGTGGTGGTGAGCACCGCGCTGCGCTGGAACAGGGGTTGTTGGCCCAGGTGCGGGCTGAAATAGCTGGCCGCGCCGATCCCGCGCGCGGCCAGCGCATCGATGATCGCGCTGCGCCGCGGTGCGAGGCCGGCGGGCAGCAGCGCGGACATGAAGCCCATCGCGCGGCGACGACCGTAGGGGCGCTGGAGCGTCAGCGGTGACAGCGCCTCGCGATAGGCGTCTTCCAGCCGTGCACGGCGGCTGCCGACTGCCTCGATCTCGTCGAGCTTGGCCGAGGCCATCACCGCGAGAACTTCGGGCAATTTGGCGTTGAACCCGGGCAGCGACGCGCTGCGCGGTTGCTCGAAGCCGAAGCTGGCCATCGTGCGCAGCCGCTGCGCCAGCGCCATGTCGCCGGTGTGGATCAATCCGCCCTCCGCCACCGCGAAGGGCTTGGTCGCCTGCATCGAACAGACGATGGCGAACGGCGCGCCGGCCCCGAAGCCGATGCCGGCATCGTCGAGCGTACCGAGCGATGCGGCGGCGTCGATCACCACGCCGACGCCGTGCTCGGCCTGCAAGTGTTCGTAGCGCGTCAGGTCGATCGCGTTGCCGAACGTGGCGTAGGGCACGACGACCGCGATCTGCGCGCCATATTGCGCGATCAGCGCGTCCTCGGCCGACCGGCAGGCGCTCCAGTCATCGGGATCGATATCGCATACCAGCGGCGTCAGTCCGGCCCACATCGCCGCCTGCGCGGTCGCCGCGAAGGTGAAGGCGGGCATCAGCGCATAGCCGGTCGGGCGGCCCGCGCGGTCGGCGGCCTCGCGGATCGCCAGCATCAGGCCCAGCGTCGCGTTGGCGAACGTCACGCAATCGCCGCACCCGGCGAAGAGCTGCGCGGTCGCCGCGGCCTCGAACCGGCGGACTTCGGGTCCGTTGTTGCTGTAGATGCCGGCGGCCTCGATACGGGCGAGGCCTTCGCCGAGCAGGGTCGGGCGCGGCGGTTTCGGGGCGATGAGCGGATAGCGGAGTTTCGTCACGATGCGCTGCATCGCACGGGGGCCTTTGAAAAATCGTTTATGCGCCCGTGCTTTGTATCCGCGCGGGCATAACAGAATTCGTTTCGCAAGCCGGTCCGCTTGCGCCTATCATCGCCGCAGGGCAGCGACAGGGAGCGTCGGCATGGCCACGCAATTTCAATTGAACGGCAAGACGCAGCGCTTCGACGGGGATCCGGAGACTCCGTTGCTGTGGGTGCTGCGCGATCATCTCGCGATGACCGGCACGAAATACGGTTGCGGCATCGCGCAATGCGGCGCCTGTACGGTCCACCTCGACGGCAAGACGCGGCGCAGCTGCGTGACGCCGGTCAGCATGGTCGCGGGCAAGTCGGTCACGACGATCGAGGGCGTGACGGGCAAGGCTGCCAAGGCGGTGCAGGACGCCTGGGTCGCGATCGACGTACCGCAGTGCGGCTTCTGCCAGTCGGGCCAGGTAATGACCGCGATCACGCTGCTCAGCGCCAAGCCGAAGCCGACCGATGCCGATATCGACGCCGCGATGGCGGGCAACATCTGCCGCTGCGCGACCTATGTCCGCATCCGCCAGGCGATCAAGGATGCGGCGAAGGAGATGGCGGCATGACCGCGATGACTCCCACACGCCGCGGATTTCTGGGCGGCACCGGTCTGGTGCTCGGCCTTGCGCTGCCGGCGAAGGGCGCGATGGCGCAGGGTACCGCGGCGCCGACGCCGTTCGCGCCCAACGCCTTCGTCCGCATCGCGCCCGACAACAGTGTGACGGTCATCCAGAAGCATATCGAGATGGGGCAGGGGCCGACCACCGGCATCACCACGATCGTCGCCGACGAACTGGATGCCGACTGGAGCCAGATGCGCACCGCCTTCTCGCCCGCCAACGATCCGCTGTACAAGAATCTGGCGTTCGGCACGATGGGTACCGGCGGATCGAGCGCGATCAAGGAAAGCTGGATGCAGATGCGCCAGGCGGGGGCGACCGCGCGCGCGATGCTGGTGTCCGCCGCCGCGAAGCGCTGGAACGTGCCGGTCGCCGCGATCACGGTGTCGAAGGGCGTGGTCAGCGCGGGCAATCGCCGCGCGACGTTCGGCGAACTCGCCAACGACGCCGCACAATTGCCCGTGCCGACCGACGTGCCGCTGAAGACGCCGGACAAATTCACGCTGATCGGCAAGGAAAACCTGAAGCTCGACAGCCGAATCAAGACCGACGGCACCGCGATGTTCACGATGGATATCCGGCGGCCCGGAATGGTCCATTCGACGATCCTGCGCCCGCCCGCGTTCGGCGGGTCGGTGAAGAAGGTCAATGCGGAGGCGGCGCTGGCGGTGCCCGGCGTGATCGAGGTGCAGACGGTGCCGCGCGGCGTCGTCGTCTATGCCCGCGACACGTGGAGCGCGATGCGCGGGCGCGCCGCGCTGGAGGTCGACTGGGACTTCGCGAAGGCCGAGACCCGGACCAGCGAGCAGATGTTTGCGGCGTATGCGAAGGCTGCGGCGGCGCCGGGCAAGCAGGTCCATGCCGAGGGCGATGCAGTCAAGGGGCTGGCGGGCGCGGCGCGGACGATCGACGCCACCTTCCGCTTCCCGTTCCTGGCGCATGCGCCGATGGAACCGCTCGATCACGTTATCGAGGTGAAGAACGGTCGCGCCGACGTGTGGGCGGGCAGCCAGTTCCAGGTCGGTGAGATGGGCGCGATCGCGGGTACGCTGGGGATCCCCTTCGCCAACTGTACGCTGCACCAGCAATATGCCGGCGGCAGCTTCGGCCGCCGCGCCACGCCCGACATGGGCGACGGCGTGGAGGCGGCGATGGCGTGCAAGGCCTACGGCTTCAAGGCACCGGTCAAGCATGTCGCCAGCCGCGAGGGCGACATCACCGGCGGTCGCTATCGCCCGCTGACGCTGCACCGCGTACGCGTCGGGCTGGACGCGGCCGGCGCGATCGCCGGCTGGGATCAGGTCGTCGCCGCGCAATCGTTCGGCATCGGCACCCCGATGGAAGCGATGCTGGTCCAGAACGGAATCGATTCGACGATCACCGAGGGGATCGCCGAGGATTATGCGATCCCGAACATGCGCGTGACGCAGCATATCATGCCCAATGGCGTACCGACTTTGTGGTGGCGGTCGGTCGGCCACACGCACACCGCGTTCGTCAAGGAAACGGTGCTCGACGAACTGCTCGAGATGGCCGGGACCGATCCGGTGCAAGGTCGCCTGGCGCTGATGAAGGAAGACCGGCTGAAGGGTGTGCTGACCCGGGTCGCCGCGATGGCGAAGGGCAAGGCTCCGGCCGGTCGCGCGCGGGGAATCGCCGCGCACAAGAGCTTCGACACCTATGTCGCGCAGGTCGCCGAAGTCTCGAAGGGCGAGGACGGGCTGCCCCGGGTGCACAAGGTCTGGTGCGCGGTCGATTGCGGGACGCCGATCAATCCCAATGTCATCCGCGCGCAGATGGAGGGCGGAATCGGCTTCGCGGTCGGCCACGCGCTCTATGCCGAGATCACGATCGGCGAGGGTGGCCGGGTCATGCAATCGAACTTCGATACCTATCGCAGCCTGCGGATCGGCGAAATGCCCGAGGTCGAGGTCGCGATCATCGCATCGACCGAGAAGCCGTCCGGCGTGGGCGAACCGGGCGTACCTCCGGCAGCGCCGGCGATCGCCAACGCATGGCGACGGCTGACCGGCAAGACGGTGCGACGTTTGCCCTTCGCGCATCCGGACAATCTGGCGGAGACTGTCGCATGAGCCGGTTCTATGGTTTCGCCGCATTGGGTATCGCGGTGCTCGCGGTCCCGGCGGCGCTGGTCGCGAACGCACAGGGGACAGCGGCTCCGACGGGCCTGAAGCCGGTCAGCGCCTTCGCGTCGATCGCCGATCCCGCGCAGCGGTCCGCCGCGATCTTCACCGAAATGGGCAAGGTCATCCAGCATCCGCGCTGCGTGAATTGCCACCCGCGGTCCGATCGCCCGAATCAGGGCGATGCGGGTACGCCGCACAACCCGCCGGTCACGCGCGGACCCGACGGCCATGGTGTCGCCGGTCTGGAATGCGCGACCTGCCACGGCCCGCGCAACGTCGCGTTCGCCAATGGCGAGGGCAGCGTACCCGGCGACCCGCAATGGCATCTCGCGCCGAAATCGATGGCTTGGGAAGGGCGGACCCTCGGCCAGATCTGTGCGCAGATCAAGGATCGCAAGCGGAACGGCGGCAAGTCGCTGGCGCAGATCCACGAGCATAATGCGCATGACGGACTGGTCGGCTGGGGCTGGAAACCGGGGCTCGGCCGTACGCCGGTGCCGGGGACGCAGGCGCAGTTCGGCGACCTGACCAAGGCGTGGATCGACACGGGCGCGAAGTGTCCGGCGTGATTCTGGGACCGAACATCGTCACGTCATTCCCGCCTTCGCGGGGATGACGATCACGATACGGGGGCTTGTACCCGCTCCGCTTCGATCGCGGCCAGATAGTTGCGCAGCCGGTTTTCCTCCAGCGTCGCGATCAGGCTGTTGTTGTGGAACGGCAGCAGCAGGGTGCTGAGCGCATCGGCCCAGTGCGCACCGGCGTCGAACACCACGCCCAGGCCCAGCGCGCCGGGCACGTGCGCATAGCACAGGTCGTCGCCCTGCTCGGTGGCGCCTTCGATGAAATCCTCGACCGCGGTCAGGACGCCGTTCATCGGTCCGCCCTCGTGGAGCGCCAACGCCAGTGTGCCGTGGCCGTGCAGGCCGCGGCCGGGCTCCAGCCCCTCCCAGTCGAGCGACGCGCCGGCATCGAATGAATGGACATGGCGATAGGCGTCCGGAATCCGTTCGGGTGCATAATAGAAATCGCGGCGCGCGCACGGCCACGACACGTCGTGCAGCAGCGCCAGCAGGGGTGTGCCGGCCGCACGACACGCGCCGCGGATCAGCGCGAGTTCATTGAAAACGGTGTACCAGTTGTGGTCGCCGTCGATCACATAGGCGTCGGCGACCCCGGTATGGGCGAGGGCGGTGAGGCTGGGCTCGACGACGTGGATCACCTCCGGATGATCCTTGAGCCAATCCAGGAACCCGGCCTGGACCTCGGGATCGATGCTGGTCAGCGCCCCGCCGTTCGCACCCGCATAATCGGCTAGCAGGCCGGACATGCCGCCATAATCGGCGCCGATCTCGACGATCCGCTTCGCATCGGCGACCTTCAGCATGTCGAGGATCAGGTCGCCGAACATCGCCATCGAATAGGGATAATGCGCCATCACGCGGCGACCTGCCGGCGGGTCGCCTGCACGGTGGTACGCGCCTGCAACGGGCGGAAGATCAGCGTCAGCACCTGGCGGTCCCTGTTCGACGCGGGCACGATGAGGACGCCGGTTTCCTCGCAGGCATAGATATCGTCGGTCAGCGGCTGCATCGCGTCGGGCACCGTGATCGCCGGCGTGCGGTCCACCGCCCAGTCCACGTCATATTCGGCGGCGGGGATCCAGCTGGCGTCGCCGATCTGGACGCTGCTCCACAGTTTGCCCAGCTGCACCGCGATCGTGGTGCCGGCGCGCGCCAGCGGCACCGACAGGCGGTAGAAGCCCTCGTGCGTGGGATAGGCGGTGATCGGCATGACCGTCTGTTCGGTCGCGTTCAGCAGCAGCACCGGCACATCGACACCGCCGACCTGGAAATCGCTGTTGCGGAAATCGAGCGCGAAGCGGCTGGTCGCCAGCAGCGAGATGTTGAGCGGCAGGCCGTGGCGCGCGATCTCGGCGGGCACGTACATGCGGCGGTTCTCGGAGACGTAGGCAAGACCGCGGCGACGCAAGCCTTCCTCCGCCTCGTCATGGTCGAGCAGCTTGATGATCGTCTTCGAGCCGAGATTGTTGTCGTGGTCGAATGCGCGGAACAGCTCGACCTCGCTCGGCATCGGCAGGAACAGCAGGCGGGTCAGGATCGCCGCGGCCATGCGGCGGCGCGCGGCGATGTCGTCCGACTTCGGGCGGCGGTACATGGCGGCATAGGCGTCGCGCGCGAAATCGACGCAGGCGTTCTGGATCCGCTCGCGCACCGCATGCTGGCCGGGGTTGAGCACGTAATCCTCGCGGATCGGTGTACCATCGGGCTCGAAGTCGATCGTCGATCCCTGTTCGAGGTTGCACATCTGTTCGACCACCGCGACGCAGGTCGCCAGCGCGTGCATCGCGCGGCATTCGATCAGATCGACGTCGAGCAGCCCGACCTTGTCGAGGCCCGAGATGCACTCCTCGCGCAGGAACAGGTAGCGGCCGGCGACGTCCAGGCCCAGTTCGCGCTCGAGCATCGGCGTGACGACGTTCTGGACGGTCCCCTTGTACCCGACGTCGACCAGCATCACCGCTTCGCCGTCCTGCACCCCGGCGCGGCGCAGGTGCGCGACGACACGGTCGCAGAAGGCGCGCGAGCGGCGGAACACCTTGCGGCGGATGTCGCCCTGCTTGACCAGCCTGGCAAGCGCCTTGCGCGGATCATGACCGGGCTTGTCCTTGATCGCCGCGGCATATTCGGCCGGGAACAGCATCAGGTGGCGCGCGAACGATTGCGGCGTCAGGACGCTCAGATTCTCGGCGACGAACAGGTCGAGCGCGGCGTCGTCGGTCAGTGTGCAGCGCGTCGCGACCAGCCGGCTGAGATCGACCTGCGCGCCGCCGTAATCGGGATAGAGCGCGCTGAACACGCGGTGCGGCAGATAGCCGTCGCGCATCATGAAGAGCGGGCGGACGCGCTTGCCCGTCCGCTCGGCCATCGCGTCGCAGTCGCGCTTGATGAGCTCGGCAAAGGCATGCATCACCGGACCCATCACGTCGTGCCCGACGACATAGGCAGCGTCGGTCTGCGTCCGCATGGCGACGGCCGCGCGATGCGGCTGATACGCGGGGACGGTCACGCGCACGGCAGGATCGATCATGATGCCTGCGGTCATTTCCAGCCGCAGGCGGTTCTTCGCCTCGTCGTCGAACTGGAGCAGGTGGACGGCATGGATGCCGGCCCGCAGCGCGCCGTCGTAATCGGCCGCCTTGTTGTCGCCGACGTGCAGCACCTGCTCGGGACGCGCCCGGATAGCCTTCAGCACGGGCGCGAACAGGCCGTTCGCCTTTGGCATGCCGAGTTCGCAGGACATGAAGACGGCGTCGATCATGTCGACCACATCCTGCCCCGCGGTGGCGAGCAGCAGGCGGCGCAGCTGGCGCTCGGTGATGTACATGTCGCTGACCACGATGATCTTCAGCCCGCGCGCCTTTGCCGCGCGCATCAGCGCGACGGCGGGGGCGAAGGGGAACAGCTGTTTCTCCTCCAGCGCCAGTTCGTGCTCGACCGCGGCGTCGATCGCCTCGGGAGTGCCGTTGGTCAGCAGGCGACGATAGACGTCGGACAGGCGGATCTCGTGGCTGCCGGTCCTGAGATGCGCCATGCGTTGCGCGACCCCTTCGGCCCACGCCCGCGGCTGCATCGCGCCGCCGCGCATCGGCACTTCGGTGAACACGTCGCGCGGTGCGTGGACGTTGCGCCACAACAATGTGTCGAAACAGTCGAGCGACAGCGTCGTGATCCCAGGCGGCGCGCGGTCCAGCAGCGTCGCCAGTTCGTGCGCGCGGATCGTCATCTGTGTCGGCATCGTCGTATCGCCCGTATGGTCGTGGTGAGCGAGATATTGACGGAAAGGGTTAACAAAGCGTTGGGGGCGGGCGCGAAGGCGCTAAGGGGGCCAGCCTCCCGGGCTGCGCAGCAGCGTTCATCGCAGGGCAGAGCGTCTTCCGATCGCCTGCAGGTGTATCCCGTCATCTTTGCGCCTTCGCGCCTTGCACCCGCAGGGTGCCCGAAAATCCCTGCTTCCTTCTTCCCCAGCCACACCCTACCAAAACGGTGGGACAGAGAGGGAAGCAAGCATGGCCGACTGCGGCATCTTCAAGCGCAAGCCCATGCCGGGCGCCGATGACAGGCCCGCCGGGCAGCAACTCGCGCGGACGCTGTCGTGGCCGCACCTCGTCGCGCTCGGCGTCGGGGCCATCGTCGGCACCGGCATCCTGACGCTGATCGGGGTGGGCGCGGACAAGGCCGGGCCGGCGGTGGTGCTGTCGTTCGGCATCGCCGGGCTGATCTGCGCCTGCGCCGCGCTCGCCTATGCCGAAATGGCGACGATGATCCCGACCTCGGGCAGTGCCTATACCTACAGCTACACGGTGATCGGCGAGATCATCGCGTGGGTGGTCGGATGGAGTCTGATCCTCGAATACACCCTGGTCGTCTCCGCCGTCGCGGTGGGCTGGTCGGGCTATGCCGCACCGCTGTTGCAGGGCTATCTCGGCGTGCCGATGAGCATGATGCAGGGGCCGGAACTGGGCGGCATCGTCAACCTGCCGGCGATCGCGATCATCGCGGTGGTCGCGGGCATGCTGATCCTGGGCACCAAGGAAAGCGCGACCGTCAACGCCGTGCTGGTGGTCGTGAAGGTCATCGCGCTGATCGTGTTCGTGGCGGTCGCCTTCCCCTATTTCAGCGCCGCCAATTTCGAGCCGTTCAGCCCGTTCGGCTTCGCCAAGTCGATGGGCCCCGATGGCGTCGAGCGCGGCGTCATGGCGGCGGCGGCGATCATCTTCTTCGCCTTCTACGGCTTCGATGCGATTGCGACCGCGGCCGAGGAAACCAGGGACCCCGGCCGCGACCTCAAGATCGGGATCGTCGGGTCGATGCTGATCTGCATCGTCATCTACGTCGGCGTCGCGGCGGCGGCGGTGGGCGCGATCGGATATACGCGCTTTGCCAACTCGCCCGAGCCGCTGGCGCTGATCCTGCGCGAACTGGGCCAGCCGGGTGCGGCCAAGTATCTCGCGGCGTCGGCGGTCATCGCCCTGCCGACCGTTATCCTGGCGTTCTTCTATGGCCAGAGCCGCATCTTCTTCGTGATGGCGCGCGACCGCTTGCTGCCGCAGAGCCTCGCCAAGGTTTCGTCGCGCGGCGCGCCGGTGCGGATCACTGTGTTCACCGCCATCCTGGTGGCGACGCTGGCCGGGTTCGTGCCGCTCGGCGAACTCGCCGCGCTGGCCAATGCGGGGACGCTGGCGGCGTTCATCGCGGTGGCGGCGTGCATGCTCATCATGCGCCGCCGCGCGCCGGACATGGCCCGCGCCTATCGTACGCCGGCGGCGTGGGTGGTGGGGCCGATCGCGATCCTGGGCTGCCTGTACCTGTTCGTCAGCCTGCCGCAGAAGACGCAATTGTGGTTCTTCGGCTGGAACGTGATCGGGCTGATCGTGTATTTTGTCACGATGGGGGCACGGGAGCGGGCGGCGGAATAGCGTATCCTGCTCCGGCGTAGGCCGGAGCACGATGGCTTGTCAGGGCAAAATCCCCGCCCACTCCGCGCTGTGGTCGTCCTCGTGCCCGGCCATCCCGGGCTTCGTCAGATACCCGCGATCATTGGGCACATGGCTCATGATCGCGCGCGCCGGTTTCTCGTGCCAGCCCAGGTTGAACGCCCAGCGCACGGGGAAGAATTCCATCGTCGCATAGGGCAGATTGTCGTGCACCCACCACGCCAGCCGCTTCCAGTCGCCCGGCTGGTCGAAGCGGTTGGCGAAGCTCGGCACGACGATGCTCGCCGCCGCGCCCATGTGACCCTTCAGATCGCGCTTGTCCCAGATGTGATAGGCGGCATTGCGCTCGTTCGAGGCGCAGCCGTAATTCTTGGCATGGCCCAGGGCGTTGACCTCCGACGAGCGATAGGCCGACCGGATTGCGATCCTCCCGAAAGCGTCCTGCAACGGTTCCAGCAAATCCTCGCACAGCCGGGTTCCCGCCGCGATGGCGAGATCGGGGTCGTCGGGAATGTTCGACAGGCCGTGGATGCAGGCGATGTCGGAATAGAGGAAATCGCGCAGGAAGAAGCTCTTCGACAGCTGCACGCGACCGAGGTCGTTCAACGCGGCGACCGTCTGCGGCTTCTTCACGGATATCCCCTCACGATCGTTTCGAGGGCGTCATTAGCACCGGTTGGTTAACGAATGCGAGACGGGCCGGATCGACACGACAGGTCGATGCGGCGGGCGGATCACCACACTGCGGATCACCGCGTGCGCGTCCAGTCCTGCGTCCGGCAGAACGGGCCGTAACAGCCCTTCACCTTCAGTATATTGCCCTCGACCCTCAGTTCTGAGCGATAGGTCCGTCCGCTCTCGGGGTCATAGATGCGACCCGCCCAGCGATCGCCTTTGGGCGCGAAGCCGGTCAGGATCGCCAGACCCTCGATCGGACGACGGCGCAGGGTGGCATCGGGATTGTTGGCATCGACCGCCGGACCGCCGGGGCGGGGTTTCAGCACCTTGACGATGCGCCCGCACAGGCTCGGCCCGCACGGCGCGACCTCGACGATCGCCTTGCCCTCGAGCGTCAGCCAGCGGCCGGTGACGGCGGCAGGGGCGGCCAGGGCCGGGCTGGCGAACGCGAGGCATGCTGCAAGGGCGAATCGGTTGAAGCGCATAATCAATCCTTGGGCCAGGCGGCACGGAGCCTCGCGGCTATTGCGGCCAGTTCCTGCGGCGTATTGCGATCCGCGTCGGAGCGTGACGGCATGGGGGTCGCGAAGGTCGGCACCACGTGGAAATGCGGATGGAACACGTGCTGATTGCTGGTGATGCCGTTGTTCTGGGTGACGGTGAAGCCGGTCGCGCCCAGCGCCGCGATCTGGGCGCGCGCGGCCTTTTGCACCGCCACCATGCAGGCGCGCAGTTCGTCGGGCGTGAGGTCGAGCAGGTTTCGCGCGCCCAGCCTGCGGGGAACGACCAGCACGTGACCCGGCCGCATCATGGTCAGCGGCATGAAGACGATCACGTCGCGATCCGCATATACGGTGGTCGCGCGCGGCGGCGCGTCCCGTACGAACCGCGCGAACGGGTTGTTCGGATCATATGGCCCGGTCAGGCCGGTCGCAGGATCGACCTTGCCCGTGTAGCGATTGCCGTCCTGCGCGGCGGCCGGGGCCGTCGCGAGGAAGGCAATCGCCACCAGCGCCTTCACGCAGCCAGCTTGCGCAGCACGTACTGCAGGATGCCGCCGTTCAGGAAATACTCCAGTTCGTTGACGGTATCGATCCGGCACTTGGTCTCGAACGTCTCGGTCGATCCGTCGGCACGCGTCAGTTCGACCGTCACGTCCTGCCGCGGGCGAAGCTGCGCCACGCCGCGGATCGTGAACGTCTCGCTGCCGTCCAGCTTCAGCGTCTCGCGCGTCACCCCGTCGGCAAACTGCAGCGGCACGATGCCCATGCCGACCAGGTTCGAGCGATGGATGCGCTCGAAGCTTTCGGTGATGACCGCGCGGACACCGAGCAGGTTGGTGCCCTTGGCCGCCCAGTCGCGCGACGATCCGGTGCCATATTCCTTGCCCGCGACGATCACCAGCGGCGTGCCGTCGGCCTTGAACCGCATCGCGGCGTCATAGATCGGCATCGTCTGGCCATCGTACTTCGTCATGCCGCCCTCGACGCCCGGCACCATCTCGTTCCGGATGCGGATGTTGGCGAAGGTGCCGCGGACCATGACATTGTCGTTGCCGCGACGCGCGCCGTAGCTGTTGAAGTCCGACTTCGTGACCTGTCGCTCCATCAGCCACGCGCCGGCGGGCGAATCGGCCTTGATCGATCCGGCGGGCGAGATGTGGTCGGTGGTGATGCTGTCGCCCAGGATCGCCAGCGGCTTCGCGTTGATGATGTCGGCGACCGGCTTCGGATCCATCGTCATGCCCTCGAAATAGGGCGGGTTGGCGATATAGGTCGATGCCGGCGGCCAGCTGTACGTGTCCGAACCCTCGATCTGGATCTTCTGCCAGTGTTCGTCGCCGAGATAGACGTTGCCGTAGCGGCTGCGGAACATCTCGTCGTCGATGTTGGCGGCCATCATCGCGGCGACCTCGTCGTTGGTCGGCCACACATCCTTCAGATAGACGTCCTGACCGTCGTGTCCGGTGCCCAGCGGCGTCTCGATCATGTCCTGCGTCACCGTGCCCTTGAGCGCATAGGCGACGACCAGCGGGGGCGAGGCGAGGAAATTGGCGCGCACGTCGGCCGACACGCGGCCCTCGAAATTGCGGTTGCCCGACAGGACCGACGCCGCGACGATATCGTTGCCGTTGATCGCCGCGCTGATCGGCTCGGCCAGCGGGCCGGAATTGCCGATGCAGGTGGTGCAGCCGTACCCGACCAGGTTGAAGCCCATCGCGTTCAGGTCTTCGGTCAGCCCGGCCTTGTCGAGATAGTCGGTGACGACCTGGCTACCGGGGGCGAGCGAGGTCTTGACCCACGGCTTGGGCTTCAGGCCTGCGGCGCGCGCCTTGCGGGCGACCAGGCCGGCGGCGATCAGGACGGATGGGTTGGACGTGTTGGTGCAGCTGGTGATCGCGGCGATCACGACGTCGCCGTCGCCGATGTCGTGCGACGCGCCCTCGACCGGTGCGCGCTCGGCACCTTCCTTCTTGTACACCTTGAACAGGTCGCCGTTGAAGACCTCGTCGACCTTGTTCAGGCTGACGCGGTCCTGCGGACGCTTCGGCCCGGCCAGCGACGCGACGACGCTGCCCATGTCGAGTTCGAGCGTGTCGGTGAAGATCGGATCGGGTGCGCCGTCCTCGCGCCACATGCCCTGCGCCTTGCAATAGGCCTCGACCAGCGCGACCTCTTCGTCCGGGCGACCGGTCAGGCGCATATAGTCCATCGTGCGGTCGTCGATCGGGAAGAAGCCGCAGGTCGCGCCATATTCCGGCGCCATGTTGGCGATCGTCGCGCGATCGGCGAGCGTCATCGCGGCGAGGCCGGGGCCATAGAATTCGACGAAACGGCCGACCACGCCCTTGGCGCGCAGCATCTGCGTGACGGTCAGCACCAGGTCGGTCGCGGTGATGCCCTCGTTCATCGCGCCGGTCAGCTTGAAGCCGACGACCTCGGGGATCAGCATCGACACCGGCTGGCCGAGCATCGCGGCCTCCGCCTCGATGCCGCCGACGCCCCAGCCGAGCACACCCAGGCCGTTGATCATCGTCGTGTGGCTGTCGGTGCCGACGAGCGTGTCGGGATAGGCGACCGCGGTGCCGTCATTGTCCGATGACCACACGCCGCGGCCGATATACTCCAGGTTGACCTGGTGGCAGATGCCGGTGCCGGGCGGGACGACGGAGAAATTGTCGAGCGCCTTCGATCCCCACTTCAGGAATTCATAGCGTTCGATGTTGCGCTGATACTCAAGATCTACGTTCTTCTCGAACGCCTTTGGCGTACCGAATTCGTCGACCATGACCGAATGATCGATGACCAGGTGGACCGGCACCTGCGGATTGATCTTGGCCGGATCGCCACCGAGCTTGGTGATGGCATCGCGCATCGCCGCCAGATCGACGACGCAGGGGACGCCGGTGAAATCCTGCATCAGCACACGCGCCGGACGATACTGGATCTCGCGGTCGGAGCGGGCGTCCTTCTGCCAGTCGATGATCGCCTGGACGTCCTCGACCGTCACGGTCTTGCCGTCCTCGAAGCGCAGCATGTTCTCCAGCAGCACCTTCATGCTGAACGGCAGGCGGCTGATATCGCCCAGCTGTTCGGCGGCCTTGGCCAGCGAGAAATAGTCGTACGACGTGCCGTCCGCGGTGAGCGTGGAGCGGGTGCCTAGCGTGTCCTGGCCGATGGCGGTCATCTGTCGAGCGGTCCTTCCCTGTCGGCCGGCACGAGATGAAGGCGGCGGCCGGGGCGGCCGCACGGCGTGACCGGCGGTGTTCGCAACTGCGAGATTCGCGTGAGCCGATAGCAGGGCACCGTGCGGGGGGGAAGGGCGCGCGCACTGCCCCGCGAAGGGTTCGTTAACCAACTTGCCCTAGGGCCGGGGGGTGAGCCTGTTTCGACCTCGCCGACCGATGCTCGACCCGCGCCGCCGCGACGGGACCGTCCTCGCGCCCGGCCAGCAGGAACGCTCGAGCGCGCGCATCCTGGGCTGGACGACGCTGGTCGCGCTGATCGTCGCCGTCACCGGATTCGTCGAACCGGTGGACGATTATCTGCGGATGGTGCGCAACTTGGTACGCGCGAAGGCGCCGTCAGGCCAGATCGCGATCGTCGGTGTCGATGACGCCAGCCTCGAGAGGATCGGTACATGGCCCTGGACACGTGTGCGGCATGCCGAACTTCTCGACCGGTTGAAGCAAGCCGGTGCCGCACGAATCTTCTACGATGTGTCATTCGCGAGCGCGTCCGGCCGCCGCCAGGATGCCGCCTTCGCCAGATCGCTGGAGAGGGCAGGAAATGTCGAGCTTGCCGCGATGCGGGTCCGCGATCCGACGACAGGTCAGTACCGCTTCAAGCTGCCCCGTCCGGAATTTCGCGAGCGCGCTGGCCTGGTTAGCGTCGCGGTACGCCATTCCTCGGCGTTCAGCGTACGGAAGATGGACTTTGCAGCGGACATCGATGGCGTCCGCATTCCGACCATATCGGCATCGCTGGCGCGCCGCGAAGGTCCACCCGACACGTCTTTCATGATCGATTATGCGATCGATCCGCGGAAAGTGCCGTTCGTGAGTGCAGCCGACCTGCTCGAAGGGCGTCTGCGAGACGGTACACTGCGGGGCAAGGATGTCGTTATCGGTGCCGCTTCGACCGAGATGGGCGACGTTTACTACATCCCCGGTGTCGGCCAGATCAACGGCGTCTATGTGCACGTCGTCGCCGCGGAAACGTTGAAATCGGGCGGAACAACCGCATTGCTGTGGTTCGTCCCTGTTCTCGCGGCGCTGGCGTTGATGGCGATGCACCTGCTGGCGCGGAATTGCTGGTTGCGGCGATCGGCGCTGTTGGCAGGGATCGCCGGCGTTTCGATCGGCCCGGTCTTCGCCGAGATGCACGGCATATTCTACGACGTCATGCCCGCGACGATTCTGATCGGCGCGACAGCTGGCAGCTTCGCATGGCGCAACTTCCGCCAGTCCTACAAGGTGCGCGGCAACATCAATGCGATCTCGGGCCTGCCCAATCTCAACGCTCTGCGCGACGA
The DNA here is from genome assembly GCA_040388765.1 of Pseudomonadota bacterium. Taxonomy (GTDB): domain Bacteria; phylum Pseudomonadota; class Alphaproteobacteria; order Sphingomonadales; family Sphingomonadaceae; genus Sphingomonas. The sequence goes on along the minus strand of JAZKBG010000002.1, from coordinate 39,459 downwards.
GACGCCGGTCGCCGATGCGGTTGTCGTCGGTGCGCGCGTCCGCAACTTCGCCGAGATCAGTTCGTCGCTGCCGCCTGAAGGCGAACGTGCGCTGGTCGATCAGATCGTCGCGCGGCTGGCACTGGGTGCCCGCGGCGCGCGTATCTATCAGGGCGACGAGGGTATCTTCGTCTGGACCACGTCTCCTGAAGTGGCCGGTCCCGATCAGCTCGACGCGCTTCACGCGCTGTTCCGCAGCCCGGCGCTGGTCGATGGCCGGCCGATCGACCTTTCGGTGACGCTGGGGATCGACGCCGACGACAGCCGGACGCTCGCCAACCGCATCGGCGCGACGCTGGTCGCCGCCGACGAGGCGTCGACCGAAGGATTGCGGTGGAAGGCCTATGATCCTGCCAAGCTGGCCGATGCCGAATGGAAATTGTCGCTGCTCGGCCGCCTGGACGCGGCAATCGACAGCGGCGAGATCTGGGTGGCGTATCAGCCGCAGCTCGACCTGAAGAGTGGCCGCTTGTCGGGCGCGGAGGCGCTGGTGCGCTGGTCGCATCCGGAGAAGGGCGAAGTCAGCCCGATGGAGTTCGTGCTTGCCGCCGAACAGCACAACCGCATCGACAAGCTGACCGCGTTCGTGCTGGGCGACGCGATCCGTGCCGCCGCCGCCTTCCATGCGCGCGGGGTCGCGTTCGATGTCGCGGTGAACATCTCGGCGCGGCTGCTCGAACGGCCCGGCCTGGTGCCTCTGGTGCGTGACATGCTTGCCGACTCGGGGCTGCCGCCCGAACGACTCACGCTGGAAGTGACCGAATCGGCGGCGATGACGAGCGGTCGGACCTCGATTCGGACGCTTGAGGAGATCGGTTCGCTGGGCATAAACGTGTCGATCGACGACTATGGAACCGGCTTTTCCACGCTCGAGTATTTCAAGAAGATTCCGGCGACCGAAGTGAAGATCGACAAGAGTTTCGTCGCCGCGATCGACCGCAGTGCCAGCGACCGGTTGATGGTGCGCTCGACGATAGAACTGGCGCATTCGCTGGGCCGCAGCGTCGTCGCCGAAGGTGTCGAAACTCCGGAGATCCTTGCGGAGCTAACGAAATTGGGGTGCGACAAGATCCAGGGCTATCTGATCGGTCGCCCGATGAAACTGCTCAATCTGACCAGATTGCTGGCCGCCGAATCGGCCAGTCGCGCCGCCTGATGGTTACCAGATTGTAAATTCGTTCCCGTTCCGGTACAACCGGACCACGCATCGTCCTGCGGCGGTGCGTCCTGGATACAGGGGAACAGAGATGAAGAAGAACATGCGTCCGGTGCGCGGCTTCTGGGACTGGGTTGCTACTGGCAACTGGGACGGCGGCAACGCAAATGCTGGCGTGAACGGCTAATCACCGTTTTACGTGGATGAACAAAGCTCCGGTCGAAAGGCCGGGGCTTTTTTCTTGTCCGTCGTCCCTGCGGTCCGGAACCGGTCGGCGGCTGGATCATTGCGGATACGATATTCTCGCGAGGACGACGACATGATGGCTCGGTGGATGATCGTAGCGGCGGCGGGGATCGGCGTCGCGGCATGTACGACCGGTAACGGCATGAACCAGACGCCCTCCGCGCCGCCGCCGCCCGGCGGGGCCAGCGCAGTGCTGCGGACCGCAGATGGCGTCGAGGTCGGGCGCGCGGTCGCGACCGGTGTGGCAGGCGGCGTTCGCGTGGCGGTGGATGCGTCGGGACTGACTCCCGGGGCGCACGGCGTCCATGTCCACACGACCGGGCGTTGCGACGGACCGGCGTTCACGACCGCCGGCGGTCACTGGAACCCGGGCGGCATGCAGCACGGTACGCAGAACCCGTCGGGTCCGCATGCGGGCGACATGCCCAATCTGATCGCGGGTGCGGATGGACGCGGCAGCGTTGCGATCACGCTGCCGTCCGGTACGATGGCCGGGCTGCTCGACGCCGATGGCGCGGCATTCGTGATTCACGCCGGCCCGGATGATCTGAAGACCGACCCGGCCGGCAATTCGGGCGGTCGCATCGCCTGCGGCGTCTTCGAGGCCGGCTAACGCGCCAGCGGAAACCGCGCGATCGCGTCATAGGTCGGGCCGCCATGACCGATCGTGCTTTCGTAGAGCAGCATATGATCGAGCGTGAAGGGATCGGACGATAACATCGCCCGGCCGATCATGAAGCGATCCGTAGAACCGGCATCCCGCCCGAGCCGCGCCAGCGTGATGTGGGGACAATAAGCGCGGTGTTCGGGTTCGCGGCCTGTGCGGACGATGGCTTGATCGACCGCGCGGTGCAACGCCGTGATCGGACCGTGCGGCGTCACCCCCGCCCACACAGCCGATGGCCGTCCATGGTCTTCAAACACGCCGACGCCCGACACGGCGATCGTGATCGGACGCGAACGAACGCTGGCGATGGAGGCAGCGATATCCTCGGCCGTCCGCCGTTCGACCTTGCCGATATAGCGCAAGGTGATGTGAAGCTGCGCGTCGTCGTGCCAGTGCGCGCCCGCGATGTCGCCCATGGCCTCCAGCAGCTGCCGCCGGACAGCGATCGGCGGGCGCAGGGCGACGAACAGGCGGTGCATCGCGGAACCCTAGGCCGACATGCGCGTCGAGGCGAGAGCGGTTTCGCTTGAAACATCGCGGACGCATCGCGATATTCAACCACATTCGGCGACTGCGCCGCACAAAGGAGCTGTTCTGAAATGGCAAACTGGTCTGATCCCCGGACGGAGCGCGCGACGTTCGCGAATGCCGCCGCCGCTACGCGCACTGCCGCGTACGACGCGGGGCTGCGGTCCTACATGCTGTCGGTCTACAATTACATGGCGTCCGGCGTACTGCTGACCGGCATCGTCGCGCTGATGTTCGCCTGGGGTGGCAACACCTCGCCCGCCGCTCAGGTCTTCATGTCCGGCGGCATCCTGAAATACATCATCATGTTCTCGCCGCTGGCGTTCGTCATGGTGCTCAGTTTCGGTATCAATCGCCTGTCGACCGGTGCCGCGCAGATGATCTTCTGGGCATTTGCGGCCGTGATGGGCCTGTCGATGTCGACGATCTTCCTGGTCTATACCGGCGCGTCGATCGCGATCACGTTCTTCGCGACCGCTGCGGCCTTTCTGGCGTTGAGCCTCTACGGCTACACGACCAAGCGCGATCTGCAGGCGTTCGGCACATTCCTCGTCATGGGTGTCGTAGGATTGATCGTGGCGACGCTGCTGAACCTGTTCTTCAAGTCGCCGGTGATGAACCTGGTCATCAGCGCCATCGGTGTGCTGCTGTTCGCCGGCCTCACCGCCTATGACACGCAGCGGATCAAGCTGCTGTACGATCAGGTCGCCGGCACCGACATGATGGGCAAGGCCGTGATCATGGGCGCGTTGTCGCTCTATCTCGACTTCATCAACATGTTCCAGTTCCTGCTGTCGTTCCTGGGCAGCCGCGACTGATCCGACGATCCGTCGATGATTGCAGGAGGGCCCGGCGAAGCGATCCGCCGGGCCTTTTCTTTGCCCGGCCGGAACGGCGGTGCGCACCGTTCGTTTCTTTTGCGCAACTATGGAGAGGCCCAGGAGACAGGTTATGACCCAGATCCAGGACACGATTGACGAAACCATGAGCGTCGCCCCCGATGGCGATGCCGCCACGGCACAGGAGAGCGGTCGGCAGAAGGACGCCGGGCACGACGAATCGATCGCCGAGCGGCTGGAGCGCAACCCGGCCAGCAAGGAGGCGCGCCTTGATCGCGCGCTGGACGAATCGATGGACGCGAGCGATCCGCCGTCCTCTACCCAGCCGATCCACAACCATCAGGCTCCGCCGTCGTCCGGATATGACGAGGAAGCTGAAAAGGCGCGCCAGCGCGACGCCTGAGCGGCCACGACCGAACGACAAGCGGCGACGGGGAACCGTCGCCGCTTTTGCTTGCGGGGGACGCCAGCGCATCGCCAGCACGGCGTGGCGACCAGAACAATGTCCAACACGGGCGAGAGGACGCCGCATGACGAATGATGCGCCACATCGCAGTTTCGGGACGACGCGTCGCGCGATGGTCTATGGAGCGCTGGCGCTGACGACGTGGCCACGGCTGGCCATGGCTCGCCAGGGGTTCGTCATCGACTGGCAGGGCGCAGAGCCTGTGCCAGTGCTGGCCGCATTTCTCGAGGCGCAGATCCGCATCGTCGAGGCGCTGCCGATCTCGGCCGACGCGATGGAGTTCTTTCGCGCCGAGGTCATCCATGTCGATCGCGAAGAGGGGACGAAGACGCGCGCGCGCGGCGGCGTGTTCTTTGCGCGCCAGGTCCAGGCAGCGGACAATCCGGTGCTGCTCCACGAACTGATCCACCGTTGGCAATGGGTGCGGATGGGCTGGCCGCGCGATCCCGCCGTGGTGCGGTTCTACGACGCGGCAAGGACGAGCGGCGATTGGCCGGCGCAGTCGTACATGCTGACCAATCCGATGGAGTTCTTCGCCATGTGCGCCAGCGTCGTGCTGCACGGTCGGGCCGCACGACCGCCCCTGACGCGCGCGGCCGTGAAGGCGCGGATGCCGGCGCTCTACGACTTCATCGTCGCGCAATTCGGGGCGCGGCTGGGTTAGTTCGCGCCTTGGCCGTCAGTTCGGCAGGGCAAGATCGCTGACCTTTTCCACCCAATAGGGAAAGAACGCCGGCTTGCGGTTCGACCATCCGCTGGCGGTCGCGGCGGCTTCGCTGATCGATTGCAGCAGCTTGCGACGCAGGTCGGGATGCAGAGTCGGCAGCGCGGCGGCAGCGCAGAAGGCGGCGGGCAGCCACGGGCGGACTTCCGCACCGATCAGCCGCTCGTACAGAAAGCGATAGGCCGAGAATGCCGGCAGCCGCCCCTGGCCGAGGTCGAACGCCGACACCGTCACCAGCGGCGCCATGAACGGCTCGACTGCGTCCAGGCCGCTGTCGTCGGGCACCATGGCGCGCAGTTCGGGCAGGCGATCGTACATCCGGGCCTGCGCGCGGATGCTGGCCGCTTCCACCACGTCGCGCGACCAGCGATCCATCGCGTCATTGCGGTCGAGCCCGACATCGAGCGACCGGCGGATATACCGCTGTGTCGCCGAGCTGAACCCGGCGAATTCCTTCATTTCGGCCAGCGTCATCGCGCCCTCTGCCGGTTTCATGCGGGAAGCCATAAGTCGTACCCCACCCAGTCGAGAACCGGAGCATGCGCCGATATGGTTAACACTCCCCTTAACCATCCGTCGTCCGGCATTCACCAATCGAGCATGAACGACGCTGCACCGCAACACGGGCTGCGACGAACCGAGGCAAGGTGCCCGATTGCCGATTCGAGTGCGGCTTTTCCGCAACAATTGCGGTGAATCGAAGGAGTTGAACGATGGGCCGATCGTATTCGCGGAACCCATCTCGCTTCGTCGGAATAGCCCTGCAACTCGCCGCCGCGCGCTTTGCGAGCGCGAATGGCCTGCTACTCCCGATGTCATCGAAGGTTCAGCGAGACCGGGGGGTCTGAAAATCCACATGTTCGTACGTGCTTTCGCGGCGGTTGTCGCGCTCCTCATCAGCACCTTCGCCGCGCCGCAGGCGGACGCCCGCTTCTGGCAGTGCGCGCCCTATGCGCGGCTGATCTCGGGCGTCGAGATCCACGGCAATGCGCTGACGTGGTGGAACCAGGCCGCCGGCAAATACGCCCGTGGTTCGGCCCCGAAGAAGGGTGCCGTCATGTCCTTCGCCGCCACCAGCCGGATGCGGCTGGGCCATGTCGCCACCGTGTCGCAGGTCGTCAGCGATCGCGAAGTCCTGTTGACCCATGCCAACTGGTCGCGCCGCGGCGGCATCGAAACCGACGTCCGAGCGGTCGACGTGTCGGACGCCGGTGACTGGAGCCGCGTCAAGGTGTGGTTCGCATCGAACGGCGGGCTGGGTACGTCGAGCTATCCGGTCAACGGCTTCATCTATGCCGATCGATCGCAGGATGACGCCCCGCGCGTCCAGGTGCAGATCGCTGCGGCTGCGTCGATGCCCGTGGTGCCTGCCCATGTCGATCCGGCCAAGCGCGCGGCGGCGTTCAGCCTGAATCTGGAGTAAGCTGGGGGATCGGGGTCTGGCCCCGCGCTACAGCGCCCTCGGCGTGAAGGTCATCGCGACGCCGTTCATGCAATAACGCTTGCCCGTTGGCTTCGGCCCGTCGTCGAACACATGGCCCAGATGCCCGCCGCAGCGGCGGCAATGGACCTCGACCCGCGTCATGCCCAATGTGCTGTCGGTCGTGGTGGCGACCGCAGCGCGCAGGGGCGCCCAGAAACTGGGCCAGCCGGTGCCGCTCTCGAACTTGGTCTTCGACGTGAACAGCGGCAGCGCACAGCCTGCGCACGAGAATATGCCGGAGCGATGCTCCTTGTTCAGCGGGCTGGTGAACGGGACTTCGGTGCTTTCCTGTCGCAGCACCTTGTAGGCGGCGGGCGACAGCCTCTTGCGCCACTGCGCATCGGTCATCTCGACTTCGTACTTGGCGAGTGCGGGCAGGGGCAGAAGCGCGACAGCGGCGGCCCCCCCGGCGAAAGCGGTCAGCGACTGGCGGCGGGTCAGCATCGGGAAAGGTCCTCGGGCAATTCAGGGATATATACGCGCCGACCGGATGAATTGATGCTGACCGCGAGAATTCCTCCCCGGGACGGGGAGGGGGACCGCCGCGAAGCGGTGGTGGAGGGGGTGGGCCGAAAGGTCATCGCCAGCGGCCTGCCCCCTCCGTCATCGCTGCGCGATGCCACCTCCCCGTCCCGGGGAGGAAGTCAATATCGCAGCACCTCCACCGGCAGCTTGCGATATCCGTGCACGAAACTCGCCGCGACGCGCTCGGGTTCGCCGGTCGCTTCCACCCGCAACCGTCGCTTCGCCATTTCCTCCAGCAGCACGCTGATCTGCAGCTCGGCCAGTCGCGCGCCGACGCAGCGGTGGATGCCGTGGCCGAATGCCAGGTGGCGCCGCGCGTTGGCGCGATCGACGCGGATGCTGTCGGCGTCGTCGAACACGGCTTCGTCGCGATTGGCCGAGATGTACCACAATGCCACCTTCTCGCCCGCGCGGATCAACTGCCCCTCGACCTCGGCATCCTGCGTCGCGGTCCGGCGCATGTGGGCGAGCGGGGTCTGCCAGCGGACGATCTCCTGCGTCGCATTGTGGATCAGGCCGGGATCGGCCTCCAGCTTCGCGCGCTCGTCTGGGAATTGCGACAGGCCGTACGCATAGGCCGACATCGAATTGCGCGTCGTGTCGTTGCCGCCGACGATCAGCAGGATCAGGTTCCCGAGGAACTCCATCTGGTCCATCTCGGCCATCGCATCGGAATGGATCATCATGCTGATGAGGTCGGGCGTCCGCTCCTTGCCGACCTTGGCATTCCAGAGGTTCTGGAAATAGCTGCCGCACTCGAACATGTGCGCCAGCCGCTGTTGCCGCAATTCGGGATTCTTGACGATCTCGATATCGCCGGCCCAGTCGGACCAGAAGGTCAGCTTGCGGCGGTCCGCCCACGGGAAGTCGAACAGGATCGCCAGCATCTGCGTGGTCAGTTCGATTGCGACGGTATCGACCCAGTCGAATTCCTTGCCGATCGGCAGCGAGTCGAGGATGTCTCCGGTGCGTGCGCGAATATCCTCGGTCATCCGCGCCATTTCGGACGGGGTGAACGCGGGCGCGACGGTGCGGCGCTGTCCGGTATGCCTAGGCCGGTCCATCGCGATGAACATCGGCATCCGCACGTCGGTTTCGGGATTGAAGTCGGCGATGGTGATGCCGCCCGCTTCCGACGAGAAGACGTCGGGTAAAGACTCGACGTGGACGATGCCCTTGTACGACGCGACGGACCAGAACGGGCCGTAATCCGACGTCGCATTGTGGTGGACGCCCCCGCGCGCGCGGATCTCGGCGAACGGACCGTGCCAGACGTCGTCGCGGTAGAGTTCGGCGCGGCTGACGTCGAGCGGGTCGGGAACTGGGTGCGCGAGCGTGGCCATCGGTGTCTCTCCCTTTTTGGGGAGGATGAACCAACTGACATTTGTGTCAATAGGACTGCGCTGGAACGCCCCCGTTCGCCTTTCCCCATCCCATCCGTTCGCCCTGAGCGAAGTCGAAGCCTATCCTGAGCGACGCCGTAGGGGGCATGAGTCTCATGTGCTTCGACTTCGCTCAGCACGAACGGGGGGCGACCTGCCTTCAGTGTGGGGCGGGACCGGCGACTTCTGTCACCTTTGCCGCCTTCCCGCGCCGCCAGAACGCCGGACTGCCCGACTGCAGCACCCCGCGCCGGAAGAGCCGCGCGCCGAGCCACACGGTCGCGGCGACCCACAGCGCCTGCCAGCCCAGCGCCAGCAGGTGCGGCCAGATCTCCGGCGAATTCGCAGCGCGCGCCGCCATCGCGAAGGGCGAGCTGAACGGAAAGATTTCCGCCACCCGCGCCAGCGTCGAATCGGGCTGCGACGCCGCGACCTGGGACAGGCCGAACATCGCGACCTGGAAGATCGTGATGGGCAGCGACAGCATCTGGATTTCGCGCGGGGTGCTCGCCTGCGCGCCGATTCCCAGGAACACCGCGCCGAGCAGCAGATACGCCATGGTGAAATAGGCGAAGAACAGGAGCGGGAAGGCGGCACCGGTGGCCGGCGTCGCGGCGAACGCGCGGGCGAAGCTGGGCGGCAGGACCTGGCCGATGTTGACCGCGATCGTGCCCCAGAAGGCGACGAACAGGATCGCGACGCCGAACATGCCGATCAACTTGCCCAGGAACACGCTTTCCAGCGGCACGGCGGCGGCGAGGATCTCGATCACCTTGTTCGACCGTTCCTCCGCCATCGTGCCGACCGCCTGGCCCGCCAGCATCAGCGTCAGGATGAACAGGCCGAAGACGGTGAAGAATGCGGCCTGGTTTGCCCCGCGTCCGGTCTGGCGCGGCGTGGTCGTCTTGTACTGGGCGATCGTCGCGCTCGACAGCTTCGCCTCGCCGATCCGGCGGTTTCGCAACACGTCGTCGGCCAGCGTGGCGAGGTAGGTTGCATGGCGCTGGCTCGGATCGGCATAGAGGATCGTCGGCCGGTCGAGCGGGCCGTACAGCACCGCGCTGGGGTCGATGTCCTTGCGCGCGAAGGCGGCGCGTGCCTGGGCGGCGGGGTCGGCGGCCGGGGCTTCGACGATCAGTTTCGGCGGCCCTTCGCGGCGGCGGTAGAGGTCGCGCAGGTCCTTGTCGGCGGCGATCAGGGCGGGGCCGTCGGCGGGCGTAGCGATGGCGACGATGCGGCCCTTGTCGCCGGCGCTGTCGGCCATGGACGCCGCGCCCAGGCCCCCGACCGCGCCGAAGCTCATCATGATGAGCGGGGCGAGGAGAAAGATCAGGAACGTCGGCGTGAAGACGGTCGCGATGAAATCGCGGCGTGCCACGGTCATCGTCTGGCGGATGCTCTTGTTCACGCTGCCGCCTCCAATGCTTCGCGGCCGACGATTGTGACGAACGCGTCGTGCAGCCGGGCCGGTTCGATCGACAGGCCCGATATGCCGTAACCGGCGTCGATCAGCTTCACCAGCACCCCTTCGATCCCGTCCTTGGGCAGGGTGAAGACCCAGCCATTCCCTTCGGACACCGCGTCGGTGGGCAACAGTTGCGCGATCGCCGGGTCCGGATGATGCGGCACATAATGCGCCTTGACCGGCAGCGTCGCGCGGGCGTCGTCCACCGTGCCCTCGAACCGCGCCTTGCCCCCCGCGATGATCGTCAGCCGGTCGCACAGCCGCTCGGCATGCGCCATGACGTGGGTGGAGAACAGGATCGTCGCGCCACGGTCACGCTGGACCAGGATCAGTTTCTCCAGCCGTTCCTGATTGACCGGATCGAGGCCGCTGAACGGCTCGTCGAGCACCAGCAGTTCGGGATCGTGCACGACCGATCCGAGCAGCTGGACCAGCTGGGCCATGCCCTTCGACAGTTTCTTGATCTTGGTGTCGATCGCGTGGCCCAGGCCAGCATCCTCCAGCAGCACGCGCGCGCGCTTGCGCCCCTCGCGCCAGTCGAGGCCGCGCAGTGCGCCCAGGAAGGCGATCGCCTCGACCGCCTTCATCCCCGGATACAGCCCGCGTTCCTCGGGCAGATAGCCGACCTGATCGCTGGCATCGCGCGGGTGGGCGCGGCCGAGCAAGCTGCGACTGCCCTCGTCCGGCTCGATGATGCCCAGCAGCATGCGCAATGTCGTCGTCTTGCCCGCGCCGTTGGGGCCCAGCACGCCGTAGATCGACCCGAGCGGCACCGCGATATCGACGCCGTCGACGACGCGCCGGTCGCCGAAGCGCTTGACAAGGCCGGTTGCCGTCACGGCCAGATTCTTGGTTTCCACCTTACATCCGTTCGTTTCGAGCGAAGTCGAGAAACCTGTACCGAACCCCGTTTCTCGACTTCGCTCG
>JAZKBG010000002.1:18784-29002 GCA_040388765.1 Pseudomonadota bacterium | reverse complement strand
GTCCGTGCGCGAGAGCAGGGTCTTGCCGTCGACGATCGCCACGTCTTCCAGCGCCTTGCGCCACAAAGCGACGACGTCGGGGGTTTCGGATTCGCTCATACCCGTTCCGTTCGCTTCGAGCGCAGTCGAGAAGCCGTTATGTCCCGTGCGTTGCCGTTTCTCGACTTCGCTCGAAACGAACGGGGAGGGGTGAATAGCCCCGGACGAGGTGGTAGCGGGCGGTGGTGCACGAAGACAAGACACTTGGACAGCGATTGCGGGAAAAGGCGGCCGAACACGGCTTCGCCGCGGTCGGCATCGCGCGCGCCGACGCGGCGCCAGCCGCGGGCGCGCGGTTGCGCGAGTGGTTGGCCGACGGCGCGCACGGATCGATGATCTGGATGGAGGAGCGCGCCCACCACCGCGAAAGCCCCGCCGGCCTGTGGCCCGAAGTGCGCTCGGTGATCGCGCTGGGCATGAGTTACGCGCCGGGTATCGACCCGCTGGCGCTGGACGGAGTTGGGGACCGCGGGCGGGTGTCGGTCTATGCGCAAGGGTCCGATTACCACGACGTCGTCAAGCGCGCGCTGAAGGCGGTCGCGCGGTGGCTGGTCGCGGCGGCGCCGGGGGCGGACGTGAAGGTGTTTGTCGACACCGCGCCGGTGATGGAGAAGCCGCTGTCCGAGGCCGCGGGGCTGGGGTGGCAGGGCAAGCACACCAATCTGGTCAGCCGGGATCACGGCAGCTGGCTGTTTCTGGGGGCGATCTACACTACGCTGGACCTATCGGCCGACACGCCGGGCCGCGACAGCTGCGGATCGTGCGATGCCTGCCAGCGCGCCTGCCCGACCAACGCGTTTCCCGCACCCTATCGCCTCGATGCGCGGCGCTGCATCTCGTATCTGACGATCGAGCACAGGGGACCGATCCCGCATGAATTTCGCGCGAGGATGGGCAACCGCATCTATGGCTGCGACGATTGCCTGAGTGTGTGCCCGTGGAACAAGTTCGCAGCGTCCGCGGCCGCCAATCTGGCGTTCCAGCCGCGGGCGGAGCTGATGGCCCCGCGGCTGGCCGACCTGCTGGCGCTGGACGACGCCGCGTTTCGACAGGTATTCGCGGGGTCGCCGATCAAGCGGATCGGGCGCGATCGACTGGTCCGCAACTGCCTGATCGCGGCGGGCAATTCGGGGGACGCGGCGCTGGTCGAGCCGGTGCGGCAGTTACTGGACGATGCCGATCCGGTGGTGGCGGAGGCAGCGAGGTGGGCTTTGGCGCGGCTGAAAGCGGGGACCGTTAGCCGATAGCCCCCGTTCGTCCTGAGCTTGTCGAAGGACGTGCCCGGAACACGTCCTTCGACAAGCTCAGGACGAACGGGGGAAAGTGGGCACCGCCCGTTTACTTCCCCCCATCCCTTCGACTCAGCGCGGCCACGCAACTCGCGCGGTCGATCGCGCTGCCGTCGCGCTGACGCGCATCGACATAGGTGACCACCGGTTCGCCCGATCCCTTGGGGTAGAGATAGGCGTCGAGTACGCAGATGCGGCTGCCGAACTGCAGCTTGCGCGCGCTCCCTTCGGCGACATCGGCGTCGGCGGTGCCGAACATCTGGGTCAGCGCGCGCGCCGGCTGGCCCAGCACACGCTCCAGCCCGACCGCGTTCAGCGGCCGCTGCGACGGCAGCGGGATGCGGCCGGCGGTGGCCGGTGGTGGCGTGGATGCCCCGCAGGCGGTGAGCAGGGCCGACAGCGTGACGAAGGCAAGACGCTTCATTGGGACAGTCTCCGGTGGAATACATGCGTCGCCATCGCCGCGCCGAGGACGGGGGCAAGCAGATTGACGAACGGGATCAGCAGCAACGCGGTACCGCTGGCCCCCAGCAGCAGGCGGGGTATGCGGGTGGCGTTGCGAAAGGCGAGAAGTTCGGCCGGTGCCCGGTGCCGCGCCGCGACCATGTCGCCCAGATCGCGCCCGAGCAGCGCTGCGTTCACCGCGAAGAAGCCGATCGGTGTCCCGATGCCGGTCGCCAGCAACAGGACGTACAGCGGGATCGCGGCGACGTTCCACAGGATCGCGCGCGCTGCCGATCCGGCGCCCATCGCCAGCCCGCGCGCGAACGGCACCGGACGGGCGCGGGCCAGCGCCTGCGGATAATGTTTCGCCTCGACCGCCGCGACGACGTCGTCGGCAAAGATGCCGATCACCGCGATCGCCAGCGCACGAAAGATCAGCCAGCCGAGCGCCAGTCCCGCGATCACCGCCAGCAAGCCGGCGATTCCGCTGTTCGCGTCGCTGAAGCCCGCCCAGCGCGCGAGCGCCGCTGCGCCGAACCACAGCCCGGTGCCGATCGTCGCCAGCAGAACCAGCGTCACCGCCAGCGACTTCGCCAGGACGAGCAGGATGCGCCGGTCGCCGAGCTGGCCGAGCGAGAGGAGGAAGGCTGCGATCACTGCCTGCCGATAGCCGCCCGCTTGTCCCGGCGGCAAGGGTCGCCTAGGGCGACACATCCTCCGTTCGCCCTGAGCTTGTCGACGGGCGTGTCACACGCGATGCGCTGCAATCACGTGCTTCGACAGGCTCAGCACGAACGGAATTCTGGACAAGGATTTCCCAATCGTGACCACCCCCACTTACGACGTCGTCGCCATCGGCAATGCGATCGTCGACATCCTGGCGCAGGCCGAGGATCAGTTCATCGTCGATACCGGCATGACCAAGGGGTCGATGCAGCTGATGTTCTCGCCCGAGGAAGCCGACGCGCTCTATGCCAAGATGGGGCCGGGCAAGGAGATCAGCGGCGGTTCGGCGGCGAACACCGTCGCGGGCATCGCGGCGCTGGGCGGCCGGACGGGCTTCATCGGCCAGGTCGCCGACGATCAGCTCGGTGCCGTCTTCGCGCATGACATCAAGGCCGCTGGGGTCGATTTCACCACCGCGGTGCGTGAAGGCGAGCCGACGACGGCGCGCTGCCTGATCTTCGTGACGCCCGATGGGCAGCGGACGATGAACACGTTTCTTGGCGCGTCGCAGTTCCTTCCCCCCGCCGCGCTGGATGCCGAGATGATCCGGAGTGCCCGGATCCTGTATCTCGAAGGCTATCTGTGGGATCCGGAGGAGCCGCGCGCGGCGATGAAGGAAGCGATCCGCATCGCGCGCGAGAGCGACACCTGGGTCGCCTTCACGCTCAGCGACGTGTTCTGCATCGACCGTCACGGCGACGATTTCCGCGCCATGGTGGCCGACGGCACGATCGACATCCTGTTCGCCAACGAGAACGAGCTGAAGGCACTGCACAAGACCGACGACCTCGAGGAGGCGCTGGCCAGGACCACGCCGGAAGTCGGCGTGGTGGTGGTGACGCGCGGCGAGCAGGGTGCGCTGGCGATGTACAAGGGCCGCCGCTACGAAGTCGCCGCGCAACCGTGCGAGGGCGTCGTCGACACGACCGGTGCGGGCGATCTGTTCGCCGCCGGCGTATTGCACGGCCTCGCCAACGACCTCGCACTGGACGGCGCACTGGTCCAAGGCGCGATCTGCGCGGCGGAGGTCATCAGCCATTACGGCGCGCGGCCCGAAGCGGACCTGAAGGCGCTGGTCGCCAGCAAGATGGCGTATTGAGGCTAAGCGCCATCATTCCCGCCTTCGCGGGGATGACGAACAAAAAAGGCCGGGGATCGCTCCCCGGCCTTTTTCGTATCCAGCGTACAGGAAACCAGCCTTACGGCTGCTCGCCCACGGGAGCGACATATTCGCCCATGTCGGGGCCGTCGTCCTGCGGCTCGCCCTTCTGCAGGTTGGAGTTGTGCATGCCGTACACGAAGTACAGCGCAACGCCCGCCAGCATGTACCACAGGAAGAACTTCAGCACGTCCCACGGCACTGTCGTGATGAGGTAGGCGCACGACGCGATGCCCAGGATCGGCGTGATCGGATACAGCGGGACCGAGAAGCCACGTGGCAGTTCCGGCGCGGCGCGGCGCAGGTAGATCACCGACAGACAGACGATCGCGAAGGCCGCCAGCGTGCCGACCGAGGTCATGTCGCCCAGCACGTTGATGTCGAAGAACCCGGCCGCGACCGCGGTGATGACGCCGACCAGCATCGTGTTGATGTACGGCGTCTTGAACTTCGGGTGGACGGTCGCGAACACGCGCGGCAGCAGGCCGTCGCGCGCCATGGTGTAGAAGATGCGGGTCTGGCCATACATCAGCACCAGCACGACGCTGGTCAGGCCGATGATCGCGCCGACCTTGATGATCTTGGCGAGCCAGCCCCATTGCGGGCCGAACGCATCGACGACGACCGCGACCGGATCGGGCACGTTCAGCGAGGTGTAGGGCACCAGCAACGTCATGATCGAGGCGACCAGCATGTAGATGATGGTGCAGACGACCAGCGATCCGATGATGCCGAACGGCATGTCGCGCTTGGGATCCTTGGCTTCCTGGCCCGCGGTCGAAACCGCCTCGAACCCGATATAGGCGAAGAACACGATCGACGCGGCGCGCATGATCCCATCGACGCCGAATTTTCCGTCACCCTGGTTTTCCGGGATGAACGGCGTCCAGTTCTTGGCGACCAGCTCGGTGAAGTTGGACAGCACGATCAGCCCGCCGACGACGATGAACGCCACCAGCACGCTGACCTTGATCGCGACGATCGCGTTGTTGACCTTCGCCGATTCGGACACGCCGCGGATCAGCAGCGCGGCCAGCGCGATGCAGATCAGGAAGGCGGGCAGGTTGAAGATCGTCGTGACCGTCTGGCCATCGACCAGCACCGGCGCGCCGTCACGCATCAGCGTGTAGCCGGCCGGGCCGGTCAGCTGCGGCGGGATCTGCAGCCCGAAATCGGCGAGCAGGCTGACGACGTAGCCGCCCCAGCCGACCGCGACGACCGATGCCGCCAGGCCATATTCGAGCAGCAGCAGCGCCCCCATGATCCACGCGACGAATTCGCCGAGCGTGGTGTAGCCATAGGTATAGGCCGATCCCGACACCGGCAGCGTCGACGACAGTTCGGCATAGCACAGGCCGGCAAAGGCGCAGACCACGCCCGCCACGACGAACGACAGCAGCACGGCCGGGCCGGCATGCAGCGACGCCGCGCTGCCCGTCCGCACGAAGATGCCCGCGCCGATGATGCAGCCGACACCCAGCAGCAGCAAATTCCATTTGCCCAGCGTCCGCTTGAGTTCGCTCGATGCGGTTTCCCGCTGGACCTGTGCGATCGACTTGCGCGCGAACATCCGTTCGATGACGCCGCGTTTCGGTGGCATTGTCGCCATTCTCTTCCCCCTTGGCCGTGGATATCAGCGGCCGATACTCTGATGGCGGGGAGCCTAATCGCAAATCCTGCCGGAGCAATCCCTTAAGTGGCGAGCATCGGCCCGAGCGGCCGTCCGGCCAGGATATGGACATGCAGGTGCGGCACTTCCTGCCCGCCGTGCCGCCCGGTGTTGGCGAGCAGCCGGTATCCGTCGGTCACCAGCCCGGCCGCGCGCGCGACGATCCCGACCGCGCGGACGAAGCCGGCGATCTCGGCATCCGACCCGCGCGCGCTGAAATCGTCCCACGAGACATAGGCCCCGCGCGGAATCACCAGCAGGTGCGTCGGCGCCTGGGCGTTGATATCGTGGAACGCGATCGCGTACGTATCCTCGTACACGCGGGTCGAGGGGATCTCGTCGCGCAGGATGCGGGCGAAGATGTTGTCAGGGTCGTAGGGCAGGGTGGCGTCGATGGGCATTTTAGGTCTCCATCCGTTCGCCCTGAGCGAAGTCTAAGCCTGTCCTGAGCGCTTGCCTTTGGCAGGCAGTCGAAGGGGGCATGAGTCTCATGTGCTTCGACTTCGCTCAGCACGAACGGTTATGAGGTGGCGCGCAAGCTTTTTTCCACAATTCCCGACACCCCCTCGCGCCGCGTCAGTTCCGCACGAATGTCGTCCAGCGACAGGCCGGCATGGTGGAGCAGGACGGTCAGGTGAAAGAGCAGGTCGGTCGCCTCGCCGATCAGCTCGGCGCGATCGTCGGCGATCGCGGCGATGACCGTCTCGACCGCTTCCTCGCCGACCTTCTGCGCGATCTTGGCGCGGCCTTTCGCGGCCAGGCTGGCGACATAAGAAGACCCCGGATCGGCCTTCAGCCGCTCGCGGATCGTCGTCTCGAGTGTGGCGAAAGCGTCCATGAGACGTCCATAGCCGTTCGTTTCGAGCGAAGTCGAGAACGACTGGTGCGGTGCTCAGTCGGGGCGGGTCCGCCGCGCCGCGGCGCGCGCGCGCATCGATCGCCGGGCGAACCACAGGCCGGCGGCGGCGCAGGCGAACAGGGCTACGTCCGACAGCTCGAAACCGTCGTGGACGACCTGTCCGGTGTGCGGGGGCGCGGCAAAAAGGGTGTCGGGCGACACGAACGCCGCCAGTGCCAGCGCCAGGCATGTGCGGATGGTGGCGTTCATGTGGTTGCTGTCCGATGTATCGCCCGACGAGCAGAGGCTTAGACGCATTCCGTGAAACTTACATTAAGTTCTTGTCGGAATACCGGACGAAGCGAGGGCGGCATGCGCATCGGCGATCGACGCCTCGCCGAAATGGAAGATCGAGGCGGCAAGAACGGCGGAAGCGCGCCCTTCCACGATGCCGGCGACCAGATGCGCCAGCGTGCCCACGCCGCCCGATGCGACCACCGGAATGTCGACCCGATCCGCGATCGTGCGGATCAGGGCAAGGTCGTAGCCGTCCTTCGTGCCGTCGCGGTCCATCGAGGTGACGAGCAGTTCGCCCGCCCCGAGTCGCGCGAGGTTCAGCGCATGATCCACCGCATCGATCCCCGTCGCCCGCCGTCCGCCGTGGGTGAAGACTTCCCAGCCCGTCGCGACCCGCCGTGCATCGACCGAAGCGACGACGCACTGGCTGCCCATCCGCTGGGCGATATCGGCAACCAATTCGGGGCGCTGCACGGCCGCGGAGTTGACCGCGACCTTGTCGGCCCCGGCCAGCAGCAGCGCGCGGGCATCCTCGACCGTGCGGACTCCGCCGCCGACCGTCAGCGGCATGAAGCATACCTCGGCGGTGCGGCGAACGACATCGATGATCGTGTCGCGCCCCTCGTGGGATGCGCCGATATCGAGGAAGCAGAGCTCGTCCGCGCCGGCGGCGTCATAGGCGCGCGCCTGTTCGACCGGATCGCCGGCGTCGCGCAGATCGACGAAGTTGACGCCCTTGACGACACGACCGTTCGATACGTCGAGGCAGGGGATGACACGCGCGCGGACGGTCATGTTCGGGCACCTGAGAGAACACCGTTCGTTTCGAGCGACGTCGAGAAACCGACCGCAGGATGCCGCCAATGTTTCTCGACTTCGCTCGAAACGAACGGATTTGGAGGTGCTCCTCTCATCCGTTCGCCACCGCAATCGCTTCGGCCAGATCCAGCCGGCCATCGTACAGCGCGCGGCCGGTGATGACGCCCTCGATCCCCGGCTGGCCGACCAGCGCATGGATATCCGCGATGCCCGCGACGCCGCCGCTGGCGATGACCGGAATGTTCACGGCCCGTGCCAGGGCCGTGGTGGCCGCGACGTTGCAGCCCTTCAGCAGCCCGTCGCGGCCGACATCGGTAAACAGCACCGCCGCCACGCCGGCATCCTCGAACCGGCGGGCGAGGTCGGTCGCGGTCATGTCGGACACGTCGGCCCAGCCCTCGGTCGCCACGAAGCCGTCGCGCGCGTCCACCGCGACAACGATTCGGCCCGGAAAGTCGCGCGCGGCGGTGCGGACGAGGTCGGGGTTCTTGACCGCCGCGGTGCCGATCACGACGCGGGCGACGCCGACATCGATCCAGCGCTCGATTCCCGCGCGGTCGCGAATGCCGCCGCCGAGTTGCAGGATGCCGGGAAAGTCGGCGACCACGCGGGCCACGGCATCGCCGTTGACCGAAGCGCCCGCGAACGCGCCGTCCAGATCGACGACGTGCAGATGCGTCGCACCCGCCGCGGCGAAGCTGCGCGCCTGCGCGGCGGGATCGTCGCCATAGACGGTGGCGCGGGCCATGTCGCCTTCGGCCAACCGGACGACCTGTCCGCCCTTGAGGTCGATTGCAGGAAAGACGATCATCGCGTTACGGCTTCCATGCCAAGAACCTCTCCAGCAGCGCCAAGCCATAGGCCTGGCTCTTCTCGGGGTGAAACTGCACACCCAGCAGGTTGTCGCGTCCGATCGCTGCGGTCACCGTGGCGCCGTGGTGCGTGGTCGCCAGCACGTCCGCGCCGGAAAACGCGAAACTGTGCAGGAAATACGCCTCGCCGGGAACGATCAGCGGGTGGTCTGCCACCGGGACCACGTCGTTCCAGCCCATGTGCGGCACACGAACGCCGGGCGAGGGCTGCAGGGCGGTGACGTCGCCGGCAATCCAGCCAAGACCCGCATGCTCGCCCATCTCATGACCGGTCGTCGCCAGCAACTGCATGCCCACGCAGACACCCAGGAATGGCACACCACCCCGCAGCGCGCGCTCTTCCAGTGCGGCGACCATGCCCGGGATCGCCCGCAATCCGCTCGCGCAGGCGCCGAACGCGCCGACACCGGGCAGGACGATGCGGTCGGCCTGGGCCACGATGTCGGGATCGGCGGTCACCGCGACGTCGCTCGCCCCCGCCGTCCTCAGCGCATTGTGGACCGATTGCAGGTTGCCCGCGCCGTAATCGATCAGCGCGATGCTCATCGCAGCAGCCGGGCGATCTCGTCCGCCGCGAAGCTGGCGGCGAGCTCGGTCACCGCGGCGGTGGCGACACCGCTGGTCACGAACGGATCGGTCGCCGCCAGCGCCGCGACCTCGGCCTTCGCCCCGCGGAACACCAGCACCCCGCCGACGCGCGGCACCTGTCGGCCCGCCAGCAACAGCACGCCTTCGTCGATGCCCTTCTCAATCCAGGCGACATGCGCCTTCATCTGAACGTCGACCTGCTCCAGCGGCGCGACATAGGTCAGCGTGACGATCGATACCGGCGCGGCGTCCAGTCGGGCCATCACAAAGTCCCCTTGGTCGATGGAATCGCATCGGCCTTGCGCGGATCGATCTCGACCGCGGTGCGCAACGCGCGGGCCAGACCCTTGAACGCGGCCTCGGCGATATGGTGGTTGTTCGATCCGTGCAGCGTCTGGATGTGCAGCGTGATTCCGGCGGCCTGCGCGAAGCTGTGGAAGAAATGCTCGAACATCTCGGTGTCCATCTCGCCCAGTCTTTTCTGGGTGAACGGGAGGTCGCAGACCAGCCAGGGCCTTCCCGAAATGTCCAGCGCGACGCGGGTCAGCGTTTCGTCCATCGGGCTGAGCGCGTCGCCATAGCGGCGGATGCCGCGCTTGTCGGCCAGCGCCTTTGCAATCGCCTCGCCGATCGCGATGCCGGTATCCTCGACCGTGTGGTGCTGGTCGATATGCAGGTCGCCGACGGTGTGGACGTGCAGGTCGATCAGCGAATGGCGCGAGAGCTGCTCGAGCATATGGTCGAAAAAGCCCACGCCGGTGGTGATGGCATAGGCGCCGGTGCCGTCCAGGTTGACGTTGACGTCGATCGACGTCTCGCTGGTCTTGCGGCTGATCGTGGCGGTGCGCATGCGCGGTGCCATAGCGGCTGTTACCGTGCATGCAATCTTGACCGCGCCGGGAAACGCGGCCAGCACAGGACCATGAACGCGACCGTGGCCGACAGCCTGATTCCGTATGACGAGATCGTCCAGGAAGCCCTGCGCGCGGTGGTCGGCCGCGTCCTCGGCAGCATCGCGACCAGCGGGGGGCTGCCGGGCGAGCATCATTTCTACATCACGTTCAAGACGCAAGGGGTCGGTGTCGATATCCCGAAGCGCCTGATCGAGCGGTTCCCCGACGAGATGACGATCGTCATCCAGCATCGCTACTGGGATCTGCGCGTGGACGAGAAGGGCTTCCAGGTCGGCCTGTCGTTCAATCAGGTGCCCTCGACGCTCATCATCCCGTTCGCGGCGATCACGGGTTTCCACGATCCGGCCGTGAATTTCGAGCTGCGCTTCCAGGCCAGCGACGAGGACGGGCTGGAGCCGCACGAACCCGCCGACAATGATGCGCCGGTGGCCGTCCCGGTCGAGGACGGGTCGAACGTGGTGGCGGTGGATTTCAAGCGCAAGAAATAGCCGTCGTGCTTTGAGTCCCGTTCGTTTCGAGCGCAGTCGAGAAACCTGTACCGAAGCACGTTTCTCGACTGCGCTC
>JAZKBG010000002.1:0-18774 GCA_040388765.1 Pseudomonadota bacterium | reverse complement strand
TGGCCGTGACGCCAATCTCCCCAAAACAGACCCCAACGACGAAACCAGCCCCATAACGGAGTGAATTGTGGCTGAAACCCGCATCGAAACCGACTCGATCGGCCCCGTAGACGTCCCCGCCGCAGCTTACTGGGGCGCGCAGACCCAGCGGTCGATCGAGAATTTCCCGTTTCCGGCCACCGAGCGCATGCCGATCGCGATCGTCCACGCCCTCGCGCTGGTGAAACAGGCCGCTGCCCGCGTGAACCGCGCGCACGGGCTGGCGGGCGATAAAGCCGATGCGATCGAGGCGGCCGCCGCCGAAGTCGCGAGCGGCAAGTTCGACGACCAGTTCCCGCTGGTGATCTGGCAGACCGGCAGCGGCACCCAGACCAACATGAACGTCAACGAGGTGATCGCCGGCCGCGCCAACGAGGTGCTGACGGGCACACGCGGCGGCAAGACGCCGATCCACCCCAACGACGACGTCAACATGTCGCAGTCGTCGAACGACAGCTTCCCGACCGCGCTGCACATTGCCGCGACGATCGCGGTGAAGGAACGATTGAAGCTTGCGCTGGGCCGGCTGATTTATGAGCTGGCAGAAAAGAGCGTAGCGTGGGCTGACGTCATCAAGATCGGTCGAACGCATCTGCAGGACGCGACCCCGATGACGCTGGGGCAGGAATTCAGCGGCTACGGTGTTCAGATTGTCCGTGCGTATGACCGCATCAATGAAGCCTCGCAGGAATTGCTTGCTCTTGCACAAGGCGGCACCGCGGTCGGCACTGGCCTCAACGCGCCAAGCGGATTTGACGAGGCGTTCGCGGCCGAAATGGCCGCGATTACCGGCTTGCCGTTTGTGACGGCCTCCAACAAGTTCGAGGCGCTGGCGAGCAACGATCCGCTGGTCAACCTGTCCGGTACGCTGAACACGCTGGCCGTCGCACTGACCAAGATCGCCAACGACATTCGTCTGCTCGGGTCCGGCCCGCGATCGGGTATCGGCGAGCTGGTGCTGCCCGCCAACGAGCCGGGCAGCTCGATCATGCCGGGCAAGGTCAACCCGACGCAGTGCGAGATGCTGACGATGGTCGCCGCGCAGGTGATCGGCAATCACATGAGCGTCACCGTCGGGGGGATGCAGGGGCATCTGGAGTTGAACGTGTTCAAGCCGATGATCGGCGCGGCGGTGCTACGCTCGATCGACCTGCTGAGCGTCGGGATGGCGTCGTTTGCCGAGCGCTGCATCGAGGGGCTGGAGGCCGACGAGCGGCGGATCGGCGAACTCGTCGATCGGTCGCTGATGCTGGTCACCGCGCTGGCGCCGGAAATCGGCTACGACTCTGCCGCCAGGATCGCCAAGCATGCGCATGAGCACGGTCTGACGCTGAAGAAAGCGGGGCTGGCGCTTGGTCTGGTGGATGAAGCGACGTTCGATCGGCTGGTACGGCCCGAAACGATGGTGTGACGTTCTCGGCTCCCACCCGTTCGCCCTGAGCGCAGTCGAAGGGCTTGGGTTTCATGTGCTTCGACTGCGCTCGGCACGAACGGGGGAGCGGGCGGATGGGAACCAACATCCCCCTCCCGCGCTATGCGCCCGAGAGCGGAGGACTGACCCCATGTTGAGTACGGCGCTGGGTGCCCTGATCGGTGGCGCGATCGATAGTGCGAGCGGCGACGATTCGTCCGCGGACGGCGCGATCATCGGTGGTGCGACGGCGATGGTCGTACGTGCGCTGATCCCGTTCGCGGTGACGTACGCGGTCGGCTGGGCGGTCCTCAAGGGATTGGACAAGGCCAAGGACGCGGCCTTCGGAACGGGAGATATCCAGTGATCGGCAAGATTATCGGTGCGCTGGTCGGGCGCGAACTTGATCGTCGCGACGGCTCGGGTGGTGCCAAGGGTGCCATCCTCGGCATGGCAGCTGCGGGTGGCCTGCGTCGGCTCGGACCGCTCGGCCTGCTGCTGGGCGGCGGCTATGTCGCCAAGAAGGCGTATGATCGCCGCAAGGCTAGCCGGACAGCACCACGGATCTGAGGCGGGACAGATCGCGGTTGATCCACCGGGCATCGGCCGCGAACGTCTCGTCGGTCATGCCCGGCTGGCGATAGAGCGTCAGCAACACTTCGGCTCCGCGTCCATTCGCAACCACGCGCAGCGGCACATGGACGGCGGGTCCGTCGCTTGGTTCAACCCAATGATCCATGATCCCGTAGTCGTTGTACGGCGTGAACCGCAGGCGGACGGGACCCGTCGGTCCCTCGGTCGCCCAGCCGTCACCATCGGGCCGAGGCTGCGAATCGGATAGTCCGCTGGCCCACCGTCCAAAGAATTCCGGTCGCCAGATCATCTCGTACACCGCGCGCCAGTCGCGATCGATCGACACGCTGTAGGTTCGTGCCGCCAAAGGTGCGTCGGACATCATGCTGCTCCCTGCCATGTCTTGATCGCGTCGACCGGCGATATCAGCATCAATATGTTCAGCGTCAGATTGTCGCGGATCACCGCCAGGGTCAGCAGCTCGAACGCGATAGCCATGATCACGGTGACCCACACCGGCGCGCGTCGCGCGAACGCGAAGCCAAGCGCCATCCATGCCACATCCGCCACCGAATTGACGATGCTGTCGCCGGTATAGCCCAGCGCCATCGTCGCCTCGCGATAGCGGTCGATGATGACGGGCGAATTCTCCAGCACCTCCCACGCCGCCTCGATTGCCACCGCCAGCATCAGCCGCGCACCCGGCGGCCGGTGACGCAGGACAAGTCGGCCGAACGCGTAGAACAGGAACCCGTGGATGATGTGGCTGGGGGTGTACCAGTCCGCGATATGCTGGCTGTTCCCGCTGTCGAGCGCGGGATGCCACAGATCGACACGGCCGCAGGTGCAGATCGGGTTGCGCCCCGCCAGCCATAGGATCGTCGCCATGACGATCAGGATGAGGGCAACGCCCAGCCAGTGTTTCGGCCGGATGTCGGCGAGGGACGGGGCGGGCATGGCCTGAACTCTACACCGTTCGTCTCGAGTAGCCATCGAGCGTGTCGAGATGGCCTATCGAGAGATTGGGCCGATGCCGGATTTCTCGACACGGGCTCTCGACAAGCTCGATCCCTACTCGAAACGAACGGACTGGGGAATGACGGGCGGGCGGGGCGGGCGAACGTCGGTTGACCCCGGCCCCCGCCCGCGCCACTAGCGGCCATGCCCAGTCGTACCGAATCCGATCCCCATGGCTTCAAGCGCCGGGGCATGTTGTTCGTCCTGTCCTCGCCCTCGGGCGCCGGCAAATCGACCATCGCCGGCAAGCTGTTGAAGGCCGAGCCCGAACTCGCGGTGTCGGTGTCCTACACCACCCGCCCGATCCGCCCGGGCGAGGTCGATGGCCGCGACTATCATTTCATCGACCTCGACCGGTTTCGCGAGATGGTCGACAACAATGAATTCCTCGAATGGGCGCACGTCTTCGACCACCGCTACGGTACGCCGAAGGCCGACGTCTTCCACATGCTGGGCGAGGGGCGCGACATCCTGTTCGACATCGACTGGCAGGGCGCGCAGCAGCTGCACCAGCTGGCCGGGGGCGACGTGGTGCGCGTGTTCATCCTGCCGCCGTCGATGCCCGAACTGCGTGAGCGGCTGGAACGCCGCGCGACCGACAGCCAGGCGGTGATCGACGCGCGCATGGCCCGCGCCGCGAACGAGGTCAGCCACTGGGACGGCTACGACTATGTGCTGGTCAACGACGACGTCGAGCAGTGCTTCGGGTCGGTGCGCACGATCTTCGGCGCCGAGCGCCTGAAGCGGTCGCGGCAGACGGGCCTGATCGGGCTGATCCGCCGATTGATGAAGACGGCCTAACGTCGGTTACGACTTACTCGCGCCGGAACACGTGATTTTCCTTTTCCGTTCGAGCTGAGCGAAGTCGAAGCACCGCACTTCGGTACGCATAGGCGTCGCTCGCGGGTCAAAGAACGGTGCTTCGACTTCGCTGAGCACGAACGGGGAGGCGGCAGATCGCCCCGAAGCCGACCCGTTTGGACGATCGGCAAAGCGCAACCCCGCCCTAACCCCGCGCTGCCGCCACCGCATAGAGCGCGATCGCCGCGGCGTTCGATACGTTCAGGCTTTCGACCTTGTCCGAAATCGGCAGCCGCGCCAGCTGGTCGCAATGCGCCTCGGTATTCTGGCGCATGCCTTCGCCCTCGGCACCGAGGACCAGCGCGACCTTCTTCATGCCCAGGGCCTCGGACAGCGGCACCGTGCCCGCACCGGTCAGGCCGATGCGCCAGAATCCGGCCGCCTCCATCTCCTCCAGCGCGCGCGCCAGGTTGACGACGCGGACCCACGGCACCGTCTCCAATGTCCCCGACGCGGCGCGCGCCAGCGCCCCCGATTCGGGCGGCGCGTGGCGATCCTGCGTGACGATGCCCAGCGCGTCGAATGCCGCGGCCGACCGCAGCACCGCGCCGACGTTGTGCGGGTCGGTCACCTGGTCCAGCACGATCAGCGGCCGATTGTCGCCGCGCCCCTGTTCGATCAGGTCGGCCAGCCAGATGTCCTCCAGCGGATCGACCTCGGCCACCAGCCCCTGGTGCGGTGCGTCGTTGGGCACCAGCCGCGCAAGGTCGGCGGCGTCGGCCAGCAGCAGCGGGATCGAATCGGGCAGTTTGCCGAGCAGGGCCGCGGCATCGTGCGTCGCCCAGACCTTGCGGACACGGCGCTCGGGATTGGCCAGCGCTGCGAGCACCGGGTGGCGCCCCCAGAACCGGGGGCGCGAGGATGCGGCTTTCTGACCCGGGCGATGCCCGGTCTTTGGTGCGCGGCGGCTCAACGGTCTTCGTCCGGATCGGGATAGGCGAACGGATCGGTCACCTTCGGTTGCTGCGGCACGGCGCGCGGCAGCGGCTTGTCCATGTTGGCGGCGTTCAGCAGGACGCTGGCCAGCACGATCGATCCCTGGCGCATGTCGTCGCCCTTGAGCTTGTCGAACGTGTCGGCGCTGGAGTGGTGGGTGCGGCTTTCGTAATCCAGCGGGTCCTGGATGAACTGATAGCCCGGGATGCCGACCGCCTGCATGAAGACATGGTCGGTGCCACCGGTCTTCGAGATCACGACATCCTTCGCCCCCAGCGACGACAGGGGGGCAAGCCATTCGCGGAAGATCGGCACGACTGCCGGGTTGTTCTCGGCATAGATGCCGCGCAGCTTGCCGCCGCCGTTGTCGATGTTGAAATAGGCGGCGAGATCGTTGTAGCCGGGCTGCGGCGTGACCGGCCAGCGGTTCGACCAGCCCATGTACCTGGCCAGACCGGTCTGCGTGTTCTGTCCTACCCCGCGCGTCGCCAGATGCTGCTCGACATAGGCGAGACTCCCCAGGATCCCCTGTTCCTCGCCTGCCCATAGCGCGAAGCGGATCGTCCGCCTGGGCCGGACGCCGATCTTCGCCAATATGCGCGCCGCCTCCATCACCATCATCACGCCCGCGCCGTCGTCGGTCGCGCCGTCGCCCGCCACCCAGCTGTCGAGGTGTCCGCCGGCCATGACGTATCCGGCCTTGGGATCGGTACCGGGGATTTCGGCGATGATGTTGTAGGCCTTGTGATCGCTGTCGTCGAAGCGGACGTCCGACGTGACCTCCAGCGTCGGGGCCGGACCGACCTTGGCGATGCGCGCCAGGCGGCGATAATCCTCGGCGGCGATCTGGATGCCGGGCAGGGCAGGGGTGTCGTTCGCGCCGAACAGATAGCCCTCGCCGTGCACCAGCATGCCGTCGCGATAGCTTTCGGTGGCATAGGCGACTGCGCCCTCGGCCTTCAGGAATGCGTCGAGCTTCTTGGCGAAATCGAGCCGCTTGACGCGGCGATCGGCGGCCTCCGGATCGTAGCGCGGCTGGCGGAAGCTATCGAGCTTGGCGATGTCGTCGCCCGACAGCCGCTCGAACGGCGGATCGGTCTTTTCGGAGCCGTTCGACGGGCGCGAGATCATCACGATCTTGCCCTTCAGCTGCCCGCGCCACTTGTCGAAATGCCGCTCGGCGCTGATCGGCGCGACGATGACGGGCGCGGTGATCGTGCCGTTCGTGCCCGGGGTCCAGGCGATGGGAATCGCGGTCAGCTGGATCGCGCGTGGCGTGATCATCCGTACGCTGGAGCGCTCGATCGACCAGCCGCGGCCGAAGTCGAAGCCCTCCTTGTGGACATTCTTCAATCCGAATTCGCGGAACTTGGCCTGGGTCCATTCCTCCGCCTTGCGGATGCCGGGCGAATTGGTCAGCCGTGGACCGATCATGTCCATCAGATACTGGCTGTTGACCATCACCTCGGACTGGTTGGTGCCCTCGTCGATGATGCGGTTGACGACCGTGCGATCGACCTGCGCGACGGCGGGCGCGGCCAGCGCGATCAGCGAGGTGGCAGCGAGCATAAGGTTCAATCGCATTGGTTTCCCCTGAAACATGATGCCTCCTGCTATGGGCCGGCGAGGTTTAGGGCAAGGTGCGTTGACAGGGCGCGAGCGGTTCGGCATTGGGCGCCCTCGCTTCACCACGAGCGAACGTCCTTCGGGGCGCAAATCCTGATGGACAGGTGGCCGAGTGGTTAAAGGCAGCAGACTGTAAATCTGCCCGTGCAAGCGTACGCTGGTTCGAATCCAGCCCTGTCCACCAGGTTCGATCGCTGTTAGGCAGTGGATGCGGGCGGGTGTAGCTCAATGGTAGAGCAGAAGCCTTCCAAGCTTACGACGAGGGTTCGATTCCCTTCACCCGCTCCAGCCGCTGCGCAAGATCGAACGGAGTTCGATCACGCCTGGGCAGCGGCCCGGCCGGCGGCGCTACAGCGCCGACCGACGACGCGGCTTTGCCGCGGCGCTACCTCCTACCCCGCAAAGACCTTGAACCGTACACGGACTTCCAGTCCGGGGTCGGCGTGCTGCAGATCCACCTGCGCGCCGTGCCGTTTCGCCACCGCGGTCACCAGCGCTAGGCCCAGGCCGTGGCCAGCGACGTGCCGGACGGTCTTGCCGCGCTGGTAGCGGCCCAGCACGATGTCGCGTTCCTCGGTCGGGATGCCGGGGCCGGCGTCGCATACGCTCAGCACCGCGCTTCCACTTTCCTGCGCCACCGTGACCGTGACGCCGCTTCCGGGCGGAGAGAATTTGATCGCATTGTCGATCAGGTTGGCCACCAGCCGGATGACGAGCATCTTTTCACCCAGGATCGTCACGGGATCGAGCCGGGTGGCAAGGCGGATCTGTCGCACCTCGGCGACGCTGGCGTAGAGATCGACCGCCGCCGCGACGGCGTCGTCCAGCCGGATGGGGGCCAGGCCGCCGGTCGATCCCGCCTCGACCTCGGCGATATCCAGTAGCGCCTCGAACGTCTGCAATATGTCGTCGGTCTCGCCCGCCGCCGCGCCGGCCAGCGCCTGCGCACCGTCGAGATCGTCGGCGGAGGCGACCTGTTCGATCGAGTTGCGCAGGCGCGCGACCGGCGTCCGCAGGTCGTGGGCGATGCGGTTCGACACGTCGCGCAGGCCCGCGACCAGCGAATCGATGCGTTCCAGCATGTCGTTGACGTGGCGGGCCAGCGCGGTGAATTCGTCGGCCCTGCCGTCGCTGGGGGCGCGGGCCGCGAAATCGCCGCCGCGGACGCGATCGCAGGCTGCGTTGATCGCCGATACGCGCCGCTTCAGTTCGCGCGTCGCCAGTACGCCGACGATGCCGGCGATCAGCAATGCGATGCCCAGCACGATGCCGCCGATCACCAGCAGTCGGCGGGTCAGCGCGCCCTGCACCAGCCGCCGCCCGATCCACAATTGCGTGTCGCCGTCGATCGTCACACGCCGTGCCAGGCCGGCGGGATTCGTGCTTTCGTAATAGTTGCCCTCGCGCCTCAGGCTGACGCTGTCAGGCAGGCCGGCGACGGTCCGGCCGCCTTCGGTCAGGCGATAGAGCCGTTCGTCGCCGATGCTGCTGCGCGCCAGCACGATGGCGAATGCGCGGTCGCGGCGGGTGGCCGGGTCGGTTCCGATCTTGTCGAGCGTCTCGGCGACGTCGGTGTCGATCAGCGCGATCGCGCGGTCGCGGTCGGCGGCGCGGACCAGCAGCGCGCTGCCGACCGCGAAACCGCCGCCGAGCAGGCCCATCACGAACAGATAGCCGATCAGCAGTCGCTGGATCGACGAGACCTGCCGCGCTTCCGCCATCGCCGTCAGTGCGCGGATGGCTGCGCGTGGACGATGAAGCCCTGCTTGCGCACGGTGTGAATGACCGGAAAGCCGACCCCGGCGTCGAGTTTCGAGCGCAGGCGCGACAGATTCACGTCGATCACGTTGATCTGCGGCGGAATGCGATATTCCGGCCAGCAGGCGTTCCAGATCATCTGGCGCGACACGACCGATTCGGCATTCTCGGCCAGGAATTTCAGGATCTCGAATTCCTTCGGGGACAGGTCGATGAAACTGCCCTTCCAATGCACCGTGCGCGCCTTCACCCGGATCTCCAGGTCGCCGAGCACGATCACCTCCGGATGCGGATCGCTGCTGGCGCGGCGCAACAATGCCTTCACGCGCGCGACCAGTTCCTCGCCGTCGAACGGCTTCGCCAGATAATCGTCGGCACCAGCGTCCAGCCCTTCGATCCGGTTGCGCGTTGACCCCAGGTTGCTGAGCGCCAGCACGGGCGTCTTCACCTCCAGCTCGCGCAGCTTCGACAGCGCCTCCAGCCCGTCCATCCCGTCGTTCATCCGGTCGAGGATGATGAGGTCATAGGGGGTGCCCGCGGCCATCCGCAGCGCATCCTCGCCGCGCGTCACGCGGCTGACGTCGTCGTACCCGGCATCGGTCAGGGCGCGCAGCACGCGCTGTGCCGCCTCGCCATCGTCCTCGAGCAACAACAGCCGCATCCCGTCCTCCCGTGGCAACCATGACTTACAGTTTCTGACAGTCCCAGCGGAAAAGCGTCTGACAAGAGCCGTAAGTTGAACGGAACCGCGACTCGCGGCACACTCGACCGCAGTACGAAGAGGGACTTATGGTCAAATCCTGCCTGCTCGCCGGCGTCGCGCTGCTCACCGCCGCCGCGCCTCTGCCGTCCGCACCGGAGGTGGATCCGGTCGCGGCGTTCGAGACGCTGCGCCTGTCGTCGGAGATCGCGCGGGCGGGCGAGAAGGCGGGCGATCCCTGGCTGATGATCGCCGCGGCCCGCCTGCGCGCGACGGCGGAGATCCAGCCCGATGCCAACGCGGCCGGGCGCGGCAGCGAATGGCTGGCGAAGGCGGAGACGCTGGGCGGCGACGATCCGCGCGTGGCGAGCGTGGTCGCCGACCTGAAGGCGCAGGGATTCAAGGGCCGCAGCGCGGGCCCGCGCGTCAGCCAGGAACTGCTGCGCGGCGGCGAGCGCCGCAGCTTCAACGAGACGTTCAAGGCCGGGCGGCCCGCGGTCGTCTATATCGAGGGCGACGGCGACACCAGCCTGACCCTGCGCGTCGGCGCGGCGTGTCACGACATCCGCCCCGGCGACGTCAAGATCTGTTCGTGGATGCCGGCGAAGTCCGAACAGGTCACCGTCGAGATCGGCAATGCGGGGCGGGTGCAGAATCGCGTGATCTTGGGCATCAATTGAGGGCCGGTGGGGCGATGGTCCAACCCCGTCATTCCCGCGAAAGCGGGAACCCATCTCGAGCATGTGCCGCGAAACACCGCCGTCGTCGTTTTGGACGGTCCGGGAGATGGGTTCCCGCTTTCGCGGGAATGGCAGGGACGTGGTTTGGCCTGCTCGGCCTTATCTGCCTCACAGTCGCCACCCCTGCCCACGCCGACCGTGCCGTCCTGATCGGGGTCGGCAGCTATCCGCAACTGCCCGCGTCGCTGCGTTTGCAGGCACCGGAGGAGGACGCCCGCCGCCTTGCCGCCGCGCTGGTCGGCGCGGGATTCCCGCGCGATCGTCTGGCGCTGATGACCGCGACCGACGGTGTACCCCCGACGCGCGCCGCGGTGCTGGCCGCGCTCGACCAGCTTGCCCTTGATGTGGTGCGCGGCGAGCAGGTATTGCTGTATTTCTCCGGCCATGGCGCCCAGGCGCCGACGCTCACCCCCGCGCTCGAACCCGATGGCTATGACGAGCTGTACCTGATGCTCGACGCGCGGACGTGGGACGGCGGGGCGGGGCGGGTACCCGGCGCGATCCTCGACAAGGAACTGTCGGCCCGCATTTCGGCGATCCGCGCTAAGGGCGCCGACGTGTGGTTCGTCGCCGATGCCTGTCACGCCGGCGGGGTGTTCCGGGCCGGCGAGGACATGCGCACCAAGGGCGTCGGCACGAAGCAGCTGTCGATCCCGGCCAAGGTGCGGGTGACGGGCGATGCGCTGCCTGAAACCCGGGCCGATCCCCCGGGGGCTGGGCGACTGGCCGCGTTCTTCGCCGCCGCGCCCGGCGCGCTGGCGGTCGAGCGTCGCCTGCCATTGGGCAGTCCCGATGCGCGGCCGTTGTCGCAGTTCAGTTACGCGCTGGCCCGCGCGATCGCGGCGGGGCGGGTGCGGTCGCTGCGCGATCTGGCGGTCGCGATCGAGGCAACCGATGCGGGGATCGGCGGCGGCGCGCCTGCGCCGAGCTTCGAGGGCGCGCTGGACATGCGTGTACTCGGCCTGACGCCCGATCGCCCGCGCCGCTACCTGTTGGCGCGCAGCGGTCGAACGCTGTCGATGCCCGCCGGCATCGAGGAAGGGTTCGCGGCCGGCGACCGCGTGACGCTGTTCGTCGGGGAGCGATCGGCCGGCGAGAGCATCGTCCTCGAATCGGGCATCGGAGCCAGTCGCGTGGCGCTGCCGGCCACGTTGCCGCCCGGCGCGGTCGAGGCGGCGCGCGCGCTGTCGTCGGTCGGCGCCGGCGGGCCGCATCCCGATCTGCTCGATGCGATCGCCCCGCTGTCGGCGCGCGGTGCAGCGGAAGTGCTGGAGGTGACGGCGCGACTGTGGCGGCCCGGCGCGCAGCGGGCCTGTCCGGCACTGACCGCGGACAATCCGGCGGGCACCCACGGCGTGACGATGCTGGCGCTGCCCGCGCTGCGTCAGTGCGACGTGCTGATCGCGACGATCGCCAATCGCGGCGCGGTGGCCGTCGATGTCTCGCCGATCTATTTCGAGGCGGGGGGCAGGGTCAGCGGGCTGGGCTTCGTCGGCGGCGGCAGTGCGCGGATCGGTCCGGGCGAGGAACGCCGCATCGCCGTGCGCGCGCTGACGCAGGACAGGCAGGGCAACCCGCTGCCCGAGGGAACCGAGCGTGTCGCGATCGTCGCGCTGCCCGCGGTCACGCGATCGCCGCGCGACCTGCGCGGATCGGTGGGGACGGCTGCGATGCGCGGCGGGGCGGGGGCGTCGCTGGACGCAGGGGCGGGGGCGCTGACCTATCGCTGGCGCGTGGAGCGGCGGTAGGACGACCAGCCGACCCCGATCCACCGTTCGTCCTGAGCCTGTCGAAGGACGTGTTCCGGGCACGTGCTTCGACTTCGCTCAGCACGAGCGGGTCTTGTGTCGCCAGCGCGTGGTTGCGGTACCTCTAGCCTTCCCCCAACCGCTCGCATAAAGCGCGGCGCTTATGGCCCGCATCCAGACCCCCCAGCGCATCCGCGGCACACAGGACATCGCGTTCGAGGAGCAGCGCCGCTTTGCCCACGTCCTCGACACGTTCGAGCGCGTCCGGCGGCTCTATTGCTTCCAGCGGATCGAGATACCGGTGTTCGAGGACACCCAGGTGTTCGCGCGATCGATCGGCGAGACGACCGACGTCGTGTCGAAGGAGATGTACAGTTTCGAGGATCGCAGCGGCGATTCGGTGACGCTGCGGCCGGAATTCACCGCCGGCATCGCGCGCGCCTATATCGGCAACGGCTGGCAGCAGCATGCGCCGATGAAGATCGCGACCAGCGGCCCGGTGTTCCGCTACGAACGCCCGCAGAAGGGGCGGTATCGCCAGTTCCACCAGATCGACGCCGAAGTGATCGGCGCGGCCGAGCCGGCTGCGGACGTCGAGCTGCTGGCGTTCGCCGACCAGTTGCTGAAGGAACTGGGCATCGCGGACGGCGTGACGCTGCAGTTGAACACGCTGGGCGACGCCGAGACGCGCGACGCGTGGCGCGCGGCGCTGGTCGAGCATTTCCAGGGTGCCCGCGGCGATCTGAGCGAAGACAGCCTGGCGCGGCTCGACAAGAATCCGTTGCGGATCCTGGACTCGAAGGATCCGCGCGACCGGCCGATCGCCGATAGCGCGCCGGGGATCGATGATTTCCTTACCAATGCGGCGCGCGATTTCTTTGGGGCGGTGACGACAGGGCTGGACGCAGCGGGCGTGGCGTGGACGCGCAACGACCGGCTGGTGCGGGGGCTGGATTATTATCGGCACACCGCGTTCGAATTCGTCACCGATCGGCTGGGCGCGCAGGGGACGGTGCTGGCCGGGGGGCGCTATGACGGGCTGATCGAGAGTCTGGGCGGACAGTCGACGCCGGGGGTCGGCTGGGCGGCAGGTGTCGAGCGACTGGCGATGTTGCTGGAAGAGCCGTCCGAGATGCCAGAAATGGTTGTTCTCGTTGCTGATGGTGATGCGGCTTTGCCGAAGGTTGCGGCCTTGGCAGCCTATCTTCGCCAAAGGATCGCACGTGAAGCGCCGAAGCACTTTGCTTACAAGAACCGCACAGTCAGCGTGGATCACGAATACACTTATGAAATTGGGATCGAGCCGACATTCAAATCTAACCAGAAGAAGCAGTTCGAGAAGGCTAAAAAGAGTGGCGCAAGTGTCATCCTAACAGTGCGGGCGGGTGCGGACGCAGACCCGCATCGGATGGAGGTCGAACTTTTCCGCTCGGATAGCGATAAAGCGCGGATGCCTCATGGCGTGGGCAGCCTCGTGAACGCACTGTTGCCGCTCGACGAGCAACACGCAGTGAAACTTGCCGGTCCAACATACATTCAAATTCCAGCGCCATGAAGATCGCCCCCGAACGCATCGCGCAGATCGAGGCGCGCAAGGATGAGTTGCAGGCGCTGATGGCGACCGGCGATCTGTCGGGCGAACGCTTCGTCGCGGTGTCCAAGGAATATGCCGAGCTGGAGCCGGTCGCCGAGGCCGCGGCCAACGTGCGGAGGTTGCGGGCCGAGGGCGAATCGCTGACGTTCATGACGCAGGATGCCGACGCCGACCTGCGCGCGATGGCGGCCGACGAACTGCTTGAGAACGAGGCCGCGCTGGAGGCCGCCGAACGTGCGCTGGCGCTGTCGCTGCTGCCGCGCGATGCCGCCGATGCGCGGCCGGCGATGCTGGAAATCCGCGCCGGCACCGGCGGGGACGAGGCGGCGCTGTTCGCGGGCGATTTGATGCGGATGTACCAGCGCTATGCCGATACGCAGGGCTGGCGCGTCGAGCTGATTTCGCACTCCGAAAGCGACGCGGGCGGCTACAAGGAAGTCGTCGCCAGCGTCACCGGTACGGGCGTCTTTGCCAAGCTGAAGTTCGAAAGCGGCGTCCACCGCGTCCAGCGCGTGCCCGTTACGGAATCGGGCGGGCGCATCCACACCTCTGCCGCGACCGTCGCGGTGCTGCCCGAAGCCGAGGACGTCGACGTCCATATCGACGAGGCGCGCGACCTGCGGATCGACGTGTACCGATCGTCGGGGCCGGGCGGACAGTCGGTCAACACCACAGACTCCGCGGTGCGGATCACCCATCTGCCGACGGGCCTCGTCGTGATCCAGCAGGACGAGAAGTCGCAGCACAAGAACAAGGCCAAGGCGCTGAAGGTCTTGCGCACGCGCCTTTATGAAGCCGAACGCGAGCGGCTGGCCGCCGAGCGATCGGGCACGCGCAAGGCGATGGTCGGGTCGGGCGACCGCTCCGAACGCATCCGCACGTACAACTTCCCGCAGGGGCGGGTGACCGATCACCGCATCAACCTGACGCTCCACCGACTACCCGAGATATTGGAAGGCGAGATGGACGAACTGCTGACCGCGCTGATCGCGGAGGACGAGGCGGAGCGATTGGCGACGCTGGATGCGTAGGGCGGCCCGCCACGCGCCGTGGCAGGACTCGGCCAAGCACGGCCGGCGGGGCTATGTCCCGTCCGACGACGCGGCTTTGCCGCGGCGGGGCCTGGTACTTCAGCGGTGACCGCCCGCGTGGCTCTCGCCACGGCGACGGCGCGCCTCGCCGCCGTTTCCCCAACCCCTCGCCTGGACGCCGAACTGCTGATGGCCCACGCGCTGGGCATCTCCCGCAACACGCTTCTGCTCTCCCGTCTCGACGACCCGACCCCGGCCACCTTCGCCCCGCTGATCGACCGCCGCCTCGCCCACGAGCCTGTCGCCTACATCACCGGCACCCGCGATTTCTGGACGATCACGCTGGCGGTCGGTCCGGGCGTCCTGATCCCCCGTCCCGACAGCGAGACGCTGATCGAGGCGGCGGTGACGCATTTCGCCGGAACGCCGGGGCCGCGATCGATCCTCGACCTCGGCACCGGATCGGGCGCGTTGCTGCTCGCCGCGCTCGATCAGTGGCCGGATGCGGCCGGGGTCGGCATCGATGCGTCGGAGTGTGCGCTGACGATCGCGCAATCCAACGCGTCGCGCCTCGGCATGGAGACGCGCGCGCGCATTGTGGCCGGCGGTTGGCAGGGCGACGGCGGGACGCACGACCTCATCCTCTGCAACCCGCCATACATCGGCAACGCCGAAGACCTGCCGCGCGAGGTGGCGGAGTGGGAGCCGCCGTCCGCGCTGTTCGCCGGCGCCGACGGGCTCGCCGATTACCGCGCGATCGCGGCGGTCCTGCGCCGCCAGCTCGCGCCCGGCGGGGTCGCCTGTCTCGAGATCGGGTCGACCCAGGCAGACAGCGTATCGGCGCTGTTCGCCGCGGCCGGCTTTGCGGTGGCGGTGCGACCCGACCTGGCCGGTCACGCGCGGTGCCTGATCCTGACCTGAGGCACGGCTGCGCACGCGCACAATATAATGCTTGGCGTCGGGGCTGCGTGTCGCTAAGACTGACGGCGGGGCAGGCATTACCAACCAAGTCGCTGAAATGACGGTGGGTCGCCAGCTCAATCATGCCAGTGTGCCGCTGACGTCCGGTGGCCAGGGCGGGATGCTTCGCTTGTGGAAGGGCGGAGCCTCCGGGGGATGTCACGCATCCGGACCGTGCGCTTTGGGCTGCACCGGCTGATGCCAGTTAGGGACAGGACCGAACACTTTGATGAACAATCGTCAGGCCGGCCGCCGTCGCGGTCGGGGTGGGCAGCGTCAAGGGGGCAACCCCGGTCGCCCGGATAACGGCAACCGCATCGACAATCGCGCACGGGGCAATGCCGCGCAGCTGCTCGAGAAATACAAGAATCTCGCGCAGGACTCGCAGCGTAGCGGCGACCGCGTGGCGACCGAATATTATCTCCAGTTCGCCGATCACTATTTCCGCGTCCTGGCCGAGAGCCGCGCGCGGATGGAAGACGGCGGCCAGCCGCGCCGCAACCGCGACGACGAGGATGATGCCGAGGGCGTCGAGGATTTCGGCTTTGAAGGCGATCTCGGCTCGCCGGCGCATTACAATTCGCCGCCGCAGATTTCCGACGACCGCGACGAGCCGCAGCGCGACAGCCGCCCGCGGCGCGATCGCGATGGCAACGGCGACCGGGACGATCGCCCGCGCCAGCGCGACGATCAGTCGCGCGAAGCGCGCCCACGCCGCGACCGCGAGACGTCGAGCGACGATCGCCCGCGCCGCGACCGCGATGCGCCGTCCGACGCTGCCGAGGCTCCCCGCCCGCGGCGGGATCGCGAAGCCAGCAACGACGTCGGCGAGGACCGGCCCCGCCGCGAACCGCGCACCTACACGCGGGATCCCGTGGTCGCGCGCGAGCCGGCACCCGAACCGCGCGACGAGCGTCCCGTTCCCGCCAACGACGAGCCGCGCCGTCGCGGTCGCCCGCGGCGCGAGGTTGCTCCCGAGGCCGAACAGGGCGGTGGACTCGACGCCGCGATGCTCCCGCCGGCGATCGGCGGCGAAGCGAAGCCGGTGGCCGAGGCCGCGGCCGAAGATCGCCCCCGCCGTGGCCGCCCGCGTCGCGTACGCAACGACGACGAGGCGGTCCCGCCCGCGGCCTGACCCTCCGCTTCGGATGACGTATCGAGCCGGTTCCGCTGGGTGCGGGGCCGGCTTTTTTCGTTGGGGTGAAGGCGCGATGGCGCAAGGACGAAGTCAGGGGCCCGCGCGGTTACGCGACCCCATCTTTTTTGCATACACGGGTTGGTCGATCGCGAATGAGCGCGGCTGGCGCAGCGAAACCTGTCTCTTTCCCGCCTCTCTGGATCGATCATCTACCGTCAGTCAGGCTCAAACGAATCGACCGCTTCGTCATGGCCGCTGCCCGAGCTCAGGAAGATCAGCCCCATCAGCGCCGCCGCCATCAGGATGGACAGGCCGACGCCCAGGAACGTCGCGACGGCCATGTGGATCGGCAGCGGCCCGTTCAGACGCCACAATACTGCCACCGCCGCGCCCCCGGCTGCGGCCGAAACCGCGGTCATCCAGCGCAGGATCCGCTTGAACCGTCCCCACGCGTGGGGCGCATAGTCGGGGTCTTCGAGCGGGTCGGGGCGGGATGGCGCAGGCCGGGGGAGGGGATCGTGTCGGGGCATGATGTTTTGCCAATGCGCCCGAATTCTGGGATGCTCAACGCCGACGATAACGCAGTGAGGGAGAGGTGGCGATGACGATCGCGGTAATCCTGGGCACCAAGGGGCACGACGTCGTGTCGATCGCTTCGGATATCAGCGTCGGCGACGCGGTTCGCCTGCTGGCCGAGCGGCGGATCGGCGCGGTGCCCGTGATCGATGGCGGGCAGGTCGTCGGCGTCTTTTCCGAACGCGACGTGATCCGCGGGCTGGCGGAGATCGGTCCGGCCGCGCTCGAACGGTCTGTCCAGGATACCATGACCGCGCCGGCGATGACCGTGTCGCCGAACGAGCCCGTCCTCGGCGCGCTCTCGCTCATGACACAGCGACGCATCCGGCACCTGCCGGTGATCGAGGGCGACGCGCTGATCGGCATCGTCTCGATCGGGGACCTGGTGAAGCACCGCATCGACCGGATCGAATCCGAAGCCGCGGCGATGCGCGACTATATCCAGCAGGTCTGACGCGTTTCAGCCGCGATTGCGGATGATGTCGATCGTCTCGACCACCACGCCGCGCGCGAACAGCAGCAGCCACGCGGCATAGGTCGCGCCGCCGATCGCGACCAGTATGGCCAGATGCGGCAGCGGATCCAGCCGCGGCAGCGTCCGATCGACGATCACCAGCGTCAGCGCCATGGCGACCGCCGCAATGACCGGCGTCGCCGTCGCGCGCAGCAGGTCGATCGCGCGCGCGCCGATCACCGGCAATGTCCGCCGTACGCAGATCGCCAGATAGAGCGGGTACGCCGCGATCCATGCGATCCCCAGTCCGCGAACGCCCCATTGCACCCCGATCAGGAATGCGGCCGCCAGGATGATTGCGCCGGTCGCCGAATTGCGCGCGCTGATCTCGGGATGGCCGCAGGCGTCGCTGGCGGGGGCCAGCAGCGTCTGTACCGTCATGAACGGCATCGCCAGCGCGAGCAGCGCGACGATCGGCGCCGTCTCCAGCCACTTTGCGCCGAGCACGACATGGACCAGCGGATCGGCGACGACAGCCAGGCCAAGGTAGAAGGGCATCGCGGCCAGCAGGATCATCCGCACGGACTTCAGGAACGCGGTCGCCAATCCGGCACGGTCGTCCTGCATCCGCGCATAGGCGGAAAAGGCGACGTCGTTCAGCGGCGGCACGAACTTCGCCACGAAGATCTGCGCGAGGAACAATGCGGTGGTGTAGATCCCCAGCGTGTGGGCATCGAAGTGCCGTCCGGCGATGAACACGTCGGCCTGGCTCTGGACGAACCAGAACAGCTGGCCGGTCGCCATCAGTCCGCCATATCTCGCCATCGCCCCGGCACCGCGGAAGTCGAAGCTCGGCCGGATCCAGCACTTCGCAGCCCACATCATCCCGATCGCGCGCGTCGCGAACAGCACCATCGGTGCGATCACCAGCGTCCATACGCCGAGCCCGCCCATCGCGCCGCCCAGCGCAGCGAACGCGCCGGCGACCGCGGAGATCAGGTTCACCGCCGCCTGCCGGCGGAAATCCATCGCGCGCGACAACAGGGCGTAGGGCAGGGCGATAAACGGTGTGGCGAGGTAGAGCAGCGCCTGGACGCGCAGCAGGTCGGCAACCTGGGGATGGCGGAAGTACGCGGCGGCGAGCGGGGCTGCAGCGACCTGCAACGTGCCGAGGACCACGTTCAGCAGCACGAGCATGCCGAACAGCTGGCGAATCGACCGTTCGTCGGCCTCGGCCTTCTGGATCAGCGCACTCGCAAGTCCATAGCCGTTGAGCATGTTGAGCAGAACCAGCACGACCTGCGTCATCGCGAACAGGCCATAGTCGGCGGGACTGAGGATGCGGATGACGAGAAATGTTGAAGCCCAGGCGATCACCTGTCCGATGATCTGCGTGCCCGATCGCCAGATCACCGCGCTGCGCACCTGTGAGCGCAGTGATTCCGGTGCTTCGGTGGTCTGATTCGGGCTGATCTGGGCTGATTCGGTCACCCGGACGACGTAGGCCAACCATGTTTACGAACGCATAATCCGCAGATTTCCGCGGGATGGAGCGCCCTCTGTAACAAAATTGCAGAATGTGATTGACGGGGCTGGGAGGTGGGCATAGAAG
>JAZKBG010000001.1:49667-174746 GCA_040388765.1 Pseudomonadota bacterium | reverse complement strand
TGAACAAGGTCGATCTGGTCGACGACGAGGAAATCCTCGAGCTGGTCGAGATGGAAATCCGTGAAGAGCTCAGCAAGCGCGAGTTCGACGGCGACAACATTCCGATCATCCGCGGTTCGGCCACGGCCGCTCTGTCGGGTTCGGACGCCAAGCTGGGCCAGGAAGCGATCCTGGCGCTGATGGCGGCGGTCGACGAGTCGATCCCGCAGCCGGAGCGTCCGCTGGACAAGCCGTTCATGATGCCGATCGAGGACGTGTTCTCGATCTCGGGTCGCGGCACGGTCGTCACCGGCCGCGTCGAGACCGGCATCGTCAAGGTTGGCGAGGAAGTCGAGATCGTCGGCATCCACCCGACCGTCCGCAAGACCACGGTCACGGGCGTCGAGATGTTCCGCAAGCTGCTCGACCAGGGCCAGGCCGGTGACAACGTCGGCGCGCTGATCCGCGGCGTCGCTCGCGACGAAGTCGAGCGTGGCCAGGTTCTCGCCAAGCCGGGTTCGATCACGCCGCACACCGACTTCCAGTCGTCGGTGTACGTGCTGTCGAAGGACGAGGGTGGCCGTCACACGCCGTTCTTCGCCAACTATCGCCCGCAGTTCTACTTCCGCACCACGGACGTGACCGGCACGATCGAGCTGCCCGAGGGCACCGAGATGGTCATGCCGGGCGATGAAGTCGCCCTCGGCATCAAGCTGATCGCACCGATCGCGATGGACGTGGGCCAGCGCTTCACGATCCGCGAGGGCGGTCGTACCGTCGGCGCCGGCGTCGTCAGCGGCATCGACAAGTAAGCTCAGCCCGAGAGGGTCGAGAGTGAAGGGCCCGGCCTCCGGAAGGAGGTCGGGCCTTTTGCTGTCTGATGGCAATTGGGATCACCCATTTTTCGTTCGTGCCGAGCTTGTCGAAGCACCGTTCTTTGATCCGCGCGCGACGCCCGTGCGGCACGAAATACGGTGCTTCGACAAGCTCGGCACGAATGGGAACAGGGCGGAATCATGACCGACATCGACCGGCATGCCGATCGGCGGTAAGCCGTCGCGATGCGACGTCGGGCGTCTTTGCTGCTGAGTGGATTGTTGGCAGCCTGCGCACCCGCCGCGGCCCCGCCACCGCCAAACCGCGTGTTCGACGGTCTGCCGATCACCGGCAACCGCGCCTTCGCCGAACGGTTGGGCTTCACCAGCTGCGTCGACACCGCCAGCGCGCTGCGCTGTCGCAAGGATGGCGTGATGCTGTTCGGCACCGGACCCTATGAAGCGGCCGTCGATCTCGCCCGCAACGGACGGTCCGGCTTCACGCTGTTGACCGTGTGGCATGACAGGAACCAGAGCGCCGTGTTCGCGGTCAGCGATGCGCTGGCGGCGCGGGGCTGGCATCTGTGTCGCACCGGCTGGGAAGACCGTGGCGACCAGGAGATCTGGACGAAACCCGGTGCGCGCGTCCGCGTCATGATGGACCTGAGCTACTGGTCGAAGCGGCGCATCCGCGTCCTCCCCGAGGAGGGGCAGCCCACGGGCAAGTGCTGGTAACCCCGATTTTGCGACGGACGGACTTGATCCCCAGCACAAGTCTCTGTAAGGGCCGCCCTCCAGTTTCAAATCAACCAGCAAGAGCGTCCATCAGGGCGCCCGCTCTTTCGCATCGGCAGGATCCATGGAAACGCAGAATATCCGCATTCGCCTCAAGGCGTTCGACCACCGTGTGCTCGACCAGGCTGCCGGCGACATCGCCGACACCGCCCGTCGCACCGGCGCGCTCATCCGTGGTCCGATCCCGCTGCCCACGCACATCGACAAGTTCACGGTCAACCGCGGCCCGCACATCGACAAGAAGTCGCGCGAGCAGTTCGAGACCCGCACCTACAAGCGCCTGCTCGACATCGTGCAGCCGACCGCCAACACGGTCGATGCGCTGATGAAGCTCGACCTCGCCGCCGGCGTTGACGTCGAGATCAAACTGGCCTAACGGCTCCTCTCCCGGCGGGGTTGATTCTCCGCCGTGCTTGCGCAGTCGGTGACGGCAGCGCGCAGAAAGCAGGGATACCGGCCAGTCTGACTGGCGCCTGAGTCCCCGTCTTTCGCTTTATGATGAAGCGAAAACACGATGGCCCTGACGGGGGCACTTGAACGTGGGCTGGCTCTTCGGCGGGAACGCTGGAGGGCCTTTTCGTTGGCACGCTCCCCGGTACCTCCGCGGAGCCTCTGTTTGGAAGGGAATACGCATCATGCGCACAGGCGTGATCGCGAAGAAACTGGGCATGACCCGGCTGTTCCAGGACGATGGGCGCCATGTGCCCGTGACCGTCCTGCAGCTCGATGGTCTCCAGGTGATCGCACGCAAGGAAACCGATCGTGACGGCTATGTCGCGGTCCAGCTTGGCGCTGGTGTCGCCAAGGCAAAGAACGTCGCCAAGCCGCAGCGTGGCCACTTCGGCAAGGCTGAAGTCGAGCCCAAGGCGAAGCTGGTCGAGTTCCGCGTCTCCGACGACAATCTGCTCGATGTGGGCGCCGAGATCTCGGCCGACCATTTCGCGAACGGCCAGCTGGTGGACGTGCAGGGCGTGACGCAGGGCAAGGGCTTCGCCGGCGCCATGAAGCGCTGGAACTTCGGTGGTCTGCGCGCGACGCACGGCGTTTCGGTTTCGCACCGTTCGCACGGCTCGACCGGCAACCGTCAGGATCCGGGCCGCGTCTTCAAGAACAAGAAGATGGCCGGCCACATGGGCGCGCGCAATCGCACCCAGCAGAACCTCGAGATCGTGTCGACCGACGTCGAGCGCGGCCTGATCTTCGTCAAGGGCTCGGTGCCCGGGTCGAAGGGCGGCTGGCTGATCGTCAAGGACGCGGTCAAGGTACCGGCCCATGCCGATACCAAGTATCCGGCCAGCCTGAAGCAGGCTGCCAACAGCAACACCGCAGCGGATACCCCGGTCGAAACGACCGCGGCACCCGCAGCGACCGACGGCCAGGAGGGCTGAACGTGAAGGTCAAGGTTCAATCCTTCGACGCCAGTGCCAAGGCGGCCGACGCCGAGCTCAACGACGATATCTTCGGCGTCGAGCCCCGCGCGGACATCCTGCACCGCGTCGTCACCTGGCAGCTCGAGAAGCGTCGCGGCACCGCCCGCGGCACCCGCGAGCGGTCCGACGTCGCGCGCACCGGCAAGAAGTTCGGTCGCCAGAAGGGCGGCGGTACGGCACGTCACGGCGATCGCCGCGCGCCGATCTTCGTCGGTGGCGGTAAGGCACACGGCGCCCGCGTCCGTGACTTCAACCCGTCGCTGAACAAGAAGATTCGCGCGCTGGGCCTGAAGATGGCGCTGTCGACCCATGCCAAGGCAGGGTCGCTGGTCATCATGGACAGCCTGGCCGTCGCCGAGAACAAGACCAAGACGCTGCTGGGCGACTGGGGCAAGCTAGGCTTCGGCAAGACGGCGCTGGTCATCGACGGCGATGCGGTCGATACGAGCTTCGCGCTGGCCGCGGGCAACGTGCATACGATCAACGTGCTGCCGGCCGGTGGCGCCAACGTCTATGACATCCTGAAGCATGACACGTTGGTGCTGACCCGCGCCGCGGTCGAGAAGCTGGAGGCGCGCTTCAATGGCTAAGGCTCCGAAGAAGGCGATCGATAATCGCCATTACGACGTGATCGTCGCCCCGCACATCACCGAGAAATCGACGATGATGTCGGAGCATAACGCGGTCGTGTTCCGCGTGTCGAACGACGCGTCGAAGCCCGAGATCAAGGCTGCCGTCGAGGCGCTGTTCAATGTCTCCGTCACCGGCGTGAACACGCTGGTGCAGAAGGGCAAGACGAAGCGCTGGAAGGGTACGCCCTACAGCCGGTCCGACATGAAGAAGGCGATCGTTACGCTGAAGGACGGCGATTCGATCGACGTCACGCAGGGGGTCAACTGACATGGCACTCAAGCAATTCAATCCGACGTCGCCCGGCGTCCGTGGTCTGATCCTGATCGACCGTTCGAGCCTGTTCAAGGGTCGTCCGGTCAAGGCGCTGACCGAGGGCAAGAACAAGACCGGCGGTCGCAACAACAAGGGTCACGTGACCTCGCGAGGCATCGCCGGCGGTCACAAGCAGCGCTATCGCATCATCGATTTCAAGCGTCGCACGTGGGACGTCGAGGGCACCGTGGAGCGGATCGAATATGATCCCAACCGCACCGCCTTCATCGCGCTGGTCAGCTATGGCGAGACCGACGGCAAGACCAACCAGGCCTATATCATCGCGCCGCAGCGTCTGGCTGTCGGCGACAAGGTGATCGCGGGCAAGAAGACCGACGTGAAGCCGGGCAACGCGATGGAGCTGGGTTCGGTGCCGGTCGGCACGATCGTCCACAACGTCGAGATGAAGCCCGGCAAGGGTGGCCAGATCGCGCGTTCGGCCGGCACCTATGTGCAGGTCGTGGGTCGTGACCGCGGGATGGTGATCGTCCGCCTGAACTCGGGTGAGCAGCGCTACATCCATGCCAACTGCATGGCGACGGTGGGCGCGGTGTCGAACCCCGACAACCAGAACACCAACCTGGGCAAGGCCGGCCGCAATCGCTGGAAGGGCATCCGCCCGCTGACCCGCGGCGTCGCCAAGAACCCGGTCGACCATCCGCACGGCGGTGGTGAAGGCCGGACCTCGGGCGGCCGTCATCCGGTCACGCCGTGGGGCAAGCCGACCAAGGGTGCGCGCACCCGCCACAACAAGGCGACGGACAAGATGATTATCCGCAGCCGCCACGCGAGGAAGAAGTAATGGCTCGCTCCGTATGGAAGGGTCCGTTCGTGGACCTCAGCCTTCTGAAGAAGGCCGAGACCGCGCAGGACAGCAGCGCCCGGGCGCCGATCAAGACGTGGTCGCGCCGTTCGACCATC
Source organism: Pseudomonadota bacterium (assembly GCA_040388765.1). GTDB lineage: Bacteria > Pseudomonadota > Alphaproteobacteria > Sphingomonadales > Sphingomonadaceae > Sphingomonas. Next base: position 169,861 of record JAZKBG010000001.1, on the reverse strand, counting down.
CTACCGCAGTTCGTCGGCCTGACGTTCAGCGTCTACAACGGCCGCAAGTTCGTGCCGGTGTCGGTCAACGAGGATATGGTCGGCATGAAGCTGGGCGAGTTCGCTCCGACCCGCTTCTTCCCGGGTCACGCCGCCGACAAGAAGGGTAAGCGCTGATGTCCAAGCAAGCAGCCCCGCGTCGCGTCGGCGACAAGGAAGCCCTGTCGGTCGGAACGCAGATCCGCGGCTCGGCGCAGAAGCTGAACCTGGTCGCGGCGCTGATCCGCAATCAGCCGGTCGGCAAGGCGCTCAACATCCTGGCCTTCTCGAAGAAGGCCATGGCGGTTGATGCGCGCAAGGTGCTGGCATCGGCCATCGCCAACGCCGAGAACAACCACAACCTCGACGTCGACGCGCTCGTTGTCGCCGAGGCGTCGGTCGGCAAGTCGATCACCATGAAGCGCTTCGCGACCCGCGGCCGTGGCAAGTCCACCCGCATCCTGAAGCCGTTCAGCCGTCTGCGCATCGTCGTGCGCGAGCAGGAAGAAGCATAATGGGTCACAAGAGCAACCCGATCGGCCTGCGCCTGCAGATCAACCGCACGTGGGACAGCCGCTGGTTCGCCGAGGGCGCGGACTATGGTCGCCTGCTGCTGGAGGATCTGAAGATCCGCCAGTTCATCATGAAGACGCTGCCGCAGGCCGCGATCTCCAAGGTCGTGATCGAGCGTCCGGCCAAGCTGTGCCGCATCTCGATCTATGCCGCCCGTCCCGGTGTCATCATCGGCAAGAAGGGCAGCGACATCGAGAAGCTGCGCAAGACGATCGGCGCGATGACCTCTTCGGAAGTCAGCCTGAACATCGTCGAGATCCGCAAGCCGGAGATCGACGCCAAGCTGGTCGCACAGGGCATCGCCGATCAGCTCGAGCGTCGCATTGCGTTCCGCCGCGCCATGAAGCGCGCGGTGCAGTCGGCGATGCGCCTGGGTGCCGATGGCATCAAGGTGATGTGCGGCGGCCGTCTGGGCGGTGCCGAGATCGCGCGGACCGAGAGCTATCGCGAGGGCCGGGTGCCGCTGCACACGCTGCGCGCGCATCTCGACTATGCCGAGGCCGAAGCCCACACCGCCTACGGCGTGTGCGGCGTGAAGGTCTGGATCTTCAAGGGCGAGATTCTCGGCCATGATCCGCTGGCGCAGGAGCGTCTCATGATGGAAGCGCAGACGTCGGGCGTCCGCCCGATGCGCGACGACCGCCGGAACTAAGGGCTAGTCATGCTGCAACCGAAAAAGACCAAGTTCCGCAAGCAGTTCAAGGGCCGTATCCACGGCGTTGCGACTGGCGGCACCGACCTGAACTTCGGCTCGTACGGGCTGAAGGCGATGGAGCCGGAGCGGATCACCGCGCGCCAGATCGAGGCGGCTCGCCGCGCGATCACGCGTCACATCAAGCGCCAGGGGCGTTTGTGGATCCGCGTGTTCCCCGACGTTCCGGTCACGTCGAAGCCGGCCGAAGTCCGCATGGGCAAGGGCAAGGGTGCGCCGGAATATTGGGCCGCGCGCGTCAAGCCGGGCCGCATCCTGTTCGAGCTGGACGGCGTCGCCGGCCCGCTTGCGGCAGAGGCGTTCAGCCGCGCAGCCATGAAGCTGCCGATCAAGGTGAAGGTCGTGGCGCGTCTCGGCGACACGTCGCACCTGGAAGGATAAGACGATGACGAAGGCAACCGATCTTCGCGCGAAGAGCGACGACCAGCTGAGCGAAGAGCTTGGCAACCTGAAGCGCGAGGCGTTCAACCTCCGTTTCCAGGCCGCGACCAGCCAGCTGGAAAAGCCGAGCCGGGTGCGCGAAGTGCGTCGCGACATCGCCCGCATCAAGACCACGCAGTCCGAGCGTTCGCGCTCGGCCGCAAAGTAAGGACGAAACGACATGCCGAAGCGCGTGCTGACCGGGGTGATCGTCTCGGACAAGACCGACAAGACGGTGGTGGTGAACGTCGAGCGCAAGGTGAAGCACCCGCTCTACGGCAAGATCATCCGCCGCTCGAAGAAGTATCATGCTCACGACGAGAGCAATGAGTACAAGGCCGGCGAGACGGTGCGGATCGAAGAGACCGCCCCGATTTCCAAGCTGAAGACGTGGAAGGTGATCGAGCGGGTGAACACCCATGCGACGCCGGAAATGATCGCAGCGGAAGCCTCGGCCTAACGAGCATCGCCCTGGCTCTACCCTCCGTTCGCCCCGAGCGAAGTCGAAGGGTGGGGCTAAGGGCTTCGACTTCGCTCAGCCTGAAAACGGGTGTGAGCGGGGATTTCAAGGCGGCGCTGGGTCGGAATCCAGCGCCAGAAGAGGGAAGGATACGGATCCATGATCCAGATGCAGTCCAATCTCGACGTCGCTGACAACAGCGGCGCGAAGCGGGTGCAGTGCATCAAGGTGCTTGGCGGGTCCAAGCGCCGGGTTGCCGGCGTGGGCGACGTGATCGTCGTCAGCGTCAAGGAAGCAGTGCCGCGGGGCCGTGTGAAGAAGGGTGACGTGCATCGCGCCGTCATCGTCCGCACCGCCAAGGACATTCGCCGCGCCGATGGCTCGGTGATCCGGTTCGACGGCAATGCCGCCGTCCTGGTCAACAAGAACGAGGAGCCGATCGGCACCCGTATCTTTGGCCCGGTGGTCCGCGAGCTGCGCTCGAAGGGCTACATGAAGATCATCTCGCTCGCGCCGGAGGTCCTGTAGCATGGCCGCTGCCCGCATCAAGAAGGGTGACCGCGTCATCGTCCTGTCCGGCAAGGACAAGGGCAAGACCGGCGAAGTCACCGCATCGCACCCGAAGGACGGCAAGGTCGTCGTGTCGGGCGTCAACATCGCCGTGCGTCATGCCAAGCCGACGCAGGCCGACCCCCAGGGTGGCCTGCAGCGCTCGGAAGCGCCGATGCACGTCTCGAAGGTCGCGCACGTGACCGCCGACGGCAAGCCGACGCGCGTCCGTTTCGAGACGAAGGACGGCAAGAAGGTCCGCGTGGCCGTGAAGACCGGGGAGACGATCAGTGGCTGATTCGTACACGCCGCGTCTGCGCAAGCAGTACGACGACACCATCGCCAAGGCGATGACCGAGAAGTTCGGGTACAAGAACCGCCTGGAAATCCCGCGGCTCGACAAGATCGTCATCAACATGGGCGTCGGCGAGGCGACCCAGGACAAGAAGAAGGTCGAGCGCGCAGCGTCCGAGATGGAGCTGATCGCCGGCCAGAAGCCGGTCATCACCAAGGCCAAGAAGTCGATCGCGCAGTTCCGCCTGCGCGAAGGCATGCCGATCGGCGTGAAGGTCACCCTTCGCCGGGAGCGCATGTACGAGTTCCTGGATCGTCTGGTGACGATCGCGATGCCGCGTATCCGCGATTTCCGCGGCCTGAACCCCAAGTCGTTCGACGGCCGGGGCAATTATGCGATGGGTCTGAAGGAGCAGCTGGTGTTCCCGGAGATCAGCTATGACCAGATCGATACGGTCCGGGGCATGGACATCATCGTCACCACCACGGCGAAGACCGACGAAGAGGCGCGGCACCTGCTGCTCCTGTTCGGCTTCCCGTTCATCGGACTGGTCGGCGACCAGGCCGACAAGCAAGCGGCGTAGGAAAGAGAGCTTAAGTCCAATGGCGAAACTGAGTTCGATCAACAAGAACGAGCGCCGCAAGGTGCTGGTCAAGAAATATGCCGGCAAGTATGCGAAGCTGAAGGCGATCGCGAACGACAAGGGTCTCGACGAGACCGAGCGTCTGATCGCCCGCCTGAAGATGGCCGAGATTCCCCGCAACGGGAATCCGACGCGCATCCGCAATCGCTGCGAGCTGACCGGCCGTCCGCGCGGTTACTACCGCAAGTTCCGCCTCGCCCGCGTGATGCTGCGCGATCTGTCCAACAAGGGACTGATCCCCGGCGTCACCAAGTCGAGCTGGTAAGGGTTTAGACATGGCATTGACCGATCCCCTGGGTGACATGCTCACCCGCATCCGCAACGGCCAGCGCGCGAAGAAGGACTCCGTCCTGACCCCGGGCAGCAAGCTGCGCGCACGGGTGCTCGACGTCCTCCAGCGCGAGGGCTATATCCGCGGCTACAGCGAAGAGCAGATGGGCCCCGCGGCCGGCATCCGCATCGAGCTGAAGTATTTCGAGGGCCAGCCGGCGATCAAGCACGTCGCGCGCATCTCGAAGCCGGGCCGCCGCGTCTATTCGGGTTCGACCGAACTGCCGCGCGTCCGTAACGGCCTCGGCATCACGATCGTCTCGACGCCTCGCGGCGTTCTGTCCGACGCGGAAGCGCGCGAACAGAATGTCGGCGGCGAAGTGCTTGCGGAGGTGTTCTGATGAGCCGCATCGGCAAGAAGCCGGTTTCCGTACCGGCAGGCGTCAGCGCCTCGATCGAGGGCAAGACGCTCAGCGTGAAGGGGCCCAAGGGCACCCTGACCCTCGCGATGCGGGACGAGATTAGCTACGCGATCGAGGACGGCAGCATTTCGGTGCAGCCGGCCAACGCGACCAAGCAGGCGCGCGCCTTCTGGGGCATGCACCGCACCCTGGTGCAGAACCTGGTCACCGGCGTGACGGACGGCTTCGCCAAGAAGCTGCTCATCACCGGTGTCGGCTACCGCGCCTCGACTTCGGGTCGCAAGCTGAAGCTGCAGCTGGGCTATTCGCATGATGTCGACCTGGACGTGCCGGAAGGCGTCGAGGTGAAGACCCCCGATCAGACCACGGTCGAGATCAGTGGCAACGACAAGCAGGCGGTGGGTCAGTTCGCCGCCGAAATCCGTCGCTGGCGTAAGCCCGAGCCGTACAAGGGCAAGGGCATCAAGTACGAAGGCGAGTTCATCTTCCGCAAGGAAGGGAAGAAGAAGTAATGACCAAGGGTCTCTCCCTCTTCGAGAAGCGGCGCCGCCGCAACCGGACCACGCTGCGCAGCCGCTCGGGCACGCGTCCGCGGCTGTCGGTGCACCGCTCGGGCAAGCACATCTACGCACAGGTGATCGACGATGCGGAGGGCAAGACGCTCGCCGCCGCCTCGACGCTGGGCAAGGACAACGCCGGCAAGACCGGTGCGACGATCGACGCCGCCAAGGCCGTCGGTCAGCGCGTGGCCGAAGCCGCCAAGGCGGCGGGCGTCACCCAGGTCGTGTTCGACCGTGGTGGCTTCCTGTATCACGGTCGCGTCAAGGCGCTGGCGGATGCCGCGCGTGAAAGCGGATTGGAGTTCTAAGATGGCTGACGAGAACAACACGCCAGCCGGCGCTCCGGCCGATGCAGCAGCAGCGCCGACCAACGACGGCGCGCAGTCCGGCGGCTACGCCGGCGGTGGCGGCGGTGGGTATGCCGGCGGCGGTCGCGGTCGCGGCGGTCCGGGTGGCGGTCGCGGTGGTCCCGGCGGCGGTCGTGGTGGCCCCGGCGGCGGCGGCCGTGGTGGCCCCGGCGGCAATCGCGGCGGTCGCGACAATCGTGGCGGCCCGCGCGGCAGCGACGACGGCGGCGAGGAACTTATCGAGAAGCTGGTCCACATCAACCGCGTCTCGAAGACGGTGAAGGGCGGCAAGCGCTTCGGCTTCGCGGCACTGGTCGTCGTGGGTGACGGCAAGGGCCGGGTCGGTTTCGGCCATGGCAAGGCGCGCGAAGTGCCCGAAGCCATCAGTAAGGCGACGGCCGCTGCCAAGAAGGCAATGGTCCGTGTCCCGCTGAAGGACGGCCGGACGCTGCATCATGACGGCAACGGTCACTTCGGTGCCGGTCGCGTGACGATCCGTACGGCGCCTGCCGGTACGGGCATCATCGCCGGTGGCCCGATGCGCGCCATTTTCGAATCGCTCGGCGTCCATGACGTCGTGACGAAGTCGGTCGGCACGTCGAACCCGTACAACATGATCCGGGCGACGTTCGAGGCTCTGACCGAGCAGACCAGCCCGAAGTCGGTCGCGCAGCGTCGCGGCAAGAAGATCGCCGACCTGCTCGGCCATGGTGGTTCCAAGACCGCCGAGGCCGATGCCGCAGCGATCGTGGAGTGAGCGACATGGCGACTATCAAGGTGAAGCAGATCGGTTCGCCGATCCGCCGCAAGAAGGACCAGCGCGCGACGCTGATCGGTCTCGGCCTCAACAAGATGCACCGTGTGTCGGAGCTGGAAGATACCCCCGAAGTCCGGGGCATGATCCGCAAGCTGCCGCACATGGTGGAAGTGGTCGAGGGCTAAGCCTCTCGACAAACCTCGTCATTCCCGCGAAGGCGGGAATCAATTCTGGCTGACGTTGCGGTTCACGCTGCTTCGTCAGCCATAATTTATCCCCGCCTTCGCGGGGATGACGTGAGTAGGGACGGGGCGGTCCTTCCGCCCCAAGCGCGAACATAGCGAAAGCGAGTGCACGACATGAAACTGAACGATCTCCGCGACAACGAAGGTGCCCGTCACCGCAGGATGCGGGTTGGCCGTGGTATCGGTTCCGGCAAGGGCAAGACCTCGGGCCGCGGCCAGAAGGGCCAGGGCAGCCGCGAAGGCGTCGCCATCAACGGCTTCGAGGGCGGTCAGATGCCGCTCCACATGCGCATCCCGAAGCGCGGCTTCAACAACGTCCACGCCAAGGACTTTGCCGAGGTCAATCTGGGCATGATCCAGAAGGCGATCGACGCCGGCACGCTCGATGCGAACGCGACGATCGACCAGGACGCGCTGAATGCGGCCGGCCTGACGCGCGGTGGTAAGCATGGCGTCCGCCTGCTCGGCAAGGGTGACTTCTCTGCAAAGTTGAACTTCACGGTCGCCGGCGTGTCGAAGGGCGCGCGCGAGGCGGTTGAGAAGGCCGGCGGTTCGGTGAACGTGCCGGAGCTGGTGCCGGCCGCGGACAAGGCGAAGGCCAAGCACCGCGTGGTCCAGAAGGCCAAGGCGGAGAAGAAGGCGTCGTTCGCCAAGAAGTAAATTCCTGTTCAAACCGTTCGTTTCGAGTGTCGTCGAGCTTGTCGAGACGGCGTATCGAGAAATCTTTCTCGATACGGGCTCTCGACTTCGCTCGATCCCTAGTCGACACGAACGGTTTGGGTTTGGTTGTCCGCATTAGACATACCGCCGCAGCCTCCTATATGAGCGGCGGGGGCGGGTGATCCCGCCAGATTTCCGGGACACATACATCACATGGCATCCGCAGCCGACAACATGGCATCCGGCCTGAACCTGTCGAAATTCGGCAAGGCGACCGACCTCAAGAAGCGGCTGTGGTTCACGCTGGCCGCGCTCATCGTGTTTCGGCTGCTGAGCTATGTGCCACTGCCGGGTATCGATCCGACCGGTCTGGCCGCACTCGCCAACCAGACGCGCGGCGGCGTACTCGACTTCTTCAATACCTTCTCGGGCGGCGCGCTCGAACGCGCGTCGCTGATCGCGCTGGGTGTGATGCCGTACATCACCGCCTCGATCGTGGTGCAGCTCGCGACGTCGCTGTCGCCGCAACTGGCCGCGATCAAGAAGGAAGGCGAGAGCGGGCGCAAGAAGCTCAACCAGTACACCCGCTACGGCACCGTCCTGCTGACGGCGATCCAGGGCTGGTTCATCGCTACGGGTTTCGAGGCCGGCGGTGCCGTGGTCGAGCCGGGCCTGCTGTTCCGCATCACCGCGGTCGTCTCGCTGATCGGCGGCACGATGTTCCTGATGTGGTTGGGCGAACAGATCACCAGCCGCGGTGTCGGCAACGGCATCTCGCTCATCATCATGGCCGGCATCGTCGCGCATCTGCCGCGTACGCTGGTCCAGCTGTTCGAGGGCGGACGCACCGGCTCGGTCAATCCGCTGTCGCTGGCGGCAATCATCGTCGCCGTCGTCCTGCTGGTGCTGTTCATCTGCTTCATGGAACGGGCGCAGCGCCGCATCCTGATCCAATATCCCAAGCGCCAGACCGCGCGAGGCGTCCAGGCCGAGCGCAGCCATCTGCCGCTGAAGCTCAACACCGCCGGCGTGATCCCGCCGATCTTCGCCTCCTCGCTCCTGCTGCTGCCGCTGACGATCACGCAGTTCGCCGGTCAGTCGGTGGCGGGCCAGAGCCGCTGGGGCGATTTCGTCATCACCATCAACCAGTATCTGACGCACGGCTCGCCGGTGTACATGGCGCTGTATGGTGCCGGCATCATCTTCTTCTCGTTCTTCTACACCGCGGTGGTCTTCAACCCGGAGGAGACGGCGGACAATCTGAAGCGCTATGGCGGCTTCATTCCCGGCATCCGTCCGGGCAAGAATACCGAGAATTATTTCGACTATGTGCTGACGCGCATCACCGTCGTCGGTGCCGCCTATCTGACCGTGATCTGCCTGTTGCCGGAATATCTGGTATCTGCGCTGTCGATCCCGTTCTATCTGGGCGGGACCAGCCTGCTGATCGTGGTCAATGTGACGATGGACACGGTGACGCAGATCCAGTCGCACCTGCTGGCGCACCAGTATGGCGACCTCATCAAGAAGGCGAAGCTCAAGGGCGGTCGCCTGCGCTAAACGATCATAACGACCGCGACAGGGGAGCGCCGCGACGTGAACATCATTCTGCTCGGACCGCCGGGCGCCGGCAAAGGCACACAGGCGAGCCGGCTCGAGGCGGACCGCGGGATGGTCCAGCTGTCGACCGGCGACATGCTGCGCGCGGCGGTCAAGGCCGGGACACCGGTGGGGCTGCAGGCCAAGGCAGTGATGGAATCGGGCGCGTTGGTGTCGGACGACATCGTGTCGGGCATCATCGGCGAGCGGCTCGACATGGCCGACACCGCTAGTGGCGCGATCTTCGACGGATACCCGCGTACGGCCGCTCAGGCGGAAGCGCTCGACGGCCTGCTCGACGCGCGCGGCCGCAAGCTGCATGCGGTCATCGAACTGGCGGTCGACGAGGAGGCGCTGGTCGATCGCATCACCGGCCGCTTCACCTGCGCCAAGTGCGGCGAGGGTTATCACGATCGCTACAAGCAGCCGGCGGTGGCCGACGTCTGCGACGTGTGCGGATCGCGCGAGTTCAAGCGGCGCCCCGACGACAACGCCGAAACCGTGCGGACCCGCATGGCCGAATATCGCGCAAAGACCGCGCCGATCCTGCCGATCTACGAGGCGCGGGGCATTGTCCACCGCGTGGACGGCATGGCGGATATCGAGCATGTCGCGCGCTCGGTGGCGGCGATCCTGGAGAGTTTGCAGGGCTGACCGTCTGCGGCCGGGCGGTCGCGGAGTATTTTCCCGACATGACGGATTTGTCATGTCGCCGTCACCGCGATGACGGGCGGATATCCGTAGACAGGGTTTCGGAACGGCGATGCGCCGGACCGAGCGAACCCAACTACGGAGAGTTTCCCATGAATCGTCTGCTGCTGTCGGCCACCGCCCTCGCGATGATCGCCGCTCCCTCGCTCGCCGAGGCGAAGAAGGCCGCGCCGGCGCCGGCCAAGCACAAGGTCGTGAAGGCCAAGAAGGTCGAAACGAAGACCGAGACCAAGGCGCAGTAACATGGACCTTTCCGGGGGCTCCCCTGGTCCCCGGATGGCTGCGGCCGGTGAAGGAGCTCCCGCCTTCCCGGCCGCTTCGGCATTTGCGGGCGATCCCCCGGCTGCTAATCGATCGGTCATGAGCCGCAAGATCCTGATCGTCGAGGACGATGCCGCCGCAGCGGCCTATCTGGCGAAGGGGCTGGCCGAAACCGGGTTTGCGGTGGAAGTCGCCGCGGACGGCCGCGACGGCCTGTTCCTGGCAAGCGAGGGCAGTTTCGACCTGCTGATCGTCGATCGTATGCTGCCCGGGCTGGACGGGCTGGCGATGATCGGCGCGGTGCGCGCGGCCGGGATATCCACGCCGGCGATCGTGCTGTCGGCGCTGGGCACGGTCGACGATCGGGTCGGCGGGCTGAAGGCCGGGGCCGACGACTATCTGACCAAGCCGTTCGCCTTTTCGGAACTGAGTGCGCGGATCGACGCGCTGCTGCGCCGCCAGGATGCGCGCGCACCCGCCGCGCAGGCCAGTGTGCTGGCGATCGGCGACCTCGACATCGATCTGCTGTCGCGCCGCGTCACCCGCGCCGGTCGCGCGGTCCTGCTCGGCGCGCGCGAGTTCGCGATCCTCGAGTATCTGGCCCGCCATGCCGATCAGGTCGTGACGCGCACGATGATGCTGGAGAAGATCTGGAACTATCACTTCGATCCGGGATCGAACGTGGTGGACGTCCACATCGCCCGCCTGCGCCGAAAGATCGAAGACGGCGCGACGCCGATCCTGCACACCGTCCGCGGGGCAGGGTATATGCTGTCCGCCGATCGCTGATGCGGTTATCGACGACGGCCCGGTTGGCGCTGCTGGCGGTGCTGCTGGCGCTGGTGTCGGGATTCGCGCCGGTCGCGTTCCTGTGGCGGGCGACGCACGATGACGCGATCGACCAACTGCGCCGCGACACGGTGGAGCAGAGCGACGGGCTGGCCGCGACGTGGCGGCGTGGCGGTGCGGCGGGATTGCGCGACGCGATCGCGCAGGCGGGCACGGCGAACGACGCTTCGCTGGTCGTCGCCCTGGTCGACAATGGCGGTCGTCGCATTGCGGGCGCGGGACCGGACCGGCTCGCCGTCTCGCTCTCCCCGGGGTTTCGGATCGCGCAACTGGCGCAAGCGGGTGCGTGGAGCGGCGGCGAGGCCGGCTTCGTCCTGCGGCGGGTCGGGTCGAACTGGCTGCTCAACGGGCGGCTGCTGGACGACTGGGAAACCGCACAGCGCAGTATCGAGCGGGCGCTGGTGCTGTCGATGCTGCTGTCGCTCGTGCTCGGGATCGCCGGCGGACTTGTGCTCGCCCGATCCGTCTCGCGGCGGATCGACGGTGTGGCCACCACCGCCGACGCAGTCGCCGCCGGCGATCTGGCGCGTCGGGTCGCTGTCGCGCCACCGGGTCGCGATGCGTTCGATCGCCTCGGCCTGCGGGTCAATGCGATGCTCGACCGGATCGAGCGACTGATGGGCGAATTGCGCGTGATGACCGACAGCGTCGCGCACGACCTGCGTTCGCCGATCGCCCGATTGCGCGCGCGCGCCGAGGCGGCACTGACGGCCTCCGATCCGGTGCAGCGCGACGCGGCGCTCGGCGGGCTGATCGCCGAAACCGACATAATCACGCGGATGCTGACCGTGATGCTGGAAATCAGCCGGTCGGAGGCGACGGGCCGGTCCGGCTTCGTCGCGACCGATCCGGCCGAACTGATGGCGGCAGTCGCCGACCTCTACGAACCGTTGCTGGACGAGGCTGGTACCGTGCTGATCGCCGACCTGTCCGCCGCGGCACCGCTGTCGCTGCACCGTGAGCTGTTGTCGCAGGCGATCGCCAATCTGATCGACAATGCGGTGCGCCATGCCGGGGACGGGCGGGCGATCACATTGCGCGTACGGGACGAGCCGGGCTGTCTGCGACTGGCGGTCGAGGACCGTGGCCCCGGTATCGCGGTCGAGGATCGTGCGCAGGCATTGCGCCGGTTCGGGCGACTCGATCCGGCGCGCAGCAAGCCCGGGGCGGGTCTGGGCCTGGCGCTGGTCGAGGCGGTGGCGCGGCTCCACGGCGGTACGCTGGAGCTGTCGGACAACGCGCCTGGCCTGATCGCGACGATCATGCTGCCGCGGCTTGACTCGGACACGGCACAGCCTTAACGGACGCTCATTCCGAACCACCGGCCTACCGGCGGCGCTGTTTCTGCGCTCGTCGGTATTCGTGCGTTTCGGAATATTGAACGCGATGAGATGGGTTGGCTGCCATGCCCGCCCGTGGAGCTGGGAGACCTTATTCATGGCACGTATTGCGGGCGTCAACATCCCGACCAACAAGCGCGTAGTGATCGCGCTTCAGTATATTCACGGCATCGGCCAGACCAAGGCCAAGCAGCTGGTCGAACAGCTGGGCATCGCGGCGGAGCGTCGCGTACAGGACCTGACCGACCAGGAAGTCCTGCAGATCCGCGAAGCGATCGACGCCGGCCACACGGTCGAGGGTGATCTGCGTCGCGAGACGGCGATGAACATCAAGCGTCTGATGGATCTGGCCTGCTACCGCGGCCTGCGTCATCGCAAGGGCCTGCCGGTCCGTGGCCAGCGTACGCACACCAATGCGCGCACCCGCAAGGGCAAGGCCAAGCCGATCGCCGGGAAGAAAAAGTAATAGAAATCGTCTGGGGGACGATTTCACTTTTTCTCCGCCGGAGGCAGGCTTGAGGCAGATTGCCCGCCGGCTTCCGTATTGGAACTGAAGGTCAGGAACACCATATGGCACAAGCACCACAGCGTATTCGCCGTCGCGAGCGCAAGAACATCACCAGCGGCGTCGCGCACGTGAACGCCAGCTTCAACAACACCATGATCACGATCACCGATGCCCAGGGCAACGCGATCTCGTGGTCGTCGGCCGGCACGATGGGCTTCAAGGGCTCGCGCAAGTCGACGCCATATGCAGCGCAGGTCGCCGCGGAGGACGCCGGCAAGAAGGCGGCCGAGCATGGCGTCCGGACGCTGGAAGTCGAAGTCAAGGGACCGGGTTCGGGCCGCGAAAGTGCCCTGCGCGCCCTGCAGGCGGTCGGATTCCAGATCACCTCGATCCGCGACGTGACCTCGATCCCGCACAACGGCGTTCGTCCGTCCAAGCGTCGTCGCGTCTGATCGACGTGCAGTTCGCGCGCGGTTGATCGCGCTGCGCGAACCGTATCTTTCATGGCGGCGGCCCGATCAGCCGCCGCCCAAAACCAAGGGGTAGCCCGTGTCCGTCAATCCCAAGAACTGGCAGGAACTCAAGAAGCCCAACGGCCTGGAAAAGAAGGGCGGCGACGGCAAGCGCAAGTCGACCTTCGTGGCCGAGCCGCTGGAGCGTGGCTTCGGCCTGACGCTCGGCAACGCGCTGCGCCGCGTACTGCTGTCGTCGCTGCAGGGTGCCGCTGTCACCTCGATCAAGATCGAGAACGTGCTGCACGAATTTTCGTCGCTCGCCGGTGTGCGTGAGGACGTGACCGACATCGTCCTGAACGTGAAGCAGATCGCGATCCGCATGCAGGGCGAAGGCCCGAAGCGGCTGCAGCTGTCGGTGACCGGTCCGGCCGAGGTCAAGGCCGGCGACATCGCGGTGTCCGGTGACATCGAGATCATGAACCCCGAACTGGTGATCTGTCACCTGGACGAGGGCGCGACGCTGAACGTCGAACTGACCGCCGACACCGGCAAGGGCTATGTCCCGGCCGCCAACAACCGCCCGGCCGACGCGCCGATCGGTCTGATCCCGGTCGATGCGCTGTATTCGCCGGTACGCCAGGTGTCTTACAAGGTCGATCCGACCCGCGTCGGACAGGACCTGGATTACGACAAGCTGACGCTGACCGTCGAAACCGACGGTACGGTGACGCCTGAGGACGCGGTGGCCTATGCCGGTCGCATCCTGCAGGACCAGCTGGCGCTGTTCGTGCACTTCGATGATTCGAGCGTCACGCGCTCGGCACCTATCGGCATCGCGGTGCCGTCGGCGGCTCCCGCCGACACCGGCGATACGGCGACGATCAACCGCTTCCTGCTGAAGAAGGTCGATGAGCTCGAGCTGTCGGTCCGCTCGGCCAATTGCCTCAAGAACGACAACATCATCTACATCGGCGATCTGGTCCAGAAGACCGAGGCCGAGATGCTGCGGACGCCGAACTTCGGCCGCAAGTCGCTCAACGAGATCAAGGAAGTGCTCTCGAGCATGGGTCTGCGCCTTGGGATGGAAATCCCGGGCTGGCCGCCGGAGAACATCGAAGAGATGGCCAAGAAGTTGGAGCAGGAGATACTCGGGTAAGCGCACTGGAGTAGCGCGAGCTATTCCAGAGACGCGACCGAGCGGCCTGCGGGCAACGCCCGTCTGACGACATCGGCTTTGCCGATGTCAGCCTGTCCTGAGCGCCTGCCTTAGCAGGCAGTCGAAGGGCGGCTTTGCCGCGGCGGGCTTGCGAAACTGGACCCCGGCCTTCGCCGGGAACACGGGTGTAGGTGGCAGCCCTGAATGCCACCAGGTCTGGGGTATCCGTCAAACGGCCCCTTAACGAACGAAGGAAAACATCATGCGCCATCGCGTAGGCGGCCGTAAGCTTCAGCGGACCTCGGCCCACCGCATCGCCCTGTTCCGCAACATGAGCGCCGCGCTCATCAAGCACGAGCAGATCACGACGACCGTCGCCAAGGCGAAGGAACTGCGTCCCTACGTCGAGAAGCTGGTCACGCTGGCGAAGAAGGGTGGCCTGTCCAACCGCCGCCTGGCACACGCCCGGCTGCTCGACGACGCCCAGCTGAGCAAGCTGTTCGATACGCTGGCCTCGCGCTATGCGGATCGCAACGGCGGCTACACCCGCATCATCAAGGCCGGCATCCGCGCGTCGGACGCGTCGCCGATGGCGATTATCGAATTCGTCGATCGCGACGTCTCGGCCAAGGGCCAGGATTCGGGCCCGGTGATGTCGGATGCGGATTACGAGGACGCGTAAGTCTTACATCCCGTTCGTGCTGAGCCTGTCGAAGCACGTGTCCCGGACATGTCCTTCGACAAGCTCAGGACAAACGGAGGACTAGACGCGCACTTCGCTGCATAAGCGCTTGAACGGGAGGTCGCACCTTATAGGGTGGGGCCTCCCTTTCCGTATCCGGAGATACCGATGCGTCGCGCGATCCTCGCTGCACTTCTCGTCGCCACCAGCCCGCTTGCGGCCCATGCCCAGGATGCCATGCCGAACATCACCTATCCCGCCACGCCCAGGGTCGATCAGGTCGACGAACAGTTCGGGGTGAAGGTCGCCGATCCGTACCGCTGGCTCGAGAACGACGTCCGGACCGATGCGAAGGTCGCGGCATGGGTTGCCGAGCAGAACAAGGTCACCAATGCCTATCTGGCGACATTGCCGGGCAGGCAGATCTTCGCCGATCGCATGAAGCAGCTCTACAATTACGAGCGCTTCGGGCTGCCGACGAAGAAGGGCGGGAAATATTTCTACAGCCGCAACACGGGGCTGCAGAACCAGTCGGTCCTGTACGTCCGCGATTCGCTGGACGGGCCGGGGCGGGTCCTGATCGATCCCAACGCCTGGGCCAAGGACGGCGCGACGGCGCTCGGCGGTTATCGCCCGTCGGACGACGGCACGAAACTGCTCTATTCGATCCAGGACGGCGGCACCGACTGGCGGACGCTGAAGGTGCTCGACATCGCCACCGGCAAGGATACCGGCGATCAGCTCGAATGGGTGCGGGGTCTGGGCGACTGGATGAAGGACGGGTCGGGCTTCTTCTACACCCGGTATCCCGAACCGCCGGCAGGGCAGAAGTATCAGGCGCTGACGCTGAACGCGACGGTGTATTTCCACAAGCTGGGTACGCCGCAGTCGGCCGACCGGCTGGTCTATGCGACGCCGGACCTGCCCAAGCGCGGCCACTACGCCAGCGTGACCGATGACGGCCGCTACCTGCTGATCTACACCAGTGAGGGTACGGACAACCGCAACGAACTGGCGCTGGTCGATCTGACGTCGTCGGACTGGCGTCCCCGCAAGTTGATCGAGGGGCTGACCAACGAATGGTCGGTGATCGGCAACCAGGGCAGCAAATTCTACGTCCAGACCAACAAGGACGCACCGCGCAACCGCATCGTCACGATGGATGTCGCGCTGGCGAACCCGCAGCCGGTGCAACTGGTGCCTGAGGATACTGCGGTGCTCGACGGCAGCGGCATCGTCGGCGGCGTGCTGGTCGCGCAATATATGGTCGACGTGAAGAGCGAAGTGCGGCGCTACGGCCTCGACGGCAAGCTGATCGGCAAGGTGGCGTTGCCCGGAATCGGATCGGCCGGCGGCTTCGGCGGTGATCAGGACGATCCTGAAACCTTCTTCGCCTTCACCAGCTTCGCAACGCCATCGACCATCTATCGCTATGACGTGAAGACGGGGCAGGCGCGTGTCTGGGCGGCGCCGAAGGTCGCGTTCGATCCGTCCGGCTACGACGTGAAACAGGTCTTCTACCCGTCGAAGGACGGCACGAAGATCCCGATGTTCATCGTCCACAAGAAGGGGCTGAAGGGTCCCGCGCCGACGATCCTGTACGGATACGGCGGATTCAACGTGTCGCTGACCCCCAGCTTCTCGGCGACGCGGCTGGCGTGGATGGAGCAGGGCGGGGTGATCGCCCAGCCGAACCTGCGCGGCGGCGGCGAATATGGCAAGGCGTGGCATGATGCCGGTCGGCTGGCGAACAAGCAGAACGTGTTCGACGACATGATCGCCGCGGCGGAATATCTCGACAAGTCGGGCATCTCGTCGCCGCAGAAGACGGTGATCCAGGGCGGGTCGAACGGCGGCCTGCTGGTCGGCGCGGTCATCAACCAGCGGCCCGACCTGTTCGCCGCCGCGCTGCCTGCGGTGGGCGTGATGGACATGCTGCGCTTCGATCGCTGGACCGCTGGGCGGTACTGGGTCGATGACTATGGCTATCCGTCGAAGGAAGCGGATTTCAGGACGCTCTACAAATATTCGCCCTATCACAACGTTCAGGCCGGCAAGGCCTATCCGGCGATCCTCGCGACCACAGCCGACACCGACGATCGCGTCGTGCCGGGGCATACCTTCAAATACACCGCAGCGATCCAGGCCGCCGACATCGGTCCCAAGCCGCACCTCGTCCGCATCGAGACGCGCGCGGGCCACGGATCGGGCAAGCCTACCGACAAGATCATCGAGGAAGCCGCCGACTTGTGGGCCTTTTCGGCGAAGTGGACCGGCATGGACGTGAAGCCGGCCCGGTGACGCGCATCGGCGGGGGCAGCGCCGGCTGCTCCCGCATCGTCTTCAGCCGTCGCGTTGGTCCACCCACAGGCGGATGCTGTGTTCGTCGTGCGCGCCGTCGATCCGGACCGCTGTCCCGGCCGCATAGTCGGTCGGGGTGTCGAGTGGAAAGAACAGCGCGGCCCAGGTCGCGGGCTGGCCCGACCCGATCTC
Source organism: Pseudomonadota bacterium (assembly GCA_040388765.1). Classification (GTDB taxonomy): domain Bacteria; phylum Pseudomonadota; class Alphaproteobacteria; order Sphingomonadales; family Sphingomonadaceae; genus Sphingomonas. Next base: position 152,876 of record JAZKBG010000001.1, on the reverse strand, counting down.
GACTTCGTACACGGTGACGTCGTCCAGATGCAGCCGCATCCATAGCAGTACGCCATTCGCGCGACCGCCGCTGGCCACGACCTCGGCATGCGCGCGAGGGGCGGGCCAGCCGCCGCCCGCGGTGAAGTCGAAGTCGTAGAGCGGAACGGCGGCACTGCGCAGGCGGACGTCGGTGTCGCGGCTCGATACCTTCTCGGGCGACTTGCGCAGGCGGTTGAAGGCCGACACGTCGAATCCCGAGACGTCGCCCAGCAGCGTCGCGTCCCAGCGCGGCAGCTCGGCCAGCGCGACCAGCACGGTCGCCGAGGCCGGAATCATCCGCCCGCCGGGCTTCAGCAGCCGGCGGACGGCATCGACCATCACCGGCAGCGCGGCCTCGCCCAGCACATCGTTCGACACGATTTCCGACACCAGCACATCGACCGGCCCGCCAAGGTCGGCGGCGACGTCGAGGTCGGTGGACTTGCGGGCGATCACCCGCATCCGGTCGGCCAGGCCATTGGCCGCGACGATATCGGCGGCGGCATCGGCGACGGCCGGGTTCATCTCGCACGCCACGACCTCTGCCGCGCCCGCGCGCGCCGCCAGCATGCCGAGCAGGCCGGTGCCCGCGCCGATATCGAGCACCCGGCACCCCGGCGTCACCGCGCGGCGAAGCGCAGCCTCGTAGGCGGCGTTGCGGCGCTCATCGACGACGATCGAGAAATGCCACGCCGGTACGCCACCGGCATAGGCGGCCTGGGTGGTGCGCGCGATGTCGGGGTCGCCGGGGGCCAGCGCGCGGGCGTCGCAGGCCAGCGCATAGGCACGGTCGCCATGGCCGAGCGACGGGGCCGCGCGGGCCAGCGCGGCGAGCTTCGTCGCGTTGCCCGCAGCCGCCCTGACCATCAGGTCGAACGCCGCCGCCAGATTGCCCGATGTGCCGTCCACCCACAGATCTCCCATTTTGCGCGGGGCCATGCCATGTCGCCGCCGCACCTCCAAGCTTTACAGAATCGCGCCGCCTACCTAACCCGCGCGGGCATGGACGCCCCTTCCGAATCCGCCCCGCCGAGTTCGATCCTGATCGTCGATTTCGGCAGCCAGGTGACCCAGTTGATCGCCCGCCGCGTCCGCGAGGCGGGGGTGTACAGCGAGATCGCGCCGTTCAATGCCGCCGAAGCCGCCTTCGCGCGGATGCGGCCGCAGGGCGTGATCCTGTCGGGTGGCCCGGCGTCGGTCGTCGATGACGGCAGCCCGCGCATCCCGCAGGCAATCCTGGATGCTGGCATTCCCATGCTCGGCATCTGTTATGGCCAGCAGGCGCTGAACGCGCAGCTGGGCGGCGCCGTCGACAAGGGCAACAGCGGCGAGTTCGGCAAGGCGTATGTCGAGATTTCCGATGGCTGCGCACTGTTCGACGGCCTGTGGAGTGAAGGCGAAACGCATCAGGTGTGGATGAGTCACGGCGACAAGGTGACGACGCTGGCACCGGGTTTCCGCTCGGTCGCGGCCAGCCCCGGCGCGCCGTTCGCGATCATCGCCGACGATGCGCGGCGCATCTACGGGATGCAGTTCCACCCCGAAGTCGTCCACACGCCCGACGGGGGCAGGCTGATCGCGAATTTCGCGCGGCACGTCGTCGGCCTGTCGGGCGACTGGACGATGGCCGAATTCCGCCAGACCAAGATCGCCGAGATCCGGCGGCAGGTCGGCGACAGGCGCGTGATCTGCGGCTTGTCGGGCGGGGTCGATTCGGCGGTCGCGGCGGTATTGATCCACGAGGCGATCGGGCATCAGCTGACCTGCGTGTTCGTCGATCACGGCCTGATGCGCAGCGGCGAGGCCGATCAGGTCGTCAGCCTGTTCCGCGGCCACTACAACATCCCGCTGGTCCATGTGGATGCGTCCACGTTGTTCCTCTCGGGGCTGGCAGGGGTCACCGATCCTGAGGCGAAGCGCAAGTTCATCGGCAAGACCTTCATCGACGTGTTCGAGGCCGAGGCGAAGAAGATCGGCGGCGCGGACTTCCTGGCGCAGGGCACATTGTACCCGGACGTGATCGAGAGCGTGTCGTTCACCGGCGGGCCGAGCGTCACGATCAAGAGCCACCACAATGTCGGCGGCCTGCCCGACCGCATGAACATGCAGCTGGTCGAGCCGCTGCGCGAACTGTTCAAGGACGAGGTCCGCGACCTGGGCCGCGAACTCGGCTTGCCGGACGTGTTCGTCGGCCGGCATCCGTTCCCCGGACCCGGCCTGGCGATCCGCATCCCCGGCGAGGTGACGCGCGAGCGCTGCGACGTGCTGCGCAAGGCGGACGCCATCTATCTGGAGGAAATCCGCAACGCCGGGCTGTACGACGCGATCTGGCAGGCGTTCGCGGTGCTGCTGCCCGTCCGCACCGTCGGCGTGATGGGCGACGGGCGCACCTACGACAACGTGCTTGCCTTGCGCGCGGTGACGTCGACCGACGGAATGACGGCGGAGGTCTTCGGCTTTCCCGGCGACTTCCTGCCGCGCGTGGCGACGCGGATCGTCAACGAGGTCAAGGGCGTGAACCGCGTGGTGTACGACTATACGTCGAAGCCGCCGGGCACGATCGAGTGGGAATGAAGCCGGAACAGCACGTCTCCGGGGGAGACGTGCAGGCTTCATTCGGCGCGGCAACGCGCCGGCGGACCTCGTACCTGGTCGCACGGCGGCGAACAGCCGCCCTGGTTTCGGCCGAAGCACCGTGACTCTCTATTCCTGCTTCGACTTCCGCTTCGCATCCGAGATTCCACTCGGCGAGCTGACGCCGGCCAGCGCCGACGATGCCCGTCCGATCGTCAAAATCCGCTACGGACGCCTGCCTGAGACGCTGCCGGGTGAAGATCCGGTGCGCGGGCTGCAGCTGGACGGGGAGCGCGTGTTGCTGCGCGTCCGGCAGGTCGCGCGCTTCATGATGATCGGCGGGCGCGAGATCGTGGTGGATCCCGAACCCGGCGCGAGCGATCGCACCATCCGTCTGTTCCTGCTCGGATCGGCGCTGGGCGTCCTCGCCTATCAGCGCGGGCTGCTCCCGTTGCATGCCAACGCGGTCGTGATCGACGGCGCGGCGCATGCGTTCAGCGGAGAATCGGGCGCGGGCAAATCGACGCTGGCCGCGCACTTCGCGGCGTCGGGCCACCCCGTTCTGTGCGACGACGTGTGTGCGGTGTCGTTCGACGACGAGGGACGGCCGTTCGCCTGGCCCGGGCTGCCGCGGCTGAAGCTGTGGCAGGATGCGGCCGATCAGTTCGGCCACGACACCGCGACACTCGATCGCGCGATCGACGGCTACGAGAAATTCCATGTGCCCCTGCGCGCTGCGGGTCATGCCGGACCGGTGCCGTTTGCGCGCCTCTATCTGCTGGATCGTGCCGAGCCGGGCGCGGGATCGCGGATCGACCGGCTGCGCGGTGGCGAGGCGATGCGAATGGTGATGGAGAACAGCTACCGCCCCGGCTATGTCGCGCGGATGGGCCTGGGCGCGGCGCATTTCCGGCAGTGCAGTTCGGTGGTGCGCCACGCCGCCGTGTTCGAGGCCCGGCGCGGCTGGGGATACGACGTCTTCGCACAGGAGGCGGCACGGCTGGAGGCGCATGTGCGCGATGCGGATATGGCGTCATGACCGCGGCATCGACGATCCACCTCTATGGCATCTGCAACTGCGATACGGTGAAGAAAGCTCGGGCCTGGCTCGATGCGGCCGGCGTCGATCATGTTTTCCATGATTACAAGGTGGAGGGCGTCGATCCCGCGCGACTGGCGGCGTGGGTACGCGAGGTCGGTTGGGAAGTGCTGCTGAACCGTGCCGGCACTACTTTCCGCAAACTCGACGACAGCGACCGGGCCGATCTCGATGCGGACAAGGCACTGCGGCTGATGGCAGCGCATCCGTCGCTCATCAAACGCCCGCTCGTCGAATATCCCGGCGGCCTGCTGGTCGGCTTCAAGCCCGATCGATACGCTGCGGCGTTTGCCTGAGCACACTGGCGAAGCGCGGCGCATTCCGATACGCTGCCGGCATAATATGTCCGGAGGGGTGCCGTCATGGCCAGCTATATCCGTCAGAAGGCGCCGACATGGTTTCGCATCGTCGCCGTCGTGCTGCTGCTGTGGGGTGCGATGGGCTGCTACGCCTGTGTCCAGCAGTTCCGGCTCGGTGCCGAGGCGATGGGTCCGGCCGACGACTATTCCCGGGCGCTCTATGCGGCGCTGCCGGCCTGGTACAACTGGGTTTACGCGGTCGCGGTCGGGGCGGGGTTTCTCGGCAGCGTGGCGCTGTCGCTGCGATCGTCGGCGGCGCGGGGGCTGTATGTCCTCTCGCTGATCGCCGTGCTGATCCAGTTCGGCTGGCTGTTCGCGACCACCGACATGATCGCCGTGCGCGGGTTCGCCGCGACCGCGCTGTTCCCGATCCTGATCGTCGGAATCGCGGTGTTCCAGATCTGGCTGGCCGGCCTGGCGCGGCGGCGTGGGTGGATCGGCTGACCGGAGGCTGCGCTTTTCCGGTTGCGCTGGCGCTCTCCAGGCGCGGCGGTTAAAGGCGGCTGCGATGTCCACCACCTTCACGATCGATACCTCGACCAGCCGCGCGACGCCGACGCCCGCGCCGATGAAGCGCCTGACGATTCCCGCGATCCAGAAGCGCAAGGGCGCGGAGCCGGTCGTGATGCTGACCGCCTATACCGCGCGGATGGCGCAGTTGCTCGACCCGCATTGCGACGTGCTGCTGGTCGGCGACAGTCTGGGCCAGGTCATCTATGGCCTGCCGTCCACACTGGCGGTCACGCTCGACATGATGTGCGCGCATGGTGCGGCGGTGGTCCGCGGCAGCTATCATGCGGTGGTGATCGTCGACATGCCGTTCGGCAGCTACGAAGCCTCGCCCGAGCAGGCGTTCGCCAGCGCATCGCGGATCATGGCCGAGACCGGCGCGGCCGGCGTGAAGCTGGAGGGGGGCGAAGCGATGGCCTCGACCGTCGCCTTCCTGAGCCAGCGCGGTATCCCGGTGTGTGGCCACGTCGGCCTCACCCCGCAGGCGGTGAATGCGCTGGGCGGCTATGGTGCCCGCGGTCGCAGCAATGCCGAACATGCCAAGATCCTGTCGGACGCGCGCGCGATCGACGCCGCCGGTGCCTTTGCTATCGTGGCGGAGGGCGTGGTCGAGCCGCTGGCGCGGGAGATCGTCGCCGGCGTCGGCTGTCCGGTTATCGGCATTGGCGCATCGGCCGACTGCGACGGACAGGTGCTGGTGACCGAGGACATGCTGGGCCTGTTCGAGCGGACGCCGCGCTTCGTGAAGACCTATGACGACATGGCCGGCCGCATTTCCGCCGCGGTCGCCGCCTATGCGGACGAGGTGCGGTCGCGCGCCTTTCCCGGACCCGAACAGGTCTATCAACCGAAAGCCTGACCGGCTTCCATCTCGCACGTTGCCCGGCTAAGGTCCGCGGCCTTTCCCACGGAGTAGTATGTCTTGGCGCTGACCCCGCAATCCAACGAGCAGTTCGCGCGCGAAGTCGACGAGGAACTGCGGCGCGAGGAAGCGATCGCGCTGTGGAAGCGCTGGGGCAAGCTGGTCGTCGCTGCCGTCGTGCTGGCGCTGATCGCCCTTGCCGGCTGGCTGTACTGGCAGTCGCACCGCGAGGGCGTGGCGGGCGAACAGGGCGTGAAATTCAATCAGGCGATGGAGCAGCTTGGGGCCAATCAGGCGCCAAAGGCCGCGCCAGCGCTCGCCGAACTCGCGACCTCGGGGACGCCGGGCTATGCCGCGCTCGCCAAATTCACCCAGGCCGACATCGCGCTGCAGAAGGACGACCTGAAGGGCGCGGCCCGGCTGTTCGCCGCCGTCGCCGCCGATACGTCGAACGCGCAGCCGCTCCGCGACCTGGCGCTGGTCCGCCAGACGACCGCCGAATATGACAGCCTGCAGCCGCAGGTGGTGATCGACCGTCTGCGCCCGCTGGCGATCAAGGGCCAGCCGTGGTTCGGATCGGCCGGCGAGATGACGGCGGTCGCGCATCTGCGGATGGGTCGCAAGGATCTGGCCGGGCGGCTGTTCGGCGAGATCGCAAGGGATGACACCGTACCGGCATCGATCCGTCAACGCGCGGTTCAGATGGCCGGTGTTCTGGGGGTCGATGCCGTCGACCAGACTGAGGAAAAGAAAGCCGGATGAACAGGTTCGTAACGACGTCGGCCGCGATCGCGCTGGCGGTATCGCTGGGCGGCTGCGGCATCTTCAAGGGCGGCAAGGCCAAGACGCCGGTGCTGGGCGACCGTGTGCCGATCCTGATGACCGAGAATTCGATCCAGGTCGATCGCACGATCGCCGGTATCGAGGTCGTGCTGCCGCCGGCGGCGACCAATGCCGCATGGAACCAGCCCGGCGGTAACGCCTCGAAGTCGATGGGCCATGTCGCGCTGTCGGCGACGCCCGCACGTGCGTGGAGCCTGACGATCCCCGGCGGCGACCAGAAGGTCCGGCTGGCCGCGGCCCCGACGGTCGATGGCGGCAAGCTGTTCGTCACCGATACCGCCGGCGCGGTCCACGCTTATGCCGCGGATACCGGCGCACCACTCTGGACCAGCCAGACGGTCAAGGGTGACGAGAACAGCCGCGCCCGCTTCGGCGGCGGCGCGAGCGTCGAGGCCGGCAAGGTCTATGCGACCAACGGGCTGGGCGATGTCGTCGCGCTCGACGCCAACACCGGTGCCGAGCTCTGGCGCGCGAAGCCCGGCGGCCCGTTGCGCGGCGCCCCGACGCTGGCAAACGAGCAACTGTACGTGCTGACGCAGGACAATCAGCTGTTCGCGCTGTCGCAGGCCGACGGCAAGGTCGCATGGACGTCGTCGGGCAGCCTGGAATCGCAGGGCGTGTTCGGCGTCGCGGCACCGGCCGTCGCTCAAGGAACGGTGGTCACCGGCTTCTCGTCGGGCGAGCTCAATGCCTATCGCTACGAGAACGGGCGGACGTTGTGGGCGGACGCGCTGTCGCGATCGAGCATGTCGACCAGCGTGTCGGCACTGTCGGATATCGATGCCGAGCCGGTGATCGACCAGGGCCGCGCCTATGCGATCGGGCAGGGCGGCCGTATGGTCGCGCTGGACGTGCTGACCGGACAGCGGCTGTGGGAACAGAATCTCGCCGGTATCGCCACGCCGTGGGTCGCAGGCGAATGGATCTTTGTCGTGACCGACGACGCGCGCCTGATCTGCCTGGCGCGCGCCAGCGGCAAGATCCGGTGGATCAGCCAGTTGCGCAAGTTCCGGGTCGACAAGAACGACGGCAAGAAGCAGAAGGACCCAATCTCCTGGGTCGGCCCGGTGCTGGCCGGCGACAAGCTCTGGCTGGCCAATTCGCTGGGAGAGATCGTCGCGGCCTCGCCCGCCGATGGCTCGGTCACCACCACGATGACGGGCAAGGGCAGCTTCGGCCTGTCGCCGATCGTCGCCAACGGGACATTGTACCTGATGTCCGACGAGGGCACGCTGACCGCGTATCGGTGAGCGTGGATTTTCGTGGCCCGTTCGTGTAGTGGATGGGCAGCGAAACTCGTAATCTCCATCGATGGAGCCCCGATCGTAGACGCGGTCGGGGCTTCGTCATTTTTCCGTTCGTGTTCGATCACTGAGCGAATCAGGTCTTAGGCTCGAAACTCATGCCCCATCCCACCGTCGCCATCATCGGCCGTCCCAATGTCGGCAAGTCGACGCTGTTCAACCGGCTGGTGGGCAAACGCCTGGCGCTGGTCGATGACCAGCCCGGGGTCACGCGCGACCGGCGCGAGGGTGAGGCGAACCTGCTGGGGCTGGAGTTCCTGATCGTCGATACGGCCGGGTTCGAGGATCAGGACGTCGCGACGTTGCCCGGGCGCATGCGAATGCAGACCGAACAGGCGGTCGAGGATGCCGACGTCGCGCTGTTCATGGTCGATGCCCGCGCGGGCATCGTGCCGCTGGACGAGGAGATCGCCCGCTGGCTGCGCGTGACCTCCACCCCGGTCATCCTGATGGCGAACAAGGCCGAGGGTCGTGCGGGCGAGACCGGCGTGATCGAGGCGATGGCGCTGGGCTTCGGTGATCCGATTCCCTTCTCGGCCGAGCATGGCGAGGGCATGGTCGACCTGTTCGACGCGCTGCGCCCGTTCGTGGATCGCCCCGACGGCACCGCGGAGGAACCCGAGCCGAACGATGCGGAAGGCCCGCTCAAGCTGGCCATCGTCGGACGACCGAACGCGGGCAAGTCCACCCTCATCAACCGTATCCTGGGGCAGGACCGACTGATTACCGGGCCGGAAGCGGGCATCACGCGCGATTCGATCGCGATCGAATGGAACTGGACCGACGAGGACGGCAACGTCCGTCCGGTCCGGCTGATCGATACCGCCGGCATGCGCAAGAAGGCGCGGGTCCAGGAAAAGCTGGAAAAGCTGTCGGTGATGGACGCCCTGCGCGCGATCGATTTCGCCGAGGTGATCGTGCTGTTGATCGACGCCACGCGCGGGCTGGAGGTCCAGGATCTGAAGATTGCCGATCGTGCCCTGCAGGAAGGTCGCGCGCTGGTGATCGCGTTGAACAAATGGGACGTGGCGGAGAATGCCTCGAGCCTGTTCAACGGCGTGAAGGGTGCGCTCGACGAGGGACTGGCGCAGGTCAAGGGTGTGCCGCTGATGACCGTGTCGGGGGCGACCGGCAAGGGAATCGACGCGCTGCTGAAGGTCGCGTTCGAGACGCGCGAGGCATGGTCCCGGCGGATCACGACGGGCCAGCTCAACCGCTGGTTCGAGCGCGCGATCGAACTCAACCCGCCGCCTGCGCCCGGCGGAAAGCGGATCAAGGCGCGCTATGTGACGCAGGTGAACACCCGCCCGCCCAGTTTCGTGCTGTTCGGTACCCGGGTCGACCAGATTCCGGAGAGCTATCGGCGGTATCTGGTCAATTCGATGCGCAAGGAATTCGATTTCGGCGCCGTCCCGGTCCGGCTGCAGATGCGCGCGCCGAAGAACCCGTTCGACCACGACAAGAGCTGAGATCGCACCGGTGGAGCGGATCGACGCGCGCGGCATGCGGTGCCCGTGGCCGGCGCTGCGGCTGGCCCGCGCGATCCGTGGTGGCGCGCGTGAGGTCGAGGTGATCGCCGACGACCCGATCGCACCGGGCGAACTGGCAGCGGTCGCCGCCGCACGGGGCATGGCGTTTGAAATCCTCGATTCCGACCGATTCCGCATTGCCGCTGCCGGGTAAATCAACGGCCTGTTTACTCCCGTGCCCTAGACAAGCCTGCAACGCGCGCCGGTGGTCGGCACGTGCGGAGTAGGGCAATATGTCGGTCGCTACGTCGGGTGCATCATTGATCGACTGGACGATGCTGTCCGCCGCCCGGATCGAACTGGGTGCCAGTTTCGTGCGCATTCTCGGCTATTTCCGCGAGGATGGCGAGAAATCGGTTTCAGCGATCGAAGCGGCGATGCGCGCCGGAAACGCTGCCGCGATGGTCATTCCGGCCCACACGCTGAAGGGCGAATCGGCGCAGTTCGGGGCGGAGGCGCTGTCTGCGTCCGCCGAGGCGATCGAACTGATCGCGCGTGACTGCGTGGAGAATCATGATTCGCCCGACGAGGCGCTGGAACACATCGTCGGGCTGCGCGCGCTGTTCAACGAGACGCTGGTGCTGCTCGAGCGGGAAACCAACCCGCTGGTCGAGCGCCGACCGGCAGCATTCGGGCGGCGGGCCCTGTAAACACCGCGCTTGATTTCGCGCCTAGCCGTCCGCCTCGGCCTTGGAATTCAGCTGGATGTAGTTGGCGATGCCCATCCGCTCGATCATCTCGAACTGGCGCTCCAGCGTGTCGACATGCTCTTCCTCGCTTTCGAGGATGCGGCGAAACAGGTCGCGGCTGACGTAATCGCGGACGCGCTCGCAATGCTCCACCGCGTCGCGCAACTGGGCACAGGCCTCGATCTCGATCTCTAGGTCGCCCTTCAGCGCTTCTTCGACGGTTTCGCCGATCCGCAGGCGGCCGAGCAGCTGGAAATTGGGTAGCCCGTCGAGAAACAGGATCCGCTCCGCCAGCAGATCGGCGTGCTTCATCTCGTCGATCGATTCCTCGCGCTCGAACGCGGCGAGCTTCTTCACGCCCCAATGGTCGAACAGGCGGTAGTGCAGCCAATATTGGTTGATCGCGGTCAGCTCGTTGCGGAGCGCCTCGTTCAGATACTCGATGACTTTCGCGTCGCCCTTCATGGCCGTGCCCCTGCGTGAATTACAGGATCGGCCATAGCGGCGATCGGGCGTCTCGAACAGTCAGAAAATGGCGGAATTCTGGGGTTTTCAGCGCTTGCGAATGCTACGCAGCAGCGCGCTCGGCGTCGATAATGGCTCGCGCGAACGGGACGCACTGACCGCACTTCGCCTGCTTGCCACACGCCGCATAGGCCTGGCACGCGCTCATCGCACCGCCTCGCGCGGCGGCGCGCACATCCCGCTCCCGTATGGCATTGCAGACGCAGACGACCATCGAATCGACCTCTCACCGTTGCCAGCAGAGTTACCGATAATGAGAGCGATTCGCAAGACCTATTGCATATCAGTCGCAGGAACGGGTGCGGATCATCGCCGCAGGACTTGCAGCGATCCGCGCGCGAGGCTGCGCCACAGCCACTCGAACGGTCCGTAATTGAACCGGTCCAGCCACGGCTTGGACCGCAGCAGCATGCCGCCCCAGATCGCGAGCACGACGAGATAGAGTTGGGCACGGTGCAGCTGGCCGAACAATGCAAAGCCGTAGCCGTAGAAGATCGTCGTGCAGACGATGCTGGTGACCAGATAGTTGGTGAAGGCCATCCGTCCTGCGGCGGCGATCCGCGCGGTCAGCGCGCCGCCGGGACGCATCAGCAGGATGATGAGGCTTGCCCAGCCGACGATCATCAACGGCCGGAAGGGGACGGACAGCGCCATCACGCCCGTCACCACCGCGGTCATCGCGAAATTCTCGCGCACCAGCCATGCGGCGATCAGCGCATAGGCGGGAATGCCGATGCCGAACGACACCGCCAGCCAACGGATGTAGCGACGCCGCTTCCATGCGCCGGTCAGCATGCCGCTTTTCAAGCCCGCCATGCCCAGCAACATGTAGCCCAGTGTCTCCCAGCCGATCATGAAGACGAAGGCGAACGGGGCGGTGGCGTTCTTGACGAAGCGCGTCCAGGCGACCTCGGGGTAGCTGCCGAGGTGAACCGCCATTTCCTGCGCGATATGGCCGGTCGATGGTACGCCGAATCCGTTGGTGAATTCGGCGAGCGAGGCGGCCACATCCTGCGGCGACTGACCCGGCATGCCCCCGTTTGCCAGCGCGGTGACGAACATCGCGAGGCCAGCGAGTATCAGCCACTGGACCGCGAGCAGGACGATGGCGACGATCACCAGCGTCTTCACGCGCAGGTTGCGGAAGAAATAGGCGATCATCCCGACCAGGGCGTAGTGCGCCAGGATGTCGCCCCACCAGATCAGCCACAGATGCGCCAGGCCGAAGATCAGCAGCCAGACCATGCGAGCGTAGTGCACCTTCGCCGCGCTGTCGCCCTTCGCCGTCGCGCGGTCGATCACCAGCAGGGTAGATGCGCCGAACAGGAAACTGAACAGCCCGCGCATCTTGCCATCGAACAGCACGAAATTGACGAGATAGACACCGAGGTCGAGCCCGCTCGATCCGCCCTGTGCGGCGGGGTTCATGTACGCCGCCTCGATCAGCCCGAACGCGACGATGTTGAGCAGCAATATGCCCATCACCGCGACCCCGCGGATCGTGTCGAGCGTCAGTATGCGGGCCGGAGCCGTCGTCGCCATGATGTCCCCCCGGAATGGCGTTGCCGTGCCTGACTAACCCGCTTGCACCGGCCGACCAAACACAATCCGTTCGTGCTGAGCGCAGTCGAGGCACATGGCCGGAACACGCCCCCTTCGACTGCCTGTCAAGGCAAGCGCTCGGCACAGGGCTTCACTTCGCTCAGGGCGGCAGGGGGGAGGGGTCAGACCGTCTCGCCCATCAGCTTCGGGAAGAATGCCTCGTGCGCCGTCCGCAGGGCGTCCAGCGGCACACAGTGATCCGCATCGCGCGTCTCGAAGATCAGGCGCCCGGCGATGGTGCGGCCGATCCGCTCGACCTCGACCCCTGCGGCGGTCGAGGCGTGGAGGAAGTCGTTGAGGTGCGCATCATCGACCGTGGCGACGTACAGCCCCTGATCCTCCGCGAAGAAGGTCGCGGCGACGCCGGCGGGCGTGGGCATCGACACGATCGCGCCGATGCCGCCGGCCAGTGCCATCTCTGCGACCGTCACCGCCAGCCCGCCGTCGGACACGTCGTGCACCGCGGTCAGCGCGCCATTGCCGATCCAGGTGCGCACGAAATCGCCGGTGCGGCGTTCCGCGACCAGATCGACCCGCGGCGGCGGACCGTCCTCGCGGCCCTTGACCTCGCGGAGCCACAGCGACTGGCCCAGATCGCCGCGACGTTCGCCGATCAGGACGATGACGTCGCCGGTGCCCTTGAAGCCGATGGTCGCCGATCTGGTATAGTCGGCAAGCAGCCCGACACCGCCGATCGCGGGGGTTGGCAAGATCGCCGATCCACCACCGGTCGCCTTGCTTTCGTTATACAGGCTGACGTTGCCGCTCACGATCGGGAAGTCGAGCGCGCGGCAGGCGTCGGCCATCCCCTCGATACAGCCGACGAACTGGCCCATGATCTCCGGGCGCTGCGGATTGGCGAAGTTCATGCAGTCGGTCGCCGCCAACGGCGTCGCGCCGACTGCGGTCAGGTTGCGCCACGCCTCGGCAATCGCCTGCTTCCCGCCCTCGACGGGATCGGCGAAGCAATAGCGGGGCGTGCAGTCGGTGGTGATCGCCAGACCCTTCTGTGTGCCGTGCACGCGCACGACCGCGGCGTCACCGCCGGGGCGCTGGACGGTATCGCCACCGACCATGTGGTCATACTGTTCCCAGATCCACCGACGGCTGGCGAGGTCGGGACAGCCCATCAATGTCACCAGATCGGCAGCGAGGTCGCTTGTCTCGGGGCTGTCGGTGATCGCCTGACGTGGCGGGGTGGGGACGTGGGGCCGGTCGTATGCCGGGGCGTCGTCGGCCAGCGGCCCAAGCGGGATATCGGCGACCACGTCGCCCTTCCAGCGCAGCACCATCCGCCCGGTGTCGGTGACGTGGCCGATCACCGCGAAGTCGAGTTCCCATTTGCGGAAGATCGCCTCGGCTTCACCCTCGCGGCCGGGCTTCAGCACCATCAGCATGCGTTCCTGCGATTCGGACAGCATCATCTCGTACGGCGTCATGCCGGTTTCGCGCTGGGGCACATCGTCCATGACGAGTTCGATACCGACGCCGCCCTTCGACGCCATCTCGACGCTGGACGACGTGAGGCCCGCGGCGCCCATGTCCTGGATCGCGACGATCGCGTCGCTGGCCATCAGTTCCAGGCAGGCCTCGATAAGCAGCTTCTCGGTGAACGGATCGCCGACCTGGACGGTCGGGCGCTTGGCATCGGCATCCTCGCCGAAATCGGCGCTGGCCATCGTCGCGCCATGGATGCCGTCGCGGCCGGTCTTCGAGCCGACATACACGATCGAATTGCCGACGCCGCTGGCTGCGGAATAGAAGATCTTGTCGGTATGCGCGACGCCCACCGTCATCGCGTTGACGAGGATGTTGCCGTCGTAGGCGGCGTGAAAATTCGTCTCGCCGCCGACGGTCGGTACCCCGACGCAGTTGCCGTATCCGCCGATGCCGTGAACCACGCCGGCAATCAGGTGGCGCATCTTCGGGTGATCGGGCCGGCCGAAGCGCAGCGCGTTCATGTTGGCGACCGGCCGCGCGCCCATCGTGAACACGTCGCGCAGGATGCCGCCGACGCCCGTCGCCGCGCCCTGATAGGGTTCGATGTACGACGGGTGGTTGTGGCTCTCCATCTTGAACACCGCGCATTGCGCGCGCCCCTCTGCGTCGGGGCCGATATCGACGATGCCGGCGTTCTCGCCGGGCCCGCAGATCACCTGCGGGCCGGTCGTCGGCAGCTTCTTCAGATGGATGCGGCTGGACTTGTAGCTGCAATGCTCCGACCACATGACCGAGAAGATGCCCAGTTCGGTCAGGTTCGGCTCGCGCCCCATCGCGTGCAGGACACGCTCATATTCCTCGGGGGACAGGCCGTGGTCGGCGACGATCTGGGGCGTGATTCCGGTCATGGCCGCAGCCTTTATCGACGCCGCGCGGGTTCGTCACCTTGTCGTGCGGCACCTGCATGAATAAGCAATTCACCATTGGTCGATAGAAGGAACGCATGGCGCAGCGACTGACCTATGCGGCACCCGCGATCCTCACCGCGCAACCGCTTGTTCGCCTTGACGAAACCACGCTCGATGTCGTCGCGCCGTGCCTGCCGGCGGCGTGGCAGTGCAACCTCGCCGATGATTCGCTGACGTGGGACGCCGGCGTGTTCGACCTGTTCGGCCTCGCCCGCGACACGCGTCTCGAACGTCCGGCGACGGTTGCCATGTATACCGATCATTCGCGGGCCATGCTCGACAGGCTGCGCAGCCACGCCATCGCCACCGGCGGCAGCTTCACGTTCGAGGCGCAGATCGTCCGACCGAGCGGCGAGAAGCGATGGATGCGGGTGAGCGCCGACACGGTGGTGACCGGCGGACGCGTGACGCATCTCTATGGCACCAAGCAGGATATCATCGACGAGCCGGCGGTTCAGGCCTGACGGTCGCGCAGGAGCGGCGTCAACCGCCCTTCAGCCTGCCGAGCACACCCTTCAACAGCCCGCCACCGCCGATCGCTTCGAACATATCCTCCGGGTCCTCCGGGTCGAGCACCTGGTTGTCGGCGATCCATTCCTCGACCGACGACAGTTCGGGCACCACATAGTCGCGCAACGTCCGCGCCGGCCCGCGCAATCCCTCGATCGTCGCGATCAGCGAGCCCGTCGCGGCCAGCCGCTCGGCGACTGCGTCGATCTCGACGCCCAGATGCTCGGCGATCAAACCGTTGCGGATGCGTGCGATGCAGGCCGATGTTTCTGGCGTGTCGGACCGGAGCGCGACATCGCATTCGGTATCGAGCCGCATCGAGCGGTTGTTGAAATTCGACGATCCCACGCGCAGCACGACGTCATCGACGATCAGCACCTTGGCATGGACATAGATGGCCGTGCCACCTGCGGTGAAGGGATGATAGAGCCGGAACCGCCGATGAACGTCGCGCTGTCGCAGTGCCTCGACCAGTCGCGCGCGGGCGGTATCCATCGCCAGCGGCTCCAGCCAGCCTTCCGCGGTTTCCGGATTGACCACGACGATCTCCGGGCCATCGGCCTCGTCCAGCCGCTTCGCGATCGCCGCGGCGACCTTGCGTGAGGCGAAATACTGGCTTTCGGCATAAATATGGCGCTTCGCCGAGGCGATGGCGGCGAGGTAGAGCGCCTCGATCTCGAAGACGCCAGCCTCGTCGTCCATCTCCGGCGCGGTGCGGGCGATGGCGAACGACACGTTCTCGAAATCGACCGGCAGCCCCTCGGGCCAGCAGCCGTCATGCGGCGGCGGCGGGGCGATCGGATCGCCGCCCGCCTTGACCCACCGGTCGCGCGACAGTTCGCCGAGCGCCGCTGCGGCCGGTCCCTGCAAGGCGGTCGTCACGTCGTGCCAGGGCTCGTACGGGTCGCCGTTCGGCAGTACGCGTATGGGATCGTCGTCGGCATGCGCGCGCGTGTCCCAGCGGCCGGCGGTCATGTCGATCCCGCCGCAGAACGCCAGACAGTCGTCGATCACGACGATCTTCTGATGATGCGAACCGCCGGTCGGATGATGACCGTCCAGCTTGGTGTGGATCCGCTCGTGCCGCATCCAGTTGAGCACCGTGAACACCGTGCTGCCACGGGTCAGCGATTTCAGCGCGCCGACGTCCCAGCGCAGCAGGTACACGTTCAGCGTCGGCGTCCGCTCGATCAGCCAGCTAATGAACTCGCCGACCTGTTCGGGTCCGCCGTCTTCGGGCGGCTCGGCGCCGCCCAGCTTGATCCGCGCATCGAAATCCCAGCCGATCAGCAGGATCTGGTGCGTCGCGGCAACCATGGCGCGCCGCGCGGTGCGAAAATAATCGTCGGCATCGACGATCACGGTCGCGCGCGTGGCGTCGGCGGTTTTCCAGCAGGTTTCGCCGGGGATCAGGATCGAAGGGGATACGCTCACAGGATCTCCAGCACGGTTTCCGGCGGACGCCCCAGACGAGCGCCCTTGTCGGTTTCGACCAGCGGCCGCTCGATCAATTTCGGATCGGCCACCATCGCGTCGAGGATCGCATCGTCGCTCGCGCCAACCAGCGACGCCGCAGCCGGTTCCGACCGGCGCAGGCCATCGGCGGCCGTCATGCCGGCCCTGGCATAGATGCGTGACAGCTCGGCGCGCGATGGCGGGGTCTTCAGATATTCGACGATGGTCACGGATGCCCCGGCGGCCGTCAGCAAAGCCAGCGCCTCGCGGGACTTCGAGCAGCGCGGGTTGTGCCAGATCGTGGCGTTCACGAATCATGCTTCCCGGATCGGATCATTCAATAATGTTCCGCTTCAGCCATTCCGAAAAGCTTTCGAGATCGTGTGACCAGAATACAGCGACATTAGCCGCAGTCAGTCTGGCCACATCTCGCTCCGCGATCACGCCTTGCAAAAGCGCAGCAGTGCGAACGAAAGATCCCCAGTGATCTTGCCAAGCGGTCGCCTTTTTGAGGATATCGTTGACGCGCTTGACCGAGTTTGTGCGATCGTTGGTGACCTTGCACTCCATCGCCAAAACTACCGATCGACCCAGACCACACGCGATATCTACCTCCTGCGGACGCGTCATCGTGGCGAAGCGCGTTTTGTGCATGAAATGGCGTAAGGGAAGGGCGGAACTTTGCTCCACCACGCCACTTATGATGCGGTCCCAGCCCTCGCCAAGCAGTAGATTGATAACTGCATGTTCCTGCGCAGAGGAGAGCCGGTGTCGGCGCAGCGTCGCGACCGTTTGCTGGCTAAGCAACGGCGCAACCGAATGAACGACCGCGCGCACTTCTGCAATCGTCGGACGCCGCCCGCCATCGACCCAGCGGGTCAGTCGTCGGTCGCGAACTTTGAGGAATGTTTCGGCGACGGCAGCCGCGGCGCCGCTCGGGAACTGACGACCCGCCTTTTCTGCACCCTTCGGATAAGCAGCGCAAAGAAGCGCGAATTGATCCTGGCTGATGGGCGGGCCGGCCATATGGCGTAACACAATCGCGTGGATGCCGCTCTTGCGAAGGCCGGTGGCAATGTCCTTCAGATAGTCGGTATCGCGCAATGCTGCGAAAACCATCCGCCGCGAAATACTAACGGCAGCGTACCAGTCGTGTGCTGCCGACGACGACGTTAATGCATCCGTATACAGGGCTTCGGCTGTCGTGGCGTCGCTCATGTCAGGAACCAACCGCCGTAGCTGACGGACGCTTAGACACGCTCCGTCGTGAATCTCCGTTTCTTGCCTCCTCGCGTTCCGTGTACCGTACGGCGGATTGCAGACGATAAGGTAGGGGCGCAACGTCGCTCCACCGGGCCGATATTTCAGGCGATGCCCGATCGTGGGCCATCAGCACAGTACCGACCGCTTGAGCGAGCGCCGGGGGAACCGCATTGCCGATTTGGCGATATTGCGAAACGCGTTTGCCCGAGAACGCCCAGTGGGCCGGAAACCCCTGAAGTGCTGCGCACTCGCGCGGACAAAGACGGCGTAAGCCATACACCGGATCACGAATCCAGTCCTGTTGTGAACTGGCGGTAACGGTTCGAGCGGGGCGATCTAGATCGGCCACGAACGCTCCCTGCTTGTATCCCCAGTGTCCACCAGGTCTCGTCGTTTCGGCCTTGCCGGGACTTTTCACACCGCTGCCAGGCACGATGTCGCGAAGCTCCTCCGCCATCTTTCCGGTGGGCCGAATAATTTCGTCTGCTTTTACTGGTTCAATCGTGGCGAGGCAGTTTCGCATCGACACCCATTCCGCCTGAGCATGTGTGCCGGTCGGGAACGTCGGGCCGTCCCCAGCACGATAGCCGAGAATTATAAGCCGGTTGCGACGCTGCGCCACGCCGAAATCGGCGGCGTTCAACAACTCTACTTTGGTTTGCCAGCCACGCCTTAGTAACTCGGAGCGAATAGCCGCCAGTGCCGTTCCCGGTTTGCCGTCCAGACCACGAGCCGTCAGCAGACCTCGGACGTTTTCAAATACCAGCCACCGCGCGTCGATCTCGGAAGCGATCCTCAGATATTCTTCCACCAACCGCCCGCGCGGATCGGCAAACCCGAGTTGCAACCCGCCGCTGCTCCATGATTGGCATGGCGGTCCACCCGCCAACACCGGCACGTCGCCGCGAGGCCGGCCCACCGCTGCCAACATGTTCTTGCCGGTCAGGTTACGAATGTCCGCCTCGACGATCCGCGTATCGAGACGCGCAGCGTACTTGTTGATGCGTAATGTCTCTATCGCGTCGGCATTGTGATCGGTCGCAAGCAAGCATTCCAGCCCTGCGGCTTCCAAGCCCAGATCCAATCCTCCGGCACCGCTGAACAGCGAAATGAACTGCATGGTTTCGCCCTCCTCAACGACGGAACATATAATGAACAAATGTGGCGCGCAAGACCCTCAATCCTCCTGCCGCGCCAGCCATTCCTCCAGCCACTTGATCGTATAGTCGCCGGTCTGAAACTCCGGGTCGTCGAGCAATGCCTGATGCAGCGGGATCGTCGTGGTCACGCCATCGATCACGAACTCCTCCAGCGCGCGGCGCAGGCGGCGCAGCGCGCCGTTGCGGGTGGTGCCGTAGACGATCAGCTTGGCGATCATGCTGTCATAGTAGGGCGGGATGCGATAGCCGGCGTACAGCCCGCTATCGACGCGCACGTTCATGCCGCCCGGCGCGTGATAGCCCTTCACCAGTCCCGGCGAGGGGGCGAAGGTGCGCGGATGCTCGGCGTTGATGCGGCATTCGATCGCATGGCCGCGGAACTCGACATCCTCCTGGCGCAGCGTCAGCGGCTCGCCCTCGGCGATCTTGATCTGCTCGCGCACCAGGTCCAGCCCGGTGATCGCCTCGGTCACCGGATGTTCGACCTGCAGCCGGGTGTTCATCTCGATGAAATAGAATTCGCCGGCTTCCCACAGGAACTCGATCGTGCCCGCGCCGCGATAGCCCATATCGGCCATCGCCTTTGCGACGATGCCGCCCATGCGCTCGCGCTCGGCGGACGTGATGACCGGCGAGGGGGCTTCTTCCAGGACCTTCTGGTGGCGGCGCTGGAGCGAACAGTCGCGCTCGCCCAGATGGATCGCATTGCCCTTGCCGTCGCCGAACACCTGGAATTCGATGTGGCGCGGGTTGCCGAGGTATTTCTCGAGATATACGGTCGCGTCGCCGAACGCGGCCTTCGCCTCGCTGCCGGCCTGCTGCATCTGGGTTTCGAGTTCCTGCGCCGAGGTCACGACCTTCATGCCGCGCCCGCCGCCGCCCGATGCCGCCTTGATGATGACCGGATAGCCTGCCTGTTCGGCGATCGCCTTCGCCTCGTCGATATCGCTGATCGCGCCGTCGGATCCGGGGACGAGCGGCAGGCCGAGTGCGCCGGCGGTGCGCTTCGCCTCGATCTTGTCGCCCATCGTGCGGATATGCTCGGGCTTCGGTCCCACGAAGATCAGCCCGTGCGCCTCGACGATCTCGGCGAACTTGGCGTTCTCGCTCAGGAAGCCGTATCCGGGGTGGATCGCATCGGCATGGCTGATCTCGGCCGCCGAGATGATGTTGGGGATGTTGAGATAGCTGTCGGTCGCCGATGGCGGGCCGATGCAGATCGCCTCGTCCGCCAGCCGCACGTGCATCGCGTCCGCGTCGGCGGTGGAATGCACCGCGACGGTCCTGATCCCCATTTCATGACACGCGCGGTGGATGCGCAGCGCGATCTCGCCGCGATTGGCGATCAGGAGTTTCGTGATCTTGGGCATGGTAGAGTGCCTATCTTCCCGCCCGTTCGCCCTGAGCGAAGTCGAAGGGCATGAGACTCAGGTGCTTCGACTTCGCTCAGCACGAACGGGTTGGGGGATGTGTCAGTTATTCGACGACGACCAGCGGCTGGTCGAACTCGACGGGTTGGCCGCTTTCGACCAGCACCGCCTTCACCGTCCCGGCGGAGGGGGCGAGGATCGGGTTCATCACCTTCATCGCCTCGACGATCAGCAGCGTGTCGCCCGCTGCGACCTGCTGCCCGACGCTCACGAACGCCTTGGCTTCCGGATTGGGCGAGAGATAGGCGGTACCGACCATCGGCGACTTGACCGCATTCGCCGACGCGGCGGGAGCCGACGCGCCAACCTCTGTGGCGACCGGCGCAGGCGTGGGTGCGAAGGCGGGCGGCGGTGGCGGCGGCGCGTAGTTGACCGGCGCGGCATTCACCGCTGCGGGCTTGCGCACGACGCGGACCTTGCGGTCGCCGTCC
This sequence comes from Pseudomonadota bacterium, assembly GCA_040388765.1. Taxonomy (GTDB): domain Bacteria; phylum Pseudomonadota; class Alphaproteobacteria; order Sphingomonadales; family Sphingomonadaceae; genus Sphingomonas. The sequence continues at coordinate 132,302 of JAZKBG010000001.1, read as the reverse complement.
TCCACCTCGATCTCGGTCAGGTGCGTCTCGTCGAGCACCTGCGCGAGTTGTCTCACCAGCTCGATATCGACGTGGATGCCGCCGTTCTTATCGTGGTTTTCGCTCATGTTGCCCCCAGGGAATCTCGAAAGCGCGCGCCTTTGTCAGAAGCGTGCGGCGGCGTCCAGCGCAAGGCTATACGACAGCGCGCCGAAACCTGCGATGGTTCCCTTCGCCGCGCGTCCGACGTAGCTCGCATGGCGAAATTCCTCGCGCGTGTGCGGGTTCGACAGATGGACCTCGATCACCGGCGTACGGATCGCCAGAATCGCATCGTACAGCGCGATCGACGTGTGGGTGAAGGCACCGGCGTTCAGCAGCACCGCCTTGGCCCCCCGCGCCTGCGCCTCGTGCAGCCAGTCGACCAGATGACCCTCGTGGTTCGACTGGCGCAGGTCGATCTCGATATCCAACTCGCGCGCCCGGTCTTCCAGCATGCCCGCGATGTCGTCGAGCGTGTCGGACCCGTAGATCTCGGGCTCTCGCGTGCCGAGCAGGTTGAGGTTGGGGCCGTTGAGGACGTAGACCAGTGCGGCCAAGGGTCAGCCTTTCGGTTGCGGCTGGGGAGCGAACCCCATATCGGGTTCCCTCCTACCCGTTCGTGTCGAGCGAAGTCGAGACACGTGTACCAGACGGACGATTTTTGACCCAGCGCTTCTCGACTTCGCTCGAAGCGAACGGGCGGAGTGACCATGACCCAACCCGACGGCACCATATCGATCACCGTCAACGGCGAGCAGAAGCGCGTCATCGCCGGCATGACGATCGCCGAACTCGCCGAGAGCATGGGGCTGGTTCCCGCCAAGCTGGCGGTCGAGCGCAACCTGGAGGTCGTGCCGCGCTCGACGCTGGGCACCGTGCTGGTCGAGGATGGCGACGAACTCGAGATCGTCCATTTCGTCGGGGGTGGGGATCATGACGACACATGGACGGTCGCCGGCCGCACCTTTCGATCGCGCCTGATCGTCGGCACGGGCAAATACAGGGATTTCGCCCAGAACGCCGCCGCGGTCGCGGCGTCGGGGGCGGAAATCGTCACCGTCGCCGTGCGGCGCGTCAACGTCAGCGATCCAAAGGCCCCGATGCTGACCGATTATATCGATCCGAAGACGGTCACCTACCTGCCCAATACCGCCGGATGTTTCGATGCCGACAGCGCGGTACGCACGTTGCGGCTGGCGCGCGAGGCGGGGGGCTGGGACCTGGTGAAGCTGGAGGTGCTGGGCGAAGCGCGGACGCTGTATCCCGACATGCGCGAGACGTTGAAAGCCACCGAGACGCTGGTGCGCGAAGGCTTCAAGCCGATGGTCTATTGCGTCGACGATCCGATCGCCGCGAAGCAGCTCGAAGAGGCCGGCGCGGTCGCGATCATGCCGCTGGGCGCGCCGATCGGATCCGGCCTGGGCATTCAGAACCGCGTGACGATCCGCCTGATCGTCGAGGGGGCGAAAGTGCCGGTGCTGGTGGATGCCGGGGTCGGAACTGCATCGGACGCCGCGGTCGCGATGGAACTGGGATGCGACGGCGTGCTGATGAACACCGCGATCGCCGAGGCGAAGGATCCGGTGATGATGGCTGCGGCAATGCGATCGGCGGTCGCGGCGGGGCGCCTGTCCTATCGCGCCGGGCGGATGGGGCGCCGCATGTACGCCGATCCGTCCAGTCCGCTGGCGGGATTGATTTAGCGTCGCTCGCGGAACGCTGCCGGAGTTCGTCCGTTTGGCTAAACGAACGCAATCATCAAGGAGCGACCGTCATGGGCGAACTGATCGACAAGGTTAAGGGCAACGTGAACGAAGCCATCGGCAAGGCCAAGCAGGCGGTCGCCGGTGACGGTCCCGATCGCAACGAAGAACTGGCAGGCGAGGGTGCCGCGCAGGAAGGCAAGGGCAAGGCCCAGCAGACCGTCGGCAGCGTCAAGGGCGCACTCGGCGACGATATCTGACGAAGACACGGAGTTCCCCCGTCCGGGGAGACTACGGGGAGCGGGTCGTTCGGGTCACCGGACGGCCCGCTTCGCATTTGCGCGGATGACGAGTCGGAAAGTTTCGACGATATACCGTGCCAGGCATTCGACGCATCACTCTGGAGAGGCTGGCCATGGACCGTTGGGCGATCGATATCACGCGTGACCGCATCGACGCGGCATCGCTGGTGACGGACCAGGACGCGCCGCTGGCCGAGGGTGAGATCGAGCTGAAGCCGACGCTGATAGCGATCACTGCCAACAACATAACCTATGCCGCGCTGGGGGAGCCGATGGGGCTGCTCGGGCCCGACGCCGGATATTGGGACTTCTTCGGTCCGCGCGACGCGCCCGGGCGTCTGCCGGTGTGGGGATTCGCCACCGTTACCCGGTCGGCGCATCCCGACATAGAGGAAGGCGACGCCTATTACGGCTATTACGCCCTGGCCAGCCATACGCGGATGCGGCCGGACAAGGTCAACGACCATGGCTTCGTCGATGCCAGCAGCCATCGTGCGCACCTGCCGGCGCTGTACAATCACTATCAGGCGGTCGGCATGCTGGCCGACTACGACCCCGCCGACCGCGACCTGTGGCCGATCTATCGCCCGTTGTACCTGACCGGCTGGCTGATCGCGGACCAGTTGATCGATGAACGCGATCATGGTGCGGCGGTCGTGGTCGTCACGAGTGCATCGAGCAAGACCGCGATGAGCTTTGCCCATGCGTTCGGCGAACGCGCCGCGCGGCCCGAACTCGTCGGGCTGACCTCGCCGGCCAGCGTCGCATTCGTCGCGGCGACCGGTCTGTACGATCGCGTCGTCGCCTATGACGCGATCGAATCGCTCGATGCCGCGATCCCGACCGCGCTGGTCGATATCGCGGGGGACGCGGGACTGGCGGCGCGCATTCATGCCCATTTCGGTGACGCGCTGAAACTCAGCATGGTCGTCGGCGCCACGCACTGGCAGGACCGCGGCAGCGTGGGCGGAACCCGGCGGACCGGCTTCTTCGCACCGGCACGCATGGCCAAGCGATCGTCCGAATGGGGCGGCGGTGCCCTGCGCGACCGCATCGCCGTCGCGTGGCGCGGTTTCATGGCCGATGCGCGCGCGCTGACCCCCGTCGAGCGGCGATCGGGTGCCGAGGCGGCGCTCGACACCTATCGCGAGGTCGTTGCGGGCAAGGCCGATCCGCGCGTCGGTGTCGTCATCGCCTTCCCTTGACCAGCCTCGCCGCGCCCGCGTAATCGCGGTGGCAACAGCCGAGGGACCAGCATGCAGAAACTCTACCCCGATGCCGCCGCCGCGCTCGACGGCCTGCTTCGCGACGGCATCACGATCTGCGCGGGCGGATTCGGTCTCTGCGGCATTCCGGAGCGGTTGATCGACGCGATCCAGGCATCGGGCGTCACCGGCCTGACGATCGCCAGCAACAATGCCGGCATCGACAACGAGGGGCTGGGCAAGCTGCTGCGGTCGCGACAGGTGAAGAAGATGATCTCGTCCTATGTCGGCGAGAACAAGGAATTCGAGCGCCAGTATCTGAGCGGCGAACTCGAGGTCGAATTCTGTCCGCAGGGAACGCTGGCCGAACGCTGCCGTGCGGGCGGAGCGGGAATCCCGGGATTCTACACGAAGACCGGCGTCGGCACCCAGGTGGCCGAGGGCAAGGACGTGAAGAGTTTCGACGGGGAGGACTATATCCTCGAACGCGGTATCCGCGCGGACCTGAGCATCATCAAGGGGTGGAAGGCGGACGAGGCGGGGAACCTGATCTTCCGCAAGACCGCGCGCAACTTCAATCAGCCGATGGCGACCGCGGGCAGGATCTGCGTTGCCGAGGTCGAGGAAGTCGTACCGGTCGGCAGCCTGGACCCCGATACGATCCACCTGCCCGGCATCTACGTGAAGCGGATGATCGTCGGCAGCCCGTACGACAAGAAGATCGAGTTCCGCACGGTGCGTCCGCGCGAAGACGCCGCGGCGGCGTGATCCCGATGCGGATCCTGGGCGCGATGTCGCTGTTGCCCGCGCTCGGCGGGTGCATCGCCGCGGCGATTCCGATCGCGGCGTCGTCGGCGATCGTCAAGAAACGGATGGACCAGAAGCGCGGCGACCGCTCGGCCCCCTTGCCAGTCCCGCAACAACCGATGCCGTCGGGTAGCGCGGGGACGATCCAGACGGCGGGCGGCCAATGGCAGCGCGTCGACGGCGCGACCGGGATGCCCGCGCCCAGCGGCGCGACGCCGACCGCCGCAACCGCTTCGTCGCGCGCCGTCGTGCCCGAAACCATGCAATATCTCTACGGCTCGGGCGAGGGCGCTGCGCTGAGCGTGCAGGCCTATGCCGCGCTGACCAACTATCTGAGGGCGCAGGTGATCGCGGCCCGATCGACCGATCTGCGCCAGGTCGTGCTGGCCGATGGCGCATCGCTGAATGCTCCGCGCTACGAGCCGTGCGGCAAGAAGCCCTTGGCCGCCGTGTTCGACATCGACGAAACCGCGCTGCTGAACCTGGGGTACGAGGCCGATGCCGCGCGGCGCGGTGGCGGGTTCGACGACGCGCGCTGGCAACGCTGGGAAGCGACCGGTGCGACAAAGGTCGTCGCGGTGCCCGGCGCGACCGTGGCGATCGCGGCCGCGCGCAAGGCCGGCGTGACGGTGATCTTCAATTCCAACCGCACCCGTGAACAGGCCGCGGCGACCGCCGAGGCGCTCGACCACGCCGGCCTCGGACCGGTCAAGCACGGCACGACCTTGTGGCTGAAGGGCGACGACGGCGGCGGATCGGGCAAGGACGACCGCCGCTGGGCGATCGCCAGCGGCTATTGCGTGATCGCGCTGGTCGGCGACCAGCTAGGCGATTTCAGCGACCTGTTCAACGACGGCGGCCTCGCGCCATCGACCCGCCGGATGCTGGCGGCGGGACCAGAGCTCGCCCCGATGTGGGGCAACGGCTGGTTCATGCTGCCGAACCCCGTCTACGGCACTGCGCTGAAGGGCGGCTTCGACGAGATCTTCCCGGTCGATACCCGCTGGACCGATCCGGGCGAGACGTCGGCTACTCCGACCCCCGTGCCGCCGAAGTGACCGCATGATCCCCGACTGGAGACCACGATAATGCCCTGGGACCGCAATCAGATGGCCGCGCGCGCCGCGCAGGAGCTGCGCGACGGCTATTATGTGAACCTGGGCATCGGCATTCCGACTCTGGTCGCGAACAACATCCCGGCCGGCATGACGGTGACGCTGCAGAGCGAGAACGGCATGCTCGGCATCGGACCGTTCCCCTATGAGGGAGAGGAAGACGCCGATCTCATCAACGCCGGGAAACAGACGATCAGCGAATTGCCGTCGAGCGTCTATTTCAGCTCTGCCGACAGCTTCGCGATGATCCGCGGCGGCCACATCGACCTGACCGTGCTGGGCGCGATGGAGGTGGCGCAGAACGGCGACATCGCCAACTGGATGATCCCCGGCAAGATGATCAAGGGCATGGGCGGCGCGATGGATCTGGTCGCCGGCGTGAAGAAGATCATCGTCGTGATGGAACACACGTCTAAGAACGGCGACCCCAAGTTCATCCCCGACTGCACCCTGCCGCTGACCGGCAAGAACGTCGTCGACATGATCGTCACCGATCTGGCCGTGTTCCAGCGCCCCGACCACGACAGTCCGTTCAGGCTGATCGAAATCGCGCCCGGCGTGACGGCGGACGAGGTGCGGGCGAAGACGACGGCGCACTACGTCGATTGATCGGGGACGTGGGCGAGGAGTCGGGATGATGCGCTGGATACTCCTCACGCTCCTGGGCGTCGTCGCCGCGCTTGGCATCGCGGCCTATTTCACCGAGCCACCGCGGCTGCTCAGCATCCTGGACGGGGCGATGGGCGGCGGTCGCGGCACCCGGCAGATGGGCGACGGCATCGCATTCGGCACGACCGGCCAGGCGCTGGACGTCTGGCGTCCGGCGTCGCGAGTCGGCGAACCGCGCCCTGTGATCGTGTTCTATTACGGTGGCGGCTGGGCACATGGCGATCGTGGCGCCTATGCCTTTGCCGCGCGGGCGCTGGCGTCCCAGGGCTTCGTCGTCGTCGTGCCGGACTATCGCAAGGTGCCGTCCGTGCGTTTTCCCGCCTTCGTCCAGGACGCCGCGCAGGCGGTCAAATGGACGCGCGATCACGTCGCCGAATATGGCGGCGACCCCGGCCGGATCGCGCTCGCCGGCCATTCGGCGGGCGCGTACAACGCGGTGATGCTGGCGCTCGACCCGCGCTGGTTGAAGGCGGAAGGGGTCGATCCGCGGATCGTCAGGGCGGCGATCGGCCTGTGCGGACCATACGACTTCTATCCGTTCAACAAGCCGCGCTCGATCGAGGCGATGAAGGGTGTCGCCGATCCGCAGATGACCCAGCCGATCCACTTCGCGCGGGCCGATGCGCCGCCGCTGTTGCTGGTGTCGGCCGGGAACGACGTGCAGGTCGGCGCGCACAATGCGGTGAACCTGACCGCGCGCCTGAAGGCGCTTGGAGCGCCGGTGACGCACATCGATCATCCAGGCCTGAGACACGAGAATGTCGTCATGGCGCTGTCGAAGCCGTACCGCGACACGGCGCCGGTATTGAGCGAAAGCGTGGCGTTCCTGAACCGCGCGCTCGCGCCCGTCGCACACCGATAATCGCCAATGCTCGCGCTGCTACTGGCCGTCGCGATCGCTCAGGCCGATCCGGCTCAGCCCGATCCGACGACGCCGCGTGACTGGGGGCTGGTGCTTCGCCGCGATGCAGCGGCGTTCCACGACCTGATCGCCGACGATCACCCGGGGCCGTACAATCGCCTCGACCCCGGTTTCGCCGCGCGCAACGATGCCGCGTTCAGGCTGGCGCAGTCGCGCGCGGGCAAGGTGCACGACTTCGCCGGCTATCTGTGGGCGATGCGCGGCTATGTCGCGAGTTTCGACGACGGGCATGTCCAGTTCTCGACGGTAAAGGGCTCTCCGCTGCTCACCGCGCGCTGGCCGGGGTTCCTGACCGGGCTCGACGGACGCGGCCGGGCGATCGTGATGACGCGGGCCGACGACGCCGCGGTGCCGCTCGGCGCGGAACTGATCGCCTGCGACGGTGTGCCGGCCGTGCGGATGGCTGCGCGGAACGTCGGTGCCTTCTCGGGCCGCTGGCAGCTGTCGTCGCAGCGCACCGCGCGCAGCGGCCGGCTGTTCCTCGACACCGGCAACCCGTTCATCGTCCGCCCGTCGCGCTGCCGGTTCCGGGTCCGCGGTGCGATCCGCGAGGTCGCGTTGGCGTGGCGACCGCTGGTCGATCCCGAATGGGCACGACGGATCGGCGAAACCGCGCCGATGGCCAAGCCGGAGATCGGCGCGCGGATCCTGGCGGATGGAACGCGCTGGTTTTCGATGTCGAGCTTCGATGGCGATCCCGACGGTGCGACGGCAAAGGCGCTCCGGCCGATGATCGCGGCCATGCGTCGCGATCGGGCGGCGATCGGCGCGGCGCCGCGGATCGTTCTCGACCTGCGCGGCAACGGTGGGGGATCGTCGCTATGGTCGAGCGAGATCGCGGACGTATTGTGGGGACGCGCGGCGGTGGCGGCGTTGCCGGAGGATCGCAGCTACGTCGAATGGCGCGCGTCGGCGGGCAACCTGCGACGGGTTGAGGCGTATCGCGACGATTGGGCCAAGGCCCAGGACGCGTCGCCGCAGGCCCTCGCCTGGGCGCGCGCCGCGACGGCGGGGCTTGCCGCCGCGCGGGCCGCGGGCCGTCCGTTGTGGCGAGAGCCTGACGAGCCGCGCGCCGCGCCCGACCCGGCATCCGCGATCCCTCCATCGAAGGCGGGGGTCTATGTTCTCACCGATTGGGGCTGCGGATCGGCGTGTCTCGATGCCGTCGACTTGTGGACGGCGCTGGGGGCCGTGCCGATCGGGCAGGAAACCAGTGCCGACACGCTCTACATGGAGGTCGGGGATGTGCCGTTGCCGAGCGGCATCGCCACCGTGGGCATCCCCATGAAGGTGTATCGCGGACGACCGCGCGGCAGCAACGTTCCGGTGCGCCCGCGGCACCGCTACCTGGGCGACATGCGCGACACGCCTGCCCTGGAACGCTGGATCGCGACATTGCCGCGGTGAGGGTGCTGCTGACCGGATCGAGCGGCTGGCTCGGCCGGTTCCTCGCGCCGCTGCTGCGCGGATCCGGCCATCATGTGGTCGGACTGGATGTCGCGCCGGGCGCAGACACGCAGGTTGTCGGCAGCGTCGCCAATCGCGCGCTGGTCGAGCGGGCGTTCGCCGAGCATGGCATCGACGCGGTCGTCCACGCCGGCGCGCTGCACAAGCCCGACATCGCGCGATTTCCGCAGCAGGCGTTCATCGACGTGAACGTGACCGGCACCCTGAATTTGCTCGAGGCCGCAGTCGCTTACGGTGCGGGGCGGTTCGTCTTCACCTCGACCACGTCGCTGATGATAACGTCCGCGATCCGGGCCGAGACGGGCGACGCCGCGGTCTGGCTCGACGAGAGAAGCGGGCCGCTTGCTCCGCGCAACATCTATGGCGTGACGAAGCGCGCGGCCGAGGAACTGTGCCGGCTGACTCAGGCCGACCATGGCCTGCCGGTCGTGATCCTGCGCACCGCGCGCTTCTTTCCCGAGGACGACGACACCCACCGGTCGCTGTCGGGCGAAAACATGAAGGCGAACGAATTCCTCAACCGCCGCCTGACGGTGCAGGACTGTGCCCGTGCGCATGTGGCCGCACTCGAACGGGCGCCCGACATCGGGTTCGGCACCTATATCGTCTCCGCACCGACGCCGTTCGCGCGAAGTGACGCAGCGCTGCTCAAGGCCGACGCACCGGCGGTGATCGCGCGATATTTCCCTGACGCAGCGGCGCTATACGCCGCCAAGGGCTGGGATCTGCCGGCCAGCATCGGGCGCGTCTACGATGCCTCGGCGATCGGGCGCGACCTGGATTTCCGATGCGCGACGGACTTCGCTGCGATCCTGGATGCACTGCGCGACGGCCGTCCGCTGCCGTTCGACCACGACGCAAGCTATGTCTCACCGCAACTAGGGTCAGGACCCGTTAATCGCGACGGTCGTGATTGCCCTTGCGTGTTCGCTGGCAAGGAACGGCGGGCAGCAGGTAGCGGCGCTACCTGCAATCGTCGTGACGCTGCCAGCGGGCGCGCAAGGGCAACCGCTTTGCGGCGGGCGGATTTTGGCCCAGGGCGGCGTCTCTCGTCGGTCACGATGCTCGAGCATCGCTCCGCTCCTCGATCCTTGCCCTGAACCAAAATCCGCTCCGTCACGACCATCGCGATTAATGGGTCCTGACCCTAAGTGTCCCTGCGGGTTGATCGGGCGCAGCTTTGCGTTAACGGATGGCGCGTCATGGCCAGCCGACCCCAAACCCTGTACGAAAAGATCTGGGCCGATCACGTCGTCGAGCGACGTCCCGATGGCACCTGCCTGATCTATATCGACCGCCACCTCGTCCACGAGGTCACCAGCCCGCAGGCGTTCGGGGGCCTGCGGGCCGCGGGTCGCCGCGTCCGGCGGCCCGATCTGACGCTGGCCGTTCCCGATCACAATCTGCCGACGACACCGCGCGTCGATGCCGCCGGACGGGCGATGCCGATCGCCGACCCCGAAAGCGCCAACCAGCTCGCGACCTTGCGCGCCAACGTGGCCGAGTTCGGTGTGCCCTACATCGACGCGCTGGCCGCCGAACAGGGCATCGTCCATGTCGTCGGGCCCGAACAGGGCTTCACGCTGCCGGGTACCACTCTGGTCTGCGGCGACAGTCACACTTCGGCGCACGGGGCGCTGGGCGCGCTCGCGTTCGGGATCGGCACGAGCGAGGTCGAGCATGTGCTCGCGACGCAGACCTTGCTGCTGGCACCGGCCAGGACGATGGAGATCCGCGTCGATGGATCGCTCGGCTTCGGTGTCAGTCCCAAGGACGTCGTGCTGGCGATCATCGGCCGGATCGGCGCGGCGGGCGGATCGGGCCACGTCGTCGAATATACCGGCGAGGTGATCCGCGCGATGTCGGTCGAGGGGCGACTGACCGTCAGCAACATGTCGATCGAGGGTGGTGCGCGCGCCGGCCTGATCGCGCCGGACGATACGACCTACGCCTATCTGAAGGGGCGGCCGATGGCCCCGTCTGGTGAGATGTGGGACCGCGCGGTCGCCGCGTGGCGGCAGCTGCCGAGCGATGCGAATGCGCGTTATGACGCCGTGGTGAAGCTCGACGCGACGCACATCGCGCCGTCGCTGACGTGGGGCACCAGCCCCGAGGACGTCGTGCCGATCACCGGCGTCGTGCCCGATCCGGACAGCTTCGCCGACCCGGCCAAGCGCGTCGCGGCACGGAAGTCGCTGGATTACATGGGCCTGACGCCCGGCACCGCGATGCAGGACGTGGCGGTCCAGAACGTGTTCATCGGCAGTTGCACCAACAGCCGGATCGAGGATCTGCGCGCCGCCGCCGCGGTCGCCGAGGGACGCCATGTGGCCGATGGGGTGCGCGCGCTGGTCGTCCCGGGATCAGGCCTGGTCAAGCGGCAGGCGGAGGCGGAGGGGCTGGACCGCATCTTCGTCTCGGCCGGCTTTGAATGGCGCGAGCCGGGCTGTTCGATGTGTCTGGCGATGAATCCGGACAAGGTTCCTTCGGGCGAACGCTGCGCATCCACGAGTAATCGCAATTTCGTTGGCAGGCAGGGTCCGGGTGCGCGAACGCATCTGCTGTCGCCGGCGATGGCGGCGGCGGCGGCGGTGACCGGTCGGTTGGCCGACGTCCGCGACCTGATGGGGGGACGATGATATGAAGCGCGCCTTGTGGCTGCTGGCGGCGGGAACGGTCGTCAGCGGCGTATGTGCCTGGTCCGCGGTCGGGCGACCGGTATCGGCTTCGGTCAAGGAGGCGGACGCGCCCGCGGTACCGGCGAAGCCCGCGCGGTGACCGAGCCGATCACGCAGGTGTCGGGTCGCGCCTATCCGTGGGGCGCCAAGAACATCGACACCGACATCATCATTCCGGCGCACTGGCTCAAGACGACCACGCGCGAGGGGCTGGGCCGGGGCGCGTTCGAGACGGTGCGCGCGCAGCCCGGCAACATCTTCGACGATCCGCGCTACGCGGGCAGCCCGGTGCTGATCGCGGGCGACAATTTCGGTTGCGGATCCAGCCGCGAACATGCCGCCTGGGCGCTCGGCGACCTGGGGATCAGGGCGGTGATCGCGCCGAGCTTCTCGGACATCTTCTCGGGCAACGCGTTCAAGAACGGCATCGTGCCGGTCGTATTGCCTCAGGCCGCGGTCGATCGGCTGGTCGAGGCGGCGCAGGACGGCGAGGTCACGGTCGATCTGGAGACGATGACCGTCACGACCAGCTACCAGGACCGGTTTCCGTTCGAGCTCGACAGCTTCCGCCGCGATTGCCTGATGCAGGGGCTGGACGAGATCGGCCTGACACTGGCACAGGATACCGCGATTTCAAAATTTGAATCCGCGGATGACCAGCATCGCCCGTGGATCAGCGGGAGAGGCCATGATGCGAGCGTTGCTGTCTGAAGCACCGGGCGGACCGGAAACACTGAAACTGTCCGAGGTCGTCGATCCGGTCGCCGATGCCGCGCAGGTGGTCGTCGCCGTCCGGGCGTGTTCGATCAATTATCCGGACGTGCTCATCATCGAGGACAAGTATCAGTTCAGGCCGCAGCGCCCGTTCGCGCCGGGCGGCGAGATCGCGGGCGTGATCGAATCGCTGGGCGAGGGCGTGAAAGGCTGGGCGGTCGGCGACCGCGTGATCGGCATGGTCGGCCATGGCGGCCTGGCAGAGAAGGTCGCCGTCGATGCCACCAAGCTGTACCGCCTGCCCGAAGGACGCAGCTTCGCCGAGGGCTCTGCACTGCTGCTGACCTATGCCACGACGATCCACGCATTGCTGGATCGCGGTCACCTGAAGGCCGGGCAGACACTGCTGGTGCTGGGCGCGGCCGGCGGCGTCGGCCTGGCCGCGATCGAACTCGGCAAGGCGTATGGCGCACGGGTCGTCGCGGCGGTGTCGTCGCAGGACAAGGCGCAGGCCGCGCGCGAGGCGGGGGCGGACGAGACGATCGTCTATGCCCGCGCGCCGTTCGACAAGGACCAGTCGAAGGCGCTGGCCGACCAGTTCAAGGCGGCCGGCGGCAAGACCGGATACGACGTGATCTACGATCCGGTCGGCGGCGACTATGCCGAACCGGCGCTGCGATCGATCGGGTGGGAGGGGCGCTATCTGGTCGTCGGGTTCCCCGCCGGCATCCCGCGCCTGCCGCTCAACCTGACGCTGCTCAAGAGTTGCGACGTGTGCGGCGTGTTCTGGGGCGCGTTCGCTGCGCGCGACCCGCAGGCGAACGCCGCCCATGTCGACACGCTGTTCCGCCTGTGGGCGGATGGAAAAATCGCACCGCGCGTCACCGACAGCTTCGCGTTCGAGGATGGCGGTCAGGCGATCGCCAAGATGGCGGCGCGCAGCGCGATCGGGAAGCTGGTGGTGACGGTCGCGGACTGAGCGACGCAGCCCTACTTTGCCGGTGCCGCCGGCGTCGCTGCGCGGGACTGGCGGATGGCATCGGCGACCTGGGTCCGCGCCTGTGTCATGCTGTCGGCCAGTTGCTGGCGGGCACCGGCCTGCCTGTCAGCCGGCGCCATCGCGATCATTGTTTCGACGACCTCCTGCAGCGCGGTCTGTTCGGCTTTGCACGCCGTCAACACGCTGTCGGCACCCTGCTCCGGCGTCAGAGATCGGGCGACGGTCGGAACCTTGGGACCGATGCAGCCCGCGAAGGCCTGCGCGCGCTGCCCGATCTCCGCTCCGGCCGCTGCGCGGGCGCTGTTCTGCTGGCCGGGTGCCGGCGTCGCGGTCGTGCTGCCCGACGGGCTGGCAACCTGCGCACTGAGGAGAACGGCGAGAAGTGTCGATACGGGCATACGGAATCTCCAAACTTGGCGCGACCCTAACAGCCGGATTGCGACCTGTCAGCTTGGCGACCGTTGCGTGTTCGGCAGCGTCCCCCTATCTCTGGCCACGAGACATTCAAGGGGCCCTGCATGACCAGCTTCGACGACCGCGAACGCGCATTCGAGACCAAGTTCGCCCGTGACGAGGAAATGCAGTTCCGCGTCACCGCACGTCGCAATCGCCTGGTCGGCACTTGGGCCGCGCAGAAGATGGGCCTGACGCCCGAGGAAACCGACGCCTATGCCAAGGCGGTCGTCCAGGCCGATTTCGAGGAAGCCGGCGACGACGACGTGATTCGCAAGCTGGTCGGCGACCTGACCGCAGCGTCGGTGGAGACGGACGAAGCCGAAGTGCGTCGCGCTCTGGAAACCGCGTCTGTCGAGGCGCGCCGCCAGCTGATGGAAGCGCAGTAAGACCGATGCCGATGGCCGCAGCCGATATCGAGGCGATGATCGTCGCCGGCATCCCCGATGCGCAGGTCGAGATCACCGATCTGGCGGGCGACGGCGACCATTACGCCGCGCGCGTCGTCGCGGCCAGTTTCCGCGGCCAGTCCCGGCTGCAACAACAGCGCGCAGTGTATGCCGCGCTCGGTGGCAACATGGGCGGTGTGCTTCACGCGCTCCAGCTGACCACCGCCGTACCTCAGGAGTGACCAGCATGACCGACGACACCCAGGCCCGCATCGGCGAGATCGTGAACAAGGCCGACGTGCTGCTGTTCATGAAGGGTAGCCCGCTGTTCCCGCAGTGCGGCTTCTCCAGCCGCGCGATCGCGATTCTCCAGCATCTGGGCGTCGCGTTCGACAGCGTGGACGTGCTGCAGGACCAGGAGGTGCGTCAGGGCATCAAGACGTTCAGCGACTGGCCGACGATTCCCCAGCTGTACGTGAAGGGCGAATTCGTCGGCGGATCGGACATCATGATGGAGATGTACGAAAGCGGCGAACTGGCGACGCTGATGGAAGACAAGGGCGTCGCCGCGGCCTGACGCCAGCCGACGTTCGTCGTCCTCCTAATCGGTCGTGCCGAGCCGATCGCCGCACGTGCCCCGAGCCGAGCGCCTGCGACACGGGCTTCGACAGACTCGGCACGGACGGGTGGAGGAGCACGGTGACCCTGTCGGCGATCCCGCGGATCGACCGCTGCTGATCTGCGACCTGACGCAAAGCTATTCCGCAACCGCGGGTGGCGGCGTCGGCACCTATCTGCGCGAGAAGCGCGATCACGTGCTGGCCCATACGCCGCACCGATTGCTGCAGATCGTTCCCGGGCCGGTGAACCGGCTGACGATCGATGGCCGTCATATCTTCGCCGAGGTCGCGGCCCGTCCCGTGCGCGGCAGCCCGGACTATCGCTTCATCGTGCGGACGCGCGCGGTGCGCGACTTACTGGCGCAGTGGCGGCCCGACGTTATCGAATCGCTATGTCCGTGGATCCTGCCATGGACCGCCATCCGTCATCGCCGCGCGTTTCCCGATACCACGCTGGTTGCCGGATATCGCACCGATTTTCCCAATGCGCATGTCTATCGCGTCGGCCGCGATCTGTTCGGAAAGACGGGTGCGCGCGTCTGCCGGACGCTGACCTGGGGCTATGCCGGGGTCACCTATCGCGCGTTCGATCACGTCTACACGCTGAGCGAAGACGCGCGCGTTGCGCTGGCGCAACGCACCGTCACGCGCACCAGTGTACTGCCGCTCGGCGTCGATCCCGAACGGTTCTCGCCGGACAGGCGGGACGCCGGCTATCGCGCGGAACTGGGGCTGAGCAACCGTGGGCCGTTGCTGATCTATGCCGGGCGGATCGACAACGAGAAGCGCGCCGACCGGCTGGTCGCCATGATGCGGCACCTGCCACGCGACCTCGACGCGGCGCTGGTGATGATCGGCGACGGCAAGCTTCGCGCGCCGCTGATCGAACGGACACGTGGCCTGCCGATCCTGTTGCCCGGATACGAGCCTGACCGGGCGCGCCTGGCCCGGGCGCTGGCGTCGTCGGACATCTACGTCTCCGCAATGGCGGACGAGACGTTCGGCATGTCCGTGCTGGAAGCGCAGGCGTCCGGTCTGCCGGTGGTCGGTGTCGCGGGCGGTGCGATGCGGGATCGTGTGCCGTCCGGGACGGGGCTGCTCGGACCCGTCGACGACATGGCCACGATGGCCGCGAACATCGTCGCGGTGTGGGACGGCGAGGCCGCTGCGATGGGTCGGGCGGGTCGCGCCCTTGCTCTTGCGCAGGGCTGGCGGCGGACGTTCGACACGCTGTTCGACGAAATCTATCCCGCGGCGCTGGCGCGCACGGCCATCCGACTCGGGACGATGCCGATCCGCGGCCATCCGTGATCGCGACCGGTGCAGCGTCGAGGGCGGGCTGGAGCCGGGTGCGGGCGGGTCGTCTCGGTGGGGACCGGTAAGGGGCGACGACCCGCCCTGCTGAAGCGTCGAGCGCTCGGCTGACATGCATGATGCAGTCTGTGTGCCATTCTCGCGCAGGCGCGGAAAACCGCGGGTCGCGATGGTCAATGCGCATTAACCGTTATGTGCGATCGTAAAGCCCACCGACAGTCGCTCACCCTTGCGACAACTCGTTTCGCCGCAGCAATCATTCATGTGCCGTTCAGCCCATTGACTACAGACGTAATCGCGATGATTACAGGCGTAGTCGGTAGAGGGAGTGCTCAGCGGTGACCGAACGGATCAGCGATGCGGAACATGTGGTGATGGAGGTCCTCTGGGACGAATCGCCGCTCAGCGCCCAGGACGTTGCCGAGCGGGTGACGCCCGATCGCGGATGGAGCGCCAACACGGTCAAGACCTTGCTCGGCCGGCTGCTCTCGAAAAACGTCGTCGGCCATGAGGAGGACGGTCGCCGCTACCTCTATCGTCCGCTGGTCGCGCGCGACGATTATGTCACGGGCGAGTCGCAGCGGCTAATGGACCGGCTGTTCGGCGGAAAGCTGATGCCGCTGGTCGCGCACATGGCCGAGCGCGACGAACTGACCGCGCAGGATATCGCCGAGATCGAGGCGCTGCTCAAGGAGCTGAAGCCATGATCGTGTGGGCGGTCGAGACACTGCTCGCCACCACGCTGCTGATGCTGCTAGTGCTGGCGATCCGCAACCCGGTGCGACGCGCGTTCGGGCCGACCATCGCCTATGCGCTCTGGGCGCTGCCGCTGGTCCGCATGGCGCTGCCGCCGCTGCCCGACAGCTGGCGCGGCGATGCGCTGCCGGTGCTGCCCGCGCCCGAAGATATCGTCATCTCGCTGGGCAGCCCGGTGGCGACGCTGTCGGCCGAGCCGGCAAGCGGCGTCGGCTGGCCGGTCGTGTTGCTGGCGCTGTGGACGCTGGGGGCGTGCGCGTTCGTCGGCTATCATGTGGTCGCGCACAGTCGCTTCTGCGCGCGCGTCCGGCGTCAGGCGAATGACGTCCATATGGTCGCATCGGGCAATGTCTCGGTGATCGCGACCGATGCGGCCGCGGGGCCGCTGGCGTTCGGCGTGTGGCGCAAGTACGTCGCCTTTCCGCGCGATTTCGCCGAGCGCTACGACCCGCTCGAACGCGACCTGGCGCTGGCGCACGAGCTTGGCCATCACGCGCGCGGCGATCTGATCGCCAACTGGGCGGCGCTGGTCGTGCTCGCGGTCCACTGGTTCAATCCGGTCGCCTGGCGCGCCTATCGCGCATTCCGCGCCGACCAGGAAATGGCGTGCGACGCGCTGGTCCTGGCCGGTCGCGCCCGCGAACTGCGCGCCGCCTATGGCCGCGCCATCGTCAAGTCGGCGCACGGCGGTGCCGTGTCCGCCGCCTGTCACCTGCACACCATCAACGAAATCAAAGGGAGGTTGAAGATGTTGACCAAGCACGAACGGAAATCGCGCTCGCGGCTGATGGCCGGCACCGGGGCGGTCGCGGCACTGCTGCTGGGCGGACTGGGGCTGACCGCGTCGGGCACACACGCCGCCGAAACGGTGCGGACCAGCGTGGAGACGGCGACCGGCGTCGATCTGGCCAGCATCGAGCTGCCGACGCTGCCGCAGGCCGAGCCGCTGCCGCCGCCGCCCGGGCCGCCGACCCCGCCCGAGACGCTGATCGTCCAGCGCGACGGCAAGACCACCACACGGACCAAGGTGATCGTGCGCGACAGGAACGGCAAGGTCACCAGCATGACCGACACCGGTCCGGTGACGACCGATACGAACGGTTCGGGAACGGGCGTGATGATCGTCGGCAAGGACGGCAAGGTCGAGACGTTCGGCAAGGGCGATCCGCGCGTGTTCGGCCTCGGCCCCGTCGCCAAGCGGCGCATCATCTTTCGCGACAAGGACGGCAAGTCGGTCACCTGGGACCGCATGCCCGGTACGCCGATGCCGCCCGAAGTCGCCGAGCGGTTGAAGTCGATGCGCATGACCATGCCGAGCATCAGTTCGCGCACCTGCAGTGACGGCGAGGGCAAGCCCGGCGAGCACGTCATCAACCGCAAGGACGGCGACAAGCCGGTGACGATCATCTGCACGAACCGCATCGAGAAGATGGCGTCGCTCGCCGCGCTCGACGGGCAGAGGATCGCCAGCCAGTCGATGTTCATTCGCCGCGATGCCGAGGCGTCGGCGCTCGACGGACTGCGCGCGGCCCGTCGCAGCGTCGAGGCGAACCGCGCGATGGGCGACAGCGCCCGCGCCGCCGCGCTGTCGGGCATCGACGAGGCCATCCGCGAGATGGAGGCCAAGAAGGACTGAAGCTTCGTACGCGGCGTCGCCGGGCCGGATCGGCCCCGGTCCGGATCGGCAGCTTGGGAGGGCTGCTTCCCGGTGACGCCGCCGTGCAGCGGGATGGTGTCGACGTGCCGTGCGCGTCGGCACCATCTTGGCATCCGGCACGGAAAGCGGCGTCCGTTATTCCCCGTTCCCCGCCGTTCGCCGTTCCCCGCTCGTCCTGAGCCTGTCGAAAGACGTGCTGCGTGCAGTGAACCTCGTGGCACGTGCCTCGACGTCGCTCGGCACCAACGGGGTCGAGGGTTGCCGCGGGCGCACCCAGCGGCCATTTGAAGCCCATGTCCGCTGCCCCCGACACGCTCGAACCCGGCGTCCTGCGCCTGACCGCGAACAATCCCTCGCCGTTCACCAACACCGGAACCCAGAGCTACATTGTCGGCACCACCGATGTGGCTGTCATCGATCCCGGCCCGGCGGACGACACGGCGCACCTGGCGGCGCTGATCGCGGCGATTGCCGATCGGCCGGTGCGCGCCATCCTGTGCACCCACACCCATCGCGACCACAGTCCGCTGTCGCGCGCGCTGAAGGCGGCGACGGGCGCGCCGATCGTCGGCTGCGCGCCGCTTGCGCTCGACGATGGCGGGCCGCGCGCCGACGCATCGTTCGATCATGACTACACAGCCGACCGCGTACTGGCGGATGGCGACAGAGTCAGCGGCGACGGCTGGACGCTGACCGCGGTCGCCACGCCCGGGCATACCTCGAACCATCTCTGTTTCGCGCTGGCGGAGACGGGCGCGCTCTTCAGCGGCGATCACGTGATGGGCTGGTCGACCAGCATCGTCTCGCCACCCGATGGCGACATGGGCGATTACATGGCCAGCCTCGACCGGCTGATGCAGCGCGAGGATCGCATCTACTATCCCGGCCACGGACCCCAGGTGGACAATCCGCGCCGGCTGGTGCGCGGCATGATGGGGCATCGCAAGAGCCGGGAGGGCGCGATCCTGCGGTTGCTGGAGCGTGGGGACAGCGACATCGACGCGATGGTGCGCGCGATGTACGCCGGCCTCGATCCCCGCATGCATCCCGCCGCGGCGCGATCGGTATTGGCCCACCTGCTCGACCTGCAACGGCGTGGCCTGGTCACGGGCGCGGAGGGGGCGACATGGTCGATCGTCTGAACCTGCGCCAGCTGGTCGGCGCCGTCGTGTCGCTGCTGCTGATCGTGGGCGGGGTGCTGATCGGCAGGATCGCCTATGACCGCGCGACGGACCATTATGTGGTCGAGCGGACCGACGACGGTCGTGCGGTGACGCAAGTCGTGCGCGCGACCTTCTCGCGGGCGAGCACACTGAAGGTCGGCTCCCTGACCGGCAGCGTCCAGGCGACTGCGTCCGACGCGCGGCTGGGCGGTGTGCTCAAGACCGATCGCGTGGTGAAGGCACCGTTCGCGGTCGATTATTTCCTGGACGTGTCGAAACTGCGCAGCGGCGACTATCGCTTTGATCCCGCGACCCGCACCCTGGTCGTCGATGCGCCCGACGTCACCGTCGGCGCGGTGAATGTCGACGAGTCGCGCCGCACGCTCAGCGAGACGCGCGGAGTGTTCGTGACGCGCGGCGCCATGGATACCCTCTCTCAGCGCGTGTCCGCAGCCGCGCAGGCGTCGGCCGATGCCGAGGCGCGCAAACCCGAACGGCTGGCGCAGGCACGCGACAATGCCCGACGCGCCCTGCGTGACCTGCTCGGCCCTCCGCTGGCCGCCGCCGGCGTGGACGATGCCCGCATCCTCGTGACGTTCCCGTACGAGCGTCCCGACCGCAGCCGGCAGGATTGGGACCGGACACGGACGCCCGAACAGGTTCTCGCCAACGGCGCATGATTCGGATAATGTCGGCGCTCATTCGGGGGGATGAGACATGGCGACGCTGGCGTCCGATCCAAGGCAGCACCGGCCGGTAACGGCCGATCACCGGTTTTTCCTGGGCGCGGCGATCGCGATGGCGCTGGTCATCGTGGCCGGCTTCTCCGTCCAGCTCGCGATGGGCCGATCGAGTTTTGCCGCACCGGTGCTGGTCCACGTCCACGCCGTGGTCTTTTTCGGCTGGGTCACGCTGTATGTCGTGCAGAACGCCCTGGTTGCGACCGGCAATAACCGGCTGCACCGCCGCCTCGGCTGGATCGGTGCGGGATGGGCCGCTGCCATGGTCGTCGTCGGCACCGCGGCGACCGCGCTGATGGTGCGCGCGGGTCGTGCGCCATTCTTTTTCGAGCCGGCGTTCTTCCTGTTCATGAACACGCTGTCGATCATCGCGTTCGCCGCGCTGACCGGCTGGGCGATCCGGCTGCGCAAACGCACCGACTGGCACCGGCGGCTCATGCTGTGCGGCACCGCGATTATCACCGGGCCGGCGTGGGGGCGGCTGATGCCGATGCCGCTGCTGATCCCCAATGCGGCCTGGTATGTGTTCGTCGGCGTCATCGCGTTCCCGATCGCCGGCATGATCGCCGACAAGCGCCGCCGCGGTTCGGTCCATCCCGCCTGGTGGTGGGGAACGGCGGTTATCGTCCTCATGCAGCTGTCGATGGGAATCGTCGCACATTCGCCGGTCGGACTGGCGATCTACGACCGTGTCGTGGCGGGCGGTCCCGGCTCAGGCGTCGATCCCTATGCCTATCCACCGCCGCCAGAACCGCCCCCCGGCGCGGCTGGCGCGTGACCGCACGACGGCGACCGGAGCCTTTGTGGTCACGTCGATCGCATCGCGCCGGCGCTGATCCCTGCCTTCGCCAATTGGGCTGAAACCGTCGGCACCGCTTGATCGTACCCGTCCGAACCGCCATCTGTCGGCCTGGTTTGGGAGATCGGCACGACATGGACGCACGCAACGGCATCGGCGGCACCCTGACGGGACTGGACCTGCGCGCCGAGATCGACCGGCTGCGCAAGGAGCGCAACGCCGTGATCCTGGCGCATTATTACCAGAAGCCCGAGATCCAGGATATCGCCGACTTCGTGGGCGACAGCCTCGACCTGTCGAAGAAGGCGGCGGCGACCGATGCCGACGTCATCGCTTTCTGCGGGGTCAAGTTCATGGCCGACACCGCCAAGATCCTGTCGCCGAACAAGGTCGTCGTGCTGCCCGATCTGGATGCCGGATGCAGCCTCGAGGACAGCTGCCCGCCCGACAAGTTCGCAGCCTTTCGCGCCGCGCATCCCGATCACATCGCGCTGACCTACATCAACTGCTCGACCGAGGTGAAGGCGCTCAGCGACGTGATCGTCACCTCGTCGTCGGCCGAAAAGATCCTCAGCCAGATCCCACTCGACCAGAAGATCATCTTCGGTCCCGACAAGCATCTCGGCGGTTATCTCAGCCGCAAGACGGGGCGCGAGATGCTGTTGTGGCCGGGCGTCTGCATCGTCCACGAGGCCTTCAGCGAAACCGAATTGCTGAAGCTGAAGGCGCAGCATCCGGATGCGCCCGTCGCCGCGCACCCCGAATGCCCGCCGCACGTGCTCGACCATGCCGACTACGTCGGATCGACCAGCGGCATCCTCGAATTCGCCAAGACCTTTCCCGGCGACACGCTGATCGTCGCGACCGAACCGCACATCATCCACCAGATGGAAAAGGCGGTGCCGGACAAGCGGTTCATCGGCGCGCCCGGCGCGGACGGCAACTGCAACTGCAACATCTGTCCATACATGGCGCTGAACACGATGGAGAAATTGTACGTCGCCCTGCGCGACCTGACGCCGCGGATCGAGATCGAGGACGGCCTGCGCCTGCGCGCCAAGAAGAGCCTGGACGCGATGCTCGCGATGGCCGGTGCGACGGTGGGCATGGGCGATCTGGGGCCGGCGAAGGTGACGGGGGACTGAGTTAGCGTCACGATCTGCAATTCTGCGTCGCAGGAGGCGTAGAACATCGTATCGATCCGGCAGATCGAGTCAGATCAGTCATTTCCCGCGGCAGATTTGATTGATCGCTTGTCTGCGATCGAGGGGGCGGCGACGCCCGGTCCCTGGTACGTGCGGGAAACCGATGACCTCATTTGCATGTCAGCAATCGGGGTTTATACTTTCCCAGAAGATTTTACCGGTGCCGACGCTTTCGGGCGGGGTGACCGGGAAGATTCACGCATGGTCGCTGGATGCCTGATCCAATCGACCCTCCGCGTGATACATGATGATGGTCGTCGGTCCCAGAATGCGCTTTTGATCGCACAGATGCCGACGCAGTTGCCGGAACTCCTGAGGCTCGCGCGGTGGGGGTTATCGCTTGAGAACTCCTCCGCGCCATAGGCAGAAGTGTCGGGTTAAAGTCGGTCGATTTCTTCCTACCCCGTTCGCCCTGAGCGAAGTCGAAGGGCATGAGTCTTATGTGCTTCGACTTCGCTCAGCACGAACGGGGGAGGGTGGTCGGGCATGATCGAAACGAGCCTCGCATCGAACGGCTGGCACTAGAAGGACTAACGCGCCAAACGCTCCACCGCGTCCGGCCCGAACCCGAACAGCACGTCCGCATCCGGCGCCTTAACGTCCTTCGCCACATCCTCCGGTGCCAGCACACGCAGGATGTGCCGGATCGCCGCTTTACGCGCGTCCTTCTTGTCGTCGGTCGCCACGCACACCCAGGGCGCCACCGCGCTGCTCGTCGCCAGCAGCATCGTGTCGCGCGCGGCGGAATAGTTGGTCCATTTGTCCTGCGCCACGGCATCGAGTGGCGACACCTTGAGCGCCTTCAATGGATCCTTGCGGCGCGCTTCCAGCCGTTTGGCCTGTTCGTCCTTGGTTATGTCCAGCCACAGCTTGACCAAGGCGATGCCGCTTTCGACCAGCATGCGCTCGAAATCGGGCACGTCGCGCAGGAACTGCGCCTGCTCGGCGGCGGTGGAAAATCCGTTGACCACTTCCACCCCGGCGCGATTGTACCAGCTGCGGTTGAGGATCACGAGTTCGCCAGCCGCCGGCAGATGCGAGACATAGCGCTGGAAATACCATTGGCTCCGTTCGCGATCGGATGGCTTGGGAAGCGCGATGACGCGGGTGTTGCGGACCGACAGATGCTCGGTCAGCCGCTTGATGAGTCCGTCCTTGCCCGCCGCGTCCCGCCCCTCCAGCACGATCACCGCGCGCTTGCCCGTTGCGGCCATGTCGGTCTGCAACCGCACCAGCCCGAGTTGCAGCGCATCCATGCCGGTCAGTTCCTGCGTGTCGCCCAACGGTCTTCTCCATTTGCCCGGGCCGTACGCTATGCCACAAGCGCGCCTATGACCACGCCGCCCGACACGACCGCCGCCCCGACGCGGGACATTCCCGGTTTCGACCTCGACGCCTTCGTCCGCGCGACGCTTGCAGAGGATCTGGGTGAAGGCGGCGACATCACGTCCGCCGCCGTCATTCCCGCCGACGCCCGTTTCGACGGCGTGATGGACAGCCGCGACGCGATCACCGTCGCGGGACTGGATATCGCCGCGGCATTCTTTCGCGCACTCGATCCTGCGGTGACGATCACGCCGCTGTTTGCCGATGGTGACCGGGTGGCGGCGGGTACCGACCTGATGCACCTGACCGGCAATGCCCGCGCGCTGCTGACGGCGGAGCGATCGGCGCTCAACACCGTGCAGCATCTGTCGGGTATCGCGACGCTGACGCGGGACTATGTCGATCGCATCGCCGGCACCGGCGCGACCCTACTCGACACGCGCAAGACGATCCCCGGCCTGCGTGTGCTGGAAAAATATGCCACGCGGATGGGCGGAGCCACCAACCATCGCATGGGCCTGTGGGATGCGGCGATGATCAAGGACAATCATGTCGCCGTGGCCGGATCGGTCGGCGAAGCGGTGGCGCGCGCCGTCCGCGCCGGGATCGTGCGGATCATCGTTGAGGTCGATTCGGTCGATCAGATCGAACCGGCGCTCGCGGCCGGGGCGACTCATCTGCTGCTCGACAACATGGACGTGCCGACGCTGCGCGGCGCGGTGACGCTGGTCGGCGGGCGGGTGCCGACCGAGGCCTCGGGCGGAGTGCGCCTCGACACCATCCGCGCGATTGCCGAGACGGGCGTGACGTTCGTCAGCGTCGGGCGGCTGACCCAGTCGGCCCCGGCCGCCGACGTCGGGCTCGATTTCCGACCCGCCTTGCCGGGCGATGCAGACACGCTATCCTCGCGCCGCAATGCAGGGGAGGCGTAAGGCATGCGACCGCAATCGATCGTCCGTTTCGAGTGGCTCTATCTGGCGTCCTTCGTCATCGGCCTGCTGTCGACGGCGCAGAACTGGGGCGTGCGCAATGCGATGCTGGCGGGGAACAAGGACACTGCGCACCTGACGTGGATCGGCCCGGCGACCACTATCGTCGGCATCGTCATCGCGCTGGCGCTGTGGTGGCTGGTCGCGCGGATGGGCAATGTCGTCGCCAAATGGGTCGTCGTCGTCTTCGCGGCGTGGGCTGTCGTGTTGCTGGCCGTGCTCGGCTACGGCCTGGTGACCGGGCGGGGCGAGGTGCTGCCGCTGGCGATCGGGGCGCTGCAGAACATTCTCTACGTCGTCGCGGCCGCGCAGCTGTTCGGTGCGGATACGCCGGCGTGGTTCGGCGAGGGCGCGCGGGTGGAGCCCGTCGCATGATCCGCATCGCGCTGATCGCCGCCGCGACGCTCGCGCCGGTCGCGGCGCAGGCGCAGGCCTATAAATGCGCCGTCCCCGACCGGATCGATGCGCCGCGCCCGGACGGGCCGAGCGTCCGCGAACCGAAGCGGGTGCTGCCGATCGGCAGCTATACGCTGGCGCTGACATGGGCACCGCAATATTGCCACGACAACGCGCGCGAGGCGTCGGCGCGCTTCCAGTGCGGCAGCGGCAACCGCTTCGGCTTCACGCTCCACGGCCTGTGGCCCGACGGTCGCGGCAAGGCCTGGCCGCAATATTGCGCGCCCGCCGCGATCCTCGATACCCCAACCATCCGGCGCAACCTGTGCGCGACACCGTCCGCGCAGTTGCTGCAGCATGAATATGCCAAGCACGGGACGTGCATGGGGGTGCCGCCCGGCCGGTATTTCGACCGCGCGACCAGCCTGTACGCGCGTGTTCGCTATCCGGATATGGAGGCATTGTCGCGGCGCAGGGGGCTGACCGCGGGCCAGCTTGCCGCGGCGATCGCGCGCGCCAATCGCGGCATGACCCCGGCAATGATGCGTATCACGACCAACCGCCGGGGCTGGCTGGACGAACTCTGGCTGTGCCTCGACACGCGGTTCGCCTTCATGCCCTGTCGACCCGACAGCGGCGGCGTCAGACCGACGACGCGCGTCAGGATCTGGCGCGGGAGCCGTTAGTCATTAGCCGTCGAGTACAACGCTCGACGGATGATGCTTGTCGAGATGCTTGCGGATGATCCGCAGGTTGCGGGTGTTCGACCGGAAGAAGAAGTCCGCCGCGTCGCCGACCAGGGGCACCGCGCCGAGCAAGGCGTCGAACCCGACGTTGGCGGCCATACGCGTCAGCTGAAGCTTCGACATGCCCAGATTGCGGGCCTCCCAGACGATCCAGCTGCCCATCGCGGCCGCCGCCAGGTCGCCGACCACGGGCACCAGGCCGACGATGAAGTCCAGACCGACGGCGCGATTGATGCCGGGCACGACGAACGTCCGCTCCAGCAGCTTCTCCAGCATTTCGATCCGCGCGCGAACCGATGCGGGATCGTTCTTGAGCGACAGGTGCGGAGAACCGGTGAGCGGGGTTGGACGTGCCATGCCCGCTACTTGGGGTCGGGACGCAGCCTGTTCAACGGATGAAAGGCGCGGGGGTTCGCCGTCCACTGTCGCAGCCGCGTCGCCACCAGCGACCAGCGCAATGGTCGCGCCAGCGGGATGTAGGCGACATCGGCGGTGAGCGCCGAGTCGGCCTGCGCCAGCATCTGGCCCCGCGTCGCCATGTCGGGCGCGGTGCGAACCGACGCGATCAGGTTGGCGATCGGCAGCGCGCACGGCTGGCAGGCCGCGCGCAGGTACCAGCGCGCGCTGTCGTACGGGGCGACACGATCGATCAGGCGCAGGTCGGCACCCTCGTCGTCCAGCGCCACGCGCTCCGTCGCCAGCCCCAGATCGGACATCGCCTTCGCCAGTACGCCGTACAGCAATGTCGCGCCGGGCCCGTCCGGCAGCGCGATCTTCAGGCGGATCGGCGTGGTGTCGGTCCCCCGGAACAGCGCGATCCGCGCCTGGGCGGCCGCCAGCCGTTCAGGTTCGGGCACGCTCGCCCAGTCGGGCTGGGCCGGCGGTGCGGCCGAATCGAGCGCTTCGGGCAGGATCGTGTCGGTCGGCTGCCAGCCATCGGCGAAAGCGGCCGTGACCGCCGCGCGATCGATTGCCAGCGCAATGGCCGAGCGATTGTCGCGACTGCCGAGAAAGCCGCTGCGATTGGCGACCAGCAGGCCGAACAGGCCCGCGGCAGTGTCGGTGCGGATATTGGCCGGGGCGATCCCCCCCAGCGGGACCAGCGGCCAGTCGACGAAGCTGCCACCCTCGACCAGATCGGACGCGCGCCGTGCGAACCGCAAAACCGCCAGGCTGGCGCGCTCGCCCCGCAGGCGGACGAGTTCCTCCGGTCGCGTCCCCCGAGCATCGTCCGCCACGACGGCCGCCGGATCCGGCACCGGGCGGAGCAGGATCGTGCCGTCCCTTGCCTCGACGATCCGAAACGGTCCGCTGCCTTCGACGCGGTTGCCCGGCGCGGGGACGCCGAGTTCAGGCTGGGCAAAGAGTTTCAGCGCGTCCGGTCGCGGCAGTTTCAACCGGACCTCGATGACTTGCGGTGTCATCGCGACGATCTCGTCGATCGCGCTCAGATAGGGCAACAGCGGGTTGCGCGATCCGCGCGCGATCGCGCGGCGCAGCGCAGGCACGACATCGGCGGCCACGACCGGCGTACCATCGGGCCATTCCGCGTCGCGCAGGCGAAAGATCAGGCTGCGACCGCCGTCGATGACGATCCAGCGTTCGGCAAGGCCCGGCTCGATCCCGCCGGTCGCGTCGAACTGCACCAGCCCCTGTGCCACCGACGCGCGCAGGACGCGACCGACCGGCGTCAGCGGGCCGGTGTTGGGGTCGCCGGCCGACCGGGCCGAACCGATGACGCTCACTTCGACGGGGATATCGTCCGGGCGACGCTCGCAACCGGCCAGCAGCACCGACAGCACGGCTGCCGAGAAGATGGTGCGGACGGTGGGACTCGAACCCACATACCCAGATGGGCGAGGGATTTTAAGTCCCGTGCGTCTACCAGTTTCGCCACGTCCGCACGCTGGCGAAGCGAGAAACATGCGAAGCCTGTTTCCGATGTCGCCGAGCCGGCCGGCGGGCGACACCCCGTCCGACGTCAGGCGATCTAGTCGCATGACGGCTCTATGCGCCAGTGTTTTCATCGCGACGGTCATGGCTCAAAAATGCGACCCGGCAAAGGCTCGGCCGAGCGTTGGTTACTGGCCAGTCGATGGGCCGTGTCGCGACGTCGTTCCACAGTCGCGGCGTGGTCGCCCGGAACGCGCCGGGTCAGGCCGGAAATACTTCCCTGCCTGACGCCGCACTCAGACGTTCAACCGGGCGCGCATTTCCTTGCCGGGCTTGAAATAGGGGACGCGCTTGGCGCCGACGTCCACCGATTCCCCGGTCCGCGGATTGCGGCCGGTCCGCGCGTCGCGCGCGCGCGTGGAGAAAGCGCCGAAACCGCGCAGTTCGACGCGCCCGCCGGCGATCAGCCGATCGACGATCTCCTCGAAGAAGATGTCGACGATGTTCTCGATGTCGCGCGCGGTAAGATCAGGATGATCGCGCGACAAAAGCTGGACAAGTTCAGACCGGATCATTCCGCCCCCCAAGAGCGTCCCCGCGTGGACGGCCGCCGATGGCACATCCTTGCACGGTCCCTCTTACGCCGCGAAGTTCATTTGCATCAACCGTCGCGACATAAAAAAGGGGCGGTGGATGTCTCCACCGCCCCCTGGCATCCCAGTTACTTGGTTTCGCCGCTGCGCGCTTTCAGCGCCTCGCCGAGAATGTCGCCGAGCGATGCGCCCGAGTCGGACGAACCATATTGCGCCACGGCCTGCTTCTCTTCGGAGATCTGCATCGCCTTGATCGAGAAGGTCGGCTTCTTCGACCGGTCGAAACCGGTGACCATCGCGTCGAACTTCTGCCCGACCTGGAACCGCTCCGGACGCTGCTCGTCGCGATCGCGACCCAGGTCCGTGCGCTTGATGAAGCCGGTCGCGCCATCGTCGCCGGTCTGCACTTCGAGGCCCGCGTCGCGGACTTCGAGGACGGTCACGGTGACGATCGCGTTCTTGTTGAGCTTGTCGCCCGATGCCGCTGCACCGCCGACGACCGGGCCGCCACGCTCAAGCTGCTTCATGCCGAGCGAGATCCGCTCCTTGTCCGGCTCGATCGCCAGCACGACGGCCGTGACCATCTCGCCCTTGCGATGCAGGTTGAGCGCGTCCTCGCCCGAGATGCCCCACGCGATGTCGGACATGTGGACCATGCCGTCGACATCGTTGTCCAGGCCGATGAACAGGCCGAACTCGGTCGCGTTCTTGACTTCGCCCTCGACGGTCGAACCGACCGGATGTGCCGCCTCGAACGCTTCCCACGGATTGTTCTGCGCCTGCTTGAGGCCAAGGCTGATGCGACGCTTCTCGGCATCGACTTCCAGCACGACGACTTCGACTTCCTGGCTGGTCGAGACGATCTTGCCGGGATGGACGTTCTTCTTGGTCCAGCTCATTTCCGACACGTGGACCAGGCCCTCGATGCCGGCTTCCAGCTCGACGAACGCACCATATTCGGTGATGTTCGTGACACGGCCCGACAGCTTGGCACCGATCGGATACTTGGCGCTCGCGCCATCCCACGGGTCGCTCTCGAGCTGCTTCATGCCGAGCGAGATGCGCTGCGTGTCCTTGTTGATGCGGATGATCTGCACCTTCACGGTGTCACCGATGTTCAGCACTTCGTTCGGATGGCCGACACGCTTGTAGCTGAGGTCGGTGACGTGCAGCAGGCCGTCGATGCCGCCCAGATCGACGAACGCACCGTAATCGGTGATGTTCTTGACGACGCCGTCGATGATCTGACCCTCGGCGAGGCTCAGGATAAGGCCGCTGCGCTGTTCGGCGCGCGTTTCTTCCAGCACGGCGCGGCGCGACACGACGATATTGCCGCGCTTGCGGTCCATCTTCAGGATCTGGAACGGCTGCGGAATGTCCATCAGCGGCGTGACGTCACGCACCGGACGGATATCGACCTGCGAACCCGGCAGGAACGCCACGGCGCCCGACAGGTCGACGGTGAAGCCGCCCTTGACGCGACCGAAGATCACGCCCTCGACGCGCGCGGTCTTGGCGAATTCGGTTTCCAGCGTGTCCCAAGCGGCTTCGCGGCGGGCGCGGTCGCGGCTGAGCATCGCTTCGCCGTTCGCATTCTCGACGCGGTCGACATAGACCTGGACTTCGTCACCGACCTTCAGGTCGGCCTTCTGGCCCGGCGCGGCGAATTCACGCAGCGGCACGCGGCCTTCGCTCTTCAGGCCGACGTCGATGACGGCCAGGTCGTTCTCGATGCCGGTGACGGTGCCGATGACGACGCGTCCCTCGAAGCTGTCGGCGCCGCCGAAAGCATGGTCGAGCATCGCTGCGAAATCGTCACGGGTGGGAGTGGCGGCAGTTGCCATAAAGTCGATAGTCCTCGAACGTTCGTTTTTTCCGGCCAGCCGGTTGGATCCGGCGGTCTTGGCAGGAAGTGCCGCGGCGACCGAACGCCGGACGCGGCATCCGGCGTGACACAGGGTTGAGCGGGGGAACCTTCGACGCTGTCGCTGACGAAAGAAGCGTGCTTCGCACACCATCCCCGCGAGCCCTGCGGCTCGACGGACGCGCGGCCCTTAGCGGGGAGGGGGGCAAAAGGCAAGGTCGCGGTGCCGTGCTTCGCGCATCCGGCGGACGGCCTCACGACGGTAGCATGACGCCTTTACAGGCGGTGGCGTCGTAACGCCGTATCAACGATCTGTATCGCCTTCTGCACCGATGCTTCGATCGACAGAAAGCTGGTGTCGAGCAGCACCGCATCGTCCGCGGCCTTCAATGGCGCGGAACTGCGCGAGCTGTCGCGTTCGTCCCTGGCACGGATATCGGCGAGCACCTTGTCCAGGCTGGCGGTCGATCCGCGGCCACGCAGTTCGGCGTGGCGACGGCGGGCGCGGATCATCGGGGTCGCCTTGACGAACAGCTTCGCCGGCGCGTCCGGGGCGATCACCGTGCCGATGTCGCGACCGTCGAGCACCGCGCCGCCCG
Organism: Pseudomonadota bacterium; assembly: GCA_040388765.1. Taxonomy (GTDB): domain Bacteria; phylum Pseudomonadota; class Alphaproteobacteria; order Sphingomonadales; family Sphingomonadaceae; genus Sphingomonas. The sequence continues at coordinate 102,197 of JAZKBG010000001.1, read as the reverse complement.
GCTGCGCCGCGAAGCGCTTCTGGCGCTGGAGCAATGCCGCGCGGACCAGCGGGTGGGCGGAGACGATCGACGCGGTCTTGCCGATCGCGTCGTCCTTCAGCCGGTCGTCGGCCAGCAGATGGTCGTCGAAGTTGCACGACGCGACGGCATCCGCCTCGACCTCGGGATCGAGGCCGTGGTCGAGCACCGACGCGGCGACGGCGCGATACAGCAGCCCGGTGTCGAGGTGCGGCAGGCCGTAATGCCGCGCCAGCGCCTTGGATATCGTGCCCTTGCCCGATGCGGCGGGGCCGTCGACCGCGATAATCATGCCGCCTGCTCCAGCGGGGCGAGCGCATCGAGCGTCGCGAAGAACGCGGGATAGCTGGTCGCGACCGGCGACGCGTCGTCCAGCGTGATCGCGCGGGCCGCACCTAGGCCGGCGACCGCCATGCTCATCGCGATCCGGTGGTCGAGGTGGGTGGTGATGCGCCCGCCGCCGGCGATCGGCGCTCCGCCGCTGCCGGTGACCGACAGGCCGTCGTCATGTTCGTGGCAGGCGACACCGCACGCGCCCAGCGCCGCCGCCATCGCCGCGATGCGATCCGATTCCTTGACCCGAAGCTCCTCTGCGCCGCGGGCGACCGTGGTCCCGCTGGCGAAGGCGGCGGCGACGAACAGCGCGGGATATTCGTCGATCATGCTCGGCGCGAGGTCGGCGGGCACCTCGATCGCGCTCAGCGCGGCATGGCGGACGCGCAGGTCGGCGACCGGTTCGCCGCCGACGGTGCGACGATCCTGCTCGACGATATGTGCTCCCATCGCGCGCAACGCGGTCACGAGCCCGGCGCGCGTGGGGTTGAGCCCGACATTCTCGATGACGATGTCCGATCCCGGCACGATCGATGCGGCGACCATCCAGAACGCCGCGGACGACGGATCGCCCGGCACGACGATGTCCTGCGGCGTCAGCTCGGCCTCTCCGGTAATCGAGATGACCCGGCCGTCAGAGGTTTCCTCGACCGTCAGCCGCGCGCCGAAGCCGGCCAGCATCCGCTCGCTGTGGTCGCGCGTCGCGATGGGCTCGATCACGCGGGTGATGCCCGGGGTGTTCAGGCCCGCCAGCAGGATCGCGGACTTCACCTGCGCCGAGGCGACGGGCAGCGTATAGGTGATCGGCACGGCGGGAACGACGCCGCGCACCATCAGGGGAAGCTGCCCCCCGGGACTCGCGATAATGTCGGCGCCCATCGTCGAAAGCGGATCGATCACGCGCCCCATCGGCCGCTTGCCGAGCGAGGCGTCGCCGACGAAGGTCGCGCTGATCGCATGGCTGGCGACCAGCCCCATCAGCAGCCGGGTCGACGTCCCCGAATTGCCCATGTCGAGCGCGGTGTCAGGTTGCAGCAATCCCCCGACGCCGACGCCCTGGATCGTCCAAGTCCCGTCCGCGCCGCGCTCGATCGTCGCACCCATCGCGCGCATGGCGGCAGCGGTGGCAAGCACGTCCTCGCCCTCCAGCAGGCCGGTCACGCGGCTCGTCCCCACGGCCAGCGCCGACAGCATCAACGCACGGTGGCTGATCGACTTGTCGCCCGGCACACGGACACGACCGGTCAGCGGTCCACGGGCACCGATGGTCAGGGCGGAGGGGGCAGCATGGGTCATCGCAGCGGGTCTTTGACAGTGCGCTTGCGCTATGGCAAGGCGCGCACCACTTTGCGGTTTCGCCGCAAAATCCCTTTCCTTTCCAGGATGCGAGAGCAGCCCATGATAAAGCCTGAATGGGGCACGAAGCGCACGTGCCCGAAGTGCGGCACGCGCTTCTACGACCTCGACAAGGAACCCGTCACCTGCATCGAATGCGGCGTGAACTGGGAACCCGAACCGATCCTGAAGTCCAAGCAGCCGCTGCCGTTCGAGGCGGTGAAGGCCGAGAAGAAGGAAACCGCCGACAGCGATCTGGGCGATGACGATCTGGACGTCGATGTCGAGGAGGAAGAGCCCTCGGCCGACGACGACGTCGATCTGGGCGGCGACGACGACCTGGGCGTCAAGACCGCCGACGAAGACGAGGAAAGCTGATTTCCGCGACCGGGGTGTCGGGCTGTCAAAAAAGCTTCGACAACCCGGTTGCCAAAGGCGGCAGGCCCATCTAGAGGCCACGCCTTCCCAGGGTATATCCCGAAGGTTCGGGGCCGTAGCTCAGCTGGGAGAGCGCTGCAATGGCATTGCAGAGGTCAGGGGTTCGATCCCCCTCGGCTCCACCATTCCCGCCGGTTTCTGCCGGCGGAGGCGACGGACAGGTCGCGTATTGTCCCGACATCCGATGATGGGCATCCGATGATGGGCAAGGGCGCCCGCCGGGGTCGCCGGCGAGCGCCGCGCCGTTATTCCGCGACCGGCCCCGCCGCCATCGGCTTGCGGTAATCGAGCGCCGGCTTGCGATTGCCCAGCATCGCCTCGTATTTCCAGTTGGGTCCGCGCAGCTTCACCATTTCCGCCTTGGCCTCCGCCAGCACCTGCGGGCTGCGGAACAGCTCGGCTGCGGTCAGCGCGATCGTCTTGGCCGCGACGACGCCGCCCTTGGCACCGATCGACATGCCGGACGCCGCCACCGCCTGCCAGCTGTGTGCAGGCGTACCCGGCACCCAGGTCGCCGTGCCCAGGCCAACGGTGGGCGACACCCAGCTGATATCGGACACGTCTGTGGATCCGCCGCCGTCGCCGCCACGCGAGATCGGGCCGACCTGTGCCGCACTCTCCAGCGGGCGCTTGACCTCCAGCGTCGATTGCAGACCCTTGGCCCAGCTGGTTTCCGCCGCGGTCCACTTCGGCCCGCCGACCGCAGTCAGGTTGCGGTGCATGACCTCGGCCAGCGTGTCGTTGCCGAGCATCGAAAAGACGCCGCCGGTGATCTCGTTGCTGACCGTCGTCTCGGTCGCCAGCGCGGCGCCCTCCGACGCCTTGACCACGCGGGCCCACACCGACTTGACGAGCGCGGGATCGACGTCGCGGACGTAGTAATAAACCTCGGCCGCATCCGGCACGACGTTGGGCGCCTCGCCGCCGTTGGTGATGACGTAGTGGATGCGCACCGACGATGGGACATGCTCGCGCATCATGTTGACGGCCATGTCCATGACCTCGACGCCGTCGAGCGCGGAGCGGCCGCGTTCGGGCGAGGCGGACGCGTGGGCGGACAGGCCCTTGAAGCGGAACTTGCCCGAGATGTTCGCCCGACTCTTGCCGACTGATACGCCGTTGCCGCTGCCGGGATGCCAGTGGAGCGTGGCATCTACGTCGTCGAACAGACCGGCGCGGACCATATAGACCTTGCCCGATCCGCCTTCCTCGGCGGGCGTTCCATAGACGCGCAGTTCGCCGGCGACCTTGTTGGCGACCATCCAATCCTTGATCGCCAGCGCCGCGGTGATGCTGGCCGCGCCGAAGATGTTGTGGCCGCAGGCATGGCCCGCGGCCTTGCCCGCGATGACCTGCTTGGTCGGATCGGTCGTCTGGGCCAGGCCGGGGAGGGCGTCATATTCGGCGAGGACGGCGATGACCGGGCCCTTGCCGTTCTTGAACGACGCGACGAAGGCGGTGGGCATGCCCGCGACGCCGGGCGTGACGGTGAAGCCGCCCTTCTTCAGCTCGGCCTGGAGGATGCCGGAGCTCTTCGTCTCCTGATAGCCGACCTCGGACAGGTCCCAGATCGCCTTGGCCGTGCCGGCCAGCGTCGTCGCGCGGCCATCGACGTCGGCAACGATCGCAGTGCGCTGCGGGTCGGGCAGGGCCTGAGCGTGGGCCAGCGTGGGAAGGAAGAGGGCGGTGGCGAGGAGGAGGGTGCGACCTGCAAACATGGTAATCTCCCAAACCGTTCGTGCTGAGTAGCGACTGAGCTTGTCGAAGGCGCGTATCGAAGCACCGTTCCTATACCAAGTCCTTCGATACGCCATTTCGACAAGCTCAATGACTACTCAGGACGAACGGTAGTCTTCTATTTCACCCCGATCGCCGCCGCATCCGGTCGCCGCGAGTCCGCCGCGCCCAGGAAGCGATCCCCATCGACCATGATCGACTGCGTAGATCCCATCGTGTTCGACGGCCGAACCTTGTGGCCCTTGGCCTCCAGCAATGGCACGATGTCGGGCGAGAAGCCTTCCTCGAGCTCCAGCGGCGCATCGCCGCCGCCCTGGTTGACGCGCGGGCGCTGGGCGGCTTCGGCGACGTTCAGGCCGTGATCGAGGACGTTCGACAGCAGCTGGACCATCGTCGCGATGATATAGCCGCCGCCGGGCGTGCCGGTGACCAGCCACGGCTTGTCGTCCTTGAACACGATGATCGGGGTGATCGTCGATCCGACGCGCTTGCCCGGTACCGGCTGGGTCGCCTTCACCGACGCGCGGCCCCACGCCAGGTTGCCGAGCGAATTGTTGAGCAGGATGCCCGTGCCCGGCGCGACGACGTGCGCGCCGTAGGAGGCCGACAGCGTGTAGGTGTTGCTGACCGCATTTCCGTTCGCATCGGCGATCGAATAATGCGTCGTGTCCTTGCTCTCGAACGGATAGGGATTGCCGTCCTCGATATCCTTCGCCCCGAGCGATGCGTCCGGGCGGATCAGCTTGGCGCGCTCGGCGGCGTAGCCCTTCGACGCCAGCCCCCTGGTCGGCGAGCGCCAGTCCGGGCCGCCGCCGACGAGGCGACGATCGGCCGACACCAGCTTCATCGTTTCCGACAACAGGTGCAGGTTGGCGACCGAGCCCCAGCGCTGTTCCTTGACCGGAAACGTCTCGAGGATGTTCATCGCCTCGGCGACACTGACGCCCGAAGCGGTCGGTGGCATGTAGGCGATGCGTTGCCCGCGGTAGCTTGACCAGACGGGCGACGAGACGACGACCTTGTAGTCGGCGAGGTCCTTCGCATCGATCACGCCGCCGCCGGCCTTGATCCCCGCGGCGATCCTGTCGGCCAGCGGCCCGGTATAGAAGCCGTCGCGGCCCTTGGCGGCGATCAGCTTCAATGTTGCGGCGAGGTCGGGCTGCTTCCACGATTCGCCGGGCGTATAGGCGCTGCCGTCGGGCTTGAAATACACGGCAAGCGCCGCCGGATCGTCGGCCATGGCGCGCTTCTGGTCGGCGTTCGCCTTCGCCTCGTCGTCCGACAGGACCACGCCATTCTCGGCCATCGCGATCGCCGGTGCGATCAGCGTCCCCCACGGCAGCGATCCGTACAGCTTGTGCGCGGCCCACAGCCCGGCGACGGTGCCGGGGATGGCGACGCCCTTCATCGAATAGCCCTTGGCCGGATCGAAGCGGCCGCCGTCGCCCAGCAACAGGTCGGGCGTCGTGTTGCGGCTGGCCTGACCGTAATAGTCGATCGCGATGTCGCTTGACGGCTTGCCGTCCTTTGCCGCCATATGGACCAGCATGTAGCCGCCGCCGCCGATGTTGCCGGCGCGGGGCAGGGTGACCGCCAGCGCGAAGCCCATCGCCACTGCCGCATCCACAGCGTTGCCGCCCTTGCGCAGCACGTCCGCCCCGACCTTCGACGCGATCGCGTTCTGGCTGACGACCATCCCGCCGCGACCGATCACCGGCTTGTGGATCTGATCGTAGGCGACGATGTCGCCGCCCGTCCCGGCGCGGGGGGCGGGGGCGGGGCCTTCTTCCTGCGCTGCCAGCGGGCTGGCGAGCGCGAGAAGCATCATCCCCACCACCGCTCGCCCTGAGCCTGTCGAAGGGCGTGTCACGGGCACATGTGCTTCGACAGGCTCAGCACGAACGGGGTGGGGGCGGCGTGTCATTCTCAGAAGCTCGAACGCAGGTTGGCGTACCAGTAGCGCGCGTAGGGCGTGTAGAGCGACCCGAGGAACCCCTCCGTCGACAACGGCGGCTGCTTGTCGGTCAGGTTGCGCACACCGAAGCGGAAACGGTGCCGGCCTTCGCCGCCACGCCGGCTGCCGAACTGGACCTGGCCGTAGAGGTTCAGCGTCGTGCGCCCCTCCACCAGCCACGGAACGCCGTTCACCGTGCCGCCGGTGTCATCGACGTCGCTGGTGTAGCTGGTGAACGTCCCGATCTGGAACGGGCCCTTCGACCAGGTCAGCGATCCCGTTACGCGCCATTCGGGCTTGCCGTTCTGGCGCACCAGGTCGCCGCCGTCGGCGATGACCGTGTCGCGGTTGATCGTGCCCGCCGCGCGCGCGTCGATCAGCGTCTGGACCGCCGGCGACGGCGTGAGGAAGTATGTCTTGAGATATGCCGCATTGGCGCTGGCGACGAAGCGGCCGATGCCGAAGTCGCGCACCCGCCAGTTGAAGCCGAAGTCCCAGCCCGACACCGTCTGCGGCTGCAGGTTCTGATACTGGTCGTTGACGAACTGGACCCGGCCGACCGGGGCGAGGCCGCTGCCGGCGAACAGCGCGACGTCGTCGGCGGTCGGGGCCAGGCGGATGACGTTCGGATCGGTCGATCCGCCGACGCGCAGCAGATAGTCGTTGATGAGCGCGTTGCCCTCGCCAAAAATGCCGACGATGTCGCGCTGCTTGATGTGCCAGTAATCGGCGGTCAGCGTGATGCGGCCGACCGCGTCGTTCAGGAATTCCGGCTGGAGCACGCCGCCGACCGTCCAGTTGATCGACTGTTCGGGCTTCAGGTTCGGATTGCCGGCGCGCTGCGCTGTGGTCGCGAAGCTCTGGCCGCAGTTGGCGAAGCTGGTGATCGCGCCGGTGCGCAGCTGCGCCTCGCAACGGATCGGGTCGAGGCGGGTGTTCGACCGCGTGACCAGTCGGGCATTGACCTGTTCCAGGTTCGGCGCGCGGAAGCTTTCGGCATAGGAACCGCGCAGGCGGATGCCGCGGATGATATCCCACGCGCCGGCGATCTTGGGCTTGGCGACCGATCCGGCGTCCGAATAATGTTCGGCGCGTCCGGCCAGCTGCAGTTCCAGCCGGTCGATAAGCGGAATGTTCATGTCGGGCGACACGACCGGAACGGCCAGCTCGACATAGGCGCCGAACACGTCGCGCCGGCCGCTGGTGTCGGGCGAATTGCTGGTGCCGACCAGGTCGGACGGATTGACGAAACCGCTGACCGAATCGGTGAACTGGATCGTGCCGTCAACCCGCGGATCGCGGTCGTCGCTCTGCGTCTCGCGCCGCGCCTCCACCCCGAACGCGATGCCCAGATTGCCGCCGGGCAGACCGAGCAGGTCGGCCTTCGACCCCTTCAGGTCGGCCAGTGCCAGCGTCGCCTTGTTGCGGCGGATCGTGTTGATGCGGATCGCATCGATCGCCGCACGGCTGGACGGCGTATTGTCGGCGAGGCTGGGGAAATCCAGATTCCCGCCGTTGAACGGGTTGTATGCGTCCGGCGTGGCGAGGCCCAGCTGGCGCTGCAAGGCGGTCGCGCTGATGCCGGTCGAATTGTCGACCACGGTCGCTTCCGAATAGAGCGCCGCGCTCTCGAAATCGATGCCGAACAACTTGAAGCGGACGCCGCCCAGCGCGCGCCACTGCTCGTTCTCGACCTCGACGATGTTGGGCCCGAAATCCGAGAAATTATAGCTGGTCAGCGTGATGCCGAGGCCGGCGGCAGGGGTATTCAGGCCGGGAATGCGGTTGACGGCACCGGTCGGACCGAACGGGTTGTAGTAATTCGACGCGGGGATGACGATCGGGCCTGCGGCCAGCGTACCGGGCGAGCCCTGGATGCTCCTGGTCGACGCGCTGTAATAGCCCGCCTCGCCGAACAGCTCGAGCCCGTCGGTCAGGTCGTAATGTCCGTTGGCGAAGAGATTATAGCGCTCGACCTTGGGCAGGATCGTGCGGTTGTACGCCTGCGTCGCGTCGAACCGGGTGTTGCGGTCGGCCACCGCGGTGTTGTTGCCATCGTCAATGCAGATGCCGGCGTTCGACGGAATGCTGGCCGAACACCCGCCGTTGATCGTCGGCTGGATATGGAACACGCCCGCCGTGCTGGTGACGAGCGCGCCGGTGGTGCCGGTGCCCTGCCGCACCGTGACGCCTCCACGCGTGGTGAAGACGCCCCATGGCGTGATCGTCGAACGGCCATCGACCAGCGTCAGCCCCTCCAGCGCGGTACCGACGAACAGCGGACGCTTGTCGTCCGATGCGGTATAGTCCTGGTCCGCGGCGCGCAGCATCGTGCGCGATTCGCGGGATGCGAACAGCGTCACGTTGCCGCGGCTGCCCAGCTTCGCGCCGGCCAGCAGGTTCAGGTTGGTTTCCAGCAGATTGGTGTCCTCGGCAAAGCCGATCTGCCCCTCGAACTGGACGCCCTGATAATCGGATTGCAGCACCGTATTGACCACGCCGGCGACGGCGTCGGAGCCGTAGATCGCGGCGGCGCCGTCGCGCAGCACCTCCAGCCGCTCGATCCCGAAGCTGGGGATGGTGTTGCTGTTGACGGTCAGCACGGGGACAAGATTCTCGTTCGCGCGGCTGGTCGGGTGGTTGACCACGCGGCGACCGTTCAGCAGCACCAGCGTGTTGCCTACCCCTAAGTTGCGCAGGTTGACCGAGCCGACGTCGCCGCGCGCCGCGTTCGAGCTGTTGGGCAGGTAGCTGGCGTTGAACGTCACGTCGCCCAGCTGCGGGATCGCGCGGAGCAGCTCGTCGCCCGACGTCGCGCCGATCGCGGCGAGCTCTTCCTGGCCGACAACCGTCACCGGCAGCGCGGCGGTGACCGAGCTGCCGCGGATCTGGGTGCCGACGACGACGATGTCGCTGGCCGGCGCGGACTGATCGCCCGACGCGGCGGCCTCCGCGGCGGTGGTCGATTGCGCATTGTCGCTGGGTGGGGTGGTCTGTGCCAGCGCCGGGCCGGCGAATGTCAGTGCGGCCGTCGTGGCCAGGAAGAACTCGCGCTTGGTCATGTGGTGCAACCCCCTGTGGTGTCGAACGGGCGCTCCCCCGAGCGCTGGCCGGTATCCGGTCTCGTGCGGCTCTTCTTGCGTCTCATAACGCAAGCGTCCACCCCGTTGTGACAGGGTTTCAGGTATTTTCCGGATCGCAGATGCCAATACGCAACACTCTATGTTGCGCAGAACGTGGTGCCGGCTGCAGGAATCGAACCCGCGACATCCAGTTTACAAAACTGGCGCTCTACCAACTGAGCTAAGCCGGCATCCGTCGCATCCCATGCGTCAGGTGACGCCGAAGGTCCAGCCCTCGGTTCGCGCGACGTCCGGCGTCAGCGCCGTAGGATGCCAGAGTTCGGCGCGGTCGGCGTTGGCACGTATCCACGCGGCGGTCAGGATCGCGTCGCTGGCGTGGTCGGGTATCGACCCGCTGCCGCCGGTCCGGATGCTGCCCAAAGTGTTCAGGGCGGCATCAAGGTCGGCGTAGGTCCGCATCTTGCTGCGCCCACGGGATCGGCCAGCCGCGATCGCCGCCAGCGTGGTATAGAGTTCGACCACGACCGATCCCGTCGTCGGCAACGGATCGAAGGGCCAGATCGCGACATCGCCCGACAGCCGGTGGAGCAGGCGCATGCCGGTCAGGCTGGACTTGCCGACCTGCGCCGCGCCGACGAGGTTGAGGTTGCTGTACGGGCTGAGCCCCTGCGCCTGCTGTGCGCGCTCGGTGACGCGCAAGCGGCCGCGACCGGGCTCGAACAGGTCGCCGGTGCGCCCACCGTGGCGACGAAAATGCCGCGCTGCCTGGACATGATCGACGAAGCTACCCGCCGACAGGTACGGATCGCCGGTGCAGATCGTCTCGACCAGCGCCCAAAGGCCGCGCGCGTTCTCCGGGCTTGCGTCCCACAAGGGGAAATAGGCACCTCGATCGATGAAGGGCAGCGCCGGCCCGAGATCGAAACCGATCAGGCTGTCCGGCGGAACTGCGTACACCCAGTCGAGGACCTCGGCTCGCGACCAGATGTGGCCGGGGCGGACCAGCGTCGGCGCATCGCGACCGGTTTCGCATTCGGCGATGGCGATGCCCCGCTGGCGTGGCCCCACCGCTCCCGACCAGTCGATCGCGACGAAGCGGCCGAACCGCTCGCTCACCGGACCGCGGCGGCGACGTCGGCAGCGAATTTCGCGATGTCGAACCGCGCCGCGCCCGGATCCTCGCCGCGGCGCACGACGATCAGCTTCTGCGACGGAATGACCATGATGAACTGACCGCGATTGCCCTGCGCAGCGTAGCTGCCCGCGGGCAGGCCCTGGTCGGGGCCGAACAGCCACAGTGTCGCGCCATAGCCCGGGCCGGTCGCAGGCTGCGGGCCGCTGGGCGTGGTCATGTAACGCATCCAGCCTTCGGGCAGCAGGCGCCTTCCCTGCCAGACGCCGTCGTCGAGCCAGAATTGTCCCAGCCGCGCGAAGTCGCGGGCGGTGGACCAGACCTGGCTCGACAGCATGTAATTGCCGCGCCAATCGGTTTCGGCGACGGTGTGCGTCATGCCGAGCGGGGCGAACAGCGCGCGGGCGGCATAACCGTCATAGGCCGCGTCGCCGAGTTTCGCGCGCATCGCCGTCATCGCCAGCAATATATCGTTGTTGGCATAGCGAAAGCGTGTGCCGGGCACCACTTCCAGCGGCCAGCCGGGCGCCTGTTCGTCCACCGCGGTGCCGCCGAAATAGAGCGCGTCGGTGCGGTTGCCGGCGGTGTCGCTGTGCAGCCCGCTGGCCATCCGTAGCAGATGGTCGAGCGTGATGCGCGCCCTTGGGTCATGTGCGTCGCGCCAGTTGGCGATCTCGGCCGGCGCGCCCGGGTCGAGGCGAGCGAGGCCGGCGAGTGTGCCGGCCATGCTCTTGCCGACCGACCAGGTGCGGTTCGACGTAAACGGGCCGAAACCGTCGGCATAGCGTTCGGCGACGATCCGACCGTCCTTGACGACCAGCGTCGCGATCGTCTCGCCGGCGCCGTAGCTGGCACGATCGAACGCCTTGGCGATCGTTGCGGAAAGCGCCGGCGATGGGCGTGGTGCGATGCCGGCGTCGCCCATCGGCCACGGGCGACGATCGGCAGGCGCGGGGCCGACGCGAGGCAACGTGATGGTATGGTTCGGCGCGAGATCGCCCTCGACCGCCGACGCCCCGTCGGTGCCGATCGGCAGCAGTACGCAGCCCCTCTTGCTCTCCCAGAATGCGTGGCGGGGCGGGAGGGCGGGGTCGTACAGCACCGCGACCGAGCGAAGATCGCGCGCGACCTCGGCCGTCAGCGTCGGCACGATCGCGTCATATTCGGGATAGATCCCGCGCAGTTCAGTGGCGTCGATCTGCGCTGCGCTCCGCCCGGCGTTGAAGATGCCCGAACAATATATAGCCGCCTTGTATCCCGCCGCGACCGCGCGCTGATAGGTGGTCGGGGCGGCCGGAGCGATCTGTTGCGCGGCCGCGGGCAGCGCCGCCAGCATCAACCCAACGCTAATCGCGCTTCGCATTCCGCAACCCTTCCCAATAGGCCAGCCGTTCGCCCAGCCGCTTCTCGAATCCGCGATCGGTGGGTGTGTAGAAGGTCTGCGGCGTCATGTCGTCGGGCCAGTAGTTCGCGCCCGAAAACCCATCGGCGCTGTCGTGGTCGTACTCGTACCCCTTGCCGTAGCCGACGTCCTTCATCAGCTTCGTCGGGGCGTTCAGGATATTGTCGGGCGGCATCAGCGATCCCGTCTCGCGCGCCGATTTCCACGCCGCCTTCTGCGCCGCATAGACCGCGTTCGATTTTGGTGCCGTCGCAAGATACAGACAGGCCTGCGCGATGGCGAGTTCGCCCTCGGGGGAGCCCAGAAAGTCGTAAGTGTCCTTGGCGGCGATGCACTGGACCAGCGCGTTCGGGTCGGCCAGCCCGATATCCTCGACGGCGGCGCGGGTCAGGCGGCGGAGCAGGAACAGCGGCTCCTCGCCCGCGGTCAGCATCCGTGCGAGGTAGTAGAGCGCGGCCTGCGGGTCGCTGCCGCGGATCGATTTGTGGAGTGCGCTGATGAGGTTGTAATGCCCCTCGCGATCCTTGTCGTACACGGCGACGCGGCGTTGCAGGAACGCGCCCAGACCGGCCGGTTCGAGCGGTTCGGGCAGGTCGACCGACCACAAGGTCTCGGCCTGGTTGAGCAGGAAGCGGCCGTCACCGTCGGCGCTGGCGACCAGTGCGTCGCGCGCTTCGGGCGTGACGGGCAGGGGGCGGTCGAGCAGCGCTTCGGCGCGCTCCAGCAGCAGGTTCAGTGCGGTGCGGTCGAGGCGGTTCAGGATCAAAACCTGCGCGCGGCTGAGCAAGGCGGCGTTCAGCTCGAACGACGGGTTCTCGGTCGTCGCGCCGACCAGCGTGACGGTGCCGTCCTCGACATAGGGGAGGAAACCGTCCTGCTGCGCGCGGTTGAAGCGGTGGATTTCGTCCACGAACAGCAAGGTGCGCTGGCCCGCGCGCATCGCGGTCTTTGCCTCCGCAAACGCCTTCTTGAGGTCGACGACGCCGGAGAACACCGCGCTGATCGCGACGAAACGCAAGCCGACCGCATCCGCCAATAGCCGCGCGATCGTCGTCTTGCCGGTGCCGGGCGGCCCCCAGAGGATCAAGGACGACAGGCGGCCGGCGGCGACCATCCGCCCGATCGCGCCCTCGGGGCCGGTGACATGGTCCTGCCCGACGACGTCCGACAGCGTCTGCGGGCGCAGCTTGTCGGCCAGCGGGGCGGTGTCGGGCAGGGTGTCGGCCGGCGGTTCGAGCCCGGCGAGTAGGTCGGCCATGGGGGGAAGATAGGAGGGGCAAGCGATGCGCGCCACCACTCTCGATCTGCACCTTCACCATGCTCCGGCGCAGTCCCGAGCCTAGGCCGGGCTGGGCCGCCGATTGCCAACGCTCCGGCCCGCGCCGGAGCACGTAGCATGATTGCATTCGCCCCCCTTGCGCAGGCCATATCAAGATATATCTTGGAAGCATCTCGAGATATCCATGAGGAGAACGGAATGTTTGGACATCATCATCGCATGCACCGCCACGGCGGCCCCGGTGCCGCCCGCGGCCATCGCCAATGGGGCCCGTTCACCGTCGAATGGGACGTGCGCCACGAGGGGCGCGGCGGCGGCGGTCGCCGTCGCATGTTCGCCGGCGACGAACTGCGGCTCGTGCTGCTTAAGCTGATCGAGGAAGCGCCGCGTCACGGCTATGACCTGATCCGCGAGATCGAGGAGCGCACCGGGGGCGCCTATGCGCCCAGCCCCGGCGTGGTCTATCCGACCGTGACATTGCTGGCCGACATGGACCTGATCGGCGAACAGGCCAGCGATGGTGCCAAGAAGGTCTATGCGATCACCACCGCGGGCCAGGCGCATCTGACCGAGCGCGAGGAAGAGGTCGCCGCGCTGATGGAGCGCCTGGGGGCGCTCGGCGAAATGCGCGAGCGGTCGAGCCGCGGGCCGGTCAAGCGCGCGATCGGCAACCTGCGCGAGGTGATCCAGCAGCGGCTGGGCGGCGGTGCGGTGGAGCAGGAGACGCTGCATGCCATCGCCGATATCCTGGACGACGCCGCGCGTCGGATCGAGCGGCTGTGAGCGTGTCCGCGACGGCGCGTACGCCGACAGCCCACGCGAGCAAATACCTCCAGCAGCTGTGCAAGCACTGGCAGCACAACATGGCGGTCGAGTTCGACGCCACCCACGGCACCGTGGTGTTCCCCAGGAACGCCCGCGGCGCCGATTGGCCGGACGACGCGACGGTGACGTTCGATGCGCAGAGCGACACCCTCGTCACCCGCATCGACGCCAGCGGTGAGGGGCAGTTGGAGGGGCTGAAGGGTGCCGTGGCCCGACACCTCGACCGGTTCGCGTTCAGGGAAGCGCCGTTAAGCTTCGAGTGGGAGTAACATCCTCCCCTGCAAGGGGTGGCACGCCGGAGGTCTGACGGAGGGGTATCGCGCTATCGAGGGTGGGACACCCCTCCGTCGCGCTATCGCGCGCCACCTCCCCCTGCAGGGAAGGATCGACCGGCCATCACCTCCAGATACGTATCCAGCACGACCTGGTTGATCGCGTCCCACTGATAGCCCGCCGCCTTGGCATGGCCCGCTGCGCCGGCCGCGTGGCGAGCTGCGTGGTCCTCGATCAGATGTTGCAGCGCATCGGCATAGCCCGAGATGTCGCGCGGCTCGACCAGGGCGCCGGTCACGCCGTCATCGACCAGACCGACTGCACCGCTGGCGCGCGCAGCGACGACCGGGACGCCGGCCGCCATCGCTTCCAGCGTGACGTTTCCGAACGTCTCGGTGATGCTGGGGTTGAAGAAGATGTCCATCGACGCGACCGCGCGGCCCAGATCGTCGCCGGTCTGGAAACCGGCGAAGGCAGCCGATGGAACGCGATCGGCGAACCAGCCGCGCGCCGGACCGTCACCGATCACCAGCACCCGGTGCCGAACGCCCCGACGCTTCAGCTCGGCGACCACTTCGGCGAAGACGTCCAGGCCCTTTTCCAGGACCAGCCGCCCGAGGAATCCGACCGCCACCTCGTCGTCGGCGATGCCGAGGCTTCGCCGCCACAGGGTATCGCGCCGGCCGGGATCGAATCGCGCATGATTGACACCGCGCGACCAGATCGCCGTCGGCGTGGTGACGCCCCAGCCGCGTAGGATATCGGCCAGCATCGGTCCCGGTACCACCACCGCGTCGGCGCGATTGTAGAAGCGCTTCAGCATCGCGATCATCGGGCGTTCCAGAAAGCCCATCCGGTAATAGCGCGGATAGGTCTCGAACCGCGTGTGCAGCGACGCGACGACCGGCACACCCCGCGCTCGGGCCCAGCACATCGCGCGATGGCCGAGGAAGTCTGGCGCGGACAGATGGACCAGGTTCGGGTGATACCCCTCCAGGTCGCGCTTCGTCGTCGTCGGAAGGCCCAGCGCCGCACGATACTCGCCGCGCTTGCCCGGCAACCGGACCGAGGGCACACTCACCAGGTCTCCGGTCGGCGCAAACGCCGGCGGATCGATCGTCGGCGAATAGACGCGGACCTGCGCCCCCTTCGCCAGCAGGTGGCCGACGAGCAGGTTCAGCGCCTGGTTCGCGCCATCGCGCACGTAATTGTAATTGCCGCTGAACAGGGCGATGCGCAGGTCGGACGGCTTCATGACGCCATCGCCCATAGCGGGCGCGACAGCGCTTGCCTATCTCTGGGGCGAGATGCTCCAGGAGTTGCCGCGATGACCGACCTGTCCGCTTTCCCGATCACCACGCGCTGGCCAGCGTCCGACCCGACCCGGATCCAGCTTTATTCGCTGCCCACGCCCAACGGCGTGAAGGTCTCGATCATGCTGGAGGAAACCGGCCTGGCGTACGAACCGCATCTGATCGACTTCGCGCGCGAGGACCAGAAGTCGGAGGCGTTCCTGTCGCTCAATCCCAACGGCAAGATTCCGGCGATGATCGATCCAGACGGACCTGGCGGCCAGCCCCTGGCGCTGTTCGAGAGCGGTGCGATCCTGCTGTATCTGGCCGAGAAGACGGGCCGCTTCCTGGGCGACGGACCGCAGGACAGATGGCATGCGATCCAGTGGGTGATGTTCCAGATGGGCGGGGTCGGCCCGATGTTCGGCCAATTGGGATTCTTCAACAAGTTCGCCGGCAAGGACTGGGAGGACAAGCGCCCGCGCGACCGCTATCTGGCGGAAGCGAAGCGGCTGCTGGGCGTGATGGACGCCGTGCTCGCCGGCCGCACGTGGTTTCTGGGCGATGCCTATTCGATCGCGGACATCGCCATGCTCGGCTGGGCCAACACGCTGGTCACCTTCTACGAAGCGCGCGAACTGGTCGGATTCGACTCCTATGCGAACGTCGCGGCATGGCTGGAGCGGGGGCTGGCGCGCCCGGCCGTGCAGCGGGGGTTGCGGATCCCGGCGCGCGGGTGAGCGGCGGAGCGATCGTTCAGCCGTCCTGACGCCAATCGACCGTGAGAACGGCAACGGAGGCCACGGGCTTCCCCGCGGCGTCGCGGCCGGGCCGGTACCGAACGAACATGCCCTGGCGGCACGTTGCGTCGTTGAGCGCGGCCGCGACCCCGACGACGACACGACATGCAGTGGGTACACCCGACGCATCGAGTTGCAGCACGGCGACCACGCGGCCGATCGATCCATCCCGGACGGCGGTCGATGGGTAGCTGCCGGGGCCGAAAAGCTTTGCGGGATCACCGATCACCGTTGGGCCGCGCTCGGGAGACAGGGCGGCGGGATCGATGCCCCAGCTTTGCAGCAGGTCGCTCTCGCACTGGCGAAACGCAGCGATGGCCTTCATGCTTGCCGGAATTTTGACCCGCACTTTCAGCGGCGGGGCGTCGATGTCGAGGTGCCCGGGAGTTTGCATCAGCGCAAAGGCTCCGCTGTCGACGGTGATGCGCGTGTAGCGCTGCCCCTTCACCTTGGTGCCCACGGAGAAATAGCGCGCCTTGGGCAGCGGGGCGCCGGGATCGAAATCGACCGTCGCATCGCCGATCCGCTGGTTCACCCGTTCGTCGTGGGAGACGATCAGCAGTTCCATCGTCTTTTCGTTGAAGATCGGCTGGAACCCAATCACGATCTGATCCGGCCCTGTGCCGAACGTTCGCGACAGAAGGCACAGGCTGTTCTCGGCATGAACGGTCCATGGGCCGTTCGCCTCCAGCGGGGCCTTCGCCGGCGGAACCGCGCCAGCCTGAGCCAGGATCGCGATCAGCAGAGGGATTTTCATCATGCACACCATGATAGCGTGGGCACATACGATGGAAAGCGCTTCGACCGCGTCTGTCTTGTTCCCGTCCTGTTCACGTGGTAACCGGCGCGGATGGCCAAACCCCAGAAGCGTTACGTCTGTCAGTCCTGCGGATCGGTGTCGCATCGCTGGGCCGGACAGTGCGGCGACTGCCAGGAATGGAACACGCTCGTCGAGGAGTCGGGCGGGCCGGTGACGCCGTTCCAGGCGAAGCATAATCTGCAATCCGGCGGGCAGGCGATCCTGCTCTCCAGCCTCGACACCGACATCGCGCTGCCAGATCGCATGGCGACGGGGATCGCCGAACTGGATCGCGCGCTGGGCGGCGGTTTCGTCGAGGGGTCGGCGATCCTGATCGGCGGCGATCCCGGTATCGGCAAGTCCACGCTGCTGTTGCAGGCGGCGGCCAGGCTCGCACTCGCTGGCAAGAGTGTCGCCTATGTCTCGGGCGAGGAAGCGGCGGATCAGGTGCGGTTGCGCGCGCGGCGGCTGGGCCTGGGCAATGCACCGGTGCAACTGGCCGCGGCGACCAGCGTCCGCGATATCCTGACCACGGTGGGACAGGGTACGCCCCCCGACCTGCTCATCATCGATTCGATCCAGACGATGCATTCGGACCTGATCGAGGGCGCCCCCGGCACGGTCAGCCAGGTGCGGGCGTCGTCGGGCGAGCTGATCCGCTTCGCCAAGGAACGCGGGACGGCCGTCGTGCTGGTCGGCCATGTCACCAAGGATGGTTCGATCGCCGGCCCGCGCGTGCTGGAGCATATGGTCGATACCGTGCTGGCGTTCGAGGGCGAGCGCAGCCACCTCTATCGCATCCTGCGCGCGACCAAGAATCGCTTCGGCGGCACCGACGAGATCGGCGTGTTCGCGATGGAGACCGGTGGCCTGAGCGAGGTGTCGAACCCGTCGAGTCTGTTCCTGACCAGCCGGGACGAGAATGTGACAGGCACCGTCGTCTTCCCCGCGCTGGAGGGGACGCGGCCCGTGCTGGTCGAGGTCCAGGCGCTGGTCGTCCGGCTGGCCAGCGGCGCGACGCCGCGACGCGCGGTCGTCGGCTGGGACAGCGGCCGGATGGCGATGATCCTGGCGGTGCTGGAGGCGCGTTGCGGCCTCAGCTTCTCGGCATGCGAAGTCTATCTGAACATCGCCGGGGGATATCGGGTGGTCGATCCTGCCGCCGACCTGGCGGTCGCGGCGGCGCTGGTATCGGCTTTGAGCGAGCGGCCCGTACCGGCGGATGCGGTGGCGTTCGGCGAGGTCGCGCTGTCGGGCGAGGTCCGGCCGGTAGCGCACGGCGCGCTGCGCTTGAAGGAGGCGGCGAAGCTGGGCTTTGGTCGCGCCATGGTGCCGGCCAAGCAGGGCAGCGAAGGCGCTGCGATGCAGATGTCGAGCTTCGCCAATCTCGGGCGGTTCGTTGACCATATGCTGGGGCGGGGATAATCCCCGGTCGTTCGTGCTGAGCGAAGTCGAAGCACATCGCCTTTATCCATGTCCTTCGACTTCGCTCAGGACGAACGGGAAAAATCGGTCATGGGCCTGACGGCACTCGACATCATCGTGCTGGTGACACTGGGCGGCGCTGCGATCCTTGGGCTGATGCGCGGGTTCGTGACCGAGGTGCTGAGCCTGATGGCGTGGATCTTCGTCGTCTTTGCGCTGAAGCTGTTCCACACCCCGCTGACCGCGGTGCTGGTCGACAGCGTCGGCACCGCGGCGGGAGCGGCAACGCTGGCGTTCGCGGCGATCGGCGGGATCACCTGGTTCGGCGGACGGCTGGTGGCCAATGCGATCGGCAGCCGCACCCGCACGTCGATCCTGGGGCCCGTCGATCGCGCGCTGGGCTTCGGCTTCGGCGCGCTGAAGGGATTGATCCTGGCGAGCCTGGGCTTCCTGCTGGTCGTGCTGGTGATCGACACGCTGAGCGGGGGGCCGCGCAAGCGTCCCGTGTGGATCACGGCGTCGCGGACCTATCCGCTGTTGAACGCCACCAGCGCGTCGATCGCGGATTTCGTCGATCGGCGGCGCAAGGGTCAGCCGGTGTTCGGGGACGATACGCCGGGGAATGCCGCGTCGCTGAAGAAGTAGAAACGGTAAGAGAAGGCGCTAAGGCGCTCAGTTTTTTTCGCGCAGAGGCGCAGAGGGCGTAGAGATGTCCTGCTCGGGGCGGTCGGCAGACATTCTCGCCGCTGCCGGATATCGAAGGAAGCGCGTTCCGCGCGCCCACCTTCTCCGCGCCCTCTGCGCCTCTGCGCGAACACTTTCTCTAATGTCTTCGCGCCTTCGCGCCTTCTCTGAACCAAACTTCTTCTAAGGGCTGCACAGCGCGATCAAGCTCGCCTACATGGGGATCGTGACAGCGCCACTCTACAACGCCACGATCCTCCGCCTCGCCGCGTCGATCCCCTATCACGAGCGACTTGCCGACCCGATGGCGACGTCGGAAAAGCGATCGCCGGTGTGCGGCAGCCGGGTGACGGTGGACGTCGATCTGGACGATGACGGACGGGTATCTGCGGTCGGCATGCTGGTGCGGGCCTGCGCCTTGGGGCAGGCGTCGGCGTCGCTGCTGGCGTCCCATATCGTCGGAAAGTCGCCGGCAGATCTGGCCGCGGCGCGGGACGGCGTGACCGGCTGGCTGGCGGGCGACATGCCCACGCCGCCGGACTGGCCCGGCTTCGATATCTTCGCGCCCGCGCTTCCGCACAGCGCGCGCCACGCCTCGATCCGCCTGGCGTTCGAGGCCGCTGCCGAGGCGGCGGCCGAAGCGCATGCCAGGGTCGCCGCGCGATGAACGAGGCAGCCCACGCCGGCGGCAGCCTGCTTCATGACGCGGTGCCACTGCTCGGCTTCGCGCTGGTCTTCGTGCTGCTGTTCCGCCGTCTCGGACTGGGTGCGACGCTCGGCTATCTCGTCGCCGGTGCGATGGTCGGGCCGCAGGTGCTGGGTCTGGTCGGCGGTGCCGAAAGCAAGATGGACATCGCCGAGCTCGGCATCGTCCTGCTGCTGTTCCTCGTGGGGCTGGAACTCAACCCGTCTCGCCTCTGGCGGATGAAGCAGGACATCTTCGCGATCGGCGCATTGCAGGTCGTCGCCTGCGGTATCGCGATCTCCGCCATCCTGTTCGCTGTCGCGCGCTTCTCGCCGTCCGCCGCGCTGGCGCTCGGCCTGCCGCTGGCGCTGTCGTCGACCGCGCAGGTGCTGCCGATGCTGCAATCGGCGGGACGCATGCGGACGCCGTTCGGGGAGCGGGCCTTCTCGATCCTGCTGTTCCAGGATCTGTCGATCGTGCCGCTCATCACGATCATCGCCGCGATGAGCCGCAACCCCGCGGACGCCGGCGGACCGCCGGGCTGGCTGTTGTTCGTCTACACGATCCTGGCCATCGCGGGCCTGATCGCAGCCGGGCGCTTCCTGTTGCGGCCGCTGTTCCGCCTGATCGGCAATCTGGGCGAGCGCGAGATGTTCGTGTTCGCCGGACTGTTCACCGTCATCGCCAGCGCGGCGGTGATGGAATCGCTGGGGCTGTCGGCGGCGCTGGGTGCGTTCATCGCCGGCATGATGCTGGCCGATTCGCCCTATCGGCACGAGCTGGAGGCGGATGTCGAGCCGTTCCGCTCGATCCTGCTCGGCCTGTTCTTCCTGGCGGTGGGCATGATGCTCGATCTGGGCGCGATCGCGGACAGGCCGCTGTTCGTGCTGTCGATGGCGGCGGTGCTGGTCGTGACCAAGGCGGTCATCATCATGGGCATCGGGCTGGCGTTCCGCATGGCGTGGCGACCGGCGCTGGCACTGGGCCTGCTGCTCAGCCAGGGCGGCGAGTTCGGCTTCGTGCTGTTCGCGCAGGCGCAGAATGCGCTGCTGATCGCACCCGAGGCGGCCAGCCTGTTCGGCGCGATCGTCACGCTGTCGATGGCAACCACGCCGTTCCTGATGATGGCCACCCGCCGCATCCGCGCCGACCCGGTCGTCGCGGGGCAGGAGCGCGACGGGCCGGTCGCCGATGGATCGAACGCGCTGATCGTCGGCTATGGCCGGTTCGGCCAGACCGTGGGTCAGATGCTCATCACCCAGGGCATCGCGGTGACGCTGATCGACACCGATATCGAGATGATCGACGTCGCCGGAGATTTCGGCGCCAAGGTCTATTACGGCGACGGTACGCGTATCGAGATGCTGCGCCAGGCCGGCGCGGCGGATGCCGAGCTGATCCTGTTCTGCATGGACGGCGACCAGATCGAGCCGGAGTTGATCGATACCGTCCATGCGTCCTTCCCGCAGGCGGCGATCTTCGTGCGCGCGTTCGATCGCCGTGCGCTGCTGAAGCTCAAGCGCGCCCCGGCGGCGGGCGTGGTACGCGAGGTCATGGAGTCGGCGGTCAAGATGGGGCGGCTGGCAATGGCGGCGGTCGGTGTCGATGCAGCGGAGATCGCTGCGACCGAGGATCGCTATCGCGCCAACGACCGCGAACGCCTGCGCCTGCAGCATGAGGCGGGCGATCTGAAAGCGGCGCGATCGATCATGATTACCGACCCGGCACGAGCGGTGGTGGAGAAGGATTGCGGATGAACTGGATCGCTGTCGTCGCGGCACTATCTGGGGCGCTGGCCGTGGCGGCCGGCGCCTTCGGAGCGCATGGCGCGGAAGGCAAGGCCGCGGAGTGGCTGAAGACGGGATCGCAGTATCAGCTGATCCACGCCGTCGTCGCGCTGGTCGCGCTCCAGATGGGCGCGCGGGGACCGGCGTGGTGTTTCCTGGCCGGGGCGGCGATCTTTGCCGGAACGTTGTACGCGATGGCGGAAGGCGCGCCGAAGTGGCTGGGCGCGATCACGCCGATCGGCGGGGCGCTGTTGATCGGTGGCTGGGCGTGGCTGGCGTGGAGCGCGCGGGGGTAATTCCCATCGCCCGGGCTTCATCCTCCCACCGTTCGTCCCGAGTGGAATCGAGTAGGCCGCAGGCCGTATCGAGAGCCCGTATCGAGGGATGGATGCTGGGCTACGATGTCTCGATACAAGCCCTCGATACGCCGCTGGCGCGGCTATTCGGTCTCTACTCGACACGAACGGGGTGGGGGGATGCTCCCGCTTCCGGCGGCATGCATCAGAGCAATAAACGACACTTTCCCAGTCTCGCGCCCATTTCTTGCGCCACGCGAACGGTCGGTCGCAGGCGGGGCAGATTTTCGTCGGCAGGTCGCGCTTATCAACCCCGTTGGGCATCGAGGAACGCCGCGACGGCTTCGAGATCGACCGTCCTGTCGAGATAGGTCTGCCCGATACCGCGGGTCAGCAGGAACGGCAGGGTGCCGGCGTCCATCTTCTTGTCGTGGAGCATGTGCGCGACCAGCGTGTCTCCGCTGGCGGTGATCCCGGCGCTGGCCGGATCATGGGGCAGGCCGAGCGCCTTCAGATGCGCGACGACGCGCGCGGCATCCTGCGCCGGGGCCAGGCCCTGTGCGGCCGAATAGCCGTACGCCAGCGCCATGCCGGCCGCGACTCCCTCACCGTGGAGCAGCCGGTCGGAAAAGCCGGCCTCCGCTTCCAGCGCGTGGCCGAAGGTATGGCCCAGGTTCAGCAGCGCGCGGGTGCCCGTCGTCTCACGCTCGTCCGCGCCGACGATGCGCGCCTTGGCGGCAACCGAATGGGCGATGGCATATTCGCGCGCCGACGGGTCGCCGGCCAGTAGCCTTGTCGCATTCGCCTCGCACCACGCGAAGAACTCGGGATCGTCGATCAGGCCGTATTTGACGACTTCGGCATAGCCCGCCCGCAGGTCGCGCGGCGGAAGCGTGTCGAGCACCTGCGGGTCGATCAGCACCAGCGCGGGCTGGTGGAACGCGCCGACCAGGTTCTTTCCGGCCGGGGTGTTGATCGCCGTCTTGCCGCCGACCGACGAATCGACCTGCGCAAGCAGGGTCGTCGGAATCTGGACGAAGCCGCAGCCGCGCTTGACGATGCTGCACGCGAACCCGACGAGGTCGCCGATCACGCCGCCGCCCAGTGCGATCACATGGTCGCCGCGCTCGATGCCATGCTCGATCAGCCGGTCGCAGAGCGCCGCCAGTTGCGTCCAGCTCTTCGTGCCTTCGCCCGATGGCAGCACAATCGCCGCGCTGGCGATGCCGTCGGCGGTCAATGCCGCCTGGAGCGTCGCCAGCTGCGGCGCGACATTGGCGTCGGCGACGATCGCCATCGTCCGCCCGCGCGCCAGCGGCTTCAACCAGGGGCCGGACCGCGCCAGCAGCCCTGCTTCGATCACCACGTCATAACTGCGCTCGCCCAGCGATACGCGAACCTTTGTCATGGGGTCAGGGCTTTCAGGATCGCGGCCACGGTCACCTCATGCGGGGCGTGGGCGCTGGGGATGCGCAGATGCGCGAGCGCGTAGAGCGGATTGCGCACCGCCGCCAGATCGCGCAGCACGACGATCGGATCGCGCCCGCGCAGCAGCGGCCGCGTGTCACGGCGGCGGACCCGCTCGGCCAGCACATGCGGGTCGGCGTCCAGCCAGATCGCGGTCGCCTCGGCCAGGATCAGCGCGCGCGTCTCGGCGTTGACGAACGCACCGCCGCCGGTCGCGATGATCTTGGGTCGTCCGTCGATCAGCCGGGCGATGACGCGGCGTTCCCCGTCGCGGAAATACGCTTCGCCGAACCGGTCGAAGATTTCCGACACGGTCATGCCGGCGGCGGTCTCGATCTCGGTATCGGCATCGACGAAGGGCAGCGCGAGCCGTGTCGCCAGCCGTCGTCCGACGGTGGACTTGCCCGCGCCCATCAATCCGACCAGCACGATCGGCTTGCCGCTCCAGGCGGCGGTCGGTGTGTCGTCCAAGGGGCTGGGCGGTGGCATGGAGCGGGGCTATACAGCGGCCGACCGGCTCGGGCAAAAGGCCCGGGCAGAGAATTTGTCCGCTTGTCCGAAAGGCGCGTAATGTCCCGTCCGCTCTTGATCCTTGTCGTCCTGCTCGTCGTGGTGGTCGGTGGCCTGTTCGTCCTCGCCGGCCGCGACACCACGAAGGCGCCGACCCGCGTCGAGAAGGCCGTCGCGCTTGAAAATCTCTCGTAAGGCGCTCGCGCTCGGCGGGATCGCGTTGCTGATCGCGGGTGGTGCCGCGATCGGTCAGGATGCGCCCGAATCGATCCTGCCGCCCGGATTCGGCGATCCCGTCGCTCCTGCGCCCAGCCCGACGCCGCGCGCATCGCCCGCGCCGGGCGCCTCGCCGCTGCCCGGCACGGTCCAGCCGCTGCCCGTCGGTATCGAGCCGAGCCCGACGCCGACTCCTACCGCCACGCCGACGCCGATCGACCTGTCGGCGTACGAACTGCCGAGCTATGCCAAGCGATCGCTGGCGAGCGTCGGCACGATCGGGGCGGACAGTGGCGGGCTGTCGGCCAGCGCATTCGCCGCCGGCGACGGCCGCATGATCGAACGGCTGATGCGGCGACTGGACGCGCCGGTACCGTCGCGCTGGGTGTCGATCGGCCTGCGTCGGGCACTGGTGTCGCGCGTCTCGCCGCCGAGGGGCGTGAACGGTGCCGACTTCGCCGCCGAGCGCGCCTGGCTGCTGCTGCGCATGGGCGAGGCCGATGCCGCGCGCGCGGTCGTGCAGAGCGTCGATGTCGAGGATTACAGCCCCAAGCTGTTCCAGGTCGGCATGCAGGCGATGCTGGCAAACGGCGACCCGGCCGGACTCTGCCCGATGGTCGATCGCGCCCTGACCGTGTCGAACGAGACGGGCTGGCTGTTCGCGCGGTCGATCTGCACGGCGCTCGGCGGCAAGGGCGCGGCGGCGATTCCGCTTCTCAACCAGGCGCGGCGCAGGACCGGGCGGAGCATCGACGCGCTGCTGGCCGAAAAGGTCGTCGGCGCCGCAGCGCAGGGGCGCGCGGTGACGATCGAGTGGGCTGGGATCGACCGGCTGTCGGCATGGCGGCTTGGGCTGTCGATGGCGACCGGCGTCGAGGTGCCCGACGAGCTGCTCGCGCAGGGCGGGCGGCAGGTGCCCTTGTGGCGCGCGACCGCGCCGATGACCGCGCCCGAGCTGCGCGCACCGTTGGCCGATCGGGCTGCGGCGCAGGGGGTGCTGTCCAACCTGGCGCTGGTCGATCTGTATTCCGAGGTCGAGGCCGCCGACGATTCGAACAGCGCGATCGGCGCGGCGGCGCGTGACCTGCGCGGTGCCTTCACCGAACCATCGGGGGCGACGCGCCTGCGGCTGATGAAGCAGCTATGGGCCGAACCGAAGGACGCGGCGGGACGCTATGGCCGGCTGGTTCTGACCGCCCGCGCGGCGACGCGGCTTGCACCCTCGGCCGAGTTTACCGAAGAGTCGCCGCGGCTGATCGCATCGATGCTGAGCGCCGGCCTGGATCGCCCGGCGCTACGCTGGCGCGGCACGGTTGCCCCGGCAAGTGACGGCTGGGCGATGCTCGCGCTGGCCGATCCGCAGCGGCGGATGACGACCGCCGACGATGTCGATGCCTATCGCGACCGGCTGGGCGATGCGGGGGCGCTCAAGGCGCGGATGCTGCTCGCAGGCCTGACCGGCCTGGGGCGGCTGTCGGCGGAGGAGGCGCAGCAGCTCGCGCAGCCGTTCGACGTGCGCTTCGGGGCCGAGAACGCCTGGACGCGGGCGATCGCGCAGGCGGCCGGGCGCGGCGAGTCGGGCACGGTCCTGCTGCTCGTGGCGGTCGGCATGCAGACGCCGGGCTGGCGCGGCATACCCCCCGAAGTCCTGTACCACAGTTGCGCCGCGTTGCGCGCGGTCGGCCTGGAGGGCGAGGCGCGGATGATCGCCGCCGAAGCGATCGCCCGGCTTTGACCCGGGCGGGCGAGGATCCGGTTCTGATCGACCGATTCCTCGAGATGATGTCGGCCGAAGCCGGGGCGGCGGCGAACACGATCGCGGCCTATCGTACCGATCTGGCGCTGGCGTCCGCGGCGCTGGAGGGGCGACTGGTTGTTGCCGATGCGGGTGACTTGCAGCGGTTGACGAACGGATGGTCGGAACTGGCGCGGTCGACCGTCGCGCGCAAGTCGGCGACCCTGCGGCGCTTCTTCGCGTTCCTTCTCGACGAAGGACTGCGTAACGACGATCCCGGTGCGGCGCTGCCGCGCCCCGGCCGCGCGCGGGCGCTGCCCCGAACGCTGTCGGTCGGCGACGTCGACGCGCTGTTTGCAGTCATCGCCGCGCGTCAGGCGCGGGTGCCGGCTGATCCGCTGGACCTGCGGCTCTCGGCATTGATCGAGCTGCTCTATGGATCGGGCCTGCGCGCGAGCGAACTGGTATCGCTGCCCCGCGCGGCCATCGCCAGCGACCGGCCCTATCTGATCCTGCGCGGCAAGGGGGGGCGCGAGCGAATGGTGCCGATTTCCGATCGCGCGCGCGCCGCCGTCGCGATCTGGCGTGACTGCGTACCGCGCGAGAGCGCGTGGCTGTTTCCGTCGGGCCGGGCGCACCTGTCGCGCATCCGGCTGTACCAGCTGGTCAAGGCGCTGGCCGCCGACGCGGGGATTTCACCCGATCGCGTCAGCCCCCATGTGCTGCGCCACGCCTTTGCCACCCACCTGCTGGCGGGCGGGGCGGACCTGCGCGCGCTGCAATCGATGCTGGGACACGCCGATATCGCGACCACCGAAATCTATACGCATGTCGAGGCGAGCCGGCTGGTCGAACTGGTCAACACGCGCCATCCGCTCGTTGACGTGCCCCGCAGACGGGCTTAGCCGACCACCATGCCAAGTTTCCTGGATTTCGAGAAGCCGATCGCCGAGTTGCAGGGGCGAATCGACGAGCTGCGCGAGACCGCCGCCGGCGGCGAGATGGATATCGACGCGGAGGTCGGGCGCCTCCAGGCGAAGTCCGACAAGATGTTGCGCGACACCTATGCGCGGCTGACCCCGTGGCAGAAGACGCAGGTGGCGCGCCATCCCGATCGCCCGCACCTGAAGGATTATCTGGCCGGGCTGATCGAGGATTTCATGCCGCTGGGCGGTGACCGCGCGTTTGCCGACGATCAGGCCATCATCGGCGGGCTGGGCGTGTTCCGCGGGCGCAAGGTGATGGTCATCGGCCATGAAAAGGGTGACGATACCGCCAGCCGGCTGCGTCACAATTTCGGGATGGGCAAGCCCGAGGGGTACCGCAAGGCGATCCGCCTGATGAAGCTGGCCGACCGGTTCGGCCTGCCGGTGCTGACGCTCGTCGATACCTCGGGCGCTTTCCCGGGCGTTCAGGCGGAGGAGCGCGGCCAGGCCGAAGCGATCGCGCGATCCACCGAGATGTGCCTGGAGGTCGGTGTTCCCCTGATCTCGGCGATCGTCGGCGAGGGCGGTTCGGGCGGCGCGGTCGCGCTGGCGACCGGCAACGTCGTCATCATGTTCGAGCACGCGGTCTATTCGGTGATTTCGCCCGAGGGCTGCGCTTCGATCCTGTGGCGCACCGCCGACAAGGCACCCGAAGCGGCCGAGGCGATGAAGGTCACGGCGCAGGACCTCAAGACGCTGGGCGTGATCGACACGATCGTATCCGAACCGCTGGGCGGTGCACACCGCGATCCGGCGAGCGCCATCGCGGCTTTGGGCGACGCGTTGGCCAAGGCACTGGCGACGTTCGATGGTCGCGCGCCGGCGGATGTCCGGACGGCGCGGCGGCAGAAATTCCTGAACATCGGACGGCTTTAGGGGCACGCGACGCGTCCAACCCGGCCGTCGTACCGAGAAGGCGATAAAGGTCGCGGGAACATGATGTTCCGGCGACCTTCACGCATCCAGTTGGAAGATTAAGACGCCTTCATGTTCGACGATACGTTGCCGAACGTCTTCTTCACCGAATTGCCCAGACCCTGCATCGCGGCGATCGCGGCCACGGCGATCAGCGCGGCGATCAGGCCATATTCGATCGCGGTCGCCCCGCGCGTGTCGCGCAGGAACATCAGTATCTTCATCGTCATCTCGGATTCCCCGACCAGGATGCGCCCACCGGCGTCGCTCCCGGAAATGGGAACAAAAAGGGCGACGCAACAGCTCGTTGCGCCGCCCTCTTTCAAGCAGTCATGAAGGTCTTACGACGACTTCATGTTCGACGACACGTTGCCGAAGGTCTTGTTGAGCGAGTTGCCCAGACCCTGCATCGCGGCGATCGCGGCGACGGCGATCAGCGCGGCGATCAGGCCGTACTCGATCGCGGTGGCGCCCTTGGAATTCTTCAGGAAAGTGCGAATCTTCTGCATGTCGGTCTCCACGGTTCGTAAGCTTCAGTTACCCGGCTGGACCGGGAGTCCCGGATCAGCAGAAACCGGAGTACGCAGTGGAGGTTGAGAAAGACTTAAGGCCCGGACATGATTCTCGAACGGGAGCGCACGTCACTGCGCGCTGGCGTTCTTCACCTTGGTGTTCATATTGCCCCAGGTGTCCTTGGTGCTGCTGCCAAGGCTGACCAGCGCGGTCATCAGGCCGAGCACGATCAGGGCGAGGATCAGGCCGTACTCGACAGCGGTCGCGGCCTTGCGGTCGCGGATCAGCCGGGCGAGCAAGCGCTGGGCGCGGCGGGTGGAGCGGTCGGCCATCACCTGCGAACCTAACCGACGGAAGGTTAACACGATGTCACCGGAAACGCCCGAATCACGCGTATTGCTGCATGTCGTGGCGGCGGCGCTGGTCGATGCGGACGGGCGTGTGCTGGTGCAGCAGCGGCCGCCCGGGACGCAGATGGCAGGGCTGTGGGAGTTTCCCGGCGGCAAGATCGAGGCCGGCGAATCGCCCGAGGCCGCGCTGGTCCGCGAGCTCGACGAGGAACTGGGCATCGGCGTCACCCATGCCTGCCTGGCACCCGCGGCCTTCGCCAGCGAGGCGCTGGGTGAGCGCCACCTGCTGCTGCTGCTGTACGTGTGCCGCAAATGGTCGGGCATTCCGCAGGCGCGTCACGCAACCGCGCTGAAATGGGTCTATCCGGCCCAGTTGCATGCGCTGGACATGCCGCCCGCCGATACGCCGCTAATCGGGCTGCTCGAAGCGCTGCTGTAGCGCCTGTGCCAGGCTGGCGGTCGCACTGCCGCGGCGCGCGGGTTGGGGTTGCGACGGGGCGGGGGCCCAGCCGGTCAGGAAGATGATATCGAAGTGCTCGCGGACACGGCCGTCCGGATCGGCGGCATCGGCAAAGGCGGTGGCAATGCGGGCCAGCGTATCGCGGCGCAGCGGGCGGCGGTCGCGCAACAGGTTGGTCGCCGCCATTCCGCGCAGGTCGGCGATCAGCCCGAACAGGTCGGCGTAGCGCACATCGACGCCTTCGATATCGGCGACCGGCAGCGCGAAGCCGGCGCGGACCAGCAGGTCGCCGGCCGATCGCACGTCGATCATGGGATGCGCCCGCGCCGTGCCGGGTTCGGCGGCGCGCAGGGCGGCGCGTAATGTCGGCAGGCTGTTGCCGCCGACGAACGCGCCCAGGAACAGCCCGTCGGGCCGCAGCGCGCGGCGAGCCAGCGCCAGCGCGCCGGGCACGTCGTTGACGCTGTCGAGCACACCGGCCGACACGACCAGGTCGAAGCTTGCCGGGGGCAGGTCCAGCCGATCCTCGTCCGACTGGATCCTGCCGGTCGCCGCCGCGAACCCGGCACCGGCATCGATGCGCGTGATCGTCGCGTCGGGCAGCGTGAAGCCTGCGTCGGCGCACCCGATGTCGAGCACGTCGCCGAAGCTCCGCCGCACCGCGTCCAGCCGCTCGACGATGCCGTCCAGCATCAGTGCGCGCAGGAAGTCGTGGCGCGCCCAAGTGGCCTGCGCGCGGTCGCGGCGCAGGCGGCGGGCGGTACGATCGAAGATTTCGGAATCGGTCATGGCTGTCGCGGCTTGTGCGCGGGGGCGCGGCGGCGGACAAGGGGGTGTGCGCGCCGCTCTGTTCCGTCCGCTGTCCGCGATCGCCGCGCTGGCACTGCCGCCGCGGTGCCCGGGCTGCGCGGCAGTGGTCGCGGCGGACCACCGGTTCTGCGCGACGTGCTGGGCGGGACTGACGTTCGTGGGGCCGCCGTGGTGCGCCGCCTGCGCACTGCCGTTCGAGCATGATCGCGGCCCGAAGGCACTGTGCGGCGCATGCCTGGCCGATCCGCCGGCCTTTACCGGTGCTCGGGCGGCGGTCGCTTATGGCACGGTCGCGAAAACCGTCGCGCTGCGCCTGAAATATGCCGGTCGCGCCGCCTTCGCCGAGACGGCGGCGCGGCTGATGCTGCGGCACATGCCCGAGCCCGCCGACCTGATCGTTCCGGTCCCGCTGCATCGCTGGCGGCTGTGGGGGCGGGGATATAATCAGGCGGCGCTGATCGCCGACTCGCTTGGCCGGCAGCGTGGTGCGAGCGTGGACAAGCGCCTGTTGCTGCGGACGCGCGTGACGCCGGTGCTGCGCGGACTGGGCGGGCGCGGGCGGGCGAAGGCGGTGGCGGGCGCATTCTCGCTGGCGGCGGAGGCGCGCGAACGGCTGGCCGGGCGGCACGTCGTGCTGGTCGACGACGTCTTCACCAGTGGGGCGACCGCATCGGCCTGCGCGCGGGTCCTGCGGCGCGGTGGCGCGGCGAGTGTCACCGTGCTGTGCTGGGCGCGGGTGATCGACGACCACGACGACGATTGACATTGCGGTCCCGCGATCTCACCTCCACCAGCATGGCAAAGGTCGAAATCTACACCAAGGCGTTCTGCCCCTATTGTTCGCGCGCACTGAAACTGCTCGCCGACAAGGGCGTCGAACCGCAGGACTATGACGTCACCATGGGTGGCCCGAAAAAGGCCGAGATGGTCGAGCGATCGGGCGGCCGCATGACGATGCCGCAGATCTTCATCGACGACCGCCACATCGGCGGTTCGGACGACCTGGCCGCGCTGGAGCGCGAGGGAAAGCTCGACCCGCTGCTGGCCGCATGAAGGCGGCCGTCCTGCAGATGACCAGCGGGATCGACCCGCGTGTCAATGCCGGGACGATCGTCGATGCGATGGCGCAGGCGGCGGCGGGCGGCGCCGCCATGCTGTTCACGCCCGAAATGTCGGGGCTGGTCGACCGTGACCGGGCCAGGGCCGCCGGATCGATCCTTGCCGAGCACGACGATCGCGTCCTGGCCGCAGTGCGCGAGGCGGCGGCACGGCATGGTCTTTGGGTGCATCTCGGCTCGCTGGCCGTGCGTGGGGACGACGGACGCTTTGCCAACCGCGGCTTCGTGATCGACGGCACGGGTCAGATACGCGCGCGGTACGACAAGCTGCACCTGTTCGACGTCGACCTGCCGAGCGGCGAGAGCTGGCGCGAATCGGCAAGCTATGCGCCCGGGACGCGGGCCGTGGTGGTCGATACGCCGCTGGGTCGGCTGGGCCTGAGCATCTGCTACGATCTGCGC
Organism: Pseudomonadota bacterium; assembly: GCA_040388765.1. Taxonomy (GTDB): domain Bacteria; phylum Pseudomonadota; class Alphaproteobacteria; order Sphingomonadales; family Sphingomonadaceae; genus Sphingomonas. The sequence continues at coordinate 71,138 of JAZKBG010000001.1, read as the reverse complement.
TTTCCCGACCTCTATCGCGCGCTGAGCGATGCCGGCGCGACGATCCTCAGTGTGCCGGCAGCATTCACCGTGCCGACCGGCGCGGCGCACTGGCACGTCCTGTTGCGGGCGCGGGCGATCGAGGCGGGGGCGTTCGTCGTTGCCGCGGCGCAAGGGGGTACGCATGCCGACGGTCGCGCGACCTACGGCCATGCGCTGGCGGTCGATCCCTGGGGCGAGGTGCTGCTCGACATGGGCGAGGGGGCGGGACTCGGTTTCTTCGAGGTCGATCCCGCGCGGCAGGCGCAGGTACGGTCGCGCATTCCGGTTCTGGAGCATCGCCGGTCGATCCCGCCGGTCGAGGTGGCGGCATGATCCTGTTCGACCTGCGCTGTGGGTCCGGCCATGTGTTCGAGGCGTGGTTCGGATCGAGCGCGGGCTATGAGGAACAGCGCGCGAGCAAGCTGATCGCCTGTCCGATCTGCAACGACGATGACGTGACGAAGGCGGTGATGGCCCCGAACGTCGCCGCCAAGGGCAATCGCGCGACCACGCCTGGCCCGGCGGCGATGAAGGCCGCGATCGCTGCGCTGGCATCCGCGCAGGCCGCGGCGATCAAGGATTCGACCTGGGTCGGCGGCGCCTTCGCCGACACCGCCCGCGCGATGCATCTCGGCGAAGCGCCGCACACACCGATCCACGGCCAGGCGACCCGCGCGGAGGCCAGGGCGCTGGTCGAGGAGGGGGTGCCGGTCGCGCCGCTACTGATCCCGGTGGTGCCGCCGGAAGTGGTGAATTGATCTTGCTAAGGAATTGATCGGCTTTCCGTCAGGCCTCTTTCGCGTCACGTCGAGCATCCAAATCGGCAAGTTTGACCGGATCGTCAGCGGCCAGTGTTTCCTCAAGATAATAATTCCCGGGAATATCGCGCACCAATTGGGCAGTATCGCCTTCATACTCCGCTGCGATTACTGCAAAGGCATCGACAAGCTCGCGCAAAAACGGTTTGTCAAGCGCCTGGAGATCGCTGCTCATCTGTTCCATTGCCTGTACGGCGGCGTCGGGATCAAGTATGTTATCATCCGTTTGATCCAGAAACAGCGAGAAATGGGCAATCATTCTTGCGATTTGAAGAGATATCATGGCTCCACTATCCTTACTTTGATATTGGTGATATTCAGCTTGCGGAAAAGTCTTTTTGCTGCAATCTTCTGCCTATTGTTTGGAACCTCCCAAGTTCCGACAAGGCGGTGCTGTGCCAAAACTTCGGACTGGCGCAGTGTCTGCGCTCTTGCGCGCGGAGCGTCCACAACCTTCAATTTGCGATCGATTAAAGTGTCGGCGTCTACCCCATCGAATTTCACCGGTCGTTTCGAGCCATCGGGCATGGTCCGCATCAACGCGGGAGCTTGACCAGGTTGGGAGCCTGTTGCCGCATCATTGTATCGCTTGGCCAAGCTGTCCTTGCCCAGGCTCTCTTTTGGCCAAACGACGCTGGGAGGAGCGAATACTTCACGGGGTCTGGCCATCGCGGCGCGGCGCAAGGCGGTAATCTTGGTGGCGGCCGCACCCGGAACGACGGCGAGTCCTGAGTTACCGGCAACCTGCCCGGTCGCATAACCGAGGTCATGCGCCGACGCATTTGCTACCCTTAGCGCCGCTCGGCGTACCTGGACGTGGGCCGGCGTCTCCTCGGCAGCGATGGAGGCGTCGATCACCCGCGCCACGCCCTCACCGAAGTTTCGTACGGTCGTCACCGGATTTGTCGTCGCTGCATCGTAGAGCGCCGAGGCGGTCTGCTTGCCGACATCGCGGACGCCATGGGCGACGCCGCCTGCAAACTCCGCGACCTTGCGCAGAGGAGTGGAAGACGGCGACCTCGATGGCGCGGCGGCGGGCGTCCTCGCCCGCAAATTGCCGGGACCGCGGCCCTTTGACGCTGCGCCGGGCGAGCCATAGTTACGACCCGTTCCGGCGTGAGTAAACCGACCGTCATCGGGATCGTGCCAAGGGTTGAACTTCAGTTCAGTCCCGTCGTTGGAAACGATCGGCAAGCGACCCGTGCGCAACCACGCTGCGAAACTCCGCCGGTGTTCTGACTCGTCGATGTTTATCATGCTGCCCCGCTGTGTCATTGCGATGAGAACATTTGAGCAACATTGTCCAATAAGTCAATCGAGAGGTGTGCGAAATGACGGCACGTCGCCGCAACCGCTATTTTAGCGCGGAGCGAGGCGAGTCAGAGGCGAGGGCAAGGGTGAATTGCGTGAGCGAGTTCGAGCCCGTCAGAGTTCGCAAGCGCGAATGCGCGCCCAGGCTTATGGGAGGCTTTTCTGACAAAATGGTGCACCCGACGGGATTCGAACCCATGGCCCTCAGATTAGGAATCTGATGCTCTATCCTGCTGAGCTACGGGTGCACACGGGCATCTGTTACGGAGCGGGCGGGCAAATGAAAAGGGGCGGCGGTGCCGTTTCGACACCGCCGCCCCCTTGGTCACCGTAACGGGATCCGAGCGCTTACGCGCCGGCGTTGGCCGGCATCTCGATCGCGCTGGGCTGCTGCGGGCCGCGGCCCGAGGCCATCTGCTTGGCGAACACGTCGCGCATCAGCGCCAGCGAGAACAGATGGGCGTAGATCAGCGGCAGCATGCCCGACTGCGCCATCTTGCGCAGCTGGTCGCCGCGCAGCTCGTTCAGCTTGGTCTCGTCGACCATCTGGAAACCGCGATAGACGAAGGGCTGCGCTGCGCCTTCCGGCTGGATCGAGACTTCGCCGTCGATCAGCAGGCCCAGGTCGTTCAGTTCCTTGACGAAGGCAGCGGTCTTCTGCCCGGCCTGCTCGAACTGCTCGGCAAAGGTCAGGATGGCCTTGGTCAGCTCGGTCGGCTGGTCGCCGTCGAACAGCTTCTCACCCTCGTCGAACGCGCCGATCGTGTCCGACGACGGATCGAAGCACAGGCTCAGTTCGTCCGCTTCCGGACGCAGCTTGGCGAGGAGATATGGGTAGCGGCGGATGTAGGCCGGGACATAGGTTTCCTGATCGACCAGCTTGCCCTCGGCGTCGATGAACACGTTGACGCCCTCGTTCAGGCCCATCAGCGCCAGCGGCACGGGATCGTCGCCGACCGCGAACACGATCGGCATGCGGCGCGCGACCAGCGGGAATTCCTCGACCGTCAGCGGCACGGCATGCTGGTTGGCGAGGAACGGCGCCGCATTCGACGGCTTCACGCGCCAGTCGCCATGCGTCTGGCTCGAGAGCGGGACCAGGTCGTTGTAGAACAGCGGAAGCGCAGCAGCGCCGGGCGCGGTGGCCATAATGGGTCTCCGAATAGAGAAGGGATCGAGATTCGCTGCCTGGCGTACGCGCGCGCCGGACATGTGGGCGGCGTCTGTAAGGCGGTGCGCGGACGCGCGCAAGCCGTTGAAGAAACGCCGCCGCCGCCACTTTACAGGGTTGGGAGGCTCGACTAATGGCGAGCGGCCGTGCAGCGAACGCGGGAGCAGTTCGCAGGGCGCGGCGAATTGCAGCATCGGGTGGTAGGGTCGCGCGGCTGCCTGGTTCAGGCGGGCTTAGATTATGGTTACCACGCCATGTGCAGGTTTTTCGGGAGCGCCGCTGTCTTGAATTCGCGGTTTCGGCGTGTTTTGCGCCTGTCCACCACCGGAGCGATGCTCGTCGGTCTGCCCGCCCTTGCGGCGGCGCAGCAGCCGCCGGCGAACTCGCTGATCGTTGATCCGCAACAGGGTGCGACGCCGCGCCCGATCGCGCCGGTGCAGGTGTCGCCGCCGCCCAGCACACCGGTCAGCGCGCTGCCGCAGACGCAACCCGTCGCGCCGGCGCAGACTCCGGTCGTGATCCGCCCGGTGCGCGGCAGCGAATCCGACATCGGCGTCGAGGCGCAGCGCCTGCCCGCACCGCAGCGGGGTGGGCTGCCGGTCCCGTCGGGCAATCCGATGGCGCTGGATCCGAAGGCGGACCCGATCCTGCGGCTGGCGATCGCATCGGCCGATCCGGCCGCGTTCCGCGATGCGATCCGCACCGTCGTCGCGCGCAATCCGACCGCGGCCGAAGCCGAGGCGCGCAGCGACGAGGCGCAGGCGTCGCGCAACGAGGCGCGGGCGTCGCAATATCCGGTGATCGACATCTCGATGTCGCATTTCCGCGTGTTCGACCGCGCATTTTCCAACGACCCGCGCAACGTGTTGGAGCGGTCCCGCCCGGCGTATCGCACGGATGCGATCGCCCGGGCGCAACAGCCGGTCATCGACTTCGGCACCGCGCGCAACCGCATCAGCGCGGGCAACCGCCGGGTCGAGGCATCGGTCGCCGCGATCGACGATTCGGCGACGCAGATCGCGCTGCGCGGGATTGCGGTGTGGTATCAGCTGTTCGGCTATCGTGCGCTCGTCTCGCTCAGCGAAGCCTTCGTCGACAGCCAGTCGCAGCTTCGCGGCGCGATCGAGGAGCGCGTGAAACAGGGCTATGCCGCGCCGGGCGATGTCGCGCAGGTCGAAAGCTACATCGCCACGGCCGAGGCGCAGCTCGCCAATTATCGCCGCCAGCTGGCAAGTGCGGAGGCGCAGTACACCGCGCTGACCGGGGCGCCGGCGCCCAAGGGCTTCGGCCGCGCGCCGGCCGCCGACGTTCCGGCGGTATCGAAGGAGCGCGCGGAACTCGACGCCGAGACGATCCCTGCCGTGCGCGTCGCCAAGCTGACCGCCGAGGCATCACGCTACGACGTCAAGGTGGCGAAGGCCAATGCGCTGCCCGGCGTCACGGTGGGCGTCGATGCCGGGCGCTACGGCGTGTTCGAGAACGCGACCGATTTCGACATCCGCGGATCGGTGACGTTCAGCCAGCGGATCGGCGGCGGCGCGGTGCAGCGCATCAGCGGCGCGGCGGCGCGCGCCCGCGGCGCCGAGGCCGTCTATGACCGCATCCGCGGCGATGCAGTGCGCGATGCGGCGATCGCCTGGGCCGACGTGACCGCGCTGGAGGAATCCGAAAAGGCGATTCGCGACAATTACCTGGCGACCCGCCAGTCGCGCGACGTGCTGGCCGAACGCTTCCGCGTCTCGCGCGGCACGTTGTTCGACCTGCTGGGCGCGGAAGCCAATTATTTCAACGTCGCGGCACGCTATGTCGAGACGGTGACCGAACTCGATATCGCGCGCTATTCGCTGTTGGCGCGCCGGGGCAAATTGCTCGATGCGTTCGACATCGAGCCTGCGCGATTGGACCGCTAGATGACGACCGCACTCCAGGAGCAGGGCGACCACAATCTCGCCGAGGTGAAGGAGCCGCGCTTCGCGCGCTGGCTGGCCGAACCGATGCTGCGCAACAAGAGCATCTATATCAAGGTCGCGATCGCCGCGGCGATGATCAACCTGTTCGGTCTTATCGTGTCGCTGTTCACGATGACGGTCTACGACCGCGTCATCCCGAACATGGCGTTTTCTTCGCTGGTCGCGCTGACCATCGGCGTGTCGATCGTGCTGATCTTCGATTTCGCGCTGCGCGTGCTACGATCGTATTTCGTCGATATCGCCGGCGCGGACATCGATCGCGAGATCGGCGGCAGCGTGTTCGACCGGCTGATGCGCATCCGCCTGGACCTGAAGCGCGGATCGACGGGCGCACTGTCGGGCATGATGCGCGAACTGGAGACGTTGCGCGACTTCTTCGCCAGCGCATCGATGACCGCGCTGGTCGACGTGCCGTTCATCATCATCACGCTGATCTTCATCGCCGTCATCGGCGGCTGGCTGGTCATGGTGCCGCTGCTGGTCGTGCCGGTCATCATCGGGGCGGGATATTTCACCCAGCCGGCGATGGACCGGCTGTCGGCGCGGTCGATGAACGAGGGCATGCTGAAACAGTCGGTGCTGATCGAATCGATCGGCAGCCTGGAGATGGTCAAGACCGCCAACGCCGCACCGCTGCTGCGCCGCCGCTGGCTGAAGGCGATCGACGAGCATGCCGACAGCTCGCTGCGCCAGCGCCTCATCAGCACGATCGCGGTGACGATCGCGGCCTCGGGCAATTCGGTGTCCTATGTCGCGGTGGTCGTGGCGGGCGTGTTCCTGATCGCCAGCGGCGACCTGACGATGGGTGGCCTGATCGCGTGTTCGATCCTGTCGGGCCGTGCGGTGCAGCCGCTGGCGACGATCGCGCAGCTTCTGTCGCGCCTGTCCTCGACGCGCACCGCCTACAACCAGATCAACGGCATGATGCAGATGCCGCCCGAAGGTCCGGTGTCGGGCGGGCTGGTGCCGGCCAGGCTGACCGGCCGGGTCGAGTTCCGCAACGTCGAGTTCAAATATCCCGGAGCCGCCGAAAAGACGCTCGACGGCATCAGCTTCACGGTCGAGCCGGGGCAGAAGGTCGCACTGCTCGGCCGCGTCGGGTCCGGCAAATCGACGATCCTGCGGCTGCTGATCGGCCTGTATCACCCGCAGGACGGTGTTGTCCTCATCGACGGCACTGATATCCGCCAGTTCGATCCGGTCGGGCTGCGCCACCAGATCGGCGTGGCCATCCAGGAACCGGTGCTGCTGTCGGGCAGCGTCCGCGAGAACATCCTGCTCGACCGTCCGGGCCACGGCGACGAGGAGATGCTGCGCGTCTCCGAACTGTCGGGCTCGCACAGTTTCATGGGCCAGATCACGAACGGCTACGACCTGCGGCTGGCCGATCGCGGCGAGGGCCTGTCGGGCGGGCAGCGCCAGTCGATCATGATCGCGCGCTCGCTGGTCGGGCGTCCGCCGCTGATGCTGTTCGACGAGCCGACCAGCTCGATGGACGCGCAGACCGAAAACGGGCTGATCGAGCGCCTGCAGACCGAACTGGAGGGGCGGACGATGATCCTGGTGTCGCATCGCAATGCGCTGCTGCGGCTGGTCGATCGCATCATCATCGTCGAAGCGGGCAAGATCGCCCACGACGGCCCCCGCGACCAGGTGCTGGCCGCGCTGCAGCGCCCGCGCGCCGCGGCCTGAGACAGAAGTGACATCATGAGCACCGACATCATCCCGGCTCCCGAGCATCACATCGAGGACATGGCGACGCGCATCAAGCCGCGCACCGCGTCCAACCTGCTGCTGTGGGGCATCGCCGCCTTCTTCGTCATCGCCGCGCTGTGGGCGACGCTTGCCACGGTCGATCGCACGATCCACGCCGCAGGGCGCGTCGTGCCGGGATCGCGGTTGCAGGTCATCTCGAACCTGGAAGGCGGGATCGTCACCGAAATCCTCGTCAAGTCTGGCGAACTGGTGAAGAAGGGCCAGCCGCTCGTCCGCCTGGATCGCACCGCGATCGGCGCCGAACTGGGCGCGGGCGAAACGCAGGCGAACTCGCTGGCGGCCAAGATCGCGCGGCTGGAGGGGCAGATTACGGGTCGCGCACCGAGCTATCCGTCGGCGGCGGGCAATCCGCAGCTGGCCGAGCAGATCCAGATCGAACGCGCACTCTACGCCTCGTCGATGAACGACCTGTCGAGCGCCAGCAGCTCGGCGCAGGCGCGCATCACCCAGTCGCAGCGCGCGGTGGCCGAGGCGCAGGCGACATACGAGGCGCGGCGCTCCTCCAAGCAGGCGTACGAACAACAGCTGGGCATGATCCGTCCGCTGGTGGAGCGCGGCATCGAACCGCGCATGAGCCTGATCCAGCTGGAAAACAGCGTCAGCGTCGCGACGTCGGAAATGGCCGCGGCCGGCGCAGCGATCTCGCGCGCGCAGGCCGGCGTGGCCGAGGCGCAGTCGGCGCTGAACCAGATCCGTCAGGACTGGCGGACCAAGGCGGCGACCGAACTGGCCGCGGCGCAGGGCGAATATGCCGCGCGGCGCCAGGCGCTGCCCGCACTCGCCGATCGCCAGCGCCGCACGACCGTCGTCGCGCCGATGGACGGCCGCATCAACCGCGTGTCGGTTTCGACGGTCGGCGGCGTGATCGGCTCCGGCGCGCCGCTGGTCGAACTCGTCCCCAGCGCCGATGCGCTTATGGTCGAGGCGCTGGTAAACCCGAAGGACATTGCCCGCGTCCGTATCGGCCAGTCGGCCCGACTGAATATCTCCGCCTATGAATCCGCGGTCTATGGCGCGATGGACGGGTCGGTCGTGACGATCTCGCCCGACGCCACGGTCGAGGAACGCACCGGCGAGAGCCACTATACCGTGCGCATCCAGGCCAAGGCGGATTCGCTGAAGGATGCCGGCGGTCGCCCGCTGCCGATCGGCCCGGGCATGACGGTCGACGTCAACCTGCTGGGCGACAAGCGATCGATCCTCAGCTATCTGTTCACGCCGATCACGCGACTTTCGGAAAGGGCGATGCGCGAGTGATGCGGATCACGAGCGGGGGAATGCTGGTGGCGATGGTTGCGCTGGGGAGCGCCGCGGTCGCCCAGGATGTGGTGCAGGGACCACCGGCGAACCCCGTCGATCGTGCGCCCGTGTCCGTTCCGCGCCCGCCCGCGGTCAGCCCGGCGCTGTTCGCCGCGGTCGAGGAAGCGACGGCCAGCTATCCGTCGATCAGGGCAGGGCGCAGCCTCGTCACCGCCGCGCGGTCCGACGTTCGCGCGGCTAAGAACCTGCGCCTGCCCAGCGTCGGCGTCCAGGGCGTGACCGTCGGCACTGGCGGAGGGCTCGGCAGCCAGCTGGTGATCGACCAGCCCGTCTATACCTTCGGCCGGATCGGCGCGACGATCGACCGGGCCAAGGCGCAGCGGCAGGTCCGTGCGGCCGAGGTCGACGAGACGGTGATGAACGTCGCGCTCGACACCGTGACCGCCTATTTCGAGATCGCCCGCACGGCAAAGCGCCAGGCGATCCTGGGCGAGAGCCTGGAGGAGCATCGCCTGCTGACCGCGTCGATCGGGCGGCGCGTCGAGCAGGAAGTCAGCGCGCAATCCGACCTGGAACTCGCCAAGTCGCGCACAGCGCAGCTCGAGCAGGATCTGGCGTTGACGGTGGCGCAGCGACAGGCCGCCGCCGCGCGACTGTACCAGCTGGTCGGCGACGAAAGCTACAACGCCGGCAACGTGCCCGCCTATGATCCCGCGATCCACCATCCGGACCCGGCGGGTGCGGTCGACCAGGCGATCGCCTGCTCGCCGCGCCGCGAGCGGCTGACCGCGCAGACGCAGGTTGCGCGCGCCGAAACCAAGCAGGCGCGTCGTGCCTTCTGGCCGCAGCTGTCGGCGCAGTACAGCTACAACAACATCATCGGGTCGCGCGCGGGCCTCGCGGTCACCGCGCAGACCTCGGGCGGGCTGTCGAATCTGGCAGCCGCCGACGCCGCCAAGGCGCGCGAGACATCGACCGAACTCGACGTGCAGACCGCCGAGCGCGAACTGCGCGAGCGGATCGCCAACGACCTGGTCGAGAATGCGTCGGCGCGCGGGCGGATCAGCAGCAGTACCAGCGCGGCCGGATCGGCGACGAACGTGACCGAGAGTTTCAAGCGCCAGTTCATCGCCGGCCGCCGCACCTGGCTCGACGTGATGAACGCCACGCGCGAGGCGACCAGTGCCGAACTCGGATCGTCCGACGCCGAATTTTCCGCGATGGCGTCTGCCGCCCGGATCCTGCTGCAGACCTGCCGGTGGCAGCCGCAACCGCGGCTTTACGGGGCCGTACGATGACCGAACGACTGACCGACATCATCGCCGACCTGGCCCGCGCGACGGCAACCGACCTCAGCCCGCACTGGCGCGACCGGGTCAGCGACGTCGGCGAGGATCGCGATGCGCTCGCGCGCCTGTGCGCGGATCTCGGCTGGCCCGCGCCCGAGCAACTGCCGCGCCGGCCGCGCGCGCATCAACTGCCCGCGCTGCTCTACAGCGATGACTCGGGCTGGGCGATCGCCGAGGAATGGGAAGCGAACGACCTGCTGCGCGTCCGCGTCGGCCATGCCGGCGAAGTGCGGACCTTTGATGGCGGGATGCGGTTCTGGCGCGTCACCTTCCCCGATGCCGCGCGGGGCGGGGAACAGCCGCGCGCCGCCGATATCTTCAAGCGCGCGCTGATGCGGCGCAAGGGGTCGCTGGCGACCGCGCTGGTCGCGACCGTGATGGTCAACATCATCGCGCTGGTGACCTCGCTTTATTCGATGCAGGTGTATGACCGTGTCATCCCGCGCGGCGGCTTTTCGACGCTGTGGGTGCTGACGGTCGGCGTCGTCATCGCGCTGACCTTCGACTTCCTGCTGCGCGCGGTACGATCGTTGCTGATGGAGCGCGAGGCGGCCGAGATCGACCTCGAGATTTCCGAGTATTTCTTCGCCCGTGCACAGGCGGTGCGGCTCGATTCGCGCACCGGCGGGGTCGGCACCATGGCGGCCCAGTTGCGCGGCATGGACCAGGTGCGGTCGCTCTATTCCTCCGCCTCGCTCTTCCTGCTGGCGGATTTCCCCTTTGCCATCCTGTTCATGTTCATGATCTGGTGGCTGGGCGGGATCATCGTCCTGGTGCCGCTGATCGCCTTCCCGCTGTCGCTGGTGCTCGCCGCCATCCTCGCGCGGCTGATCCGCGAGGCGACCGAGCGCGCGCAGGTGACCGGCAACCGCAAGAACGGCCTGCTGGTCGAGAGCCTGGACAGCGCCGAGACGGTGAAGGCCAATCGCGGCGGATGGTACATGCTCGGACGCTGGAACGCGCTGGTCGAGGCGGTCATCAGCAACGAGGAGCCGGTGCGCAAATGGTCGTCGATCGCGCAGTCGGTGTTCGGATCGCTGCAGCAGGTCGCCTATGTCGCGGTGGTGGCGTTCGGCGCGATCGAGGTCGCGCGCGGCAACATGACGACCGGCGGACTGGTCGCCGCGACGATCATCGCCGGCCGCGTCAACGGCCCGCTGATCGCGCAGTTGCCCGGGATGATCGTGCAATGGGGCTATGCCCGTTCGTCGCTCAAGGCACTCGACGCGATCCTGGAGATGCCCGCCGACGGCCAGCTCGGCACGTCCGCGCTGCGCCCGGATGCGCTGAAGCCCGCGCTGCGGCTGGAGCGGATCGAATTCGCCTATCCGGGGACCAAGGACGGACTGCAGCTGCCGATGCTCGATATCCGGGCCGGCGAGCGCGTCGGTCTGATCGGCGGCATCGGATCGGGCAAGACGACGTTGCTCCGGCTGATGGCCGGGCTGTACCAGCCGCATCGCGGGATCGTGACGCTCGACGGGCTCGACATGGCGCGGATCGCCGAAAGCGTCCTGCGCCGCGACGTCGGCTATCTGCCACAGGATTTCCGCCTGGTGAACGGTACGCTGCGCGAGAACCTGTTGATGGGCCTGTCCGATCCCGGCGACCAGATGGTGTTGCAGACGGCGGCGACGACCGGGCTGATCGGCCTGATCGCGGCGCATCCCCTCGGCCTCGACCTGCCGATCGCCGAGGGTGGGCGCGGGCTGTCGGGTGGACAGCGGACGCTGACCGGGCTGACCCGGCTGCTGCTGGCCAATCCGAAGCTGTGGCTGCTCGATGAACCGACCTCCAATCTCGATTCGGGTACCGAGGGCGCGGTGATGCAGGCGCTGAACGCGAAGTTCACGCCCGATAGCACGATGATCCTGGTCACGCACAAGCTGGCGCTGCTGCAACTGTGCACTCGCGTACTGGTGATGGCGAACGGCCGGCTGACCCATGACGGCCCGACCCAGGCGGTGCTGAACGATCTGCAGCGACAGGGCGTCGCCCAAGTCAAGACGGCGGACCAGGTCGCCGCCGAAGACGCGGCTGCGGCCAATGCAGCAGCGGCCGCGGCCGCGCAGACCAGCGGAGCGGCCTGACCCCATGTCCCTGTCCAAGCCCCGGCCCGCCGCGGCCATCATCCTGATCTCGACCGCGCTGATCGTCGGCTTCATCGCCTGGTCGCTGTGGGCCAGGCTCGACCAGATCACCCGTGCACCGGGACAAGTCATTCCGACCGGTCGCGTCCAGCTGATCCAGTCGACCAACGGCGGCGAGATCGCCCGGATCATGGTGCGCGAAGGCGACAAGGTGAAGCGCGGCCAGCTGCTGATGACGCTGAACCCGACGCAGGTGACCGCCGGCGTGGACGAGGTGCGGGCGCGCGTCGCGGCGCTCAAGAGCACCCGCGCCCGCGTCGAGGCCGAACTGTTCGGTCGCGGCCTGAACTTCCCCGCCGATACCGCGGCATTTCCGGCGTTCGTTGCCAACGAACGGTCGCTGTACGCCAAGCGGCGCGGTGCGCTGGCCGAACAGATGGCGGCGCTCGGGCGGATGGAGAGCCTGTCGAAACAGGAACTCGCGCTCAACTATCCGCTGGTGAAGTCCGGCGATGTCAGCCGCAGCGAAGTGCTGCGCATGGAGCGCGCGGTGTCCGACATCGGCGGACAGCGCGTCAACATCCAGAACAAGTACATCCAGGATCTCCAGGTCGAGTACACCAAGGTCAACGAGGAACTGGTTTCGGCCGAGCAGCAGCTGATCCAGCGTGGTGCCGTGCTCACGGCGACCGAGCTGCGCTCTCCGGTGGATGGCATCGTCAAGAACGTCCGGCTGACCACCGTTGGCGGCGTCCTGCGTCCGGGCGACGAGGCGATGCAGATCGTGCCGACCGGCGATGCCCTGCTGGTCGAGGCCAAGGTGCCGCCCGCCGACATCGCCTTCATCCGACTGGGCCAGCCGGCGTCGGTGCGGTTCGACGCCTATGACAGCTCGATCTATGGCGTGGGCGAGGGGCGGGTGACCTATCTTAGCCCCGATACGCTCAGCGAACCGTCGGCGACGCCCGGCGGACCGGGTCAGGTCTATTACCGCGTCCATGTGTCGGTCGATACCCGCCGGATGCGCGTACCGAACCCCGGCGACCGCATCGAGCTGCAACCCGGCATGACCGCCACCGCCGAAATCAAGACCGGCGAGCACACGGTTTTTCGCTATCTTACCAAGCCTTTGCTGAAAACGGTCGGCGAATCGATGGGCGAACGCTGAGTCGAAAAATCATACCGCTGCCGATCCGACCGGCAGCAGGCGTGGGGTTATCGCATTGCAGCAAATGGTTCCGCGATTTCCGATGGTTAATTGCGGCCGTCCGGTACCGCGCCGGGCCTGTGGCGAAACGCCCACACCGGCCCGGAATTGCGCAGATTTCCGTGACGTTTGCCGGCCATAACCTGCTTGCAATCGGAATATTTTTCGTCCACTCATGCGAGCTACATAGGGTCTGGGTGCATTACGCGCCCGTGCCTTTGCGTCCTACAAGGGGGTGTCAATGACGAAGCGTATCTCTCAGGTGAACACTGTTGTGGTGCCTGCCGCCGAGGCTCATGCTGCCAACGGCGCGGCCGTCGCTGCCAAGGTGGTGGTGCCTGCGGAGGCCGAAGTCGCCGCGGTCAAGGCCGATGCGACCGCGGAGGTTCCTGCAACGGTGGTTGCCGATCCGGTCGTCGCGCTGGTCGCGCCTGCGCCGCTGGCGATGGTCGCCGAGCCGGTTGCCGCTGCCGCCCAGACCGATGCGGCCGCATCGACGTCGGCGCAGAGCGATGACAACGAGACTGATTACACTCCCTACATCGTCGGCGGCGTCCTGCTGGCCGGCGGCATTCTCGCCGTGGCGCTGTCCTCGGGCGACGACAACAACTCGACGCCGGCCCCGGCGCCGGCACCGACCAACGCGGTGACCTTCTCGTCGGCGACGACGGCCTCGGTCGCCGAGAACGTCGCGGCCGGCGCGACGGGCGTCGTGGCGATCGACGTCAACGCCGCAGCCGCGGCGACGGGCGGCGCGATCACCTACACGCTGGGCGGCGCCGACGCCGCGCTGTTCACGATCAACGCGACGACGGGTGAAGTTCGTTTCGTCAATTCGCCGAATTTCGAGGTTAAGCCTTCCTACGCGATCACCGTCACGGCTTCGTCGGCCGCCAACGGCACGACGCCGGCGGCAACCGCGACGCAGGCGATCACGATCTCGATCACCAACGTCAACGAAGCGCCGAGCTTCGCCAACGCGACGGCGACGGCGACGGTGGCCGAGAACGCGGCGATCACCACGCCTGTGTTTACTGCAGCTGCGACCGATCCTGACGCGAACACCACGCTGACCTACACGCTGGGCGGTACGGATGCGGCGGCGTTCACGATCAACGCCACGACCGGTGCGGTATCGCTCCGTGCGCCGGCCGACTTTGAAACCAAGTCGTCGTACACCTTCACCGTGACGGCGACCGACAACGCGACGCCGGCGCTCTCGTCGACCGTGCAGACGGTCACGCTGAACGTGACCAACGTCAACGAGGCGCCGACCTTCACCGCCACGACCCGCACCACCACGGTGGCCGAGAATGTCGCGGCCGGTACGGCGCTGTTCACGGCGGGCGGTGCGGTCGATCCCGACGCGGGTGCGACAGTGACCTACACGCTGACCGGCGCGGACGCTGCGGCGTTCGCGGTGAACGCCACGACCGGTGCGGTGACGTTCGTCGCTTCGCCGAACTTTGAAGTGAAGCCCAGCTACAGCTTCAACCTGGTCGCGACCGACCAGGCTGGTCTGACCACGAGCCAGGCAAACACGGTCACGATCACCAACGTGAACGAGGCACCGACCTTCGCGGCGGCGACGCGCGTTGCGACGCTCGATGAGAACGTGGCGGCCGGGACGGTTGTGCCGGGTTCGGCGACGGCAACGGATCCCGATGCCGGCGCGACGCTGACCTACTCGCTCACGGGCACCGATGCTGCGCGGTTCACGATCAACCCGACCACGGGTGTCGTGTCGATTGTCGCATCGCCGGACTTCGAGACGAAGGCGTCGTACAGCTTCAACGTCGTCGCGACCGACCAGGGTGGTCTGTCGTCGAGCCAGGCGGTGACGCTGAACATCAACGACCTGCCCGAAGGTGTCCGGATCGACGGCGCCGGCATCGCGGCTGGGACCAACGTCAACTACGACGCCGCGGTCGGCAACGTGACGTACATCGAGAGCGGTGCGGTCGGTAACGTCTCGACGATCAACAACTTCACGACCGGCGACATCATCCAGACCGATGTCGCGACCAGCAATTACTCGTTCAGCAGTGTTGGTACGACGCTGGTCATCAGCTTCAACAACAATGGCGTTGTGTCGCAGATCTCGCTGCCGGGCGCTGCGGGCAACAACTTCATCTTCAATGAAGCGACCGCGGAGCAGGCTGTCGGGTTCGACTTCTTCCGCACGTCGGCTGCCGCTCCGCCGGCTGCCACCAACACGCTCGCGGGCACGGCGACGCTCAGCGCGGCGAATGCCGCGGTGACGTACAACGAAAGCGCGACGTCGCCGAACACCACGACGATCACGAACTTCGGCAGCGACGATCGCATCGTCGTGACCGGCGTCAGCGGCACGGGCGCGGGCCAGATCTACAGCTTCGGCTCGAACGGCTCGGACCTGACCATCTCGTTCAGCGACAACGGCATTCCGTCGCAGATCACGCTGGTCGGCGTCGCCAATCCGAACGTCTTCGTCTTCAACGAGGCGAGCGCGGAGCAGGCGGTCGGGTTCGACTTCTTCCGCTACGGCTGATCTTTCAGACATAACAACGACTTAAATCTTCTCTGTAAGGGGTAGGGATACAATGGCGCAAATTACACTTGGCTCGGGTGAATCGTTCACCGTATCGGGCGGTACGAACACCATCTCGGGCACCACGGGTGGCGCGGAAACCGTGACCATCACGGGTGGCAACAACACGTTCACCGCCGACTTCAACGCCGGCGGCGATCGCGTGATCCTGGCCGGTTCGGCCGGCCAGTACACCGTGACGCGTAGCGGCTCGTCGATCATCCTGTCGGGTCCGAACGGCACGACCGTGACGTTCCCGGCGCCGAACCCCAACCTGGCCGATTCGCAGAACCCGCGTATCTCGTTCCAGAACAATGGTACGCCTCAGGAGTTCGTGCTCGACAGCACCACGGCCGGCGTGTTCACGCTGACCCCGACGGGCGGTGCGGCACAGACGATCACGACCACGCCGACGTCGGTCGGTCCGGTTGCGCCGATCGTCAACGCGACGGTCAATGTCGCCGTCAACGACGTGCAGGAAGGTGGGGTCATCACCTACACCTTCACGCTGTCGGCAGCGCAGGCGAATGCGGTGACCTTCAACGTCGTCACCGCCGGCGGAACGGCCACGGCAGGCCAGGACTTCACGCCGGTTTCGACCACGGTGACGTTCGCAGCCGGTCAGACCACGCAGTTCCTGACGGTCAACACGATCGACGACACGCAGAACGAGCCGGCCGAGACGGTGGTCATTCAGATCACCGGTCTGCCCACCGGTATCACGCTGGCACCGACGGCCGACCTCACCTCGGAAATCGCAGCAAGCGATCTGCCGGCTCCGGCGGCGTTCACGCTGACCACCGGCAACGACACGTTCACCGGCTCTGATGCCGCGGACCGCTTCGTCGGTGCGCAGGACGTGACCCAGCCGGGCAAGCTGCTCTCGGCCAACGACGTGCTGAACGGCGCGGGCGGCACCGACTCGCTCGAGCTGACCAACGCACCGGGCGGCGTCGCCAACGTGCTCGCCGATCTGGACTTCACCAACGTCACGAGCATCGAGACGCTGGTCACCAACTATGCCAACGTCCAGCTGGGCGCGCAGGCTGACAAGGCGGGCATCGTCACGGTCGATACGGCGACCCGGACCGACGCGGCGAACGTCGCCGGCAACGTGTTCGGCGGTACGCTGCTCGACCTGACGTCGGATCTGAACAACGACGGTGTCGCTGACTTCAACAACGTGCTGACCGTCACGATGGCGAACAGCACGGCGGACACGGTTCGCCTGGCGCTCAACACCGCAGCGGGCTCGTCGATCAACACCGGCACGACCTTCACCCCGATCGGTGGCGGTGCAGCGTTCGGCCAGATCGACAACGTCGTGTTCAACGCACAGACCAACCCGATCCGCATCACCTTCACGAGCGCGAACGCCGGCAACGGCAGCGCGTTCAACGCGGACGGCACCACGCTGGCGCTGACCGCCCAGTCGGAAGACGCCAACGACGGTCTGACCGGCGGCATCGTCAACTTCGACGACGAAGGCATCAACTTCACCGGCAACCTGTTCGACGTTCGCGACATCTCGGGCACCGCCCGCGGAACTTTCGCGCAGGTCATCCTGGGTACGCAGCTGGCCGAGGCGCTCGTGGGCACCGCGGCAAGCGTGTACATCAACGCGGGTGCCGGCAACGACACCGTGACGGGCACCGCAGGTGCTGACTTCCTGGTCGGTGGCGCGGGTAACGACACGCTGAACGGCAATGCCGGCATCGACAGCATCCTGGGCGGTGCAGGCAACGACGTCATCAACGGTGGTGCCGGTGTCGATGCCCTGCTCGACGGTGGTGAAGGCAGCGACACCTATGTGTTCGCGGACGGCGAGTTCGTCGCCAACGAAGCGATCACCGACAGCGGCGTGACTGCTGGCGACATCGACTATCTCGCGATCACGTCCTCGACCGCTCTGGTCGATGCGCAGTTCGCGGGCCGCACTGGTATCGAGGGTCTGGCGACCAACGTCACGAGCAGCGCCGTTGGCGGTGCGACCGAGGTGACGCTGGGCACCAACGCCGAGACGATCGGTGTGCGCACGGTGTATGCGGGCAACGACGATGTCGTCGCAACGACCTACACGGCGGGTCTGACGGTCTACAGCCAGGCGAGCGTGACGACGGGTGCCGGCAACGACACTGTCGTCCTGCAGAACCAGACGGCGCAGCAGACGACGCTGACCAACCTCGGTCACGTTACGTCGTCGACCAACACGCAGGGCTACTTCGGTTCGGTCGTCCTGGGTGCCGGCAACGACACGCTGATCGCCGGATATGCGCTGTTCGGTGGCTTCAACAACATCCTGACCGGCGGTGCCGGCACGGATACGCTGGTTCTGGGCGGCGCGGTTGCCGGCCAGGGTGGCGTGATCGCGGCCAACACGAACTTCACGGCATCGGGTTTCGGCGCGTTCGCGTCGCCGATCAGCGCCAACTTCACCGGCTTCGAGGCGATCAACATCGTCGCCCCGACGACGGCGTCGGCGGTTTCGTACACGCTGAACTTCGTCGATGCCAACGTCGATGCCGGCACGAACTTCGTGGTCAACGGCTCGGCGCTGCGCGCCGGTGTCGTTCTCGCGGGTCCGGACGGTGTCGCCGGCAACGGTGACGACGTGACGACGGACGAAGTGCTGACGGTCAACGCCGGTGCCCTGACGGGTAACCGTTCGGTCAGCGTCGTTGGTGGTGCGTCGGCCGACGTGCTGACCGGCGGCAACGGTGCCGACACGCTGAACGGTGGTGCCGGCAACGACACGCTGGTCGGTGGTGCCGGTGACGACATCCTGCTGGGCGGTGCGGGCAACGACTCGCTGCGCGGCAATGGCGGCACGGATACGATGGACGGTGGAGAGGGTAGCGATACCTACTTCTTTGAGAACGGCAGCTTCGGCACGTTTGAGATCATCACCGACACCGGCGCGACCGGCACCGACACGATCGACGTGACCGATGTCGCTGCACTGACGGACGCGCTGTTCGCCAACAAGACGGGTGTCGAGGTTCTGACCACGAACATCCTGACCGGCGGCAACGACACGACGGCGGAAGTGACGCTGGGCGCCAATGCCTCGGCAGCGGGTCTGACCACGATCAACAACGGCAACGACGACGTGAACGCCTCGGCCTTCACGGCGCGCGGCCTGACGATCAACAGCGGCACGGGCACGGTCGGCAACACCAATATCGGTAACGTCACCGCAACGGCGCAGACGGACACCGTGAACCTGGCTGCCAACGGCACGTTCGCCAACATGGCGACGGTGAACATCTCGCTCGGTGCAGGCGACAACGACGTCCTGAACGCGGGCTACCTGTTCTCCAACTCGCGCGTCGGTGCACCGAACGGTACGCCGGTCACCAGCGTCGTCGCCACGACGGTCCTGTCGGGTGGCGCTGGTGCCAACGACACGTTGGTTCTGGGTGGTGCGGCCGCGGCCGACAACACGGCTGCGGGCTTCCAGACCGTCAACAACACCTACTTCGTGAATTATGACTTCGGAACGCAGGGCGCCAACTTCAACGGCTTCGAGCGGGTCACCGTTCTGAGTGCGGAAGTGGGCACCGTCGCTGCAGGCGCTACGCCCGCAGTGAACGGTAATGCGATCACCTTCGTGCTCAACTTCGCAGCTGCGAACGGTCTGGCGAACGGCTTCACGGTCGATGCGTCGGATCTGCGCACGGGCGTGGTCATCGGTGGTGCTGCCACCGGTGTGCAGAGCCTGGTTTACAACGGCCAGACCGTCACGGCGAACGTCAACGTCATCGGTGGCGCTGCGGCCGACACGATCAACGGCGGTGTCGGTGCCGACACGCTGACCGGTGGTGCCGGCAACGACACCATCAACGGCGGTGCCGGTGCGGATATCATCGACGGTGGTGACGGCAACGACGTGCTGCGTGGCAACGCCGGCTTCGACACGATCCGTGGCGGCGCGGGTGACGACACGATCGAGCTGAGCGTGACCGAGTTCAACGGCGACAACGACAATGTCGATGGCGGCGCGGGCAACGACACGCTGCAGATCCTGGGCACCGTCAATGGTCCGCAGGATATCGCGGATGTCGGCTTCAACGGTCGCTTCGCCAACGTCGAGCAGGTCACCCTGGTCGGTGCACCGGGCGGTACGCAGTTCACCTACACGGCCGGCTTCTTCTCGGAGACGGCGGGCGTCCGGGTCATCAACCTGGGTGCCGATGCATCGAACAGCACGGTGTCGGTCGCGAACTACTCGACCAGCGGCGCGACGCTGAACGATGTCGCCGTGACGACGAACAACGCGATCTTCCTGGGTTCGCAGTTCGCCGACACCTTCAACCTCGGCACCGTCAACACGGCGCAGGGTGGTGGCACCGACGTGGCACGTGGCGGCAACGGCAATGACGTGTTCAACTTCGGCAGCACACTGGACAACAACGACATCGTCGATGGCGGCGCGGGCAGCGACACGCTGAACGTTTCGGGCAACGGCGTGGTCGGCACGTCGACGACGCAGACGATCAACCTGCAGGCAACGGTCGCCGGTGGCGTCGTGACCTCGGGTATCTTCTCGATCGATACGGTCGTCCTGGCGGCCGGCGCGACGTCGACCGACAACACCGCACCGACCAACGATGTGGCCGGTTCGGCGACGAGCTACACGGTCAACCTGCAGGACTCGACCTTCGACGGCGCCACCTCGGCGATCACCATCGACGGTTCGGCCCTGCGCGCCGGTGTCATCCTGACGCTGGCCGGTGGCCAGTCGGCGACGACGGGTAACGAAGTGCTGACCGTGAACGGTGCCGCGATTGCGGTGGCTGGCCACTCGATCGTTGCGACCGGTGGTGCTGCCAACGACGTCCTGACGGGCGGCGCGGGCAACGACACGCTGACCGGCGGTGCCGGTGCCGATCTGATCGGTGGCGGTGCAGGCGCGGACACGCTCGACGGCGGTGCGGGTAACGACAACATCAGCGGTGGTGCCGGCAACGACATCATTCGTGGTGGTGCCGGTTCGGACATCATCTCGGGTGATGCCGGCGTCGATGCGATCGATCTGGGTTCGGACGCGGTGCGCGACATCGTGAACGTCCTGGGTGTTGGCGATGCGCCGCGTGCGGCACAGGCCGGTATCGAGACGATCACCAACTTCGGTCTGGACGCGGACAACGTCGCTGGCCTGAACGCCAATGCCGATGTCATCGATTTCGGTACGGGGATCATCCAGACGACCTCGACCTCGATCGCCAATGGCGTCGTGCAGGCCGGTACGGTCCTGGCGAATGCGATCAACAGCTCGACCAGCCTGCTGGCTGCGATCCAGCTGGTGGAGCAGGAGTTCCAGGGTGGTGCCGATCCGCTCGCCAACAACGGCGTGGTCGCCTTCACCTACGGCGGCAACACCTACATCGGTGAGATCGCTGGTGGTCAGGGTCTGGAAGCCTTCGTCGATATCGTCCAGCTCACGGGCGTCTCGACCGGCTTCAACGCACTGATCGACGCCGATGGCGCCGGTCCGGGCACGCAGGTTGGCCTGGGTCTGTTTATCTAAGACCAGTTTTGACCACTCAATTTGGCGCCTCGGATCTTCGGATCCGGGGCGCTTTTTTTTGGGATTGGGCGGGCGGCGGACGTAGTCCGAGCGAATGCGTTGGGTGCCGGGAGCCAGGTGCCGCCAGTTCCATGCGATCGACGTCGAAGGGTGTCGAGGTGTGCGCGTGACGGCGATTGGCGCTTGCAGGTGTGCGACCGCACGGATGCGGTTCGCACCTGCTCTGGCGTGAGGGGTGCAGTCACCCCGTCGTGGCGAGATCAACGCAACTCGTCCACGTCGCCGGGTTGGCCAGAAGCTTGCTTCCGACCGGTCTGAGGGCGCGGGTTTGCGATTTGCGTTCGAAGCTCGGCAAGCTCGGCAAGCTCGGCAAGCTCGGCAAGCTCGGCAAGCTCGGCA
>JAZKBG010000001.1:0-49567 GCA_040388765.1 Pseudomonadota bacterium | reverse complement strand
AAGCTCGGCAAGCTCGGCAAGCTCGGCAAGCTCGGCAAGCTCGGCAAGCTCGGCAGGTTGGGCGTGGCGTAGGTTCTTCGCTCGATTGCGCCGGATAACGAATGCAGTCACGACGAAGATTCCAGCGACACTATCTGCAGTGCGCGTGTTGTATCGTCTGGCGATGCTTCGCAGATCCTTGATAGTGCAGGGGATGTGCTCCGCGAGATTGCGGGCCGATATGTTACGCGACCGCGAAGGACGGGCACCGTCGGCTACCGATGGCGTGAATCACGGTCTGGGCACACTCGGCCCGGAGAGCGGCACGGATGGGATTGCCGTCGTGGTCGCGGTCGGCGCGGCATCGGCGATGCCGCGGCTCCAAATCCAATGAAGACGATGGCCGTGAGAGCGCGGATTTCGGTGCAGGGTAAGCCTGTCCTGAGCTACGCCGAAGAAATGCGAGGAAGCGCGATGCGCAAGTATCGCGACGGTCGAACCGTGATGGACGCGTCGCCTTGGCCCTCCGAGCAGTGCTGTTACGCCCGGAGGCAGCTTCACCTGCGCTTCCTTCGCCAGCGGTCCGCCCGCCGCTGAGCGGTTGCCCGTGTGGGCTCTCCGGCGACATGACGTCGCTTGCGGTAGCACCGTCTTTCTTGCCCGAGGAAAGCACAGGCTATCATGCGTATTGGCCTGATCGGGCTTTCATCTTGGCATCATGAGAGCGCGTATCATGGTCGGGCCGCAGACGTTGCCCGGCCTGATCGACAGGACGCGAGATCTCGCGGACGTGTCAGTCGGCGCGTGGATCTTCCGGCGATGCGTTTGTCGAATCCCCGATGCTGGCAGCGGCGCGGTGGACCAAGCCGGGGAGGGGGTACGCAGGTCATGGCGCGTGGCCACGTGTCGGACCAGCATCATCTTGCCGAAGCCATCGCTCGCTCTGGTTATGGTGTGCGCAACGGGCCTCGACGGACCACCTGACGACCGTGCGATTGGCCTTCGAACGGGCTCCCGCCCCGGGCGTCACGACGACGGTCCGCCCACGCAAATCGTTGCGATGATGGGGTTTCGGCGGCAGCCACCGTGTTGACCGTCTGTCCTTCCTGCAGGCCGGCGACCACGATGATTGTCATGCGCCTCCCCGCTGTGATGCGAAGGCACAACGCGACTGAACGTGTCCGCAAGCATGCAAAATGTTCGTCGCAGTCTGCCGCAAACGCGCCCCGGCACAGGATCTCTGCTTCCCCTCCGCTCGGTCGCTACCTGCGGGTGGGCACGAGCGGTCCCACTGTCGGGAACAGAACAGGTGCTGTCACGGTCGGCGGTCAGAGTATCGATCACCTGCGCCACTCTCCCGGCAAGACATCATCGGCCACGGCGGCGGTGGACCGGCTTCCAGCGACCGCAATGCTCCGGCAGGTCCCGTAAAGGCGCGCCCGATCTCAGCACCCCCAAAGTTCCGTTGCCGAACGAGCGGCTTTCATTCCCGTACGCCTCGATACGCCCATGCCTTGCCTGGCAATGGTGGCAGGATTCCTAGCTCAGCAGTAAGGATCATGGATCGGTCTTTGCGCAGTTTGAAAGTCCTGAATGTCGATTTGGCCTGGTTGGTGCGTTCGCCACTTAAGGCACCGGTTCCTTACGCGCGAAACTCCCAGTTCGCGCCCTTTCGTAGGGCAGTGTGCGCCGATGCTGCTGACGTCGATCGCGCGTTGAGGTCCACGCCGGGCCGTGGCCGGCCCGCGCTGCACAGACAGCGCGAGACAAACGCCTGGCCAGCGCCAGCGATGGAGACGGTGCTGGCGCGATCCCGGCGCACACCGCATCGCTCAACCATGGCGACCGCCGAGAAGTCGTTTGGCGAGAGGATCAGGTTTATCGATCAGGACTGTCCGCTGATCACCCATTCGAGCCGGCCGAATACGGCCGTGGTGGCCGCCAAGACCGATGCCGCGGAGATGTGCGGGATCGACCAACCGCGATTACGGCGCCGCAGCCACCGGCAGCACGATGACTCGGACACCGCAGCGCGGTATAAGACGGAAAACCGGGATCGTGACCCGCAAATGCTAATCGGACGTCCGGCGACGGGTTCGCGACCGAATTCCGTGCCGGTTGGAACGGGCAACAAACACCGTATCGCCTGGCCCGAAACGCAGCATGGTACAGTGTGGGTTTGGTACGCCGGATGACGCCTTGTCGTGTCGCGCCGTGCGGTCGGCGCGTTGCCGGTCCAGACCCTGCGCCGCATCGTCGTGATCAAACGAAAAGGCCCGGCGGCGGACCGATGTCCGCAGCCGGGCCTGTCGATCGACGCAAACGCGCCGGTATCAGTGGTGGATCAGCCCTTGACGTGGTTGCTGATGTGCTTGTTCATCTCGAACATCGTGACCTTGTCCTTGCCGAAGACCTTCTTCAGCTTGTCGTCGGCCAGGATCTCGCGCTTGTTCTCGGGATTCTGCAGGTTGTTCGACTTGATGTGGGCCCACATCTTGCTGACGATCTCGCTGCGCGCGAGCGGCGCTGCGCCGACGATCGCGGCCAGCTCGGGCGAGGGGGTCACCGGCTTCGAGATACCGCCGCGAGCTGCGCCCGCCTTCTTCGCTTCTGCCATGGTCTTCTCCTGTCTCGTTGCATGGCGGCATCACGCCGGCATGTTCATTCCTTGGTGAGTGCCGACGGTTTGTGCACTGCCTTGCCGCCGCTGTCACTCTTGACGACATATTGCGGATCGTCCGGCGTCGCGCGCGCGGTGTGGCCCTTGATCGAAGTGGTGGACGTCACCTTCTTCTCGACCGTGCCATGCGCGGTACCGCCGTGGGATTTCCACGATACGTCGTCGCCCTTCTTCAATTGCTTCGCCACGCTGCTCGTCCTCATGTCGTTACACGATACAGGGACAATCACCGTAGCTGGCTATTGGTTGCATGGCCGAAAGGATCGGCCTCGCCAAGAGGGAAATGGAGCGATCCCGGCGGGTCGATCGCTCCGCATCACGTACAAGGCCGGCCGGGACGGGCCGAAACCCGCCCCGGGACGTGGACGGGTCAGAAGCGGAACCGGCCGGTGACCCCGTAGGTTCGCGGCTGGCTGGGATAGCCCGACAGGCTGCCCGATTGGGCGACCGACGGGAAGATCTGGCCCAGATACCGGTCGTTGGTCAGGTTGCGACCCCAGGCGGACAGTTCCAGATTGTTCTCGAACTGGAGGATCACGGCCGCATTCAGCGCCGTCACCTCGCGCTTGAACCTAGCGCCCTCGGCGATCTGGACGTTCGATTCGTGGTTGAAATCGGTCCGCACGATCAGCTTGGCACTGTCGGTGATCGGCTGGCTGTAGACGACGCCCGCCGACAGCGCGAATTCCGGGATGTTGCCAGGCCGCACCCCGGTGAGGTTCGCCGGTCCGACCGTCAGGCCCGGGGTGAACGCCGATCCGTTGGGGAAGCTGTCGTAGATCGGATCGAGATAGGTCAGCGCGAAGTTGAAGGTCAGCGCGTCGCTGGGGCTCAGGCTGGTGTCGAGCTCGAAGCCCTTGGTCGATTGCTTGCCGGCGTTCGACAGGATGAAGCCGGTGCCGGAGAAGATGTTGCCCTGGAACCCCTTCAGTTCCTGGTCGAACACCGCCAGGTTGAAGGCGAAGCCGGGATACTGGAGTTTGATCCCGCCCTCGATGACGCGCGCCTTTTCGGGAGAGGCGAAGCGCGATCCCGAGGTCAGGTTGACGACCGCGGCGTTCGCGCTGCGCAGCGCGGCCAGATCGGTCGGGATCGGCCGGCTGTCGCGCGACAGGTTGATCGAGCTTGCCTTGAAGCCGGTCGCATAGGTCGCATAGACGCTGATGTGGCTGTTGACCTTGTACGACAGGCGCGCGGTGTACGACAGGTTGTCGTCGCTGGTCCGGCCCGGTTCGATCGCATTCGGCACGTTCTGGAAGGGCGGGAGGAACTGCAGCGGGCGCAGCCCCGCCAGCGGATTGGCCGCGGCGACATTCTGGTTGGCGTTGGCAAAGGCTTGAGCGCCCGCCGAGATCTGGCCGAACGCCGCCGGGTTGCCGGCGGCGAACGCACCGATTTCCGCCTGGGTCGCGGCACGGCCCAGCCCGAGCGCGGTGCCGATCGTCTGGCCCAGCGCGCCGCCGAACAGCAACTGGTTGCGGAACGGCGCGAATTGCGGCGCGTCCAGGTTGATGCCCGCGAACACGTCGGTGCTGACGACGTTGGTCGCAAAGCGCTTGCGATCGTCGGTGTAGTTGAACCCGCCGGTCAGCGTCAGGCGATCGGTGATCTCGAAATCGACGGTGCCGAAGATCGAATACGACTCATCCTTCAGCGTATAGCCTTCGTTCAGCCCGTCGCCGGCGCGGAAGAAGGTGTTGACGTAGCGGGTCGGTGCGCCCTCCAGCGCGCCGAACGTGTTCTCGAGCAATGCGGCGTTCAGCGCGCCGCCGGACGCGGCCCGGATCAGCTGGTCGGCGTAGGGACGGAACTGATTGCCGAAGAAGATCTGGTTGGTCTGGTCGATCTTCTCGTTGAAATAGAAGCCGCCGAGCAGGAAGTTGAGCGGCCCGTCGAAGTCCGACGCGACGCGCAGTTCCTGGGTGAACGTCTTGATGTTCAGGTCGGCGGAGTTGCGGCCGATCGCGTTGACCCCGGTGAAGTCCGAATCCTGGTCGGTGAACGAATCGACGCCGCGGTACGACGTGATAGACGTGATCCCAAGATTGCCCAGGTCGTAATCGCCCTGCAGCGAGACGCCGTAGTTCTTGATTTTGTTGACCGACAGGAAGTTGTTGTACTGCTGATACGCGAACGGGGCGTTGGGAACGACGGCGGGGCCGCCGGCGATTGCGTTCAGGATCGCGACCGTCGGGCCGGCGACGACATTCGCCACGCCGCAGCAATTCTCGTCGATCTTGTCGTAGTCCGCGATCAGGCGGAAGTTGAGGTCGGAGCTGGGCTGGAAGCGGATCTGGCCGCGCACCCCGTAGCGGTTGCGGTCGTTGACATCCTCGTTCAGCTTCAGGTCGCGGAAATATCCGTCGCGCTTGTTGTAGTTGCCCGACACCGACACGGCCAGCGTGTCGCTCAGCGGCACGTTCACGTCGCCCTTCACGACGATGGCGTTGTAGTTGCCATAGCTCGCCTCGACCGATCCGCCGAACTCGAACGACGGCTGGGCGGTGACGATGCTGATGATGCCCGCGCTCGCGTTCTTGCCGAACAGCGTCGACTGCGGCCCGCGCAGCACCTCGATGCGGCGGACGTTGGGCAGGTCGGCGATCTGCGCGGCCGAGCGCGATCGGTAGACGCCGTCGATGAACACGCCGACCGACGGCTCGATGCCTGCGTTGTTGGCGCCGTTGCCGAAGCCGCGAATGATGAAATTGGTGTTGGCCGAGCTTTGCAGCTGGTTGACGCGCAGCGACGGCACGACGGTCTGCAGATCCTTCAGGTCGCGGATCTCGGCCTGCTGCAGCGTTTCGGCGGTGGTGACCGACACCGAGATCGGCGTGTCGAGCAATGTCGTCTCGCGCTTCGTCGCGGTCACGACGATGTCCTCGTTGCGGTCGGCGGCGGTATCGTCGACCGGCGTCTCCTGCGGGGCGGGCGCGGTCTGCGCGACGGCGGGGGCGGTGAACAGCACCGCGACGGCGGTCGCGGCGAGCAGTTCGAACTTCTTCATGATGTATCCCCTCTGTCGGCCGCGTCCGCTCTCGGGAGGATCGCCGGCTGGATAATTTCCGCCACGAGAGTAACGCTCGCGTTTCCGGTGCGTCAACGGAAACGGCCCCAAGGGCTTCGGTTTTCGGGCAATGTGGCCGGGGTGAGACAGTTTTGGTGCAGATGCTCAGGGGGCGGAACCCCCGATGCCGTAACGGCAAGGCGATTGGAACGAGGACGCGAGATGACCCGTGACGCGACGACCGGCGACCCCGACGACGGCGACCTGATCGCCCCGCCGGCCAAGATTCCGGTGCCCGACGACGTGGCAGCCGCGGTCGCGACGTTGATTCGCTGGTCGGGCGACGACCCGAGCCGCGAAGGCCTGCTCGACACGCCGCAGCGCGTGGCGCGCGCGTGGAAGGAATATTGCCAGGGCTATGGCGAGGACCCGAAGGCGCATCTGGCCCGCGTGTTCGAGGAGGTCGGCGGCTACGACGAGATCGTGCTGTTGAAGGACATCCCGTTCCAGTCGCACTGCGAACACCACATGGCCCCGATCATCGGCCGTGCGCACATCGCGTATCTGCCCAGGGACCACGTCGTCGGCATCTCGAAACTCGCCCGTGTACTCCACGCCTATGCGCGGCGGTTGCAGGTTCAGGAACGACTGACCGCCGAAGTCGCCGACTGCATCTGGGAGGGGTTGAAGCCGCGCGGCGTCGCCGTGGTGATCGAGGCCACCCACGCCTGCATGACCGCGCGCGGCGTCCGTACGCCGGGGGTGACGATGGTCACCAGCCGGATGATGGGCGTGTTCCGCGACGACGAACGCAGCCGGAAGGAAGTGCTGGCGTTGATGGGACGGGGGTAGGGGGGTGGCTTTCGCGCGGCATCCAGAGGATGACGCGACGAACGCCGTCATCCGCTGTTCGCCGCTCAGGCGGCGCGCGCCGCCGGCTCGCTGACCGGACCCACGGTCCAATCGATCCCCGACCCGCGCTCCAGTCCGCCCATGCCGTCCTCGGCATAGACCGCGTAGAGCGCGCGGGCGATGCGATAGTCCTCGATGTAATCGATATCGACGCCCGACAGCTTGCACAGTTGCTGCTGTACCGGATTCGGCCCGAGGAAATATTCGCGCGTCAGGATGTCCGATTTCGAACTCATGTAGATGCTGTTGGTCACGCGGGTCCAGTCGGGCAGTTCCTGCGAGATCGTGTGGTCGCGCGTCGCCGAATAGTTGAGCGCACCGTCGGGCGACCAGAAATATTCCTTGGCCATGTTGATGCCGACCAGCGAGTCCTTAGTGCCGCGGATCACCTGCGCGTGATAGGCGCGGAAGGATTCGAGATATTCGCTCGGCGGCATCAGCGGGCAGACGACCGTGCACCACGCAATGTGTTCGTGCGGAATGTCGCGGACGATGCCGGTGATGACGTCGCGAAACGGCGCCTGGTGGCCGATCGACAGATAGTCGGAGCGTTTGTGCCGCGAGACCCCGAAGCCGTCGCCGATCGCGGCGAAGCCCTCATCCTCGGTGCTGAGATAGATGCGCTCGGGCGGGATGACGCGGACGAGTTGCGACAGCTTCCACGCGATCAGCGAATCCTGGTCGCCGAACGGCAGCATCGACTTGTCGGCGATCCGGCTGCTGCCACGGCGGACGGGGACGATGACGGCGAGATCGTACATTGCGTGTCTCCTTCAGGCAGCGCGCGACAGGATGGTTTCGGCGGACAGTGCCGGATCGGCGGCGTCGAAGCTGGCATGCGCCAGATGCCATGCGACGAACCGGCGGGTGAGGGCCGGATCGGCCGCGACGGCGCGCCCGGCGCGGATGTCGGCCAGGAACCGGTCCAGATCGTCATACGTCCGCATCCAGTCGGCGGTGCGAAAGGTCGACAGGCGTAGGCAGGGCGTTCCGAACATCGCGGGCAGGAAGATGCTCTTGCTGTCGCATACGATCATTCCGTCGGCGCGCCGCGCAAGCATCGCGGTCGATCGGCCGGGTGCACCGGTTTCGGGGACCAGCGTGATGCGGTTCGGATGCGCCGCGACGAAGGCGTGGAGGGCACTCCGGTCTCCGACCTGGGCATTGAGCGGATGGTCGGTGACCGCCAGCAGCACGTCGTCTGGCAGGCGGGTCAGCAACTGCTCCAGCAACACGGCGTTCGTCGGGTGGACCGCATGGGCGCGGAAGAACATCTCCGGCCCCTCATATTCGAGCGGCAGCGCAAGCAGGATCCGTCCATCGGGCAGGGCGGGGCCGTCGCGCGGCGGGAAATCGGCGGCGATCCGGTCCCAGGTCGCGGCCAGCGCGGGGCTTTCCGGCGTCTGCGCCACGTCGCCCAGGCCGTGGTCGAAGATGCCGTCGGACAGGTGGATGCGGGTCAACACCGGCGCGACGAGCGGCATCGAGGCTTCCATGAGATAGCGGACGTTGCCGGGAAAGCGATCGGCCACCGTCCGATCGGCGGCGCGACACAATGTGAGGTCCGGCGCGATCGCGTCGATATGGTCGGCCAGGTTGGGGTAGCGATGCGGTTCGAGGCGCAGGAGCGGGTGCTCGGGCGCGTCGAGCCAGTGCCACGTCACGCCGGCGATGTCGGCGACCTGCGCCGGCTCCAATCCGGTCGTGCGCCACGGCGGCGGGACCATCGCATGCACGTCGTGCTCGCTCGCCAGCAGGCGCATCACCGGCGCGACGATATGGTCGAACCACCAGGCGTTGACGACGGGCAGGTAGAACAGGACGCGCATGCCCACACCGTGCGCGATCATGGTTTAGGCGGCGTTAACGAGGTTGCGGAAAGCTACCCCGCCCGGTTCGCCGCGCTCAGCACCGCCCGCACCGACGCCGTCGCGATATCGGCGTCGATCCCGACTCCGAACACCGTGCGCCCGTCGGCCGTGCGACATTCGACATAGGCTGCCGCCTGCGCGTCCGCGCCGTGACCGATGGCATGTTCCGAATAGTCCACGACATCGAGCGCCGGGCCGGTCGTATCGGCCAGCGCGGCGATGACGCCGGAGATCAGGCCGTTGCCGCGACCCGAGATCGAGCGGTCCTCGCCATCCACCGATACGCGGCCGACGAACACGCGGTCACCGACCGTCCCGCTTTCCTCATAATCGACCAGCTGGAACCGGTCGCCGCTGCGCGCGAGATAGGTTACCTCGAACCGGCCCCAGATGTCGGCGGCGTTGAGTTCTCGGCTCGTCTCGTCGGCCAGCGCCTGGACGTGGCGGCTGAAATCGGCCTGCAATCGCTTGGGCAGCTTCAGCCCCTTGTCCTGCTCGATCACCCAGGCGACGCCGCCCTTGCCGCTCTGCGAATTCACGCGGATCACCGCTTCGTAATCGCGCCCCAGGTCCTTGGGATCGATCGGCAGGTAGGGCACGTCCCAGATCTGGTCGTTGCGCGCTTCCTGCGCGGCGAAGCCCTTCTTGATCGCGTCCTGATGGCTTCCCGAAAACGCCGTGAAGACGAGATCGCCGGCATAGGGATGGCGCGGGTGGACGGGGATCGCGTTGCAATATTCGACCGTCTTGATGACGCGGTCGATGTCCGAGAAATCGAGCCCGGGGTCGATCCCTTGCGTGTACATGTTCAGCGCGACCGTCACGAGATCGACGTTACCGGTGCGTTCGCCGTTGCCGAACAGGCACCCCTCGACGCGGTCGGCCCCGGCCATCAGCCCGAGCTCGGTCGCTGCGACGCCGGTGCCGCGGTCGTTGTGGGTGTGCAGGCTGATGACGACGCTGTCGCGGTTCGGCACGTTGCGGCCGAACCATTCGACCTGATCGGCATAGACGTTGGGCGTCGCACATTCGACCGTGGCGGGCAGGTTGAAGATGATCGGCTTGTCGGGCGTGGGGGCGAGCACCTCCATCACGCTTTCGCAAACCTCCAGCGAGAAATCGAGTTCCGCGGTCGAGAACGTCTCGGGGCTGTACTCGAACCGCCAGTCGGTGTCGGGATAGGCCGCGGCCTGGTCGCGCAGTACCTTCGCGCCATCGACCGCGATCTGGCGGATCTCGTCGCGGGTCATGCCGAACACGATCCGCCGCCACGCCGGGCTGACCGCATTATAGAGGTGGACGATCGCGGTCTTTGCACCCTTCAGGCTGGCGAAGCTCGTCTCGATCAGGTCGCGGCGCGACTGGGTCAGCACCTGGACCGTCACGTCGTCGGGGATGCGGCCTTCACGCACCAGCCCTGAGATGAAGTCGAATTCGGTCGCGCCCGCGCTGGGGAAGCCGACTTCGATCTCCTTGATCCCGACGCTCAGCAACAGGTCGAAGAAGCGTTGCTTCTTCTCGGCATCCATCGGATCGATCAGCGCCTGGTTGCCGTCGCGCATGTCGGTCGACAGCCAGCGCGGCGCCCGGGTGATGACCTGACCGGGCCAACGGCGATCGGGCAGGTCGATGGTCGGAAACGCGGCGTATTTGGTCGATGGATTGCGCAACATGGGGTCGTCTCTCGCGGGACTGGAGGTCGTTCTGTGGGTCGAATGGTCCCTTAGGCGGGTCGCGGCGCCCGGTCGGGCGCACACACGAAGGTCGCGCCTAAGGGCGCGTTAGTCGAAGCAGCGAAAGAGGCAGGGCCGACGTCATGTTGCGCCGATGGTTAGCGCGGGCCGGGGTGACAAGTCCACAACTACGATACCGTCCCGCGATCAATCTGGATCAACCCGCCGTTATCAGCAATTTAACGGCGAGGGTTCACAGGGTCGAGTGGCGGCGCAAGCCGTTTGAACGAAGAGAGTCGCATGCGTCAGGTCATCTATATCAGTACCGCCACCACATCGGCGAGCGCGTCGGACGCCGAACCGATCCTGAAGGTGTCGCGTCACAACAATGCCCGCGATGGCGTCACCGGCCTGTTGTATTTCGACGGCAAGCGCTTCCTGCAGGCGCTGGAGGGCGAGATGGCGACGCTGGATCGGGTGCTGACGCGGATCGAGGGCGATCCGCGCCACCGCGCGATCGTCATCCTGTCCGATCGCGAGGTCGAGAACCGCGAGTTCGGTGCGTGGACGATGGCCCATCGTGCGCCGGGCATGGACGGCGACCGGTTTCTGGAACGGATCGGCGCGCTGGTCGCGAACGCGTCGCCGATGGTCCGGGCGACGTTCACCAGCTTCGCGGAAGTGCGCCGCGCGGCGTGATGCCTCAGCGCCGTGCGGTCGCCGGATCGGTGAACAGCGCGTCGAGCGGGCTTTTCGGCAGGAACCACAGCACGGCGACCACCGCCACGGTGACGATCGCCAGCCATGGCGCGACGAACGCGACCGGGATCGCCGCCAGATAGATCGCGGCGGTCACCAGCCCCTTGCGGATCGCACGGTGATGATACAGCCGCGCCTCGCGCCCGAGTACGCCGGTACTGCGCACCGCCAGCTGGACCGGAAGATAGGCCAGCGCGGGCAGCAGCAACGTCACCAGATATACGATCGACGCGTCGCGGCTGAGCGCCTGTGTGCCGAGATAGGCGGTGGAAAACGGGATCAGCGACAGCGTGAACAGCAGCGCGAGGTTCCACCACAGCAATCCACCGCTCACCTTCGTCGCGTGGCTGAACAGCTGGTGATGATTGACCCAGTAGATGCCGATGTACGCAAAGCTGAGCGCATAGGCGACCGCGATCGGCCACAGCTCCCAAAGATGGTGCAGCCCCGCGTCTTCCGGTGCCTTCAGCTCCAGCACCATGATCGTCATGACGATGGCGATGACGGCATCGGAGAACGCCTCGACCCGGCCGACGCCGGGGACGCCCTCCGACCCACCGTCGGCCGGACGACCGCCGCCCGGCCGACGGATCCGGCTCATTTCTCGAAAGCAGCCGTGATGTCCAGGCGAACTTCGTCCGACACCAGCGGGATGCCCATCGTCACGCCGAAGTCCGAGCGCTTGATGACGGTGGTGGCGTGGAACCCGACGGTTTCCTTGCCGCCCATGCCGGCGGGCATCTTGCCTGCGCCGGCGAAGGTCGCAGCCAGCGTCACCGGCTTCGTCACGCCGTTCAGCGTCAGATTGCCGGTGATCGACGCCGTCTGACCGGTCGCGGTGACCTTGGTCGAAACGAACTTCGCATCGGCCGGCGAGGCGCCGAAGAAATCGGGCTTGCCGCCGTCCTTGCCGGCGCGCAGCAGGTGCGCGGTCAGTCCGGCGCTGGCGGTCGTCACCTTGGACACCGGGATCGTCACATCGACCTTGGCCGCGTTCGGATTCTTCGGGTCCAGCGTCAGGCTTCCCGTCACGCTACCGAAGATGCCGAAATAGTCGTTGAAGCCCAGGTGATCGACGCGCCAGCCGACCAGCGTGTGGTTGGGATCGACGGTGTAGGTCCCGCCGGTGACCGCGGCGGGATTCTTCGATCCCGGCTTCTGCATCGCCTGTTGGGCGACGATGGGCGTGGCGATGACGGCGGTGGCGGCGAGCAGGATCAGCGGCAGGCGCATGGACGATCTCCGAAACAGAGGGGACCGCACCAGCTTGTGCGACAAAACGGTCCCGCGTCAAATACGGTTGCGGAAACGATATGTTTCGCTGGTGCGACCGACTATCTGGTGATGCCCTGCACGATGTCGAAGCGGATGCGGACCCAGGCGCCGATCGTCGGCTTGCCGTTCACGGCGGGCGGACGGACGAGGAACTGCCATGCCGCGCGCCGCATGCCGCGCGCGATGCCCGATCCCGGGCTCTCGCCGATCTCGCGGCAATTCTCGACCCGATACCGGTCCGCGGTCTGGCAGGCGATAACGCCCCATCCCTCGCGCAACTGCGGAGGCATGTACGTCGCCATTTCGGCGCGGGTCGGTTCGCGATACCAGTCGGCGGCATGCAGCGTGCGGCCGCCGGGCGCTTCGCTGGGACCATAGACCGGCTTGCCGCCTTCAGCCCCGCCGCCGGCATCGGCGACCTCGGTCTCTCCCTCGCCGGATGTCTTCGCGATCTTCCCTATGTCCGATGCCGCATAGTCCTGGCGCGACAGCACGATCATGCCGGGTGTGGTCGGCACCGGCGGCGTCGGCGGCGGTGGGGCGCGATCGGCCGGTGGCGGCGGGGTGGGACGGCGTTCGCTGGATTTCGGCCGGGGTTGCCGCTGCGGCGCGGCCGCTGCCGGCGCGCGCTCGACATTGCCGACGTTGAAGGTCGTCAGTGGATGGTCGCTGCCCATATCGACGAACGGCGCGGTCGTCGCCCACAACAGCGCGAGAATGATCGCGGTGATGATG
The DNA here is from genome assembly GCA_040388765.1 of Pseudomonadota bacterium. Taxonomy (GTDB): domain Bacteria; phylum Pseudomonadota; class Alphaproteobacteria; order Sphingomonadales; family Sphingomonadaceae; genus Sphingomonas. Next base: position 36,676 of record JAZKBG010000001.1, on the reverse strand, counting down.
CCGATCGACAGCGTCGACGCGGCGACGCGCTCGCGAAACGGCGGGCGGGCGTCGTAGGACGAGGGACGATACGACGCGGGCATGAAACTACAAACTGAAGCGGGGTTTCAGCCCTGTACTGGCGGGGTGTGGCGAAGTCGAGGCGGGGGGATGACCTCTGACCAATACCGTTCGCCCTGAACCTGTCGAAGGGCTGCCCTTCTTCGCGCCGCGTGAGACACGGCGAAACGGAAGGACAGTGCTTCGACAAGCTCAGCACGAACGGATGTCGCAATTCAGTTCTTCGTCTGGTCCACCAGCTTGTTCGCCCCGATCCACGGCATCATCGCGCGCAGTTCGCTGCCGACCTTTTCGATCGGATGGGCTTCGGCTAGCTTGCGCGCGGCCTTCAGTTCCGGCTGGCCGGCGCGGTTGTCGAGGACGAAGTTCTTGACGAAGCGGCCCGACTGGATGTCGGCCAGCACACGCTTCATCTCCGCCTTCGTCTCGTCGGTGATGATCCGTGGACCCGTCGTGATGTCGCCATATTCGGCGGTGTTCGAGATCGAATAGCGCATGTTGGCGATGCCGCCCTCGTACAGCAGATCGACGATCAGCTTGGTTTCGTGCAGGCACTCGAAATACGCCATTTCGGGCGCATAGCCCGCCTCGGTCAGCGTCTCGAACCCGGCCTGGATCAGGTGGGTGATGCCGCCGCACAGCACGGCCTGTTCGCCGAACAGGTCGGTTTCGCATTCCTCGCGGAAGTTCGTCTCGATGATTCCCGAGCGGCCACCGCCGACGCCCGACGCGTAGGCGAGCGCGATGTCGTGGGCATTGCCCGACTTGTCCTGATGGATCGCGACCAGGCAGGGGACGCCGCCGCCACGCACGTATTCGCTGCGCACGGTGTGGCCGGGGCCCTTGGGCGCGATCATGATGACGTCGATGTCGTCGCGCGGCTCGATCAGGCCGAAGTGGACGTTCAGGCCGTGGGCGAAGGCAATCGTGCTGCCGGGCTTCAGATTGGCGTGCAGGTCGTCGGCATAGATTGCCGCCTGATGCTCGTCGGGGGCCAGGATCATCAGGATGTCGGCCCACTGCGCCGCGTCCTTGTTGGCGAGCACCTTGAAGCCGGCGGCCTCGGCCTTCTTCGCGGTGGCCGAGCCTTCACGAAGGGCGATGGCGACGTCCTTGACGCCTGAATCGCGCAGGTTCTGCGCATGGGCATGGCCCTGCGAGCCGTAGCCGAGGATGGCGATCTTCTTGTCCGAGATCAGGTTCAGATCGGCGTCGCGATCGTAATAGACACGCATTGAATTTTCCCTTTTCTTTCCAGCGTACTCCCGCGAAGGCGGGAGCCTAGAACCGCGAGCGACGTGGCCTGTGACCCTAGGCTCCCGCCTGCGCGGGAGCACGGTTGCTCAAAAACTCAGGCCGCCTCGCGCCCTCGCGCGATGGCGACGATGCCGGTGCGGGCGACTTCGACCAGGCCGACCTCGCCCATCAATTCGACGAACTTGTCGATCTTCTCGCGCCCGCCCGTCACCTCGAACACGAAGCTGCTGGTCGTCGCGTCGACTACGCGGGCGCGGTAGACGTCGGCCAGGCGCAGCGCCTCGATCCGGTGGTCGCCCTTGCCCTGCACCTTGACCATGGCCAGCTCGCGTTCGACGTGCGCCCCTTCCGCGGTCAGGTCGCGGACCTTGTGGACCGGGACCAGCCGGTCGAGCTGCGCCACGATCTGTTCGAGCGTGGCGGGGCTGGCCGAGGTCACGATGGTGATCCGGCTGACCGCCTTGTCGGCGGTCACCTCGCTCACCGTCAGGCTCTCGATGTTATAGCCGCGCGCGGTGAACAGCCCCGCGATCCGCGCGAGGATGCCTGGTTCGTTGTCAACGATGACCGCCAGCGTATGGCGTTCGGCGGTTTCCTGGTGGATGTGCATTCTAGTCTTCCTCCCCTCCCTGACAGGGAGGGGTTGGGGGTGGGTGGGTATGGGGCTAGGCGGTCGGTGTCCCCCACACCAACCCACCCCCGACCCCTCCCTTCCAGGGAGGGGAGAGTCACTAAACCAGCGCCTTCGCTTCGTCGTCCATCTCGCCCGAAACTTCCCCGGCTTGCAGGATCATGTCGGTGTGCGCGGCTCCGCTCGGGATCATCGGGAAGCAGTTCGCGAGTTTCGACACGCGGCAGTCGACCATGACGGGTCCGTCGTGGGCCAGCATGGCGGCGATGCCGTCGTCGAGTTCGTCGCGCGTCTCGATCCGGATGCCCTTCCAGTCATAGGCCTCGGCCAGCTTCACGAAATCGGGCAGCGCGTCGGAATAGCTCGACGAGTAGCGCGATTGATAGGTCAGTTCCTGCCATTGGCGGACCATGCCCATATATTCGTTGTTCAAGATGAAGATCTTGACCGGCAGGCGATATTGCGTCGCGGTGCCGAGTTCCTGGATGTTCATCTGGATCGACGCTTCGCCGGCGATGTCGATGCACAGCGCGTTGGGGTTGCCCAGTTGCGCGCCGATCGCGGCCGGCAGGCCATAGCCCATCGTGCCGAGGCCACCGCTGGTCAGCCACTTGTTCGGTGCCTCGAACCCGAAATGCTGGGCGGCCCACATCTGGTGCTGGCCGACCTCGGTCGAGATGATCGGCGCGCGGTCCTTGGTCGCCTCGTACAGTGCGCGGATCGCGCGTTGCGGCATGATGTCGCTGCTGCCCGGCGTTTCCGGGAAGTCGAGGCATTTGCTCGCGCGCCACCCGTCGATCCGCCGCCACCATTCGGCGGTGTCGGGCTTGGGATGGGCGCGCGCCTTCCACACCTTGACCATCGCCTCCAGCGCATGGCCGGCATCGGCGATGACGGGCAGGTCGATGCGCACGGTCTTGTTGACGCTCGAACGGTCGATATCGATGTGGACCTTGCGGCTGTTGGGGCTGAACGCGTCGAGCCGTCCGGTCACGCGATCGTCGAACCGCGCGCCGATGGCGATGACCAGATCGGCCTTGTTCATCGCGAAATTGGCTTCGTACGTACCGTGCATGCCGAGCATGCCGAGCCAGTTCGGACCCGTCGCGGGATAGGCACCCAGCCCCATCAGCGTGGATGTGACCGGTGCGCCCGACAGGCGGACGAGTTCGCGCAGCATCTGTGACGCGCCCAGACCGGCATTGATGACGCCGCCGCCGGTGTAGAGCACCGGACGCTCCGCCGCGGCGAGCATGTCGACGACCTGCTCGATCGCCGCGAGATCGGGCTTCACCTGCGGGCGATAGGTCTTGTGCTGGATCGGGCCCGGCTTCGTGTACTTCGCGGTCGCGACCTGAACGTCCTTGGGAATGTCGACGACGACCGGTCCCGGACGGCCCGAGGTGGCGATATGGAACGCCTCGTGAATCGTTGCGCCGAGCTTCGCCGGGTCCTTCACGAGATAATTATGCTTGGAGCAGTGGCGCGTGATGCCGACGGTATCGGCCTCCTGAAACGCGTCGGTGCCGATCAGCCCGGTCGGCACCTGCCCGGTGATGACGACCATGGGAATCGAATCCATCAGCGCATCGGTGATGCCGGTGACCGCATTGGTCGCGCCCGGACCGCTGGTGACCAGCACGACGCCGGGCTTGCCGGTCGATCGCGCATAGCCTTCGGCCGCATGGGTCGCGGCCTGTTCGTGCCGGACCAGGACGTGGCGGATCTTCGACTGTTTGAACAATGCGTCGTAGATCGGCAGCACGGCGCCGCCCGGATAGCCGAACACGACCTCCACGCCGAGATCGCCCAGCGCCTCGACCAGGATATCGGCTCCACTCATTTCCGCCACGGTGCGTTCCTCAGCTATTTCGCAGGTGCAATATCATGCGATCGACGCGCCTGCTAATCGCATCAAAATGATGCGTCAACCACTAAGATTGTAATCTTCTTTCAATTTGAGCAGTCAGGGCGTTCGTTTCCGTCTCGCTTGTCCTGAGCCATTCTGGTGGTGGCTGGTTTCGGAACCATGTGTACTGGCGCTTGGCATATTGGCGGGTCGCAGCCTGCGCGCGGGCTATCGATTCATCGGCGGACGCATGGCCGGCCAGCCAGTCGGCGATCTCGGCCACGCCGATCGCGCGGCGCACCGACGCCTCGGGCGCGATATCGGGGCGGGCGAGCAGGTCGCGGACCTCGTCCACCGCGCCGGTGTCGAACATGTCGGCGAAGCGCGCGTCGCACCGGGCGCGCAGCCAGTCGCGCGGCGGCAGCAGCACAGTGGCGATCAGATCGATCGCGCCGCCGATTCCCCCGCTGGTTTCCGTCTGCCAGTCGGCGAGCGATCGACCGCTCGACAGCATCACCTCCAGCGCCCGGGCGACGCGGGTGGTGTCGGCGGCGTTCAGACGCGCGGCGGCTTGCGGATCGACATGGGCCAGGCGCGCATGATTAACCGCGACCGAAGCGGCGCGGACTTCGGCGCGGATGGCGGGATCGACCTCGGGCACCGGCGATATGCCCTCGATCAGCGTGCGCAGGTACAGGCCGGTACCGCCGACCAGCACCGGCAGACGCCCCTGTCCATGCGCATCGGAGATCGCGGCTTTCGCTTCACCCGCCCACCGTGCGGCCGAATAGGCGATCTCGGCACCGTCGACATGGCCGAACAGGCGGTGCGGTGCGCGCGCTTCGTCCTCGGCGGAGGGGCGGGCGGATAGGATGCGCAGGTCGGCATAGACCTGGCTGGCGTCGGCGTTGATGACGACACCGTCGTTTCGTTCGGCCAGGCCGAGCGCGAGCGCGGACTTGCCGCTGGCCGTCGGCCCTGCAATGAGCGCGACCTTGGGAAGACCCGACATTACACCTTCCCCACCGTTCGTCCTGAGCTTGTCGAAGGACCGTTCTTCCTCTGAAGAAAGTGCGGTGCTTCGACAAGCTCAGCACGAACGGGGATGGGACATGGCATTCGTCGCAACGATCATAGCGGATGGGCTGACGAAGCAGCAGGTCGATGATGCCTGGCACGCTTTGAAGCATGCCGCTGGTGCCCGTCCCGACCGGAGCTGGCACTGGTTGGACGATGGCTTTGCGGCAGACCTGCCGTTCACAAGAAACGATGATCCTGACTTTTCACCGATCGATGCATTGCGGGATCTAGGGTTCCACGCCGACATAATCATCCAACCCGCGGCCAACCGAGAAAAGACGCTGCTCGTCGCCGACATGGATTCGACGATGATAACGGTCGAATGCATCGACGAACTCGCCGACTATGCCGGGATCAAGGATCGGATCGCCGAGATCACCGAGAGGGCGATGCGCGGCGAACTCGATTTCGCGCAGGCACTCGATGCGCGGGTGGCGTTGCTCAAGGGGCTGGATGCGGGCGCGATCGATCGCTGCCTGGCAGAGCGTGTGCGGCTGATGCCGGGCGCGCGGACGCTGATCCGGACGATGAAGGCGCGCGGCGCCTACAGCGTGCTGGTATCGGGCGGCTTCACGCGTTTCGCCGATCCGGTCGGCGCGCAGATCGGGTTCGACCGCGTCATCGCCAATCGGCTGACCATCGCGAACGGTGTGCTCGACGGCACGGTCGGCAAGCCGATCGTCGACTCATCGACCAAGCTCGCAACGCTCGAAGCCGCGATGGCCGAACTCGGATTGCCGCGCGAGGCGACGCTGGCGGTGGGCGACGGTGCCAACGACCTGGCGATGATCGGTGCGGCCGGCCTGGGCGTCGCCTATCACGCCAAGCCGATCGTCGCCGCCGCGGCGGGCGCACGGATCGACCATAACGACCTGACCGCGCTGTTGTGGGCACAGGGCATCGCGCGCAAGGACTGGGTGCTTGGCTAGGCGTGTCGCGCTGATCGTCGGCGCGGTGACGGCGATGCTGGTCGCGAACCTGCTGATCTTCGGCGAAGGCACTGACCGGAGCGTTGAACGCGAGCGCAGGAAGTATCGGGACGTGACCTCGCGGGCGACGCAGCCGATCTTGCGCGCGACGTCGCGCAACGATGCTGATGCGCTTGCCACATGCCTGTCCAACGATCCGACCGGCCGTCTGCGGATGACGGCGCTGTCCAGGGGCGTCCGCGATGCAACGCGCGCCGTACGATACGACCGTGTCGTTCTGCACGAACCGATGGCCGTGCTGGTCGGGATCACCGCGCGGAGCGATGGCGGGGCCGAGATCGTGGTGCTCGGCCGACCCGGCCGCGCGCTCCACGACCGCGAGCGCGCGACGATCGCGGCGTGTCTGTAATTTCTATCGGGTCGGCACGCAGGGCTTGACCGACCCGCACCCACGCGCCGCTTCCGCCTGGCTGGCGAACGGGCCGACCAGCAGGCGGGTGAGCGCGCCCGCCTTCACATAATAGGGCTGCCGGCCCGGGAAGCGGCCGGACAGCTGGCTCCACATCCGGCGAGCGCCATCGGGATCGCGGAATGCGCCGAGCTGGGCGCGCCAGGCGCCCGAGGCGACGGGCTGGGGTCGTTCGACCGGGGCTTGTGCGACCGGTACCGGGCGCGCGGCGGGGGGACGACGGACCGGGCGGGTGTCGATAACCTCCGGCTGGACCGTGCCGACGTCGGATGGCGGCACCGGCGTGGAGGCAACGGGGCGGGCGGGGCGCGGGACCGCAGGAGCGCTCGTCACCTCGGCGGTGATCGGGCGTCCGGCCTCCGCCTCGTACCGGCGCGCGAGTTCGGTGCCGCGCTGGCGATCGGTCAGAGACACATACTTGTCCATCTGCGCCAGCGACGTCGATGCCTGCTCGAGACCCGCGCCAGACGCCCGCGTCATCAATGCATAGGCGCGCACCCAGTCGCGCTTCACGACATCGCCGTTGAACAGCATCGTGCCCAGGACATATTGCGCGCGCGGTTCGCCGCGGGTCGCCGACTTCTCCAGCCACGGCACCGCCTGGTCGCGACGGCCGTTCTCGAACAGCGCCAGGCCATAGTTGTCGGCCGCCTGCGGATGGCCCTGTTGTGCCGCCTTGCGATACCATTCCTCGGCCATCGCCAGATCCTTGGGCACACCGCGGCCCAGCTTGTAGGCCTGGCCCAGGTTGAACTGCGCGTCGGCGTCGCCCGCCACGGCTGGGGCCCGCCATTCCTCGATCGCCTTGCGATAATCGCCGCGCGACCAGGCATCGACGCCCGTCTTGACGTCCGCCAGCGCCGGTGCGGCCAGCAGGCCGAACGCCAATGCCGCCACCGCGATCCCGTTCCGCATCATCATATCGTCACCCCGTCCGTTCGCTAGCCGTAGTTAATGCCGATTAGCGACGAATTGGCAAAGATTTCGTGAGCATGACCGGGCACCCCGCATCGTCGCGGGGCGGGGCGAGCGTTAACCGCTTATTATCCCGCACCATGGCATTGCTTCCTCGGGACACAGGTTTCTTCAGGGGTGGCAATGCGCGTATTGGCGATGGCTTCGCAGAAAGGCGGCTCGGGAAAGACGACGCTTTCCGGGCACCTGGCCGTGCAGGCGCAGCGATCCGGGGCGGGGCCCGTCGTGCTGATCGACATCGATCCGCAAGGGTCGCTGTCCGATTGGTGGAACGAGCGCGAGACGGAGTTTCCCGCTTTCGCGCAGACCACGGTCGGGCGGCTCGCCGCGGACCTGGAGGTGCTGCGCCAGCAGGGCTTCAAGCTGGCGGTCATCGATACGCCGCCGGCGATCACCATGGCGATTCAGAGCGTCATCGCGGTCGCCGAACTGATCGTCGTGCCGACCCGGCCCAGCCCGCACGACCTGCGCGCCGTCGGCGCCACCGTCGATCTATGCGAACGCGCCGGCAAGCCGCTGATCTTCGTCGTCAATGCCGCGACTCCCAAGGCGCGGATCACATCCGAAGCCGCCGTCGCGCTGTCGCAGCACGGCACCGTCGCCCCGATCACGTTGCACCAGCGCACCGACTTCGCTTCGTCGATGATCGACGGGCGCACGGTGATGGAGGTCGATCCGAAAGGGCGCTCGGCCGCCGAGGTCGTCGCGCTGTGGAGCTATATCTCCGACCGCCTCGAAAAGAATTTTCGCCGGACCGTGTTCGCCACGCCGGCGCAGGGCGGCGCGTTCGCTCATGCCCGTCCAGCCGGTGGCTTCGGCCGCCGCGTGGTGAGCTGAGAGAAGGGGCGCCGCCATGTTCGGAACCTCCAAACCCACCGCGTCGCTGTCGTCCGGCCTGCTTGCCCGCAAGGGTCAGGCGCGCCCGGCCATGCGGCCGCAGGGCTTTCACGGCCAGGACTTCACTGGCGCATCCATGAACCTGGACGACCTCGGCTGGAATGACATGGGCGACGAGCCCGTGACGCCCGCCGCCGTAGTCGCGATCGCGCCTGCGGCGGCTCCGATCGCCCCGCCGGTCGCTTTCGTGCCGCCGGTGCTGGTCGAGCGCGAGAGCCTGCGCGAGGAAATCGAAGCGGAACCGGTGGTCGAGGCAGCCCCGATCGCCGACACCGTCGTTCCCGTGCCGCCCGCCGCGATCAAGCGGATCGGACGCGAAGTGCGTACTGCCACCGCGAAGGCGGCGTTCACGCTGCGCCTGGACGCGGATCGGCACCTGCGTCTTCGCCTGGCCTCGGCCAGCCGCAATCTGTCGTCGCAGACGCTGGTCGTCGCGGCGCTCGACGCCTTTCTAGCATCGCTGCCCGAGGTCGAGGGCCTGGTTTCGCAATTGTCGACCGACCGGACTTCAAGGGGGAAATGAAGTCATGAACACCCGTATGATCATTGCCGCCGCACTGCTCGGCGGTCTCAGCCTGGCCGGGGGCTTCGCCGCCACCGCCGCCAGCGACACCGGTGCCGCAAAGCGCGCCGCAGCCGAATATCGCACCGCGTCGAAGGCGCTGGGCAAGCACAAGGTGACCAAGGCGATCGCCGCTGCGGAATCCGCCGTGTCGCTCGATCCGCGCAACGCCGGCTATCGCACGTTGCTGGGTCAGGCCTATCTGGCGGCGGGGCGCTTCCCCTCCGCAGTCGGCGCGTTGAGCGACGCGCTGTCGCTCGATCCGGCCAATGGCACTGCCGCGCTCCATCTGGCGCTGGCGCAGATCGCCACAGGCGACTGGGGCGGGGCGCGCGAGACGATCGGCGCCCATGAGGGCACGATTCCGGCCAGCGACCGCGGGCTTGCACTCGCCCTTGCCGGGGATCCGGTGACTGCCGTCGCGGTGCTGACCGAAGCCGCGCGCACGCCCGGTGCAGACGCCAAGACCCGACAGAACCTGGCGCTCAGCCTGGCGCTGGCCGGTCGCTGGAACGAGGCGAAGACCGTCGCCGCGCTCGACATGGCACCGGCCGAGGTCGACGCCCGCATCATGCAGTGGGCAAGCTTCGCCAAACCGACCGGGGCGGCGGACCAGGTCGCCGCGCTGCTGGGCGTCGTGCCGATCGTCGATGGCGGCCAGCCCGAGCGGCTGGCGCTGAACGTCACCACGCCGAACGTCGCGGCGGTCGCACAGACGGTCGCGCCGGTCGATACGTTCATGCCCGGACAGGTCGCGGCTGCCGCCGCGCCGACTCCGGTCGAGGTCGCGCCGAGCGTAGGCACGGTCGATATCGCCAATATCGCCAGCGGCATCCGCTTCGCCGAGCGCAGGGAGATCGTTCAGGCGATCCCGGTCGCCGCGCCGCGTCTGGCGGTCGGCACCGTCCCGCGGGTGCGTCAACCGGTCACGGCTCAAGCCGCTGCGACGCCGGCTACGGTCGCCGTCCGGCCGCTCGCCAAAGGCAATTTCTTCGTCCAGCTCGGCGCGTTCGAGAACGCCGGTGTGGCCAGGGATGCGTGGCGTCGCCTGTCGGGCCGGGTCGGAACGCTCGTGAACTATGCGCCGCAGGGCGTGTCGATCCGCGCGCGCGGCCAGAACTTCTATCGCCTGTCGGTCGGTGGCTTTGCCCGCAGCGATGCCGACGGCCTGTGCCGCAAGGTGCGCAGCGGCGGTGGGGCGTGCTTCGTCCGCACCGGCGCGGGCGACCAGATGGCGGCGTGGGCACCCAGGGGCGTACAGGTCGCCTCGCGCTGAGGTTTCAGGCGGCGGGAAGGATGTCCTTCCCGCCCTTGAACAGCTTCAGCACCTTGCCCTGAACGGGCAGGCCGTCGAACGGCGTGTTGCCATCGGCCTGTGTCGTGATCTGCCACGGCGTACCGGGATCGAACAGGATCAGGTCGGCCGGCTGGCCCACCGCCAGCGTCCCCGTGTCCAGCCCCAGGATCCGTGCCGGATTGCCCGCGAGCAGGGCGAACAGCGCCGCGTGATCCAGTCCGGCCGTCTCCGCCAGCCCGATCGCCAGCGCCAGCAACGTCGTCGCTCCCGCCGCACCCGGTGCCGAATCGGCGAACGGCAGCCGCTTTTCCTCCGGCCCGCGCGGATCATGGCCCGACGACAGCACGTCGATCGTGCCGTCCGCCAGCGCGGCGATGCAGGCGCGACGATCGTCCTCGCAGCGCAGCGGCGGCGACAGATGCGCGAACGTGCGGAAATCGCTCATCGCGATGTCGCTCAGCAACAGGTGCGCGGGCGTGATCCCACAGGTCACGGCGACGCCGCGACGCCTGGCGGCGCGGATCAGGTCGAACCCCGCCGCCGTCGTCACCTGACGGATGTGGAGTCGTGCACCGGTATCCTCCGCCAGCATCAGGTCGCGCGCGATCGCCAGCGCCTCGGCCACCGGCGGTGCGCTGGCCAGGCCGAGCAACGTCGCGGTCAGCCCGTCGGTGGCGACCGCTTCGCCGGTCAGCCCGCCGTCCTCCGCATGGGTGACGACGGTCAGTCCGCAATCGCGGGCATAGGCCAGCAGTTTGCGCATCAGGCCCGAATCGGCAATCCAGCGACGCCCCGTTGCTACCGCACGGGCACCCGCACTCGCGGTTATAGCCATTTCGGCGAGGTCGCTACCGGCCAGTCCCTGTGTCGCGGCGGCAAGCGGGTGAACCCAGAGTTCGGGCTTGCCCATCGTGGCGGCCCGTCGGACGATGCCCGGATCGTCGAGCACCGGCGACTGGTCGGGCATCAGCGCGACACGCGCGATGCCACCGCGCCGGCATGCCGCCTTGTCCACCGCGAAGGCGGCGAGATCGACGATCGCGGGCGCCAGCGTCTTGCCGCGGCAGTCGATCGTCTCGGCGGGGCCGGACAGGGCGGAGACTATCGTGTCGTCCTCGATCAGCAAATCGCCCTCGCGGATGCCGCCGACCGGGCAGACGACCCGCGCGTTGGTGAAACGCAGCGCGGTCATGCCCAACCCTCCACGCCGCGGCTCTGCCGGGTCAGGACGTCGAGGCAGGCCATGCGTACCGCGACCCCCATTTCGACCTGTTCGGTGATCGCCGATCGCGTGGCGTGGTCGGCGACCTCCGACGTGATCTCGACCCCGCGGTTCATCGGTCCCGGATGCATCACGAGAGCGTCGTCCTTTGCGCGGCCAAGACGCTCGGTGGTCAGGCCATAACGGGCGTGGAATTCACGGGTCGACGGGATGAAGCCGCCCGACATCCGTTCGTTCTGCACCCGCAGCATCATGACGACGTCGGCCCCATCCAGCGCGGCATCGAAATCGGTGAACGGCGTCACCCCGAAACCCTCGATCCCCGGCGGCATCAGCGTGGAGGGCGCGCAGACCCGCACTTCGGCGGCCAGCGCGGTCAACGCCAGGATGTTCGAGCGCGCGACCCGGCTGTGCAGCAGGTCGCCGCAGATCACCACGCGTTGCCCGGCGATCGACCCGCGTCGTCGCCGGATCGTCAGCGCGTCGAGCAGCGCCTGGGTCGGATGCTCGTGCCGCCCGTCGCCGGCGTTGAGCACGGGGCAGTCGACCTGATCGGCGATCAGTCGCACCGCGCCGGAACTCATGTGGCGGATGACGATCACGTCGGCCCGCATCGCGTTCAGCGTGACCGCGGTGTCGATCAGCGTCTCGCCCTTCTTCACGCTCGATTGCGCGGCATGCATGTTGACCACGTCCGCCCCCAGCCGCTTGCCGGCGATCTCGAAGCTGAGCAGCGTCCGCGTCGAATTCTCGAAGAAGGCGTTGATCTGGGTCAGCCCGTCCAGGCGCGTGTCGGGCTTCGCCCGCGCGCGATTGGCGTCGATCCACGCTTCGGCCTCGTCGATCAGGAACAGGATCTCGTGCGGTTGCAGCCCGTAGATGCCCGTCAGGTGGCGATGCGGAAACGCCGCGCGGCCGGGAAGCTGCGCAGAGGGGCGGTGATCGGAGATGTGCATCGAAGCCACCGCCTAGCGAGGGGAGGCGGGGGGAGCAAGGCAGGCGTCGGCGCGCGCCGGATTGTCGCCGCGCAGACGATCCGAAAAGCGGACACGCCAGAATGCTGCACCGCAGCGATTGTCCTGTGGCCACACCGTTGGTACTTTGTCTCATTCGAGTCGTGCCGGAGTGTCGTGATGCGTAGCCTTGCCCTGATGTCCCTGGTTTCGCTGGGAATGCTGACCGCGTGTGGCGGGGGCGGCAATGGGGGCGGGGGCGGCAGTGTCGTCACGCCCGCGCCGACCCCGACGCCTGCGCCGTCACCGAGTCCGAGCCCATCGCCGACGCCGACTTATGCGCGATTCGTCGAACTGACCGGCAACCAGAACTTCCGGACAGCCTGCGGTGCACTGGATCTGAACGCGGCACCGCCCGCGCCGCAGCCGGCGACCGACTTCGGCAATGGTTTCGACCTGTCCTACACCGCCGGATCCGAAAACTATCTGCTCACCGGCGACGGCCAGTCGCTGAGCTACGGCCCGGCGCAGCGCGATCCGGCGTCGCCGTCGCCGACCGGATCGGTGAGCTACACGCGGGTTGCCGACGGTTTCACCCAGCGACTGACGCTGGGCATCCCGACGACCGGCGGCGTCGCGCTCGACTATACCCGCGGGCTTTCGTTGCGCGCATTGCGGCTGGGGCGGCCGGCGCAATATCAGTGCATCTACGGCGTACCGACGCTGGCGACCGATCTGCCGGCGGCGAGTGTCGTGTATGCCCGGACCAGCCTGATCGGCACCATCTACGCGGCCACGACCGGCGGCGCGCAGCAAGTCTATTCGACCGAGGCGAGCGTGGTCGGCTTCACGCTCGATCCGGTGACGTCGCGCGTGACGTTCACGCTGCGGCTGCTGGGTACGCTCCAGACCGCGAGTGGTCCGGCGACGACGACCACCGATCTGGGGACGTACACCGGCACCGGCACGATCAATGCCGCGCGCACCAGCTATTCGGGGACGCTGACCAGCGCCGACCGCACGGTTCAGTTCGGCACGTTCGGCGGCTGGGTGTTCGGGCCGCAGGCGCGCGAGGCGGGGCTGACGCTGACGCTGCTGGCGCTGGAACCGGTGTCCGGCACCCGTGTGTCGGTGCTCGGCAACATCGTCGCGACCCGCTAGCCGGTCGCCTGCGGCGCGGCGTTGACCAGCGCGTCGATCGCACCCTGCAGGATGTGCGCGGCCGCCAGCGAATCGACACGTTCGGCGCGCTTGGCACGCGACAGATCCTGTTCGATCATGATGCGTTCGACCGCGACGGTGGACCAGCGTTCGTCCCACAGCAGGATCGGCAGCTTCCAGTCGATCAGGTTGCGGGCAAACGCGCGGGTCGACTGGGTGCGCGGCGAATCGGTGCCGTCGAGATTGAGCGGCAGGCCGATGACGACGCCCCTGACCGACTGGGGGCCGAGCATCGCGGCCAGCAAGGCCTTGTCCGCGGTGAATTTGGTACGGCGGATCAGCGGCGCGGGGCTGGCAAAGCTCCAGCCGGCATCGCAGAGCGCGGTGCCGATCGTCTTGGTCCCGACGTCGAGGCCCAGCATGCGGCCCCCGTCGGGCAGGGCGGCACGGAATTCGGCAGGGGCGGTAGTTATCATGCCTCACTCCCTACCGTTCGCCCTGCGCGAAGTCGAAGGGCCTGAAACTCACGTGCTTCGACCGCGCTCAACACGAACGGGTGTGGTGACGGCTACTTCGCAAACCCCGCCAACCGCCGCGCGGCATCCGCGCGCACGTTCGCCCAGAACAGACTATAGTCATAGACGTGGTAATTGTTGCCCGGCAGCACATACGCACCGACATCCGGCCCCTCGCCGATCGTCAGCAGGCCGCGCCCTTCGCAGCGTGCCGGCACCCGCCCCGGATCCAGAGTCGCGCTCGCCAGATCCCTGGTCGGGAACAATGTCCCCACGTTCGCGCTGGCCGGCGCCGATCCGCCCGCTGCGCCGGTCAGCGGATTGGTGCAGACCATCGCGGTGCCGCGCCGCGACCGCCCGTCGAACCCGGTGGTGGCATCGAACGTGTCGAGGATCAGCGACGGATCGGCCGGCTCGCCGAAGCTCTGCCACGACAGGATGCAGCCGGTCTGCGCCGGCGCGGTGCATTCGGGCAGGCCGAGCGCGCCGAGGTCGGTATCCCGCGACACCGGCCAGCCGACGACGTAGGCCGCCACGATCCGCCTTGTCAGCGGCCGTCCCGCGACCCTCTCGCGAAGCAGGCGCGTGAGGTGCAGTGCGCCCTGGCTATGCCCGGCCAGGATGATCGGGCGGTCGGGATTGGCGGCGAGGAATGCGTCGAACGCCTGCGCCACGTCGCGATACGCGGCATCGAGTGCGCGCTCGGCATCGACCCGCGTCGTCAGGAACGCGCCGAACGCCGCCTGGCGATAGCGCGGCGCCCAGACCTGTCCGGCCGCGTTGAACGCGCTCGCCTGGCCGCGCAGGAACAGCGCGGCACGATCGTTCGCCTCGGCATCGTCCAGCGGCGCGTTCCAGCGATCGTTGCGCAGGTACGAGGTCGGGTGGATGAAGAAGATCGCCGCGCCGCCGTCCGCCACGTGCTGGCCCGCGGGCACCCATAATGCGGGACTCTTCGCGATATCGGGCCGTGCCAGCCACATCGCCCGGTCGCGATAGGCGTCGCCGGGCAACGCGGCCTGCGCCTGAAATGCGACACCGGGCGTCATGTAGCGGCGGATCAGATCGACGCCCCAGATGCGATAGACGAAGCCGGCAGCAATCCCGAGCACGATCAGGCCGGTGAAGACATAGAGGAATTTCCTGACCAAGGGCTGTCTCTCATATTGTGCAGTGCAGCATGTCGCCCTCGGCCACAAACGCAAATTTCCTGCATCAGGAATGCACATCGTGCAATCATGGTCATGCGGACGGATCGGGAGGAATCGCCTTGGAACAGCGCAGCGTGTGGCAGATGCGACCGGTGGTGACCGCCGCGATCGGCCTGGTTGCCGCGGTCGCGATCCAGCAGTTGCTGGATCATACCGCGCCGACCGGCGCCTGGAGCCAGCCGGGGCCGTTCCGCATGGCGCTGTCGATCGGCGTCGGTGTCGCTGCGATCCTGGCGATCTTCACGATCGAGCGTGTGCGCTGGACCTGGGGCGTCGCGTTCGCGATCAGCGGCGGTTGCGTGGCGGGTCTGGTGTCGTGGTGGAGCGGCCCGGTCAGCGACACCGCGGAATTCCGGGACTGGCGCACCGCATGCCTGTTTCTGTCGATCGCGATCGCAGCCCCGTTGTTCCAGACCGCGCGCGATGTCGGCGCGCGGCGGTTCGACTATGTCGCGGTGCACGGTCATGTCTGGACCAATATCGTGCTGTGGGGGGCATCATGCGTATTCACCGGCATCGCCTTCGCGCTGACGTATCTGCTGTCCGAATTGTTCTCGCTGATCGGCATCCACGTCCTGCGCGACCTGCTGCGGCACGGATGGGCGAATGCCGCGCTGGCCGGGGCGGCGTTCGGCGGGGCGGCGGGGCTGTTCCGCGAACGCGACGCGGTGGTCCGGACGCTGCAGCGGGTGGTGACCGCGGTGCTGGCGGTGCTTGCGCCGGTGCTGGGGGCAGGGCTGCTGCTGTTTCTGATCGCGTTGCCCTTCACCGGCCTGTCGGCGCTGTGGGACGCGACGAAATCGACGACGCCGATCCTGCTGGCCTGCGCAATCGGTGCGTTCATCCTCATCAACGCGGTGCTGGGCGATGGCGAGGAGGAGGAGCGCGGCCGCCCATTGCACTGGGGCGCGATGGGACTAGGCCTCGCGGTGCTGCCGCTGGCGGTCATCGCCGCGATCGCGACGGGCTTGCGGATCGGTCAATACGGCTTCACCCCCGACCGGCTGTGGGCGCTGACCTTCGTCATCGTCGCCGCAGCCTATGGCGTCGCGTATCTCGTCACGCTGCTGCGCTGGCGGCAGGGCTGGGCTCCGCACCTGCGGCCCGCCAACCTGCGGCTGGCGTTCGCGCTGTGCGTACTGGCGCTGCTGCTTGCCACGCCGATCGTCAGTTTCAACGCGATCTCGACCCGCGACCAAGTCGCGCGGCTGGAGAGCGGGCGGACGCGCCCGGACCGGTTCGACTGGCGCGCGCTGGCGTTCGACTTCGGCGCGCCGGGGCGCCGCGCGCTGGAGCGTTTGAAGCTTGCCGCCGACCCCGCGACAGCACGGCTGGCGCGCGAGGCAGCCGCAAAGACCAACCGCTGGGAGGTCGCCGACATCGCCGGAGCGGCGCGCGCGCGCGACACGCTCGACCGGCGGTTGCGCATTCTGCCGGTACGCGTGACGCTGCCGCCCGAACTGCTCGCGAAGCTGACCGACTATGATGCTTGCGGGCGCGGATCCGACGATCGCTGCACCCTGCTCTATCGCCCGGGCGCGACGGAGACGGTGGTCGTCAAGGAGGGCTGTCTTGATCGGCTCACCACGAACGACCGCATGGCCTTCGCCGCTTGCGATGTCTCTAGGCTGGTCCTGGCGGACGGCAAGTGGGTTACGGCGTCGGACATCGCGGTTCCGGATCGCGACGCTGCGACCCGCGCTGCGATCGGCGCGGGATTGCGGTCCGGCGTGATCGAGGTGCGTCCGGTCACGCGTCGACAGGTCTTCATCGGCGGCAAACCGGTGGGCAGCCCGTTTGAATAGGTTGCGTTGCGGCAAGCCGCTCTGCTAGCCGCTCCGCATGTCCGTAGACCTTGCAACCGTGAAGAAGGTCGCCAGCCTGGCCCGCATCGCCATCACCGATGACGATGCGACCCGGATGGTGCCCGAACTCAACAACATCCTCGGCTGGATCGAGCAGCTGGGCGAGGTGGATACCTCCGGCGTCGCGCCGATGACCGCGGTGATCCCCAACCACCTGCGCCTGCGCGACGACGTCGTCACCGACGGCGGCGTGCGGGACAAGATATTGGCCAACGCCCCGGCGGCGGAACACGGCTTCTTCGGTGTGCCCAAGGTGATCGAATAATGACCAACCTTACCGACCTGGGTGTCCGCGAGATCCGCGACGGTGTGCGCGCCGGCACCTTTTCCGCGCGCGAAGTCGCCGACGCGTTCGTCGCCCGGGTGTCGCAGGCCAAGGCGCTGAACGCCTTCATCGTCGAGACGCCCGATCATGCGCTGGCCGCGGCGCGCGAGGCCGATCGCGCGCGGGCGGCGGGCGAGACGCTGAAGCCGCTGGCCGGCGTACCGATCGGTATGAAGGACCTGTTCTGCACACGGGGCGTCCAGACGACCGCGGCCAGCCACATGCTCGAAGGGTTCGTGCCCGAGTATGAATCCACCGTCTCGCAGAACCTGTGGGACGCCGGTGCGGGGATGCTCGGCAAGCTGAACCTCGATCAGTTCGCGATGGGTTCGTCGAACGAGACGTCGTATTTCGGGAACGTCCTCTCGCCCTGGCGGCGCTCGGACGGCGGCAACTCGCCGCTGGCGCCCGGCGGGTCTTCGGGCGGATCGTCGTCGGCCATTGCCGCACGGCTCTGCCCGGCGGCGACCGGCACCGATACCGGCGGATCGATCCGCCAGCCCGCGGCCTTCACCGGCATATCGGGGATCAAACCGACCTATGGCCGCTGCTCCCGCTGGGGCACGGTGGCGTTCGCCTCCAGCCTCGATCAGGCCGGACCGATGGCGCGCGACGTCACCGACTGTGCGATCATGCTGGAGGCGATGGCGGGTTTCGACGCCAAGGACGCGACGTCGCTCCAGCTCGACGTACCCAAGTGGGAGCATGGGCTGAACGCCAGCCTGGCGGGCAAGCGCATCGGCATCCCGCGCGAGTACCGCGTGGACAATATGCCCGAAGAGATCGAGGCGCTGTGGCAGCAGGGCATCGACTGGGCCAAGGACGCGGGTGCGGAAATCGTCGAAGTGTCGCTCCCGCACACCAAATATGCGCTGCCGGCCTATTACATCATTGCGCCCGCCGAAGCTTCGTCCAACCTCGCGCGCTACGACGGCGTCCGCTACGGTCTTCGCGACCTGCCGCAGGGGGCGGGGTTGCAGGACATGTACGCCGCGACCCGCGCCGCCGGCTTCGGCGACGAGGTGAAGCGCCGAATCATGATCGGCACCTATGTGCTGTCGGCCGGTTTCTACGACGCGTATTTCACGCAAGCGTCGAAGGTCCGTACGCTGATCGCGCAGGATTTCGAGCGGGCGTTCGAGACATGCGACCTGCTGCTGACCCCGACCGCGCCGTCGGCGGCGTTCGCGCTGGGGGAAAAGAGCGCCGATCCGCTGGCGATGTACCTGAACGACGTCTTCACCGTGCCGTCATCGCTCGCCGGCCTGCCCGCGATGAGTGTGCCGGGCGGGCTCGACAAGGCCGGCCTGCCGCTGGGCCTCCAGATCATCGGTCGCCCGCTCGACGAACAGGGCGTGCTGAACGCCGGCCTGGCGATCGAGCAGCGCGCGGGGTTCACCGCTCGGGCGGAGCAGTGGTGGTAAGTTTTCTCGATTGGGTGAGCGGGCTCGGCGATCTCGCCGGACTTATCCCCGATGGGACAGCGAAACGCGATGACGATCGACCGGCAAAGCGTCGCGTGACGCCGACCCGGGACACGAAAACAGAACCCAGAGCGAAGCATCGACTGTTGCGTCGTTCGACCTGTGGATTGAAACCCAATGACTGAGTCCACCTATCGCATCCAAGGTGCCACCGGCGAGTGGGAGGTCGTCGTCGGCCTCGAGGTCCACGCGCAGGTCACGTCCAACGCCAAATTGTTCTCCGGCGCGCCGACCGCGTTCGGGGCGGAGCCCAATACGCAGGTGTCGCTTGTCGACGCCGCGATGCCGGGCATGCTGCCGGTGCCCAACCGCGAATGCATCCGCCAGGCGGTGCGCACGGGCATGGCGATCGACGCGCAGATCAATCGCTGGTCGCGGTTCGATCGCAAGAACTACTTCTACGCCGATCTGCCGCAGGGCTATCAGATCTCGCAGCTCTATCATCCGCTTGTCGGCGAAGGATCCGTCGAGATCGAAGCCGACGGCCACACCAAGACGATCGGGGTCGAGCGCATCCATGTCGAGCAGGATGCCGGCAAGCTGATGCACGACCAGCATCCGACGATGTCCTATGTCGATCTCAACCGCTCGGGCGTCGCGCTGATGGAGATCGTCAGCAAGCCCGACATGCGCTCGCCCGCCGAGGCGGGTGCGTACCTCACCAAGCTGCGGTCGATCGTGCGCTATGTCGGATCGTGCGACGGCAACATGGACCAAGGATCGATGCGCGCCGACGTCAATGTCAGCGTCCGCAAGCCCGGTGACGAATTCGGCACGCGGACCGAGACGAAGAACGTGAACTCGGTGCGCTTCGTCATGGCGGTCGTCGAGCATGAGGCGAAGCGCCAGGTCGAGGTGCTGGAGGACGGCGGCACGATCCAGCAGGAAACACGGCTGTACGATCCCGACCGCGGCGTGACGCGGTCGATGCGATCGAAGGAAGACGCGCATGATTACCGCTACTTCCCCGATCCCGATCTGTTGCCGCTGGAACTCGACGGGGCGTTTCTGGAGGAATGCCGCGCCAGCCTGCCCGAACTGCCCGACGCCAAGCGCGCACGTTATGCCGCGGCCGGAATCACGCCGTACAATGCCGATGTGTTGACCGCCGACGTGGACACCGCGCGCTGGTTCGATGCGTTGCTGGAGGCGGGGGCTCCCGCGACGCAGGCTGCGAACTGGGTGACGTCCGAACTGTTTGGCGCACTCAACCGGCTGGGCACGGACATCACGCAGTCGCCGGTGTCGCCGGCGCAGGCAGGCGCTCTGCTGGCGCTGGTGGCCGACGGCACATTGTCGGGCAGCCTGGCGAAACAGGTGTTCGAGGTGATGCTGGAAACCGGCGACGATCCGGCGAAGATCGTCGAGGATCGCGGCCTCAAGCAGACCAGCGACACGGGCGCGATCGAGGCGGTGATCGCCGAGGTGCTGGCGAAGAACCCGGGCCAGCTCGAACAATATCGCGGCGGCAAGGAAACGCTGTTCGGCTTTTTCGTCGGCCAGACGATGAAGGCGATGGGCGGCAAGGCCAATCCCGGCGTGGTCAATGCTTTGCTGAAAAAGGCGTTGGGCTGACCCTGCCGTTGCGTCATGCCGGATCATGCCGGCATGACGATTTCGGCGGAATGCTACTGGGCGTCGTCGCCCTGGTTTTTCGTCACGCCGGCGGTGCCGCCGACGCCATCCGGGATACCGGTGGGTTCCAGCGCGGACTCGCCGTTCCCGCCTTCGCCCCGCTCCAGCGCGTCGCGGCGGGCATCGACCGCTTGCTGGATATCGCTCCGTGGATCTTGGGCAGTGTCGGTTTCGCGCTGGCGGCGGTCGGGATCGGTCATGACGAAATCTCCTTCGCCGCTCCAAACGCGCCGGAATGGTGATGGTCGCAACTTGCCGCAAGACATTGTCGGCAATAGCATAGCGTCCGTCGGTCGCGCGACTCGTGCTGGCCGGCGGGCGTGGGGCGGGGGTCGCTGAAACTATGCGGATCGGGCACTTCGGATGGGTGATTGCGGCCGGCTGTCTGGTTGCCTCGCCGGTGGCGGCGCAGGAGCGAACCGCCGTGCGGCAGGGTTTCACGCTGCCCGCCAAGAGCGGCAAGCGGATCCTGCTGTTCCGTCCGCTGGTCAGGGTCGGCGCGCAATCGACCGGCGGGATGTTCGAGCCCAATGCCGACTGGACGGACAAGGCGCGGTCGAACATCCAGGCGGCACTGACGGCGCGCCAGGCGACGCTGGGAAATCAGGTGATCGAGGCACCCGTCGCCTTCGGAACACAGGCGCAGCTGGTCGAGGAATATTCCAACCTGTTCGGCGCGGTCGCGCGCGCGGTGGTCACCTATCAGTTCTTCGTCGGCAATCGGCTGCCGACCAAGAAGCACGACAACAAGGCCGGCGTGTTCGACTGGTCGCTGGGCGAAGGGGTCCGCAACCTGCCCGGTGCGCAGGATGCCGATTATGCGCTCTTCATCTACAACAAGGATGCGTACGGTTCGACCGGACGAAAGCTGTTGCAGGCGTTCGCAATGCTCGGCGGGGTCGGCGTACAGTCGGGTGAACATGTCGGCTATGCCGGGCTGATCGATTTGAAGACCGGCGACGTGCTGTGGCTGAACGCCGATGGCGCGATGGGTGGCGACGTCCGCGAAACCGACGGCGCGCAGAAGCGCGTCGGCCAGCTGCTCGAGGAATTTCCCGGCAGCGTCGCACCTGCCACGCCGGCCGTGGCGAAGCCATGACCATCGCCTGGGCACTCGCACTGGTCGCCGCATTGGCGACACCGGCGTCGATGGCCGGGCCTGTCACCGGCAAGACGGTGGGCAAGCCGGCGCCCCCGCCGCCGCCCTATGTCGGCGCGTATCAGCCCAAGGGTGTCGATGAACTCGGGCTGTGGCGCGAGGATGACGAGTCCGAGCGCGCGCTCAGCAATTCGCCGCTCGTCATCCGGGACGAAGCGCTCAACACCTACGTCCGCGGTGTCCTGTGCGCGACGGTCGGCGACGATCGGTGCAAGTCGGTGCGGATCTACATCCTGCGCGTACCGCTGTTCAACGCCAGCATGTCGCCGAACGGGACGATGCGGGTCTATACTGGCCTGCTGTTGCGCGCGACCAGCGAGGCCGAACTCGCTGCGGTGCTCGGCCACGAATTCGGCCATTTCGAGAACCGGCACACGCTCAACATGTTCAAGGCCGCGCGTACCAGCACCGACCTGCTCAGCTGGGCCGCGGTGCTGACGTCGATGACCGGCAATCGTCAGGCCTACCAGTCGTTCAATTCGTTGCAGGTGTCCGTTCTGGGCGGGTTGGCGCGGTTCGGGCGGGATCAGGAGCGCGAGGCCGACCTGCTCGGCCTGGGCTATCTCAACAACGGTCCGCTGCGACCGCACTCGGCCTCGCGGATCTGGCGCAACCTGATCCTGGAGGCCGAGGCATCGGCGGCTGCGCGCGGGTTGAACAAGCCCGATTTCAAGCGGATCTCTTTCTTCGCCTCGCATCCGCCGGAGGGCGAGCGCGCCGATTATCTCTATGCGCTGGCGGCGCCCGATGCCGAAGGGCGGCAGGACGGGGCGGATCGCTACGCCGCCGCGATGGCGTCGTGGTTGCCGGGGTTCCTCGACGATCAGATCGCGCTGAACGATTTCGGCGGCAGCGAATTCCTCATCAACCGATTGGGGGAGGGCGGCTGGACGGCCGATCTGTGGCGCGCGCGCGGTGATCTGTTCCGCGCGCGCGGGCATCAGCGCGATCTGATGAATGCCGCGGACTATTACGGCAAGGCGGTGGCACTGAAACCCGACATGGCATCGGCGCAGCGCGGGCTGGGCCTGTCGCTGGTCAAGACCGGGCGGGTGGGCGAGGGTCGCGCCGCGCTGCAACGCTATCTGCAACTCGCCCCCCAGGCGCCGGACGCCGCCATGATCGGAATGACCATCACGTCCTTGGGAGAGACGCCATGACCGTACGGCGGTCGCTTGCCTGCCTTGCCGTGATGCTCGGCGTGTCGCTGGGATCACCGGCCCATGCCAACGACTTCCGCGAAAAAGGGAAGCCTGTCGCGGTCGCGAAGTCGACGATGACGGTGACCCCGCCGCGCGACTGGAACCAGTTGCGCGGCCGACCGGGCAAGAACGCCGAAACCTGGACGCTCGATGGCGAGCAGTTGAACGACGTGACCTTCTTCGGCGCGATCGAGCCGGGCCAGCCGCTCGTGCGTGAGCGCAACCGGAAGCGCGAGCCGCTTCCGAAGTTCACGGCCGCCACGCTGTTGGTCGAAGTGCCCGAACTGCTCGGCGGTACCTATCGCGCCTACAAGAGGATCAGCCGGTTCGCGGTCACGGACGCGCGGCCGGACCGATTTCTCGGGCAGGCCGGGATGCGCTTCACCTATGAGTATACGGACGAGGACAATCTGACGCGCAAGGGGGAGGCGCTGGCAACGCTCGTCAAGGGCCGGTTGTACATGGCCACGTTCGACGCGCCGCGACTTCACTATTACGACCGTACGCTGCCCGATTACCGCGCGCTTGCGGATACGGCGACCCTCGCGAAATAGCGTCTATGGCACAATCGTCGTGAACAGATAGGCGGCGAAGACGACCAGGTGGACCACGCCGCCCAGCGCGGTCGTGCGGCCGGTGCCGAGCGACAGGGTCGTGACGAACAGCGACAGCGCGAGGAGGGTCACCCCCTTCGGACTGATGCCGAGTTGCAGCGGCAGGTCGAGGATCAGCGAGACGATCGCGACCGACGGGATCGTCAGTCCGATCGTCGCCAGCGCCGAGCCGAGCGCAAGGTTCAGGCTGGTCTGCAGGCGGTTGCGTTTCGCCGCGCGCCAGGCGGCCAGGCTTTCGGGGCACAGCACCAGCGCGGCGATCGCGACGCCGACCACGGCGAGCGGCAGGCCCGCGCCGATCACCGCCGCCTCGATCGTCGGCGCCAGCCCCTTGGCCAACAGGACGACCGACACCAACGACACCAGCAACACGCCGAACGACGTCCACGCCGCCTGATTGGTGGGCGGCTCGGCATGCGCGTCGATCGGCAGGTCGGCGGCGGGCAGGAAATAGTCGCGGTGGCTGACCGTCTGCACCGCGACGAAGCTGCCGTACAGGATCAGCGAGACGACCGCGACGAAGATCAGTTGCGATGGCGAATAGCTGGGGCCGGCGGTGGTCGACGTATAGTTGGGCAGGACGAGCGACAGGATCGCCATTGCAGCCAGCACCGCCATGGCCGCACTGACGCCGCGCAGGGTGAATTTCTGTTCGTGATGCCGCACGCCGCCGGCCAGCAGGCACAGGCCGATGATGCCGCCCAGGATGATCATGATCGCGGCGAACACGGTATCGCGCGCGAGCGTGGAGGCGTCGCCCGAATCGGACAGCATCAGGCTGACGATCAGCGACACTTCGATCACCGTCACCGCGATGGCCAGCACCAAAGTACCGAACGGCTCCCCGACACGGTGCGCCACGACCTCTGCGTGGTGGACCGCGGCGATCACGCAGCCGATCAGGATGACGGCCGCGACGATCGTGCCGATCGTGCCAAGCTTTGCGATCGAGAACAGGATCGCGATCAGGCCGAGCGGTGGCAGCGCGACGCTCCACAGGGGAAGTCCGGCGATCTTAGGCACGGGCATCTGCAAGGTCATGGCGTCCTTTAAGCAGACAGCGGTAGCTAGGAACAGGCGTTTTGCCCCTTAAAGCCGCTTGCGCACGGCTTTGGTGCCGTGCATCGACGCAGCATGCAGGCGCGCGTTGCCCTTCGCGAAGCGACCGCGGACTGTCACGACCGGGTCGATGCCGCCTTTTCGGTCGCGCGGCTCGACGACTCGGCGGATTATGGCCGTTTCCTCCAGGCGCAGGCGGCGGCGTTCATTCCGTGCGAGTTGGCACTCGACCGGTCCGGTGCCGACGCCGTGCTGCCCGACTGGTCGGCGCGGCGGCGCGCGGACCTGCTGACGGCGGACCTGGGCGATCTCGGCATGGAACTTCCGGCGATGCCGGACATTTCGCCCTTCATAGGCGAGCCGGCCATGCTCGGTGCCGTCTATGTTCTCGAAGGATCGCGGCTGGGAGGGGCGATGTTGAAACGCTCCGTACAACCCGGCTTGCCGACGCGGTTCCTGTCCGCCGGGCCTTCGATAGCCTGGCGTAACCTGATCCACTTGCTTGACGAACGCCTGACATCCGAAGCATCAATCCTCGCGGCAATCGATGCTGCCCGGTCGGTGTTCAGCCTGTTCGAGAGCAGCGGATCGAGATATTTGACACGGAGCGAGCTTGGCGGACGCAGCTGAACGGGTCGATCTGACCAATTGCGATCGCGAGCCGATCCATATCCTGGGGGCGATCCAGCCGATCGGTTTCCTGATCGCGCTGACCGCCGACTGGATGATCGCCCGGGTTTCGGAAAACGTGGGCGACTTCATCGGCCACGGCCCGGACGCCCTGCTCGGACGCTCGATCGGCGAAGTCCTGCCGGCTGCGGTGATCCACGACCTGCGCAACCGGTCGGCGATGTTGCGCGGCCCGGATGCGGTGGAGCGGTTGTTCGACTGCGAACTGATCCCGGGCGCACGGCGCTTCGACGTCGCGATCCACTTCTCGGGCGGACAGGTGGTGATCGAGGCGGAGCCAGCGTCCGGCGAGCACGGCGACGCGACGGGCATGGTCCGGTCGATGATTACCCGCCTGGACCAGTGCGAGGACATGGCGACCTTCTACCGCGAGGGTGCACGACAGGTCCGGGCGCTGACCGGGTTCGATCGCGTGATGGTGTATCGCTTCGCCGCCGACGGATCGGGCGAGGTGGTGGCCGAAGCGGCGAAGCCCGGGATCGGACGGTTCATGGGATTGCGGTATCCGGCCAGCGACATCCCGGCGCAGGCGCGCGAGCTCTATCGCCGCAACATGTTGCGCATCATCACCGACGTGAACGCCGATGCGGTCGCGATCGTGCCGCAGCGCGACGAAGCCGGCGCGCCGCTCGACCTGTCGCTGTCGGTCCTGCGCGCGGTGTCGCCGATCCACATCGAATATCTCAAGAACATGGGCGTCGGCGCGTCGATGTCGATCTCGATCCTGGTCGAGGGGCGGTTGTGGGGGCTGTTCGCCTGCCACCATTACGCGCCGCACTGCCCGACGTTTGAGCGACGATCGGTGTGCGAGCTGTTCGCCCAGATGTTCTCGATGCGGCTGGAGAGCCGCGAGCGCAAGGAAACCGTCGAGTTCGAGCGTCGTGCGCGCGACATCTCCGACCAGCTGCTGGGCGCGGTCGCGTCGGACGAGACGTTGCTGAAGGACCCCGACTGGCTGGGCGACATATTGACCAACGCGATTCCCGCCGATGGTGTCGGCGTGTGGATTGCGGGCAATTATGCCTTTTCCGGCGTGACCCCGCCGACCGAGGATTTTCGCCGCATCATCCGGGCGCTGAACGGCACGGCGGCGGGCAAGGTCTACACGACCGATCATATCGGTTCGCTGATCGACGGGGCCGATGCCTTTGCGCAACAGGCGGCGGGCTTGCTGGCGATCCCGATCTCGCGGTCGCCACGCGACTATGTCGTGCTCTTCCGGTCCGAACTGGTGCGATCGGTGCGCTGGGGCGGCGATCCGCACAAGCCGGTCGAATATGGTCCCAACGGCCCGCGCCTGAGCCCGCGCGAGAGCTTCGCCGAGTGGAAGGAGCTGGTCGAGGGCAAGTCACAGCCGTTTACGCCGTCCGAACTGCGCGTGGCCGAGACGCTGCGCGCCACGCTGATCGAGGTCGTCCTGCGGCTGGCGGACGAGGCGTCGGCCGAACGCCAGCAGGCGACGGCGCGGCAGGAACTGCTGATCGCCGAGCTCAATCACCGCGTCCGCAACATCCTGGGCGTCATCCGCGGCCTGATCCGCCAGTCGCAGCCGAGCGACGAAGTGGTGAAGGATTTCGTCAAGATGGTCGACGGGCGCATCCACGCCCTGGCGCGGGCGCACAACCAGATCACCGACGATCACTGGGGTCCGGCACCGATGCAGGCGCTGATCGACGCCGAGGCGGCGGCGTTCGTCGACGAACATGAGCGTGTGGTATCGACCGGCGATCCGGTGCTGTTGAACCCGCAAGCCTATTCGACGATGGCACTGGTCGTCCACGAACTGGTCACGAATTCGACGAAGTATGGCAGCCTGTCGGTACCGCGGGGGCATGTCGAGATCAGCTGGCACCGGGACGACGGCGACCTGAAGCTGGAGTGGCGCGAGTTTGGCGGGCCGCCGGTGAAGATGCCGACGCGCAAGGGGTTCGGCACGACGATCATCGACCGGTCGGTGCCCTATGATCTGGGTGGCAAGGCGCATGTCGAATATGCGCCCGATGGCGTTCGCGCGTCGTTCTGCATCCCGGGGCGCCATGTGTCGGAGCCACGCAGCTTCGCGGGTCCGGCGATCCGATATCCGCGCTCGTCGCCCGGCCATCCGCAGGCCGCGCCTGACAAGATGCTGACCGGCGAACAGTTGCTGGTGGTCGAGGACAGCCTCATCATCTCGCTCGACGCGGAGGACATCGTCGGGCGTCTGGGCGCCGAAACCGTCGCGACCGCGGCGACGATCGACGCCGCGCTGGACATCATCGATGGCAACCGTCCGACCGTGGCGATGCTCGACATCAATCTGGGCAACAGCGACAGTTTCCCAATCGCCGACCGGCTGATGGAACTGGGTGTGCCGTTCGTTTTCGCCACCGGCTATGGCGAGCAGGCACAGCTCCCGCCGCAGCACCGCAGCCGTACGGTCGTCCAGAAGCCGTATACGCTGGAGAACATCGCGCGCGCCATGAGCGGGCTGCTGGCGGAAAAACGCGACGGTCCGGCGTCGGGATGACGAATAAGATAATGCGAGTCGATTGCATTAGACGAAGGTGACTGCTAGCGGCACCGGCGAAGGGAATTTTTCGCCGATGCTTCATACCCGCCTGCTCACTGCTTCGATTCTCACCGCGCTGACGCCAACGACGGTTCCGGCGTTCGCGCAGACGGCCGTCGCGGAGCGTCCGTCCGAGCCTGATAAGGCCCGCGACGAGGTCGTCGTCACCGCGGCGCGATCCGCGCTGCCGCAAAATGCGCTGCCGCTGACGATCGACGTCATCGATACCAAGGCGCTGTCGCAGCAGGTCGCGATTTCGGGATCGGTCACCGATGCGGTCGCTGCGCTGACGCCGTCCTTCTCCCCGACGCGGCAGAAGCTGTCGGGTGCGGGCGAGACGCTGCGCGGGCGCTCGCCGCTCTATGCGATCAACGGCATCCCGCAATCGACGCCGTTGCGCGACGGCAGCCGTGACGGGTTCACGATCGACGGTTTCTTCGTCGATCGCGTCGAACTGATCTACGGATCGAACGCCTTGCAGGGCATCGGCGGCACCGGCGGGATCGTCAATCAGGTGACAGTGGGTGCACCGACGGTCGAGGGACTCGGTGGTCGCGTCCTGCTGCAGGGCACGACCGACACCGATTTCTCCGGCGATGCGCTGGGCGGCAAGGCGGCGGGACTGTTGCAGTGGAAGGCGGGCGCATTCGACGCGACCGTCGGTGCGGCGTACGAGAAGCGCGGGGTATTCTACGACGGCGAGGACCGCCGTGTCGGTCTGAACCTGACGCAGGGCGAGACGCAGGATTCGCAGACGCTCTCGCTGTTCGGGCGGTTCGGCTATGCGCTGTCGGACAGCGCGCGGATCGACCTGATCGCCAGCCGGTTCGCGCTGGATGGCGACGGCGACTATGTGGCGGTCGCGGGCAATCGCCTGACCGGCCTCCCGACCGGTGCGGTCCGAGGCAAGCCGCCGGGCATCCCCGCGGCGAACCGGACCGAAAGCGTCGCGCTGTCGCTGACCGATACCGATATGGGCGGCGGCAACCTGGTCAGCCAGGTCTTCTTCAACCGCAGCCACGACACGTTCGGCAGCGAGGTCACTCCGATCGCCACGTTCCAGGACGTGCTGATCGATCCGACCAACCGCCTGATCGACCAGTCGGAGAACCGGTCACGCAAGATCGGCGGCAAGCTGAGCTATGAACGCAGCGTGCCCGGCATCGATGCGCTGACCGTTATCGCCGGAGTCGATGCGTTGCTCGACCGTACCGAACAGCGGCTGATCCAGACCAACCGCGTCTGGGTACCGCCGACCGATTTCCGCAGCATCGCGCCGTTCGGCCAGGCCAATCTGGCGCTGTTCGACAAGACGCTGCGGCTGGCCGGCGGCGTTCGGTGGGAGAATGTCGAGATCAGCATCGACGACTATACGACGCTGGCCAGCGCGAACCGGACCTTCGTGTCCGGCGGCACGCCGAAATTCTCGGACGCGCTGCTGAACGGCGGTGTCATCGTCGAGCCGATCAGGGGCGTACGCGTGTACGGCAGCTATGCCGAGGGGTTCACCGTGCCCGACATCGGCCGCATCACGCGGGCGATCAATCGCCCGGGCGTCGATCTCGACAGTTTCCTCGACATCTCGCCGATCGTGTCGAACAATCGCGAGATCGGCGTCGAAGTGAAGCGCGGGCCGCTCGATGCCAGCGCGACCTATTTCTGGTCGTCGAGCGACAAGGGCCAGTTGCTGATCGCCAATCCCGGCGGCATCTTCGACGTGCAGCGGCTGCGGGTCGAGATCCAGGGCGTCGAGGTGAACCTGGGCGTCCGGCTGCCGATCGACGGGTTGCGCGTCAACGTCGGCTATGCGCACCTTTACGGCCGCTATGACAGCAGCACGGTGCCGGACGGGATCGTCGATACCGATCTGGACGGCACCAATATCTCGCCCGACCGGCTGAACCTGGCGGCGTCCTACGATGCCGGTCGGCTGTCGTTGCGCGTCCAGACGCAGGCGGTGCTGTCGAAGACGTTTCAGGGCCGGGTGCGCGATCCGCGCAACGACTTTGGCGGCTATACGCTGACCGATGCCTATGTCCGCTTCGATACCGGCTTTGGTGGCCTCAGCCTGTCGGCGCAGAACATCTTCGACCGGCAGTACATCGATTATTCCAGCGACACGCGCCTGCCGACCGACAACTTCAGCTATTTTGCCGGGCGCGGCCGGACGCTGACGCTCGGCTGGGACTACCGGTTCTGATGCTGCGCTGGCTCGACTGGCTGCATCGCTGGACCGGCGGTCTGATCGGGCTGGTGCTCGCCGTCCTCGGCCTGACGGGCGCGATCCTGGTGCACCGCGATGCCTGGATCCTGCTGCCGCATGCCGGAGATGCGCAGGTCGGCACGGTGGATGCCGTCGCGACCGCGACCGAGCGGCTCCTGGCGCTGCCGGGTAATTCGCCACAGGGGATCATCTATGCCAGCCCCAGCCTTGGCCTGCACCAGCTGCGCCTCGGCGAGGGGCAGGGGCTCTACGCCGACCAGGCGGGCGCGGTCGTGACACGCTGGTCGAGCCAGTGGGAACGGCCCGAGCTCTGGCTGTTCGACCTGCACCACCATCTGTTCACCGGCGATGTCGGCGAGACGGTGATCGGCATCGCGGGCCTCTGCGCGATCTTCTTTATCGTATCGGGCATGATCCTGTGGTGGCGGACGCGGCGGACGTTCAAGCCGCGCCTCTGGCCGAAGCGGTTGAGCCGGCCGGCGATCGTCATGCACCACCGGGACCTGGGCGTCGTCGTCGCGCCCCTGCTGTTCCTGTCGGCGCTGACGGGCGCGATGATGATCTTCAAGCCCGTCGCCGCGATCGTCGTCGCGCCGTTCAGCCCGCCCGCAGATGTGGTCCGCGCGATGACGCCGGCCAAGGTGACCAGCGGTCCGCTGGCGACGCGACCCGACTGGCGCGCAATGCTCGGCGCGGCGCATGACCGTTTCCCTGACGCCCAATTCCGCATCCTGGCGCTGCCGAAGCAGCCCGGCGATCCGATCACGCTACGGATGAAGCAGCCGGCGGAGTGGCTGCCCAATGGCCGGACGACGGTGACCTTCGATGCCGCGACCGGGCGCATCCTCGACACGCGCGATGCGCTGGCAATGCCGGCGGGCGCGCAGGTCTATAACGCCGCCTATCCGCTGCATGCGGCGAAGGTCGGCGGGCTGGCGTATCGACTGGTGATGACCGTGTCGGGGCTGGCACTGGCGATGCTGGGCAGCCTTGCTGTGTGGAGTTTCTGGTTCCGTCGGCCGAAGGGGCGAGGGCGGCGGGCATAGACGTACGGGCCACGTCCTCTCCCTCGGTTCGTTCGTCATCCCCGCGCGGGCGGGGGTAAATCGTCGCTGACAAAAGTAAGGCTCATGTCGTTCAGCGATTGTCTGTTCCCGCCTTCGCAGGAATGACGATGGCTATGAATTGGCCTGAAATCATTCAACGCTAGTAGCCGGCGACGCCGCCCATAGCTGTCGCGAAGGCACTTAAAGCGCAAAACGGGCGCCGATCGCTCGACGCCCGTTTCGTGTCGGTCAGAGGCAGAAATCAGGCGGCGTCGCCGGCCTTTTCCTTTTCCTTCTTGGCATAGACGCGCACCGGCTCCTTCGAGCCGAGCACCACATCCTTGTCGATCATCACTTCGTCCACACCGTCCATGCTGGGCAGGTCGAACATCGTGTCGAGCAAGATGCCCTCCAGGATCGAGCGCAGCCCGCGCGCGCCGGTCTTGCGCTCGATCGCGCGCTTGGCGGTGGCGACCAGCGCGTCGTCGGTGAAGCCCAGATGGACGTCCTCCATCTCGAACAGCTTCTGATACTGTTTGACGAGGGCGTTCTTCGGCTCGGTCAGGATCTTGATGAGCGCCGGGGTGTCGAGATCCTCGAGCGTCGCGATGACGGGCAGGCGGCCGACGAATTCCGGGATCAGGCCGAACTTCAGCAGATCCTCGGGCTCGACCGACTTCAGCGTCTCGCCGGTCTTGCGCTCGTCGGGTCCGGCGACGTGCGCGCCGAAACCGATCGACTTGCCCTGCAGGCGGTCGCCGATGATCTTTTCCAGGCCGGCGAAGGCGCCGCCGCAGATGAACAGGATGTTGGTCGTATCGACCTGCAGGAACTCCTGCTGCGGATGCTTGCGGCCACCCTGGGGGGGAACGCTGGCGGTGGTGCCTTCCATCAGCTTCAGCAGCGCCTGCTGCACACCTTCGCCGGACACGTCGCGGGTGATCGAGGGGTTTTCGGCCTTACGCGAAATCTTGTCGATCTCGTCGATGTAGACGATGCCGCGCTGCGCCCGCTCGACGTTGTAGTCGGACGCCTGCAGCAGCTTCAGGATGATGTTCTCGACATCCTCGCCGACATAACCGGCCTCGGTCAGCGTCGTCGCATCGGCCATCGTGAACGGCACGTCGAGAATGCGCGCCAGCGTCTGCGCGAGCAGCGTCTTGCCGCAGCCGGTCGGTCCGACCAGCAGGATGTTCGACTTGGCGAGCTCCACATCGGCACCCTTGGCACCGTGGTTCAGCCGCTTGTAGTGATTGTGCACCGCCACCGACAGCACCCGCTTGGCGCGCTTCTGGCCGATCACGTAATCGTCGAGCACGTCGCAGATTTCCTGCGGCGTGGGGACGCCGCCGTCCTTCTTGCTGACCAGCGCCGACTTCGTCTCCTCGCGGATGATGTCGTTGCACAGTTCGACGCATTCATCGCAGATGAAGACGGTCGGACCGGCGATGAGTTTACGGACCTCGTGCTGCGACTTTCCGCAGAACGAGCAGTAGAGGGTGCTCTTGGAGTCGCCACCGCTCAGTTTCGTCATTCATTCACCTCTCGCGCCGGTCGGACGGCGCTGGAAATTGGCCCGCCATCCTACACGGCGGGCACGGCCCGGCAAACGTCAATTTGCCGGGTCGCTACGCAAACAGGGTTAAGCCGCCGGGGCGTCGGGATCGACGATGCCGGGACGCTTGTCATAGACCTCGTCGACGATGCCGAAGGTCTTGGCTTCCTCGGCCTCCAGGAACGTGTCGCGGTCCATCGCCTTCTCGATCTCGTCGAGCGTACGGCCGGTGTACTTCTCGTACAGCTCGTTCATCCGCTTCTTGATCCGCAGGATCTCGCGCGCCTGGATCTCGATGTCCGACGCCATGCCCTGCGCCCCGCCCGAAGGCTGGTGGACCATGATCCGCGCGTTGGTCAGCGCGACGCGCAGGCCCGGCTCGCCCGCGGCCAGCAGGAAGCTGCCCATCGACGCGGCCTGTCCGATACACACCGTGCCGACGCGCGGACGGATGTACTGCATCGTATCGTGGATCGCCATGCCGGCGGTCACCACGCCGCCGGGCGAGTTGATGTACATCCAGATGTCCTTCTTGGGATTCTCGGACTCCAGGAACAGCAACTGGGCGGTGATGAGCGAGGCCATGTGATCCTCGACCCCGCCGGTCACGAACACGATCCGCTCGCGCAGCAGGCGCGAGAAGATGTCGAAGCTGCGCTCGCCGCGGCTCGACTGTTCGATGACGATGGGGACGAGGCCGTTCTCGATAACGCTCATAGGGTCGAACATGGGATTCCCGCTCTAGAATTGGTCACGCCTACATCGGCGTTCGCGGCGGGGGGTGCAAGGGGGCGGGCGTCAGTAGTGGGAGCGACACTGCAGGATCACCAGATCGTCATCGCGTACGCGATAGACCAGCCGATGTTCCTGCGTGATACGGCGCGACCACCATCCGCTCAGTTCATGTCGCAACGGTTCGGGTTTGCCTTCCCCGCCGAACGGATCGCGGGCGCATTCTCGAATCAGCGCATTCAACTGCTTCAGAACCTTGGGATGACGCTGCCATTCGACATAATCTTCCCATCCGGTTGTGAGGAAGACGACCCTCATTCGATCAGATCTCTGACCGATCCTCCGCCAGCTTCGAATTCAGCGATGCCTTCGCGCAGTCGAGCCGCATTCTTCGGGCTGCGCAATAGATAGTCGGTTTCCTGCAACGACGCGTAATCTTCGAGCGATATCAGCACCGCAGCGGGCTTGCCGCCGTTGCGCGTCACGATCAACGGCGCATGGTCGTCGTTGACCGCATCCATCATCGCGGCAAGGTTCTTGCGGAAATCGGAGAAGCTGGCGACACGCATGCCGGTCATGTACGTAAAAACGTACCGAAAATCAATCCCGCAGTGGCCCCGGCACGGCCAGATACGCCAGCCGCTTCATCTCGCGGCGTCCGCGGACCACGGTGTCGAGGATCAGCCCGGTGAACAAGTTCAGCACCGCGACGATCATCAGGCCGGTCGCGAGGATCGCGGTCGGAAAGCGAGGCACCAGCCCGGTTTCGACGTAGGTGATGGCAAGCGGGATTGTCAGCACGACCGCGATCAATGCCAGCGCCGCCGCGATCGCGCCGAAGAACCACAAGGGTCGCTCGATCCGGTAGAGCGTGGCGATCGTCCGGCCGATGCGCAGGCCGTCGCGATAGGTATTGAGCTTCGATTCCGACCCCTC
This sequence comes from Pseudomonadota bacterium, assembly GCA_040388765.1. GTDB lineage: Bacteria > Pseudomonadota > Alphaproteobacteria > Sphingomonadales > Sphingomonadaceae > Sphingomonas. The sequence continues at coordinate 2,534 of JAZKBG010000001.1, read as the reverse complement.
GGGTCGTGCGAGATAGCGCGTCTCGACCTCGCCGACCGGCATCTTGAGTTCGAGTGCGTGGACGCTGATCTCGGTTTCGATCTCGAACCCGGCCGACAGTGCCGGGAAACTCTTGACGAAGCGGCGCGAGAAGACGCGGTAGCCGCTGAAGATATCGGTGAAGCTGCGGCCGAACAGGCTGGCGAGCAGGCTTGTCATCGCGCGGTTGCCCAGCACGTGACCGCGGCGATAGGCGTCGGCGGCCTCGTGCACCCGCGTGCCGACGATCATGTCCAGACCATCTTCGAGCAGGCGATCGACCATCGCCGGTGCCGACGCCGGGTCGTATGTTGCGTCGCCGTCGGCCATGACGAAGATATCGGCATCGATGTCCGCGAACATCCGGCGGACGACATTGCCCTTGCCCTGCATCCGCTCGGTCCGGACGATCGCACCGGCGTCGCGCGCGACCGCGACCGTGGCGTCGCGGCTGTTGTTGTCGTAGACATAGATCGTCGCCGCCGGCAGCGCGTCGCGGAAGCCGGCGATCGTCTGAACGATCGCGGCTTCTTCATTGTAGCACGGCAGCAGGACGGCGATGCGTGGCTGATTCAAGTTTCGAGCCCCCATGCTTCCGCCACACCCCGTTCGGGCTGAGCCTGTCGAAGCCCTGTCCTTCCTAGGAAGAAAGGCGGCCCTTCGACAAGGCTCCCCTGAGCGCGGTCGAAGGGCTCAGGGCGAATCGTGCGGGCTCAGGCCTCGGCCTTCTTCTTCGCCGGAGCCTTTTTCGGCTTGGCGGCTTCCGCGACTTCGGCACCTTCCGGCGTCGGTTCGACCGCCTTTTTGGCAGGAGCCTTCTTCGTCGCGGCCTTCTTCACCGGCTCGGCCTCGACCAGATCGTCGCCGGGTGCGGCCGGCTCGACATCGGCGTCGGTGACTTCGGTCGCCTTCGCCTTCTTCGCAGCAGGCTTCTTGGCGGATGCCCCATCGTCAGCCTTCTTGGCCGACTTGCGCGGCTTGGGCTTGTCGTGGTCGTGGCTGTGCGTACCGGTGTCGAAGCCGTCCTCGCTCTCGATCGCGGCTTCCAGTTCCTCGCGGGTCACGGCGCGGTCGGTGATCTCGGCCTTGTCGAACAGGAAATCGACGACCTTGTCCTCGTACAGCGGCGCACGCAGCTGGGCGGCGGCCATCGGTTCGGCTTGCACATACTCCATGAACCGCTGGCGCTGATCCTGCGGATACTGCTGGGCGGCCTGCATGATGAGCTGGTTCATCTCGTTGTTGCTGACCTCGACACCATTGGCCTGGCCGATCTCGGACAGCAGCAGGCCCAGGCGCACCCGGCGCTCGGCGATCTTGCGGTAATCGTCCTTCTCGGCTTCCAGTTCGGCCTTGGCGGCATCGACGTCGGCCTCATGCTCGGCCTCGTGCTGCAGCTGGTGCCAGATCTGGTCGAATTCGGCCTCGACCATCGAGGGCGGGACCGGGAAGTCGTGGCCCGCGGCAAGCTGGTCGAGCAGCTTGCGCTTCATGTGCGTCCGCGTCAGGCCGTTCAGTTCCTGCTCGGCCTGACCTTTCAGGATCCCGCGCAGCTGCTCCAGGCTCTCGAGGCCCAAGTTCTTGGCGAGGCTGTCGTCGATCTTCGTTTCGCCGGCGACGCGGACGTCCTTGATCTTCAGATCGAAGGTCGCGGGCTGACCGGCCAGGTTGGCGGCGCCGTAATCCTCCGGGAAAGTCACGTTGATCGTGCGCTCGTCGCCCTTCTTCACGCCGATGATGCCGTCCTCGAAACCGGAGATCAGGCGGCCCGATCCGATCTCGACCGACATATCCTCGCCGGTCCCGCCGTCGAACGCCACGCCATCGGCGGTCTTGCCGACGAAATCCATGACGACCAGGTCGCCGGTCGCGGCCTTGTGGCCCTTCTTGGCGTCGTCATACGACTTCGACCCGCTGGCCAGTTCCATGATGCGCGCGTCGAGTTGCGCCTCGTCGGCGGCGACGGTCAGCCGCTCGAGCTTCAGCCCGTCGATCGATGGCGCGGGCACATCGGGGAGCACTTCCAGCTCGACCTTCACCTCGGCATCCTTGCCCGGCGCATAATCGTCCTCGAGGCGGACCGAAGGCTGCATCGCGGGGCGCAGCTTCCGTTCGGCCATCAGATCCTGGATGCCCTGCTGGATCGCGGCGTTCAGCGCGTCGGCGGCGATCGCCTCGCCGTGCATCTTGCGGACCAGGTTGGCGGGCACCTTGCCGGGACGGAAGCCGGGCATCTTCACCTGCGGAGCGATACGCTTCACCTCGGCATCGACCTTGCCGTCGATATCCGTGGCGGTGATGGTCAGCGTGTAGGCGCGCTTGAGGCCTTCGTTCAGCGTCTCGACGGTCTGCATGGTGGACGGTTGCTTTCTAGACTTGGTTGAATCCGTGATGGCGGCCAAAACTCCCGCGCGAACACGTGGTGAAGAACTGGTGCGGGCGAAGGGACTCGAACCCCCACATCTTGCGATGGCAGGACCTAAACCTGCTGCGTCTACCAGTTCCGCCACGCCCGC